>NZ_JABWCS010000221.1 GCF_013359945.1 Paenibacillus agri | reverse complement strand
GTTTCTTCTTTAAACTGTTTGTTGTATCGCTTCCGTTCTGCCACGGCTACCACCTCTTCTGGAGTTTATTCTATTATCCATGGGTTGGATTTACCGTGTCCACTTTTTAGTCTAATTCATAATGTACCTTAAATCTTCCAGAACACCCCGTTCAGCATAATTTCGCGGAAAATAAGATACAATAATGCCCTTATTTCCCTCATTTTATTGTATTGAAGAAAAATAAGGTGCAAAAATGCCGTTAGTTGAGGCAGCGTCCCCTCTTCAGCAATCTTAAGACGATTGGTGAAGGGGGATTCACCCTTTCTAGTGGTTGAAATCAGTCAACAGTCACGTTCCGGCGCTAGCTGTACTATGGAAAGCTTTCAGGCGAACGCTATGCCCCTATAGTTCCAAACTTCCCCGTTCGCTCATCTTCGATTTTTGTTAATTTCTTTTGTTCGGCTTATATATCGTGTTCAGCTCTTTTCAGAAGTTTTGTTAACTTTATTAAGGCTATGTTAAATAACATCAATTCGATTGACGGTGATTTTCGGATGTTGCTATAATCAATTTGAAATTGACACGTTCCAAAAATAATAAAAAGGGAGACTTTTATGAACACCAAATTCAAACGGATGGTCCTGCCTCTACTCGGTCTTGTACTCACCAGCACGCTCGCTGCATGTGGAAATCAATCTTCCACCACAAATGCAACCAATGCCGCAAGCCCGACTGAGGCTGCTAGTTCTGCTAAGGCTCCACTCGTTGTCTACACTAACTCCGCTTCTGACGGCAGAGGTGATTGGCTGAAAGAAAAAGCCAAAGAAAAAGGCTTCGACCTGCAAATCGTAGAAGGTGGCGGCGGCGACATTGCCAACCGTCTGATTGCTGAAAAAAACAAGCCGGTAGCCGACATTATTTATGGTTTAAGTACGGTGAACTATGTGGAATTCAAGTCGCAGGACATGCTGGTGCAGTACAAGCCCGTGTGGGCAAGCGAAGTTCCTGAGGGCTTAAGTGATAAAGACGATTATTACCACGGGATTGTTAAGCAAGCGATCCTGCTGATTTACAACTCTAAGCTGTACAACGAAAGCACCGCTCCCAAAGACTGGTCAGATCTGTGGACCAACCCGCAATTCCATTATAAATACGATGCACCGGGAACGAACGATCTCGGCGGCGCTACCGTTCGTGCGGTTCTGGCTGGCATTCTCGTTCGCTATCAGGACCCGAATGGTGAGTACGGAATCTCTCAGCAGGGTTGGGATGCCATGAAAAACTACTTGAAATACGGTTTCTATAAAGCCGAAGGCGAAGATTTCTATGCCAACCTGGCTAGTGGGAAGTCTCCTTTTGGCCCGATGTTCTCTAGCGGTATCGCTTCGAGAGAGAAGCAGTACAACGTCAAAGCCGGAATCGTAAAACCAGCCATTGGTGTCCCCTTTATTGTTGAGCAAGTAGCAATTGTCAAAGGTACGAAGAACCTGGATACCGCCAAAGCCTTTGTCGATTGGTTCGGTAGCAGCGAGGTACAGACAGAATGGTCAAAGCAGTTCTCCACTATGCCAGCTAACAGCAAAGCGCTCGAGAACGCCGCGCAGGATCTTAAAGATCTGGATGCTTCCCTCAAACAACAGCCGATCGATTGGGAGTTTGTGAACAAGAACATCAACAACTGGGTTGAGAAAATCCAGCTTGAGCTTTTGCCGTAATTCAGCATCATGACCATCCCGGCAGCAGGAGCACAGGTCGCCTCATTTATGGCGCGCCAGCCCCCGCTGCCGGGTGGCTTTATTTTTACACAACAAGTAGTGAGGAGCCGGGGAATCATGATCGAATTTAGAGACATAGAAATTAAATATAACGATTTTATCGCAGTGAAGAACTTGAATTTGAAGATTGCTGAAGGCGAATTCTTCACCATGCTTGGCCCTTCCGGCTGTGGCAAAACGACTACATTGCGAAGCCTTGTTGGATTTGTCAGCCCGACGCATGGCTCCATTCATGTGAATGGCAAGGACATCACGCAATTACCTGTAGAGAAACGGGACATCAGTATGGTTTTTCAAAGTTACGCCCTGTTCCCGACTCTTAATGTATATGAGAACATCGCCTTCGGCCTGAAGGTCAAGAAAATGCCCAAAGAACAGATTGAAGCCGAAGTGGCAGAAATCGCCCAGAAAGTGGACCTGAGTCAAGCGCAATTACGCAAAAAAGTGTCCGAGCTGTCAGGGGGCCAGCAGCAACGTGTAGCTATCGCCAGAGCGCTTGTGCTGAAGCCCAGCATTCTAGTATTGGACGAACCCCTCTCCAATCTCGATGCCAGCTTGCGGGTCCAACTGCGTAACGAGTTGAAAAGTCTGCAAAAGAAGTTCGGCATTACCACGATCTATGTAACCCATGACCAGGAGGAAGCCCTGACCTTATCGGACCGCATCGCCGTGTTCAATCACGGAGCCGTGGAGCAGGTCGGCACACCGCACGAAATTTACAGTCAGTCTGCGACCGAGTTTGTATGCAATTTTATCGGAGACATCAATACATTGGAACATTCTATCATCGAAAAGGTTAACGCAACATCAGGCAAGTCATTCGACCCGGCTAAAGCCGCCTATCTAAGAACTGAGAAAATCTACACCTCTCTGCCAGAGGGGAACGCCGAGGCGTTTACTACACTGACGGCACGCGTGATCGACGCTGAATATTACGGTTTATACACGAAATATACGTTTGAAATAGGTGGGGCCCTCCTGAAAAAGGTGGAGATTGAGGACGGACGAAGCCGCTGCATCATCGGAAATGAAATAGATATCTATATTCGCCCGGACGATATTTTGCAATATTAGGAGGCTTTCCCCATGACAATAGAGCGCATTAAAAGATACGTAACGCCGGGAAGACTCTCCCTGCTTATTGCGGGTTTGTTCTTAACCTGGTTTATTATTGCTTTTCTGGTTTATCCCAATCTTAATCTGCTGAAGAGCGTGTTTTGGGCGAACGGAAGCTTCTCGATTGAACCTTTTCAAAAACTGCTGCACTCCAAAAGAGCGCTGAAGGGCCTGCTAAATAGCTTTATTCTGGCCGTTTCGATGGTCATTACCGTGAATATCGTCGGTATCTTTCTAGTATTTGTAACCGACTATTTCGATATTAAAGGGTCCAAGCTGCTGCGGATCGGCTATTATACTACACTTGTATACAGCGGCATTGTGCTGGTGTCAGGCTACAAATTTCTGTACGGCGAGCAGGGCTTTATTACGAAATTTCTGCTCCTGCTCTTCCCTTCTTTTCCGGCGGACTGGTTCCACGGTTACTGGGCAGTGCTGTTCGTCATGACGTTTGCCTGTACGTCCAATCATGTGTTGTTCTTGTCAAATGCCATTCGCAAAATCGATTACCAGACTGTGGAGGCCGCACGCAATATGGGCGCTTCCCCCTTTTACATTTTACGCAGAGTTGTACTGCCAGTGTTGCAGCCCTCTTTATTCGCGATTACGATCTTGCTGTTTCTGACTGGCCTTGGCGCAACTTCCGCGCCGCTGATTGTAGGGGGAACTGAATTTCAGACGATTACCCCGTTAATTCTGGCCTTTTCAAAAAGCCCAACCTCCCGGGACATGGCTTCCGTACTGGCGATCATCTTGGGAGTTGCTACACTGATTCTGTTGACCTTTCTTCGTAAGGCGGAGAAAAAAGGGAACTTTATCTCGGTCTCCAAGGTGAAATCGGAGATAGTAAAACAAAAAATCACCAACAAATGGTTGAACACACTGGTTCACATCGTTGCCTACCTTCTATTTATAATCTATACCGTACCAGTTCTATTGACAGTCATCTTTTCCTTTACGGATGCTTATAGCATCTCTACTTCCATCTTGTCCTGGGAGCATTTTACGCTCAGCAACTATAAACTGCTCTTTACCAACGCGGATGCGTATCAGCCGTATCTCATCAGTATTGTGTACGCTGCCGGGGCAGCTGTGATTGTCGTCGCCTTGTCACTTCTTGTATCTCGCATTCTGCATAAGTACAGCAATCTCTTTACTACAGCACTGGAGTACGCAATGCTAATCCCTTGGCTGTTGCCTTCTACGCTAATTGCGCTGGGATTGATCCTTACTTATGACTCGCCAAAATGGATTCTGGCCAACCAGGTGCTAACCGGCTCGATGTGGATCTTGATGATCGCTTATGTCATTGTGCTGATCCCATTTACGCTGCGAATGCTCAAAGCCGCTTTCTTCAGCATCGATGCCTCCCTGGAGGATGCCGGCCGGAGTCTCGGGGCTAGTGCTTTCTATACGTTTAGAAGGGTGCTCCTCCCCATCGTTCTTCCTTCAACACTGGCGGTGCTTGCGCTCAACTTCAACAGTCAATTAGCAGACTATGATCTGACAGTCTTCCTGTACCACCCGCTGTTCAAACCGCTGGGCATCGCTATTCAAAATGCGACAAGCGGGCAAACCTCTTCCGATACCCGGGCGCTTGGACTCGTGTATTCGGTCATGTTGATGGTGATCTCGTCTGTTGCACTCTATTTGGTCTATGGGAGGAAGTCAAAAGCTTGAGGTTTGGGTGATGGTAAAAAATACGAAGCCCCTATGATTGTTGTAATCATAGGGGCTTCGTATTTTGGTTAAGTTGGAAAGTTTGCTGCTTAGTCTTACTTTTAATTTGGATCCAGTCCTTGTTCATTTAGAAATTGAGTGACCACTGACTTTTTAGCCATGTCTCCAAGGAATGGTTAGTAGTCACAATAAAAGCCTCCACCTTAAATTTTTTCATTAACCTAAGTATGACCAGCATACTGAACAAATAATAAGATCCTATAGAACATAAAATTACAAATAAACTTTAGATTAAACGCCTCGCTCCTGTAAACGCCGGACTTTGCTATACAGGAAGTACCTTCGGGCAGCAATGCTGCCCAAGGGAAGAATCAGTAGCGCACTGCTCAGGACATGGAAAGTATTATGCACATCTAATGAACTGACGAGTTGGCGTAGCAACAAAACCACAATCAAGAGAATGCTGCTTGCCAACGATCCTTTCGACATTATTTTTCCTGACTCCGGATGAATTATAATCTGTTCCAAATAGGCTCGGCATGCGCCAATACCACAACCTATCACAAGACATAGAATATATAGCAGCATACTATTTACGGTCAGCGTTGTTTGGGCTATGCTGGTGAACACTACATACGCTAGGATGGCAGGTAAAAGCCATAAACGGGTGGTCTTGATCTCCTTTTCCTTTAGAGATATCAATAGAATAATTACGACTGTAATCAAAATATTCATCATGCTTGTTTCCTCACTTTCTCCATGTGTTCTTCGGTGTACATTTAGTTTATCCGAATTCACCATGGGTTAAGTCCACCCATAGATGGATTAAATCACTTGTTCACTTCCATCGCCAGGCTTAGTGCCTCTTGCTAAAATAAATTCAAAAGTTGATTTATTCTGATATTCTTCCATTTAGGTGACCGTTTGTACCTGTAATTGCCCAAAAGTAAATATTCTACTGGTGAAGGCAGGATCTCTATCTTCTCACAAGCTTAGAATTCAAAAAAAAGCAGCGATTCTCCCGTTATTAGAGAATCGCTGCTTTTCATTTTTGGTCATTTGTAGCTTGCTTTAATAGTTGTGAGCGGACTGATTGTGGAGAAGCGGCAGCGGTCACCTTGCTCTCCGGATTTCACGGCTAACCTGCTTTCTAATCTGCGCAGATGTTTAAATTGCTTTTGAACATATTCTCAGGATCATATTGTTTTTTTAATTGGATCAACCGTTCCAGCGTTTCGGCTGGATAAACATCATGCAAGCGATCCTTCTCGGTAATGCCCAGGAAGTTCACATCCGCCCCGGCTGCAAAAGGAAGTAACGTTTTCCATACCCGATGATTGAGTACACGATTTTCTTCTTCTTGTTCCTTTGTCATATAAAGGTTCTGAATCCAGACAAAAAATGGTTTATCCCGATGAGGGAATGCTGTTGTATCTACAGGTATTCGGCTCATTGCTCCTCCAAGAACGCGCAATTGGATCCCCATGAATGAGGGGAATTGAATCTCATGAATATCTTTCACCAGCGCTTCAGCCGTTTGAAGGTTAAGGGATTGCAGATACAAATTGCGACTGATATACCCGAATCGTTGCTTACCCAGGTTTTGTATTAAATCAACATAGGGTTTGGGTCCGACTGAATCAGCAATTACGGTTCCGATTTCCCTAAAGGGTGCCAGGACTTTTTCCCCTTCCTTCAAATCGCCCGTGTAACAGAAGAAAACTCTCAATATAGGTTTTCCATGATGCGCTGAAGGAATAAATGGAAAATTCGGTGCTGTCATAATCGATATAATGGTAGTAAGCTCTTCGGGGGCTTTCGCCGCCAATTGGCCGATTTCAAGAAGCTCTGAAGCATTGGCCCCTTCATAGAATAAAAATCCGCCCAACAGTTCCCCACCACCATGTACTTCAAGCTCCAACGCAGTTACAATTCCAAAATTTCCGGCTCCCCCTCTAATAGCCCAAAATAAATCCGCATTTTCAGTTTGGCTGGCATGAAGGATACTGCCTTCTGCAGTAACAAGTTCGACTGATCGCAATAGATCAATCGTTAATCCATACTTTCGGACCATGAAGCCCATTCCGCTTCCTTGAGTAAGACCGCCTACCCCTACACCGGCATTATCACCCGATGTGATTGCTAAACCGTAGGGCTGCAGAGCTTCGGCTACTTCCCCCCAAGTCGCTCCCGGCTCTATACGTGCAATTCGCGATTCCTCATCAAGGTCGATCCTATTTAATGCTGACAAATCAATGACCAGACAATCATGGCCAGCACTATATCCTGCCAAGCTGTGACCAACGCCTCGTACGACTAAAGGGATGCGGTTTTCTTTTGAAAAGGCGAGCACAGCAGCAACATCTTGTGCATCCTTCACGCGAATGACGCAAGATGGATGGGCATCAATAACCAAGTTCCAAATGTTCCGATAATTATCGTACTCCGGGTGATCTTTGAACAAGACCGTTCCTTTGATTGTCTTCGCAAAATCATGAAGTTTTTTTAAAACCGTTTCAGAAAAAAAGCTTTCTTTCATTTTGTCTTCACCTCGGCAGAATATTATTGTGACGAAACAAAACATAATTGTTAACTAGTTAACAATTTTAAAACAAAAAAACCGATGGATGTAATCCTCTCCTCACTTTACAATGAAAGACTTCCTGCAAGAATTATCATCTATTTAATTTTGTTTCTTCAGTAAGAATACATGATCGATTTCCATAAATCAATACTTATTATTGTTTGATATTTATTATCATTTTATATTAATTATAATTTACAAAAAAATAAACGCACCTATGATCGATCACAACGATCATTAGGGGCTTAATCACACAAAACTTAACCCGCCACTGGTCTATCCAGGGCGGGTTCCTTGTAGTTATTGTATTAGCGATGAAGCTCTGCCTCTTTCAAACGTTCATTCCGGTAAGGAGATAATAGCGAAGGCCAGTCGGTTTGAATAATGTCGACCTTTTTCTCAATTATTTTTCCCCAGCCCAGATCAGGGCTTTGAATAATCGACGTATCATCATCCAAGCCGCCGTATAGGAATGTGTAATCGTCCAGTGTAATGGCGTTGGCCCATACAAAGAGATTTTTCTCATGCAGTCTTTCTATAACGTCGTTCTGGAACAGCGGGTCGCTGTCTGTCTTAACGATCAGTTCCATACCCACCAGGTTAATATTGGTGTAAGACAACACGGTCTCAATCTCTTGAACAGAGTAAACAATCGGCATAAACATATACTTTTTCTCGTAAGTATCGAAAAATTCCAGTGTTTCCTTGTTCACAGGTCCTTTTAAAATCAGTTGATTCATCATGTCATGTTGGTCCAGAATCTCTACGAGCTCAGGCCAGAAATCCCAGGCGCGGTCGATGTTAATCAACGTGTCGCCTTTTAAATGGGGCAGCACCTGTTCCAGACGATCCAGCTTAGTGTTCGTCCGGCAAAACAGACTATTGTAGTAAGACAACCCGTCAATGCGGGTAGAATCCATTGTGGTAATATTATCAGTCTCGTTCAGCAGACGCGGCTCTCCTCCATCATGAAACAAGTAGATCGCGCCATCTGTCGATTTGGCCAAATCAATTTCGATCATATCGCCGCCCTGCTGCAGTGCGACTTTAAACGCGGGGAGCGTATTTTCAATAATATTGCCGCCGAAGCTACCTCTATGTACGGCAATCAATACTCCTCGTTCATTAAATCGTTGATTGAGCAAGCCATTGATCTTGCTGAATATTGCTTTTCCAAACATCTAAATGTGCCTCCTGCTCCTGAGTGTACTGGATCAAATTCATCTTATCAAAATAATTGGAACGTGTCAATTTGGAATGATTTGGTCATACTAGAGACATCCCTTCATCTTTTTACAATTCTCTTATTGAACGTAAAAATTATAATGAGTATGATGAAGGAATATGGTCTCAGCAGAAAATCAGTGCTGACTGAACGTCGAAACGCAGCGGAGGGGCGAAGGGATTCTGGAGAAGCGTAGCGTTCGCCTTTAAAGACCGATTTCAACCCATTTATGCTCCATTCCAGAAATCGGGCTTTAACAGCGATCGGAAGAACCCTTCGCACCCGTAGCGGCTGCTAGCACGTAGTAGTTCAAGCACTGATTTTATTTGAGCCAAAAAAGTAGGAGGATTGTAACATGGCTACAATCAAGGATATTGCAAAAGCAGCCGGCGTCTCGCATGGAACGGTGTCCAATGTATTGAACGGAAGAGGCAACGTCAGTGCCAAGAAGATCCGGCTAGTGGAAGAGGCTGCCCGGCAGCTTGGATATAAAATAAACTACAAGGCGCAGTCCCTGCGTTCTGGCGTAACTAAATCGATCTCTATCATCATTCCGAGCATTGAATCGGAGGAGTATGCCCAGCTGTACAAGGGTCTCGATAAGACACTCACCGAATGGGGCTACCGCACCCATCTCTACATAACCTATGATCTGCAGCTGAACGAACAAAACATACTGAAGGAAATTGCCGAAGAACGCGTTACCGGAATTATCACCATCTCTTGCCTGGACGATGCCTCTATCTATTACAATGAACTCAATATTCCGAAAGAGAACATCCTATTTGTGAATCGAAAAATAAAGAACAGCAAAGCTTTTGCTGCTTTTGACTTCGTGCAGGCCGGGAAAGAGGTTTCAAGCTATCTATCAGAAAACCAGTTTCAATCGATAGGGATTTTCGTGGATGAGCAGAAGTATTCGAGCGAGCAGCAGTTCGCCGAGACTATTGCGGGGGAAATGAAACAAGCCTCGGTCAAAATGATCACCTCTCCCCTTGGGCAGTCTTACAGCAGAGCCTTTGAATTTTGGGAAAATGGGACGCCAGACATTATTGTGACATCGAGCCTGAGCCGGGCCCAGCTTCTCAAAAACGCTCATTATTACGGTTCCGATGATCAGCAGCCGCCGATCCTATGCCTTGCGCCAACCGAAGCAGCTTTTGACGACCAGTTCATCAAATATCAGCAAAATTATCAGCTGTTCGGGCATCATATCGCCGAGTCTCTAATGAAACAAGTGAATGGACAGGAGAAAATTGCGAAGAATATGATTTTTGCGAACAGCGGTCTAGAGCCAGTACATGCGCCGACAGTTAACAATCCAAGCGAGACAAACCTGACGATGCTAACGATTCCCAGTCCGACGACAGATGCACTGAAGAAGCTGCTCCCTCATTTCACCAAGAAAACAGGCATCCATGTATCACTTGCCATCCATACCTATGAGGAAATTTATCAAGTTCTGTCAGAGGCTTCAGGCAATCCAAGTTATGACATCGTCCGGATGGATATGGCGTGGTTGTCCTGGTTCGGTAAGACGTCCTTTCATCCGCTCCAGGGTCTGGACAGGGAATTCGATGAGATTATTCATAATCTCCCGCTTCATATCAAGGACAATTATATGAATGTCGAAGGGGTTGCACATACGTTTCCTTTTGACCCCAGCGTTCAGATGCTCTTTTACCGAAAAGATTTATTTGAAGACCAGATGATCAAGCGGATGTACTTTGAGAAATATAAAGAGCAGTTGACGGAGCCCGCAGACTACGAAGCTTACACCAAACTGGTGACCTTCTTCACTCAGTCCTGCTTCAGTCAGTCTCCGACAACATATGGTACAAGCGTGACACTAGGCAGACCGGAAATTATCGCGCTTGAGTTCTTAACCCGTTATTACGCAGAAGGCGGACGATTAATAACCACTAATGGGATGACGCTGGACCTGCCTAAAGCTACACAAGCGCTGCACAACTTTATAGAAACGTTGAATGTAGCTCAAAAATTAAATGAATCCTGGTGGGGAGAGTCTGTCAATAGCTTTGCCAGAGGAGAAACGGCGATGGTCATCGGCTTTATGAACCATGTCTCACGAATCGCGCACAGTGAGGTCGGCTCGTTTATCGGCTCGGCGCCTGTTCCGGGGAATGCTCCGCTCCTTGGTGGTGGAGTGATCGGGATTTCGAAAAGCAGCAACAAGATTGAGGCGGCCATTCAGTTCATGAAATGGGTGAATCAAACTGAAATTGCGGAGCAGATCAGCTTACTTGGGGGAACGACTGGCAAGACTGAGATCAACGACAATTATACCATCCGCACGCTGTACCCTTGGCTTCAGGATGCGAGCAAATGGAGCGCTCAGGGGATCAGAGAAACCAAAACACTGAATGGCACGGGAATCAACTCTAAGAAGCTCGAACTTGTAATCGGGTTATCCCTTGAAAAAATGCTGAAAGGTGTACTGAGTGTCGAGCAAACGATTGAAGAGATGAACCGCCAGCTTGCTGGTTTTTCGCAAAATAAAGAAAATGTCCACATCGAATAAAACAGCTGTACAACGTGTTATTAACTACGATACGTAAAATTGAAAAAAGTGCGGAGCCTGAGGACTCATTCCTCTTCTCCGCACTTTTCTAATTTCAATATTGTAATGCAAATCTCTTTGTGGTTATGATTCGTCTGTCATGCAGACTTACTCTTCCGCCTTCTCTTCCTCGTCGATCATACCTGCAAACAGGGCATGAACGAACTGTTGGGAGTCGAATGGCTGAAGATCTTCCATTTTCTCACCCAATCCAACGAGCTTCACCGGAAGGTTCATCTCCTGGCGGATCGCTACAACGATACCACCTTTAGCTGTTCCGTCCAGCTTGGTCAGGACCAGACCCGTTACACCACTCTTCTCACCAAAGAGCTTGGCCTGGGTCAAAGCGTTTTGTCCAGTGGTCGCATCCAGCACCATTAGCACTTCATGCGGCGCACTTGGGATCTCACGCTGAATGACGCGGAAGATTTTGTTCAGCTCTTCCATCAGGTTGCTCTTGTTCTGCAGTCGGCCAGCGGTATCGCAGATCAGAATATCCACATTACGCTGCTTGGCTGCCTGCACGGCATCGTACATTACTGCCGCTGGGTCAGAGCCCGGGTTCTGCTTAATAACGTCTACACCCGCACGTTGGCCCCAAACTTCCAACTGCTCAATCGCTCCTGCACGGAAGGTGTCGCCTGCTGCGAGCAGAACCTTCTTACCCTCCTGCTTATAACGGTGAGCCAGCTTCCCGATCGTCGTAGTTTTACCAACACCGTTAACGCCAACGAAGAGAATGACGGTGATACCGTCAGGGTTCTCTTTCAGGCTGTTGTCATCGTCGCCGCGCAGCAGATCCATCAGCTTGCCTGACAGAATCGGCCGCAGCTCTGCAGCGTCTTCGATCCGTTGCTTCTTGACCTCAGCACGCAGCTCTTCTACCAGCGTCATAACCGTATTAACGCCGACATCGGCACCGATCAGGATTTCTTCGAGTTCTTCGTAGAACTCCTCATCAATTTTTTTACGACGGGTAATCAGATCAGCTACCTTCTCGACGAAGCCTTTGCGGGTCTTCTCCAGACCGTCGCGGAATTGCTTGGTTACACTCTCCGTTTTGCCGGAGATGCTTTCTTTTAGTTTTCTGAAAAAGCTCATTGTCTTCCCCCACTCCACTCATATTGCAAAGCTTGTTCATCATTTTCTCTGTTGTGTCAGGCTACATCTAGTTGCGCTCAACCGCAACTATCCTGCATTAAGCAATTTCAGCTTCCTCATCCTCCAGCTTCACAGAGACAAGCTTGGATACACCGCCTTCTTCCATCGTGACTCCGTATAGCACATCCGCTTCCTCCATCGTCCCTTTCCGGTGGGTCACGACAATGAACTGCGTCTGTTCAGAGAACTCACGCAAATACTGGGCGAAACGCACTACATTGGCTTCATCCAGTGCGGCTTCGACCTCATCCAGTACACAGAATGGTACCGGCTTGACCTGCAGGATAGCGAAGAGCAGTGCCATCGCTGTAAGTGCACGCTCTCCACCAGAGAGCAGCTGCAAGTTCTGCAGCTTCTTCCCTGGCGGCTGTGCGACAATGTCGATTCCCGTATCCAGCATATGATCCGGGTCCAGCAGCTGCAGATCGGCTCGGCCCCCGCCAAACAGCTTCGTGAACACCGTCCCGAACTCCTTACGGATGGCATCAAAGGTCTGCTTGAAGCGCTTCGACATTTCATCCTCCATCTCACGGATCACGTGATACAAGGTTGTCTTGGCTTCGACCAGGTCATCCTTCTGGCCACTCAGGAACGTGAAGCGTTCATGGACGCGCTGATATTCCTCAATAGCGCCCAGATTAACTTCACCGAGTGTAGAAATGCTGCGCTTCAGACGTTGTACTTCCAACTGCGTGGCAGGAACATCTTCTGGAACCGGATAACGCTGCTTCGCCAGTTCATAGCTCAGCTCGTAGTCGTCACTCAGCTTGCGCAGAATGTTATCTAGTTCTACATCGAGTCTACCGACAGCGACTTCCGTAGAACGCAGCTTGTCATCCACAACCTTCAGCGCCTGCCGCTGGTCTTTGGTCTCGCCTTCTTCCAGCTCCAGCTTGCGGGTTAACGCAGACCGCTCAGCACGTGAAAAATCCAGTTTACTGGCCGTTTCTTCCTTCTTGATCCGGTAGCTGTTCATATCTTCCTTCTGCTTGACGGCTTTGAGCTCATTGTCGGCAAGATCTTGTTCAATCGTATTCAGCAAATTCCGATTCTGACGCAGTTCTTTATCCTGTGAGCCGACGTCCTGTCTCATCCGGCGGAGCTGTTCCTCCAAGGAGAAAATCTCCTGATCGAGCTTCCCTTCAGCGACTTTCATACTTGTCAGCTTGCTCTGCAGCTCTTCCTTGGCGGATTCGTTCGCTTTGCGGGCGGATTCAGCGCTGCGGATGGCCTCATGAGCATCCTTCTCTTCCTTCTCCAGTCGCTCCAGCTCGGCCGTAGCCTGCTTACGCGACTCTTCCAGGTTGCGGGCTTCGCTCTCAAAGCTGCTGCGCTGTACGCTGGCACTTTCGACCTGCTCCAGCACATGGCGCAGCTCTTGCTCCAGCTGTTTCAGATCACCAGTCACGCGCTGTTCTTCCAGCCGCTTCTCGTCTCCGCTATGACGCAGCTCCTCCAGCTTTACGCTGGCCTTCTCCTGCTCCTCGCGAAGCCGATCAATGCCCTGCTTCAGCTTGGCAATTTGCCGTTCCGTCTCTTCTATCTCACCGCTCAGCTGATCCAACTGGCGTTTGCGGCTCAGCAAGCTGTTGTTTTTCTTGTGCTGGCTACCACCGGTCATCGAACCGCCGGCATTGACAACATCGCCTTCAAGGGTCACGACCCTGTAACGATACTGGCATTTCGCCGCAATCCGGTTCGCTTGCTCCAGACTCTCAGCAATGACTACATTACCAAGCAGACTGCCTACGATGTTGGCATATTTGTCGTCGAAGCCGACAAGCTCCGAACCGATCCCAACAAAGCCTTCTGCGCCTTCCACCAGACTACGGTCACTGCCCGTAATCTGCCGTGGACGGATAACGTCGAGTGGCAGGAATGTTGCCCGTCCAAGCTGGCGCTGCTTTAGAAAAGCAATCGCCTGCCGGGAGACTGCCTCATTCTCCATCACGACATGTTGTAGAGACGCCCCCATAGCCGTCTCAACTGCCAGTTCCAGGTTCTCGGGAACCGAGATCAGCTCAGCAACGGCACCGTGTACCCCGCTCAACTGGCCTTTACGTGCGCCTTTGAGCACTTCTTTAACCCCAAGCATGAAGCCATCGAAGTCATCCTGCATTTCCTTCATGGTCTCATGGCGGGAAACCTGCGCTTCCCGCTTCTGCTCCCATTTGCGCAAGCCCGCTCCAGTCTCCTCGATCAGCTTCTGCCGTTTGCTCAGCTGCTCGCTCTCGGAAATATAGGCATTGCGCAGCTCGCCAAGCTCCTTACCCAGAAGAGTAATCTTGGCCTTCAGCCCCTTCTGGGCAGAAGTCAACTCTTCATGGCGAACATTCCACTTGTCGCCTTCTTCATCACTGCGGCTCATCCGCCGCTCCAGGTTCTCCTTCTGCTGATCCGCATAACGGATTTCGTTGCGAGCCTGAGCCATGAGGTTCATCAGCTCCAGCAGTGCGCTTTTGAGCTTCTCTTCCTTACTTTGGCTGATACCGTCCGCAACGCCTTCCAGCTTCGCTTCCTCATCACTCAGTTGACCACGCAGCTCAGCCAGTGCGGACCTGGACTGTTCCAGCTTCTGCTCCAGGTCAGCCAGCTCACGCTGGCGATCCGCTGAACGCTCACCTACAGAACCAAGCGTAAGTAACAGCTGTTCCCGGTTGCTCTCCAAGTTGCGGTGACGTTCCTTGAGCACCTCACCCAAGCCTTCGCTTTTCTCGTAGGCTTCACTATAGCGCAGTAACTGCCCCTGCTGCTCCTCAACCTGTGCCTCTAGCGCACGTAAGGCGGAGCGCCCGCTCTCCAGCTTCGCGTCATGAGCGGAGACTACCGTCGCCAGCTCCAATTGCTCGTTACGTAGCGTTTCAAGCTTGGCATTACCTTCCTGCCAGGACGTATGAATGCCTTCAATCTGATGTACATACACCGAGATTTCCAGCTGTTTCAACTGTTCACGCAGTTCCTTATAGCGGATCGCCTTCTCGGATTGCTCCTTCAGCGGCCCCACCTGATCCTCCAGCTCACTAAGCAAGTCGTAGATACGGAGCAAGTTCTGCTCGGTCTCATCCAGCTTGCGGCCAGCATCCTTCTTGCGTGATTTGTATTTGACAATACCTGAGGCTTCTTCGAAAATTCCCCGCCGGTCCTCAGAACGGGTACTGAGAATCTCCTCAATACGGCCTTGTCCAATAATAGAGTAGGCTTCCCGTCCGATCCCTGTGTCCATGAACAATTCCGTGATGTCCTTCAGGCGGCAGGACTGCTTATTGATCAAATATTCACTTTCTCCGCTGCGGTGAACACGCCGGGTCACTGTGACCTCGCTGAAATCAAGCGGCAGCGTATGGTCTTCATTGTCCAGCGTCAGCGAGACTTCACCGTAATTCACCGCTTTGCGCGCATCGCTTCCGGCAAAAATGATATCCTCCATCTTGCCGCCGCGCAGCGACTTGGCGCTTTGTTCACCAAGCACCCAGCGGATGCCGTCAGAAATGTTACTTTTGCCGCTACCGTTAGGCCCAACTACAGCCGTAATCCCGCGTACAAATTCCATTTCTGTCTTATCGGCAAAAGATTTAAAACCCGCTAATTCAATCCGTTTCAAAAACATGACTCGCCAATCACCTCTGACCCATTATACCATAGCGTTCAGCACCCTAAAACAACCTCGCCCTGCAAGAATCCCCTTGCATGACAAGGCTTTATAACTTCTGACCGAACTCAGACATTACCTAAACTTCAATTCTCACAAGTAGAAACGGCTTTTGCCGTCCTCTAAGGGACGGCATCCGTTTCAGCGAGAAATATAAGGATGATTTATAGCGTAGAACATATAAATTCTTATATTTTCAAAAAAGAGCAGCAACGGTCTGACCTCCGCCTCTACGCCGGCATTCAGACCATTGCTGCTCTCTCTCATCGGCTGTCCCTTTACAGGACAGCGGGTGCGTTATCAGGCACCATCTTCCTTGAGACGCAACAGCGCCGCTGCTGCTGCTTGCTGCTCCGCTTCTTTCTTGGAGCGTCCGCTTCCCCGGCCAAGTGAACGGCTGGCCATGTATACCTCAGAGACAAATTCGCGCTCATGCGCGGGTCCCCGTTCTTCAATGATCCGATACTCCAGCGTACCCATGTTGTGATGCTGAATCAGTTCCTGCAGTTCCGTCTTGAAATCGCTAATCTGCATTTGAAGCTTGCCGTCCGTTTCCACAAGGGGAAATACATGGTTATCCAGGAAGGAGCGTGCTGCCTCCAACCCCTGATCCAGGTAAAGCGCTCCCACGAATGATTCGAACACATCTGCAAGCAGGGCAGGGCGAGTACGTCCGCCCGTCAGTTCTTCCCCTTTTCCCAGAAGCACATACCGTCCAAAGCCCAGTTTCTCGGCGAACTTCACTAGTGATGGCTCGCATACAATTGCCGCCCGCAGCTTGGTCAGCTCTCCTTCTGGCCTGTCCGGCAGCAGATTATACAGATACTCGGAGACTGTCAGCTCCAGGACAGCGTCGCCTAGAAACTCCAGACGTTCATTGTCCTGATGCTGATTAAATCGGTGTTCATTCACGTATGACGCATGGGTAAAGGCCTGCTTCAGAAGCACAGAATCGTGAAATTGGATTTGAAGTTGATGCTGTAACTGCTTCAGGTCTCCTTTCACCGCACTGTCCCCTTACTAGTTGAATTTTTTCAAAATAACGGTTGCGTTATGTCCACCGAATCCAAATGAATTCGACATTACAATGTTCAAATCTGCTTTACGCGGAACATTCGGTACATAATCAAGATCGCATTCCGGGTCTTGATTGTCGAGGTTGATGGTTGGTGCAATCATACCGTTCTGCAGGGAAAGCCCACAGATGATTGCTTCCACTCCGCCGGCCGCGCCAAGCAGGTGACCTGTCATCGACTTGGTGGAGCTGATCGCTACCTTGTAAGCATGATCTCCAAGTGCCTTCTTGACAGCTTCAGTCTCGGACTTGTCCCCTACAGGAGTCGATGTACCATGAGCATTGATGTAATCAATGTCCTCTGGCTTAATCCCCGCATCACGGATGGCCATCTTCATGCAGCGTGCCGCTCCGTCCGGATCTGGCTCTGTCATGTGATGCGCGTCACCACTGAGGCCGTAACCAATAACTTCCGCGTAAATCTTCGCACCGCGCTTTTGTGCATGCTCCAGCGATTCAAGAATCAGGATTCCTGCGCCCTCTCCCATGACAAAACCGTCACGGTCAGTGTCAAACGGACGGCTTGCCTTCTCCGGCTCGTCGTTGCGCGTAGACATCGCTCTCATTGCACAGAAACCGGCCATGCCTGTCGGGCGAATCGTCGCTTCTGCACCGCCACAAATCATAGCATCCGCATCCCCACGTTGGATAAGCCGCAGAGATTCCCCAATAGAATGGCTACCCGTTGCACAAGCAGTTACTGTTGTTGTGTTCGGGCCTTTCGCGCCAAGGTTGATAGATACTTGTCCAGATCCCATGTTGGCGATCATCATCGGAATGAAGAACGGGCTGACACGTTTAGGTCCCTTCTCAAGCAGAAGGTTATGCTGATCTTCCCATGTTCCAAGTCCGCCAATCCCTGAACCGACAGCTACACCAATACGCTCAGCGTCAATGTCATCGCCAATCTTCAGGCCGCTATCCTTCAGTGCTTCCTCGCCAGCTGCTACCGCAAACTGTACAAAACGGTCCATCTTGCGGGCTTCTTTACGACCAAAGCGCTCTTCCGGATCGAAATCCTTGATAGAAGCTGCAATTCTCGTCGGGTATTCACTAACGTCAAATGCTTCAACTAAGGAAACCCCGGATTTACCATTCATCAGACTGTCCCAGAACGTATTCAGATCCTTGCCCAATGACGTCACTACGCCCATTCCGGTAATAACCACTCTATGACTCAAACGCAATCACCTCATCTGTTAACTGTAAGATCAAACCTATATAAACTGCAATTTCCGCAGCAGTACAAGCCATCTGCGGTTCAGTAATTATCCCCATAAGCGGCGCTCTATAAGCACCTGCAAAGCCCATTACGATGCAAAAATGAGGAGAAGTCCCGCCTTAGCAGGATCGGGACTCTCAATCATATGACTCTAGGTATGAGATTGTATGTACTTCACAACTTCACCCACGGTCGTAATCTTCTCTGCATCTTCATCAGAGATTTCCATATCGAATTCATCTTCCAATTCCATAACCAATTCTACTACATCAAGAGAATCAGCACCTAAATCATCTTTGAAAGACGCTTCTAATGTTACCTCAGCTTCATCGGCACCTAAGCGGTCGATGACAATGCGCTTTACACGCTCCAATACATCGGACATCCGGTTCACCTCCTCTTTTGGTATTATACGAGATATGAAGTCAAAATGCCATAGACGGATATAAACGCTTTCCGGCTTCCTCAAATCCCTTGTCCAGCAAGGCTTTGGACCCATTTCGGGGCTTACATGTACATACCGCCATCCACGTGAAGTGTCTGGCCTGTCATGTAAGCAGCCCCTTCGGAAGCCAGGAATACTGTCGCATTAGCGATGTCTTCCGGCCGTCCCAGGCGAGCCAGTGGAATACCTTCCACCAGTCCGCTGCGGACTTCATCGGACAGCTCACGGGTCATATCGGTATCAATGAAGCCCGGTGCGATACAGTTCACGGTAATTCCCCGTGAGGACAGTTCACGCGCCGCAGACTTCGTCAGGCCGATAATGCCTGCTTTGGCTGCCGAGTAGTTGCTTTGGCCAGGATTCCCTGTTACACCCACGACCGAGGAGATGTTAATGATCCGTCCGTAACGTTGTTTCATCATCGGACGTGTAGCTGCCTTCAGACAGTTGAACACGCCTTTGAGATTCGTTTCGATGACCTGATCGAACTCTTCCTCTTTCATACGCATAATCAGATTATCCCGGGTAATGCCAGCGTTATTGACAAGAATGTCAATCCGCCCCCAAGTGTCCAGCACCTCTTTCACGAGCTGGTCTGCCTGCTGAGCATTGCCGACATTGCCCCGGAGGGCAATGCCCTCTGAGCCCAGCTCGACAATCCGCGCCACAGTCTCCTGTGCCGCTTCTTCACTGCCGGCGAAGTTTACGGCCACCTTCACGCCTTGCTCCGCCAGCGCCAGCGCGATACTGCGGCCAATGCCGCGCGAAGCGCCGGTAACGAGGGCTGTCTGGCCCCGTAATGCTGAGAACATAGTTTTATCCCCTTTCATTCGATATGCTTCCTGCTATTATCGCACCTGATCCGCCATTTGCTTACCAGGATGTTTGCGCACTCTCCAGGCTGTTGATGTTGACGAGCTTAACGCTCTTGTCAATTTTACGGATCAAACCTGTTAGTACGCTGCCGGAACCAATCTCTACAAAAGTGTCTACACCTTCGCTAATCATCCACTCTACACTATCATGCCACAATACAGGCGAATACACCTGACGAACCAGCAATTCATGAATTTCTTCAGGATCACTGACCGGTGCTGCTGTGACGTTGACAACGACAGGGACGGATGGAGCATTGAAAGTAATGTTCTTCAATTCAGCAGCCAGACGATCCGCTGCTTCCTTCATTAAAGAAGAATGGAACGGTCCGCTGACTTCAAGTGGAATAGCCCGCTTGCCACCGGCTTCCTTGACGCGTTGTACAACACTCTCTACGCCAGCCTGGGAACCTGATACGACGATCTGTCCCGGGCAATTCACGTTCGCCAGTTCTACCAGACCAGTCCCTTCGGAAATGCTGCGGCACAGCTCTGCCAGTGCATCACGCTCTGCGCCAAGCACCGCGGCCATAGCCCCTTGTCCACCTGGCACAGCCTCTTCCATGAAGCGGCCACGCAGACGCACAAGCCTAACTGCATCTTCGTAGGAAAGAACACCTGCGGCTACAAGCGCGCTGTATTCCCCAAGACTGTGACCAGCCACATAATCCGGCTTCACGCCAAGACCGCGCAGTGCTTCAAGATACGCCACACTTGCTGTCAGCAGCGCAGGTTGAGTGTTAACCGTCTGCTTCAAATCACTGTCCGGGCCTTCGAATACCAGCTGACTCAGTGGAAACCCGAGTACTTCGTCTCCCTTGTCGAATACTGCACGACTGACCGGGAGCGCATCATATACATCTTTACCCATGCCAACTGCCTGCGCACCTTGCCCGGGAAAGACAAATGCAATTTTACCCATAATGTTGATCCCCTTCCCGTAAAAGGTAGCTGCCAAACTACCGGCGATCTACCCTTATCTTCTTCAGTTCAACGTTATATTACCATACCAGAACGGATGCACCCCATGTGAGGCCTCCACCGAAGCCGACCATAAGCACTTTGTCGCCTTCCTTCATCCGCCCTTCTTCTGCCGCTTCAACCAGTGCCAGCGGAATCGACGCTGCCGAGGTATTGGCATATCTATCTACATTAATCACACATTTCTCTGGCGGCAAATCCAGCCGCTGCATCGCCGACTGAATGATACGGATATTCGCCTGATGCGGTACGAACAGATCCACATCTTCTTTAGCCAGACCAGCTTTAGTAAGCACACGTTCCGTAGCCGTCCCCATGATGCGGACAGCGAACTTGAACACTTCACGCCCGTTCATATAGATGAAGTGCTTCTTGTCTTCCACAGTACTTTGCGAGGCTGGGAGACGGGATCCGCCTGCTTCTTGCTTGAGCAGATCGCCGCCGGAGCCTTCGGCACCCAGATCAAAGGACTGGAAGCCACGGCCTTCAGGCACTTCACCGATAATTACCGCACCCGCACCATCACCGAACAGCACGCAAGTATTACGGTCAGTATAATCTGTAATGCGAGAAAGCGTGTCGGCGCCGATAATCAGTGCGTTATTGTACATTCCGTTCTGAATAAAGCCCACAGCAGTTGCCAAACTGTATACGAATCCTGAACAGGCGGCGGACAAATCGAAGGCCGCAGCGCCTTTCGCTCCAAGCTTATCCTGCAGGATGCAGGCTGTGGAAGGAAATGCACTATCAGGAGTAATCGTTGCTACGATAATCAGATCCAGATCTTCCGCCTTCATTCCAGCGGATTCCAGCGCTTTCAGCGAAGCTTCATACGCCAGATCGGAGGTTGCTTCATGTGGAGCTGCAATATGGCGTTCCCGAATCCCTGTCCGGCTCACAATCCATTCATCATTGGTGTCCACGATTTTTTCCAGATCACTGTTGGTCAGGATCTTCTCAGGCACATACTTTCCTGTCCCGATAATCCCAACCGGCCGCAAATTCTTCATATTGTCACTCACTTCCCGCTAATTTCCTTCGATATGCTTGGTACTAGATCAGCCTGCAGGGCAATGCGCGCCTGACGAACCGCATTCTTGACCGCGTTGCCGTCGGATGAGCCATGACCTTTGACGACCAGCCCGCCAAGACCGAGCAGCGGCGCACCGCCATGTTCCTTGTAGTCCATCTTGCCTTTAAGGCTCCGCAGTTCAGGCATCAGCATCGCTGCGCCGAGCTTGGTCTTAAGCGACTTGCTGAATTGCTCTTTCAAAAGCGAGAAGATCGCCCCGGCTGTACCTTCCAGCGATTTCAGCAAAATATTTCCGGCAAAGCCGTCACAGACCAGTACGTCGCAGTTGCCGGTCAGTACATCACGAGCTTCAACGTTCCCGATAAAATGAATACCCGGTACATTCTCCAATAGCGGATAGGCTTCCTTCGTCAGTTCATTGCCCTTCCCTGGCTCTGTACCTACGTTAAGTAAACCAACACGCGGCTTGGCAATACCGTGCACCTTGTTACGGTAGATGCTGCCCATCAGGGCATACTGTGCCAAATGCTGAGGCTTGGCATCCATATTGGCACCAAGATCCAGTGCAAGCACACCGACATCGTCCAGCGTCGGAATCATCGGCGCCAATGCAGGACGCTCGATGCCCTCCATCCGGCCAACAATCAGCAAACCGGTGGTCATGAGTGCCCCTGTATTACCGGACGAGATCATGGCGTCCGCTTCTCCTTCACGCACCATACGTCCGGCAACGACCATCGACGAGTCCTTTTTACGGCGCACCGCTCTTACAGGCTCTTCATCTGCCTCAATAACCTCTCCTGCATGGCGTACCGTCACGTTAGACGGCATATTCTTCAGCAGTGGTAACAGTCTGGCTTCGTCTCCGACGAGCACGAGCTGTGTATCCTGCCACTCCGCGGCCGCGGACAATGCACCCTCTACGTTACATTCAGGAGCATTGTCCCCGCCCATGGCATCAATGGCGATCCGCACTGCGGTTTCCCCCTTCGCTGTTTTCTTCAACTGCAGACCGATACACGATAAAATGGCCCTGAAACACCATTTCCTCACCAACATATGTGAATACATCCACTTCAGCCTTGCCTCCGCGCCCAGCGAGCGAACGCACCTGAGCTTTGGCAATGCATTTCTCTCCCAAATGAATCATACGCAAGAAACGGATATCAGCTGAAGCCGTCAGGGCAATCTCATCGTCAATCACGGCGACTGCAAGCGAATTGGCCTGGGCGAATACGTAATGTCCGCGTGCAATGCCGTTTCTGGAGAAGACATGATCCTCACTAATCTCAAATATTGAAATGCCGCTCCTGTCGAGCTGCAAGTCTACTATATCCCCTATCACTTCATCCGCAGGCAGTGAGCGCACCTGATCATAGGAATGCTCAGCCATCTGCTTCATACGCTCACGCAGCTCCGGAATCCCAAGCTCCATCCGATCCAGACGAATCGTCTGAATGCTCACCTTCAACTGCCGGGTCAGTTCCCGGTCAGTCATGAAAGGATTGCTTCCGATAATCTGAAGCATATGCTGCTGACGATCCTTTTTAGACATCCGCTCGATGGCGGCTCACCTCCTGGCACGTGCTGAAAACAAAAGCATCCGGCCACACAATGGCCGCTGTCTATATGGATATAAAATCTTATAACTTCATTTTAGAACCAGGTACTAATATGTAGTATAAAGCATGCCGCCGGAAAAATAAAGCATTGACTTCCAAAGCGGCTTCTCATTTGTATCTAAAACTATGTAAGTTAATGATTAAAAGAAACGCCCTCCTCTTATAATAAAAGGAGAGCGCTCGTCATCTCGCCAAAAACTATTGCTTGATGATTTCTCTTGCTTTGTACGTTCCGCACACTTTGCATACGTGGTGAGCAAGCTTCAATTCTCCGCATTGTTCACATTTAACCATGCCTGGCACAGCCAATTTAAAGTGAGTGCGACGTTTGTCACGGCGTGTCTTGGACGTTCTACGTTGAGGTACTGCCATGTGATTCCACCTCCTAATTTGTTTTAACCCGCGAAGCGCGGAAGACAGGTTCATTTAATGTATCATTTGAAAAAGTCTTTCAACCCAGCAAGTCGAGGATCGACCACTGTGTTGTCGCAACTGCAGGTGCCTTCGTTCAAATTTTGTCCGCAAGTCTGACAAAGACCAAGACAGTCTGCCTTGCACAATGCCGAATCCGGCAAGTGCAGTACGAAAGTTTCTTCCAGATGCGGAACAAGATCCACAATCTCGTCCTTGACGTAGATGAGTTCATCATCTTCATCTTCTTCCGGAAGATCTGGCTGCTTCAGCCACTTGAAAGTCTCGGCAAAAGGAATCTTCAAATGACTATGAGCCTCATTGAGACAGCGGCCACATAACATGTCCACATCTCCACTCAGCGTTCCCACCACGTTCACCTGATCGGTACCCGCGGGCAGCGCATTAAGGTTAACTGAGAGGGGGCTAATGTCCAGAATATCCTTACGCCCTCTGACAACCTCGCTTACATCCATGGTTTCATGGATCTGCAAGGGTTCGTCGGCATTCGCAATTTTGCGAAAGTGAATCTTCATCAGTATCACTCCAAACAAACAAAATTTATTATACCTAGCATTGGTTAGCTTTGTCAACCATTTTCCCTTTATATTGTTTCAGAAAAGACGGAGAATTATGATATAACTATTGGCAGGAGCCAAAAGCCGACTATTATAACAATACAGGAGTGAGGTATCCGTGACAACGGTAGGTATTATTGCAGAATATAATCCTTTACATAACGGGCATGTTCATCATTATAGAGAGGCGAAAAAGATCTCCGGCGCCGAGCACACAGTTGTAGTGATGAGCGGCCCCTTCACCCAGCGCGGCGAGCCGGCGGCGGTGAGCAAGCAGGCCCGCACGGAGATGGCGCTCCATATGGGCGCCGATCTCGTGCTTGAGCTGCCGGTGGCCTATGCCGTTCAGCCGGCAGAATGGTTCGCCCACGGAGCCGTGGCCCTGCTGGAAGCGACCGGAGTCGTGGACAGCCTGTGCTTCGGCTCCGAAGCCGGCACTTTGGGCTCGCTGCTGCCCCTCGCGGCATACCTCGCCGACGAGAGCAGCGAGCTTCAGGGCGAAATCCGCCGCCGCATGGCGCTCGGAGAGAGCTTTCCCGCCGCCTACAGCGCAGCGGCGGCGGTCGCCTGGGAGGGGTTTCTCCTGGGAGAGGAGAAACCGGACGGCGGCAGCGCAGCTGAGCTTCTGCGCCAGCCGAACAACAGCCTCGGCTTGCATTATCTCATCGCGCTCCAGCGGCTAAAGAGCAAGATCACTCCGCTTACTGTGCCGCGGACCGGCGCAGGCTTCCATGATCCGCTCCAGCACGGCTCCTCGATCGCCAGCGCCACGGCTATCCGCCGGCTGCTGGGAGAAGGCGGTTCTCCGGCACCCTATATGCCGGAATATAGCCTGTCCATCCTTGAGCGCGAGCGCGCGGCTGGCCGCGGCCCACTGGACTGGGAGAGCTTCCGCATCCCTCTGCGCCATCTGCTCTCTACCCGCACCGCAGACGAGCTGCGGTCCTTCCATGACATGAATGAAGGCCTGGAGAATCGTCTGCTCCGCGTCATGCCCGAGCTCGAGCAGTTCACGATAGAGCACCTGCTCCAGTCGGTGAAGAGTAAACGCTACACCCGCACTCGCCTCCAGCGGCTATTGCTCCATCTTCTGCTGGGGCACAGCAAGGAGGAACTGGCTTCTTCCGCACTGGCAGAGGGTCCCGGCTATATCCGTGTCCTCGGCTTTCGGGAAAGCGGCCGGCCTCTGCTCAAAAAAATGAAGCAAAGCGCTACCCTGCCCGTCGTCTTGCGGCCTGCGCTTTGCCCCCATCCACAGCTTACCCGTGATATTCAGGCCGCTGCTGCTTATGCCGGTGCCTTCCAGCACCCCTTGCGCGCGGACCTGTACCGCGATTATCTGGAGCCTCCGGTCAGGGTTTGACCGGAAGCTTTTTCATATAATCCAGTGCCTCTGTAAGCGTAGATACGGGTACCAGCTTCATAGCTGTCCCGATCTTATCCGCTTTCGTCTTAGCTTCATCGTAATTTTTGACAGGCACGAAGAAAAACTCCGCTCCAGCCCGGTCGGCGGCTACAATTTTGTGCTTCACCCCGCCAATCGGTCCTACCACACCATCTGCATCAATGGTGCCGGTTCCGGCTACCCGATGTCCTTTGGTAAGATCACCAGGCGTCAAACGATTGTAAATTTCCATCGTAAACATCAGACCTGCCGAGGGACCGCCAACATCTGTGTTGACAAAGCTTACGCTTTTCCCAGGTTCCTGAGGCTCCACTCTTTGAACCGCACCAATGACCACACCTAGACCCGGACGCCCAGCTGCCGCGTCTTTATCCTTCACTTCTACAAGCGTAACTTCTTCTTCCAGCTTCTTATCCGCACGCTGCAACGTTACTTTCACCTTATCGCCAATGCTTCGCGCAGATAACAGGGTAGAGAGGGCCGCCGGATCCGTTACCGGTTTACCATCCACATTCAAGATCTTGTCTCCCGGCTGGAACTGGCTCTTGTTGCTCTGATTAGGAACGGAGAACACATAGAGATAGTCGGTAACATCCTTATAAGGAATGCCTGCCGCATGATAGGCTGCCTGCACTGCCAGAGACTGAGAGCTGTTCATATAATAGACCTGTTCTGCTGCATATTCTGCTTCAGACTTATCTCCAAGCCGCGTATCCTTACGGGCAATTTCTGCATTGCTGTTGAACATATTAGCCACCAGTAACGCCACATTGGCATAACTGGCCGAAACCGTCGTCATCATGAAGGTTCCTTGTTCGGCGGGATCACCATTCTCCACCTTAATCATCGGAGCGACCTCCGAAGCGCTGCCCGGCTGGTACATGATGTATGGCGTACTCATAAATACAAATACATAAACGACCACTATAAACGTGCAAAGGTAGACTATAGAGCGAAGTCCTGCCCGGCGCTTCAGTTGTTTCACGGTTGTTCCCTTCTTTCCCCTGACTCTAGCGTAAAACATATAAATCCTTATATTTCAAAAAGACACCGCCACCAGCCTTTGGCATGACGGTTGTCTCCCCTGCATAAATTGATAACATTACCACCCTGTCCTAAGTTATGAAGAGGTGATCCCAGAAATGAACACTAAAATACGCAGGCTCGGAGTCCGGTCCATCCCGTTTCTCTCCGGGATGCTGGCCATTCTGCTCGCCGCAGCCATCGTGGCTTCGCCAGAGTCGTCCTTTGCAGCCTCGCTGCAAGGGCTTAAGCTCTGGTGGAGCCTCGTCTTCCCGGCGCTGCTGCCATTCCTGATGCTGTCAGAGATGCTGACCGCATCAGGCTTTGTACACGGAATCGGCGTGCTATTGGAACCGCTGATGACGCGGGTCTTCCGGCTACCCGGGGCCGGTGGCTGGACGCTTGCCCTGGGGGCCACTGCCGGATTCCCCGGCGGTGCCGGGGGCGTCCTCCAGCTTCACAAGCAGGGCAGCCTTACTGGCAAAGAAGCGGGAAGGCTCGCCTCGCTCGTCCATTTTGCAAGTCCTGTAACGCTGCTTATCGTTATCGGAGCAGCGCTGCTGCACAATCCTGCAGCAGGCTATAGCCTGCTGGTCCTGCATTGGCTGGCGGGCCTACTGGCAGGCTTCACTGCAGCCCGGCTGGGGTGGCAGCCTTCAAAGCCACCTGCTCCGGCGACCGTATCGCACAGCAAGCGAGACTCTCTGTATCACCGGGTCACGAATGCTGCTGCTCATGCCCGGGCACAAGATGGCCGGAGCTTCGGCAAGCTGCTGGGCGAAGCTGTAGGCAATGCGGTACAGAACCTGATGGTCGTAGGTGGTTACATTATTATGTTCGCCGTAATCATCAACATCCTGGTCCGCTTGTTCCCCGGACTGCCCGCAGCCTTGCCGGCCAGTCTGCTGGAGCTTCACTTGGGGACCCAGGCTTTGACCGGCATCAATGAGACAGCTGGAGCTAATGCCGCTTCATCACCGAACGGAACAGCCGGTATCCTGGGCTTCGCCCTGCTGTCGGCAGCGCTGGGCTGGAGCGGCATCTGTGCACAGCTTCAGGTGCTGACACTGCTAAAATCAGCAGGTATACGGCTCCTGCCATTCGCAGCAGTCCGTCTGCTGCACGGCAGCTACGCTTTTGTATTGACCCTGCTGCTCTGGAAGCCGCTTATGTCACTGCAAGAGAAGAGCCTGCCGACTTTTACGGGAACACAAATTCTGCCCGCCGGAGACGTACAGACTTATACATTATGGAGCGCATTTCCGCAGCTACTGGGTGTACAAATCGCCCTGCTAGCCCTGCTCATGCTGCTTTCTGGTGCAGTGTATCTCTTTACTACACTTCGTCGGCGTTCCGGTTGAACTTGAGCTTCATCGCTTGCTCTACCTCGGGTGTGACAAACTCAGTGACATTACCGCCGAAATGGGCAATTTCCTTCACCACACTGGAACTTAGATAAGAATATTTCGGGTTAGTCATCATAAAAATAGTCTCCGCTGTCGGACTAAGACTATGATTAATGGAAGCATTCTGCAATTCATATTCAAAATCCGTTACGGTGCGTATTCCACGTACGATGACCTGTGCATCTTTTTGCCGGACATAGTTAACTAGCAGATCCCTGAAGCTGTCGATCTCCACGTTAGGGATGTCCGCTGTAGCCTGGCGCAGCAGGTCAGTACGTTCCTCCACGGTGAACAACGGGTTTTTGCTTAAATTGTTCAGCACCGCTACGATCAGACGGTCAAACTGCTTGGCCGCACGATGAATAATATCCATATGCCCCATGGTGACCGGATCAAACGTTCCCGGATATATGGCAATACGTTCTTTTCTAATTGGCTGACTCATCCTGTTCCTCCCCACCGCTTCCGGTTTCATCCGGTCCAGCGGCTTCATACTGATAAATCGAGACTGTCGTTTCTCCGTACACAGCTTGCCGTACTCTGTAGAATCCCTTGATATCCTCAGGGTAGTCATATCCTGATTCATGTTCAAGGACGATCGTCGCATCTTCTTCCAGCAGCCCTTTTTCCGCTAAAGCCAGCATCAGCTCATCCCCGTGCTTCAACCGGTAGGGCGGATCCAAAAACACCAGATCGAACCGTCTCCCCCGTTTTTCCAAAGCGCTGATCGCTCTGCCCGCATCGTTCCGGTAAACTTCTGCCTGACTCTCAAGCTTGGTTGCCTTCAGGTTGGCACGCACCGTGTCTATGCTTTTAGGCTCCATATCCACAAATACGGCCTTGTCCATGCCTCTGCTCAGGGCTTCTATCCCTAATCCGCCTGTACCGGCAAACAAATCAAGCGCCGATCCCCCGTCAAAATAAGGGCCAATCATGCTAAATAGCGCTTCCTTGACCTTGTCCGTTGTTGGCCTTGTCCCACTTCCCGGAACACTTTTAAGGGGCCTCCCCTTTGCACTTCCCGATACCACTCTCACGACTTTGCTCACCTGCTTATATCTCTGTTTATTATGCCAAAAAGGGCACAAGTTCACGCCTATCGTACCACATTCGCCCGCCGAAATAAAAAGTTTGTATCATTATGTCGGATCTAGCGGTATCCCACCTTTTCCGAGCAATTTCTAAAGCCGTATGTATAAGATCGAGCAAGCCGGGACATCATGTAGTTATCGACATCACAAAATGTCGTAGACAACCGCGGAGCAGGCTTACGTTTCCCCATAAGCTCTTCGTCCGGTTTCTCCTCTCCCATGAAAGAGACCCTAGAAATAGGGTCTCGATTTTTTGTTTATAACCCCTTACGCATCAAGGGGATATTCATTTTCAAATACACCAAATTTTATATTTACATGAGCCATTTTATGAGCGCCTATTTATAAAACACCATTTACGATTCTCCATAACAATGTTAACTTTATACGATGGACAAAAGAAAGCAATACAAAGCATTCTAACTGCAAAATGTGCCACTCGAATAAAACGGAGATCGCCTTGTACCTCACCAAAGTTTAAATAACGGCATTTTCGTACCTTAAATTCTGTGAAGAGGTTGGCCAGCTCAACTTAAGAGCATTTTTGTACCTTAAATCTTCTGATATCATGCTTTAAATCAGATTCTCAGTAAAGTAGCATACAAAAATGCCCTTATTTCCTTAATTTGACCTAAAAAGGTTGAATTAAGGTACAAATTTGCCCTTAGTTTAGGAAGACAGCGAGCTAGGCCAACTTTACGATGCAATTGATGGAAATAAATGAATCGATTAAATTAATGAAATAGATTAAATATAATAAATGCACACAAAAAACGGATGCTGTCCTCCATTGAGGATATCACCCGTTTTTGCCACCTCGTTTTTGCCACCTAATGATATTCGCTAAATTCCGAATTTTCCATAGCAGATTGCTGAACGGGTAACCAACTATTAATGGTTTTTAATTGCACATAATCATTATCGATTGTTAATTGTATATTGTCTTGTGCTTCTCTGTGTTCTTCTTCGCACATCCCCAAATGGATCATTGCCCCAGTTCCTGGGTCTACATAAAGTCCTTTCTTGAAAACACTTCCTTGGCTATTTTTCCCTTGATGTATTTGTGAACAAACGATGCAATAATACATACATAATCACCTCTTCTTATAAAATTGTTCAAACCTAAATTCCGAGTGTGAGGACACTATCCCCGCTATTCTAAATACGATTAGTATTGAGATCGACCTAACTTTGGTTATCTCTCTATGTGATTCGGTTATCTCTCTGTGTCGTTTGGTTAAAGTTTGATTATCGTTTGCTTGTGTGATTTGCTTGGGGTGTTTCTTTACCATTAGCATGGGTGCTTTCTTCTAATTAGCTTGGTTAGCTCATGTGGTTTGGTTCTGACCGTCAGATGGGCATTTGAACGTTAACTGATTACGTTGCTTTTACCCCATCGGAAAATGCTGCAATACCACTAATAAGAACAGATGAATTGTATGACATCATTTTTGATTTTCACCACCCTAACCTATTTTGAAATCAGCATATGATAAAGTGTTGAGATGAGTGCAGGTCCATTGAGATCGTGTTGAGAAAACTTCAACGCTTGCTGAGAAATATGTTGATAATTCGATTTCTTCTCAAGTGAAACAAGTAGCTCATGCAGGGCTCTTCACTTGAACAGTTACGCTATCAACAGGCTTCTAATGCTGCTATTTAAAACAAATACCCGCCACCACTTAAGGTTGACGGGTATTTGTCCATGTAGCCAGTTAGCTTACTTCGATGCTTATGTTCATTTAGGCATATGTATTAGAAATGAGTATGCTTTACCTTCCACTGTTCCAGTTTTATGAACAACCAAAAAGAATAAATACCTACAGTAATAAAGCACAGAACCCACCACTTAATCCAGTTTCCGAAAAGCTGTATTGCTGTACCGTCAAACTTTTGACGGCGACCATCAATGACGGTATGTTCGACTTTCCAACGGTAAATCATAACGAGGGCCCATGGATAGCAAATTCCCAACGTCAGTACCGTTACTAACGCTCCTATAATGCTCCATCCAATGTACTGCACAAGACCACCGTCAAAATAGGACTGACCCTGTCCATTTTGCTCTACTCCTGCCACATTAACGTTTACCACAGTACTCATGCCCATCAATCCTCTACATTTTTTCATACAATACATTATATTCATCTAGATGGAACCATTTTCCTGCTCGTACTATTCCGTTTAATAAAAAAATCCCTCCATGTGTAACCTACCCGGACGATGCCGCCTTCAATTTCTGCCACAGCCCAACAAGCATCAAATTCACATTTCAAAATATAAATGATAATGATTTTGACACCCTGGATTGAAAGCAGCCTTACAGCCAGGGCACGATGAGCCGCACGTCATGTATTCATGAATGGTTAACTGGTGACCACACGCCCCGCACAGAATTGCTTGTTCATCCCTCTGATGCTTTCCCCACCTCACTGCAGAATGACCTCCAACTTCTTCGTGACACTTGTAACAAGGATAATAAATATCGCAGCATGCAAAACGAATCGCGATAATATCTATTGGTGAATGGTAATGCCTGCAGCGGGTTTGGGAATCTATTTGGACCCCGCATACTTTTACGCCATGTATGTTCATATAATATTGTTCAGAAGTATCTGACACTTTATCAACCCCTTAGATTTTTTTTCACAGATGTTCACCTGCCAATCGTTTACAATTGCATTGGTGGAGGTGAATACATATGTCTCAATTAGTAATTTTTATCATTATTTTTGTTCTGCTTACTGTCGGCATCCGTATTTGGAAATCCCGGCAAAAATAGAATATAGTTTAGGTAATTCATAACGAAAGGAGAGACTCCTAAATTGAATGGATATTTTCTCATTATTCTAGGCGGTCTGATTATTGCACTGGGCATCTTTACGATTCGCAAGCCCACCTTTGGGTGGAAGATGAACGAAGCTTGGAAAGTTAAAAATGACTCCGAACCCAGCGATGCCTATATAGACATGGCCAAATTCGGAGGTCTAGTAACCGTCATTCTTGGTTCATTTCTATTACTGGGAGGAATACTGAATCTGTTGTGAGATCTTGCTCCAGCCGGATCATGTCGATACACTGCAGATCATTCTCGAAGATCTCTTCAGGATAATGTCTGATAAAATAATCACGATCCACCCCAATGATTCTGAAACCGCATTTTTGATAAAGACCGAGCTGATGCAAGCTGGAATTTCCCGTGCCGATTTCTATAGTTTTGTAGCCCTGCGACTTGGCTGTCGCTATGGCATGCTGTACCAGCCGCTTCCCTACGCCCTGGCCATGAAGATGTTCCACCACCGCAATATTGACCAATTCTACCGTCCCCGGCCGGGTTGGAAGCAGTACATACACGCCAACGATTTCCCGCTCGACTAACGCGATGTAACACTCTCCTCTTTCTATGTACCCTTCAACAACTGACACCGAGGGATCGGCCAACAGCAGTAGCTCCATCGGAGGAGCTTCATGCGGTCCTATCTTTCTAATATTCACAACCATGACACCACCTGACTCTTCGTATGTAATTATGATGATTTTATTGTATCGGTTGTTAATAATGAAGAGTAGGTCTTTTTTTAGAAAAATAGATTTTTTCCATTCCATATAAAAAAAGTGACCCTGCCGCGATCCGGCAGGGTCAAAGTCTATATTATAAGGGGGTCATGCCATTACTATACTCACTCCAGCTTAAATCTACCTGAAAAGAATATAAAGATTTGATTAATTGTGCGAGGAGAGCATTAATCCGAAACGAGAATACCGTCAAAGCTTTCAGGACCGACACGAACTGTTCCCAGCAATGAAGAGGAGACGAAGGCTGTATACGTGATCTGTGGTGTGACTGGCGGTTGAAAATCCGTAGCTGAGAAAGTGATAAGCTGCGGAGCCAACACACTGAGATCAAAGGTAGAAGTCGCAGAATATACAACTGGGTCGGTTGGGAGGGTTCCTCTAACAATAGTAACTTTAATTCCTACCAAATCCAGAGGAACTTGCACAGAAATCGTTCCCGTCAAGATTACGCGAGGGTTAGCACCAACGCCAGCTGTCACCAAGCCGATTTGTCCAAAAAGCTGTGGAGTGTTAATGAACGTGATCGGAATTGCAATGGAGTTGGCGTAGCTGGCATTCTGTGATGTTCTGCCATCAACATAAGTTCCCATAAGAATGCACCTCCTTTCTTTTTAACATACTCTATTGTATTAACCTTACTACCCGTTGGCTTGGTTAAATCTCCTCTATCAAAAGCTTGTTTCACTAGAAAAACAACCCTTATCTGCGAGCTTAACCTATAACCCCCTACTTCTATCACTCTTTAGTTGTACCCTCCCGTTTGTTAAAAGCCAATTCAAACAGCCCTGTAGCAGATAACCCTGCCAGTCCGCCTGCCCAAAGACGCATTATCAAATCCATATTGGTAAATGGGTAGGAAACAACTCCCACCACCAGGCCAAGCGCCAGACCCACAACAGGCACCAGATTGCGTGGCAGGTTGAAGCTGTTCTTCACCAGTTGCACGAGAGCCATTACAAATACTGCGAGCATCGAAGCAAAAGCCAATACAGTGTTGAGCTCAGCATTCATCTCAGATCATCCTTTCTTAGTTATTAAAAGACCAGCACGATTCAATACCGTCAAAATGCGGTAAAAATCATAACTTCCCCCGGACGGTGTATCCAGTAGTCCAGCTGCGGTTGCCGCTTTAACCGCCGGCTCGGCCCAATCTGGCACATTCATGACCGCCCGGTTCTCAACAGCAGCTATTCGGTCAATCACATTTTTGATCGCCTGCCCCTGCTCCTGCACACCCGTCTTCAGCGTATCCCTGCTGATATTCAGACCGGCTATCAATCCATTAAGCGCCTTAACCTGCTCCTCCAGGCTTGCGAGCTTCTGCTTATCTTCAGCCGACATCTCGTCGTCCCCCTTTCCTTGCTCATCAAATTGGTAAAGATTATAGGTGTCCATCATTGAAATCAGTTTGGCTGCGTAACCCGGGTCGGTGGCATAACCGGCAGCGGCAATGGCATGGGCTGCTGCTATGCCAGTAGTCCCGATAACCTTGCTATAAATTTTAGGATTCCAGGACACTCCGTTGACCAGTAATCTGGAATGGTCAGCGACGGATTCGCCCCAATTGTTATAGGCACGAAAGGCAGCCTGAACCTGAACCGGCTTTCCATTGACATATTCCGTAGTCAGCATGGTGATACTTCCAGCCGGCCCGCTGCCTTTTATACCAAATAAATTATTGGCTTTCACCGTAAGTCCGCTGCTGCCCCAGCCGGATTCAAGAGCGGCCTGCGCAATCGTCAAGGAAGCTGCAACTTTACTGCTTCGCATGCTGTCCACCGCAAAAGGTGCAATTTTTGCGATGAAATCCGCCTCTTTCATATCATCACATCCTTTCTACTACTATCTAATGCCAGTCCGCACAAAATGCTTGTGCATATCCCCTGCTTTTCTCTATTTCCGTTTGAAAATCATACAATAATTCTCTAAATCTATAATTTGTCATTTTCCCGTCATTGAGAAGAAATATAATAAAAATAAGGTGCTAAAGAACTATACGCTCAATCATGAAGTCAGGAGGAAGGTTTGGTAGATTGTTTTAGGTGTTTTTATTCATATTGTGGAAATTTTAAGCAAGTAATCGTTGAGATTTTCATAGTTATGGCGTAAAATATAGTAGTATTCGACTATTAAGGGGGTCTAAAAGACTATGCCGTCATATTATTTTAAGGAAATTTGGACGCCTCTGCGTTGGATCGGGATCAAATATTTCCGGGACGATGAGGGTCATCTCTGGATCAAATGGTGGGCTAAACCGAGAAAAAGGCTGCGTTAAGCAGTACGGCACCATATCCTTTACCAGGAATACAGTGCACTTAGTGCTCAACCAGCCTTTTCGGTTTGATTATGAATTAGCTTCGAACGTAATCCGGTTTTTGCCGGTACGTTTGGATATATAAAGGGCTTCATCCGCGAGGCGCATCGTCTCGCGTGTGTCCTGCCCGCTTCCTACACTCCAGACAGCTGCGCCAATACTGCAGCCGACATTCACTCCCTCCTCCAAATGAAAGGGCTGGTTAATCGTGTTAATAATACGTTTGGCTACTACCTCCGCCTCCTGCATTGGCTTGCTTACCGAGGTGTGCAGCACTACAACGAATTCGTCCCCGCCAAGTCTGGCAACAATCTCATTATCCCGTGTGCACTCCTGAAGACGGCAAGCTACTTCCTGCAGAAGTCTGTCACCTGCGGCATGTCCTAGCGTATCATTCACTTTCTTGAATCCGTCTAGATCCAGATAGAGAAAGCTCAGCGTGGTACCCTTCTGTTTCGCCCGGCTGACTGCATGGACCAGGAAGTCATTCAACGCCATTCGGTTGGGTAGACCGGTAAGAACATCATGATGAGCGATATCGGACATGAACCCTAGCGCCGTTTCTGTGCGTGTAAGGTTGTTAACCAAATTTTTTAGAGATGATGATAAGGTGTTAACCTCTTTATACCTGTGGCTTTCCGGAATTTCTGCTTCCTCGCCCGCAGCCAGCCGATCGGCCGTTATCGCAATGTGGTTCAGCGGCCGTACAATCCACCGCGCTACGAACCATCCCAGCACTCCGAACAAAGCCGCTGTCACCATACCAACGATTATGATAAACCGCTCAAGCTGACGAACAGAGGCAAAGGCTATATCCGCAGGCTGGCGAATAATGACCGACCACCCTAAGCCGGGATAGTCCATATACCCATCACCGTAGGCATATCCTGTCAGATAAGAAGAGCCACTGGCATCCTTTTCCACCAGCCAGGAATTCTCCCCCTTACGGACGTGCTGAAGACTCTCCCCGGTCATTTGGTGCCCTACCATCTTCTTAGGCCCCACCAGAGTGGTGTCATCCTTCTTACTGACTACAAAAACCTCAACACCCTTCATCCGTTCCTCCAAAGGTGCGAGAATCGACCGCTCTACCTCCCGTGACCATTCCCAACTAAAATGTGCAGCCAGAACGCCATTCTTCTGTCCTTGCTTGCCATAAATAGGAACGCTTACATCAACAAACTGCAAAGGTTCTCCGCTAGGGTTCGGCAGCAGCTTGGCGAGCAGCACCGCATCGTGGACGTCACCTATGAATTTATCTTTGATGCCCTCTTGAAACACCGGGCGCTGACTTATATTTTGTCCTAACAGAATATTGTCCGTCGAAGCCACTACTTCCCCATGAGTATCCAGATACCCCACCCAGGTGAACACAGGCATGCTTTGCTTCAACTGGTTCAGCAGCACGCTGACCTCTGTCTTATCCACTGGTTCCTGAAAAGCATTCAACTTACTCAGAACTTCAACCTCTCCGGAACGCGACCACATAAAGTGATCCAGCTTCTCCGACATCTGTTCAGCCACCTCCGTTAAGGTGCTCCCGATACTCACCTCGACGGTTTTGGTGGACTCATTGCCGATTATATAGCTTAAGAGTGCTGTCAGCATGATAATAATAACAGCGAAGGCGCCTGAGAATACGGTGCGCAAATTCAATGACACAATTCATTCTCCTTATCCGATCCTGCTTGAGTGAAAACGCTACTATTCTATCATCGGATTCCTCTTAAGTTTTCAACAGTCTGTTTTCTCAGCTCAGCCTACCTTCGCACCAAGCGAGCGTGCCAGAAGTACAGCTTGCTCTACATCCATTCGCACCCCTTGCCAATCGAGGCCTTTCAGATCAATACCTTCCAGCTTCGCGTCCCGGAGATCCGCCCCCTTCAGCTTGCACTGGCCAAGTTGTACCCTGCTTAAATCCGCTCCGCGGAGATCACTTTTCTGTAAATCACAGCCAAACAGATCCGCCTCTAAAAATCTTATCCCGCGCAGGTTCTGCTTGCTCAAATTGGCGTGTCTCAGATTGGTGTATGACCAATCACCACCTGTGATCGTCAGTCCGTCAAGCGCTGCGTTGGAGAAATCTGAACCGACCATTTTGCAATCTTCAAATTTTACGACGAACAGATTAGTCCCGCTGAATTTACAATTCGTGAACGCTGAACCCCTATGCAGTGATGCATTCAGATAGGCACCCGTAAAATCACAATCAATAAACTGACATCCTGTAGAGGTCATTTCTTCCATAGACGCACCCTTGAACGAGCATTGTTCGAAGATACAGCCGTTCAGTTCACCATCCTGCAAATTACTTTGGTCAAAATTATGATGGTGAAAAGTTTCATTATCGTATTGATACATGTCTGACCCACCCTTATTCGATATTAATGTAAATTTTTACTACAAAATCTGAAAAATAACACTTTAGTAGATTGTCGCACTCTCTTCATTTCGATATAATAGCAAATAAACTAGCGGAGGTAAATTATGGACGGCTCGAGCAGAAAAGAACCATTCCGGTATGTCATGAACCAACCGATCGAATGCTGGCTTGAAGTGCCGGCCGGCAATACCGGCCCCGGTGCCGGGAAGCTAACCGAGGGCGTAATGCTCGATCTCAGCCGTTCCGGATGTAAAGTGCGGACTTCCCTGAACCTTCGCTTCTCAGCTGGAGATACGAAACTGATTATTCATTTTCAGCTAAATGAGAACAAGCTCAGATTTGAAGGCCGTGTGCGCTGGGGCTGGATGTTCGGCCTCGGACAGTACAAATATGGTGTTCGACTGGATTTGAGTAAAGCTGAAGAAGACATGCTGATCCGGGAGCTGGAGTCATGGACCCATGGCCGCAGCGCGGAGGGAATGTAAATAGACATAGAACAAACGCCGCTCCGCTTGGAGGGGCGTCTGTCTATTATACTCTATAGCAGAGAGTCTAGAAATTAGATCTCTACCTTCTTTTTAACGAGCCAGGTGGATGCATATAGTAGAATCAGGCAAAATACCGTTTCAATTAGTGCCGGACCGATGTCAAACGCTTTACCAGCTGCTTCAATTCCGTTAGCGTTCAAATACTCACCTGAAGTGAAATTATACCGGAAAGCAAGTTCCATCCAGCCCCCTGAATCTGGAAACAGTTGCCCTTCGACCAGTCCCAGAATCAGATTCAGAACAAACAGTGTGAGAATGCCGATCCAGACTTTGCTGCGAAAAGGCAGACTATGGGAAACCGTAATAGAGAACGTCAGTGCGATCAAAAAGACCATGGCTGCACCTAGCAAATTCAGTACACTGATGAACGAAATATACCAGAAGTCTTTTGGCAGAATGTCCGGATAGACAAAGCCATAGATGGCCACATGCAGCACTGCTAGTGCAATTAAGACTATCAACAGAATCAGATTCAACAGCAGCGGGGAGAGCACGGTATATAGGGTTTTTACGGGAATCAACTTACGGCCATAGGACTTCAGATTGGTGCTATAGGTTCGGCAAGCCAGAACTACAAGGAAGATAGCAGCAGAGAAATAAGTAACGGCCTGAAGCACAAGCATGCTAAGATTCTCCCAATGATAAACCTCCGCCAAGATCCAAATCACAGCCTCAAGCAGCAGTGTAACTGCATACAGCCCCAGAATCTGATCACGATTACGCCTGAAATCATATTTCATCAGCTTTAGCATTCGGCAAACACCTCTCTGAACAGTTCATCCATGCTTTTACCATGCTGCAGCCGGAGCTCTTCCACATTCCCGTGCATGACCATCTCCCCATTCTTGACCATAATGACCTCATCAAAGATCCGCTCAATATCAGACACCAGATGCGTGGAAATCAGAATACTACTGTCTTCTTCATAGAACTCTACCAATGCATTCAGGATTCTGGTTCTTGCTACGGGGTCCACACCGCCCAGCGGTTCGTCTAGCAGATAGAGACTGGCCTTGCGTGATAATGCCAATGTCAGCTGCAGACGTTCACTCATCCCTTTGGACAGTGATCTGACCTTGTCAGCCAGCGACAGCTTCATAAAGTCCAGCATCCGCTCTGCCTTGGCTTGATCGAAATCCGCAAAGAAATCACTGTAAAAGCGCAGTGCATCCCCCACAGTCATCCACGACTCGGTTAGCGGCTGGTCTGGCATAAATGAGATTAAGGATTTGGTCTCAACACCAACAGGATTACCATAAACGGCAATTTTGCCAGAGGTTGGCTGGGCCAGACCGGCGATCATTTTCATAATTGTAGTTTTGCCGCTGCCGTTGCTGCCCAAGAGACCGATGATTTTCCCAGGCCCCAATGTAAAAGAAATATCGCGAACAGCCTGCTTGGACCAATACTTCTTGCTGACTTGCTGTATCTGAAGGATATCCTCCACACTATACATCCCCTTTTTCTGCATCTTCGTGGCCCACACTCTCTGCTACGGCAGCAACAATATCTTCTCCTTGAAAACCGAGCTCTCTCATCCCGCGGATAAACCGATCCAGCACATCCTTGGCCATTTCTTTCTTGATGGTCATAATTCTACCTTCCTCACTTGTCACATATCGTCCCATCCCGCGCCTTGTCTCCACGATTGTCTCACGCTCCAGTTCCTGAAAGGTCCGTTGCACCGTATTCGGGTTGATCTGTAAATCACTGGCCAGCTCACGTACGGAAGGAATTTTATCGCCCGGCTTCAGCTTCCCGGTCACAATCTCACCTTTGATATAATTCATAATCTGGATGTAAATAGGCAGGTTGTTATCAAATTCAATCGTCATAGTTATGCAACATCCCTTCGTCTGAACACAACAAACCCGGCAAGGAGGAATAGAAGCACATACACGGCAAGCATCACGATCGAGAAGGATAACGTCATTCCCGGCAGCGGAGCTCCTCCATCGGTATAGACAGACAGATCCAGGTTGGGGAACAGCATATATTTATAAAATTCCTTCTGAATAATTGTCTTGTCGAGCATAAGCATGAGCATCGTAATCCCTATCGTCGCCCCTCCCGAGGTCGTTAGTATTCCTATCATAAAAGCAAGCGTTATATAGACCACGGTATAGACATAGCTATACCCAAGTGAACCAAGAACGTCGACCCATCTTCCTTCAGCACCGCTAAAGCCAAACCAGATTGACCCGGAAATGAATAGGGCAACCGCTGTTGCAAGCGTCAATGACAAGCCGTAGATCAATGCTGTTATATATTTGGAGGCCAGTATAGACGTCCGGCTGCGGGCACGAATCAGCAAAAATTTAATGGTTCCCTGGCTGTATTCCTTGGCTACTATTCCGGAGGAACCGATAATCGCCATAATGGTTACGACCTGGCCCAGTCCTTGGATGTAGGACATCGTTACTGTAAAGTCATAGACCGAGCCAAACATCCCTGCTGCAAAAGAATGTATAACGTATCCTACTATGAAAGACATTCCTATTAACAAGGCATACGGTACAAAAAACGAACGTTTCTTAAACAATTTCAACCATTCGTTGACGACCAGCCGTTTCAGGTTATGCAATACGATTCCCTCCTGTCCATTTCAGGAAATCTTCTTCCAGGCTCTGCCTGTTCTCTTCAATCCGGTACAGACCCACACCTGCTGCACCCAGAGCCCCTACCAGTTCTGGTACATTCTTATTGTTCATCGTGACCGTCAACTGATCCCTAATAAAGTCGGTGCGGACCACCTGTATACCTTCTGTTCCATGAGCTATCGCAATTGCCGGTTCAATAGCATCTACTCGGAACGTTAACGTAACCTCTTCTGAAACGCTGTTCTCTGCTCCAAGTTCTGTTACCGTCACGAGCTTTCCATTCTGAATCACAACCGCACGGTGGCAGATCTGCTCCACCTCCGACAGCATGTGACTAGAGATCAGAATGGAGATGCCTTCCACTTCAGCAATGGTTCGCATGTAGTCGCGCATTTCCCGAATACCCGCCGGGTCAAGTCCGTTGGTCGGCTCATCCAGGATCAACAGCTTAGGCCGCTGCAGTAGAGCTTGGGCAATCCCCAGCCGTTGGCGCATACCCAGCGAATAAGATCTGACTTTCTTGTTCATTGCCTCCTGAAGTCCCACCAGCTGAACCACTTCATCAATCCGGTCATCATCCACATCGTCAGTCATCCGCTCATACTGCCGTAAATTATCGAGTCCGGTCATGTAGGGATAGAACTCCGGGTTCTCAATAATGGCGCCGATGTGGGCAATGGCCGATTTGAAATTCTTCTTGATGCTGTGGCCCTGTACCTCAATATCTCCTTCACTCATCCGAATCAGCCCAGTCATCATGCGGATCGTTGTCGTCTTCCCCGCACCGTTTGGTCCTAGCAGCCCTACGATCTCACCCTTGCGAATTTGAAAAGAAAGCTTATCAACAATAGCTTTTCCCTTAATGACCTTGCTGACTTCATTCATCTGCAGGACAATGTCTTCCCGTTCGTGTTGCGCTTGCTGTACATCTCTTTGGCTCATGCATATGCCTCCCTCTTTAGAAAGATTGTTATGGTAAACGTTTTATTGTATCGGTGTCATAGTTGAATAGTACACTAACATTATAACCGTGTAAAGCCCAATTTATATTTTATTTTGAAACAAATATCCTTGATTTCACGTAATAACCACTAATCAGCCAACATTTTTCCGTATAGTTCCTGTTTTATTGGAAAGATTTGAAAGCCAATCTCGCTATTCTCTGATAAAATGAATCAGAATGACCCTTGTCAAAATATACTCTTGGAGGAGGTGTAAACCCTGAACAGCTCAAGACTTTTCAAACTGCTCGGCCTAATTGCAGGCATTGTGTTACTGAACATCGCGGTATTGTCACCGGGGCTGCTGGGCGTGGACATTGTCAGCGGAAGTGCCCTTGAGACCGCCTCCGGCGTAACTCTGTTAGTCCTTAGTTTGCTGGTTGTCCTTTACGGAAGTTATATCTTGCTATTCAAACCTTCACCTGCGAAATCCATCCGGAAGCTGGAGACCCAGGTGGATTATATAGCCGAGCTGCATAAATACCGTAATGTTAAAGTACTAAAAAAAGATGTGGTCCTTGCTCTGGATCAGCTCGAGCGAATCGATAAGAAGAAGGATACGTTGCTGAATGTCCTGTCGCAGCGATTTGAGCAAACAGAACTGAGTTATCAAAAATTTATTGCGGTGATCGGGTCCGTTGAAAAACTCTTTTATCTGAATATCAAAGGGATTCTTAACAAGTTAAGCGTATTCGATGCCGAAGAATTCTCGCTTTTTACGGATTCTCATAACCCTGGACAGTTCTCCGATAAACTGGTACAGCAGAAAAGGAATCTTTTCAACGAATACTTTGCCTATGTGGCCGGGTATTTAGGTGCCAACGAAGAAATTCTACTGAAGCTTGATCAGCTGTTGCTGGAAATCTCCCTGTTAGACAGTACAGACTATAAATCGATCGAAGAAATGCCCTGCATGAGAGAAATCAATGACTTAATCAAACAAACAAAACTCTACCAGCAATAGAAAGGAAGATGATGATGGCGAGGAAAGGAAAAACATTTGCGGTATTAGCAATTATTGCGGTATCGGTCTTTGCACTTGTATACTTTGGAATCACCCTTACCTCTAACTTGGGTAAATCCAAGACCGAAATTTCGGCGGAGGATGCCACGAAACGACTGGAGAAACTCTATAAAGATATTAAAGTAACCACTGCGCCACTGGTCAAAGGTCAAATCGATCTTGATCCTGTAGCCGTCGGCGACTCCCTACCTGATATCTCCAAGTTCACGATTTCTGTTGAGCCTACAACCGACAACTTCGTTGAAATCTTCTCTTCTATAGAGAAATCCGGAACTGGCAAAGATGGATGGTTGAATGGTGTGGCTAAAGACTTCAATGATTCTAATACACTGGTAGACGGAAAGCCCGTTTCGGTCAAAATCCGCAATATCGCTTCAGGTACAGCGGCCGACTACATAAGATCCGGTAAATATGTGCCGGACGCCTATACCCCTTCTAATGAGTTGTGGGGAGAAATGGTCAAAGCCAGCGGCGTTCAAACTGAACTTGTCGCCAAGCGCCTGATCGGTAATGTAACCGGTGTTGTGACCAACAAGAAGAAGTATGATGAACTGGTGAATAAGTACGGTTCGCTCAATGTTAAAACCATTACAGACGCTATCGCTGACAACGAGCTGGCGATGGGATACACCGATCCCTTTGCCAGTTCCACCGGATTGAACTTTCTGGTAACGGCCCTATCCACTTTTGACAGTTCTGATCTGCTGGGGGATAAGGCAGTGCAAGGCTTCGAGAAGTTCCAGGCCAACGTTCCCTTCATTGCCTCCACCACCCTGCAAATGCGTGAAGCCGCAAAAACTGGCAGACTCGACGCATTCGTGCTGGAATATCAGACTTATGTCAACACACCTGATTTAAAGAGCGGTTATGTATTTACTCCATTCGGCGTAAGACATGACAGCCCGCTGTACGCGCTTGGTAATTTACCTAAGGAAAAGCTGGAGATCATTAAGAAATTCGCTGCCTTTGTTGAACAGGCTAAATACCAAAAATCTGGAGCAGACAATGGATTTAACGGTCTGAATGATTATGTTGCCGAGCTTGACCCAGTAGATGGCAGTGTGCTCTCATCTGCCCAGAAGCTCTGGAAGGAAAAGAAAGACGGAAATACACCAATTGCAGCAGTATTTGTTGCCGATGTATCGGGAAGCATGGCTGGCGAACCACTCAATCGTCTGAAAGAGTCATTGCTTAAGGGGCAGAAGTATTTAGGAAAAGACAACAGTATCGGCTTTGTCTCTTACTCCAGTGACGTTACGGTCAATCTTCCCATTGCAAAATATGATACCAATCAGCAATCTATGTTCGTAGGTGCTATTAATAGTCTGCAAGCTGCCGGAGGTACCGCTACGTTTGACGCTATGGTTGTTGCCATGAAGATGCTTCAAGATCAAGTCAAAGTTAATCCGGAGATCAAGCCGCTGATCTTTGTACTAAGTGACGGGGAGACCAACGAGGGACATTCACTAGATGATATCAGAGGACTTATTCAAACCTATAAAATTCCGATCTATACCATTGGTTACAATGCGAATATTAAAGCTCTGGAGAGTATATCCATCATTAATGAAGCTGCCAATATCAATGCAGATACAGATGACGTCGTGTACAAAATCGGCAATCTGCTCAATGTGCAAATGTAATTTTGTTATTAACCATTCACTTATAGGAGGATTGCCATGTCATTCACTATGGAAGTGCCAAGTGCAGAGAAATTGAAGTCGGTTATTGAAGAACAGGTAAAACCGGAGCCGGAAGAGGTCACACAGCTGAAGGAACTCGCGATCAACAACGTCTCTTCTATTCTGGAACTGGACATCGATTCATTGGAGAAGCGAAGAGCCGTTCTGCAATCCATTGACAGCTTCGGCATGGGAACGATGCGCTCCTCTTCCGATAAGAATGCCTTGCTGCAAGTAACCGTAGGCAATTTGTCCAAAACAGGCGATGAAGGCGGCGATGTTGCCAAAGGCTTAACGGAGCTGCAATTGCAGCTGAAGGATCTGGACCCGAGCGCTGTCGATTTTGCCAAAAGCGGGCTGCTAGGTAAGCTGTTCAATCCGCTGCGCTCTTACTTTGCCAAATTCCAGAAGGCCGATGCCGTCATATCCGATATTATTATCTCTCTGGATAAAGGCAAAACCGTTTTGCGTAACGACAATACAACACTGGAGATTGAACAGCAGACCTTACGGGAGCTAACGAAAAGGCTGCAAAAAGAAATTCAGCTCGGCATCTTAATGGACCAGGAGATTGAAACACAGATCGAAGCTGCCAAGGTGCGTGGGGAGTCCGAAGACAAAATCCGTTTCATTACGGAAGAAGTCCTCTTCCCTCTCCGTCAACGGGTGATGGATCTGCAGCAAATGCTGGTGGTCAACCAGCAAGGCATTATGGCCATCGAAGTGGTGATCCGCAATAACAAAGAGCTAATCCGCGGTGTGGACAGAGCCAGAAACGTTACCGTGTCCGCGCTGAAAATCTCGGTTACGGTCGCCAGTGCCCTTTATAATCAAAGAATTGTCCTGAAAAAAATCGAACTGCTTAACCAGACCACCGACACGCTGATCAGTGGCACTTCCAGAATGCTTAAAGAGCAAGGTGCAGCCATTCACAAGCAGGCGCTGGAGACCAGCGTTTCTGCCGACACGCTTAAGCAGGCGTTCTCCGACGTCCTCTCAGCGCTGGATTCGATTAGCACCTACAAGCAGGACGCTCTCCCTAAGATGCGTGATACCATCGTCCAGTTCCGTGAACTGGCTGATAACGGTGAAAAGCAAATTCTGCGGTTGGAGAAGGGTAATCGGTTGGGGCTGTGAGTAGCAGCTGATAGCTTGCATTAAAATATTCTTTCTATGGGCTGTTACGAATATTAACAAACATAGTTGAACGTGGTCATACCACAATCCTGGTTAATAATTTCTAGTTCATATCCTAGAATCCTAACTGCAAGGGCAACTTCCCCTGTCATCTGCGGTTAGGATTTTTGCGTTGACTACAACTCCACGAGCAATCATATTTTGCTATAATGATTTTTATATTGATTCAAGCAAAGGATGGGATACTTATGGAAGCTACCGTTTCCAAACGCTGGCTGCTGGCACGACTCTATGAACCCGAGCAGACCATTGTAGACTGCCGATTTACGCTAGGTAAACCGCAGGCAGGCAAAGAAAGTTTTGAGCAGGAGCATATTCCTGGAGCGGTCTATCTCGATCTGGAGCTGGACTTGTCAGCCCCTGTATCAGAGCATGGTGGACGCCACCCTCTCCCCGACCCACAACTATTAGCTGCACGTCTAGCGAAGCTTGGTATCGGCAACACGACGCGCGTAGTCGCTTATGACGATGAGAGTGGCATGAACGCTGCCCGACTTTGGTGGCTGCTGCGTTATTTGGGCCATGAGCAAGTATTCATCCTCGAAGGTGGCTTCAGCGCTTGGAAAGCCGAACGCTTCCCTGTTACGGATCATCAGCCAATAAGAATACCTAGCTCATTCGAGCCAAACGTACAATCACAGATGGTAGTGGGTGTCGATGAGGTGCGCCAGGTGTCCGTGAATACGGTTGAGGCTTTGTCTGAAGCTAGAGATAGCGCATCCACTGCTCCTTATGATCTTCCCGTTCTTATCGACTCCCGTGCGCGGGAACGTTATCTGGGACTTGAAGAAACCTTGGACAAGAAGGCCGGGCACATTCCTGGTGCCGTTAACTACTTCTGGAAAGAAACACAGAATGAAGATGGCAGCCTCAAGAGCGCCGAAGAGTTGCAAGAACATTTCGCTCAGCTGGACAAAGATGCAGAAATCATCGTCTACTGTGGCTCCGGTGTCACCGCCTGCCCGAACGTGCTAGCACTTGAAAAGGCTGGGTACAAGAATGTGAGGTTGTATGCGGGGAGCTGGAGTGATTGGATTAGTTATGAGGGGAATCCGATTGCGACGGGGGACGAAAAATAGCGTTAAGCAGGTATACAAGTTGTTTATTAAAGTACATCACTCATGTGGCGATGTACTTTTTTGCGTCATGCTGGGGTGTAACGAAGTCAAACGTAAATTCCCCCTGAGAACGGCGGCTGAAAAGCCTAGAAGTCAGCTTAGAAGTGTCTACCTGCATGGAAAAAGAGAGCCGCTTGTTATTAATGTAGTAACGATAGGGTTTGGCGTATTCTAAAAAGGTAACGCGTTACTTATCTGTCCAAACCTTCATTTTGGTCTTGGCTATCTTAGGTGGTTTCCGCTTCATGTCATAATCACTTAAATAATTGCTAGCTCTAATAATACTTCTCAAGGGTTGCAACAAGTGAAGACGGAAGATCTATTTCTTCCTTAACAAAGCTGCCCCCGGGAATGTGAATGCCTTTGGAGGATAAACGTTCGATTTGATCCCCCATAGGCTCTTCTGTGCTAGCAATGCGACCATCCAAAAATCCCTCCATATAATCAGGAAGATGAGCAAATCCAACCGAACTACGACCGGAACATTTTGCAGCGATAGTTGCCTCTGCAAGAGAGAGTGCTACTGCTTTGCTTGCACCAGAAGCAACACACACACGAATAGCCAACTTTCTTGCGCTATTAAGATCGTATCGCATTGGCTATTACCCTGAAGTTCGATATATTTTCTGCATTCTTGTTTAGTCTCAGCATTTCATCACGCTCCCGACTGAAATTTCTTCTTTCCATGTGAATACAAGATTTTAATAATTATTCTAGCAAATGATAGAGCATAAATTTTCAAACCGTGTTCACGTAGCCGACTGCTCCTCCGCTTGCAGCTGGAACAGCTCATCGCCAAAACTTCAAATCTATCGTATTATGGACAGGAGTTTTATTCCCTCAGATAACAGAAAGGAAATACTTCTAATGATTCTCTTCATTCACCGCAAGGATCTGCGGACTAGCGATCTTCCAGCCTTTGAGGCCATACGTTCTTCTGGATCTCGCAGCCTTCATGTGTTGATTCTGGAGCCTTTTCTACTACGCAAACAACGCTATCTTGAGCATAGCGGGGTTAACTTCCTGACACAGGTTTCAAGACTTCAGCAGGAGTACGGCGCTGAGGGCAAGCAGCTGCATATTCTTTATGGCGAGCCTGATATTATTATCAAGAGACTAAGCGAAACGTACCCCATTCAAGAATTGATGGTTCATGCCGATTACACCCCTTATGCATTACAAAGAGACATGAGCCTGCGCAATACATCGGCTGCACTCGGCATCCGTTTCAAAATTTATCACGACAGCATGCTCTGCGATCTGGAAGATTTCATGGATTGGTGTGGGAGACGAGAGCCCTTCAAGGTATTCACACCGTTCTACCGCCGCTGGCGCAGCTACTTGGCAGAGCGGTTTCGTCCGCCCTATTCTTCGACCTTAGCGGAGCTGTCAACGTCCACGCTGGACGAGAGAATTGCTGAGGATTTCAAGATTCCTGAGGAGATTACACTTCAGATTGAAAAGCTAGCACCTTCAGGAAAGAAGATAGATGTAAAAGATACGCTTGAGCAATTTATAGACTTACATTTACGGGATTATCATGTGAGCCGTGACAAATATGCACAGGAGGGCACCAGCCGGATCAGCCGACACCTCAATACGGGTACCATCTCTGCACGTACTGTGTATACTCGGCTGGCGGATGAAGAAAATGGTGGGGAAGAATGGCTGCGGCAGCTGGCCTGGCGGGATTTCTATCTGTATCAGGCCCGGCTCGATTCTGATTTCTTCTGCTATGAGAAGGTGTATGATTTGAGCAGTCTGGGTACGAAATACTTTGAGGCCTGGTCTTCAGGAAGAACTGGCATTCCGGTAATCGATGCTGCCATGACCCAACTGAACACAACTGGCTGGATGCCGAACCGGCTACGAATGATTACCGCAATGTTTCTTACCAAAAATCTGGGCTGTCCATTTATTTACGGGGAGCGATACTTCCGGCTGAAGCTGAGCGATTATGATAATGTGCTGAACCGTGGCGGCTGGCTGTGGAGCTCCTCGCTCGGATTCGACGCCTCCCCTTACTTCAGGATCATGAATCCGGTAACCCAGTCCCAGACTCATGACCCAAGCGGAGATTATATACGCACCTGGCTGCCGGAGCTGGCAGATTTGTCCGATAAAGCTATCCACCTGCCTAGACCATATGCTATCGTTGATCTTAAACAGTCACGGGCGCTGGCGATTGAGGTGTATAAAAAAATCCTGAACAGCAAATGAACGCCGGTGCAACCTAATAGCGGAAATGAGCTATAGTCTGTATGTACTTCCCCGCTCTTCGTGCAATAAACTTCTGCTGTTCCTGCAGACAGCTTGATTAAATCTGCAGGTAGCTGAGTGACTAGATTTCGTATGAGAGGAATCCAATCACCATTGGTGAAGAATAATAGAGGAGAAGGGGCGGCTAGCCCCTACTCCTCAAGCTCATCCAGCTTCGCTTCCAGTTCAGCCAACTTGCGATTCGCTTGATCCAATATTTCCTGAAGCCCTGCGGCTTCTGCTCGTTTTATCTCTTTTTTGACTTCCTTAATCTGCTCTTCCAAATAGAGAATCTCCGCTTCATTTCCTGAGTTGTTCCACATCTGTGAATAAGTCATAGCCAGCCTCCTTTCTTCTTTACACCATGAGTTTCAAATTCACGATTCAAGCAAACTCCGGTTTCCATTTATCTAGATTAATCGATGCTGCTCTGGGAGTCTAGCTAATCAACATTAAACGATTCTTCGAAGAATCCAGATGAAACTATAGCTATCGCTAGCAAGTTAATCTCCGAAACTAATGACATAGAAGTGAAATATGATGCACTGCGTTTTCTGGCCTATGGCAATAATGCAAAGGGAGAATATAAGAAAATACAGACAGATATACAGCTAGGAGGATAGTCTATTGCAATCCCCGAACATCCATGAAATGACCATTTATACTAGACAAGTGAATGCTGTTCGCACAGATCCTGAGCGGCATTTCCGCAGCCAGTGGTGCTTGCCAATCAGAGGTAAATAGCCAATTTTTTAAAATAGCAAGATTCGTCAAACCGTATATAATGGGTTTGTTTAAAATAAGGGACAGGGAAATCTTGCAAAAATAATAAGATGGGAGATTGCTTATGACAACCTTTGCAGTACCGAAATTACATTTTGATGGTTCGACTGTCGACGTACTTTGGGACAACCACGAAGAGGCCATTCATTGGTTTGAGAAGTTCATGTCGTGGGAAGTAGGCCAAAAGGAGAACTGGAAGCCTGATCCAAGATGTACGGAGGGCAAAATGACGCGAATGAATTGGGGTACTTGGCTGATCTCAAGTCTATCGTCTGTAAGACTGCCCCATCATTTTGCTGAACGCGGGACCGTGGAGTCCAACATCCGGTTGTGCTGGAGGACTCGAAACCTGAAACAACTGCACAGTCACTATAAATCAAACGGGGTTCGGGTGACCGATATTTATAAAGGGCCAGGCGGTACGACTTACTTTGACTTCTGGGCAACATACGAGGGAATTCGATTTACGGCTCAGGAAGATAAACAAATACAAGAACAAGGAATCGTCCCCTCCTGGATTAGATTAGGTGTTAGCGACCTGGAAAAATCCATCCAGTGGTATCGTAACTATTTGGGGATGGAAATGGAGAGCGATTTCAGCAAAGATGGTTATGTCATCATGAGCCTTCAATTAAATCATCAACGAGATCAAAAATCCTTATGGGTATTAGAGCAGTTAACAGAAGATGCTTATATTGGCAAGATAGATGGACCTGTGCGGCCAATTTGCTGGGTTACTGATCGTGAGGATTTTTTCAATTATCATACGTTTCTATCAGAAAGCGGTATCGAAACCTCGGATATTGGCGGATTTACAACCAGAGGAATGGTCAGCTTTCATGCATATGATCCCGACGGTAACCGTTTAAATTTCAGCAGCATGTAATATTCCTCGATGTATAAAGACTGGATCATAGGGTATTCCACCGCTTGAAGGCGAATGGGATACCCTATTTCTATAGCACTTTAATTTTAGGCGCCCTCTCCCCCCACACCTTTTAAGGACAATGTACAAGGATGATCATGCTTACGTACATTATAAGCAATAACACAGCTTTATTTAGTACAAGATGCTCTCCAAAGAGGTGAAAACGTGTGCCCATTAAAACGGGTGATCAATACATCGAACGAATCGACCGGCAAAAAATCAATATCTGGTACAAAGGAGTGCGTATCGAGGGGCCTTTATCCAAGCACCCTGCATTTCAAGGTCTCATACAAACTCAAGCCGAGATGTACAACATGCAATGTGATGAGCAATATTTAGCACAGATGACCTATCCTTCACCAGAAACAGGAGAGCCTGTCGGTCTATCTTTTCTCCCTCCCAAAAATGCCGAAGACTTACAACGCCGGAGAAAAATGATTGAACTCTGGTCAGGCAAGCATCATGGATTTTTAGGACGTTCCCCCGATTATATGAACACGGCCATCATGTCTCTGTTCACAGCTGCCGATATCCTTGAAGACCTTAATCCGAAGTATGCTGAGAACCTGAGGAAATACTATGCCTATTGCCGGGATCATGATATCACCTTATCCCATGCATTCATCCAGCCTCAAGCAAGCAAGATATCCGGTCAGATTGATGCTACAGAAGATTCTATCGCTGCGAAAGTCGTAGAGATCAATGATGAAGGGATGATTGTCACTGGTGCTTTTATGATGGCAACACAAGGTGCTACATGCGATGAAATGCTTGTATTCCCGAGCCCTTCTCCATCCTTTATTGACGATGATAATCCCTTTGCATTTGCCTTTGCGGTGCCCAATGACCTGCCTGGAATGACATTTTTTTGTCGTGAAAGCTATGCAGCTTCATCCCTCTACGACCACCCGTTAAGTTCAAGATATGAAGAAATGGATACGCTTGTTATATTTGATCGCGTGCTTGTTCCTCATGATCGTATATTTTATTACGGAGATGAAGTGTATTGTGCGCGATTGTTCGACGAGAGTCACTTTCATACTCACATGGCTCACCAGATCATCACCCGTTATATTGCAAAGACCGAATTTTTCCTGGGTGTACTAGAGTCATTGGCGGAAGAACAAAACTCTGTTTTTGATCCCTACAGTTTTCAGCAGATTTCCAGAATAATAGCATTTTTAGAAACATTCAAAGCATTAAGACTGGCTTCTGAAATAGGGGCGTCCCCAGACAAATTTGGATATCTCATACCAGATAAAGGTCCACTCCTGGCATCAACCATTCACTTTTCAGAGTTTTATCCCGAGATGGTTGAAATGGTCCAAAAGCTCAGTTCAAGCGGTCTCATCATGATCCCTTCCGAATCCGACTTCATTTCAAGTGTTGGTTCGTACCTCAGTCAGTATTTGAAGGGTAATGTCTCGGATGCCTGGTATCGAAACGCCTTATTCCGGCTTGCTTGGGAACTGGGAGCGGGTGCCTTCGGCGGTCGGCAAACCCAGTTTGAGCGCTTATTTTTCGGGAACTCCCAAACCTTGGCCTTCCGCATGTACAACAGCTATGATAATCACGAATACTTCCGTCAAATCATTCACGAATTTATTGCATCCCAAAATCCTCGGACTGATTCAACTTCTTAAGGAGCAATAAATCTAGCGGGGAATTCGGGAGAAACATTTTAATCTCCACAATACTAAGGGAGCCGCTCGGCTCTCTTTTTTTTCTCTTTAAGTTAGTTTATTTCTATAGATTACTTTATGGACCTCATGTCTCACCGTTCGATGCCCAGCTTTAATCCCTTTTCCGATAGCGATAAGCATTACATCAAGATATCTTTCGGAAATATTTAAAGCCGCTTTTAGCTGCTTCGAATCATAACCGGACATCATCACCGTATCAAGTCCAGCTTCCTTTGCCAGCAAGACTAATGACATTGCGGCTAGACTTACATCTCTGGTTAATTCCATCCCAAGTTCCTCGTCTGATTTATCTGCATAATAATCAATTGCCGCCTGTGCTAGAAAGTCTCTTAAAGATTCATCGAAATAACCGGATTGAAAACCTTCCTCATGGATCTGTACAATATTCTCTGCCTGGAACGCTTTATAATCACCTAGCATCACAATTAAAGCTGAGGCGTCTGCTACTTGTTGTTGATTGAAAGCGATGGGCAACAGAGACTTTTGGATTTGGGGATCATCTATAATTAGATACCTCACCGACTGGATATTATTTCCATTTGGCGATTTGCCTGCACTTTCAATCAATGAAACCAGCATGTCCGGGCTGATTTTATAACTCGGGTCATAATGTCGGACTGAATTTCTATGCTCCAGAATACTTTTAACACTCATGTTATTCGCTCCCATCTTTATTTATATTGCTTTTCAAATTATAGTAGTTAATACTAAACAGGAAAATAACGCACAAAATTGTGGGTAAGCCACCTTTAAGTGCCTATCTGAGGAGGAACGGGATTTGATCCATTTTAATACAGGAATAAATGTTTTTATGAATATCGTGGGTGGAAAATGGAAGTGCTTAATCCTTTTCTTTTTGAGTCAAAATTCAGTTCGAACCAAAGAGTTTTATGCGCTGATACCTGGGATCACACAAAAAGTATTAACAGATCAATTGCGGCAGTTGGAGAAAGACGGACTTGTGAAAAGAGAAATCTTTCAGGAGGTTCCACCAAAAGTAGAGTACAGTCTCACAGAGCTGGGGCAATCTTTTGTACCCGTTCTAAATACAATGTGTGATTGGGGTAATGAATACGCCGTGTTGAAGGAAATCAAGAGCGATGGACAAATTCACTGTACTCACCAAAATAATCATCAATAGCATCCTTTCACTTTGGTTCAACACAACCTAAAGAAGGCAGCTCCTTAACTATGAGGCCTTCAGTCTGGGCGGCTATTCCTGATTCTCATACAGTCGGTATGAGATGCATGTTCTCCGGGACTTTGGAAAAAACGACACACCAATAATGTGAATCGACGCGAGAGAATGAGCATCAAAAAACGGTAATTCTATCACCGGTTGTCCCGTAAAGTAATTACGGCGCATTCTCCCTTGTTTGGAGGGAATGCGCCGTTTTTTTGATCAACTATATCGTCTTCTTGGTTTTACTATTCCGGAGACAGAGCGCTGACTTCGTCAAGCTGCTGGAATTCTTCAAGGGTGGTAAGCTCCATTTCCACACCGCGTGCGCCTCCCGGCGCGCGGTGCGTGGCCCAAGGTGGTGGTCAACCTCTAGGAGGGATTATACTTTTTTTGCGTCAACATTATTCCAACGCAACTTACTCAGCTCAGGAAGCACAACTCCCAGCAGCACTACGATAACCCCGACCCACTGAAGTCCGCTGACTTGCTCATGAAGCACGAATGAGGACAACAATACGGCAACCGGCAGCTCGGCAGCACCTAGAATTCCCGCCATGCCGCCTCCGATATGAGGAACACCTATCGCAAATAACACAGGTGGGATAAACGCTCCGAACAAACCCAGCAAGAAACCAAATAGCAGCAACTGACTCCATAGCAACCCGTTAAACAGGAAATATGGCGGGAATAAAATGAATAGCAGCAGCATTCCTCCGGTAACCATCCATGCACTTCGGTATGCTGGATGAACCTCAGGAACAGCTTTACCACTAAAAATAATAAACATAGAATAGCTTACTGCAGACAGAAGCCCAAGCGTAAGACCCAGGACATTGAAACGAGCTTCGCCCTGATCCATAATTCCCGCTGCAAGCAGCGTTCCTCCGAACAGCAACAGCAAGGTTAGCAGTGTGACCTTATCAGGCCATTTGCGTTTGCTGACCGCTTGAATCAGTACGCTGATCCAAGTGAACTGAAACAATAGAATGATTGCGAGTGAAGCCGGGACGTAACGCAGGGATTGATAGTACATCAGACCGGTTACGACCGTTGGCGCTCCAGCCAACATCAGCACTATTCTATTTTTCCAAGATAATCTACTTCTAACTACAGCTGAACTACCACCCACTGTAACTTGTCTGCCCTGTGTACGCTTTTCTCTAACCTTTGTGTAAAGTGCTAACAGCCAGGCAAGTATGCAGCCCGTCACCAGCTGTGTGCCGACCACTTCACCTAACTGGTATCCCTTATCGTAAGCTAATACAACAATTGTTGATAATATACCGTAGCTCATAGCCCCCACTAGGACGGATATTAAATACTTCAAATCTTTCATTTAGCACCTCCGCAATATTCCAAGCCGTTGACATAACGCAAATAAACCTAACTTCGTAATAAGGGAACTGAAGCATTTCCTTATTATCGTAGTTAGGAAGAATAGGCTTCCTGTAGAAACCTCCGCCCTTGTAGCATTTCCTGAATGCGGAGTTATACGAGAACAATATGCGTTTATCATCAACATGACGACTTTTCATATGCTACACGGCAAGTAAACATATGTCAACCTTAAATACCAACTCTTCACTTATTACGTCTTCATGTCGATAAATTTAGAATACACATGGAAAAGTATGGAGGAGAATATGAACACTAATCGTAGAACCGAACCTTTTCGCTATACCCTTAAGGAACCTTTTACATTTGATCTTCATATCCTTACTATTAACGAGATTCCAGTTACTTCTAAGCCTGTAAGAGCTGTACTGTTTGACATCAGTCGTTCCGGCTGTCATCTATCGCTTCCCATTAATATAAATCTGGAAAACAATCTAGTGCGCGTTGGCATGGAGATAAACCTCACAGTTGAACCTACGTACATAGAAGGTACAATGAAGTGGAATAAGGAACAGGACGGCAGTTTTCATTACGGTATCCAACTGGACATTCCTGAATCTGACCGTGATCGTCTCCCAGGAGTACTTCGTAAGCTGGCTGGCGAAGGCAAAATATTGGTCCGCTGACCTATTAAAAAAGAGCATTCCTCATAAGATTAGTACGTGAATCCACCGAATCGTGAGGCACAGACCTCTGGCAGTGGATTCACTTTTGTATTAACTCCCCTCGTAACTTACCTCTCACTCGCTTTCGCCAGGCAAATCCTCCACCAAAATCCCCAAAAGCCAATCCGTATCTCCCGCCAACCGCGGCACCTCTACGGACAACCTCTTCACTTGCTCACGCAGGACGACAGCTTGATCCGTCCCTTCCAAATAGCGGGTAAGAAAATGGAGGAATACATCCATTTTTCTCAGCAATATCAGCATTGGAATCGCCTGAATTTCATCAATAGAGAGACGAACCTGGCGACTATATCCCCGCCAAAAATCCCGGACCACAACATCTTTCTCCGCATTGCCCAGTAGTCCAGATAGGATAACTGCAGGTTCCATTGCCCGCACATCGTATTTACAAAATTCAAAATCAAGCAGCCCAGCCACTTGCCAGGGAGCGGTTATCTCCACTAGCAAATTAGAAGCATTCAGATCCCCATGTACCAACTGATGCGGCAGTCTCTTCAGTTTCCACATTGAATTCTCAATTTTTTCAACGGTGTCACTGAGAATCTTCAGTTCCTCGGCGAGATCGATGAAGGGTTCTGGAGGATTCAAGTATAATTCCCTGATCGTTCCCCTTGTACATAGCGGATAGGACTGACCCAGCTCATAATACGGAAGATACGCCGCAGGAAGTTCCGGATTTACATCCGCCAGCACTACGGACAACACTCCTGCCGCTTCACCAAACGATTCATAAAAGTCAGAATTCCCCTCTGAGGGCGAATCTCCTTCGATATATGTACACAAACAAGCAAATTTGTCATTGTAGTCCTCTAACTGAACCAAAGACTCTCCTGCGGAGGTAAGAATTGGTGAAGGTACTTTAAAAAGCAAACTCATGGTTGCCAGCTTTTGCAGCACTTCATGCTCAAATTCAATCTTGTGTCTGTCCCTGTGCGTATTATAAATACGCAGAACTGCGCGCCGTCCTTCCTTTTCCACTATATAGGTTGTATTGTTCCAGCCCCCTGGCTGTTTTCGCAGCTCCCCATTCCACTCCGGCCATACCTGGCTGATTATACTATTGATAGACTTATGCCCCTCTCTCTTTAATATTCTTTTCTATTCTAATAGGTAACATTGTCTGATGAAACTACCAATTTTCTGGACAATCCTTCCTCTAGTTGTATATAGTGTATAACGGGAAGCAGCACTTAATCAGTAAGGGATCAGGAGGAGAAATTCGGAATGGCAAATATATTGGTAGTAGAAGATGAACGAGCAATCAGTGATTTAATTACAATGAATCTGAAGCTGGTTGGACATACATATAGCAAGGCCTACCGTGGACCGGAGGTTTTTGAAATTCTGGAGCGAGAGAAAATCGATTTGATTTTGCTGGATGTTATGCTCCCAGAGCTGGATGGTTTTGAGGTTATGGGGCGGATTGCACATTTGCAGATTCCAGTGATTTTGATCACCGCCAAAAATTCTTTGGCTGACCGCATCAAAGGCTTCGAGCTGGGCGCGGATGATTATATCATCAAGCCATTTGAAATCCTTGAATTGCTGGCAAGAATCAATGTAGTGCTGCGTAGAGGGGAAAAAGGTACCTCCAGCTTCATTTGCGATGACGTTGAGGTGCGTTACCTGGAACGGCAGGTTTTGGTGGATCAGACGCCGGTTGATTTAACTGTCAGGGAATTCGAACTGCTTGAGGTGTTAATCCGTAACCGGAATATTGCATTATCGAGGGAAAAGCTCCTGGAATTGGCCTGGGGTTATGATTTTGAGGGCGACACCCGCACTGTGGATGTACACATCCGGCAGCTACGCAAAAAACTGGGCTGGGAAGAACGGATCAAAACCATTTTCAAACTAGGCTACCGCCTGGAAGTTCAGAGTTAATCATGAGATTCTGGCATAAAATTCTACTGTCGGTACTTCCCCTCTTCATCATCACTCTGGATGTAAGTGTGATTATGGTGATGAAAAAAAGCTGGCAGCTCAATATAGATAGTGAGACACAGAGAGCCTCCAGTGATCAATTGTTAATTGCCAATAATATTTATGAGAACCTTAATTCTATTCAGGCGCGGGGTAACCCATTGACTCCTATTCTACTGGCCAGCGTGGCTCAATCCTATGGCGATTATTATCATAAGCAAGGAATCTATTTGCAGCTCTGGGATAGCGACGGGATGATTTATCCTCCCCAGAATGAAAAATTCACAGCGCAAAGCCCGGGAAACGGCAGCGAGACTGAAGCCTTAGACGCTCGGTCTATTCAGCTCTCCACCCCGCTTCCTGCTCCTTACCAGCATTTGCGGCTTGTCTATCAGCGTGAAATCAGCGAGCTCTTCGCCAAGCAACAGGAGCTGAACCGCTTTTTTGTAATGATTAACCTGATTGCGGGTCCAGTTCTGCTGCTACTGCTTTATCTGCTGATCCGGCAGCTAAGTAAGCCTCTGAAGCTCCTCTCAGAGACCAGCAAAACGATCGCCGAAGGTGACTATACGAAACGGGTAGAGCTGCACAGTAAGGATGAATTTGGCGAACTGGCCTTGAACTTCAACCGGATGGCAGAGGCTGTGGAGCAGCGGGTCACCGAACTCTCGGACATGGCTGAGGAGAAACAGCGGATGGTAGATAATTTGGCCCATGAATTGCGTACACCGTTGACCAGCATGCAGGGATTCGCCGAGTTTCTGACCACGGCCAACATTGGACAGGAAGAACAGCAAACTGCGGGCGACTATATTCTTAGCGAAACTCTCCGTCTCAAGAACCTGGCCTTTAAGCTGCTGGATTTGTCTGTCCTCCGGCATCAACCGTTGACACTCCGGCAGGTGGACATTCCGGAACTGTTTCAAACGGTCCAACACACGGAACACCCCAAATTAGTGAGTGCAGACATACGACTTCTTGTTCAGCATAAGATCGCTACTGTTTGGGGAGACGCAGATTTGCTGGCTTCTTTTTTAGTCAATCTCATTGAAAATGCGATTCATGCCTCCAAGCGCGGTAGCGAGATCTATATGCTGGCCTATGAGCTGAAAGGAGAAGCCGTGCTGGAAATCCGCGATACGGGTGCCGGACTCTCGGCAGAACAGGCTAAACGCGTATTTGAACCATTCTACCGGGGAGATCAGGCGCGTTCACGCGAGTACGGCGGCGCTGGCCTGGGATTATCCTTATGCCGGCAAATTGCCGAAGCACATCAGGCCAGGTTAACATTAGACTCTGACCTTGGCAAGGGGACTTGCGTACGTATCTTTTTACAACTTCATAACAACTGCCCTCCTACTCTATAACATCTTTGGATTAAGGTTAGGTAGATTCATCATCCAATCCCTATGGAGGTTAAGTTAATGAACAACAAGAAGATTGCAACTACACTTACAGTGCTTTTGTTCTCTGGTAGCGTTTTGGTGGTCAGCGCAATGATTGTCCCAGGATTTGTGAATACCAGCGTTGCCAAGAGTATTCCTGTCGTGCAGGACACGGGCAAGCAGACCTTGACCAGCAGCAAGACGCCTGTATTAAAGGTAGAGGCAGAAACAGCAAAGACTACGGTCTCCGACGTGAACAAAGAGTTGGAGCAGCTGATGACCCAAGAAGAATTTCAGCAAATTTATAATTTTGCGGACAAGCCCGATAACGAGCTTACCTCCAACAGAGAGATGACCGAGGAAGAAGCGAATCGGAGGCTAATATTGCAAGACCAGTATTTGTATGAGGGTCTCCGCCCCAAGCAGTCCCTTCCGTTAAAGCCGGGACAATCGGAGTATTATTGGGACTTGGACAATAACAGGATCCATTATCCGAATCGACCATTGACTGACGAGGAGCTCTTGGAAACTACGGACTGGTACTATCGGCTAAACTATGGTCTATCCAAACGGAACATCGTAACACCGCTGGATTCCAAAGATTTGGTTCAGGCTGATGCCGTCGCCCTCGCCGCTACAAGTGTAAAAAAGCTATTTGGTGCTGATGTCTCCAAATTAGAAGTATATGCTAATTTAAATGATGCCGTGATATTAAATAAAAAATCCTGGCTAATTACATTTGCTCCTTATAAAGCGGACACCTTAAGAGCACAGGGTAAAGATTTCTGGCAATATAACGTAATCATTGATTATACTACCCGGACGGTAGTGGACACGACAGCCGCTAATTTCACTCTAAAAAGAACCCCGATTAGCGCTGAAGCTGCCAAGGCTATCCAAAAGGATGCGACATGGATTCACGAGGCTACGAAAATAGTAACTGACAAGCAAGGAGAGACCCGAAAAATCACTATGGCCTACCTGGTAGATACCGACAAAAATGATAGTCGCGGTATGGTTGACGTCAAAATGTTACTCGAAGACGGCAGCAGCTATACTGCAGAGTTGCGCTACCCGGATAAGACGCTTCGCTGCCTCCTCTATGAAGAAGCAAAAGCCACCAAGTAAGATCATTTTTGCACCTTTAATTAAATCTTGATTACACTGCAGAGTAGACTCCCTGTCATTTGCAGTGTTTTTTATTTGAGATCAAACAATATCAGAAGATAACAATAGCCCCTTAGAGTGTTGTAAAAAAAATTTGATAGACGTTTCTTCGGCAGGAATCAAGGTTAGTACAAAATCAGTCTTTAAAAAAGTTCTTTATTATTCGTATTGAATTAGATTTTGTTAGAATATCATTAGATTTTAGTGTGGCATATAGGAGGAATAAAGGCCAAGGGAACAGGAACGAAAGGTCTCCTCTTCTGGGAAGAACAAATGAAACAAAAGGGCTTCAATCTGATTATGACATCCACACAAGCTGATGAAGGAGCTCACAAAAAAATAAACTGACATCCTATACTAATAAGCGTGGTGAACAAATTACATGAGAGATTTTGTTTTCATTATCGGACCATGCGGGGTTGGTAAAACAACTCTGGCTAAACAGCTATTCACACACTACAAGAGTGTGTACATTGAACAAAATATGATTCCTGAATTTTTAACCCTTGATGGCGAGACGGAGATCACTGGGGCGTTTGAAGAAGAAACCTGTTGGTCAAATACAGTTGCGCTTCTTAAAAATTTTAATACGTTGGGATACAAAAATATCATTGGATTAGATTTTGACGATTTAAGAACAAAAGATATCCCAGAGGTTTTCAAAGGCTTTAACTATATAACCTTAAAGCTTGTATGTAGTGACTATGAACAGAATTTAAATCAAATGGTTAATCGCGAAACTGGTGGACTTGTCGATGTTGAACTTCTTGAAAATATGTATTTAAAAATCCTAACCAGGCCATTACTCATCAATGAATTTGAAATCGATATTAACGATAAAACACCTCAACAAGTTATGCTTGAGGCAGTAGAACTTATTGATCATGCCACAACACTGTCTGATTACGAATATATCAAGCCTCAACAAGAGCTCTTTTACTCATGGATATTTAGTAAAGGCTTGCGGTAGCTTAAACAGCCATCATTTATAAAATGCAGATGAGAGTTTTGGTACATATCTGATCTGGAATATTCCCCCAAGTAGAAGATGAGTGATCTGAGCAGTATAATGATTACTAAACCTATAGTTAGTAGTGATAGAGAGTGACATCATTGGGGGGAAATCCTTTGTATTCGAACAACGAGAACGAACTGCAGGATCAAGAGGATATGAATTCAGGAGATATGGCGCAGACCTTTACCATTGGGGAAGTGGCCAAGATGATTGGATCTAAAATCAGAACCATTCGTTACTACGATGAAATTGGATTAGTGAAGTCCACTAGCCATACTGAGGGTAAACATCGCTTATATACAATGGAAGATATATGGCGTCTAGAGCTTACAGCAACGTTGCGCTATCTGGATTTTGGCATTGAAGATATCAGCCAGCTCCTATCAGGGTCCTTATCGGTCGATAAAGCACTCGATTGGCAGATGGAATCCCTCTCCATCCAGGTTAATGCGCTTACTCATATGATCTCTATTTTACAGCAAGCGAAGCAGCAGCAAGGGGATTCCATGCGTTATCTGTACGATCTTGTTCAAGCCAAAGCCTCAAATGTTGAAAAACGAAAACAGTTTATTGCTGAAAAGGTAGCCGCTACTGAACTCTTTGACGGAGTTCCCTTGGAATGGCAGGATCCCATGCTGTATTTTTTCAATAAATGCATTGTTCAACAAGAAAAAACCACACCAAAACAAATAGCCGCCTGGAATGAGCTGCAAGAAATCATCAACGATCCCCAGTTTATAAAAGATGTGAAAAATACGGGCTTTGCCTCTTCTACCAAAGAACTTCAGCCCCGCTATGACGCAGATACCTGGATCAAGAAGCTGGATTTATTCTATGTCCAATTGACGCAAGCGGTGGAGAAAAAGAAATCTGCTGACAGTCCTGAGGTTCAGGCCATTATAGAAGAGACAATCTCGCTATATGCGAATACTGAGGAAACATTCTATAACGAGGATTTCCTTAAATCCTATCTCGACCGGGCCGAGCAGACTCGTACACCTCTTATTGAACGCATAGACAGATTATGTGCCATTATGAGCCCCCAATTAAACTTGCTCGCAGAAGCAAATCTTGTGTTTATTCAAAACTTGCAACGGAAGCTGGAGTTAGATAACCAAACAAGCGAACAGCCCAAAAGCTAAGGCCTTTGGGTTGTTCGCAGTTATATTTGGTCATGTAAAATCGTAAAATCCGGATGCTCTCCGATTTTTTGCTCCAATAGCCGGAACGGCTTCTTTTTCAAGTAATGATCAAAGAAATCCTGCGAATAATCGCTAATGAGATCATGGATCTCTCGAATATCGCTTCCCTGCATCAATTGGAAAACCGGTGTGAACAGAACAAAATCAGTGAAGCTGCCATGCCTTATTTTGTTCAGGATCATCCAGTAGTTTCCGCCCTTAGTGATGTTATCAAACCGCGGTAGGACTTCCTTCTTCATATCAATCGGGCCATCTGTGCTTGTATGAATATACTCTACAGTGGAATCCGCACTCATCATCAGAAACGGCTTACTCAGCCCTTCTTCCGGAATACGCCGCTGTCCATATAATATGCCATCCATGTTAAGCCCTGCCTTGATTCTGGAATCCGTCATTAACATTTGCACACTGGTCGCTCCGCCGAAGGAATGACCGAACATCCCCACATGATTCATATCCATCCGGCCGGTAAAACGCTGGTCTGGATCATTCGCCGCCAGCCTCTCCACCTGATTCAGAACAAATTTGGCATCCCCTACCCATTGTTCATTGGCATGATCCAGATCAGCGATGGATTTGTTTTCTTCCTGGATTAATGGTGCCACCCGTCCATCCGGGAACACAGAAGCGGTACTGCTATAGGTATGATCTATGCCGACCACGATGTAACCATGACTGACCAATTGTTCGACCTGGTAGGTATTCTGCATTTTATTCCCGGTTAGACCATGTGAAAATAGAAGCACCGGGTAGGTCGCCTCTGCATTAGAAATCTCTGCATTTTCTATAGCATGTGTCTTAACATAACCTATAGAAGTAAACAACATCTTAGGGACATGAAACACCTTGCTATATCCCTCAGCAAAGACTTTGATGTCCGAATGATAGACCCCAACCTTCCCCTTCGCTTGAGCATCAGCAGGGTACCAGACTTGTACCATTAATTCGCGTTTGTCATTAGGATCAGGCGTGAGGACCTCTTCCCGGCTATTATCTTTCCAATCATAAGTAACCGTACCGATTTTGTAAGGACCTCTCGGCTTCTCAAAGGTGAATACAGGAAGCATGAGCGGTAAGGCTACCACTACGGCTGAATAAATAACAGTCAGCAAGGTCACGAAAATGAGTTTTACAGTTGATCTTTTCCGGGTGGATTGTCCCTTAGCTTTGTCAGACTTCGACTTCGATCTGATAACGAAAAGCAGTAATGCCACTGCCGTCAAAACATACGCCGGGATCATTGGCCAGCGCATCCCTTCAATGACCCCATGCACCAACATGATGATGGCGGAAATCCCGAATAGAGTGAACAGGCCGCGCTGTGTCTTATTCTTAGCGAATAGAATCCAGCCCAATAGTAAGATATTAAAAACCACTAACAAAATTTCAAAAACCCTCATACGCAAATGAACCTCCATATCGATAGTAAGTTGCTAGCACTAGCTAATACACCTTATTATCTCCAAGAGGTGAGATTCGAGTCCTTTTGATGCTATCTTAATGCAGGAAATACGGCTGGAATTCAATAAGCAGTGCGCAGTATAATTGCATTAAACCTTTAGTCATGTTGACAGAAGTTCTAGCATTGGAGGCGCATCATTTGTATTCAGACAGCGATATAGAACTACAAACCTTTTCAATCGGGGAAGTTGCCAAAATGATTGGCTCTAAGGTCAGAACCATCCGATATTACGATGAGATTGGATTGGTTAAGCCCTCCACTCATACGGAGGGAAGGCACCGGTTATATACGATGGAAGATATACGGCGTTTGGAGCTTACTACGACGCTACGCTATTTGGATTTTGGTATTGAAGACATCAGTCAGCTCCTATCCGGGACCTTATCGGTTGACAAAGCACTCGATTGGCAGATTGAATCATTGTCCATTCAGGTTAGCGCGCTTACGAATATGATCTCTATTTTACAACAAGCAAAGCAGCAACAAGGGGATTCATCCATAAATTACATTTACGATCTCGTTCAAGCTAAAGCATCAAATACTGATAAACGCAACCAATTTATTGTCGAGAAAGTGGAATCTTCTGATCTCTTTGATGGAGTTCCTCCAGAATGGCAGGATCCTATGCTGCATTATTTCAATAAATATATTGTGAATCAAGAGAAAACAACAGCGAAACAAATAGCCGCCTGGAATGAGCTGCAAGAAATCTTAAATGATCCTCAATATTTCGAAGATGTGAAAAACACTAACTATACTTTCTTCATTAAAGAACTTCAGCCCCGCTATGATGCAGCTACATGGATCAAGAAACTGGATCATTTTTATCTTCGATTGACCCAAGCGGTGGAGACCAAAAAGCCAGCTGACAGTCCTGAAGTTCAGGCGATCATTAAAGAGTCGTTCTCGCTATACGGCAATGTAGAACAAACCATCTATAACGAGGATTTCCTAAAATCCTATATGAAACATGCCCGGCAGACTCGTACACCTCTTATTGAACGCCTCAACAGGCTATGTTCCATCATGAGTCCGCAAATAAATTTATTCTCAGAAGGGAATCTCGTGTTCTTTCAAAACTTGCAGCGAAAGATGAATTTGTAGCATAACCTATAACAACGAACAGCCCAAAGACTAAGACCTTTGGGCTGTTCATAGTTATAATTAGTCATGTAAAATCGTAAAATCCGGATGCTCTCCAATATTTTGCTCCAATAGCCGGAAAGGCTGATTTTTCAAGTAATGATCGAAGAAGTCCTGTGAATAATCGTTAATTAGGCTGTAAGCCTCTCCAATATTGCGTCCTTGCATCAATTGGAAAAGTGGTGAGAACGAAACAAAATCAGTGAAGCTGATATGCGTCGTCTTATTCAGAATCATCCAGTAGTTACCGCCCTTAGTGATATTAGCGAACCGCGGCAGGACTTCCTTCTTCATATCGATCGGGCTGCCTTCTGTAGTGGAGTTAATATTCTCTACACTGGAATCCGCACTCATCATCATAAACGGCTTGCCAAGCCCTTCTTCCGGAATAAGCCGCTGGCCATATAATACACCGTCCATGTTAATGGCTACCTTGATTCTGGAATCCGCCATCAACACTTGCGTACTTGTCGCTCCCCCATAGGAATGGCCGAACATCCCCACATGATTCATATCCATCCGGCCGGTAAAACGTTGGTCTGGATCATTCGCTGCCAGCTTCTCGACCTCATCCAATACAAACTTGGCATCTTCTACCCATTGTTCATTGGCATTATCGAGATCGGTAATAGACTTTATGTCTTGCATAATTAATGGGGCTACCCGTCCATCCGGGAAAACAGAAGTGGTACTGCTATAGGTATGGTCTATGCCGACCACAATGTAACCATGACTAACCAATTGTTCGACTTGGAAAGTGTTCTGCATTTTATTTCCAGTCAGACCATGCGAAAATAGAAGCACCGGGTAGGACGGTTCCGCATTTGCAATTTCTGCGTTCTCTATGGCATGCGTCTTGACATAACCTATAGATGAAAATAACAGTTTAGGGAAGTTGAACATCTTACTATATCCCTCAGCAAATGCATTGGCATCCGAATGATAGGCCGCAGTCTTCCCTTTTGCTTTGGCGTCAGCAGGATACCAGATTTGTACCATTAGCTCGCGTTTGTCATTTGGATCTGGCGTGAGGACCTCGTCCCGACTATCATCTTTCCAATCATAAGTAACTGTACCGATTTTGTAAGAACCCGTTGGTTTATCAAAGGTGAATACGGGAAGTAATATCGGCAAGGCTACCGCTACAGCTGAATAAATAACAGTCAGTAAGGTCAGCAAGACGAGCTTTACAATGGATCTTTTTCGGGCAGGCTGTTCCCCCGCTTGGCGAGACTTCGATCTCAATCTGACAACGAACAACAATAATGCCACTACCGACAACACATACGCCGGAATCATCGCCCAGCGCATGCCTTCGATGATCCCGTGCAGCAGCATAAGGATGACGGAAATCCCGGATCCAATTAGAAAACTACGCTGTGTCTTGTTCTTGAAAAATAGAATCCAGCCCATCAGCAAAATATTGAAAACAAGCAACACAATTTCAAAAAACCTCATAAGCATTGAACCTCCATGTTGATAGTAAGTTGCTAGCACTAGCTAATATACAGCTTACAATCTCCAGTAGGTGGAGATTCAAGTCTTTTTTTCATATCAGTCTTTTTGAAGCGTGAACGTCGGATGCTCACCGATATTTTGTTCTAGTAGCCGAAGTGGCTTCTTTTTTAAATAATGATCGAAGAAATCCAGCGAATACTCATTAATAAGGCTCTGAGCCTCTCGAATATTACCCTTTTGAAGGAATTGAAACAATGGTGAGAGCAGATAAATATCGGTAAAGCCCATGTGTGTCATGTTCTTTATGGTCATCCAGTAATTACCGCCGTCAGCTATATGATCAAATCGTTCCATGAGCTTCTTCCCAAGATCAGAGAGCTCACTATTATCCGTGCTTTGTAAAGCCTCCAGGCTGCTATCCGCACTCATCATCAGAAACGGCTTGTTCAGTCCTTCTTCCGGAATACGCAGTTTACCATATAACACTCCATCCATATTAATAGCGGCCTTTATTCTAGCATCCTTCATTACCATTTGAACGCTTGTCGCCCCGCCAAAGGAATGGCCAAACATCCCCACATGATTCATATCCATTCGGCCTGTAAAACGATGTTCCGGATCATTCGCCGCCAGCTTCTCCACTTGATCCAGCACAAATTCAGCATCCCCTACCCATTGATCATTCAATTGATCCATGGGGCCCGTGGATGTCATGTCTATCGGTTGATAATACGCCACACGCCCATCCTGGAAAATGGAAGCTGTACTGCTGTAGGTATGATCTATGCCCACTACAATGTAACCATGACTAACTAATAGTTCAATTTGAAAGGTGTTCTGCATTTTAGTTCCGCTCAGGCCATGCGAAAAAATAAGCACCGGATAAGACGACTCCGCATTGGAAATTTCCGCATTTTCTATGGCATGTGTACGGACCTTACCGAAAGCCGTAAACAATAGCTTGGGCATATTAAAAACTTTACTATATCCTTCCGCAAAAATATCAGGCTCAGAATGATAGAATTCGGTTTTTCCTTTCGCTTTTGCATCAGCAGGATACCAGACTTGGACCATTAACTCACGCTTGTCGCTCGTGTCTGGCGTGAGGACTTCGTCCCGCTGATCATCTTTCCAATCATAAGTGACTGTGCCGATTTTGTAAGGGCCTGCCGGCTTGTTAAAGGTGAATATCGGAAACAAGATCGGCAACACTACGGCTACGGATGAATAAATAACGGTCAGTAAGGTCAGCAAGACGAGCTTTACAATGGATCTTTTTCGAGCAGGCTGTTCCCCCGGTAGGCGGGACTTCGACTTCAATCTGACAGCGAAGATCACAAGTGGCAACGCCGTCATGACATAAGCCGGAATCATCGGCCAGCGCATCCCCTCAACGAGCCCATGCACTAACATAATGATGGCGGAAACGCCGAAGCCAATAAGCGGTCCTCGTTGCGATTTGTTCTTGAATAATAGAATCCAGCCAATCAACAAAATATTGAAAACAACAATCAAAACTTCAAATAACCTCATAAGCATTGAACCTCCGTTTATAGTTAAATGCTAGCCGCTAGCTAAAACACAGCTTACATTCTCCAGTGGGTGGAGGTACAAGTCCTTCCTAGGAAAATGATTCGTAAAGACCATTTAACGTTTGTGACTGCACAAAAAAACCGCCAAACTGCGGCGGTATTAATCAGTATGTCAGTATTATTAAAGTAAAAAAGCTTTATTTTACGATGGATTGAATGATGCTGATGATTCCTTGTTTTTCGACATCCTTAGTATCTGCACGCTGTGAAAGCAAATATTTATAATAAGCCTGTTTCACTGCCGGGTCTAATTCAGCAATCGCTTGGTTTCGTCCTTCCAATTCCGGATTCAGGTCCCAAAACTGCGCTCCCCACGTAGGGAACAAGGCTGTAATTTGTTCCGGTCTTTCAATAAAGATGCCCTGCTCTTCTCCCTTATCATTAAAAAACACATACGTAGGAATATGGCTCTTGCCGTCCGGATGCGGGTATAATTCTGCGATATCTAAGTTATCAGGATCACGGTTCAAAATATGCAGCTTCAGCTTGCCGGTTTCCTGCTCAATTTTTGCAAAGAGCGGCAAATTGGACACAACATCGCCGCACCAATCGTGAGCTAGCACCAGTACATCTACAGGTTCAGCCCATGCTGCAAAATAAGCCCGTTCTTCATCGTTTAGCGCAAAGCCTTTAAAATTCGTTTGTAATCTTTCCTGATTCACCTCAGCCTGATCGACGAACTGTTCAAATGTAAGACCCTCTGCAAAAGCCTTTTGCAATCTCTCAGGTGAAATTGCTGTTTGTTGTGTACTCATAAGTATACCCTCCCAATAAATAAAATGCGCATCTGTTTACTTGGTATTATACGTTAAAAAACAGAAACATGAAAGATACGCTATGTACTCTCCCGCGAATGGATGCAATAACATTGTCTCTGCAGCTCTCCAAAACACCGAATTAGGCTCAGTAAGACAAATACAGCCCTGCTACTACTTATTTATGCATTACTAGATTACAGCTCACTGTCATACAGCTTCGTATCTTTTTCGTATGCCAAAAAGTCTTCGAGCATGCTCAAAGACTTTTGACATAATCCATATTCATTTTGACCGCATTAATAGATATAGGAAGTAAGGCACACTCAGCATCGTAACAATAATCCCTGCTGGAATATCCGTCTTAAAGCTGACCGTTCGGGCAATCGTATCCGCTGCAAGCAGCAATATCGCACCAATTAGCGCTGAAGCTGGTAGAAGTACTTTGTAATCGTGACCTACCAGCTTGCGAGCCACATGCGGACTAATCAAGCCAATAAAGAAAATGGAGCCCCCCAGCGCTACACAACCAGAAGCAATGGCAACAGCCGCAATCGACAGCCATAGAAATTTCCGCTTTAAAGCAACTCCTAGTCCTATCGATGTTTCATTGCCTAACACCAAAACATTTAATATTCGTGCATTGGCCACAATGTATATGAATAATAACAGCACCCATGGTAACAACAAACTAATATAGGGCCACTTGTCTCCCCATAAATATCCCGCTTGCCAACGCTGTGCAAACTCATACTTTTGGTCATCCAGCTTTAACGTCAGAAATAACGTTAGTGCACTTAACCCCACATTAATCGCAACGCCAGTCAGAACAAGTCGTGTAGATGAAATCATACGATGTTTTCTATAAGCTAGAACATAAATCAGCGCTGCGGCGAGCAGACCACCCACGAATGCCATAGACGGCAATAAAAATGCTGTAGTGGCACCTTGAATGCCTATAGTCGAGATAATTAATAGCACCATAAGACCTGAACCTGAGCTAATACCAAGCATGCCGGGATCAGCTAGATCATTGCGCAACAGCGCCTGCATAACAGCACCTGCCAGGGCCATCCCAAATCCAACAAGTATCGCTAATACAATTCGCGGAAGACGAAACTTATAAACAACGAGATGATGCTCTTCAGGACCCTGTCCAATCAATACTTGGAATACTTCAAGTGAATTGAGAGACATTTTTCCCATATTAAGACTTAGAATAGCTCCTACAATAAGCAGTATTAAGAGAGATAGAACCCATATTGTCGCCTTATAAGATTTAACAACACTCATTTGACAGCTCTCCTCTCTTTACTCGCAATTAGCAAGAAGAAAGGCACACCGATCATTGCAAAAATAATGCCCAGCGCTGTCTCTGCCGGACGATTAATCAACCTTCCCGCAATATCCGCCACAACCATGAGTACGCCCCCATAAATGGCTGACGCCGGAATAATGTAACGATAATCTACGCCTACAAAAAAACGCATGATATGCGGTACAATCAACCCTACAAAGCCGATTGGTCCTACAAGTGCAACAGATACACCAGCAAGTAAAAGAACTGCAAGCGTAGCTAGCATCTTAACGAAACCGATTCGTTGCCCGAATCCTTTCGCGATCTCTTCTCCCAGGTTTAAAACAGTAATGGAGCGTGAAATGAATAGTGATAAAGCCAGCCCACCCAAGAACCAAGGAATAACTAGTTTTATCTCCATCCAGGTCGCTCCTGCCACACTACCTGATGTCCAATAAGCAAGGGCATAACCAATTCCATAGTTTAATGAGATAAATGATCCTATAGCGCCAAATAGCATAGTAATTGACATTCCAGCTAGCACCAGTCGTTGCGGCGTCATTCCTGAACGATTCAATGAAGAGGCAAGATACGTTAATCCTGCACTAAGCCCTGCGCCAATAAAGCTAACTAGCAGTGTAGTTGTCTGCAGCTGCCCTGGAAGGAAAGCTAGTGTAACAGCCATTGCAAAAGCTGCTCCTGCATTTACTCCCATCAATCCCGAATCAGCCAGCGGATTTCGCGTATAGCCTTGCATAACCGCTCCTGCTACTGCGAGACACATGCCTGCAATAATATCAGCCGCCGTACGCGGAATACGAAGGGCATGAATAATCTGATGTTCAGTCAATTCTGGATCAAAATTAAAAATCGCTGTCCATGCCGTTGTCAGGCTCATGGAAGCAGAACCAAAAGAGATAGAAGCTGCTGCCGAAAGCAGCAGCAGCAGTATCCCTAGGAGTAAAAACAGACCGAAATACGATTTCCGCTCAAGATGAGGTATTACGGTTGTTCTATCATCTAGCTTTCTATTTTTTTTCATACGCTGACACTAGCTTCTCAACTACAAAATCGAGCTGTTTATCAAGAGAGTAAATATCGGAATAATATGAAAAATCAAATCCAATTTCGATCAATCTACCTTCTTTGATAGCTGGAATGCTGTTCCAAATTGGATTATCCGTCAAATCATCAGCCCCATCCCATACAGAACGGAACACGAAGTCTCCTATGTACTCAGGTAATACTTCTAAGGAAACAAACCCTCCAGTAGCTTTCTCTCTTCCATCAATCTTCTTCTGAATAATTTCTGGCGCCTTTAGTCCTAAATATTCATAGATGATCTGAGAGCCCCTTCCGTAAAGCTTGCTATCGATCACCGCCATCTCTTTTTTGCCGCCTTCGATAATGGTTACTGTCTTATCCAAAATTCCCAGTTCATCAAGCTTCTGCTTGCTCTTCTCCACCTTCTCGTGGAAATGATCTAATAGAGCTTGTGCCTCCTGCTCCTTACCAAACACTTCGCCAATCTTCATTACACGTTCATCCGTCGCCATTGTATCTTGAGGAATATAAACGGTCGGTGCTATATCCTTAACCCTATCGTAAGTTTCTTCAGAAGGAACTAAGATCAAATCCGGCTTTAGTGCCATAATAGCCTCTGGATTAGGCTCATACCATGCACCCAGATTTTTAACACCCTCCATCATTTCTGCAAAGGGCGCTCCTTCGAAGACATCCGAAGTACCTACCGGCTTAATGCCAAGTGCAATAAGATCTCCTTGAAGATATAACACGACAACCCGCTCGGGATTAGCCGGCACGACAATATCTCCCTTCAGCGTAGAGATGGTTCTTGTCTGTGCCTTATTGGTATTGTCAGTTGCATTATTAGCTGCTGATGTTGTGACTTCTGAAGCTTTAGATCCATTAGAATTCGCGGCATTCGAACCCACGTTTGCAGATCCACATGCACTTAAAAGCAAGGTAAAGCTCAGTAGCATCACTACAATAAAACTTGATGTCTTTGTTACTCGCATAGGTGAAGACCCTCCGATATTTTTGTGTTGATAATGATTATCATATTCAAACACATTATAGCGGGATGATATGTTCTCGCCAATGGACAATCCGGCGGCGGTAAATGGAGAATTCTCCGATGGGACCATCTGCCTGCTTTCCTTGCGGAATCGGATAGGAGATTGACCATTATATTTACGGAACATACGACTGAAATAATATACGTCGTTATATCCAACTTCTTCTGCAATAGCGCGAAGTGGAGCATCGGTAAATCGTAATAGTTCTTCTGCTTGTTGAAGCCGGAATCGGATCAAATATTCGATCAAGCTGAAGCCCGTCTCTCCCTTAAAGCGCGTAGATAAATGACGCGGGCTGTAATTAAATTGCTCGGCTATAGATTCTAGTGATAAATTGTGACGATAATGCTCCTCGATATAGCGAACAACCTGCCCAATGACGTCCGGTTGCCTGAGATTAATTCCATCCTTTGTAAACTGCTTCATTAATTCATGCACGAACTGATAGAACAAGCCCTTAACTTGGATTCTATCCAATAGACTTCCTTGGGCCCAGAGTTGTTCCATTGCCATTAGTTGATAGTGCAATGGCAATGGCTCCAATAACTCGAAGCCATACTGCATCCGAAATGGATTGCTGCGTTCCAAAAGTCTTGCTAAATCCTTTCTCCCTGGCAACGAAGCTCTATAGAATAAGAGGTAATATTCAAAAATCTCCTCTGGTTCTATGCTGAGTCTCATTCCTTTGCCACCATGCATAATAAAGTAACTGTCTACGTCGTAATCTATGCCGCCCAGATTCATGCTGGCCTTGCCCTTCACAGTATAGATAAATCCACATGCAGGTAATATATAGCCTTGCAACTTGTCCCCAGGCTCCATCACAGTGTGTCGAATGTCCAATACTTTAACAGCAGCATGATTCCATGCGACAATATGATCTTCCAGCTTCATTTTTGCCTTTCACTCCGTTCTGCTCCACATTCTATTTAAGGTTTTTATCTCAAATTATTGATAATCATTATCAATTAGTATTAGGGAGATCCTCTATTTTGTCAATCGTCGTTTAATATCATGTGAACAAGGCCTATGTGAGTCAGTTCGTCAAAAATAGGTGACTGTTCTATGTGAGTCATTGATCAGATAAACAGCAAAAAGCCAGTTCACTCTATATGAGAATGACTGGCTTAAATCCTGATCTATTCTATAAAAGATTAGTTATTACGGCTGCTTAAACAGAATTTCATGTTCCTCGCGCTCGGTATACAACTTCCAATAAGCATCTGCTATGATCGCCGGATCATAATATGTATCAGACTTCACTGTACCAGCAATGGTTACTGTACCGACAAATATACCTTCTGGCTTCAATTCCTCAGCAAGTGTTAGCGCGAAATTGCGCACTGCGGCTTTGCCGATCGATAAAGAAGCATTCTGGGCTGAAGGGAACAGAGATAGTCCGCCTCCGGTAAATAAAATGGTGCCGGATTTCTTGGCAAGTAAATCAGGCAAAACTTGACGTGTGCTTTCCAGCGCTCCGACAACATCCACCTGCAAATGCTGAGTGAGCACCTCGCTTGTCAAGGAAGACGGCTTACCGCCAGCAATAACTGCTGCGTTATAAATTAACAGATCTGGTGAGCCATATTGCTCTTTGATACTTTTGAAGCCAGCTTCAATAGAAGCAGTGCTACCCGCATCCACGATGATATAGTCGGCGGCAATCCCTTCTTCCCGCAATTGCGATGTAAACTCCTCAAGCGCGACTTTATTGCGTGCTGCCAATACAACGTGAAAGCCATTTTGACCAAATTTATGTGCTACATGCAGACTTACCCCTGGTCCTGCACCTACAATTACCGCTAGTTTTTTACTCATGTCCTCAACCTCCTATACGCCATATTATATAATACATATATACTTACTTGGTATTATACAACAGATCTTAATTTTAAAAAAGGATAGGATTATATGGAATGGCGTACTTCGCTCCTCACTGAGACTGAACCAGAATCCGGCGGGTTAATTCTTTCACCCAGTCACTGTTATTCCAAATTTCAGGATTGTGAATAGCCTGATTTTCTCCACGTACAATAGCATCATAACTATCCTTTCCATTGGTATACCAATCCACAATAACTAGCCTTCCATTCAAAACCTGCACAAGAAATTCAGTGGGTTCAGCATAGCTGCCTACATCCTTTTCAACCCGTGCATCTAATTTTAAATAGAAAAAACGCTTATCCCCGCCAACCTGCTCTACTTTGTTAACACTAATATCAATACCAGTCACCAGATTATCTGTAAGGTTGTTCTTCAGGAAAAGCTCATATTGAGAAGTTATCTTGGTGTGCATGTATTGTTTAAGGTTTTCGTTATCAATATAAGCATCCAAATCAATATCCATGCCATTCCAAATCGCTTTATAATATTCAGACAGAGCTTCCGTGCACATTTTATAAGCCGTTTCAAAACCCCAAACAGAGGGATCGCTTTCGTCTTCAGCTAGAAATTCGGAGGACTCTTTCGATAAATCTCCTACCGTGATGGGTGAGACTTCTGTGTTTGTAGCATCCTTCACATTGATATCTCCCGCAATAACAGCAGTGTTATTTTCGTTGGTACTAGTATTAGCCTGGTCGCATGCACTAAGAGTAAATAAAATCACTAGCAACAGGTAAGCACGTTTCATTGCAGTTCCTCCAGTGTGAATATAATCCACCTCCCAATCCTAATATATATAATCTTTATATAATCTAGCAACAATACTAAAGTACTAATCAATTTGTTAAAAGGATAAGATCAGCAAAAGACTAAGCATTTCGGTTTGTTGGTAGCTGTAAACACCAGTAATTGAAACGGAAACCACTACGGGACTCCGTATATTTATATGTTTACATACAGATATGGGGTTGCTATTATATTGAAATATATTCCAAAGAGGTGACCTCATGAAATTTGTTGTAATATTTGGTCCGCAGGCAGTAGGGAAAATGACAGTCGGACATGAGCTTGAAAAGATCACTGAGTTAAAGTTATTCCACAACCATATGACTATTGAATTGTTAGCTCCCTACTTTAACTTTAGTCCTGAAATGTGGACATTAGTAAGTAAGCTTCGGCAAGACATTTTTGAAGCCACTGCTACAAGCGGTATGTATGGAATGATTTTCACTTATGTGTGGGCATTCGATATGCAGGACGACTGGGACTATCTAGATAACGTTTGTAAAATATTCGGAGACAAAGGCGGAGAAGTTTACTTTGTTGAACTTGAAGCCGATCTTGAAGAGAGAATTGAGCGTAACAAAACCCCTCACAGACTTGAACATAAACCCACAAAGAGGGATATTGCTCGCTCTGAACACGATCTGAAACAAACGATGGAGCATCATCGATTGAACTCATTCGAAGGCGAAATAAAGCGGGAAAATTATATCAGGATTAACAACACGAAGCTAAACGCTGATGAAGTTGCCGAAATCATTAAAAACAGATTCGCTCTCTAACATATAGAGTCGTCGATTCAAAATGATTTGGTAAAAAACCCATTAAAGTAAAATTTACCGTGACCAATCTCTCTTTCTCTGATATTGTTTTTTTTGCTATCCTTATTTTTCTAATTATGGAGAGGTTGCAAATGAGAGCTTACGGTTATTTGATGAAAATGCGAATGCTGACTGCACTCGCCTATCGTTTCGATGTGTGGATCGGTATGATCGGCGATATTATTCTGCTTGCAGCGTCAGTATTCATCTGGAAAGCAGCTTACGGTGGTGACATTCTCGGCTCAGGCGCTTCCGTTATCGGACTGAACGGTATGATTACGTATACGGTGGTCTCTACGCTAATGGCTTCAGTATTTAGTACCGGTGTACAGGATACTATCTACCACCAAGTGCGCGATGGCAACATCGCTCTTGATTTCATGCGTCCTTTGAACCTGCTTGCCATCTACTTGTCCGAGGATTTAGGCAACATTGTCAGCTCAGTGATGAATAAAGCCATTCCGCTCGTACTGGTGGCTACCCTGCTATTTGGCTTTCCGATGCCTGATAGTACGATAGCAGCAGTGTTGTTCATTATCAGCTGCATACTCAGTTTTCTGATTCTATGGCTGATGAGTGCCATGGTCGGGCTTGTGGCATTCTGGGTGTCAGAGCTTGGTAATCTCGGAATGGTGAAGGATGCCTTTGTCCGTATACTATCCGGAAGCCTTATTCCGCTATGGTTATTCCCGGAATGGCTCCAGCAAGTATCGGCTTGGTTGCCGTTCCAGTATACCTACCAGCTGCCGCTCAGTGTATACATCGGACTCATGAAGCCAGAGGCAGCATTACGCGGAATGGGCGTACAGTTGATCTGGATTGTTCTGCTCGGTGGTTTGCTCAGCTGGATATGGTCAAGAGCGCGCGGCAAAGTCATGGTGCAAGGAGGATGATACCGTTATGAGTGGCGTCAAACATTATTTCACTGTATTTGGCTACTATGCGAAGCTTGCGATTCAGCGGCAGCTTGAATATCCGTTATTTCTCGTCAGTTGGCTGCTGATGATCCCGACGCAGTATTTTGCCGGTATATGGATGCTTCGTATTATTGTTGACAAGTTCCAGCCCTTAGAAGGGTGGACTTTCAATGATTTGGCGTTCTTATATGGTCTTGGCCTATTAAGCCACGGGCTTGTTGTTGTATTCTTCATTCCCACCTGGGGAACTGAGTCGGCGGTACTTCGCGGAGAATTCGATAGACTTCTGCTGCGTCCGCTGAACGTATTTTTCCAATTCATCACCGGTTACTTTAACTTTATCGGTCTGATCGATCTTATTCCAGGCATCGTCATCTTCTTGTATGCTGCACATGCAGTGGGCTTCAACTGGGGGCTTCTCAGCATTCTTAAGCTTGTCATTACCATTATCGGTGGAGTACTGATTCGTGGAGGCATCTACACGATCGTCGGGGCAGTGGCGTTCTGGACCAAACGCAGCGGCAACCTCATTGGTATGACCATTGCAACATTAGAACGAACAACCATGTATCCTCTCACTCTATACCCTTATGTAGTGCAAGTAGTGCTGACTTTCTTGCTACCTATCGGGTTCATTAGCTTCTACCCGGCAGAGAGCTTTCTCGGCAAAACAGCATCGCTTGAGCTTCCGGTTGATATGACCATCGGAACATTAATTGTGGGGCTTGTTTGTATGGCTGTCGCTTATATGGTTTTTCGCCAAGGATTGCGCAGGTATGAAAGTGCTGGTTCATAGGAGGCTTGATGATGTCGATTATAGAAGTCAAAGATTTAGTTAAAGAATTTGTTGTTGTCCGCAAAAAAACAGGGCTAGCAGGTGCTGTACGCAGTCTAGTTATGCCCGATAAGAAGATAGTAAAAGGTGTAGATGGCCTATCTTTCAATATTGAGCAAGGCGACATTGTAGGATATATCGGCCCTAATGGGGCTGGAAAAAGCACCACGATCAAGATGCTAACGGGCATTCTCCACCCAACCTCGGGTAGCATCCAGGTCTGCGGATTGTCTCCGCAAAAAGAACGCAAAGCGGTCGTACGACAGCTCGGTGTCGTATTCGGCCAGCGTACACAGCTGTACTGGGATCTGCGCCTTGGGGAAACATTCGAGTTGCTAAAACGGATCTATAGAATTGAAGATAAAAAGTTCAAACATACGCTGGACATGTTAAACGATGTACTCCGCATTCAGGATTTCATTGATACACCGGTACGTCAGCTGTCACTTGGACAACGTATGCGCGGCGATTTGGCTGCCTCGATGATCCACGAGCCTTCCGTACTCTTCCTCGATGAGCCAACCATTGGACTTGATGCTGATGCGAAGCATGCGATCAGGCAGTTTATTAAGACAATGAACCGGGAACGTCGCATGACTGTCTTCCTCACAACACACGACTTAGACGATGTCGAGCAATTATGCTCACGCCTTCTTGTCGTCAATCATGGCCACATCGTAGAAGAGGGGCCACTGGACACGATCGTTAATAAGCTCGCCCCGAGCCGCCTGCTTGTTATTGAATTGTCAGAGGAATCCCAGGCACCGGAACATTTGCGGGCACAGCTTGTCCGGCAGGAAGGGCTAAAGCTCTGGTATCAGTTTGACAAGGCGGGAATTACGGCAGCTGAACTAATCGCCGACCTTTCAGGCAAGCTGCCAATTCGAGACCTTAGCGTTCAAGAGCCGGACATTGAGGACGCAATCCGTGAAGTATATCGGACAACGGGGTAAGATGCGGCTAGAAGCAGCATATGGTACCTCTAATAAAATTCAAAAACACCTTCAAGAACCCACTGATCTAGTCAGGGACTTGAAGGTGTTTTTGTTACAAACTGGCCTTAGATTCATTTGGTGCGCGCCGATCATTTAACATTTTTAATGTTCATCAAACCCTGTTCTTTCTCTTTACTTAGATCTTGAATATTCATTCCAATTCCATTATCGTTAACACGCAACACCACCCGATCCTCAGTGCTCACAACGCAAAATTTGAAACTTCCCTCTTAATCGAACGATCGTCCAAATGTTTCGGTGCGACCCTCTATATAGATAAAAAAGCCGAGCGAAGATCAGGACAAACCTGAATTTCGTCGACTTTCCTAGAATAAAACGGCAATAGCATTACAGAGATAAACTACTGTTGGGATGGCTTCATTTTTCTGTGCATCCACAATCCAACAATAATGAACGCTACTCTTGAAATATAATACAAAGCTCTGCTATCTTCACCCGTCTTTGGAAGCATGCTTAATTGGGGTCCTTTATTCTGCTCCGGCGCAGATGGCGATATGCCTTCATTCTGCTCCGGCGTAGTTGGCGTTGTGCCTCCATCCAGTAGCTTCAAGACTCTCTTCAACACCTCCCAGCACCACGTAAAAAAGTACATCGCCACATATGCGATGTACTTCTAGCCACAACCTGTATATCTGCTTACACCTTCTCTTCTTCTCCTACTGCCATCCCTCATAACTAATCCAATGACTTCAGCTCTTTATCCCCCACGAACCTCTATACTCCCATGGTTCCGAAACTAAAAATGGTGATTACGATCAGCGCGGCGGGAATGTCTCGGAGGATATGCCATTGCCCAAGTGCAACAACCTCCCTTGGCGACCTTGGGAGGACTTGTAGAGCAAGAAGCCCGTGGAGGACGGGGGCTGTTTGCAAGTTGTTGGATGGTCGTTGTCAGATTATTGGCATGTTGTTGGCAAATCGGCACACACTAAACTATCGTGTCCCGTTAGCGCAACGACTTACTCTGTTGAATTTCGTGATTTCGTGTTCCTCAACATAAAGCGGCATCAGAGAAGGCGGATCGTACCTTATCACGGCCTCTAAACGACAAAATGGTGCCGATAGCCATAGCCCCATAGCCGCAACGGAATAATTAGCCTAATCCGACAGTGCCCGCATGATGTTGGATTTCGCCTCTGCCGCAATCGCTTCATTCCCGTCGTCGACCGCTTGCATTAAGATTAGTATGGGGATGTATACCGCGATCAGCCGCGCCAGCAGCTTCGTTTCCTCGTCCGCTCCTCCGTACGTTTCGAAAAACACGCCGCGAGCGTAAGGTGGTAAAAAGCTATAAGCAACGCTCAAATCGCAAGCTGGATGGCCTACGCTCAGATCGCCCCAATCAATGATGCCGGAAACGATCCCGTTCTCATTCACAAGCATATTTTTGAAATGAAGATCGCCATGTAGCAGTGCATTCACCGCCTCGACACGGTCCTTTTGCAGTCTGCTAATATACGCTTCGATCACACCGGACTCCTCCGGCGACAAGTGTTTAACCAGCTTCGATAGAAAGCCCTTCAATTTCACTTTGCGCGATGCTATGTCCGTCAAGTTTCGATGATCTTGCTGAACTCCGCACTTCAGCGCCGCCTGCACCGGAAACTCATGCAATCTCCGCAAAAATTTCGCCAGCGTCTCTGCCGATAAAGCCCGGCGTTCTTCCGTCAAACCGATTGGGAAATCTCCTGGCACGTAGGCATAGCCAAGAAATGGTGCCGGGTATTCGTCACTTGCTTCGCCATATAACAACGGTTTAGGATAGGGGATGGTCATATATGCCTCCAGCTGCGGGAGCAGCTTCCCTTCCATACGAATCGAGCCAACTGCAATCGTTCTTCTTGGAAACCGGAACACGTACTCGTCACCGATGAGAAAAACCGTATTGTCCCAGCCCCAGCCCAATCGCTTCACTTGCTTCGATGACAGCTGAGGGAATTGTCTGCCGATCAGCGTCCGCGCCTGCTCTTCGTTAACCTCCCACTCCGCATCCCATACATTCGTTCCTCCCATGAATTGTCTGCCTCCTCGTTCCTTACGTTATTTAGATGTTTACATTCCCTGGAAGTTACGCATAACTGCCAGTTAGCGTAACGGCCTTTCTTTAAATACTACGCATATGCCTTGTCCGCTTAGGTTTTCATAATTTACAATCATTATAAATGAAGAGGATTAATGCTGCCATAGCTTCGGCCGATGCTACCGAACCGGGAGATACCCGGAACGTCAAGGAAAACCAAGCGAATTGCTCCCAAGGTGATTGTACACTTGCTCCGCACGAAAGGTTGCACCACGCCTGTTCACGAAGGAGCAGAAGCAAAGCCGATGAGAGTTCAACAACAACCTGTCCCCACTGTCTCACTGTGGCTGGCTCCGGGGTTCCTGTAACTACTTTCGTCAGATTCTTGTTTGCAAGCTGTTTACAGAAAAGCCCAAAGAGGGCCACAACAGGTCACTTGCTCCTAACCTGTCGCAGCCCCCAAACCCGCGCCCAACGCGGACTTTCGGCTCTTACTCTTCCCCTGTCGCCACCGGATTCTCGCTATACGAAATCCAATCACTCCAGCTGCCCGCATACATTTTCGCATAGAATATACCTTAACACAGAGAATTTCAATTTATTTTATCTACTGTATCTCTTGGTTAGCATAAACATTTTGTAGGAAATCTGTGATTTCATCCATGTAGCCCTTCTTGGTAATATCCCTTGGCGCAAATAAGCTGATCAACAACGTACGTAGCGGCGAGTCGGCTGTCTTGGTAGGAAGCATGGAGTGCTCTGTATCGGGCAACACTTTGACGCGCAATAATTCGTACGGTCGTACACTTTCCAGATATACCTTCTCCGTTTCCTTCACATCTATATTAACATCATGATCACCAAGCATAAGCAGTACTGGGGAGTTAAAATTTGCAATATCTTCTGTTGCATCCGCTGTATAGTTCTGACTAACAAACGTCCAGCGTTCTCTGGACATGGCATCTTTCTTACCTACAAAGCTCACGTATTCATTATATGAGACGCCTGATTTTAGGAGTTCTTTGACTTTGTTATCTACTTTCACCTGCTGCTCTATCTCATCTGAGGATCGTCCTTCCTTTGCCATTTGACTGCGTGTATTGTATTCACCCTGCCTCAACCAGTTGATTGCAGGAGATACAAGAATGCTGAAAGCAAGTGACTCTTTATCTGCCAGTTTGGGGACAACCCATCCTGCCTGACTTGCTCCCCATATGCCAATACGAGATGTATCGATTATTGGTTGCTGTCTTGCCCAGACCAAAGCCTGCTGTGCTTCTTGCACTCGATCATCAATACTCTGATCTAGCCAGTTGCCTTCTGAACCTCCGATGCCTCGCTTGTCCAATGAGAGTGATGCATAGCCAAGTGAGGCAAGACGCTCCCAAAGCGGTTTATATCCATCATTATGGGTAGCATCAATTGGACCATCTCCGTGAATGAACAACACTAGACCAACCTTGTCTTTATATGTCTTAGGTAGCGTGAGAATACCCGTCAACTTACCTTGTGGTGACTCGATTACCACCGTTTTTTCATCCATAGCAAAGGTATTTTGGTGCAAAACATACGCACCTGTACCTCCCAAAAAAAGTAGGATGATTAATAGAATTATTCCCCATTTCTTTTTCATGCTTCTATTAAATTCCTTTTCTAATAATAGTCTTAGCCCTCGTAAATCATGTAACTCCATTTTTTTTCGCCAATCAACCATGCTAAAAGTGTGCTATTCTGAATTTCCAACGTCCTAAATCCCATTCGTTCATATAAGCGTTTGGCTCCTACGTTGCTATTAGAAACATGCAGACTTACAAATTGGTTTCCTGGCTGCAACGCTGCTTCTCCAATCGCCCACTCCAACATGGTTTTGCCCACACCAGATCCCTGGAACCTTTCATGAACAACTAGATCAGAAATGTACACTTCACCACGTCTTGGACGATGATTCAAGCATATTAATCGTACAGAAAATCCAAGCGCATTTCCCAAACCAACTTCTTTAATTCCTTTCCAGAAAGATAACAGCTCTGTGATCGTCATATTTGGATGTTGGTTTCTAACTTGTTCCTGAAATTTTATAGAGAAGCTGCCAATTACAGAAGATTCCTGTACAGCAACAAAACGTTTGCCTTTGCCTGGTTGTTTATCCAACACAAGCATTTTTCCCAATAGCAACTGCAGTTTCATGTCATTTATCTTCGTACCAAACTGAAATTTGCTACGAAATCCTTGTATAAGCAATTGGCTCACTGGAACGCCATACTCCTCTTTCATACACTCAATATGAATGTTCATCGTTTCTTCTCCTGTTTAATAGCTACTTCGGAACTACGATCAACACACGCAAGCAACTCATAATGTATACTTTCCTGAGCAAATAGAGACAGATACGATTTCTCCACAAGAATTTTTGGACCTGTTAGAATAAAGGAAGATTTATCGGCAAAGGTTTGAAATAACTCGAAGTGTCTCTCCAGGTCTGCCTCACTCTGAATGGAGAACATAAAAGACAAATATTCTCCTCCTGGCAAAATGATATTTCCTTCCACACCATTCACTTCCGTACAAATTGTTACTCGAGATTCCTCCTCATACACGTAATGGATATCCGCTTCAAACAACTCTGTCAGCACATTATCCTGTTGGACGAACATACGTGCATCAAGTTCCGCTTCAAACTCAGTTTCGAACCATGACGATAGAACTAATGCCTCACGTTGAATGATTTTAATAGAAGAAGTATCATGTCCAAAGCGTTTGTGCTCATCCAACACTTTGTGAATAAGGCCATTTAATGCTTGCAATTGGTCCATTTGAGACTCTATTCTAGAGACAGATTGTAGAAGCAAATCCTGCATTTCGTCTGGAGTCCCATCTTCACTCCAAGTTGCAATCGCTTGTACAGACAACCCCAGCTTTCGCAGGAGTAATATATGTGCCAGTCGATAAATCTGGTCAATACCGTACATACGATATTTATTTTCATCTAAGTAGGCAGGATACAATACGCCTTTTTCCTCAAAATAACGAATTTGATGAACAGACACGTTCATCAGTTTTGCTAACTCGCTGATGGTGAGTTCTTTTTTCATCCAGATAACCTCCTTCTAAATAATCATTGTTATATAAAGAAGCATACACCTTAGGTTTGACCTAAGGTCAAGTCAATATTAGTAACTATCGCCTCACATCTTGAAAAGAATTGCTAACGATAACATGTATAATTGTAATTGTAATCAGAAGGTGATATCTCAGAAACTCAATATTTACTAGCAGACAACATCTAATCTCAACAAAGCTTTGTTTACTCGTTGTTGACCATCCCGGATACTTGTTGATTTTTAAAAAAGCCATATGAATGCACCAAGGCAATGCATCGCTTCAGCTACCGTTCTTAGAGGACGTTGTATTTATGCTTAGGTAAGCGAGATAAATTGAATATATCGTGTAGTTTAGACATGACTATGCCACGGTAGCACTTCGGGACTTGAAGAAAATGTTTTCAAGAAGCAAGCGTTGACTTTCTGTGGATTTCGACACATCCCTGCAAAACGCGAAAAAGTACATCGCCACTTGAACGATGTACTCTTGATCATATCCTGTATATCTATTTAAGACTCTTACTCTTCCCCTGTCGCAATCGGATTCTCGTCATAAGAAATCCAATCACTCCAGCTGCCCGCATACAGCTTCACATTCTCATAACCCGCCTCGTGCAGTGCCAGCACGTTCGGAGTTGCCGAGATTCCAGAACCGCAATAGACGATGATCTCTTCTTCCTTCGGTAGATTGACAAACCGCTGGCGAAGCTGCTCTGGCGACTTCCAGAAGCCGTCACCTTGAAGCGCGTCCTTCCAGAAGTAATTCGTCGCTCCCGGAATATGGCCCGAGATTGGATCGAACGGTGCCTCAAGCCCTGCGTATTGCGCTGCATCACGCGAGTCAACAAGTCTGGCGCCGCTTTGGCTAGCGGACACCCCACGCACCTCTTCTACGCCGACAAGCCAATCGGCTTGCGGTGCCGGTACGAATTCGCGCGGTTCTGTGACGATTACCTGTTCCGCTGAAACAGCTTCACCCGCGGCTGTCCAAGCAGAATAGCCACCATCCAGTACCTGTGCTTGTTCCGCGCCCAAGTAGCGAAGCACCCACCATAGCCTTGAAGCGGCCGGTCCATTGCCGTCTTCATACGCGACAACAGCCGCATCACGATCGATGCCAAGCGACCCGAACAATGTTACAAGTCGCTCTGGCGAAGGAAGCGGGCTGCGTCCTCCATGCTTTTCGGCTGGATCGGTCAGATCGGCCTTGAAGTCGATAAACAACGCTCCAGGAATATGTCCCTTGGCGTAGGCGTCAAGACCATACTCCGACTCCTTCGGATTAAATCGCACATCCAGCAGCACGATTCGCTCTCCATTTTCCAGTCTAGCTTTCAATTGCTCCACGCTTACTAGGTTAGATGACATAATTTCGCACACTCCTCTGCATTGATTTCTCAAATGGTAAATTCAAGATTGTCCGAAGACTTCACTTCATGAATAGCCGCATAGATATCATTCTGAATTTTCAGTAGCTCAATGTCGTCTCTCTTACGCGGACGATGCTTCGGCACTTGAAAGATCTGATTGATCCGCCCCGGTCTTGGTGATAGCAGCACCACCCTGTCCCCCAGGAACACTGCCTCTGAAACGTCATGGGTGACGAACACGACCGTCTTCTTTTCCGCTTCCCAGATGTTTAACAGATCGTCCTGCAGTTGCAGCCTCGTCAGATGGTCGACCGCGCCAAAGGGCTCATCCATTAGAAGTACCTCAGGATTGTTCGCCAGCGCCCGGGCAATACCCGCCCTCTGTTTCATACCACCTGACAGATGATGGGGATACTTATGCTCAAACCCCGACAGCCCAACCAGATCGAGATACCGCTGGACTGCCTCTCTACGCTCACTCTTGGCAACCCCTCGGAATTCAAGCCCCAGTTCGACGTTCTTATACACCGTTCTCCATGGATATAATGATGGATCTTGAAAAACAACACCACGTTCAATCCCCGGTCCCTTAAGCTTCTTCCCCCCGAACCATACCTCTCCCGAAGTAGGCAACTGGAGTCCGGCCAGAATTTCAAGAAGCGTGCTCTTACCGCAACCGCTTGGACCAAGAATACTGAGAAACTCCCCGTCTTCGATCGTCAGATTAATATCCGAGAGCGTCTCCGTCGGAGTCGCCCCCCCGTATACCATAGATACACCACGGATGGAGAACCCCTCCATACGATCACCTCTCTCTATTTATTTTTTCGGAATAAATCTTAGATCCAGCAAATTCTTGACATCATAAATTTTATCCTGAAAGCCAAGCTCGACTTGGATCTCCTGAGTATCCTGCAGCGCCTGCAAATCTACGTCCGGGTTGTTCTCCCAGAGCACGTCCTCGCGTGCGAACGCCTTATCAGCTACAGCCGCATCTACCTTCACATTTTCGAGGAAGTATTTCTTGTACTCATCCAGATGGCTCTTCGCATATTCCTGGGACTTAAAGTATCCACTCAGCAGCTTCTCTACGAGATCGGGATGTTCTTTGATAAAATTGTCACGTGAGACTAGCACGCCAGTATGGAAGGTCGGCAGATAATCCCAACCTTTGGCAAGTATTTTGCCTGTTCCCTCACTCTCCGCAAGAGAAGCGAATGGCTCATGAATGATAGTCGCATCCACTTGTCCTGAAGTCAGGCTCGCATATGCCGCATCATTTACGCCGTTGGCCAGATACGTAACGTCGTTCTTGCTTAAGCCGTGTTTTTTTAGAATCGTTTGGGTGTATACGTCAAGACCGCTACCGAGTGCTGCTGCTCCGACCTTCTTGCCCTTCAAATCCTCGATGCTCTCAATTCCCGGCTTTGCAACCAGATAGAACGGTCCCTTTGTACGGAACATCGACGAAACGATCTTGAGCGGTGCTCCCTTGCCAGCAGCCACAATAACGTTCGTCGTCGCGCTGTCGGCGATATCAACATCATTGCTTGTTAGAGCCTCAATCGGATTCTGTGTAGAGATCAGTTCAACATCCAGCCCTTCATCCTTGAAAAATCCCTTCTCGATTCCGAACCGTACGGCTAAGCCGCTCACTCCGTTAAATGGTGCGTATTTAATCTTCTGAAGTTCCGCTGAAGGGTTATCCGACGCTGAATTTGCCGATGTTGGTTCACTCGAAGCTTCAGGAGCAGCTCCTTGCGAATTATTGCTGCTGCCGCAGCCTGCAACAACGAGTGCAAGCGTAAGCGTCAGAATCCCAGTTCCTATCCATTTTCTCTTTACCATGGTTTCTTTCTCCTCCTATAATTAAAGCTTCTTTATGATGATTTCCATTTAAGCACAATCCGCTTTTCCAGCAGATCGATCACAGCAATAATAAGCACGGAGATCACCGTCACGATCGTTATAATCGCAAAAGCCTTTGCCGTATCATACAGAGACGTCGCTTGCACCAGCAAATTTCCGAGTCCGTCCTTCGATGCCACCATCTCACCGAACAAGGCCCCGACAAGCCCCGTTGCCGCCGATACCCGCAGGGAGACGAAGATGGTTGGTGCTGCTGACGGAAGAATGACCTTCATAACCGTCTGCAGCTTGGAAGCCTCGAACACTCTGGCAACCTTGAGATGAGCTTCTGCGGTCTGCTTGATTCCAGTAATGGTATTGAACGCAATCGTGAAAAAGCAGAAGAGAAATACAATTGCGACTTTGTGCGATAACCCAATGCCGAGCCAAAGCATCAGCAGCGGAATAATCGTTACCTTCGGGATGGCAAGAAGCGCCGAGAGGAACGGCCGGAAAAACACTTCCGCGTGCGGGATAAGTACGAGAAGCAGTCCCGTTGCGACTCCAGCGAACGCACTAAGCAGATAGCCCGCAGCGAATTCCTTAAGCGTAACAGCTAAATGATGAAAGATTTCACCATTCGAAAACAGTTTGTAGATCTCTTCGATCACTTGTGTTGGTTTCGACAGATACAGACTGCCGACAATTTCCGCCCGTACGAGGTATTCAATAATGCCCAGACAAGCGATCAAGAGCACTATTTGTCCAATTAAAATACGCCATCTATAGCGATTCCTATGATTCTGGTTGCTCATATCATTCTCTCCTTCTTCCAGCCCGCCGCCTTACCGTAGCTTCTTCCGTTACTCGCTTGCACCTTCCAGCGCTGCCTTTCGGGAAAAGCGGTTCTCCGGGCGGGAGAGGCCGAAGTGTCCTTGGAACGTATCACCTTCATATTCCGTACGGAAAAGTCCGCGGTCCTGAAGAATCGGAATAACTAAATCAATGAAGAGATCTATTCCACCCGGCATATATGGAGGGCAAATATTGAATCCGTCGGCCGCTCTTTGAAGAAACCATTCTTCCATCTGATCCGCGATTTCCTCTGGATCACCGACAATAAGCAGATGACCTCTTGATGTAGCGGCGAAGTAGTGGAACAGCTCACGCACAGTGATGTCCGCACGGCCTTCCGCTCGCTGTGCCAACGCAACAAGCCACTTGGCTTCGTCGCCTGAGAGGGTCGATAATGACAAATCCGGCAGTGGTCCGTCCAACGGATACGGGGATAAATCGATGCCAATTCTTGCCGACAGAGGTGCTAAATCGTAGTTCGTCACGAGCAGACTATTAAGCTCCCGGTACTTGGCATGCGCTTCTTCCTTGGTATGTCCAACGAGAGGAACAAGGCCCGGGAGAATAAATACCTCATCGGGATTTCTGCCATACTTTACGGCCTTTGATTTGACCTCAGCATAGAACTGCTTGGACACCTCAAACAGAATTTGTCCCGAGAAGACAGCACTTGAGAGCTTGGCGCCAAGATCGCGGCTGCGCTCCGATGTTCCAGCGTTCAGGAGTGGAATTTGTCCTTGCGGGGGCCGGGCCACGTTCAATGGACCAGCGACGGAGAAGTGTTCCCCTACGTGATTGATTCGGTGCACCTTGCTTCCGTCTACGAACACACCGCTCTCCTTGTTACGGACAAACGCGTCATCTTCCCAGGAATCCCACAGCTCCTGCACAATTCCCACGAATTCTTCCGCATAATCGTAACGCTTGGAGTTGTCCCAGTGCTTCTCACGGCTATAATTCTGCGCCGCACGCCCATCTGCGCCAGTGACAACATTCCATGCCAGCCGACCACCGCTTAGGTAATCAAGCGAGGCTGTCAGGCGTGCAATCGTATAAGGCTCCGAGTAAGTCGTGTTTGCCGTGACGATAAGACCGATTTTTTCTGTTACCGCCGCAATGCTGGCTATCATTGTGAACGGCTCGAGACGAACCATCTGTGAAGGAAAAGTATGCTGCATGTCCGGGCTTGTCGCCAGAGCATCCCCTAGAAAGAAGAAGTCGAACTTCGCTTCCTCCAGTCGCTGTGCGACCCGATGCAAGAACTTGGGATCGAACGCTCCATCCGTTACCGCTTCCGGCAGCCGCCAGCCTGCTGGATGGTAGCCCGTTGAGAACAGAAACAAGCCGAGATGGAGTTGTCGCTTGGTTTGAGTCATGATGTTCATCCTCCTGAATTTATTTTTTCTATATGAATAGTATGTTTTAGATCGAAAAGAGGCCAATACTGCGGGAGATACGGTCGAGCTCTGCAAGTTCCTCCAGCGTCAGCTTCTCTTCGACATGCTGCAATGCGTCCCGAATCTGTTCCGGCTTCGACGCTCCAAGAATAGCAGAGGTTACATAAGAATGACTTAGCACCCAGGAGAGTGCGAATTGAGCCAGCGTCCATCCTCTTCCCTCCGCCAGCGGTGCAATCTTGTCCACTAGCTCATATGATGGATTGGATTCGAGCAGCAGCTCCAGCCTTTTCTCGCCCAGCGCGAGCCTGGAGTCAGTTGGAGGTGCTTCACCTTGGCGATACTTGCCGCTTAGAATCCCCCTGCCCAGCGGGCTGTAACTAATAATGCCAACGTTCTCGGATTGAGCGAAGGGTACGAGCTCCCGTTCAATTCCTCTTGTTATAAGACTATACTCCGGTTGGACACTCTCGAACCGATGCAAATTATGAAGCGCGCTAACTCCGTGCGCCTTCGCCAATTGCCAAGCCGCATAGTTGGAGCAGCCCAGATAGCGGATCTTGCCCTGCTTGACCAGATCGTCAAGTGCCCGGAGCGTCTCTTCGACCGGTGTCTCGGGATCAAACGAGTGCACCTGATAAAGATCAATGTGGTCAGTCTGCAGCCGTCGCAGGCTGTTCTCCAGCGCTCGATAAATGTGGTACCGGCTCTGTCCGCCATCATTAACGCCCGGTCCCACAGGAGCAGTGAATTTCGTCGCAAGCAGAATGTCATCGCGGCGGCCGCGCAAGAGGCGGCCCAGAATGGCTTCGGATTCGCCAAGTCTTGAATAGTCGAGCGTATCCATCCCGCTTCCGTACACATCCGCAGTGTCAATCAGGTTAATCCCTGCTTCCAGAGCCGTATCTAGTACCGCTCCAGATGCTTCCTCATCAATCCATCTCCCGAACGCCATTGTTCCCAGGCTGACTTCGGATACCTTCACACCCGTTCTGCCTAATTTTCGATACAGCATTTTCGTATTCTCTCTCCTTTGGATACAACAAAAAGAACAGACATCGAGCGCGCTTCACAATTTCAGCGTCTCTCCGTCTGTTCGGTCGAGTTGTCGTATGTAAATGAATGGTAGTCCCTAATCAAATTTGCAGTAAATTCGCAGAAGCTGTATGACCAAGAGAGATTGCTAGTTCATAAGGCGTTTCACCACTAGCGTTCTTCTCTGTCTTATCGGCTCCATAGCTGAGGAATTTCTCAATAAGCGGCACGTTATCAAAATAAGCCGCGACATGCAAAACATTGAAGCCTTTTCTCAGTTCGCCTTCACACTTGGCATGAATATCGGCTCCAGCCTCTATCAGCAAGTCCACGAGATGCCCGTATCCACCGAATATGGTGGCGTGAATTGCCATATTGTTAAGACTGCCATCACGACTGCGAGCATGAATATCAACACCGTGACTAAGCAATAGCTCAACTGTCTCGGTATTTCCAAAGTGTGCGGCCAGAGAGAGTAGTGGAAATCCGTCGTGACTGTAGCTGTTCAGCAGCTCCGGAGAACGATCTAGCAGCTCTTTTACCCGTGAGCTATACCCAACGGCTGCGGCTTCGAATACGTTCAGCTTGCCCGCTCCGTTCTGAAGCAGCAGCTCTTTAATGTCATTTGCCCTCATGAAAGTAGCCAGCAGAACAGGAGTTTCCCCCTTTTTATTACTAGCGTTCACTAGACTTGCATCCTTGTGAATCAGTTCAGCAACCTTGTCGATGTCTCGGAGCTTAACCGCTTCGAACATCTCATTGCGCAGTCGCTGCAGGTTGTCAGCCTGTTCCCTTGCCCGCACCAACAGGTCATGGGAAGCGCGCACTCCCATATTCACAAAGTGGGCGACCGCTCGCGATCGATTGGATTCGAGCCCCGACTCGACAAGCAGATCTACGGCCTTGATGGCCTCTTCGTCTAGTCTGATGGAGAGCACTGCGGTACTTTTCTTCTTTGGCATGATTCTCCTTATCGCTTACATGTAATTTAAATTACAAAATTACTATAACATGAAGCTTAAAATTTGAATAGCGTTAAATTCATATTATTTTACTTTGATTTATTTTCACAACAATCCTCATTAATCCTTACAAAGATAAGAACTTGAAAATTGTGTATTATTTAGTTACAGTTTCAAAACGAGATTCGTCGATTTTCTAGCCCCCTCAGCCGCTACAATCCGCTTTCCTTTTTTAGATCCTTTCATCAAAAATAACTAGCCGATTATAAGGAGGTACAATCATGTTATATTTTGAGACAGCGAGATTGCTATTTCGTGACTGGGAAGAAGCAGACTTAGAACCATTTAGCCGACTAAATGCGGATGAAGAGGTTATGACCTTTTTTCCTAAAACCTTATCCTTCAAAGAAACAACTGCGTTCTATCAATCCATAATCTCCGAGTTTACAGAGTGTGGATTTGGGTTGTACGCTGTAGAAGTAAAGGAACAGAAAGAGTTTATTGGTTTTATAGGATTTCATAAGGCAACCTTTGAGGCGGATGTTACACCTTGCGTAGAAATTGGATGGCGGCTGAAAAAAGAGGCATGGGGAAAAGGATACGCGACTGAAGGAGCCGCAGCCTGCTTACAATATGGATTTAACACATTGGGGTTTAGCGACATTTATAGTTTTACTGCCGACGTGAATACTCCTTCGAAAAATGTAATGCAAAAAATCGGTATGAATTTTAGCTCAACCTTCAATCACCCGAAAGTTGAGCTAGACAGTCCTTTAAATAAGCATGTTCTATTTCATATTAATGCTGCTGAAGCGCGATGAAGGGATATCCAGTATTGCTTTCGTTCACTAGACCATCGACTTCACTATGTAATCTCGCACGAACGCCAAAGGTTTGATGGTATTCTCCAGCGTGCTTGTAAATACAATTACCGTTTGCAGACTTGGAATGACAATAATAAATTGCCCGCTTCTTCCCATCGCAAAAATCATTCTGTTGTTCATAGAAAAATCTTGCTGATCAGGTTCTAGCTTTGCTACCCACCAATGAGAAGCGTAATGGCCAATATAATCATAAGTCAAAAGGCGGGGCTCCGTAGATTCCTTAACCCACTCTGCAGATACAATCTGCTTTCCCTTCCACATTCCTTCCTGCAAATACAACTGACCAATCTTGGCCAGATCATACGGGAGCAGCCGAAGACCATCTGAGCCATAACTGATGCCTTTTGCATCCTCAAACCAGAGGTAATCCTCAATTCCTAACGGCCCCAATAAATATCGCTCAGCAAAAGCAGATGTTTTCATGCCCGTAGCTTTCGTAATAATCGCAGACAGGACATGAGAACATCCTGAGTTATAATTCATTCGACTGCCCGGATCATCCACCAGTGGCCTGTCGAATACAAACTTCACGATATCGTGGACAAACATTGGGGGCATGTAATTCCATTCCCCAAATTCCGGCCAGTCCAAGCCGACGCTCATCTGTAGCAGGTGTTCAATAGTGATATCTTTCTTGCGAGTGTCGACCTGTTTATCCAAGATTTTCGGAAAATAATTCTCCAACGTCATATGAAGCGAAGGTATGAATCCTTTCTCGATCGCGATCCCGATTAGAATGGAGATGATACTTTATCGAGTTTGTCCAGATACTCCTGATCCATGTTATGCTTCTCTGGACTTGATATTGGCCAAGTGTTTTTCTTTTGCACCGAAGTAGATCCTCTCATCACTTTTATTAGTCTTTTCCCATACGAGTGTTGTTCCAGACCTTGCAGGTCTGAGCTCCTTGCACAAAGATAAAATGAACATTATATCCGTTGATGATGATTGCCAGTTCATAAGGTCCACCCCCTATTTATTTTTTAAAATATTGTGATCTTATCATCTGTTCCGCCTTCCAATGAAGCTCCCATATATTACAGGTCTGGTTCCCCAGTATGACACTTGTCGTCTCGGTCTCTGGATAGTAGGCCAACATTGCGGCTACTCCCGCATTAGAACCGTCCTTGTACATGCGCATAAGCTTTCCTGCTTGATCATAAACAAAATGAAAACCATAACCGTTGATGATGCTTCCCCATTCATATCTCCGTACGTGCTCCGTTTGCGGCTTCATGATTTCTTCTGTCATCTCAGCAGATAACAACTGCCCATTTACCAATGCTCGCATGAAGAGATCCAGATCACCTACGGTCGTAAAGGCTCCCCCGTCAGAGGTACCTATTGGAGGAAATGAATAGATATTCTTTTTCCATGTAATTTCGTTATTCTTGTTAAAAATCGCAGCATAGCCTTCGGCCACCGCACTGTCGCCCTCATCTTTAGAGGCAAAAGATGTATTCTTCATGCCGCAAACCCGAAAAATGTACTGCTCAACAAAGTCCCGATAGCTCGTATTGGTTACTTTTTCGATGGCAAGACCTAGCAGGACGTACGCACAGTTGTTATAGCTGATGTCCGTTCCCGCTTTGAACTTTGGCTCTTTGTACGCGAACTGCGGGATGAAATCCCCGCACTCTCTTATCGCATAGTTAGGCTTCTCTATGAAGAGCTCTTCGTAGCTCTCCCCCAGTTCCTCGTCTGCGTCGTCAGCAATGCCAGAAGTGTGGGTAAGCAAATGCCTGATCGTAACATCTGTTGGAATTTTAGTACCCGTTAAATCGATGATATCCGTAATTCGCTCATTAAGCCCCAGCCTCCCCTGCTCCACAAGCTGTAGAATCGCCACTGCCGTGAACAGCTTCGTAACAGACGCCGTATCGAACATCGTGCTGATTGTATTCGGAATTTTGAAGCCTCTATGTGCAAAACCATACGCACGTGCGAACAAGGTGTGTCCCCTACCTTTAATCAAAGCAGCCCCTGCAAAATGATGCTCCTTAGCATACACGTTAAATAACGCATCCAAATGTTGTTCCATAGTATATCCCCCTCATAACATCCATTACTTAATTTTACTAATCAGTGCACTATATGTATTGGTAAAAAATACTTATATCCGTTCTTGATCAATCTTCGCTTAACTCCCCACAACGCAAAAAACACCGGCCGCTCTGCCACCAGGCAGAACGAACCGGCTTTTAATTTGACTGAGTGCGCGAAGCGCCAGCTGTCATTAGAATGCAGGGACAACCGCTACACCGTACTTGTCTTCAATAAACTTCTTCACTTCAGGCGAGGTTAGAGCCGCATCGAGTTTTTTGATATCATCGCGGTTTTCATCGCCACTGCGTACAACGATCACGTTGGCATAGGGAGAATCGGCGTCTTCACGGAAAAGTGCTGACGCCGGATCCAGGCCCGACTCCAGAACAATATTTGTGTTAATCAACGCGCCGTCCAAATCCTTCAGCGCTCGCGGAAGTGTAGGAACATCAGCCTCAACAAACTTCAAGTTTTTCGGATTTTCTACAATATCCTTTGGAGTAGCCTCATATGTAGTAAGTCCGTCTTTCAGCTTAATCAGACCTTTTTGCTGAAGCAATACCAGCGTGCGGTATTCGTTGGAAGGGTTGTTCGGGATACCAATTTGTGCACCGTCTTTCAGTTCATCGATAGATTTGATCTTCTCCGAGTAGAATCCGATCGGCTCCACATGAACCTTTGTTGTCACAGCAAAGTCATAGCCTTGCTCGCCCTTCACGGAATCAAGGTACGGTACATGCTGGAAGAAGTTCGCATCAATCTGCTTTTCCTTCAGCGCCGGGTTAAGCTGCCCTTCATCATCAAAGACAACGACATCCAGATCAATACCTTCCTCCGCCAGCTTTGGCTTAATGAAGTTCAGGATCTCAGCATGCGGTACAGCAGCCGATCCAATCTTGAGCACTGTCTTCTTAGCTGGTTCTTCCGCTTTGGCCGGGGTGTTAGCTTTGCTCTCCTTAGTGCCGCCATTGTTTGAGCCAGAACCGCAAGCGGTCAAAGCCAGCGTGAACAAGAGAATAAGTGCAGATGTCACTACATACGATTTTTTCATTTTCATTATAAATCCCTGCTTTCGTTTAAAGTATAGGTCCATTTCATGAAAACTGTTCTCTAGTCCATTTTGAAACGCTTGCGTTCAATCCGCTTGGCCGTATAATCCCCGGTCCACTGGATACTCTGCACAAGTAAGATAATAATGAGGACGGTGGCGAATAAGATGTCCTCCCGGAACCGCTGGTACCCAAAGCGAATGGCCAGACTTCCCAGTCCCCCTGCCCCGATCGCTCCGGCGACAGCTGTAAACTCTGTAATAGCAATGACAGCGATGGTCAGCCCGCGTATGAGTGCAGGCAGCGCTTCAGGAATAAGCACCCGAAAAATGATCGTAAATGGCGAGGCACCAATCGCTTTGGCTGCTTCAATCTTGCCTGTATCAACCTCCTTGAGAGAATTCTCAATAATTCGTGCCAGGAATGGCGCTGCAGCGATGGACAACGAGACAATAGCCGCAGTCGGTCCAAGCGATGTACCAACAATAAGTCTGGATAACGGAAGCAGTAGAACAATCAGTATGATGAATGGCAACGACCGTACTGTATTAATGAAGGTTCCGATGACTTTATGTACCGCTGGAGCCGGCAAAATTCCTCCTCTTTCCGTCACAACTACACTAATGCCCAAGGCAAGCCCCAATAATATCGCAAAGATCGAAGACCAGAACACCATATATAACGTTTGTCCCAGACCCTCCAATAGCAACTCATACAGATCGTCCTTCATATGCCTGCCCCTACCCCCTCCACGGCGAATCGCCTGCTCTGATACTGATGGATAATGTTTATAAAGCGCTGGGCCGTCTGACTCTCCGGATTGAAGAAGAGCTTATCGACCGTACCTGTCTCGACGATCCTCCCTTTCTCGATAACCGCCATCTGATTGCAGATATGCTGCAGCACATCCAGCTCATGTGTGATGAGCAAGATCGTCAACCCCAACTGACGGTTAATGTCCTTCAGCAGTTCCAATATGGAATAGGTTGTCTCCGGATCAAGCGCCGAAGTCGCTTCATCACTCAGCAGCACAGTAGGGTCATTAGCAAGCGCGCGGGCAATTCCGACACGCTGCTTCTGTCCGCCGCTAAGCTGTGACGGATAACTATTCTCCTTATCAGACAGCTGAACCAGATCCAAAATTTCTCTTACCCTTGTGCGAATATGCGCCTTGTCATATCCCCCCACCTCTAGCGGGAAGGCCACATTCTGGTAGACTGTTTTGGCATCTAGAAGGTTGAACTGTTGAAAGATCATCCCGATCTTCTGCCTTGCCTTGCGAAGCGCCGCACCCTTCAGTGCTGTGATCTCCTCGTCGCCGATCAAGATGCGACCCGTGTCGGGTTCTTCAAGCCGGTTCAGACAGCGAATCAGCGTAGATTTACCAGCGCCGCTAAATCCGATAATTCCGAAAATATCCCCTTTTCTAACATTCAACTGAATATTGTCTAGCACTTGGATAGAGCCTTGCACCGTGTTATAACTCTTGCTAAGTCCCTCAACGGTAATCAATGCTTCAACCTCCCTCTCGCTTGATCTTGGTTGTCAATTCAAAAGCTCATATGGTGTGAACCTATACTGTATTAGGTCTTAGACGAAGCCAGCTGTTCGACCACAACCCAATAGTAACTATTCCTAGTGTTTTGGTGTGTTTATTTCCAAAGTATAGGATCAGATCTTCCAAACGTCAATAGTTTTAAAATAAAATTCTATGCAAAGTTTAAATTGACACAACATCCATAAAGCGTTAAATTAATTCCAACTATTCTTATTGAAATATTTTATAGTAGAGCACGGAGGATGAATAAGATGACTTATAAACGACAAATCAAGCTTTCTGCCTACCTGGTTGGCACCGGAATGCACACCGCCTCCTGGAGATTGCCGCAAGCACAAGCGAACTCCAGTATTGATATCGACTACTATAAGAATCTGGCACAGATCGCAGAGCGCGGCAAATTTGACATTGCGTTCTTGGCGGACAGTCTGGCCATCAACGAAGTCTCACATCCTAATATCTTGAACCGCTTTGAACCTATCACACTTATTGCAGCCCTCGCTGGGGCCACCTCTAAAATTGGACTTGTCGCCACCGCCTCCACTTCTTACATTGAGCCCTTTAATCTGGCACGTTTATTGATGTCGGTGGATCATATCAGTAAAGGACGCGCAGGCTGGAACATTGTCACTACCCGGGATTTGTCCGGCAATACTGCCCGGAATTTTGGCGCAGAAGAACATTTGGAGCATAGTTATCGCTATAAGCGAGCGTCGGAATTTCTGGAAGTGGTTAAAGGCTTGTGGGATTCCTGGGAGGATGATGCTTTTGTATATGATAAAGAGAAGGGTGAGTTTTTTGACACAGCCAAGCTTCATCGTCTGAATCATAAGGGAGAGTTCTTCTCGGTAGAGGGACCTCTGAATATTGCCCGTTCACCGCAGGGGCGTCCGGTGCTGGTTCAGGCCGGAACTTCTGATGCAGGACAGAGCTTCTCTCTCCAGCTGGCTGAAGTTATTTTCTCCATCAAACATCATCTTGAAGATGCACAGGAATTTTACCGATCCTACAAGAGCCAATTGGCGCAGCAAGGGCGGGATCCTGAGAAGGTATTCATTTTACAGGGGATCTCCCCTATTATCGGGAAAACGGAAGAAGAAGCCGAGCAGAAACGGCGGCAGCTTGAAGCACTCATTACGGATGAAGCTGGCCTTCGCTTCTTGTCCGATTATTTTCCGAATATAGACTTTAGCGGCTACACTCTGGCTGCGAGAGCTCATGAGCTTGGACTACACACGGTTCAGCTATCCAAGTCCGATTTCAAAAAGCACCAGCCGTTCATCGCCCGAGATAATCCGACGCTGCGGGAGCTATATTCTATGCTTACAGGTGCTTTCAGCAGCAACGATCTGGTCGGTACGCCGGAGAAAATCGCGGATACGCTGGAACAATGGTTCCAGGAAGAAGCCGCTGACGGCTTTATGCTAATGGCCCCGTCTTTACCGGACGGACTAGAGGATTTTGTTAACCTGGTCGTTCCGATTCTGCAAGCAAGAGGACTGGTTCGTACCGAATATGAGGGTAATACCTTACGTGATCATTTGGGTCTGTCCATTCCTGCGAACCGCTATGACGAATCAGCCTATGAAGTGATTGGAAATCAGACTCGTTCTTAAAAAAGTTGAGGGCAGGCAAAGGATCGGCCGCAGCAAGCGTCTCCGCTCTCTCGGCTTTACTTGCCTGCCCTCATTTGTACTACTGGCTTTCATGTCGCGTTAGAGCTCAATAGCCAATAAATACAACTATCTCTCCCAAAGCTCGACCAGTCGACCGTCAGGATCTTCAATCCATATAAATTTTCCAAACTCGCCACTCTCTTTTTTCTTGGCAAGTGGAACACCAATTCGTTCAAGATGTTGAATAGTCTCGTCTAAATTATATACCTCAAAATTTAACATCACTTGTTGTTCTGTTGGAAAATAACTGTCATCCTCGGTAAAGAAAGAAAAGATCGTCTCATTTCCGGATTGAGGCTTTATCATCGTTCCATTCCAATCTCCTATTTCTATCTTCAACACTTCACTGTACCATTTTTTCACAACTTCAATATTCTTAGTCCTCCAAAATACGCCTCCGAAACCTTTTATCATTGGATTTAGCTCCTGTCTGTTAAATTATAGGGATCTCTATTAGACGAACCTAAGAACCGAACGTAAGGCTCGGTCGTCACTACGGTGGAATGTTTGGACTTCCGGTCGCTGTTGTCCCCAGATTTCTTCTTTATAAACCGCTTCTAGCGGTTGAAATCTGGAGAGCTTATGCTTCCGGTGCGAGCTTTCCTGCGGAAAGCTTTCAGGCGATCGCTTCGCTCCTTCAGTTCCAAACTTCCCCCTTCGTTCCTTCTCGCTGTTGTTATTTTCTTTTGTTAGTCCTATATATTACATTAAAATTCGTGGTTTAAGGGTACGTTCCTCTATCCATGTTCCATTACTTTAATAAATCCTTGTAATTAGGAGGGAACTCATGGGGATTCGGCCCTTTCAAATGTTCGAATTTCTTAAGCTTCACCCCGAAAGGTGATACCTGATATGTAAAAACATCCTCTCCGACAGGGATATGAGGACCAACTACTGGGGTTGCATCAAGAGTAATTAGAAAATTAAACCCGCGAAATCCATTAACTCTTTCAGTATGTGTAACATCAACATAATAAGGGTACAAAACAGGCGGAGCCGTTAATGTATTGGAATAGACCTCTGCAAGTTTTTCGTCCATATACGGTAACAACTGCAGGACAAGCATATCTTGTAGCTGTAGTTCTCTCGAATCCTCTGTTGGCTGTTCCCCCACTGCGTAGCAATATGAAGTCTGCGTTATTCCCATCGAAACAACGAGTATCATTATATGAATGAATCGCATCTTATCCCCCCTTAGTTTAGTCGTCTAAAAAACATCCGATTTTCCAATAAGTTACCCAAATCAAAAGGGGGCTATCCGTTCCGTAGTTTCTTTTTACCTATTCATATTCAGTTCATATTAAGGTCATGAAGAGTACATGTTCGTTGGTTAGACTGATTGCAATGGCTCTTTCAAACAGCTGAATATACAGATCAGAATAGGAGAAGATGACTGTGACACAGACAGATGTAGTAAAAACGAGGAATGGATCGATAGCCAAAAAAATAGGGAAAATCTCTCTTATAGTAATTGGCGGAATTATTGCAGCCGTCATACTTTTTCTAGCAATTACTTTTATTGCTGATAAGATTAGTAGCAAAGCGGAGGAAAAGAAGTTAGAAAACGCTTATGGCCAACTAGTACCTGTAGACGGCAAAAAAATGAACGTATATATTGAGGGATCAGGCGAAGAAACCATCGTGCTCCTTCCCGGCTATGGAACTGCAGGTCCAGCTTTAGATTTCAAGCCGCTGATCGCTGAACTCTCTCCACACTATAAAGTAGTCGCTGTAGAGCCTTTTGGTTATGGATTGAGTGACCCGACCGATAAGGAACGCACTACAGATAATATTGTGAGTGAAATTCATGAAGCTTTGCAGCAGCTCGGCATTAACCGTTTCATTCTGATGGGGCACTCCATCACAGGCATATACGGTTTGGATTATGTCAACAAATATCCTAATGAAGTCACTGCCTTTGCCGGAATCGATACCAGTGTACCTACACAAGGCGGAATGGACACTAAATTACCAATACAAGGATTTAAATTTCTTAATAAGTCTGGTCTGCTCCGATTGATACTGAAGGTGGGCAGCGACCCTTATGCTTCTCTAGGCTATGATGAACATACTAGAGAACTATTAAAAATGCTTTCGAACCGAAATAGCAACGAAGACACAACCTTGAATGAATTGAAGAATCTTTATGACAATTTCGTGGGTGCCCGCAAGTTAAGCTTCCCGCCAAATCTGCCTTTGATTCTCTTTGTAGCCGCTAATAACACAGGAGTGAAAGATTGGATTCCGCTGCACGAAGAGCAAATTAAACAATCTGAACACGGGAAACTGGTGAAGCTTGAAGGAGACCATTATTTACACCACACCCAGTCCAAGGCGATTGCTGAGAACTTCCGAGCGTTCATGACTGAAATGAAGTAGTTATAAAACAGCGTCCTTAAAAAGATCATTAAAACGAGCCACTAGAATTAATCTAGCGCTCGTTTTTTCATCATTATGAATCAGATTCCCTTCCCTGCACCCGCAAGCTGCACTTTACTCCGGTCATGCAGAACCAGATAAACAATCAGGCCTACGCTGACCATAATCACGCTGAAGCTGGTCCACTGACCTGCTGTCCAGTTAAACATGTACCTCGGTGAATCTCCACGCAGCCACTCCAGGTTAAACCGCCCGAACGAATACAAAATATTGTAAGCCAGGAACAGCACTCCCGTTGGCCATTTTCTATTCTTCAGCAGAATTAGAATGACGAATACAACCAAATCCCACTGCCCTTCCCATATTTCTGCTGGCCAAAGCGGCTGGGAACCATAAGCATCATATGCCATTGATCCCGGAGGATAAACAAGACCAAAGCCCGATCCGGTCGGTGAACCATACGCATCTCCGTTAAGGAAGCAAGCAATTCTGCCGAGTGACTGGCCTAGAATAATCGCCGGGGCGAGAAAATCTGCAAATTCCCAGAAGGATAGCCGATGCTTTTTCGTATAATAGATGATAGCAAGAAAACCACCGATTAGTGCGCCTTGAATAGCAATGCCACCCTGCCAAATATACAAAATCTCCATTACATGCTGCGAGTAATACCCCCATTGGAAAAAGAACACATGCCAGATCCGTGCAGACACTATCGCCCCCACAGCCACATAAGGCACTATATTGAAGATATGCTCCCGATATATGGTCCCTTTAGCCAAATAATGAGCCATCCCCAGCGCCAATAAAACAGCCAAGGCCACAATGACCCCATAAGAGTGAACCTCATAATTCCCGATTGTAAATAAAACAACTCTCATTCGAATACCCTCCTGTTAATCAAACTACAATATGTAGTACAATAGTGTAAAAAAAGGGGACTTACGTATCCCCGCCCAACATGAGCAACAGCAGCATGGATATCGAGAACAACAAGGGTCTAAGCAATGCTATCTTAACCTTTACCGTCTCATTCGGCTCCAGAACCTGCATCATACGATAATTCAAAGCGGATGCTGCAAAATGTACGGCTACAGCAGGCTGAATCTTCCCCCACTTGGATAGCTTCAATAGAACTTTTGCCAGATGCAGCTCGGTTCCCATCCGGGTCATGACAAATCGATCAGCCAGCAGTTCTGTCCACGTCTCATAGTAACGAAAAATTGGCTTCATGATCGGCCAGTAACCGAAAGCCTCAGTAAACAGAGTCATCAGAAAAAGCTTCACATTATCGCGATTGCGGCAATGATGCCACTCGTGCAGCAATATAGCCTTGACTTCCTTGTCGCTGAATTGTTCGAGGACATGGGTAGAGATGATAATCTTCGGTTTGAGCATCCCCATCGCCAGCGCTACAAAGGCTTCGTCCTGCACGACTATAATTTCCGTCCCCAAGCTGCGGTATTTGTAATTTAGCGCCTTAGTTAATTTGTCGTGCTTCATGGAGCCGAATAGCCTGTTCCATTTTCGCGATAAATACGCTTGTGCTGTGATTCGCCACGTCACCCGGATAAGCGTATAGGCAATAATTAGATCGAATGCCCAGTACAACATGATACATGCCTTAAGACTACTCTCTCCAACTTGGCGGGTAACGAAGATTCCCATCTGTACACTGAACACAGCGATGAAGACGAGCATAAGCGCCGACATCCATCTTAGCTTCAGCCGAGCACTCATTCTTTTTTCCCTCGTTTGATCTCACCCAATTTGCGTTCCAGCTTAGCGATAGTCTCAGGATCTACCTCGTCCAGCGCATCAATCATGTGGCTTACGACAAGACTGCCGTATTCTTTGATTAGCCCATGCGATACAGCTTTCGTCTGTTCGGATACAAACTGTTCTCTCGACTGTACAGTACTGAACTGTGCCGCTTGGGTTCTACCTGTTCCGACCAGCACTTTCTTCAGATGCCCTTTACTCTCCAAACGGTTCATCACCGTCATCACAGCGTTCACCGAAATGGGGCTTTCCTGATTCAGGATCGACTGCACTTCCTTAATCTTGAGACCCTCAGAGGACCAGAGGATGTCCATAATTTTAGCTTCGAGCGGCCCAAAAAAACGATTCAGCCCCTCACCGCCGACATTCATTTTCTTAATCTTCATGACCATCACGCTCCATCATACTACGGATTGTAGTATAGTATCCTCCTGTTGTCAATCTGCACGTAGTTAATCATTATATGGCTAGATAAGATGAACTTATGATCCGAAACGTAAGGCTCGGTCGTCATTACGGTGGAATGTTTGGACTTCCGGTCGTTGTTGTCTCCAGATTTTTTTGGTTTATATCGCTATTCGCGGATAAAATCCGGAGACAAAGACGAGCGCTTCGCTCCTACAGTTCCAAACTTCCCCCTTCACTCCTTCTCTCTTTTTCTACATTCTTTTGTTCATCTTTTATAGATAGTTTCGTGTATAAAGATCAGCTATATCGAAAATGTACCCATACCAATCTGCATTACTATTTTAAAATGGGGTGAGCACATTAACGATTTACTCCTACTCCTACTCCTACAAGAAAGAGGTCTTATGATGAAATTAGAAGTTACCCTGACTAGTCACGACGAAGCATACATTATTAAAAATCTATATCCTCTCTACTTATACGACCTTTCAGGACATTATGGTCTAACTGAGGGTCACATCCCTAATATACATGGGATCTTTGAAGATGGTCTGGAGTTCAGAACATTAATGGATCAATACGATGTCCAGAACATCTGGTGGGAAAAACCGGGATGCCTGTATCCTTTTTTAATGAAAGTCGATAATATCCCCGCTGGATTTGCGCTTATTGCTACTCCTCCTCACTGTTCTGAAGGAACGGACTATTTTGTAAACGACTTCTTCTTGATGCAACCCTTCCGAGGAAACGGTATTGCCGAGCATGCCGCAGTTCAAGTGTTTGACCATTTCAAAGGTCAGTGGGAGCTTTTTACCAATCCATCTGAGCGGAACATAGTTGGACACAAATTTTGGAGAAGAACGGTTTCGAATTATACCCTAGGGAATTACGTGGAATATCATGGGAATACTTGGGATGGACATAAATTAATATTCAGATTCAATAATCATCCATCAAGCTAAGAATGACAGCATTAGTTTAAGATCCTCTCATTATAAAAGCGCTTACACATACTGTAAACTGATGTTGGATCATAGTTTACAGTATTTCCCATGTTAAAATCCAAGGGGGTGGAGATTAGAAAATTATCGTTTTGTGGTTACCCAGCAGGCTTAGAGTAGAAATTCGAATCTGCAGATCGGGAATGTATTACCAATACATGTAACGAGGAGGTAACACTTATGAGAAAAAAATTTTTGCGTCTGCTTTTGACAGGAACCATGCTGTTGTCCGTTTTGCCTGCGTTCAGCGCCTCTTCTTCCGCCTCGGCTGAGGAGATCACCAAATCTGGAAATCCTATTTTCACTAGTATCTTTACCGCTGATCCCTCAGCGCATGTGTGGAATGACGGACGAATTTATGTATACGCTTCACATGATATTTTCCCTTCCAGGGGCAGCGACTTAATGGATAAATATCACGTCTTCTCATCAGACAACATGGTGGATTGGGTGGATGAAGGAGAGATTTTGCGTTCTGATGATGTGCCATGGGGACGTCCGGAGGGCGGTTTTATGTGGGCGCCTGATGCGGCTTACAAAGACGGAACTTACTACTTCTACTTCCCTCATCCCAGTGACACGAATTGGAACAATTCCTGGAAAATCGGTGTAGCAACCAGTGATAAACCGGCCGCAGATTTTACCGTCCAAGGCTATATTCAGGGACTTCCCGGCAGCAATCTGATCGATCCTGCGGTGTTCCGTGATGACGATGGCAGTTACTACCTTTATGCCGGGGGCGGTGGGACAAGCTATGGCGTCAAGCTGGGAGCCGATATGGTATCGATCGACGGCCCGGTCAAGCAATTCTCCGAGCTGCAAGACTTCCATGAGGCTTCATGGGTCTTCAAACGGAACGGTATCTATTACTTAATGTACTCCGACAACAATCCCGGTGCCAACAAGATGCGGTATGCTACCAGCAGCAGTCCGCTTGGACCATGGATCAATCGCGGCGTGATGCTGGACCCGGTTACCAGCAGTGAAACAACGCATGGTTCTATCGTGGAGTACAAAGGGAATTGGTATCTGTTCTACCATAACTCCAAAATCTCCTCAAACGGCACGCTCCGTTCTGTCTGTGTAGATCAGTTATTCTTCAACCCAGATGGAACCATCCAAAAGGTTGTACAAACGACCGAAGGTGTTCCAGCTGTCGGGCCACGTTCCAATGCTACGGAAGTAAAGTATTATGACTTAATTAACGAAAATTTTGATCAATACACTCAGAAGTCCGAATATCCGGTAACCAGCAGCAACGTCACCGTCGGGGGCGGGGCTGTTCTATCCGGTAACAGTGTTGAAAATATGCATATCAGCGGTTCCTACCTCCAGTTGTCTGGCATCAATGGGGGCACGAACGGCGGCAAGGCATTGCTTACCGTGCTTTATGCTTCCGGTGATAGCGGTGCGGCCTTTAAGGTAGACAGCAGCGGGGATACGGCTGGAGATGGTTACTTCCTCTCTCTTCCGGGTACAGGAGGCTGGGGCAATTACACCGGCCGGTCGAACCGGCTGATCGATCTGCAACCAGGTACGAACAACGTAATTAAGCTGAGCGGTGGCATGGGCGGCGCTAACGTCTCTCGTGTGATCGTGTCGCGGATTCCGTAAATTCCTTAAGATAGAGCTAGAAAAGCCACATCCGACGTTATTTCGGGGACTGCGACAGGTTGCTAATGGAGAGCCTTTTGCAGTTCTCTTGTGCTTCTTCACAGTTAAATTCAATTACTTCAAGTTGAAAAATACCGTAAACTCGTTATAGCTATATACAACATTCACCTCTGCAAAACCGGCAGCACGCAGCCATTTAAGTTGATCTTCTACGGTAGCGTTGATATCTTGCTTTCTGCGTAAGATGGAAGCTTCAATGGCTTGTTCTGCTAACCCCGACTTGAGCACGTCCTCTTCCCACTGTTCTTTATACCGATTATCGAAGTAAGAGGATGAACCCGCTGCCTGATCTGCATTGATGAAGATACCGCCACTCGTGAGGTGATTGAATATCTTTTGAAAAAGAGTGCTTTTATCAGGGTGAGTCAAATGGTGAATGGACAAGGAAGAGAGGATAATATCATATTGCTCCGTGAACGGATAATTACAGTAATCGGCTGCTATGTACTGAACATTCGGATCATTTCCGAATCTTTGACGAGCCACCTTAAGCATCTCTTCGCTTGTATCCACCAAGGTCAACTTAGCGTTCGGGTAGCGCTGTTTCGCAAATGAAGAGAATAGTCCCTTTCCTGCTCCCAGATCCAGTATTCGTGGCGTGTCTATCTCCGTGTTCATCCAAGAAACTGCTGCACCATAGAAATCATCAAAGCAGGGAATCAATTGACGCCGCTGCAGATCATAACTTTGAGCTACCGCATCGAATTGTGATTTAAGCAAATCGTTCATATAATCTCCGCCTCTTCTCTTAAATAATGCTGACAATTTCATTCTATAGACACGAGGTTAATTATGGAAATATATAAGAGCTATATCCTTAATAGGAATTATATATAGGGCAATCACACAAAATACACCGCCACAGCCTCTCAGCTAAATGACGGTGCATTAATCTTTCCGTGGATTACAAGTTATAGTTGGATGCCACTGTTTCCAAGAACTGCTCGATCGGAACAGACTTTCTGAAGGCTACCAGATCTTCGGTGGACTTACCGACAAGTGTGCGGAACTGGTTACTTTCGCCTGTCGCCAGCTTGGCAATTGCGTTTACGATTTCTTGCGGATCATCGGATGGACTTTCGGCCGAGCGCTCGAAGCTTTCTTTTACCTTAGCGATAATGTCATCATAAGCTCGAATGTCTTCACTTTGACTCCAAATGATGTTGTTCAAGAAATTATTGCCTGCCGAACCGCCTTGTTCGATCAAATGCAGCCCAATGTTGAGCGGCTTCAATTCATAGTACAATCCTTCTGTCAGCCCCTCCAAAGCAAACTTAGACATGTTGTACAGCGATCCGATGGGCACAGCCGTGGTCACACCCATGAGCGAACTGATGTTAATGAACTTGCCACCCCCATTTCCCCGAAAATGCGGAAGGAATCCGCGAATGACATTGATCGGACCCCGGACATTCACGGCGAATTGCCAGTCGATGGTTTCTTCTTCTGCAAGCTCCAGTGCACCGTAAGCCCCCATTCCCGCGTTATTGACAACGACATCGATTTTCCCAAAAGCTTCGGTTGCCTCCTGTACTGCGCTACGCACTTGCTCCACATCTGTTACATCCAGCTTGAATATTTTAATGTTGCTGTAAGTCGTCAGCTCGGTCTCTTTCTCTGGGGAACGCATCGTTGCTGCCACATTCCAGCCCAGTTTCGCAAAATGAATCGCTGTTAATTTTCCCAAACCACTGCTTGTTCCGGTGATAAAAATGGTCTTTGACATCTGAATCTCTCCCTCGATGGTTTGATATTAAAAATTAGAATGAACGTTCACTCTAGATATTATGCGCTTCTCTGTTTCTTGTCAAGCGGGGGGACCTTGGATATTATGCCCAAGAAATAGCGATTGAATCACTCCAATCTGTAGTGAGCATTCATTCTAATTACTCCGAAAAACTGCCGTAATCTACGGCAAGAAAGCCTTCACTGTACTTACAGAGTTCCAGCTCGAAGAAACCGCCATTTCCAACACTTCAGACGTAAGCTTCAGGTTGCCTTGCAAGTGCCCTTTTACCAAAAATACAAACGTCCCCCAATGCATCTGAACCATCAACCGGGCATCGCTCTGCTTGAAGATTTGTTGCTCCATAGCATCGGCATACATCACAGCCAATGGGCCGCACCAGTTCTTCTCATAAGCAAATTTCTTGGATTCATCATAAATATACGACGATAGCGAATACTGCTCCATGAACTGAAACGCCTCGGGATTGTCGACACTAGACTGGACGACCCGTTGCCAAGTTCTCTGGAAACGTTCGAAAAGATCCGCGCTGTCATTGAAGCCTTGAAGCACATATTCCGTCTGGTATTCCACGATACTGGTGTACAGCTCGTTGATAATCTCTTCTTTTCCCGAAAAGCTGTTGTAAATGCTCCCCATCGAAACTCCAGATTCACTGGAGATCAAGGACATGGAGGTCGCCTGTAGATCATGCTTGCTGAGAAGCCTGAGCGTTGTTTCCAGTACAGCTTTTTTAGATTTCTTATATTTTTCAAACATACCGCATATATCCCCCATTGAAAATTAAACAGTCATCATCTTGAACAGAATGATCATTCTAATTCTAACTTTTCAATATGAGGATGTCAACGAGGGTCCTGCTGAAGATAACAACATCACCTTCCGGACCAACAGCGTATACCGCACTTTTTAATTCCCGATGAATTTGGTACACTTGGACAAATAGATGAATAGAAGTGAGGTAACACCATGTTTGAAGTATTAAAGCAACAACTGAGCCGCTGGTCGCGTTCCTGGCTCGCCGCGATGGCGGTTATTCTGGTCATTGCCCTGACCGGCTGCGGAGAGACCAGCAACAACAACTCTTCAGCAATCTATGAACCAAGTCCAACGTCATCCAGCCAAACCCAAACGGCTCAACCGAAATCTACCCTTGCCCCGAAATCCTCCAAGACACAGGACAAGTCCCAGGCACCGCTTACGAACTTCAAGGACGTATCGGATTATATTAGGCAGCATCATGCTCTTCCGGATAATTTTATTACGAAGAAGGAAGCTGAAGGGCTCGGCTGGGTACTGCCAAGGGAAATCTGAATCAAATTGCGCCAGGTAAAAGCATCGGCGGGGACCGTTTTGGCAACCGGGAAGGACTCTTGCCCAAAGCGAAAAACCGGATTTGGTACGAAGCGGACATTAACTATAAGAAAGGTTCACGCGGGGCAGATCGTATTCTCTACTCCAATGACGGGTTGATCTACATGACTACCGATCATTATAAGTCGTTTACAGATATTACCCAGGAAGGCAGTGTCCCCGAATGAGTAACGTTGTGGAATTAAGACAGTCTGAGGGAGATCGTTACGAGAATATACATGAATGGCTACAGCAAAGTCTTGAGCTGCCTGAGTGGTATGGTCGCAATTTAGATGCGTTGTGGGATTGTGTAACCGGACATCTCCCCTTACCCCTGAAGATCATATGGATTGCAGATTCCGAGCACGGTGAACGTTATTCCGCGGTGATCGAGGTTTTCGAGGATGCTGCCGATCAATATGATGAGATAAGCTTCGACTATGTGACTGAACAGTAAGAACGTCTCTAAGCAACAATAAACAATCCACCGCTTGATGAGATTCCTCATTTGACGGTGGATTCTTTTATATACAGTACCCTCAAGCTATCTACAGTCTATCGACTGTCCGCCATAAATCGCAATTCACGTATAACCTCACCTTCGTTACGGCTTATTTCTGCAAAACCCAGTGAGACATACATCCTAGAGGCTACCTCATTCTCAGCGCGATGACCCAGAATTATTTTGTCACAAGCGTGCTTTTCTTGGATCGTTCGTAGAAGCGCTCTCATACCTGCTGTTCCCAACCCCCGGTGTTGAAACTTATGATGGATCATATAGGCCATAATCCAATAAGCTCCATCCTTGGGATCGACAGCATAGACTGCCAACCCCACTAATTGTGCGTCAGCGTAAATAGCCAGCGGTGTAAATCCACAATAAGCTGATTCTGCGAGCCAATAGACCGCGGGTACTGGAAACACTTCCTTCTGTTCTGCTGTTACCTCAAGCTGGGTGCAGGCATACCAATTACTATGATCGATTGGACTGAGTTGCACTCCACTGTATAATCGGTCACGCAGTCCATGGCGCGCCCTCTCTAGTTTCTCCTTAAGACTTACTGCCCACTCTGGTGAAGAATGGACTTCCATTCCCTCTACACTGCGGAGGAGCCGTGCATACTTATAAAGATCTGCAAACCTTTGGAAGAGCGGAAACGATTGGATAAAAGATTCCTCTAACGGCTTAATGGAACGATAGCCAGTTAGAAAATGCTCTATTTTCCGCTGACTATCATCATTTTCTTCATCCAGCAGATCTGGAATGGCCGATACAATATCCATTGCGTACCAGTGCACCATTGCATCATCAAAGTCGATGACACAGTACCGTGATTTCTCGGCCTCGTTTCGATGGAGTTACCGTCTACAGAAAGGACTGGAGCAACCGTCGAGTAATCTTCAGATCTTAGGTAATTCATAAAATCAAGCTCAGCTTGAATATTATCGATATTGTTGTCCTCTTCATGGACGAAACGAAGAAAATACGACACACCGTTTCTTTTAAACTCATAGATAAAATTGCTGCTTGCTCTCCAGAACTTCAACGTACCATATCATGTTCCCAATGCTGAACCAATTGTTTAGCCACGGAATCATCTGCTGTTCCCCGGACCATATTTTTTAGCAACATCATTTAATATCTGCCTCCCGTCACCTAACGAGAGGTTCTTATTTTACCAATAATAACCTCTCACAGGCTCTTTTGTTGGATTCATTGTTTTCAAAACACCATCACTCCTTCTAGTTCTAGTAGGGATTCATGAAAATCATATCTAGCCACCCTCATGTAATATTGTGGAATATTCTCCATCTGTCATCAAGGTATAGTATAAATAAACATATTCTATACAAAAAAGGATTCGTGCGGACACGAACCCTTTTGACTAGATGTATATTCTATACATTCCGCTTATTTCGCTTGTTCCATGAATTCCTTAAAGCCCTCGGCGATTTCCTTATATTTCGTATGGTGCAAGTAATGACTGCCAGGCAATGATACTACTTTTCCATGTACAGAGTCTTTGATCTGATCTTCATGCAGCTGTTGCCAGCCTTGGTTAGCGGTATTATTCGCATCGATAAAGAAGATTAGGGGCAGCTCTTTAGGGAATGTTAAACCCTTAGCTCCTTCAAAGTTAGAAGCGATATGCTGCATTTCGTCTAAGTTAGTGGAATTATTCGAGTTTTTATTCGAAATCAATCTCATTTGTTCTTTGGTTTGCTCATCATATGCTAATCCAGTATATGGATCACTGCCTACTTTCTTGATCAATCTTACCAGACCTGTTTTTTCAAGAAATGCGAACCCTTTAATTGGCAATTTAGCATCCATTCCAGCTTGTGTTGGAACACTGGTATCGACCCCGACAAATCCGGTTACTTCGTTTGGATATTTGTTCACATAAGCTATCCCGTAAATACCTGCAATAGAATGGCCTCCTAGTACATAGCGGTCAATATTAAGCTGCTGCAACGCTTCATGAACTTCGCTAATAATGTTCTCGGTGGTCCGCTCTTTTTTAGTTCCATCACTTAATCCATAACCGAAAGGCTCAACCGCTACAACTCTGTAATGTGAGGATAGCTCATCGATCAGCAGCTTGAAATCAAGCGCTGGCGATGCTGTTCCGTAACCCGGCAGCAGTACAACCGTTTCCTCGCCATCTCCTTGAATCATTACATTCATCTTTTTCCCGTCTACAGGTACTAACTGACCGTAGGATTGTATTTTTGCAGTCTCCGACTTTGTACTAATAACGTTAACTGTAGATGTAACAACTAGAAAAAGCACAATTGCTACTGCTATAACGCCTACTGTTTTAAGAAAAATATTAAGCGCTTTTTTCATTTTCGGACCCATCTTCATTTTCATTATCTCCCCTTGTTTCAGTGTAATCTTCCCGTTATTTTATTTCTTTCATAAATTCATTTAGATTTTCTACGATAGCTTTGGCATGAATACGATGTAAATAATGTCCTCCGTCAAATGTCATCACTTTTCCATGTATAGAATCTTTGATTTGCTTTTCATGCTCTGGGAGCCATCGATCAGTTGCCGGATGATGCGCTTGTACAAAGAAAATAAGCGGAAGCTCTTTAGGGAAGGTCAATGCTTCAGCTGCCTTAAAATTAGAATACATACTTCCGGCTTCATTCATTGTGGTAGAATTATACATGTTTTTATTCGCAAACAATCTTATTTGTTCTTTTGTAGCATCATCAAATGGAAGTTCAGCAGTAGGGTCATCAACTAGCTTGCTATTCAATCTGATCACACCTGATTTTTTAAGTAGCTTTAAAACACTTATTGTTGATGAGCTAATCTCCTTCTCGCTTAGAGATGGAACACTACTATCAAGCCCGACAAATGCGCTTACTTCGTTTGGATATTTGTTCACATAATCCAATCCGTAAATGCCTGAAATGGAGTGACCCATTAGAATGTAACGGTCGATCTGAAGACGCTGTAAAGCTTCATGAATTTCACCTACAATATTCGCTGTGCTTCGTTCCTTTCCAGTTTGATCACTTAATCCATAGCCGAAAGGCTCAAGCACAACAACTTTGTAGAAAGGCGATAGCTCTTCGATTAGCGATTTAAAGTCCAGAACTGGTGATGCTGTCCCAAACCCTGGTAGCAACACGACGGTTTCTTCACCTTCCCCTTGAATCAAAGCATTCATATGTTTTCCATCTACTGGCACTAACTGGCCATAAGGCACGATTTTCTCTTGCTCCGATTTGTTGCTAATAATATTAACTGTAAAAACAATGGCAAGAAAAAGGACTATTGCTATAATTACTGCCCCTATTATTTTAAGTAGAAGGACTAGTATTTTTCTTGCTTTCGTCCTTTCCTTCGCATTCTTTCCTTCTGGATTTTCCATTTGCATACTCTCCTTCTCGTTATGTTTATACCGCGTTGTCCTAAACTGCCGCTTAGAGGATTTTATACTTGGAAAATGTACTCCCCGTGACGACATTATGAACGGAGTATGAACTAACAAAAAAATGCTACAGCGTCATCTGCAAGCAAGCTTGCACATAATGCCGTAGCATGAAGGTTCTAGAAATCACCTATTTCAGACTATACGTTGGTTTCCCCCTATATAAGTCTGACTAATCTTCTGAGGTTGTGATTGGTAAAGTTACAATGAATGTCGTTCCTTGGCCAGGTTCGCTTTCTACCCGGATGTCGCCTTGATGAAGCGTTACGATCTGTTTAACGATGGCAAGTCCCATGCCGCTACCGTCATACTTACGGCTGTGCGAACGATCAGCCTTGAAAAACCGCTCGAATATACGCTGCTGATCTTCCAGGGGAATTCCAATGCCATGGTCTGATATCCGGACGGTTACGTTATGGCTATCTGATTGGATGCTGACATGAATAACGCCGCTGTCCGCAGAGAATTTGATGCCATTACCGAGTATGTTCGTCCATACCTGATTTAACAGGTCATAGTCGGCCGACAGATTCACTGCCTTCAATTGAAGATCGAAGGTGATGTTGCGGGCCGCCCACTGAGGCTGGATCGCCACAATGACCCTTCTGATCTGTTCATCCAGACTGAACGTGGACAGCCGCAGTTGCTGTGACTGCGATTCAAGCACACTCAGCTTTAGCAGGCTATCGCTCATGTTGGACATCCGGGCAGCCTCAGCGATGATAATATCGAGATACCGGCGCCGCTCGTGCTCCGGGACGTCTACTTGCTTGAGTGCAATAGCATAACCGGATATCGAGGTGAGCGGCGATTGTACTTCGTGCGAGACGTTCGTTACGAACTCCCTGCGCATCTGCTCAAGCTGCTGTAGATCATGCATCATATCTTCAAAGCTGCGAGCCAAGGTACCCAGCTCATCTGTTTGCTTAATCTTCAGCTTAACGTTGAAATCTCCGGTTGCTACACGCCTGGTCGCTGTTGTCAGTTTCTTGATCGGTCTGACCAAGAACATGGCAGCAACCAGAATCAGCAGGCTACCTGCGATCAAAGCATAGGTCAACAAATTCAATATCAGCTTTCTGTTAAAAGAAATAGATGGGGGAGTGAGCATCTCCACAAACATCGCCTTCGTTCCTATTTCCGTTTGCAATGGCATTCCTAATAGATTAGTAGTAGCACCAAAAAAACTAAGTTGAACCACTTCTCCATTAAGCACTTTTTTCACTTGTTCCCTTGTCACATGGACAGGATTATGTCCTTCTCGCGCTCCGTAAGACCTGAACTGACCTGTGTCATCGTAAATTCGAATATGATAGGAATTGAGCTGCTTCATTCCACTTACAAAAACGTCGGCTTCATGTAACGGAATTGTATTGTAGAGCCGAACCATATCCTGCGCGAAGTTACGCAAGGGAATCTGCGCGTTTTCATTCACTTGGCCTTTAAATACCCAGTTTGCCACCAACAAAGCAATGAATAAGCCTCCGACCACAGAGACTAGAAATGTCAGGACAACGCGTGTATAGATGGATTTGATCATTCATACACCTCGAGCCGGTAGCCAAGACCACGTACCGTCTCGATCCGAAACTCATGCGTAGTCGCAAACCGTTCACGCAGGCGTTTAATATGTACGTCTATTGTTCGATCATCGCCAGTGTAATCAAGACCCCAGATTTGATCGATCAACTGCTCACGCGTATAGACCTGTCCGGGTGTTCCAGCCAGCTTATACAGCAATTCGAACTCCTTGAGCGGTAATGCAAGCGCCTCCGACCCTTTCATCACCTTATAGGTCTGTCTGTCAAGGGTGACGTCGCCGAACTGGATTGTCTGCGTGGAACCAATCCGGTATCGTTTCAGCAATGACCTGACACGGACCGTCAGCTCTAGCGGATCGAAGGGTTTTGTCAAATAATCATCCGTACCAAGCTCGAAGCCTTTCACTTTCTCCCATGTTTCACCACGCGCAGTTAGCATAAGTAACGGAAGGTCAGGATTGGCTCTTCGCAGCTCCTTGCATAACGTCCAACCATCCATAATCGGCATCATAATATCAAGCACGACAAGATCGATAGGTGCTGAAGCATAGACACTCAGTGCTTCCTTACCGTCCGCCGCTTCGGCTGTTTCAAATCCGTCGTTACGAAGAAATAAACAGACAAGTTCGCGAATGTTCGCATCATCGTCAGCAACCAGTATAGTAGGCATTCGTTCCCTCTTTTCTTGTTGTCCATCCTAACCACTATACTATAAATCAGTTGCTATTGCCTAAATTACAAGCCCTGCATCATCTAATTTCTCCTGATTTCCTTTAACCTGAACTGCCCAATGAGTTGTTGCAAAAATTCACCGATGACCTCTACATATTGAGCGCTTTGCTGTACATGTACATAGTCGTTCCTAAGCGCTGCCAGCTTCTGTTCGACCTCGGCGGATATATTCCGGTTATCCATGCTGACGGCCGTGATCTCCTCCATCAAACGTACTACCCGTTCAACGACCTCGGATTTGGTGGCTTCACGATCATTAGCCTGAATCAGCAGTTCGGTTGCTGCCGCAACCCTGACACTGCCCTCCTCCACGACCTGTGTAACCTCTGCCATGGATTGCTGCGCACGCTCAGAACCGGCATAGATTTGACCGATGGTCCCCTGAATCTCCGCTACAGATTGACCCGTTGTCTCCGCCAGTTTACGGATTTCCGAAGCCACAACTGCAAACCCTCTTCCATGCTCCCCTACTCTTGCCGCTTCAATTGAAGCATTCAAGGCGAGCAGATTCGTCTGTGAAGATATTCTTTCAATGATCTGCAGAACATCCTCAATACTGCGCGTTGTGCCTACAAAAGAATCCATGGTCTCATGCGTCGCCGATACCTGCTGGGTAATGTTAGCCATCTTATCTCCAATGTTCTCCACCTCTTGGCGGGCAACTCGGATCTGATCCGCAGCCTGTTGTTCAAGCTCCTGCAAAGTTACACGCATGTCTCCTACGGCATCGCTTACAGCATCCAGATCCTGCAGTTGACGAAGGATGCTTTCCACCATGATTTCAATCCGTTCATTCACACGTTCCGTTGATTGTTCTGTCTCCGAAGTTGATGTGCTCAGCTGCCGCTGGCTCACCATCACATCATCCGCCGCATGCTTGACTTTCACCAGAATTCCTTCCTGCGAGTCAATCATACTATTAATCCATTTGGCTGTATCCAACAGCTCGTCTCTCCCAAAGTCTTGAAGCGGGATTCTTTGCGTCAGATCACTGCTGCCTTCAGTGCTACGCCGTATGAAGCGATTAAGCTGTCGTATGCGCCCCGTTTCCGGAAGAAGGCTTCTTCGGAGAATAATCTGCCAGCTAATCAGCCCATATACCAGCACTGCTGCACCAATTATAGAAGCACTACCCAGCGCGCTAACTTCTGTCCTCCCTGTCAAAAATCCAGCAATCAATGCAACCAGAACAGTCATACCGAGCAATAGCGGCAGCATCGTTTTGGTGACATTCCAGCCAAGACTACGAGTACGATAGACCTCCTCAAAGTCAGCCTCACACATCATCCCCCATATATCGGGGCAATGAGGAAGCTGGAGTGTCACCCCTTTGCCAATGACAGGAATGTGCCGGTAATCCGAATATCCGGGAAAAGAAACAAATAAATTGCTGCCGCTGTCAATCGTATTTGCCACGCCGGGATGAAGCTCACCTGAAGCGGGATCGGTGAACACCAGCTCCAATTCTGTATGCTTGTCCACCTTGACCGTACCCCAGCGAGTCGTTACGCCATCCTTCAGATTTTCGCCATGTGTGAAGGTGCGGTCCTCAAATCGGCTGCGGGATAACGCAGTACCTGGTTTAATCTCACTTTGTAGGCGTGGCCCGGCCATAAAAAGATAATGGTCGCCTGAATCAGGATAGATATGCCCCGACTCCCGCTGAATCAAATCTCCAATCACATCATTAGGCACACGTCCACACAAGAAACCCTCGATTTGCCCCTGTCTTTCGATTGGTAAAATAAATAATAAGGTCATCTCATCAAAAAAGGATGAGGTGCTCGGTCCGGCTTGCAGGGTAACTGGATCAGCATACGGCCCGAATAAGCATTTTTGTCCCTCCACACCCTCGGAAGCATATTGCAACCCCTTGCGGATTACACTCTCTTCTCCATACTGCATTCCGCGATGTGCGGGAAAGGTGGTCGAGATTACTGCACCCTCTTTGCTCAGTACAAAAATCTCCGAAAAGTCTGCCGCTCTGCCACGCGTAGCAACAAATAAGGATTCCCATGTCGAATAGTCATGCCCCTCAGGAAAACGAGACTCTCCTTGAAGCATCCGTAACTGCTCATGCAACCGGCTTAAGTAACCCCAATACAATTCAGCCCAATTATGTAATATCTCTTTCCTTGTTTCTGCAATTCCTTCAAAGATATCGGCAATATCAGACTCCAAGTTCCGGTTCAGCCGATTTGACCACCATAGCGGTAAACCTGTTTTCCATCCCAGCCAACTAAACATGACATCCCCTCCTCTTAAATCACCGCTTCCAATGTGAGTTTTCATCACTTTGACTCTTTATTTATTTGTAAAACAAAGAATAAGGAAGCTTAAATTTCCTACTTTAATGAATTAATGCGTTCGTGTAGTCAATAGTAACATAATGACGTAATAATTCATACGTGAATTTTGTATATTTTTAACTATATGAATAAAAAAGAGACACACTGCAGTATTCGCAATGTGTCCTGAGCAAGATATTACTTATCTCGATGAAGCAAAGTTCATGTCGCTTTCAAAATGATCGCCTTTAACTTAATTGCAGCGTTGTAACACAAGTATTGTCGTTCTCAAATGTGGAAATTACCGACTCTGCAGTCTTCCCCTCACGCTCCACGATGATATGGTATGATTTATCTCGCGGCAGCCACAGATCAATAAATCCGTTAGACTGGGATTTCATTGCAGTCTTCTCAATCACTGAATTCCCCTCTGAGTCGTTGATCGTCACATTGAACTCTTGATCCGTCAATTCACCTTGGCAGCCGGTCAAGCTATGGATCGCACAAGGATGCGTTTGTTCGATATAGGGGGCAATCGATAGAAAGAATTCGTTATCCGGCAGATCATAGGCTACTTCCTTAGCGTCTTCGCCTGTTACGATCAGTTGCTTGGAATTGATTGATGCCGACGTCGCCGTTACTTTGCGCGTGCTGAGTTCTTGCACCATTTGCTTAATATCTGCAGTTTCATGATTACTTTTGTTCCCGGCATTACTCGCAAATAGATACGTCCCCAATGCGATAACAGCCACACCAGCGACCACCAAGGTTTTCCATCTCATCTTGAATTCATCCCCTTGTCTGTTTTTACCATTATAATCTAGATCCTCTGCTTATGGACAGGATGACATTCTTTAGACACCGTATTATCATATTTGTCAGAGCAATAAGCGGCATCGGGTAGAAACTCTACCTTCAGAAGCGGATGCACAAGCAAAAAAAGTCCGCATCGGAAGACGCGAACTTTTAGCATAGACACCAATCAGAGTAGGTAGTTTACACACTTACTTGCGTTCTCTTATATAAAACCGGTATTGCTGCTGCTATTAGGATGATACCCATAAAAGCAGGTGCGGCATGACCAAGTAACACGTAGATTTGACCTCCAATGATCGGCCCAATCATTCTTGCTAAAGCCTGAATAGATTGGCTGCCTCCTTGAACCCTTCCTTGCTCACTAGAATCGACAGACTTGGAGAGCATCCCATTGAACGAAGGCCCAAAGATCGAATCACCAAACCCGAATATAAACATCCCAACGATAAAGAGAGGATAGAATGAGAACAAGGCAGATGCCGCAATTAGACAGTAGCCTATAATCTCCGAAACCATTCCTAGAATGGCTATCTGTTTATCATTAAATTTCTTCAAAAGCTGTGGCATCACTAGGCCTTGTGAAACGATGTCCTGAACGCCCATAATTGAGAACATAAGTCCGATTATTGCAGGCTTCCAACTGAATGTATCCATTGAAAATTGTGAAAAAACTGCCTGTAAAGATCCGTTAGGTATCCAAAGTAAAAACGCTGAGATAAGTAGTCTGTTTAAGTTTTTCATGGAAAGCAGGTTTGCAAGCTGTGCAAATGGATTCAGTCTTACAAAGGTTATCTTGTTCAGTCTATTACGCTTATCAAGGCTCTCAGGCATAAAAAAGAATCCATATGCAACATTCAATAAAGTTATGACTGCCCCAAAATACATAGGTACAGAATAACCAAACTTGGCTAGAAAGCCGCCTAGCGTTGGGCCAATGACAGTGCCTACACCTACTACCGCACTCACCCATCCAAAATATTTGGTCCTCTGCTGCGGAGGAATGATGTCTGCAAAATAGGCGAAGATCGTGCTTATGCTCCCGCCTGTTATCCCCTCTATGATGCGCCCGACAAATAGCACCCATAGAGCTCCTCCTATACCAAAAACGATGTACCCAATTGCGGAACCCGATAGGCATAGTAAAAGTAATGGACGGCGGCCATATCTATCGCTCAAAGCTCCAAGTACGGGGGCTGCAAAAAACACACAGAATGCGTAAGCAGAGGTCAGCAGCGTAACAACTATAGCTTGTTGACCCGGATTACTAATATAAGGTTGCACTAAGAATGGAACGACAGGCGCTATGATACTGAAGCCTACCCCGCAAAGAAATACAGAGATAAGACCGAATATTAAAGCGTGTTTATCAATGGTTGGTTCTGCATTCTGCTCATTGTGTGATCTAGATTTGAACATGTAATTCTCCCCTCAAGAGTTGTGAGTTTGATTCCTTGGAAACATTTATATCTTATTGCATTTTTGTTTCCTTGTCAACAAATAAGTATTAATAAAAAATGCAGCCCACCCCTACTAGAGGCTGGCTGCCTATGGTTTCATATTCATTATTTAAAATCCATTTAGATTTCTTTCCTTTAAATTATTGGTCGCCCGGATCATCCACTTCGGATCAACGTTTCTCAAAGTACGAGCTGCCTACGCAAAAACGCCGCCTTAGTCTCACTAAGGCGGCGCTTTGTTATAGGATAACTTTCCGTTAAGGTCTCGGAGAAACCATGATTTTCACTTGGTTTTTCTCTTTTAACAAGGTCTCAAAACCTTCCTCCACAATATCACCCAGCGCAATACGTTTGGTAATCAGCTTTTCCGCTGGGAAATAGCCTTGCCCCATCAAGCTAATTACCGCCGGGAATACATCCCGGTATCCGATAATGCCCGCAATGTTTCTCTCCTGCATGACGATCTGGTTCGGATGAATGGATGCTTCCCGTTCAAAGATACTGACAATCATAATTTGGCCACCGATACCGGTAGATTGAATCGCTTGGGTCAGTACGACCGGAACCCCTGTAACTTCATAAGCCACATCTACTCCACCGTTAGTCAGCTTGATAATTTCCTGAACAGCATCCTTCTCAGCAGGGTTAATACCTATAGCACCAAGCTCCTCTGCCTTATTACGGCGTTCTTCCGACAGCTCGACAGCATAAATCTCGGAAGCGCCAGATGCTTTAAGTGCTTCTATAACAAGCAGCCCGATTGGTCCTGTACCAAATACGGCTGCACGATCTCCAACTTTGAATTGACTGGAACGAACAGCGTACAGCGCAACAGCAGAAGGTTCGACTAGCGCGCCCTGTTCATAGGATAAGCTACTTGGAATCTTGTGCACCATATTTACATCAACAGACACGTACTCAGAGAAGCCCCCTCCGCCACCAGCCAAACCGAGGAATCCCATTTTATCGCACAGATTGTATTTACCCTGTTTGCAGGCAGCACATTTGCCGCACGCAAAGATAGGCTCAACCACTACCCGATCACCGATCTGTAAGGAAGATACCCCTTCTCCAACTTCGACAATCTGACCCGAAAACTCATGTCCCATGACGATTGGAGCTTGTTCATTCGTTAACGGATGAGGTGCTCCTTCCGGGATGAAGATCGGCCCTGCCGCGTATTCATGCAAATCACTACCGCAAATGCCGCAGGCTTCCACTTTGATTTTAACTTGACCTTTCTGAACCTCGGGCTCACGAATCGTTTCTACACGTAAGTCCTTCACACCATGCCATCTGAGCGCTTGCATGTGAGTCATCTCCTATACACTTGTTTAATGAATGAGTTAAGTAAAATTCTTATCAGAACCGGAAACGTTTCCGACAAATATCATGTCACAAATTGTTCAAAGTGTCAACCTATCCATATAAGACAAACTAAAAATCCGAACGTAAATCCCGATCGTCATTGCGGTGATATTTGGACTTACGGTCACTATTGTCGCCTTTTTGTTAATTTCTTTTATTCGTCTTATACTGTAATTGAAATTTCTGTTTACAAGTCATAATCCTCGGTACTGCCAGCTATGCTATAATAAAAATAAGAAATGAAATAATCAATATATATTCGGAAACGATTCCGAGTTGGAAGGAATAGATATGACTGATCCAAAAAAAGTGACGATCGCAGATGTCGCGAAGAAAGCAGGCGTAGGCATTGCCACCGTATCCCGTGCACTTAACAATCAGGAAGGAATCAGTGCAGCGACAAAGGAGCGGATCCTTGAGATCATTAAAGAGATGGGGTTTAGTCCGAACACCTCGGCCCAAAGCCTCAAAATCCGTCAGACCTCTCAGATCGCACTGGCTGTTCCGGATATCCGCAACGCAATCATTCCGGATATAGCCTGGGCCGTAGAACAAGCTGCCAAGCAGCATGGCTACCGGGTAGTACAGATTAATACGCTTGGTAATGCAAGACTGGAGCTTGAGACACTGCGCGAGATTAAGAAGCTTCATGTAGATGGATTAGTCATTATGCCCCTAGCCTATCCTAAACAGCTGGAGAGCCTAATTAATCATGCCAATCTACCGATATCTGTGATCAATTATAGTAAAAAACTCAGTCCAGACTTGAAGGCTGATGTGGTTGGTTTATCCCGTCAGGAAGGCCGCCTGGTCATGGAGCATTTGAAGGGGATCGGGAGAACGAGGATTGCTTACGCCGGCGCGCCGAAGGATAAAATAGAAGAGCGTTATTTTGCCTATGAACAGTCCTTGGCGCAGTTGGATGCTTCTCTTGTTTATTTTGGTGAGGATTTTTCATTTGAGACAGGTAGAATGGCGGCGAATTATTTTTACAGCCTTAAGCACATGCCGGATGCGATTTATGCTGTCAATGATATGATCGCCATCGGAATTGTGAATAGGTTCAAAGAGTTGGGTGTTCGAGTACCTGAGGATGTGGCGATTGCCGGGATCGACAATAACCTGTGGGCGACAGTGACCACACCGCAAATCACCTCGGTTTCTATTATGGGGAGTGAAGTGGGTCGGCTGGCAGCGGAACTGCTGCTGAAGCGGATTCAATCCGCAAGCGTGACGGAATATGAGCGGGTCGAATTTGAACCACGAATCATAGTCAGGGAGTCCAGCGTAACAGCGAATTACTATACTTCCAATTAATCTTCCTTCACTCTTTTTAATATGACAGAGGATGACGTATATCACTGCTATGATGAAGTTGAATCTAATGTCTGAAGGGAGAAATGAAATTAATGAAACGACCAGTTGTACTATACATCGCAGCCTCACTCGACGGTTACATTGCGAGAGAAGATGGCGGAGTGGATTGGCTCAATGATGTCGAGGGGGAAGGCGACAATGGATATAGTGATTTTTATAACACCATTGATACGATCCTGATTGGCAAAAAAACCTATGATCAAACCTTTGAGCTAGCAGATGAATTCCCCTATGCTGATAAAAAATGTTACGTATTCTCCCGTTCCGAGCAACCGCCTAGCCCGCATGTTACCTTCATTCATGAAGATGTCGCCGGCTTTGTGCACAAGCTAAAGGATCAGGACGGTGCCAAGATTTGGATCGTTGGCGGAGCTGAAGTACTCGATGTGCTTATGAAAGAAAAGCTTGTGGATGAATTCATCGTCACCATCACTCCCATTGTACTTGGCAATGGCATTCCACTCTTCAAAGGTGATAACCCGGAACAGAAACTCATGCTTAAAGGGTCGAAATCACTAGGACAATTCGTTGAGCTTCATTATGTTGTAAAATAGCGGATGCGAAAAACCGCCTCTCCCCTTTCGGGTTGGGCGGTTCTTGCGTATTATTCGTTCATCCAAAATGACATAAAGGCACCAGAAAATGATCTTTTAAAATCATCAATGGGTATAAAATGATTGTCCAAATTGTACTCTGAACTGGAGGATGGGTGATTGACAACAAAACCTTGCAGCTCCCCATCTTCTCTAACGGCTCCGATCACAACTATCAAATGACCGCCAGCTTTGATGATCTCACCGTTACTATCCATTTTTCCGCCATTAAAACCGGCACTTACGGATGTAATACACGGTCTATCCTTTTCTATCTCAGAAAGCACATCATTAACATTGCTTTGTCTAAATGTCTGACCCGAAACTTTATATTCTTTTGCGAGCTCAACTAACCCTTTATGTATCCATCCTCGATCACAATGGGCTCCGATTTCTACTCCCCTATATACGAACTCCCCATAGGTCTCACTTAGTTTATTGCCTCGATAAATCTGAAATCCGTCGATGATCATTTTAATAGATGCAATCCCGCAACCACGTACTTGCCAATGTTCAGCATCCTGTTTACTGTTGAATCCTTGTAGATTAACATCATTAAAATCAACTAGCTGCGTGTAAAATGGAATAGGATACGAAATTTTTAATATCTCATTTTGCTCTTTAGCTTTCAATCGATAAACCCTCCCAACTATTCTGTGATTCTATGAGTGCGCCAGCCTACTCAGCACGCAGTATCACTACTGCGATCTCAGGGCGATTGTTAACCCGCCAGCTAACTTCGGCACTACCGAGACCGCGGTTTACGAGCATTTGCGTCTGATCATGATCATCGATTTTAAACATACCGGCATCGTATTTCGGGACAAAATCGCGTTCCGGCGACAACAGCCCACCCACAAACGGAATGCGTAGAACGCCCCCAAACATTTTGCTGTGCAAATCAAACAACTGGATGATACGAAAGCCTTCAAACTCGGCTGGAATTTTCTCAGAAGTGACAGTGTACGTTGTTTCTTGTAGCCAATTATTTTGACGGTAAAGATAGGCTGAACATTATCATATCGTATTACAAATGTAACATTATGTAAATCGATATTACTCATTGCTACTTTTGAAGGATTTGGCGGATGAGTCTGATGCAACAATACAAATAACGCCACTCCTCTGAAGGAGTGGCGCCAGACTGTTGAGAAAGTAGTGGTTTCGAGAAAATCCATTTAACCCTTGATTAATGGACCTATCTCGAAATCAGTATTACTTGCTTCTTGTTGCATCTGGTAACGGACTCCAGTGACGTTATTTCCTAACCACCGACCGTTCCAGAAAATAACGGACTCCAGTGACGTTATGAGCAGAAATTCTGTGTGAAATCCACTGTTTTGGAGGAAATAGCGGCATCTGAGTCCGTTACATGTTCTAGAAGCTGCTTGTTGTGCAAATATCGACGATAGGGTCCGTTAGCCCCAGGCATAAGTTCCAACCTTCTGAAGCAGTGGTTTTGGTAAGCACTGATGATGAAGTTGAGCCTGATTTATAAGGCTATTCCTCATCAACCATCGTAGAGAATGTGTTTCTCGACAGTCTGAACGCCACTCCTCTGTAGGAGTAACGTTTTTTTTGTTTTTGGGCATGCGTTGTCTCGCAAACATCCCGTTTTATAATCTATTATTTATACTGTAAAGCACCCCATAGATTTCCCTCTGAATCATAAAATTTGAGTACCCAGGCAAAACCGTCATCTTGATATAACTGGATGCGGGTATTGAGTGTTACCAAATGTTCATGTAGTTCATGAATCCTCGTTGTGCGATATAGTAGAACTGGAAAGTCTGTTCCGTCCACTGTATAGTGCGCAAATGTTGAATCATCTTCGGTCTGCCATAGCATCAGAAATGGCCCTCCCGGCAAGGTCAGGAACGCGATACGGTCTCCTTCCCGGCTGCTCAATTGAAACCCTAAGTTTTCAGTGTACCACAAGATGGCCCGGTCCAACTGCCGGACTGGAATCTGCACATGTTCTAATGACGTTAACATGATTTATTCTCCTCTCTTAGCTACCCGTGCCCTGATATTGATTCAGTCCCGCATTCCATACCCGATACGCGATGAAGAACAGGAGAAGACCGATGATCGGAGTGGTATACGGAAGCCATGATGCGAACAGCGAGCCTCCCTCCTTATTCAGGATTAGATGGGATGGATAGAAATTGACGAAGCCATAAGGAATGACAAAAGTTAATAGGATCCGCATAATCTTGCTATAGATTGAAATAGGATAATCGACAAAACCACGAATCCCGAAAATCACAATATTTTTAACCGACCTTGCACGAACAATCCAGAAGCACATCGAACCAGTAATGATAATAAAAGAAGCTTGAACGAGCACCGCTCCCAGCAGCATGACGACAAAGCTAAGATAAGAACCCCAATGAAGATGGATATTCAGGTGGCTGAAGCAGACACTCAGCATGATTACCGCAATGGCAATGTCGCCGAGAAAGAAATGACCAAAACTGCGAATGATCATATGGATGAAAGGATTGATCGGTTTGACTAGCAGACTATCAAAAGAGCCTTTATGCACATCATCTTCAACATCATTCATTTGAAAAAAGAAAAAGACCGCTGCTACCGCATAGGTCAGCATATTAAGGGTGTACAGCAGCATGACCTCATACATATTCCAACCGTTTATGGTCTGAAACCGGCTCATTAACGCCCAAATCACGGTATAGCTGACCACATGCGTGAGCGCAAATCCGATAAAGTCCATGTAAAAGCCGAAGCCGTGCTCTGTTTTGCTTTTGAAATAAATAGGGATAAACCGCGCGTAGAGTTTCAGGTATCTCATCTTAGCCTCCCTGGACGACAAGCTTGTGAACAGCTCGCGACCACATCCATTTTTGCAACAACAAAAAACCGGCCATCCAGGCTAATTGCTGTAGAACGATGGCAAGCAGATCGTACCAGCCTGTGACTTTTCCCAAGTATACAGAGATTGGTTCATAGTAGATGAGACGAAACGGAAGGAGGTAAGAAATCTGCACAAGCGAATCCGAGAAAAACCAGATTGGAATAAAAGCGCCCGAAAATAGCCGGATTAGTCCGCCCAGCACCGTGTTCACCTGCCAAACGAGAATATACCAGAAAGCGATTAGCCCAATCGTATACGTAATCAGGAAATTAAGAATCAAGCCATTGAAGACGAGAATTAGAAAGATGAGGCCGTTAGCCAGCGAGGGGAGCTGTACGTGGAAGAATGACATGCTGATAATGACTAACGGTATTAATTCAAATAAGATACGGTACATATTCGTGCCCAAAGCCTGACAGAAAATGACGGAGCGAAAGCTCATCGGCTTAATGAGATCCATTGCAATTTCGCCCGACGATACTTTCGAGCTTACACTAAAAATCACGTCATTCGTGGCAAACACCGAGATCACTGAGCTGACCACAACATAGGTGATCATTTCCTGTAGACTAACTGTACCGGCTTGTGAGCTCAACAGATTATTATCTCCAAACAAAGCGTACCAAATATAGATTTGCACAAGGACTTTAAATAGCTGCCCAAACAGGTAGAGCAGTACCTCAGCGCGAAAAGCAAGCAATGAACGGAAGGCGTTCAGCGTCATTTCCCGATAAAGTGCAATTCTCATACGGTCACTTCCTGCCGCTTGGGCTCTTCCTGACTAAAGCCGGCATACAGATTTCGAATGATCTCTTCGATCTCCGTTTCCTTGACCTTGAAATCACGAACGGAATAGCGAGCCATAATCCATTTAATCACCGCGGACGAATTAATATTATTCTTATCATAGACAAGCTGGGTCTTGGCCTCTTCAGTCCGGTTGAACGAAATTCCCATTCGCAAGAGGGCATCATCCATGACAAAATCCTCTTCCGTATCCAGCTCCATGCTCTCCATGTTGCCGTAATCGTTCTTGAGCGTATGCAGATTGCCGTCATACATTAGCCGGCCGTGATCGACGACCATCACGCGACTGCAGAGCTTCTCGATATCAGCCATATCATGGGTCGTTAAGATGACGGTGGTTCCTCGTTCCCGGTTAATCTGACGGATGAATTCGCGGATGCGTTCCTTTACCACAACATCGAGCCCAATCGTGGGTTCGTCGAGATAGACGATTTGCGGATCATGCAGCAGCGCCGCACACAGATCTGCGCGCATCCGCTGACCAAGGCTTAGCGAACGAACAGCAACATTTTTAAATTCCTCTAGTCCTAAGATGTCGCTGAATAACGCCATGTTCTGCAGATAACGATCCTCCGGGATGTCATACATATATTTCGTCAGCCTAAGTGATTCGATAACTGGCGTATCCCACCATAGCTGGCTTTTCTGGCCGAATACAGCGCCGATTCTCCGCGCATTTTCAATGCGATTTTCAAACGGTACGAGTCCGTTCACACGCACATTGCCGCTGGTCGGGACGAGAATACCTACCATCATTTTGATCGTTGTCGATTTTCCTGCACCATTCGGACCGATGTAACCGACAATCTCACCCTGATCAATCGTAAATGAAATGTCCTCGACCGCAACCTTCTGCTCATACTCCCGGTACAAAAGACTTTTCATCAATGGCCAGAACCCGTCTTTGCGCTTTTGCCGTTTGAATTCTTTCCGCAGATGATCTACTTGAATCAGTGGCATGGCTGACCTCCTCACGCAATATTTACCCAGTATAAAAGATGGAAGGAGACAACTGTTAGATGGCAATCTTATCTTTTGTAGTGTGGAATTGGTTAACTATTTTCGATACAGGAGGTCTATAATTTTTTCTTTAAGAAAAATTGCTTTATCCCTTCTGGATATTCATCGTTCACGGCGAAAACCTCATAGCCCATGCGCTTATAAAACTCCGGTGCTTGATAAGTAAATGTGCAGGTATGAGCGAATATACAGCCCAACTCTTTTCCTAGCCGCTCAGCTTCAGCGATCATGATCTTTCCATAACCTTTGCCCCGGTATTCATCGGCAATCCAAAAAACATCTAAATACAGACCACATAACCAGGTTTCGCAAAACAACCCTCCGACGACGTTGCCTGAGTCATCTTTGAGATATAAATTAATATCCTTCCCCGGCTTTTTGAGCAGCCCGTTAGTTGCACGAACATTGTACTCATAGAGGTTGTTACACATCTGGTCATAATCCGTGTCTTTGCCATCTGTTGTAATCTTGATATCGTCTAAAGTAATCTCTAACATATGTCTACCCCCAGTGGAAATTTATTCATAATAATTAGGGAATTATACCATAATCAAGATTTACTCCATGCGTAGAAAATAATTAAAGCTAAAGAATCCTGTCATGGTTAACTCCCCTCCTCAAACGCCTATGTTACAATGGGGTGCAGAGGAGGAGTCATTATTGAACAAACAAAAAATCGTGATTATTGGCGCAGGAATTGTCGGGGCATCCGTGGCCTATCATCTAGCCAAACGTAATCAGGATGTAACCGTTATTGAACGACACCCTGCCGCAGCGCGTGAAGTCACAGATAAATCTTTTGCTTGGATACATACGACTCATAAGGTGGCTCCCGAATACTGGCATCTGTACGATGCAGCTTTGGAGCAATATCATGCGCTTCAGCAGGAGCTGCCCGAACTGAAAATTCATTGGCATGGAGCGCTGACTTGGGGCACTCCGACCTTACGGGAGCAACCCCACTTTCAAAAATTAAACCGGGAGCAGCTTGAGGCATTGGAGCCGAATCTGCAGGAATATCCGGATGAAGCGATGTTTGTCAGCGAAGAAGGTGCGGTGGATCCTATTGGGGTTACGGAGCTGTTATTGAGCAAAGCGCGGGAGTACGGAGCAAAGGTTCAGTTCGATACCAACGTTACACAGCTGCAGCAAGAAGATTCCCGCCTGGTTGGCGTCCACACATCCAAGGGTTTTCTGGAATCGGATGTCTTGGTATTGGCCGCAGGTACAAGCATACCCGAGCTTTGCAACCCGTTAGGTTGTCCCGTCCCGGTAACCTCTTCGCCTTCCATTCTGATTCAAATGAAAACACCGAATAAACTGATACGCACATTAATCTCAAATGCGCAATTTGAAGCGCGTCAACTGACAGATCATACGCTACTGGCTGCGGAAGATTATATCGACGAGTCGGAGGAAAACGGACCAGAGGCGGTCGGTAGGCGGGCGTTCGACACGTTGCGTCGCAGTCTGAAGGACGGGAATCAACTGGAACTGGAGAGCATAAAGGTCGGGATGAGACCAATGCCTGAAGACGGCTACCCGATCGTGGGCTTTCAAGATCACATAAAGGGACTTTATCTGGCGGTGATGCATTCTGCTATTACGCTGGCGCCCCTGATTGCACGTCTGGCCGCAAGTGAAATCATCGAGCGGGAACCAAGAGGTGAATTAGATCATTGTCGACTCTCGCGATTTTAAGACCACTTGAGGAATGTCCCGCTGTTGACCTCGATACTCCTGAGCACAACGCAAAAGAGTACATCGCCACATGAGCGATGTACTCCCAATTAAAACACTTTACACCTGCTTAAGCCTTCTACTCTACCCCAGTCGCAATCGGGTTCTCACTGTAAGAAATCCAACCACCCTAGTAAAGATATAACTTAGGATATGGTTCTTCAATACTCATCCATATTTTTTCAATTTTTTGAGTTTTATGATTCCGCTATGAGCTCCTTTACTTTTGATTCAAAAACATCCCATTTAGTATCATATCCTACATTATAGTTCCACCCACTTGAACGAAGCTTCTCCCCTAAATAAATGTAATTGGTTCGTTGCTTATCGGTTAAGCTAACCGATAGGGTTTCATCACTAACCTTGAACTCTTTCAAGTAATCATGTAACTTCCAAAGAATAGCTTCCTTATCATCATCTTTTTCCATTCCCATATGTAAGATAACTGAATCAATCGCATCATCTAATTTTTGAGTAACAAGAGGTTCGGTATCCCAATTATTATCTATTTGATGCTGTATAGTTGCTTCTAATTGGGTTAGATCTCGGTAAATATTTGCATTTAATAACTCATATTTTAATTCTTGTCTTTTGTTGTCACGCTTATGATTCATAAATAAAGTCACATTGCCCATTAGTGATACTACTAAAATTACTTTAATCCACTCTAATTTCCTCATATTTTCTCCTATCGTTTTCCCCACATTCATATAGTTAAGAGCTCCATTACTTAGTATGGGGAACTATAATATCACCCTTCTCTGGCATAGGCTTTCCGTCGATATCTCTAAAGTATAACGGTAATCCTTCGGCAAAAATAGGCATTAAAGCTTTGGTTGGATCTTGACGCTGATGATGAATATGCAAATGTGGTTCAGAGGTAGATCCGCTATTACCTACAAATCCAATCAAGTCGCCAGGATTCACATGTTCACCCACTTTTACCGTTACGCTATCCTTTTTCAAATGGTTAAGAAGTAAGTATGTGCCGGTTTCTTCTATTTTTATATAAACATGGTTCCCTTCAGTTGATATAAAATCCTCTGTATTAGGCATAATATCATCTTCATCATCAAAAGCCGCAACTACTACGCCGGAAACGGGGGATATCACTTCAACATTCCATATGCCATAATCCTCAAGCACTGGACTACCAGAATTATAGGGTTCAATCAATATATCATATGCCCATCGTTCAGATGCCCATATGACATGAGGCAAGTTGCTTTCAACTGTATCTCCTCCCCAACCAACAACGCTCTTTTCTTTAATCGGCCATACTATCGTTATAGATGAGTTGGTTTTATTGATACTTACAGGATAAGCAAATTTTATAACATTTAAGGTAAGAAGAATCGGAAACAATAAAACCGTGCATAACGCAAGCGATATGACGGTACGAAAAATCCGCTTCTTTTTTATAGATAGAATGATAATAATTAAAATACTAACAATTAAACCAAGTAAACCTGCAAACGGTAAAAACATCTTTAATAATCCCCATGAGACAGCACCAAATATGCCTTGGACAAAGAACACACAACTCCATAATATACCTATAATTAAAGCAGTAAAAATATTAAAGATTCCTAGACTTTTAATTACTTTTCTCACAAATCATTTCCACCTCTATTTAATAATATTTAGTTCTATTTGATAATATTCTCTCTAGAAGTAATTACTATATTGTAAAATCATACCACAAGAGAAGCTTAATCGATCATAAATAATTGTGATAAAAAATCCACTGTTACTTTACATTCGAATCTCCGATACGGTTCACCGTTATTAATCCTCAACTCTAGATGTTGAATTTATATTGAACTTCCCTTAACAACTTTCATTTGTTGCTTCAATTTATCTCTTTGTTAACACAAAAAACACACCCTCCAAGCCCTAAGACTTGAGACAGTGCATTTTAATTCACTCACTCTCTATAATAAATGAACAACAAGAGTTTCTTATTCTCCTCCGAAACATCCTTCACCAAGACAGGAAATTGTTTCATTAACTATACAAATAAATGACGATCATGGGTTCCAGAACTATACCGTGCAAAATGAGTTGAGTAAATCTTTGTAGCCATTATGGCACCGCGCGACTACATAGATCATTCAGCTTCACATATCCCCCCTCTATTTAGCCTCATCGCAATGGGGTTGACCTCAAATACGTCAGTGGATAATATAAAGAAACTTGTTTCATGTTACCCCTTAGGCAAAAGCTAAGGTATAGGCGGTGCCCATTCCAGTCTTTGTCTTTTAGTTATGAACGCTCATCGATCAGCCGCTCTAGAAATTCCACAAATGTCGAGGCATACGTGTCGATCAAATCATTCATTAGATCATAACACATAACCGGAAACTCGCCCTGTTCGTTTCGCGAAGATATATCAAAAAAGTAAAGCTCGTCACTATCTGGAACGAACAAGTCCAGTCTGTCCGGAAACCGACTTACCCACCACTCCTCAGCTTTATTCAGTCTATGGATATAGAGCAGGTCACTATCGTCATAATCTCTATGTTCTGGATCGCCAACCGTTAGAATATTTCCGCCATTCAACCGCGCATTACCGTAATGAATCAGCCACCAGCGGTAGGACGGAGGCAGGCTGAATCCTAATTCCTCTTCTACTTCCGCTATCCAGCTCTCTTCTGCCCCATGACCGGAAAACCATTTCAATGCAGAGGTTGTCTTCAGTTTATCTGTTAAACGCTCGTACATGGCTGTTATCCTCTCTCCTTTTTCATTTCCAGTTGCTATACTTTTTGTATATTGTAGCACAACAAAATAACGGGTACAGTGCCTACATTCCTATTGTTAATTCACTATATTTTTCTGGGGTCGGATGTCTTGGTATTAACCGCAGGTACAGGCATACCCGAACTTTGCAAACCTTTAGGGTGTCCCGTGGCAGTAACGTCGTCGCCTTCCATTGACCCTTGTGGACTTTCGCGATTTTAGGACCGCTCTAGGGATGTTCTCTCTGTTGACCTCGATACTCTTGAGTACAGTGCAAAAGAGTACATCGCTCATGTGGCGATATACTCCAAATTAAAATACTTTACACCTGCTTAAACCTTCTACTCTTACCCGTCACAATTCGGTTCTCACTGTAAGAAATCCAAACCGCCCCGCTAAAGATATAAAACCTTAAATAAATCGCAAAGCGCATTGGGAATGATAAGCGGCTAGTTGCGTAGCAAATTGCTGATCTGGAAACCCTCTATGAAGGAGCTTTAGCCCCCCTGATGTTAAAGCGATATGGTGGTGGTATCGATAGAATAACATTCTAGAAGGATCGAGAGTAACGTTCTTAAGATATCGATAGAAATCTCCGAATCTAAATTCTAAAAAACTGTGTTCATGCTCAATATCAAAAAACATAGCCCCTTCGGTATCAATCAAATAAGGTTCAAGTCGGTCATTAACCAAAACATGGTCAGGTCCCAGTTCGCCATGAATAAACCCATACTGCGTTCTAGGTTTGATTTTTGATTCAAGCTCATACAAAGTATCGAGTAGTTTGCTTTGATTAATCCTCATGCTATCAATATGTTGGGAAGCATAAGACAACTGCGCTTTTGCGTTCTCGATTTGAAGGTGATGACAACTCTCAATGTTCATTCCGCTTTGATTCGCGTCCCCATAAATATGTCTTTCGTTGGTATGCATGCTAGTTAGCATCTCCCCTAACCGATGAAACACCTTATCTTGAACTCGTGAATCGGAGTGATGAAAATAGGCTTCTGCTTTATGACCATCTATATATTCAACCAGAGCATAATCAAAAGGATAAAGGGTTCTTTCCTTGTTTAGATCATAAAGAGTAGGCGTTCGAATGTCATGCTCTGTTAGATACTTGTTGTTTAATTCAAACATGTCACCCCCATAGGGATTTTGATGCATATCACCATTTGCAATTTCTTCTTGAAAAAAATTCATGGTAAGATCCCACACATACAATACGCAGGAAAAACCATTGCTGCAGTCGATTTTGTAGACTACTTTTTGTGCGCCACCATGCATTTTCGATACATTATTAACTAAATAACCAGCACCAAAAACATTCCACACATAATCCTGTAAATCAACTTGATCGAGGTGACAAGTATTATTATCCATTTAATGAACACTCCATTTTAAAGTTTTGCCGGCTACCCAATAGTAAATAATATCCATTAAAAAATATAGACTTTTTCTTTATGAATTGTTATGATGTTGAATAAGGTCTTGAAAAAAATAGGCATACAAACAGCCCTTGGATATGATCCCAAAGGCTTTTTTTGATGAAAATTCCGGGCCGCCTGGCATCCCTATTCTCTCATCTCAACTATGATGCCCATTAACTGAATGATTGTTAACAAAAATACGACCGATTTAGTGTACTGCGCTCCGGTCGTATTTTTGCGATTTACTATTTATATTTAAACTCACCATTAGTTCTACCCTACGCTTTACCGCTATTTATGTTACACTGAACTCTACTGAATTTGACATTATTAGATCAAAAAATTGTTCAAGCGTATTGGCTACTTTTTCAATTTCTTCAAATTCGGGCTCACATCCACGCACAATAACCCCTTTATCATTTGTTAAATCAATTGCATAGAAGGAATATCCACCATCAACTGACATCACAATTGGCAAGTAATTATCCCACCAGGAAGTTATTTCGGATTTCCAAATGTAATCATCCATTGCTGCTTCTAAGCTAAGCGATTCATATTCATTCCATTTAAATTCAATAGCTGAGCTATTATTGAACTCATCCTCACAAATAAACCAAGTCTTCTCATCTGGTGTAATACACTTTTCAACCATACTTAAAAAATCTAAATATTCATTTGGGATTTCTTTATATCTTGATATAATGCTACTATCCAAATTTAATTGAGACCCGGACTTTTCTGTTATATCCCAACGGTTTTCAGTAGCCCAAATAATAAATTCACTATTTTTTTTATTCATATTCATCTCCTTCTAATCGTTTTCTAACATCTTCATTTCTACTATTTGGTACATTGTAGCAAAAAACCGAACCCTTTTGTGAAAAGAAGAGTCCGGTTTTCCGTCGCACAAACCCGTTTGCGCCAACTATAATTTTTTGATTCAATTGATCTCTTTGTTGACACTAAAAATACACCACCAAGGTATACAAACCGCTTGGCGATGTATTCAAACTTTACATACTGCTATGCATCTTTACACATTTATTCTTCCCCCGTCGCAATCGGGTTCTCCTCATAGCTAACCCAATCACTCCAGCTTCCTACATACAGCCTCACATTGTTGTACCCTGCTTCCGTTAAAGCCAGCACGTTGGGACAAGCCGTGACTCCTGCGCCACAGTACACGATAATTTCCCGGTCAACCGAGATATCCTTAAAGCGTTCACGTTGATGTATGCCATCAAGGAACACCCCGCTCGGAGATCCTTCTTCCCAGTAATGATTAATGGCACCAGGAATATGACCTGCCTTCTGATATTTCGATGTATCCTCACCGGTATAGCGATCATGTATCCGTGAATCAATTAATACTCTTTGTTCCTGACCGATACCAGCTTTAACCTCAGTAATCGTCGCCTGTAGGCTGTCGTTAATCTGGGGTGAAAACTTGGTACCGACAGGATGTGACGGCTCATTCGTTATCGGATAACCTGCTTGGCTCCAGCTAGAAAAACCGTCAGATAGCAGTTTCACCTTCTCATGGCCGGCATGCTTTAGCATCCACCACAGCCGTGACGCAATACTGCCTCCCTGATCGTCATACACAATCACTTCTTTCCCCTCATCAATCCCGGCTTGTCCCAGCTTCTCCGCGAACACAACAGGATCGGGCAACGGGTGACCGCCTCCATGAATCTCTTTTGGACCCGAGAGATCGGTATTCAGATCAAAAAATACAGCGCCGGGAATATGTCCCTGCAAATAGGCCGCGTAACCCGCTGATGGCTCACCCAATACAAAACGAACGTCCGCAAATACCGTGTTAGGATCATTCAGCCGCAATACAGCCTCCGATGAATGAATTAAATTAGACATAATCTGTTCCTCCAATAGGCAAAATCAGTTCAGTTACATAGTTATCGCTGACCGCGGTACTCCATGGATCAATGATGTATCTTTCGTAGGAAGCCCCTTGAAGCGGAATGTCCTGCTCTTGTGCCCAATGCTGCACTTTCCGGTACGTATCAGAGAGGGTGCTGTAATCGCCTTTGTGAACTACACTTATGGCCTGAAATCCTCCCACCCCTGTCGTCAACGCCGCATTGGCTTCATCCTCAATCACCGCTGTGTAGCAATCTACGGATGTGAAGGTATGATTGATACGCTGATCAAAATCTTCGAAGAACAGCATAAACGGCCCATACGCGAATACATTATGCTGGTTGCAGAGCCCGACAAGCACGTTGCTATAAAGCACTTCAATATTGGCGGCTTGAGGGTCTGAAATCTCATAATGGAACTTCAACGTACGATACTGTGGGAAAGGCGCAATCTCGATATCCTTATCCTTCCGCGGTGTCGCCAGCAGCGTCTCCCCTTGCTTCAGCAGACGCTGCCATTCCTTAATCGCAAAATGCTTCTTCTGCAGCTCCGCCATCTGCCTCTCAACCATCAGCAGTTCTTTAGCCATATAATCTTCCAGCACTTCAAAGTTAGAGCGCTCCAGCATCTGACGAATATCATCGAGCTTAAAGCCCAGTTGCTTGTAATATTTAATCAGCGGAATCTTCCGTATGCTTTCCACCGAATAATACCGATAGTTACTTTCAGGAGCGATGCGGTCGGGTGTCAGCAAGCCGATATCGTCATAATAACGAAGTGTCCGAATCGGAACATTGCATGTCTTTGCCACTTCTCCAATGGTGTACCATTCCAATTCGTCTCCCCCTTTTCAGAGCTTACTCTTACAAAAGACCTTTAATGGTTTCCTTCAATACTAATAGCTCAGGATTAATGAGCCGATCTCTCTTATTCTGCTGGTTAAAACTAACAGTGAGTTTTTCTTTCACTACTCCTGGTCTCGAAGACAGCACGTAGATCCGGTCTGACAGAAAGATCGCTTCTTCTATGTCATGGGTAATGAACAGGATGGTAACATTAAAAGCTTCCTGAACTTCCAGCAGCCAAGCCTGCATACTGCCTTTCGTAATGGAATCCAGAGCACCAAAGGGCTCGTCTAGCAGCATAATCTCTCCAGAGGCCAGAAAAGTGCGAAGAAAGCTCGCGCGCTGCTTCATTCCCCCGGACAGCTCACTCGGATAGCGATGCTCATAGCCTTTTAACCCGATCCGGTCCATTAATGATACCGCCTTTGAACGTGAAGCTTCCTTATTAGAGCCTTTCAGATCCAGCGGCAAAACAATATTGTCCAGAACCGTCTTCCACGGCAAAAGCAGGTCCTTCTGCTGCATATAGCCGATCTCTCCATGAACGTCCAGCGTTCCTCTATCTGCCGGCAATAGGCCGGTAATGATGTTAAACAAGGTGCTTTTTCCGGAACCGCTCGGTCCCAGGATGGATACGAATTCACCCTTGCGGATATGCAGAGAGACATCTTTCAATATCTCCGCAGAATCATATGATTTGCTGATACCATCAAGTGTAATTAAGGTATTGTTCTCGCCGGAATTAGGGACAGTCTTCTCCAATAGTGCTTTATTTTGCATCGTAACCTCCACTATTTCCAATGCGTCGTTTTTTTAGATATATAATTGATAAGGTAAATAAAGCCCACACTGATGATCACGATAACCAAAATCGAGGCAAACACTTTATCAAGCGCATAAGCATTCTTGGTGCGAACCATATACACCCCGATCCCCTTCGTCCCGCCTTGCCATTCCCCGATAATCGCCGCCATAATCATATACGTTGCCGCAATTTTGAGTCCGGAGAAAAAATTCACCATCGCATACGGCAACTTCAAATGGATGAAGGTTTGCAGTTTGGATGCCTTGTAGGAATGGAAAAGGTTCAAATAATCTTTGTCCACCTTCTCAAACCCGTCCACCAGACTAATACAAATGGGGAAAAAGCAGACCATCACAATAATGAGGATTTTCGGCAGTATGCCAAAACCGAACCAGACGATTAACAACGGTGTTAGCGCAATGGTCGGAATGGTCTGTGAGACGATCAGGATGGGATACAGCGATTTCTTGATAACGACAAAACTGTCCATCAATATCCCGAGAACGAAAGCTAATGCGATCGATAATGCAAATCCGAGCACAGATTCATACAGCGTTGTTCCGACATGACCCGCAATGGTGCCAAAGTCGCTGATCAAGGCACTGACCGTAGCCAGAGGCGAGGGTAGAATATAAAGTGGTACGTGATTTAATGTCACGATTAGCTGCCACACAATAATGGCAATGAGCAGAGTAGCAATCGGATAGATCCGTTCGTCTATCTTTTTAAGTTTGTCCATGGTAGTTATCTCCCGCGATTAGTAAAGAGACCATATCCCGGGATCATGGGCAATATGGTCCTTTATCGCTATTTTTTAAATTCATATAATTCCTATGTGTATATTATAAATTAACAACCACATAACATTCTGTCAATGTTAAACTTTAACTATATAAGCCGACAAAAGAAATTAACAAAAAGCGAAGATGAGCGAACGGGACGTTTGAGCTTTGTAGCCGCAAAGCGCTCGCCTGAAGGCTTTCCATAGGAATGCTTTCACTGGAATATAGACTATCGACAGCAAGACCTATAATTCAAGGCTGTTCAAACTAGCGAAGCGATGTCACTAGAAGCGGTATATTCCCCTTCACCAGTCGTCTTGAAGTGAGAAAAAGGGCCTCCTTCTCAACTAACAGCATTTTTGTACCTTATATTTCTTTAATATAGGTAAATGAAGGAAATAAGAGCATTTTTGTATCTTAATTTTCGAAAAAGCACGCTGTACGGATATTCTGGAAGATTTAAGGTACAATTTTGCACTTAATCTCCACGAACCCCTAGTTGCAGAGAATTTAAGGTACAAAAATGCCACTAATTATACTTCTATACTTCTATATATAGTACTATAGTACCGCCCAGTCACTCGGTAGCCCTCTGTTCCAGATAGGCCAGTAAATCTTGGCCCTGCTGTCCTTGAAACCACTTTGCATGACCAAGCCAGAAGCTGTCGTAGGCCAGATCTGTGTTGGACTTGGACTTCACAATTCCCATAAAGTAATCCATCTCGCTCAGTGCAAATTCCGCGTGTACCAGCGGAAGGATCGCCACAAGTGCAGCGGTCTCCTTACTGCTCAAAGGCCGAATCGACTCATATCCTGACAGCAAGGCCTCAAGTTGGGCGTAATGTACAATATCATCCTTTTCTTGATCATCTAAAGCCAACCATTCTATCGTATTGCGCTCAATTGCCGTAGCCAGATCATAGATAGCATTCGTACGGTCTGCGAGGCCAAAATCCAGAATCGACTCGACACCCGACTGTTCATCACTGTCACTCCACAGTAGATTGGAGGCATGCCAGTCATTATGTGTCCAGAGCGGATTCAGCACGTCGAGTAGAGGCGCTAGCTTGGCGTAAAAAGGCATGAAGACCGTTTCCAAATCCTGCTCCCAGGATCTGTTCTCAAGATACTTGCCCAAGGCTACGCGTGGTGCAATATAAGCCGCCATTTCCTGGCGCGGGTCGGCTGAACCAAAAATCGAGAAGCTCGAGACCAGGGCACGGACAGGTCTTGCCGGAGCTTCAAAGCCCTCCGCCGCATCATGCAGTCGGGCCAGCGCTTCACCTGCTGCATAGGCGTGACCCTCTGTCAGAAAAGGACTCCATGAGACCGCGTCCCGGTACAAATCTTCCCCTTTTGCCAAGCGATGCACCTCATACGTCCATTCTTCGAGCGCAAAGGCCGTCAAGTCATCTCTCCCTGCGACGATATTGCTCACCGGAATTCCTTGGGTTCGCAAATGGCGGATAAAACGATGCTCCTCCAGAAGTCCCGTTACATCACGTACCGTATGATGATGCCTTTTAACAAACAGGCGCTCCGTAGCGGTGGTCACAATCGTCGCACTGGAGAATGGCCTTGGGCTATGCCAAGTCAGCGCCGAAGCTTCCTCTAAATCAGGATAATAGCTAAACAGTTGATTGACTTCCTCAAGGGTAATCGGTGCCCAATCCGGCCGGACAAGGGTTGTTCCCATGCCATGTGACAGTAGATCCGGACCGCTTCCTTCCCGGCTCATCGTTCATTCTCCTTAGACAGGAAATCATTGCTGTAAGCCGTCTTCCAGCCATTCCGATCCTGCAAAATGCCATGGTCAGCAAGCCACTCGGAATAAGGTTCGATCAATTCCGTCCGTTGTACGCCCCAGATGCCGTTATGCAGCCAGGTGCTGGCAATCAGCGGCAATGAACGCTCCACAAGCTGGGCAGGGAAAAATGGAATAATCCGTTCATAGATTGGCGCGGCCAGCAGCGGATCAGCAACCAAGGCCTGGTAACCTCTCTCCGTAGCCGCCAAAAAAGCGCGGACGGTCTCAGGATCTTGAATAGTCTTTTCCACCTGTGTCCCTAGAAGATAACTGTGATAAGGCGGCGCACCGATCTCATCCACAGGCCATACGATTCGCTCTTCTTCCGGAACTGCGGTGTCCATAAGAATCTCCCAGGCCCAGTAGCTTCCGAAGGTTGCATCCGCCTCACCGGCGGCAATATCATCAGGGGTTAACTCTCTTGAACCACTATCTACAACGATAATGCTATCCGGGTCTCCGCCATCCGCGCTAACCAGTTGCCGAATCATGGCCATTCCCCGCGGCGTCGGATTCAAAGCCACCCGTTTACCGCTGAGATCTGCCGGGCGACGAATTCCGGTACTTCGCACTGTTTGCACGGTTTCCATTCCCCTATGGTTAATGGCTGCTACGCCCACAACGACTGGCTGTCTCTCCCTTTGTACCAATAGCCGATTACTAGGGAAAATACCAAAATCCGCTTCTCCTCTAGCCAGATAGGCTAAGGTGTCACCCCGCTGCGGATCGTAAACCGTAAACTCCACATCGAGTCCGGCATCTTTATACCAACCTTGCTCACGCGCATAGTAGAACCCAGCTGAATTAGTCCAAGGGTAGAAATATTCAAGCATAACCTTTAAGTGTTTCATGGAGTCAACATCCTTTTCGTTATTTTTTCGGGAGGAATTCATTAGTAAAAGCTTCTTCCGGTTTCAAATCGGTTGGAATTAGCCCTTTATCCTTGAGAAATTTCGCATAACTGCTCCATACCTCAGTCTTCATCTGCCCCCAAGCCGGTGCGTCAGCTATATATTGTGTCGCCAAAAATTTCTGACTTTCTACAGCGAGTGTTTTATCGATCTCCGGTGCATGCTTCAATAAAAGCTCCGCACTTTCCTCTGGATGATCGATGGCATATTGGTAGCCCTCTTCGGTTGCCTTTAAGAACTTGCGTACCTTGTCAGGATTCTCGGCGATCGTTTTGGTTCCAGTGATCAGAATCGGTGTGTAATAATCCAAAGCCGGATCAAGTTCTCTTGCCGGAATATAATTCAGTTCAACACCTTTGAGTTTGGCTTGTACGCCGGTCCAGCCTTCAAAAATCCAGGCAAAATCAACGTTTTTCTGGGTAGCCGCGAAGAAATCATCATTACCGATATCCACAAGCTTCAGCTTGTTGAAGTCGGCTCCATTCTTCTCCATAACCGCTTGAAGAATCGCTTCCTCCGACGGGGAACCCCAGCCGCCATATACTTTTCCCTCAAAATCCTTCACACCTTGAATGTTCTTGCTCTTCGGTGCTGCAAACCCTGAGGTATTATGCTGGATGATCGTAGCGACTGCCTTGATCGGCAGCGGTTCCTTGCCGGTTAGCGCATAAGTTACATCCTCCTGGTAGCTGACGCCAAAGTCACCTTTTCCAGCAGCGATCAAAGTCGAAGTCGTTCCTTCTGACGGCTGCACAATTTGTACGTCCAATCCTTCATCCTTGTAATAGCCCTTCTCTAAAGCAACATATAAACCTGTATGATTCGTATTGGGCGTCCAGTCCAGAATAACGCTGGTAGGTTCCAGTTTGGTACCTTGTGCCTGCTCTTTTCCACTACTCGCACATCCAGACAAGAGCGTGGCCGACAAAGCGGTAATACCCAGTATGGTGAATAAACTTGATTTCATATAGAATCATTCCTCTCCAATAGCTCTCTCAAGTAAATAAATCCTATTCCGATGTATTTACAATGGTATAGAGAAAATAATAACCCTCCATGTAACTGGAGGGTCAAGCATTTTCTTCACTTCTTTAGGTTACTTCCGTTTTATTTACTTTTACCGATGAACAAATCCCATTCTTTATTGTATAATTTAGGAAAATCCATGAGGTGATGATATGAGTAAAGCTACACGCTCTGATAAAGCTATTGTTTCGGTCCTGCTCGGAACAGCCTTTTCGATCATCATAGCTTTCTTTGTGGTTAGGTATATTATTCAGCATGTTTGGTTTGCTCCTTAGGGGAAGGGGCTCATATAGAAAAACGGCTACCTCTAAAAGGTGGCCGTTTTTGTCTATCCTATTCGATTAAAGAACGGAATGGATACCGCCCCTCCCTTATTTACCCAAAAAGCTCTTAACAATCAAATCCAACTGCGCTTCCAATGAGATCGGATCGTTGTAATAGGAACCCTTTTCACTAATAAAATACACCTGGTTATTCTTTACCGCCGGGAGCGATTTCCACAGCTTGCTGTCGTACACAACATTCGCATTACCATCGTCCCAGCCCCAATTGCTTGTAAAGATGTAATCGCCAGCATACTGGGGCAGTAATTCAAGTGATAAATCCGTTCCAAATTCAGGACCGTCAATAAGCGCTTTCTGGATTGTCTCCGGAGCTTTTAGGCCAAGGTCATCATATAGAATCTCGCCGCCTCTGCCGCCCTTATTCCCCCAAGCGTAGATGCCTTTGGCAAACGGCTGAAGAATCGATACCGTCTTGTCTCCAACGACCTCAGTAATCTTCGGCTTCACCTCAGCAATTTTAGTTTTCCATTTCTCTGCCCATTCCTGAGCGAGATCTTCCTTGCCTGTGATTTTCCCGAACTCCATCAAAAGTTCTGACGGGGTTCCCGCTCCATATTTAAGTCTAATCACCGGGGCAACTTGTGCGAGTTGTTCATATTGCGCTTCTTCAATGTAATCAAATGCAATAATAAGGTCCGGTTCCAATGCGAGGATTGCTTCTATATTAGGCTCTTCACCTATATTAATAATACCGTCCAGCTTTCCTTCGTGATAAGGGTTAACTAACGAATCTTGGGTCGCAGCCACCGGCTTTACACCCAGCACAAGCAAATTACCGATCGCACTTCCAGTTAAGTCCACAATCCGTTTCGGATCAGTGGGAATCGTAACAGTCCCCTTAGCATCCGTATAAGTTTTTGTTGCTGCAACTGCATTCCCTGTACTCGAATTCTCTTTGGTTGTTTCCTGGCTTGTCTCTGTGGATTGCGCACGATTTGCAGCGGTATTGTTATTTACGGTATTTGATGTGCTGGAGCAAGCACTAATGAACAGTATGAAGCATAACAACAGCGCCGCTGTAGCCATAGAAGTTGACTTGGTGACTTTGTGCAATGGATATCCCCCTCTTTTGTCTAAATGATAATCATTCTCGTAACCATTGAAACTATAGCATCGGGACTCAACAGCAACAAGGGCAGATTTCGTATTAGACACGGGCAATTCCGGTACAAGAGACCCTGCTTGGACTCTCGTTCTGAATTGCATTGGAGGTAATCCATAGATTTTCTTAAAGCTGCGGCTTAACGTATGGGCGTCTGGATATCCGACCCGTTCGGCAATCTCTTGTAGTGAGAGGTCGGTTTGAAGCAGAACATTCACAGCTCTTTCCATACGAGTACGTGTCAGAAACCGGATCGGACTTTCGTTCATTCGCTGTTTAAAAAGCTTACTTAAGTAACTAACACTGCAGTCAAACTCTTCGGCCAAAATGTCCAGTGTTATAGGCTCCATGTAATGATCCTGAAGGTAACGAACGACCTGTGCCAGCAGATCTGGATGAACAGGGTGAATCCCTTGGGTGTTGATCTGACTTAAAAGCTCATGTACAAATTGATAAAATAACGACCGTGCATGAAAAGAATTCAGCGGATCCTGCCCCATCCAATTCGCCATCATCTCCTCCAGCTTCCCCCGCAGAGGAAGTGGATACAGCGGAACGAAGCTATATTGATGAAGAAACGGATTATCTCTCTCCAATTGCAGCATTAATTTCTTAGATGCAGGCAGCATCAGAACAGCCTTGTACAAGACCAGATAATATTCGAAGGCTTCCTCTGCTAAAATATTCAGACGCGCACCGCGACCACCATGCAGTACATGGTTACGGCTCATGGTGTGCAACACATCGTCCATCCGTACGCTTGCGTTGCCACGTTGAACATACAAAAAAGCACTGGCCGGCAGACGGTAGCTCTGCATCTCCATGCCTGTCTCCAGCAGGCCATGGCGGATATCCAGCACTTTTAGGGAAGCATGATTCCATAACGCAATGTGATCGTATAGCTTCATCGCCTTTTTAATCCTCCCAACACTATGACGACTCTGTCCTATCATTATATTGATAACCATTCTCATCGTAAAGGGAAAAGAGAATATACTTCCTCCATCCGTTATTGATTTTTATACCAGATACCTCAATAATACAAATAAGAACTGCAGATAGTGTGCCGGAGGTGTCTTATGGAGTATCCATTCAAAGAATATGTGATTAGTGATGATCAAGAGCGTGTTCACGTCCCCACAGTAATCGATTTTTTGGCTACCAGCTACTGGGCCAATAAACGCTCTCCTGAGAAGATCAAGAAATCGATTCAAAACTCTGTCTGCTATGCTGTTTATGATGGGGATCAAATGATTGCTTTCGCAAGGCTGATCACGGATGGCGCCACAACCTATTATTTGTGCGATGTGTTCGTGCTGGAAGATTACCGCGGGCAAGGCATCTCGAAGAAACTGATCGAAGTCATCACGAATGCACCTGAGCTGGAATGGATGTCTGGTATCCTTGCTACACGAGACGCTCATGGACTGTATAGTCAGTACGGATTCGAGAAGGAAGACGGTAAATTCATGAGAAGACCACCTCAAGAGAGACAGCAGTAAACAAGTTTAAATGTACATAGTAAGAGATTATACAAGTAAAATACTCTCCCTCTCTTGGTCTGCGCATGTCGCAGGCTTTTATTATTTCCATAAAGTGAGAAGTTTTCAGGTCTGCAACGTCTTATATATAAATCGATTTTGTCTGGAGGCATCCAAGTGAATGAAGGGATAGACGACAAGCTGGTGATCAGGGAGGTACTGGGCGGAAATCGGGAAGCCTTTGCGCTACTGGTGGACAAATACAAATCCGGTTTATACCGCCTGCTGCTAGGCATGGGCGCGAATGCTCAAGATGCGCAGGATCTGGCACAGGAATCTTTTATTAAAGCCTACCAGAAGCTCCCGGACCACAACAGCCAGAGCAGCTTTGCCGCCTGGTTATACGCGATTGCCATCAATCGTTTAAGAGATTTGAAGCGGCGCAAAAAAGTCAGCCTTGCAGCTCTCCCCTTACTGAGAGAGGCAAGTCCCCCCCTTACACCAGAGGAACAGTATATGCGTAAGGAAGAGGAACTGGAATGGCAGGGAAGATTAGTCAGGCTGCCGGAGCGTTATCGCATCATCCTCCTGCTTCGTTATGCCAATGAATTAACCTACGAGGAAATTTGCGAGATTACAGGATTGTCCATGCATCAGGTCAAGAACCGTCTTCATCGTTCCCGGCAGAAGTTGAAGAAACAATGGTCTCAAGCAAAGGAGGATTCCAGTGAGCAAATGGAGCTTTACCAATCGCGATGATCGTGATGCGGATGAGCTGATGTCACGCCAAATGCAGGTGATACCGGCAACGCTTCCTGATTTTTTCACAGAACAGGTCATGGAACAAGTACGTCACACAGAAATGGATGCACCAACCGGAATGAACTTAAGGAAATTATCCGGAATGCGCAGAAACAGAGTCATTAAAAAGCTGCAATGGGGCAGTGCTGTCACCATCGGAACGGCCTTTATGGCCTTTGTGCTGGTCTCATCTTACTCGGCTTATGTACGAAATTCTCTACAAATCGTTCAGACTTACACTTACTCAGCACCACTGCCCAGCCTGATGTTTGGTGACAACAAACCGGATTTCGATATCGGTCTGATGGAGGCGCAAGCGCTTGGGGTGGTACAACAGGCTAATGTTCAGGCGACTGACAAGGGCTATACACTTATGTTACGTGATGTTGTGGCAGATCCTACGAGAATGGTCTTGTCTTTGCAGATTGTTGACGAGAAGGGACAGCCAGCAGAACTGGCGATGGACCGTTTTGATTTTGAACAACTGCATCTCAAAGATCAGCAAGGCGAAGATATCGGACAGCTTCGGGGAATTATGCCTATGGAAACCCGCATTGGTTCGGACCATTCCAAACAGAAGTATGTTATGTTAATCTACATTTTCCCAGATAAGCAGCCCAAAGACAAAGTTCTCATACAGAGCAATGTGAACGAACTAAAGACTAGCAAAGACGGAAAGAAATCGCTGAAGGGAAACTGGAATTTCAGCTACACTGCTGACATGGAAAAGGCGAACAGTCTAGTCGTGACGTCAGATCTGAACGAGTCCTACACTACCCCGGAAGGACTTCATGTAAAGATGGATCAGCTTGTCCACACGCCTGCAGGTGTGCAGCTAAAGTTCACGACCTCGCTCCCCGAAGCTGCGGCTGCCCTCACTCCAATGGAGCTGAGAAATAAGCTGACGGTGATGTTCCATTTGGAGGACGCGAAAGGACAGGAGCTGTCTCGAATTAACAGTTCCAAGGATGGAGGATACGTTGACAGATCCTTCGCCTACACAATGAAAGAGGAAGAAGGTACCGCTACACTGCATTGGAACTACTACTTCTCTTACCTTCCGTATGACAGCATGAACGTTCGTTTTGTATTGGATGGCTATTCTATTCCAGTGAAATCCAACGATAGCATAACGTTTCGGCCGGAGGAACTGAAGCAGCAGCCTGTCATTTTTAATAAACAAGGCGACCATCTGGAAATCCATGATATGAAAATAACTGAAATAAAAGATGAACCCGGTATTTCCGCATGGATGATGGTCAGTGGTAGCTTTGCCAACCAATTCAAAGCCGATCAATGGGTGGCCCACGACCCAGATGGCAAAGAATACAGGGTTGTTTTCAGAGGCTCATATACTGATGGAGAAAAGGCCACCATTAGTAAACCGAATACAGGCACTAGCCCTTCTTACTTTATCGCCAAAGGACTCACTGCCCTACCTAAGGAGCTGACACTGGTACGCACCATCACAGACAAACGGTATACCGATGTGGACTGGAGCTTTGATCTCCCTAAAATCGAACGCAACGAAGCCCTGAAATCCATTCCCATTCCTTAGAATGATTCTGATCACTAAAAACAGACTGGGGCTCTTTCACTTAGAGTTCTCCGGTCTGCAAAGTTTCCCAAAATCTAATCAATGTTTATATAAAGGCATTTTTGTACCTTAAATTGATGATTTTAGCGTGAAAAAGGGAATTAAGAGCATTTTTGTACCTTATTTTCCTACATATCCTAAAAAAGATGACCTTCCCAAAGAATTAACATACAAAAATGCGCTTAATCACCATTTCTCCTTCGTTGCCGCGGAATTAAGGTACAAAAATGCGCTTATTTACGTATCCGCGCGGATGGAAGCAAACCAGGGCTGAAACAAGCGACTGTCCACCTCCGTAATTTGTTCAATTAATGATACCTTATTCAAATAAAGAACAAGCCGGCAACCTCTCTTTCGAGTGTTTGCCGGCTTGTTTTCCATTAAGTATAGTTGTCGCTTCAGTATAACTCGTATTAACCCTTAACCGCACCTTCTGTGATTCCTTCCATGATAAAGCGTTGGAAGAAAGCGTAGATGATAACAACTGGAATCGCGGTCAGTACCAGAGCGGCCAGAATCAGCGACCATTCTTTGTTGTACTCGCCGAACAGCATGTTTGTGGACAAGATCAAGGTGTACTTGTTCACGTCTGTCAGCATAAGCAGTGGAAGCAGGAAGTCATTCCAGATCCACAGGAAGTCAAGAATACCAATGGTAACAGTGATCGGAAGCAGCAGCGGCAGAATGATCCGGAAGAAGGTCTGGAACTCACCACATCCGTCCATATGAGCCGACTCTTCAAGCTCCTTAGGAATTCCTTTTACAAATCCATGGTAGAGGAACACGGCCATGTTCACGCCAAGTCCGATATAGATCAGTCCCAGACCAAACACGCTACCTTGTACATCCAGCGTTCTGGTGACACGGGACAACGAGATCATGATCGAGTGGAATGGTACCAGCATCGAAGCGATGAACAGGAAGAACAACGCACTGCTCAGCTTGCCTGGTGTTCTGGACAGCTTGTATCCGGCCATGGAAGCGAACAACAGGATGCCCCCAATACCTACAACCGAGACGATGACAGAGTTCTTCACGCTATTGAACAGGTGAATCTTGGCGAAGGCCTGACTGTAGTTCTCAAAATGAAGCTGGGTAGGTAAGGATAAAATGTTTTTGAAGATCTCTCCTTGCGTCTTGAAGGAGTTGATGATCGCCATATAGATCGGGAAAAAGGCTAGCGCAGCTCCGATGATCAGGACAATCAGGATGATTGTAGAGGACAGTTTGCTGCTTTTCATTATGCCTCCACCTCATTTCTTTTCGTTACGCGAATTTGGATCAAGGTGACAAGCAGGATAATGATGAACAGAATGACCGACTTGGCACTCGCATATCCATAACGGAAGTTATTGGAGAACGCTTCTTCATAAATATTCATCGTAATAACCTGTGTGCTGCGGCCAGGACCGCCGCCTGTCAAACCGAATACAACTTCAAATACTTTAAACGCACCGTTTAGGGTGAGGAAGAAACAGATTGTAATCGCATGAGAAATCATTGGCAGTGTAATATGTCTAAAGGTTTGCACCGGATTGGCACCGTCAATAACTGCCGCTTCCTTCAAGCTTTGTGGAACACCTTGCAGGCCGGCTAAGTAAATGATCATCATGTATCCTACACCATTCCATAACGACACAATGACAATCGAGAAGAAGGAGAATTTAGGATCGCCGATCCAGGATTGATCCAGGAACAGCAAGGCTGTTTTTTCAGCGAGCTGTGGAAGCACCTGAGTGAAGACGAACGTCCACATGAATGCACTAATGATCAAACTGATCATGTTTGGCATGAAGAAGATGGTTCGGAAGAAGCCTTTGAAACGTGTCCGTGATTCAATAAACACAGCTAGCAGCAAAGCCAGCACATTTTGCAGAATTACCATTACTACAACGTACTTCAGGGTAAACAGTAAGGCATTAATAAAATCCGGGTCATCGGTCAGCGCTTCGACAAAGTTGGCAAAGCCGACAAAACTATAATTTCGGTTCAGCCCGTTCCAGTCTGTAATACTGTAGAACATCCCGCCAATAGTTGGAATGAGCATAAACAGAGTATAGAACAGTAAGGCTGGGCCCACGAAGTATAACATCGAGCGCAGGTTGCGGGATTTCTTTAACATGATGGCACTCACCTCTTTAGGTTTAAAATACCAGAGGGAGAAAGGCAATTTCGGTTGAAATGGCCTTTCCGCCCTCCCTATCCATTATTTTTAGTCTTTATTTGTTTACTTTATTGTAGTCTTTCCAAGCTTTGTCGAGTGCCTTAATAACATCATCCTGCGACAATTGTTTCGAGAAGTAGCTTTGCAGCCCTTTACCCACTTCATCTTTTACAGCTTGCGGGATGGATGGATCACGGTAAGCTTTGCCTTCTTTTACATACACTGTAGCGTCATCAACCCATGGGTAGCTCTTATAGTTGTGGATGGTTGCAACTGGGTTAAATTTCAGACTTTCGTAGAACCCGCTGGACTCTTTGTCATCCAGAACGAAGTTGATGAAATCCAGAGCAACATCTTTGTTCTTGCTTGTTGGCGATACAACCAGGGAAGTGGAAGCACCCAGGTTAATCAGTGTCTGATCAGGGTTGTCGCTGAGTGGCAGTGGTGCTACGCCAAAGTCGATGTCCGGGTTAGCTTTTTGAATGGTTTCAGCATACCATGGACCTTGTACCCACATTGCTGCTTTACCGTTCGCAAAGGCAGCCGCACCGTCGTCACCGCCGACTTCAAGCGCCTTGTTCGTGCCGTTTGCATTAACCAGGTCAATGATATCGAACATGGATTTCATTTCTGCGAAGGAGCCTTCGTTTTTGTTCATCCGTTCGATGAAGTCTTTATTTCCTGTCTGAATTTGTGCCCCTACTGACAATGGCAGGAACAACTGTGGAATCCATGATTCTTTATAAGCAAGCTCAAACGGTGTGATGTTGTTTTTCTTCAGTGTTTCTACAAGCGTCTTCATTTCACTCAGCGTAGTTGGAGGTGTCAGCTTGAGGTCAGAGAAAATTTTCTTGTTGTACAAGTAACCCCAAGATACGCTTTCCAGCGGCACCGCTACGACTTTGTTATCGATGGTTACCGAAGGCTTCACGCTATCCAGTAGCTTACCTACAAATGGCTGGCTAGTGAGATCTTCAAGATAGCCTGCTTTGTAGAAAGATGGAATTTCGTTGATCGCGTGAATGGAGAAAATGTCCGGCGCGTCGTTGGATGCAAGTCTTGTTTTAAGGATCTGGGATGCGTTGTCCGAGTTAGGCATTTCCAATTGGACTTTCACATCTATGTTTTTCTCTGCTTTTTCTTTGGCAACAAATTTATCGATGTATTGATCAAACTGATCCTTAAAACGAGGCAACCCGATGAACATTTTAAGCGTAACTGTTTTTTCCGAGCCTTTTCCACCGGTTTCGGCATTAGTGCTTCCGTTGCTGGCACCACTATTAGAACCACAACCAGCCAGAAGCAATACTGTCATCATTGCGCTTGCCGTTACTTTCCATGACTTCTTCATTCTGTAAACCCCCTCAAATGTTGTCTCGTTCTTGTTTACGCTTTCATTGTACATCCAAAATGAAAGCGGTTAATTAGACGAAATTAGTCTCTTAGCTTGTACTATTTTGAACCTCACCTTCTCCTTTTCGCATTTCACCGGGTGCCAGACCAAATTGCTTCTTGAACACTCTGTAAAAATAACCCAGCTCCTCATAGCCACACAGCTCAGCCACAGACTTGATGGAGAGATGATCATGAAGCAGCAGATGCCGCGCACGCTCCATCCGCAATTTGGTCATATAATCCGTCAGATTCAGCCCAAATTCCTGTTTAAACACCTTGCTCAAATACTCCTTGCTGACAAAAAAGGATCTCGCCAGGGCTTCCAGTTTTATATTCTCTGTAAAATTCTGATCCACAAAACGCTTAATTTCTTCCAAATTCAAGCGGTTCTTATTTTTTCTATGCTGTACAAGTTCCTTCAACGCAGAAAGATACATCCCTGACACTTGCTGCATCAGCTCATCCACCGTATGAAGGGCTGCCAGATTCTCCTCTGCATATTCATTCGCAATCTCTTGAGAATTACTGTGCATCAAATCCCGTAACAGCAGCAGCAGTTCTTCACCAATACGCGGAAGTGTCGAAGGCGTGACCCCAAGCAGGATCAGCTTATCCTGCAGCTCATTCAGACTGTCCTGCAGACTATCCGCATTCAAGTCATTATAATGAGCGGCCAATGCTGGCCTAAATGTCAGTATGGCCTGAAGGAGATCCAATCTTAGACCCATATCCTCCCCAGACTTTTTAAGCAGCGTTTCTTCTGCCTTTTGCCGGCACTGCAGCAGCACCTGATTCAATTCCTGGGGATCCACAGGCTTCAACAAATATTCGTCCGCTCTGCAGCGAATGGCTTGGCGTGTATACATGAAATCATCATACCCGCTGATCACAATGATCCGAATGTCTGGATGATGATCATTCAAATATTGCAGCAGCCTGACTCCATCCACACCCGGCATATTCATATCTGTAATGACGATATGAATATCCCCTGTCTCTATTGCCTTGATCGCTTCCTCCCCATCTTCTGCTTCAGCTGCAAGGTGTATACCATACTGTTCCCAATTCCCAAAGGTTTTAATAATTTCTCGGTTCCATTGCTCGTCATCTACAATCATGGCGTTAATATTCATGCTGCTCACCAACCTTCACTATAGGGATATACATACTCACCCGGGCACCGCCATCAGGTTGATTGTTAATTATCACTCCGTACTTTTCGCCAAAATAAAGCTTGATCCGGGCACTTACATTATACAGTCCTATCGAATTTCCACTGGTCCAGTAAGGGTCAAGCGGCTCGGCCAATCGGGCACGTACTTCTTCCAATCGGTCCGGGGAGATCCCCATTCCATTATCCTCGACCTGAATCAGCAGACCGTTCTGGTACGGAACCAGACGGAGGCTGAGATTCCAAACCCCTTTTTTACGATCAAAACCGTGCATGAACGCATTCTCCACCAAGGGATGAAGCGACAGCTTCGGAACGAGGATATCCTCCCACAGCGGAGGAATCTCCACTTCATAATTCAGCTTATCGGCATAACGCTGCTGTTGAATGTTCATATAGTTGTTTAAGTGCTTGATTTCCATGGCAAGCGTAGTCAGCTCTCCCGGATCACGGATCGTATAGCGGAACATATCACTAAGCGATTGAATGATGCTGTAGATATCACTCGGTTTTTTAGAATAGGCCATACTACCGATCATCTGCAGTGTGTTTTGCAGAAAATGCGGATTGATCTGCGCTTGCAGCGCTTTCAATTGGGCCGTCTGCCTCTCCAGATTGATGGTATATTCGTTGCGGATATGCTCACGAATCCGGCTGGACATGGTCTGGAATCTCTTCTCCAGCATCCCGATTTCATCCTCACGATTGGAATGGGGAACTCCTTCACCCTTAAGCCAGTTCAATCCACTCATGGATCGGGCCAGACGGACAATGGGTCCCGCTACTCTGTAGGCTACAAATGCGGCAATCAAAGCCGACAGTAAAGCAGACAACACTCCGATAATCAAACCATTGGTTTGAATGACAGAACCGCTCTGCATAACATAGCTCACAGGCAGTACTTTAACTACTGACAGCCCCCACGGCTCCAAGTAATTATAAAAGATATAATGATCAGAAGTACGAATATAGCCGGTTCCCTGCGCGGACCAATCTACATCTTTCGTAGCTGGCATGGTGCCTTCTTTAAGCTGATACATCACCTTGCCGCCGGAGTTAACGATATATACCCCTGCTTCCTGCTCTGAGTTCAATAACCCCAGCGCATTATCCATCATCTTCCACTTCACTTCAAATCTGATGCTACCCAGCTTGTCTTTATTCTCAAACCGATTGATGCTCCGAATCAGGTTAAAGTTCGCTGATGAACCATCGCTATCTTTAATAATATAATCCGCTTGCTGCTCCACAATATCACGCCAGATTGGAGTATCCGCTACAGGAGACTGGATAGTGTCCCGCATATCGTTAATGGTAAACAGCTTGTTCTTCTCCTTGAGATACAGCTGAATCTCCACGAGACTGTTATAGCCGGAATAGAAGATCGACGTAATGTTATTGATAACATTGCGCTGGACGGTAAATTGGTCTGACACACTTCCATCCTCTTCCTTCGTATACTCATTTAGTGTCGGGCTGATAAGGATCGTGTAAATCATATTATTGAGTTGGGTAAAATTCTTGTCTACCGCCTCGCCCGACCAGGCAATTTTGGAGAGATTGGACTGGATTACCTCTTGTTCCATTACTTTTCGGGTATTCTCAGTCGCCAGCCATGTCACTACAATAATTGGAATGACAGAAATACAAAGCATAATTAAGATAAGCTTGCTGCGGATCGTCCGTTTAAAAGGCTCTGATATCCACCGATAGATACAGCCTGGCCATTTCAAAAGCATCTCTTCCCCTCTGTCTTCACTCTTATCGATAAGCTCAAATGATTCTTCAACGCTTCAGCCTCCCGCTGTATGGGTTTAGGTAGGTTACATCAAGCTTCATCGGATTGTCAATCTTTCTTAAGCCTCAGAGCATATGATCTCCTAAAGAGTTGTATGTACATCAAAAAATCGCCAGTACGTGTACTGGCGATTGTCACATGGGTGCAAAACCTTAACACAAGAAAAACTTAAAGGTTAGATAACAAACGCTTTAGAGATGATGACCAGCAAAATAAACAAAACAAGAATTGCTGTTGTAGATGTAAAACCACCGTATCCGCCAACTCCGCCAACTCCGCCAACTTCACTCATTTGTAATTCCTCCTTTATTTTTGAGTACAGCTTAGAATATGCATATCTGACCTTTCCGCTTGGGTGAATGAGAAATAAAACAAAATTTAAATAATTTTTATCCATGAAAAATGACCCCCAACATTCGGAGGTCATCTCTGGAGTACTTACTTTCCTTTACAAACTAAAGTATTATTTAGATAAAGCATGCACTAAGAATAATGACCAACAAGATGTACAGTACAAGAATAGCACCTGTGGATGTAAACCCTACGTGAGGGTGATGATGGTGGTGACCCCACGCTGCTCCTGCGACTTTTTCACTCATAATTTTCTTCCTCCTTCGTCATGAACCCTCATAATTGAGTACACCACAACATATGTAGTTCATTCGCCTCTTGCTTGGGCATGCGCGGAAACACAATCCTGTAGTCTGGTATTATTCACTTATAACCAATTTCTACCTTAATATTCCTGTTATTCTTTTGATACAATGGAACAAATAATTCATTGATGGGGGCATGATTTTGGATCAGATCTTAGGTAAAGCTGCTTCAGCACTACAGCAATATCATATTCAGGCAGATTCCGTTCAGCTTATCGGTCAAAGTGCAAATTTGATTTATAAGGTTACTGATATTCATAATAATAGCTATAGCCTGCGATTTCACCAGTCCAATAGTGCGACTATGGAGGATATCTGGACTGAACCGAATGTCCTCGCATCAGAAATGGTATGGCTGGAAGCTCTAGCTGAAAAGGAAGATCTAATCACTCCAAGGCCATACAGGAATACACAGGGACATTTCGTCTCCGATGTGGATGGTATCAGTTGTACATTAATCAGCTGGATAGAAGGTGAACAAAAGCCTTTTATCCCTACCGTAGAAGATGCTGAACAGGTTGGGCATATGATCGGTAGGCTGCATAAGCAGTCAGCAGCATGGAACGTTCCTGCCTCATTCACCCGTCCTTCTTTTGACCGAACCCGCATTTTGCAAGCTCTTGATAAAATCAAAACTTTGGCGGCAAGTGGTACACTCGATCCAGCAGACACGGCTGTGTTGCTTGAAGCTGGCAATAAAGCAATACTGATGAAGGATCGTTTAGAGAGAAATAAGGACAACTGGGGGATGATTCACGCCGACCTGATCCCAAGTAATTTTATATTTAATAACGGTGAAGCCTGCCCGATCGACTTTGGAGCATGCGGGTTTGGATATTTCCTGGGCGACCTTGGCTGGGCGTTCTCTTATATTCATCCGGCGTTCAGACAGCCAATGATTGCGGCCTATGCCAAGCATTTTCCACTACCCGAGGATCATATCCTACTACTAGAAGGCTTTTTCGTCGCTACACAGCTTGAAACCATGAATTTCTGGCTCGGACTGCCCGATGTAATGGAATGGTTCCCCGATCATATTAGCAAGTTAGCACATAGAGAATTCAGACACTATATCAATGAAGAGTCCTTCCTGTTTACCGGAACACCCTATTGGGAGTAATTCCTATTCTTTATAATGTGAGGTGTCACCATAGAGTTCTACGTGAACATCACCGTTGCACAGTACGATTTTGCTAAGGCTGGTCGACAAAATGTCGGGCAGCTCTCTTAGCTCGTGCAGCTTTTTGCCCAGATAATATCCCATAATGACCTTCAAGGTAATACGATGCGTCACCAAAAGTACATTGCCTCCAGTATGTTTGCCCATGATATCCTCCACAGCAGGAATCACCCGTTCCAGCAGTGCCGCGTAGCTCTCTCCCTCGCCGGATGGCTGATACAGGTGGGGGGCCTCCCAGAAATTATGAAACTGCTCTGCATCTTTCACCCGATTGTCTTCAATAAGCTGTCCTTCCCACAGACCCATGTTGATCTCTCTTAACTCAGCTTTGGTCCGCAGTTCCCCAGGTCTGTCGCCCTGAATAATATGGGCCGTGCTTATCGCCCTTGGACTAGTACTGCTGTAGATGGCCTCAAATGGCACCTTCTGCAATCGTTCTTGAAGCCATTCGGCCTGCTCTTTCCCTGTAATGGTTAACGGAGAATCCTGATGTCCCTGCATCCGACCCTGCAAATTCCACTCGGTCTGGCCATGTCTCGTCAAATACAATGTAGTCTCAGTCATGCTGTATCTCTCCTTCGCTGTGAATGTAATTGGAGTATACTATGTATATCTATAGATTAAAATTATATAATATCTATAATATATAACTTCAGTATATAAAGAGGTGCGGCGTAATCTATGTTAAATCTTCATGTCTTGAGGCTGTTCTACACAGTTGCCACTACAGGCAGCGTAACTCGGGCCTCGCAGAAGCTGAATATCAGCCAACCTGCCATTTCGGCCCAAATCCATAAGTTTGAGAAGGAACACAGCATCCTATTATTTGAGATACAGGGTAGACAACTTGTACTTACACCTCTTGGAGAGCAGCTGATCCAGCCGCTTCAAAAGCTGTTTGCACTTGAAGAACAAGTGCAGCTGCGCATCGAGGATCATCACAGCCATCCCAAAGGCAAGCTGCGGATTGTCGGCAATTACCTGGCTACCAGTATTCTGATTCCGTCCTGGGCCGCTTTGTTCAAGAAGAAGTACGCGGAGGTGGAGGTGCAGATCAGCACAGCCAATTCCCGGGAAGCCCTTGAGAAATTAATGAATTTCGAAGCAGATGTCGCGATCTACGGCCTAGGGGACATGCCCCTGCCAATTGCGCAAGGGCTCCACTGGACAGAATTGTATGATGACGAGTTCTGGTTCGTGGTGTCTCCAGAGCATAAGTATGCTAACAAGGTAATCACGTTGGTCGACATGCTCGGAGAGCCCTTCATTATGCGGGAAGCAGGCAGCGTAGCCCGGGAACGGCTTATTGAATTATGCAGGGAGCAACAGCTCACACCCCCTGCTATAGAACTGCAATTTAACGGAATGAGCGGGGCTATTCATGCCGTTCGTGCCGGTTATGGAGCAAGCTTCATCTCATCACTGGTGGCTAAGCCATACGTGGCGCGCGGGGAGCTGGCTAAAGTCAACGTCACTGGTGTGAAGTTGAAGAACACCATAGTGATGTGCACAAGGCAGCAGGAGCATGTCGAGCCACTTGTAGAGAAATTCTCAGCGATTGCCGTTATTCATTAAATAAAAAAAGACATCCCTGCCGACCGTTTCCGGTACAAGGATGTCTTTACTTGCTTATGCCATTACAGGGAATGCACTGTATCCAGTGCTACTTCCATCATGTCGTTGAACGTGCTTTGACGTTCTTCGGAGGTTGTTTCTTCTCCAGTCAATAGATGGTCGCTTACAGTCAGGATCGTAAGAGCGTTCACGCCGTATTTTGCAGCCAGTGTGTAAAGAGCAGTGCTCTCCATCTCTACACCCAGCACACCATGATCCATCAGCTTTTGTACAATGGCTTTGTCATCACGGTAGAACGTGTCCGAGCAGAAGACGTTACCGACATGCATTTTCAGACCTTTAGCAGTACCACGCTCATAGGCAGACTTTAGCATTTGGAAATTCGCGATCGGCGAGAAGTCATAACCCCCGAATACGTGACGGTTCACACTGGAATCCGTACAGGAAGCTTGGGCGAGAATGACCTCGCGAACACGAACGCTTTCCTGCATGGCACCACAGGTACCGACGCGAACCAGGTTCTTCACGCCATACTCGCGGATCAATTCATTAACATAGATACTGATGGAAGGTACACCCATTCCTGTCCCTTGTACAGAAATCTTCTGGCCTTTATAGGTTCCGGTAAATCCGAGCATACCGCGGACCTGGTTATAGCAGGTAACATCCTCAAGATAAGTCTCGGCGATAAACTTCGCACGAAGCGGATCTCCCGGTAATAGTACCGTTTCGGCAATCTCGCCTGCTTTGGCTCCAATATGAACACTCATGGTCATTTCTCCTTTAGGCTGGTTAATTATTTCAGATCCGTTAAAAAGCTCTTACCATACTCCGGCATGGTGACGTTAAAGTTCTCAGCCACGGTTGCTCCGATATCTGCAAAGGTTTTCCGGATTGGCAAGGCTTGTCCGCCTCCCGCAAAGCGCGGCGAATAGACCAGAAGCGGCACATACTCACGGGTGTGATCCGTTCCGCGGTAGGTAGGATCATTTCCGTGATCCGCGGTGATGATCAGAAGATCGTCACTGGTCATTTTGGCGAACACTTCAGGCAGCCTGGTATCGAAATCCTCCAGAGCATCAGCATAGCCCTGCGGGTCCCGGCGGTGGCCGTACAACGCATCAAAGTCTACCAGATTTAAGAAGCTGAGTCCATGGAAAGGTTCATCCAGTGTGGCGATGATTTTATCCATCCCGTCCGAATTGGACACCGTACGGATACTCTGTGTAACACCTTCACCATCGTAAATATCCGATATTTTCCCCAAGGCGATTACATCATAGTCAGCTTCCTTCAAGGCATTCATCACTGTTGGACTAAAAGGCTTCAGCGCATAGTCATGACGGTTCGCGGTACGCTTGAAGTTACCCGCCTCACCAACGAACGGTCTGGCAATAATTCTACCCAGCATGTAAGGATCTTCGAGCGTAATTTCCCGGCAGTATTCACAAATCTCATAAAGCTCTTTTAACGGCACAATATCCTCATGGGCTGCGATTTGCAGCACGGAATCCGCAGAGGTGTATACGATGAGCGCCCCTGTCTTCACATGCTCCTCACCCAGCTCGTCTATAATTTCTGTTCCGCTAGCCGGCTTGTTACCGATGATTTTGCGCCCGGTCTTTTGCTCAATTTGGGTAATCAGCGCCTCCGGGAAGCCATGCTCAAAGACACGGAAAGGCGTATCAATATACAGCCCCATGATTTCCCAGTGACCGGTCATTGTATCCTTACCGCGTGAAGCCTCCTGCATTTTCGTATAATAGGCCAATGGCTGGTCAGCAGCAGGTACGCCCTGAATTTCTTCGATGTTGGATAAACCGAGTGCTGCGAGATTCGGCATGTTCAGCCCCCCGCGTTCACGGGCAATATGTCCCAGTGTATCTACATCGTAATCATCAAACTGGGCAGCGTCAGGCGCTTCTCCTATCCCTACAGAGTCCATAACAATTAGATGGATTCGTTTAAATGGCTTCATTCGTGAAGACCCCTTCTCTATTTACTCATATCATCCGCTTGGAAAGCACCCGGCAATAGTTTGGCCATAGTCCACTCCTCGGTATTTCCGTTTAGATTGGTCAGATAAATCTTGGTATTCTCGTCGCAGAATTCGGCCAGCACTTGACGACAGGCCCCACATGGCGACACTGGTCCTTCAGTATCCGCTACGACAGCAATGGCTTCAATTACATGCTCTCCTTCGGAGACTGCTTTAAAGATGGCAGTACGTTCAGCACAATTGGTCAGCCCATAGGATGCGTTCTCAATATTGCACCCTTTGTAAATCTTCTTGCCCCCGGTAAGTATCGCCGCTCCGACTGCAAATTTAGAATAAGGCACATAAGCAGCATTCCGTGCTTCTATGGCTTCCTTGATTAACTGTTCTTTCATCATGATTCCCTCCTGAGAAGGCCTGTCCCTTGTAGGAACAGACCTGTGATTACAACGTTTTAGTAGGAAGAGTTGGACTGCTCGCCTTCCATGATTTTCACGCCGGAGCTGGCTCCGATTCTGGAAGCGCCCGCTTCGATCATGTTCTGCATGTCCTGTAGATTACGTACGCCGCCGGATGCCTTAACGCCGACATTCTCGCCAACAGTCTTGCGCATCAACGCAACGTCCTCTGCAGTAGCACCACCAGTAGAGAAGCCAGTCGATGTCTTCACGAAATCTGCGCCTGCTTTAACTGACAATTGAGAAGCGATCACTTTTTCTTCATTCGTCAGCAGGCTGGTTTCAATAATAACCTTTACAATAGCTTTGCCAGCTGCTGCATCGACTACAGCCTTGATGTCCTGCTCCACATAAGCATGGTCGCCATCTTTCAATGCACCGATATTGATGACCATATCTACCTCAGTGGCTCCGGCAGCAATCGCATTTTGCGCTTCAAAAGCCTTCGTGGCGCTTGTGCTCGCTCCCAGCGGGAATCCGATTACAGTACAGACTTTGACTTTGGTACCAGCCAGCCCTTCAGCAGCATAGCTTACCCATGTAGGGTTAACACACACAGATGCAAATTCATATTTCTTAGCTTCCTCTATTAACTTCGAAATCTCCGCTTTCGTTGCGTCTGCACGCAGAAGCGTATGATCAATCATTCCTGCTAAATTCGACATTTATTCCATCACCTTTCCCGTGAACAATTCTTGAGTCTATGCTACCATATCACGCGTTTGAACACTTGTAAACACACGTATGAAATTACGTTCACGAGTCGATTTACACGTACATGTAAAGTATAGCCCCTTTATCCTTTTGCTAAAAAACAAAGTCCCCTTAACGCAATAACGCTTGTGCGGTGAACTGGTCCGTGATCAGAATATTGGCATATCTGCCCTTAAGCGCAGCGCGGATCGCTTCGGTTTTCCGCTGACCGCCGGCAACCAGAATGGACTTCTCTTTTTTGCCCAATTCAGCAAGATCAATGCCAACCGTGCGATTGTTTAACTCTTCACTGCAAATGGTCCCATCTTTATCGAAAAAGCGTGAGCAAATGTCCCCCGCTCCTGTCCGGCGCAGCAATTCCTGCTCTTCCTTATTAAAATATCCAAGGCGGAACAGCAGCGTATCCTCCTCCACCGTTCCTACTGTAAAGGCTGCGATGTTAGCTTGCCGGCCAAGCTCGATAATCCGCCGAATATGCCGGTCCTCCTCTACCATGGTCTTCACCGCAACACTGTCAAATATCACAGGCAACGGCAAATAACGCGCAATGGTCCGAAAAGCTTCTGCGAACAGATTGACAATCTCCGCCGCATAAGTATTAACTTGAGAATGGCTAACGCCACCCTTCAGTTGAACCACTTCCACACCCTTTACGGGCTTGGATTGCAGTTGAAGCGCTACCGCATGCATTGTGGTGCCCCAGGTTACACCGATAATATCGCCGTCCTGCACAGTCTCGTGGATATAGTCCGCTGCTTTTTTACTGATATGGTTCTTGATCTCTTCCGCGTCATTGGTGGGCGAATTGCACAAAACAACGGTATCCAGCCCATATTTTCGTTTCAAATCGCTGGCGAGCAGGTCCAGATCCTCACTGGGATCAATGATCGTAATATTCACGTAGCCCTGGTCCTTGGCATATTGCAGCAGTCTGGAGACAGTTGGGCGGGATAAGCCCATTTTGACGGCAATCTGCTGCTGGCTATAGTCAGACTGATAATAGAGTCTCGCTGCTTGTATGCTCAAACGTTGCTTTTCAATGTCCATGGTCACCCCAACTACCTTAGTATGTTTTGTCCCGCAAGATCCTATAGCGATTTTAAACTATAATGAAGGATGAAAATAGAGGAAAATAAATTGACAATAAAAAGTGTCAATCCTATAATGATTTTAATTCAATTATTTAATTGAATATTCAAAGATAGTGATTCTCTATTCCATCAGATGCAGGGGGAAAGCGTTACAATGAATTCAGAAATAGATGCTAACGCATCAACTAAAGGAACCTCATCCAGGCTGGAACAATATGTTCAGTCTCCGGAAGAGCAGCAGCGATTATATCGAAGGTCATTGTTCGTTGTAGTACTATCACAAATGTTCGGGGGCGCGGGGCTCGCTGCTGGTATTACCGTCGGAGCACTGCTGGCGCAGGAAATGCTGGGTGCAGATAGCTTCACAGGCGTCCCTACGGCTCTCTTTACATTCGGTTCTGCCGCTGCGGCTTGGATCGTTGGCAGACTTTCGCAACGCTTTGGACGGCGGCTCGGACTGGCTGCAGGTTTTCTGACTGGTGGACTGGGTGCCATTGGCGTTGTGCTGGCAGCTCTAACCACTAATCTTCCACTACTTTTTATTTCCTTATTCATCTATGGTGCCGGAACAGCCACGAATTTGCAGGCTCGCTATGCAGGGACCGATTTGGCTGATTCCAAGAAACGGGCTACAGCGGTAAGTATAGCCATGGTCGCTACCACCTTTGGTGCGGTTGCAGGTCCCAACTTGGTTGAACCTATGGGCCGGTTTGCTGCAATGCTGGGAGTCCCTGCTCTCGCTGGTCCGTTCATTCTTGCTGCTGCGGCTTATATTGTAGCCGGATTGGTATTTTTAATATTCCTGCGTCCTGATCCTTTACTGGTAGCCAAAGCCATTGCTGAGCATCAGAGCATAAATAAGCTACAGCAGTCTCAAGAAAAGCTGAGTGCTACATCCGTAAATAAACACGGGATCGCTATTGGGGCAATCATCATGATCCTAACGCAAATCGTGATGGTTGCAGTTATGACCATGACGCCTGTACATATGAAGCATCATGGGCATGCGTTAGGGCAAATAGGGCTTGTTATTGGCATTCATGTGGGGGCGATGTATCTGCCTTCCCTCGTAACAGGCTTGTTAGTCGATAAAATTGGCCGCAGGGCAATGGCGATTGCCGCGGGTGTTACCCTGCTTCTATCCGGGATCTTGGCAGCCATCGCACCAGCACAATCTATGATCTTACTGATCCTTGCTCTAGCCTTGCTTGGACTGGGCTGGAACTTCGGCTTAATCAGCGGAACAGCTTTCGTAGTTGATGCCACCACTCCATCCAATCGGGCCAAAGTCCAAGGTTCTGTGGATGTCTTAATCGCCCTGGCTGGTGCTTCTGGCGGAGCCTTATCCGGAATGGTAGTAGCCCACTCCAGCTATAGCATCCTTTCCTTAGCGGGGGGAATTCTTGCCCTGCTGCTTGTGCCTGTATTGCTGTGGCCTCGTTCCCAAAGATCATAGGTAACAGATTCTGCGTCAAAGCAGCCAGGCAGCGTCATACTTCCGGCTAAAATTTTTCGTCGAAAAGGAAAAAGGAGCATTCAACTCTCGTTGAAGTGCTCCTTTTCACCGTTAACAATCCTTAGATGGATATGCTGCCACTTCTGCGAGCACCAGCGCATGACCATGAGTATGTATTCCCCTCAGCCATTCATCGACGATGAAGGCAAGCCATCCCTCAGATATGTCTTACTCTTAGCACCAAATCCTACAAAAAACCGTTCATTCCACCAAAAATCCGTCCAAAGACATTAAAATAAATCATGATAATTGACAGTATTAGAGCTATCGGTAGAACGTATATAAATTGCATTCTCTTTTTCGGAATGTTAAATAGCAAAATAAGGATCATAATTTGATAAATCCCCATAAGGTATGGAATTAAGTAGTAATGAGTGTGAATGGGTAAATAGGCGTGACGCAATTGGAACCCTTCTGTCAGCAAAGCTGTGATTGGAAGAGCTGAAATAATAGTGGACAACATTCCTGTTCCACGCGCATACCACATAAAATAGGCACAAACAGGAGATACCACTGCGCATATTCCCCAAAAAAGAATGGCTCTCTGCGGGAAAAAATGTAGAACCTGCACTGTGTACACATAATAAACGGCAAGCACCGATCCAAAAAAAGATAATATTTTGACAGAGGCTAATTTAGGCGAAGAACTGAACACTGACAACAGTGTGGCCACAAACACCCAGATCCCAAGTCGTCCACCGATATTGTCAAAGATGGGGTTCATATTCGGTGTATCCACAAGTTTTGCTGCTAGGCCCAAGATAGCTCCGATAATTATTGCAGTAACTTTTGAAACAACCCTTTGCATCGTGGTTGATTGGCTCGCAGCTCTAATCTGATTCAATTTGTGGCTTAGTTTCATGAATAGCCCTCCAACCGATGTTGTTATATCAGGCGGACAATTTAATCGAGGATTTACAGCTAAGAACCTCATTTAGTTGGAATCTTTACCCGCTAACCAGTCAGCTAGCTCCTCCGTCTGAGAGAGCGTTGCGATGGGATCAAAGTACCAAGATTTATCCTGACTCCAGACATATATTCGATCATTTTTTACCGCTTCTAGTGAGCCCCATACAGGATCGGCCTTGAAATCTTCTATAGTACGCTCATTCGTTGTAATCACAATATAATCTCCTGCAAAATCAGGCAGCGTCTCCTCTGATATTTCCACCAGCTGCTCCTTCATGAGCAGATCTTTCTTAGCTGCAGGAGGCTTCAGTCCAAGCGCAGTGTAGACAGCTTGTCCTCCGCGGCCAAAATTGTCTCCAAAAGCCAATGTGCCTTTTTTATTGTATTGCATAATTGAAAATTCACTGGTGGCAGGAATCGCCTTAGCTACACGTTCTTTGGCACTTGAAATGCGCCGATCATACTCCTCAAGCCACTTATTAGCCTCAGCCTCTTTACCAAGCGCCTTACCAAAATAAGTGATTTCTTCATGCGCATTCTTTAACTCTCCGAATGGAACAACGACTGTAGGGGCAATCTTGCTAAATGACTCGTACAGTTGATCATTGCCAGTAATGATCAGATCCGGATCCAATGCCAGTACTTTCTCTAGCGAGATAGCTTCATATTCCCCAATATTCTCTACACCTTGAAGAAATTCTTTGTAATAGGGATTTTTCAAATTCAGTTCCGGCGTCCCGACCGGCGTTATTCCGAGAGCAATCATGCTTCCCAAATACAAATCAACTATAATACGCTTGGACTCAGCCGGAATTTCAATCTCTCCATTGATCGTTGATACCGTTCTCGTCTTGGCCACTGTACCACTGTTGTCAGTCGCATTAGAGGACGTGGTCGATCCTGTATTTCCTGATGGTGAACCAGCTCCTCCAACCACTGTATTCCCTGCACCTGTCGAGCACGCGCTCAGCAACAGCGTCAAAGTGAACAACAAGACCAAGGCCATGCTTGATTTGGAATTTCTTTTCATTTGTATAGACCCTCCACGTTTTAATCGATAATGATTATCATCATCATTAACAATATAACGTGGCCGCCTACCGGTTCCAATAGATAATCCCGATAAAATAAATGGACGATCTTCTGCTAAGCCGCGCTGCCTTCCTAGCGTCCGGAAACGAACTGGTGATAGACTGGTGTGCTTTTTGAATACTCGACTAAAATAATACACATCCGAATATCCTACTTCTGCCGCAATATCCCGTAAGGTTGCGTCAGTTGTGAGCAATAGTTCCTTAGCATGGCTCAACCTGACTTGAATTAAATAGTCAATCGGGCTTGCCCCAGTCTGCGCCTTGAAAGTCATCGATAGATGGCGGGGACTGTAGTTCAGCTGTTCTGCGATGGAATCCAGTGATATGCTTTCCTGATAATGCTGTTGGATATAACGAATCGCCTGGGAGACGAGATTCGGCTTGTGTGTCTCTACACCCTGCGAATCCAACTGCCACAGTAGCTCGTGGACGAATTGGTAAAAGAGTCCCTTGACCTTAAAGCGCTCCAGCTCTCTCGCATGCACCCATACCTTCTCCATCCCTGTGAGGTAGCGAAGCAGTGACAATGGTTCCTGCGGTTTGAAGCCATATTGAAGCGAGAACGGCTTGTTCAGCTCCATAAGCAGTGCAAGCTTTTTCCCCCTTGGAAGAGCATTTACTGCCCTGTAGAACAATAAGTAATATTCAAACTCCTCCTTCACTACTATATCCAGGCGCATCCCCTTCCCCCCGTGCAGCACATGAAATTGCCTCACTTCATGCACCATACCATCCAGCTTTAGGCTGGCTGAGCCGCGGATGCTATAAAGAAACGCGCTTGCAGGTAGCAAATAGGCTTCCAACAGCTCGCTAGGATTCATCACATTATGCCTGATGTCCAATATTTTCACAGCAGCTTGGTTCCATAGCGTAATATGCTCATCCAGATTCAATACGCAATCATCTCCATTCCAGCCCTTTTCGCTCTTTAATGAAGAGTCTCTATTCGACCTATATAAGACGAACTCAAGAACCGAACGTAAGGCTCAGTCGTCACTACGGTGGAATGTTTGGACTTCCGGCCGCTGTTGTCTCCAGATTTCTTTCCATAAGTACCGCTGTTTGCGGTTGAAATCTGGAGACAAAGGCGGTCGCTACCGCTCCTACAGTTCCAAACTTCCCCCTGCGTTCCTTCTCGCTTTTTGTTACTTTCTTTTGTTCGGCTTATATAGTTATTCAAAATCCCCTATAATTGCCCCTAATAGTAAATTTCCGTTCATGCCTGCTTCATTATAAGTGATAATGGTTCTCACCTTCAACTCCAAATTAACCAAATCGACGTCCCTTTACCAAGACCCGACTTCACAACAATCCGGCCGCCCATCGCCTCAGTGAGTCCTTTGGAGACGGCTAATCCCAGCCCAGATCCATCGGTTGAAGCACTGGTATTGCCTCCACGGTAGTAACGCTCGAACAGATTGCTGACCGTTCGCTGATCCATCCCCTGCCCATTGTCGCTAAAATGTATCATCATTCCCTTTCCCATATCACCGGTAAGGGTAACTGTAAGCTTCGTGTCGGGAGAATTGTGGAGCAAAGCATTGGCTGTCAGATTATTGACAATCCGCTCCAGCCAAGGCGTATATAGATGTACCCTAATCTCTTTGGGTGCAGCTTGATAGATGATCCTTCCCTCGCCGTATGCGGGATTCGCTGCGGCTTGATCCAGCGCATTGGCCAACCAGCCGTTCAGCTCGATCTCTTCAGTCAGCGGCGGCGTGATACCATTTCGGATACGGTAGGAGATCGCCAGATCACTGATCAATGTATCTATATGCGCAGATTTCTCCAGCATTATCGCGGAGAACTTGCGTACTTCAAGTGGTGACCATTCATATTCCGCTTCCGCCAGCAAATGGGCGTAACCCTTGATAGAGGACAGTGGCGTCTTCAAATCATGGGTAATCCCGCTGATCCATTCCTCACGCAAGATTTCCGTCTGGCGGCGGGTCTCCTGCTCGCGCTGCAGGCTGTCCGACAATTTATCGATAGATAACATGACATCTCCGAACACGCGATAACGTCGTCTCCATTTTCCTGACTTCATCCGGCTGCGCGGCTGCCCTTTCCGGTCAGCCGGTTCTTTAAAGGACGATTTGCCGAGCGAATCCAGCCAGGCCAGCATATGCAGCATAGGGCCGCCAAATCGGTGAGCGTTCAGAAGGGAAAGTAGAGCAAAGATGATCAGGGTTGCGATAAGCATAATTGCTGCGCCTGTCCAAATGATGCGAGTCTCTGCCGAAATAAAAAACTCTTGTGCCGAATAAATGTTGGCGTTAAGGGGTAATCCAATCACCCAGGTCAAGCTAGTATCTTCATCATAAGCAGATGAGATGTCATAACCGTATCTGTCACCATACTCTGAGCGCAGCGCTAGTTCTTGAACATTATAATGGTCCGGGACCGATGAGGGACGGTTGAAGGAGGCTAGTTCTGCGCCTGAACTATCAATTAGCTGCACATATCCTTTTTTGGCATACATACGATCGGCTAAGCCTTCCGGGAGCTGTAATCTGCCCTCTGAATATGATGGACTGCTTTTCATGAGCGTTTTCAGCAAAGGCTCCAAGTTTTTGGGAACGCCATACAGCAATGTGTAGAGAACGCCGTTTTTCTCCTGAATCCACAGATACAGGCCATAAGGAAACTCCTTTTGTCCTTGCCAGTAAGCAATCAGCTCTCCCGGTGCATATTGTTTGGGTACATCGCTTGGCGTATTATAGGATTTCTCCACCTCTCCCTCTTCGTTGAGGCTTTGCAGCCAGCCGTTATTCTTCCTTACCTGCTCCAGCAGCTCGGGATCGAAGATAACGCCATCCTCCCCAAACTGGGAAGACTCCACGAGCCGCTCCAGCCCTACAGAATAAAAATTGTTCTGCAATCTAACATCATTCATGCGCTCCATCACCCACCAAATGGTACACGCGGCAATCAAGAGCACAACCAAGCCAGCAGTGACGGAATGCAGGACGAATCTCAGTGTTAATTGTCGCTTGATGTTCATGTCTACAAGGGTCTCCTCTGGTTCTCCTGGACGAGCTTATATCCCATTCCTCTCACATTCACTAGAAAGACTGGGTTAGACGGCTCCCGTTCAATACGCTCTCTGATTCGGTGGATATGAACCATAACCGTATTGTCGTCGCAAAAGGCTTCTTCGCCCCATACACTTTCGTACAGCTCCGTTTTGGTGAATAGCCGGTTGGGATGCTTGCACATAAACAGCAATAGTTGAAACACTAATGAGGGACAGGCAACCGTTAGCCCCTCTACCCTTAGCTCTCCGGCGACTTCATCGACCTGAAATCTTCCGAAATCATAAACGTTACCCGACTGACTGTTGCTGCCCTTGCCCGGCTCTATGGATGTACCAGTAGTGGCTTCTTTCTCCAGATAACGACGCAATTGCGATCTGATCCGTGCGACCAGTTCCAACGGATTGAAAGGTTTCGTTATGTAATCATCTCCGCCAACCGCGAAGCCGGTCAGCTTGTCAAAGTCGGATACGCGGGCTGATAGGAATAAAATCGGTGCATTCGTTTTTTGCCTAAGAAAAGGACAGATCTCAATCCCGCTTCGTCCCGGCAGCATCACATCCAGCACGATCAAATCATAGGTAGTCACGGAACAGGCTTCAATGGCCTCCTCTCCGCTTCCGGCAGAATCAATATGGGTATATCCTTCCTTACGTAGTACGGTCTTCATCAGCTCTATAATGGAATCCTCGTCATCCACGAGCAGAATGGAAGCATCTTTCATCCCGGGTCCTCCCCCACACTTCATGTCTTCCCTCATCTTAACATGAATTTATTCTATAGAAGTGTTGACTCGTACCTTAACAGAATCTTAATTCTTCTATATAAGACAAATTTAAGATTCGAACGTAAGGCTCGATCGTCACTACGGTGAATGTTTGGACTTTCGGCCGCTGTTGTCCCCAGATTTCTTCTTTATAAACCGCTTCTAGCGGTTGAAATCCGGTGACAAAGGCGGGCGCTTCCGCTCCTACAGTTCCAAACCTTCCCCTTCATTCCTTCTCGCTATTTGTTATTTTCTTTTATTCGTCTTATATAGGCATAATCTGTTAAAAATTAAGCTTCCGTTAAGCCCCCGTTACATAAGCCGAAAAGTTACGTTGTTACAATAAAGATGTGAGAAGAACAGATGGCAAGCAACAAGCCAAGGAGGAACAGAAATGAACAAAAAGCACAAGAGATATGGCAAGCGAACGATAGGGTATACCAAAATGATCGCGGGAACAGCAGCGTTAGCCGTTCTGCTCACCGCTTGTGGAGGAGGAAAGGCAGTGGAGAATAAGGAGAAGACAGGTTCAACGGGTCAGCAACAGGCAACGGCGAGTACGAACTCTTCTGCAGAACAGCAGCCAGGAAGTACAGCCACATCCAAGGTTCAACCCGAGGCACTGGCACAGGAAATGTTGAATGGTAATTTCAGCGGTATCTACCAGCGTTTCAGCGACCCTTTTAAAGAAGATATTACGGAAAAAGAATTCAGCGAGATGTCCGCCTCCTTCATAGCAGGCGTTAAGTCCTTCACTCCCGGCTACGTGAGCCTTCTAAATGGCGGAGATCAGCGCTTCTGGAAAAGCGATGCCGGAGACAAAGGAATTACGGCCCTTTTCGATCCAAGCGGAACCATCTTTCAGATGGCCATCACCCACCTGGAGACTCATCCGGATACCGACAAGATCAAAACCAAGATCGCCTATGAGCTGCCCCTGCGCGGAGACTGGTATATCTTCTGGGGCGGGAACAATGAAATGGAGAATGCACACTACTCCTTTGCCGCTCAGCGTTACGCCTATGACATTATCCGGGTAGTTGACCAATACTCCTTCAAAGGCGATCCGCTGAAGAATGAAAGCTACTACGCTTTTGGACAAAATATACTCGCTCCAGCCGACGGAACTGTAGTCTCCGTAGTGAATGATATTGCCGACAATGTACCTGTCGGAGTGATGAATGAAAAGCATCCTGAAGGCAATGTGGTAGTCATTGATCACGGCGGTGAATACAGTTATTTGGCCCATCTCAAAAAGGGCTCAGCTACCGTAAAGCCCGGCGACAAGGTCAAAACAGGTGATGTCATCGGATTGCTCGGCAACTCAGGCAATTCCAGTGAACCTCATCTGCACTTCCAGGTATCGGACGGCGCAGATCTTTTCAAATCCCAAGCCATCAATATTCAATGGAAAAATAATCTAGATCCGATAAAAGGAATGACCGTCACCGTTAAACCATAGACATGGCGCCACACTTTAATCCCAAACTATTGCCCTGGAATGGCAGCTGGATGGTATGCATGCCCTGCTCAACAGCAAAAAGGCCGTAAACCCACTTTACTGGTGAGGCTTACGGCCATATCTTTTTTAACGTTTATTTTCAAACCAACTTACAGTACCCAATTCCCTTTACGGAATACAGGTTCAACTGTTCCATCCGCTAGTTCACCATCAATATCCAGCTCTGCGGAGCCGATCATGAAATCGACATGCGTCAAGCTGACGTTCGCGCCTCTGGCCAGCAGCTCTTCGTTGCTAAGCTTCGTGCCCCCTTCGATATTCACCGGATAGGCGCTTCCGAGCGCAAAATGACATGAGGCATTCTCATCAATGCCTGTATTATAGAAGATTCGGTTCAATCGGGAAATTGGAGAATCATGCTGCACCAGTGCCACTTCTCCGAGATAAGACGCACCTTCATCTGTCTCAAGCAATGACGTCAAATGCTCACGACCTGATTGAGCTTCATAGGCCACGACCTTACCATCCTTAAAGGTGAACGAAAGTCCTTCAACCAAACGCCCATTCAGATTCAAAGGAAGTGTACTAGCAACCGTACCATTTACACCTGTACGATGCGGCATGGAATAAATCTCTTCGGTTGGCATATTCGCAACAAAATATACGCCATTATCGTTCTCACCGCCACCTCCACGCCATAGATGCCCTTCTGGAAGCTCTACACGCAGATCCGTTCCCGGAGCGCGGTAGTGCAGGCTTTTATAACGTTTAGCGTTCATTCTATCCTGACTTTCTTTCAACCCAGCAATATGCTCTTTCCAGGCTGCTACAGGATCATCGCTGCCCACGCGGTTCATCTGGAATACGGCTTCCCACATTGCATTAATCCGCTCTTCTTCAGGGAGATCTGCAAATACTTTATTCGCCCAAGCACGGGTTGGAGCTTTAACAAGTGACCAGCTAATCTTACTGTTACGTGTATATTTAGAATAGTTCTTACGTGCAACAGCAGCCGCTTTAACAGCTCTTGATACCTTGGAAGAATCAATTCCATTGAACAATTCCGGATCAGGCACTTTAATATGTAAAATGGCGCCGTTCTCTTCAGCAAACTTCTCCATCATATCGGCCTGCCACTGCGGATAATAATCGAAGGAATCCTCTGACGCTTTCTCGTAACGAATACGTGTTGTTGCCTCATCTTCCCAATCCACAATTACATATTTCGCTCCTGCTTCATAGGCCTTGCCTACAATCAGGCGGGTCAGCTCTACCGTTTCCATTGGAGCATGCACCATCAGCACCTGTCCGGGCTGTACATTTACCCCAACCTTTACTACTAGCTCTGCATATTTGTTTAGCATGTGCTCAAAGTTATCCATCGTATTTGCCTCCGTCTCTCTAATCTTCGAACTCTAACTGTCAAATGCTATGCCGAATCTACCCGCTCTTAGGAAACTCATCCTCATATTTTAAAAAGCTAAAGCAAGCCCCTCCAAGTGATGAACGGGTATAGCTCAATTCCCCGTTTAACCTAGCCGCGATTCCCCGGCTTATCGCAAGTCCCAGTCCAGTTACACCATTGGAACCGGTATAAAAGCGTTGAAATACAGCTTCTTGCTCCTCGTCATTCAGACCAGGGCCGTCATCTTCAACATGGATAGCCCAGGCGGTTCCAGTTCCAGGACCTTCAATCACCACTTTAACCCGGCTCGACGTATGTCTGACGGCATTCTGCAGCAGGTTGAGCAGAATACGGAATAGCTGCTCACCGGGAATCATCACCTGTAGTCCAGCCCCTTCGAGTTCCATCCTGACATTCCGCTCTGCAGCAGCAGGCAGGAGAAGCTGTACCGCTTCCTCCGCAATGCTTCTAAGGTCCAGTGCTTCGGCGGGCCAGTGCTCGTCGACTGCTTCCAGCCGCGAGAGCTGAAGCAGCTTGTCGACCATATCCATGAGCCGTTGGGATTGAACGGTAATGATGTTCAGCCCCTCTTCCTGGGAGACGACCTGATCTTGAATAGCATATACAAAGCCGTGAATGGACATCAGCGGTGTCTTCAGTTCATGGGATACATTCTGCAAAAATTCAATCTGGTTGCGTTGATGCAGCCGGATACGGCCGGACATGGAGTGAAAGGTTGTGATCAGTTCGCCAATCTCGGTCCGATCTCCTTCGGGAAAATCCTGGCTCTGGGCGCGATTCGGCTCATAGCTTCTTACCGCCTCTTTCAAGCGGTTCAACGGACGAACGACCCGTGATACGGTCAGAAGTCCGATGACCAGTATACCAAAAAAGCTCGCGGCAATCGACAGCAGCGTGGTCCGCATCAGCGATCCATACAAAGCTCTTAGCGAGGAGAGCGGAGAATAAACAAAAATACGATAAGGCAGCCCTCTTACCGATTCCTCATTGTAAAGCACTTTTTTGCCGTGGAGCGTAGTGATTCCTTCGCTGGCCGCCACCGAATCATGTAGCGTCTTCCCTTCCTGTCTGGTATCGCTGGCGTCGATAATCTTGTTATGACTGTCAAGCAGAAGATAGTCGGCATTCATCATCAGGCCTTTCACAACAAAGCGAAATTCAGTGCTGCTCAGACCATCAATATCCCCTTCGTGCAGAATCCTGGCTGCCTTCAGTGCTTGAACATGCAATTGGGACTTCACTTGGTTCACCAGGATATCATCAATCAGGCGTACAAACAGTACCACGGTGATCCCGACCGTAACCAGCATGGCAATGAACAGGGAGAGCAGCATTTTACCCCGGATCGTCCTCATGCTATACCTTCCGCACTATGGCTTTATAGCCAAAGCCCCATACTGTATCGATCTGTAACATCGAATCCAGCTCACCCAGCTTTTTGCGGATTCGCTTCACTAGATCATCCACCACTCTTACATCGCCAAAAAAATCATATTTCCACACCTGTTGAATCAGATGCTCACGTTCAAAGGGACGTTCAATATGCATAGCCAGAAACATCAGCAGCTCAAACTCCCGCGAAGTCAGGCTAAGTGAGATGTTACCCACAGTTATTTTACGAAACTCGGGTTGAATCTCAACATTACCGAATTTGTAAATACTTTCACTATTCTCATGTACGGAAACTTCCTCTGTAGCAGCAATGCCCCCTGACCCTCCTGACTTGGCCAGACGAAGCATCGCTTTGACACGACCTACCAATTCGCGGGGATTGAAGGGCTTGCTTAGAAAATCACTGCAACCTAGCTCCAGCCCCTGAATACGATCATTCTCTTCACCCCGCGCCGAGATCATAATAATCGGCATTTCGGTAAAGCTGCGCAGTTCCGTTAACAGACTTAGCCCGTTAATTCCGGGCATCATAATATCCAGGATGAGACAGTCCGGAGTGTTGGCGCGGACATGCTCCACCAAATTGTGGCCGCTGGAAAAGGAGGTTACATCATAGGTTTCCTTACGTAAATACTCGGAGAGCAACTGCAGAATGAAAAGATCGTCGTCCACGACTACTATTTTGCTCATAATACCTAGCCCCTTCACCGTTCGTTGTTCAAAAATCTGTTCTTTCAGGTTATCATAAATGACAATAGACGGGTATCCCTTTTACGGTCCCGTCTATTGCCTAATATTGCACTATTATTTATTTTATAACTGTGACCTAGTTGCTAATCTTATTTCTTTTTAGGTTGAACAATTACCGGATTCGCGGCAGTTTCCTTTTTAGGCGTGCTTTTTACCGGAGCTTTCGCCACTGGTTTTTTCACTATTGGTTTTTTAGCCACCGTTTTTTTCGCTACTGTTTTTCTAGCCACTGTTTTTTTCGCTACTGGTTTCTTAGCTACTCTTTTTTTGGCAACAGTTTTCTTCACAGGAGCTTTTTTGGTAGTTTTAGATTTTGCTTTAGTTGGTGTTGCTTTAGCTGTTTTAGCCTTTGCAGGAGTTGCTTTAGCAGTTGTAGTTTTTGCTGGAGTCGCTTTAGTTGGTGTTGCTTTTGCAGGCGTTGCTTTAGTTGTTGCGGTTTTGGCTGGTGTAGCTTTGACAGGTGTTGTTGCTGGTGTAGACTTCTCAGGTGTAGTAGTTTTTGGTGCAGTAGCAGTCTTGTTTGTTTCTGGTTTGACAGCAGTCGTTTGGGGCGGAGTGACTTTAGCGCTTGAAACTGGCTTGGTAGAAGTTGTTGCAGGCGTTACAGTTTTTACAATTGGGGTAGCCGGTTTAACCGGTCCTGCTGCCGCAAACGCGCTAGTCGCTCCACCCAGTACACTCACTACTGCCATAACCGAGATTACTTTTTTTGTCCATTTGTTCATCTTGAAACACCTCTTTCTTTAAAGTATCTTCATCTTAGCAGGCGGTTACGGCATTTCTGTGGGAAAAATATGAGAAAAGTATATGAAAAAAGGCCGCAGCAGTCTGCGACCTTTCTAAGCTATTTTTTATCCACTTGAAGCAAAGTTACTGTCTTTAACGTATACGTATGATGGATACGCTCATCTGAGATCACGTTCAGCTTCACAAGACTTGCCACTTTGGCCGGGTCTGCTCTGGACAGCAAACGCCACACCTCGGGGTCAGACAGCGTCTCATAGAGTTTGGCATCATCGTATTCTTTACGGTTCTGTACAACAAGCTTGACCTTATAACTCCCAAGCTCGGCATCACTGGAATCCTGGCTGCTACAATAGGCGATTATCTCTTCCCGAAGTCCCGCCAGTTCCTTCTCAATCTCTTTCTGCTTCTGCTTGAGTTTATAGTATTGCTGTACCTTCTTCTCCATTGCATCACGCTCCTCTCTTACATATCTATGCTGGAAGAGTTCATTAAGGCGTGTTTTTAAATTAAAAAACGGCCTGCCATAGTAAACTTTTCACATGAGAAAACGATACGCAATATGCGATGAGCAATGACGTACTGCCGCCAGAACGAAACGTCAAGGTACTAGTAACGAGCAACAGCGGCAGGTATGACTGAACATTCAATCATAGACTGCCGCTGTTTTCATTATACCAGTTTTTAATTATGGTCCTTTCAAATTAAAGCAAATCCAGCGCCTTCAACAGCGCGTACTCACTGGATTTGGCACCCTCCTTGGAGAAATGCGCTTCGGTAAACATGCCAGACAAGTGGTGATAACCGGGGTACACATGTAGCTCGGCCAGCACGCCATCATAAATCAGCTGCTTGGCGAATAGTAAGCTCTCGTCTATAAACAAATCAACAGAACCTATACCTATATAAGTAGGCGGGAATCCGGCGAGCGATTTTGCTCGTGCAGGCGCATAATACCCGCTAACGCCTACCTGACCCGGCTCATGCCCCAATACCGATTTCCAGCCAAAATAATCATCTTGTTTGGTCCAGAAAAATTCACCGGCATAGGGATGTTCCGTGGCAAGACTTGTCCGGTCATCCAGCATCGGACTATCCAGTCTTAGATGATGGATCTCGAACTCCTTTTGATCACGGATGTACAGGGCCGTCCCTGCTGCCAACCCGCCGCCAGCGCTTGCACCTGCGAGCGCGACTTTCTGAGGATCAATTCCAAGCTCTTCTGCGTGTTCGATGCACCATTTGAGACCCGAATAACAATCTTGCAGTTGACTCGGCTGAACATACTCCGGTGCCAGTCCGTAATCCACAGATACACCGCAAAAACCGTGCTTCGCCGCTAAGAGCGCATTCCCCGGACGGTCAAAGGCCGGACTCCCCATCACCATTCCCCCGCCATGAATCGAGTAATACAAGGGCATGCGATCATGCTTGGGATGCTTGGGCTTAATCATCTCGATCCGAACTTCCCGTTCTCCAAAATAACTTGGCACCCACTTCTCTTCAATTGTTACCGGGAACATCTGCGTGACATCGATGTCCGGCATCATTTGGGACTGCTGGCTGCGTGATTCTGCCAGTGCGGATTCGCTGAGCGCTTCGGTTCGTCTCGAGGCAATCGATCCGCTCACTTCAGAATCAATCAGATGAATGCTTCTGCTATTGTATTTACTCATTCTCAACATCTCCTTATATCGTCAGGGTTCAGGTGAAATGGCTTAGAAAACCTGTTTAATTACATCATCAAGAGCTTTATCCGCCTCAGGGATCGGGAAAATGATCCAGGCGTGGAACATTTCCGGGTATTCAGTATAATTAATTGCTATCCCCTGTTCATCAGCCATTGCTTTCAGTTTTCTTGCGTCTGGAAGGAAGATCTCGTGCGTCCCTACATAGACCGATATCTTCCCTAAGCTTTTGAGATCTCCATAAATCGGGCTGAGAAGATAATTTTTCAGGTCATCTCCGCCTGCATACAATTTTGCCGCTCTTAGCAGGGACGCTTTGGACAATACCGGATCAACCTTTTCTAAATCATCAATATCAGGGTTGGACATGGAAGCATCCAGCCATGGCGAGAACAATATAATATCGCTAGGCTGAGGAAGCTTCTCCTTATTCAGCAGCTCCGCAAGTCCCAATGCCAGTCCTCCGCCGGCGGAATCCCCCATCACGATCAAATGGTCAGGAGCAGTAGTAGTCAATGCTTTATTGTATAGCTTCAACAACATTGGGAACGTATCGTAATAAGGTTGAGCTTGGGCCAGAGGATAGATTGGAACGATCACTGTGCTTCCGGTTTTGTTGATTAGTTTGGATATCAACTGCCAATGGAAAGCGGAAATTTCGTTGGTGTAACCTCCGCCATGCAAATAAAATATGCTTTTCCCGGAGCCACCGCTTTTAGGAGCTAGTGTATAGTATTTCAACCCGTCATCTTGAGTTTCCTCACTTACGCTGAACTCTTTACGCAGCTTTTTGCTAGGGTCAGCTTCTTTGCCTGGATTATACGGTTGCTTTTCAATGGCTGCATCTTTAGAGCCGGAATCGCTTTTGTTCACAAGCTCCAGAAACGTAGCGAAAGCATTGTAGCGTAGACTTGTCGACACTTCGCCCCCACGCGGTCTAACAAAATACAAAAGAGTAACAAGAATCACTAAAATCAAAACGCCTATGCCGATATATAAATACTTTATCTTACTTTTTTTCTTTCTTTTATCTGTATTCTCCATGTGTTAGTTCTCCTTAGAGGCTATCAATTTGCAATCGTAGTTTAAGTCGTCCCCATCCCAATTACCTTTTAAGCATTCATCTCATTCCCTTAAAGTGTGCTAGCAACACATGAGTCCATTCTAAGAGAACTCACAATATAATTGAAATATATAATAGTTATACATAATATAATCTAAAGTCATACCTATTTCTAAGGTCACAATAATCAAGGAAAATATCAGAACTTGTGTACGACAAATAACCTTCAGGAACTGAAGGCTATCGGAGCACCTATTTTATTTCATATAACCCGCTCTGGTCCATTTCTTCATCACTCACGAAGTCAATAAATTTGCGGCCCAGAAGGGACAGGGACTTGGATCGCTTATACAATATGGAAATATGTCTGTGAGGCATCTCTTTATCAAGTTGTAATCGGGTCATATTCCCGTTCTTGATAAAGTTGTCGGCAAACATAGCCGGAACGATGCCAACAGCCAGGTTTCTCATAACGAAGGGAATGATCATGGATGAAGTTCTAACATTGTAATCGGGCTCGAAGAGTATTCCTTGTTCCTTGAACCAATGATCAAGAAAATCACGGCTGCTGGTTCCTTTTTCAATCGTGACGACCGGATACTTGCAAATTTCCCGGGCTGTCACTACTCTATTCGTTAATTCAGGGTACCCGGTACCTACGATAAACACATCATTGAAACTCCGTACGTTTTTTAACGTTAGCCCCTCTTGATCTCTCACCGGTGTTACAACTACGGCCAAATCCGCATTTCCACTATGTACCAGTTGAACAGCTTCAGGCGTTAAGCCCCCCATAATATCAATATGGACGTTGGGGAATTGCTCACGAAACCGTTCAATTTTGGGAAGCAAAAAATCATATAGCGCAGTTTCGGTCGTGCCGATCTTTAGCCGCCCAGATTCAAAGGAAGCCATGCGCTGAAGCTCCTTCTCACCACTCATTAATCCATCAAACGCTTCTGTAACGTGTTTATAAAAGGCTTCGCCTTCATTCGTTAATTTCATACCCTTGGATGTCCGGACAAATAAAGCACAGCCTAGATGATGTTCGAGCTTTCGAATGGATCTGGTAATAGCTGGCTGAGATATGAACAACGCTGTTGCTGCCTTTGTCGTGCTCTCCAGGTTCGCCACATAATAGAATGCCCGTAAATATTCCAGATTAAAATCAAGCAACCGCAATCCCCCCTTTTCATAATCTACAGTATAAGTTATGAACATTATGAATTTGATTCAAGTTAACATAGGACCTATGCTGGACGCAAATCGTAGCCCTATTTTTTATTATCAACATGTTAAAATATTCTAGTCTTCTATCAGATCTTACTGGGGCGTGCCTTCAAACTATAAAAACGGCCAAAAGCATGGTAAACTTTTCACATGAGAAGAAGAGCCTTCTTATCTCTGGGGCTCTATTTTGTTATGGCCACATTAAGTTTGAAGACATATCCTAAATAAGGATGCAAAAAAACTGAATGGCAGGTGTATCATGTTTCAATCGTATTTGTTTCCTATCTCTTATGCCTTTATGACGTTTCCAATTGCAGCACTGTTCTTTACGCTCCCATTTATGATCGTCCAATATCGCAGACATGGCTATATCCATAAGGTTAGGGCATTAATGCTGTACCTGCTCCTGCTCTACTTGATGAACGCATTCTATCTGGTCCTTCTCCCACTTCCGGCTTCCCGGCATAATCTGCCGCCAACCGGCAACTCGATCCAGAGCATTCCCTTCCAATTTGTTCAGGATATCATGCAAAGTTTCCGTGCAGGATCTGCGGATGCTCCAAAGTCCTACTGGTCCATACTGAGTGAACCAGCTTTTCTTCAGGTTCTGTTCAATGCTCTTCTAACGGTGCCTTTTGGCATGTTTCTGAATTATTATTTCCGTACCCGCTGGGTGGTCTGTCTCATGTTGTCTTTTAGCTTATCTCTCTTCTTCGAAGTCACACAAATTACAGGAATCTATGGTTTCTACGACCATCCTTACCGTGTCTTTGATGTGGATGATCTCATGGCGAACACGCTCGGCGGAATTCTCGGCTTCCGGGCAGCTTCTTGGATATCAGGATTGCTTCCAAAGATTGAACAGCTCGATGCGGAGGCCAATCTTGTAGACAAAAGGGTAACTTTCCTACGGCGAAGTATCGCGTTTATGATGGACATTGGCGTAGTCTTCCTTTTCTACCTGGCACTTCGCTTCCTTTACGTACCAGGTGCCTATTGGATTGCAACAGGGGTCTACTATATCCTGCTGCCGTGGCTGACTAACGGGCGAACCGTTGGCAAATGGGTTGTACGAATTCATCTGCAAGGATTAAATGGAGCAAAAATCTCCCTCTGGGGGCTACTTAAGCGATACGGGGTACTTTATTGGGCATTCTTTGGTCTGCAAGTGCTGCTCCTTGAACCGAAGGTAGTAGATCTCTTATCTTCTGCATGGTATTTACGGTTACAAGGATTGTTCCTGCTGGTCGACCTTCTATTCTTTATTCATCTCATAATCAGGGTCTTCAAGAAAGACTCCCTGCTGTTCTATGAGAGCATCAGCGGAACCATACATGCTATTTCCTGGCCGGAGAAAATAGGGTCCCAAACAGAGGATATACCCCCAGTTTCTGTGAATTAAAGATTGTTCATCGCAATGGAAATTTATTACAATAGATGAAGCAACATATTCAGAGCTGAGGAGAGAATAGAATTACATCTAGTATAGATGTAAGCCTGCCAAGAAGCCATCCTGAAGCACTTGGTATAGACTCTAGGGCGATCGAACGTTTTCTTGCCGCTATAAGCAGCAGTGGAGTGGAACTACATAGCTTTATGTTGCTCCGGCACGGCAAGGTTGCCGCTGAGGGCTGGTGGAATCCCTACAGTGCAGATCTTCCACACGCCCTGTATTCGGTCAGTAAGAGCTTCACCTCAACGGCTGTAGGTTTTGCTGTAAAAGAGAAGCTTCTCACGGTAGATGATCTCGTTATTTCATTCTTCCCTGAAGACTTGCCAGAGAAGGTCTCCCCTTATTTGGAACGACTGGCGATCAAGCACTTACTCATGATGGCCTCCGGACATACGCAAGACATTACGGAGACCATGAGCCAACAGCCTGATGGCAACTGGGTCAAAGCTTTTTTCGGGGTCCCTCTGGAGAAAGAACCTGGCACTTATTTTCTTTATAATAACGGAGCTACCTATATGTTGTCCGCCATTATCCAAAAGGTCAGCGGTCAGAGTCTCCTAGACTATCTGAAGCCTAGACTGTTCGCACCGCTCGGCATTGTTAACCCGGTTTGGGACACTTGTCCACGCGGAATCAGTGCAGGTGCGTTTGGCCTCAGTGTGATAACAGAAGACATCGCTAAGCTGGGACTGCTATACCTGCAACAAGGAGTATGGAACGGAGAACGCCTTCTGGAGGAAGAATGGATACAAGCTGCAACCACGAAGCAAATTGACAATGGTGATAACCCAGATAGCGACTGGAACCAAGGTTATGGCTATCAATTCTGGCAGTGTCGCCATCAAGCTTACCGTGGTGACGGCTTCTTCGGCCAGTTTTGCCTGGTTATGCCGGAGCAACAAGCCGTGATCGCCATTACAGGCGCACAAGGCGATATGCAGATTGTTCTGAACACGATCTGGGATCATCTGCTCCCAGCGATGGAACCTGAGCCGTTAGCTTCAAATGAGGCCGAAGCAGAACGGGTTGCTGCTCAATTAAGAGAGCTGGCGATTCTTCCGCCCCATGGTTTGAATTGTTCGGAAAATGAGAAAGTGATGAACGGACAAATTTATAAACTGGAGGATCCACATGGCTGGCAATCATTTTCTGTAACCTTCACCGGGAATGAAGCCATGATTACAATGATCCACAAGGAAAATTCATATATTACTAGAGCCGGCCGGAGTGCTTGGCTGGCGGGAAGAAGCAGTTTAATAGAGGAAAAAGATCTTAAAGTAGTCAGTTCCTTCACCTGAAAGGACGCAGATACGTTTGAATACACGATCCGGTTTATTGAAACAGCTGTCCTCATCACAGTGGAAGTAAAAGTGGATGGACAAACCATTGCGCTGAAGGAAAAAGTTAACGTGGTTCCTGATACAGATAACCGTGAAGCCATAATCGGAAGAATATAGTTCTCCAGCCTCTCTCTTTTAATTACAGACAGGGCGCTCCGCACCATTGTACATGGCTGCCGGAACGCCCTTTTTGTTATAACTCCTCAACAACCAGTGTAATCGGGCAATGATCACTGCCCAGCACATGACATTCAATGCCTGCGGATACCAGCTGCGAGGCCAATCTGGCCGAAGCCAGGAAGTAATCGATACGCCAGCCGACATTCCGTTCTCTCACTTTTGGCATATAGGACCACCAGGTGTAAGCCCCCTCAAGCTCAGGATAAAAGGTTCTGAACGTGTCTATAAAGCCGGCGTCTAGCAGTTCTGTCATCTTGCCCCGTTCCTCATCCGTGAACCCGGAATTACCCCGATTAGCCTTAGCATTTTTAAGATCGATATCCTCATGAGCGACATTGAGGTCTCCGCACACAATGACCGGCTTGATGGCATCCAGTCCCTGCAAATAGCTACGGAAGCGATCCTCCCACTCTAACCGGTAATCCAGCCGGGCAAGGTCTCGCTTGGCGTTAGGCGTATATACATTTACCAGATAAAAGCCCCCGTATTCCAGGGTAAGGATCCGCCCTTCTGCCTCTTCATCGCTCTCCAGTCCATATCGCACACGAAGCGGCTCGACTTTACTGAATACCGCCGTCCCCGAATAGCCCTTCTTCTGCGCATAATTCCAATATTGGTGATATTCCTCATGCTGTTCCAACGAGATTTGCCCCGCCTGCAGCTTGGTTTCCTGGATACAGAAGATATCGGCATCCATCTCTTTAAAGAAATCATTAAAACCTTTGGTCACACAGGCCCTCAGGCCATTCACATTCCATGATACTAGCTTCATAATCTTATTTTCTCCATCTCTGTTGTTTTGGGTTCAACCACTGATTCTAACTTATATAAGCCGAACTTAAGATCCGAACTTAAGACTCGGTCGTCACTACGGTGGAATGTTTGGACTTCCGTCCGCTGTTGTCTCCAGATTTCTTTCAATTTTTCCGCTTTTGCGGTTGAAATCTGGAGACAGTCTATGCTTCCGATGCGAGCTTTCCTGCGGAAAACTTTCAGGCGGTCGCTTTCGCTCCTACAGTTCCAAACTTCCCCCTTCGTTCCTTCTCCTTTTTAGTTTCTTTTTTTGTTCGGTTTATATAGATTCATTATTTTCGTTTTACTCATAACCTACTGGAAAATCATGTTACAATATAAGGATGAGTCAACATAATCTATGGAATACGTGAGGGATCAGAACTTCTATGAACGCACCAAGACTTTTAAGAGGCTTTAATTTTTTGTATTTTGCATTACTGGCGATGTTTATTCCCTTTCTTCCCGTCTATTTGGGCGAACAGGGGCTGAACCCGGCCCAGATCGGATTTATAGTCGGAACCGGGGGCTTCGTCACGCTTATCGCTCAACCGTTGTGGGGGATGATCAGCGATAAAACAAAAACGATCCGCAAGGTGCTGCTGCTTCTGCTGCTGTTCTCAAGCATTCTCGGGTATTTGCTATACGATTCTACCAGCTACATCCTGCTCGTCTTGTTCGCCATGTTATTATACTTCTTCCTCATGCCGATTGATCCGCTGACTGAAAGCCTTAATTTCAGCATCGCTGAGGCGTCGGGGGTCAGTTACGGGTCCATCCGTACATATGGTGCGCTGGGATATGGAGTGACCGCTCTAGTTACCGGATATGTGATGTCTTATTGGGGCGCGCACAGCATCGCCTGGCTGTTTGCAGCCATTGGCGTAGCCAGCTTTGCTATAAGCTGGATTATGCCAGATGCGCCAGTCGCCAGCAAGCCTGTCACGCTGAGCAGTCTCAAGCAATTCCTAAGCAATAAAGAGACTTTGCTGTTCCTGGTGCTGGTCTTCATCTGCTCCGTTCCCGCTCGAATGAACGACATCTTCCTGGGCGTATACATCAAAGAACTGGGAGGTAGCCCGGAGTTGGTTGGACAGGCATGGTTCTTGGCGGCATCCAGTGAAATTGCGGTGTTCGCCCTCAGCTTCTGGTGGCTGCGCAAGGGGAAGGAACTGATTATTATCACCTTCTCGGCTGCTTTTTATTGTGTTCGCTTTCTTCTCTCAGTGTGGATTACCGATCCGCACTGGCTGGCCTACCTGCAAATTCTGCAGCTCCTGACATTCCCGGTTTTCTACTCTGCCGCGATCCAATATCTGTACCGAATTGTCCCCGTGGAATGGCGGGCTACAGGTCAGACCGTACTTGCCCTGCTGTTCTTCGGCGTATCGGGTATTCTCGCCTCTTATGCAGGCGGAGCCTTGTACAATACCTTTGGCGGTCAGACGCTATACTTGACGATTTCCATCATGTCCTTCCTGGGTATGACCGTTGGATTCCTGCTGTACCGGGTGTACGGTAAGCGGCCTCTCCGGGGAGAAGATGCTGCGTAGCTGAAGACGAGACGCTTTCGCTTAGCCCTATTAAAATGTGCTGATCTCCTAAGTCATATAAGAAGGCATTGATAGATTTTCAGCATATCATATTCTATCAAAGCGAAAAGGAGGTCATCAGAATAGCAATCTTATTACCGCAGCAATCCTTTTTTCTGCAACCTGTCGTCGGCAAATCCTATTACGAGAATCTGGCCGGAGGCATCAATGCTGCTGTTACTGTACAGAACAACTCTGCTTATCCTGTAGAGCTCGTTCTCACCCGTGTTAACGCGCCAGTGATCACTTACACAATTCCTGCTTTCAACAGTCTCACACTTTCCGTGAATAGACTACTCGTTGCCGGACTTTTAAGTACAGCTGCCGGAGCCGTATTCGGCACAATTGAAATTGCCACCTCCGATTTCTAACGCTTTACAGAGTATCCGCCCATACTCGCCCATTGAATTCCTCCTCCTTGGCATCACTGACCGCACTTTGGTTGGTGATGCTTTTAAGTATGAAGATCTGATCCTCTAACAATCCGGGCTATCCCCTCTAATTCAACTCGTGCTGCTCTAGTAATTGCTTTAGCTTCGCTTCTGTATTAGAATCTCCTGCTGGCGTATAGATACTGCAACGTAGATCCGTAGTGCCGTGCACTTGAAGCGAGGTGAGATGAAAAAGCATTTTCCCGGCCTTGGCATGCCTGAATTCAAGCACCACATCCGGCGCTGTGCTGACACGGCTCTGCTCCCAAAGCTCATTAAAATCAGGATGGGTTCCTCTCATCTCCGTAATAAAATCATCGTACCATTGGTCCTCAACGTACTGACCGTAATAGGCACGGAAAATGGACAAGTAACCGCTCACGAATTGCTCCCAATTCACTGCGAGACGCTGGAACTCCTTGCGTACAAACAACAGTCGGATCATGTTCCTTTCTTCAACAGGCAGCTTGGAAAAATTGAGAAATACATGCGCCGCTGCCTCATTCCAGCCGACAATCCCGCAACGCCGGTCCGAAATAATCGTCGGGCAATACTTCAGCTCCTGCAGAATCTTCTGTAGGGACGGGCTGATGGCCGAAGGCTCCTCTTGCGGAAGCACAGGGTTACCGGCGCCCGTCTCCAAAGCCAGCGCGAACAGATACTTTCGTTCATCCTTGGTCATCTGTAGTGCTGACGCTATACAGTCCAGTACGGACGAAGAGACCTTGATATCCCTCCCTTGCTCCAGCCAGGTATACCAGGTACTGCTGACGCCTGCCAGTTGGGCGACCTCTTCTCTCCGCAGGCCCGGTGTCCGCCGCCTTGATCCCTCTGGTAATCCCACGGATGACGGCGAAATGGCCGCCCGGCGCGCTTTTAGAAAATCGGACAGGGCCTGAAGTCTCGTCTGATTGGACATACTGTTAATCCCCTCCTTAACACTGCATTTATTATATCACTGATTATACTAGGATAAACTACAACTTGTAATAGGATATTGAAAATGAAAAAATAAACCTACACTTTATTTGGGAGGTTGCATTATGGAACGTGTAGTTATAACAGGCATGGGATTAATCTCGCCGCTAGGAAATTCGGTGGAGGAATTCTGGAATGGATTGGTTCAGGGGAAATCTGGCATCACGCAGATTACTTCTTTTGATACATCAGCATTTAAGAGCAAAATCGCGGGGGTGGTACATGACTTCGATGCAGAGTCCAGATTCGGCCGTAAGGAAGCCCGGCGAATGGACCGTTTCACTCAGTTTGCACTGGCCGCCGCAGAGGATGCCTGGAAGCATTCCGGGCTTGAGCTTGACCAAATTGACCGCGAACGGCTGGGCGTGTATGTCGGCTCAGGTGTCGGAGGCATCCAGACCCTGATGGAGCAGGAAGCTGTGCTGAAAACACGCGGCCCGCAAAAGGTCAGCCCAACACTGATTCCGATGCTGATCTCCAATATGGCGGCAGCGACGATCAGCATCAAGCTTGGGGCACTAGGACCTACATTATCCCCGGTCACAGCTTGTTCCATCGGCAATACCGCGATCGGGGAGGCGTTCCGCCTGATCCGTTATGGCGGCGCCGATGTCGTCATTTCCGGAGGTTCCGAGGCCGCGATTACAGAAATCGCGCTGGCAAGCTTCGGCAATGCCACTTCGCTCTCCACGCGCAATGACGAACCGGCCAAGGCCAGCCGCCCCTTTGACGGCAACCGGGATGGCTTTGTCATCGGTGAAGGCGGAGCAATAGTCATCCTGGAATCTCTCTCGCACGCCCTGCGCAGAAATGCCGTCATCTACGGCGAGGTCATTGGCTATGGCGCCAGCTCAGATGCCTATCATATGGTCGCCACCCATCCCGAAGGCATCGGTGCCTATCAAGCGATGAAGCTGGCCCTTGCCGAAGCAGGGGTTCAGCCGGAGGAAGTGGACGTAATTAGTGCACATGCCACCAGCACCCTTGTCGGCGACCGCTCCGAAACCATGGCGATCAAGAAGCTATTTGGCGAAGCCGCTTACCGTATCCCGATCACGGCGAACAAATCCATGACTGGACATGCTCTTGGGGCCGCGGGTGGCCTGGAAGCCATCGCTCTGATTAAAAGTCTTCAGGATGGAATCATCCCTCCTACCATCAACCAGGAAACACCTGATGAAGTGTGCGATCTGGATTATGTACCAAATACAGCCCGCAAAGCGGATCTTAATATCGGTATCTCGAACTCCTTCGGATTTGGCGGCCACAACGCAGTTATCGTGGTTCGCAAGTACGAAGAGTAACTGGTCGGTTTATAATGTAGAAATTGGGGTACAACAGCGACCGGAAGTCCAAACATTCATCGTTGTGACGAGCGAGCTTTTAAGTGGGAGAATCTTAAATTCGTCTTATCTAAAAACCCCCAGTTTCGCGTAATAGCGATAACTGGGGGTTTTGCGGTTGTTGTCTTACTCGTATACTGTTGTAAAGGCTTGCTCCACTTGCGGCAAAATTTGATCCCACTCCGCATCCGGAAGTTTGCTGACCGTCACGAAATCGCGAATGCCGAAGATATTATCGATACCTTCAATGGCCAGCAGCGCTTTTGCCAAAGGATGCTCTGTCGCATCTCCGCTTTTTAGGGATGTGCTCGAGGGTCCCTCAAAGATAGTTTGATTGGTGTTGATTTTGACCGAATTGGGATTAGGTGTGTTCTGAACATTGATTTGAATAGACATGGTACCACTCTCCTTCACAAGCCATTGTAGCACGGCTGTCCTGAATTGCCCAATTTGTACGTTTTTCTAAAGTGTCTAGGTGTTGCGTATATGGAGATTATGTATATCTATCTCCTTGCCGGCATAAAGCGGATTGCTGCATGTCAGAAGAACTTCTACTTTATAGTCACCTGCATTTACAAAACGAATCCGCTGCGCACCCAAACGAATGGTTATGCTACCACCGTTCTGCTCGTAATCATCGAATAATGCGCATATGATCCGAATGTCGTCTGCAGTTAGTGCACCATGAATGATCACCTCTGAAATCCCTGAAATGCCTTGATCCTGACTGTTCGGCACCATATATTGCTCCATAAACTTTCGAGCTTTCTCATCATTCATCTGCTGGAGAAAGAATTGAAAAGGCACGCCGGTGAACCCAGGCAGATATGCGTTACGCCAAGGCATCGTCTTGGTTAAAAGATTGAAGAACCAGCGGAACCTAAGCGGCTCCGGCGGGGTTACATCAACGCTTTGGCTGCGGAGTTTGTGATAGATGTCTTCAATGTATTCGACTTCCAAGGCGAAACCAATCAGCCCTCTATGTCCGGAGAGATATTGTGTCGTCCATTCCTGAACCCATCCCCCACCGTCCTTAGCTTTAATTCTGACGAACTCGAAGTATTCCTTCCCAATCCAGAGATTGGATACTTTGAACCCTTTTGTCCCCTTGCCCCATTTGGGCATGTAAGGCAATCCTATAGACTCGATATCGGCTATTCTCTCTTTATCTTCTTGTATGTAAGCGTCTACATTCACGACCAAGTGATCAATCTTCAAAGAATCACCTCACCTAGAATAAATTCTATTGGTAAAATATTATAAATAAAGTGTACCACAGGACAACTTCATATTTGAAATAACGGATATACAGTCCGTTAGCTCCTATTATTGAATTTCAACCTGCTAAAAGTATTGTTTTCATGAAGTAGGTTTGACAATGTCCTTTTGGCAAGCACTGATTTTTATGTTGAGATAATTTTCTATAAAACACAAAAAAACCGGGCCGCTGCTGCGACCCGATTACTATATAAGCCCCTTGCAGGACTTAAGCATTGCTATTAAAGTTAACTTGTACATCTATTGTTACAGGACTACGCCTTCGACCAAGACAGGCTGCTCATACGTGTTCTTCAGAACGCGTTGTCTCTTCTTTACCACTTCAGGCGGTTCTACAGCAGGCGCCATCGGGTGCAGCAGCCAGGACTTCACGAAATGCGTATCTGATACTTTGTAAAGTGGCGGCTCTTTCTCCATGTCAATCTGCATAGCATACGTACTACGCAGGGCAAATGCATCGCCCTTAGGCGGTTTGATCAGATCGGGAGGCGTTCCTGGAATTGCGGTAAGCAGGGAGCCCTTGCTCTCCAGACTTGGCATGGAAGCCAGCAGACCCCAAGTGTACGGATGTCTCGGATCATAGAAAATCTCTTCCGCGGTACCGGTCTCAACAATCTGACCAGCATACATTACGGCAACCCGGTCAGCCATTCTGGCAACAACCCCGAGATCATGGGTGATAAAGATAATCGAAGTACCGATCTTCTTCTGCAAATCCTTCATCAAATCCAGAATTTGCGCCTGGATCGTTACGTCGAGTGCAGTCGTTGGCTCGTCCGCAATCAGCAATTTCGGGTTAGCTGCCAGTGCCATCGCAATAACGACACGTTGACGCATCCCGCCACTGAATTCATGTGGATACTGCTGGAACCGTTTCTCAGGAGAAGGAATTCCCACAAGTGAGAGCAGTTCAATACCACGTTTGACTGCGGCTTCCTTGGTGATTTCCTCGTGCTTGAACAGCACTTCTGTAATCTGCTTACCGACCTTCATCATCGGGTTCAGCGAGGTCATCGGGTCCTGGAAGATCATACCGATCTCCTTACCACGGATCTTCTGCATTTGCTTCTGAGTCTTGCCGATTAAATCCTGTCCTTCAAACAGAATTTGTCCGCGCTTATAAGTACCTTGTGGTTCAGGTACGAGCTTCATTACCGCTTGTGAAGTTACACTCTTACCGGAACCGGATTCACCAACAATCGCAAGTGTCTCACCTTTATCTACATGGAAGCTAACACCCCGGATGGCTTGTACTTCTCCACCACGTGTGTTGAATGAAATCGCTAAGTCTTTAACCTCTAATAGGCGCTCCATCTTATCACGTCACCCTCTCAATTTCCCGAAAATTATAATAAAAAATCTCATTCCACGATGAGCAATAAGTATAATTTTATCTAGTTTTATAGCTCTACGTCAAGCGTTTTCTGAAATTAACAGGTGTTCAATTTTTATTTCAGCTTCTCCTTTGGAGAAGTCCTTGTTAAGATAAGAACGAGCTATGTCAATAGCTATTCCCCAATTCTATCATTGAAATGAGGTAACGTCATAATGATGATCAAACCGAGAACGCGCGGCTTTATTTGTACAACAGCCCATCCCGAAGGCTGCGCCGCCCAGGTGGCGGAGCAAGTGGACTATATCACCTCACAGCCGCCGATCAGCGGCCCGAAAAAGGTCCTTGTGATTGGAGCCTCAGCCGGATACGGCCTTGCTTCACGCATTGCTGCAGCCTTCGGGTCGCAGGCAGCCACTATTGGCGTCTATCGTCCAAGCACGGCTAGCGATACTCGTACAGCTTCAGCTGGCTGGTACAATTCCGCTGCTTTTGAACAGCTTGCGGCAGAAGCCGGTCTGCAATCCTACAGCATCACTGGAGATGCGTTTACCGACGAGACAAAGGCTCGAACCATTGAACTGATCCGCAGCGAGCTAGGCCAGGTCGATCTTGTTGTCTACAGTGTAGCCACCTCACGGCGGACTGATCCAGCCACTGGCATCACTCATACGTCTGTATTGAAGCCTGTTGGCCATCCATATACTAATAAGACCGTCAATTTTCATACTGGAGAAGTTGGTCTCGTGACCCTTGACCCCGCTTCTGAAGAAGAATTGGACGCCACTGTGACGGTAATGGGCGGTGACGATTGGAAGCTTTGGATCACTGCCCTTGACGAAGCCGGGGTACTGGCCGATGATGCCGCCACTGTCGCCTTCTCTTATATTGGACCTGAGCTGACCCGTGCCATCTACCGCGATGGTTCCATCGGCAAAGCCAAGGATCACCTCGAAGCAACAGCCAAAGAGATGAATGCTCAGCTGGCACCACGTGGCGGAAGAGCCTATGTAGCTGTCACAAAGGGACTAGTCACACAGTCCAGCTCCGCTCTTCCTGTCGTTCCGCTGTACATTTCCTTACTTTATAAGGTTATGAAAGAACAAGGCGTCCACGAGGACTGCATTCAGCAGGCCTATCGACTGCTCTCAGACCGTCTGTATGCTCCGGAAGGTACACCAGTGGATACAGATGGCCGTATCCGCTTGGACGATCTGGAGATGCTTCCTGCGGTCCAGGAGACCATAGCCAAGCTCTGGGACGAGATCACTACAGAGAATATCTACGAGCTGTCAGACCTTCAAGGGTACCGCCGTGAATTCTTCCAGTTGTTCGGTTTCGAGACAGAGGGCATAGATTATGAAGCTGAATCTAATCCTATTGTCAGTGTTTCCAATGTCCGCTAATCTTTGCACAAGTTTCCTTTAAAATACATCAAACAGGCCGGAATCCTCACCTCTGAGGGCTCCGGCTTATCTGGGTCACCATATACTACTATGCGCCCTAGACCACTGAATCCGCCTAATCTTCACCGCAAAACCTTCCCCAACCCTGAATGAAATTATCATGTGTCCATTTCACATGGCCTTGATCCTCATATTTCCGTGAATAGCATTCGATGACCATAATGAGATCAAAGTAGAGATCATAGAGCTTTTTGCGTGCCCGTTGGTTTGGACTATCCGTTGTCATTCCATACCCTTGATAAAAGGCTGGAGAATTCTCGTGATGTCTGAAGTAGTACTCCATCAGTTCATCCCCCCACAATGCCCGCTCCCAGTCAATGATCGCTGTAATCATCCCGTCTTTTACGAAGACATTGCCGTTCCACAGATCCCAGTGCACGAGCCTGGGCTGAGTTACTTCATCAAGAGCCGGAAGCTGTGTATCTATTCTCTCCCTAATCTCTGCGTAAGCAACAGGCAGCCTCACCCCTATTCGCTCGCCATCTCGCAGCAGATTCTCCATCATCACTCCAAAAGTTGCACGCCATGAGGATGTCAGACTGCTCTTCTCCTGATGAAAATAGCCAAAGTGTTCTCCCTTGACCTCGTTAATGAGTCTGTTATATCGCCCAATCTGTGTTTCTATCGCCTCCCTCTCCTGCGGAGAGAGACCTTCCTTGATCTCATTGTAAGGATGACCCTCAACCTTCTCCATAAAAAAATAAGGATAAGGGATAAGATTCAGACTCAGATCATAGCTGAACACCTCAGGCACCGGTACACGTCCAGTGGCACGGATCAGCTTGAGGGCTTCAACTTCGGTGCGCATAATATCTTTTTCACAGCTTAAAGTCTCTACTTCTGCCGCAGGCGCAACCTTCAGAATAACGGTTCTGCCGTCGTTTAATTCCAGATCATATCCTGTATTGAACATACCTGCGGTCAGCTCTGTACACCGGGTGATTACTATCGTCGTACCAAATGCTGACTTGACGAGCAGATCCAGCTGCACATCACTTAATTTAGGCTTGATTACACTCTCCATGAAATAACCACCCTTATTATCGATCATACTGCAGACATCTACGGAAAAATGCTTTCGGCTGCAGCAGAAAGCCGCCAGCAGCTGGCGGCTTCTTGAAGGAAACTTGCTATCTTTTATATACTACAGCTTTCTATATACTACAGCTATTGGTGATTATACCCACCACATATCAGCCAAAGGTTCTTCGATCAGAACTTGACGAAGGTTGTCAACGGCTTTAGAGAAGCCTTCTTCTACCGACATCAGACCGTCTTCGTGTTCAATACTCACGACATAATCGTAGCCTACTAGACGCAGTGCGCTGATGATATCCGCCCAAGTCTTCACATCATGACCGAATCCAACGGAACGGAATTGCCAAGCGCGGTCAAGCATATTGGTGTATGGCTGCATGTCGGTTAGTCCGTGCATGTTCACGTTCACCGGATCAATGACGGTATCCTTGGCGTGGAAGTGATGAATCGCCCCTTGACGTCCAAGAATGTGAATCGCTTGTACAGGGTCGATGCCCTGCCACCACATATGGCTTGGGTCCAGATTGGCTCCAATAACCTCGCCTGCCGCTTCTCTGAGACGAAGCAGTGTGGCCGGAGTATGTACGGAGAATCCGCCGTGCAGCTCCAGACCGATCTTCACATCATGCTGAGCAGCAAAAGCGCCCGTTTCTTTCCAGTAAGGGATTACCTTGTTCTCCCACTGCCAAGTCAGAATCTCCTGATAGTCGTTCGGCCATGGTGCTACCGGCCAGTTCGGATATTTTGCATCCTCATGGTCACCAGGACAGCCGGAGAAGGTGTTAACCACTGGAACGCCCAGCTTTTGAGCCAGCTTCACAGAGTTCACGAAATCCTCGTGATCCTTACGAGCCAGTTCTTTTTGCGGGTGCAGCGGGTTGCCGTGACAGCTCAGAGCGCTGATCGTCAGTCCGCGTGACTCTACCGCGTGCTTAAATTCTTTTAAAGCTGTCTCGTTCTCAAGCAGCAGTGCCGGATCGCAGTGGCTTTTACCCGGGTTACCCCCGGTACCAATTTCCACAGCCTTCAATCCTTTGGATGCTACGTAATCCAATGCGTCTTCCAGCTTACGGCCGCCGAAAAGAACCATAAATACGCCAAGTTTCATGATATGCCACCTCTCTATTTGGGAGAAATTTTAGTTTAGTACCAAAGATTCATACGTATCAAAATCCGTCACCGCTTGCTTGCTCCGGCTGGATTCAAAAATCGCTTCAATTAACTTCAACACACGCAATGCTTCCGTATTCTTGACGATAGGCTCTGCAGTTCCTTCAATAACATCTGCAAAGTTATCATAGAAGCCAGATGACATCTTGTAGGGTGCCGGCAATGCTTCGGTTATGGTCGCACCCTCGGAAGGAGGCGCCATCGTCTTGGTCAGACCTACGCCTGCCTTAATAGGCTTAGGTTCAACTTTAACCGAATCATGGTTTCTGGTCACGACTTTTCCAGCCAATGACCAATCCTCGATGATCGCCGTCCCTTCGATTCCTTTAACATACCATCTTGGCAGTTGAATGAAGTTCGTCGTCCCCACTTCTACCGTTGCAGTTACGCCGTTCTCGAATTGCAAGTACGCTTCAAAGCCATCATCCACCTCGTCGCCGAGAATAAAGCTCAGGCGGCTGGATACACTACTGATTTTACTATCGATAAGATAGAGCAGTTGGTCCAGCAAATGCACACCCCAGTCCAGCAGCATTCCTCCGCCGTGAGCTTCCAGATGACGCCAGTCACCCGGAATACCGTTGGCTCCATGAACACGGGATTCGATCTGGAACAGCTCCCCAATTGTGCCCTTGGCATGCATTTCCTTAATAACCAGAAAGTCTTCATCCCAGCGTCTGTTCTGATTCACCATCAGTGTACGTCCGGTTTCCTTGGAAACCGCGATCATTTCCTCAAATTCCTGACTGTTCATCGCCACCGGCTTCTCACAGATGACATGCTTGCCTGCCCGCAATGCAGAGATAGCAATGTCTTTGTGTATGTCGTTAGGTGTAGCAATCAAGATCACCTCAACCGACGGATCGGCCAGCACCTGATCAAAACTCGAATAAGAGGTATAGCCTGCTTCAACGGAGGCTTTGCGGCGATCTTCCAGCAGATCGAAAGTTCCCGTAACTTCCAGACGGCTGTTGTCCTTAATCAGTTTACTGTGATAACTGCCCATGCCCCCGAAGCCAACAATAACCAGAGAATGTTTGTTTACGCTCATCGTTTCCACCTGCTTTTATTTGAAGTATTGTTATTTTTAATATTTATTAGTTATCGGATGTTCCGTCAAAATATACCGCACGGCCAGTACGGGCTGATTCATAAACAGCCTCCAGAATTTGCGTAACTACAAATGCCTGCTCTGGTTTCACCACTGGCTCTTTATCTTCTCTAATCGCTTCCAGCCACAGACGCGCTTCACGGTCGGATGCATCCTCTTGGCCACCACTGTAAAAAGCAACGCCGCCAGAGGACAAGTCTACTTTGGTCTCGTACAAACGTCCGCCACGGTCGCCATTGATGCGCAAACCATTCGTCATATCCGCACCAGCTTCCGTACCGGCCAGCAAAGTCTTAGCCTCTCCGTACTCGGCAACATTCAGTGCCCAGCTGGATTCCAGCACAATGGTTGCACCGTTCTCCATCGTAATGAAACCAAAGGCAGAGTCTTCAACCTTGAATTCTTCAGGGTCCCACTCGCCAAAAGCGTTCCCGGCATTCTTACGGTCACCCAGCTTATGGAAGGTAGAGCCAACTACGCTGCGTGGTTTGTAGTTATCCATCATCCATAGCGTAAGGTCAAGGGCATGGGTACCGATGTCAATAAGAGGTCCGCCGCCTTGCTTCTCTTCATCAAGGAATACGCCCCATGTTGGAACCGCACGACGACGCAGCGCGATCGCTTTGGCGAAATAAATATCGCCCAGTTCACCGTTCTCACACATCGCCTTCAAATACTCGCTATCGGAACGGTAACGGTTCTGGTAAGCGATAGACAGCTTCTTGCCTGTACGTTTGGCTGCATCCAGCATTTCTTGCGCTTGAGCAGTAGTCTTCGCCATCGGCTTTTCACACATCACGTGGTTGCCAGCTTCCAGGGCAGCTACCGTAATTTCGGAGTGGCTATCATTTGGTGTACAAACATGAACAACATCGAACCCGCCGTCCTTCAGCATTTTACGGAAATCGGTATATACAGCAGCGCCTTCGGCACCGTACTTCGCGGCAGCTTCCTGAGCGCGTTCTTCAATGATATCGCAAAAAGCTACCATTTCAGCATCAGCCTGACGTGACAAGCTTGGCATATGTTTACCGTTCGAGATGCCTCCGCACCCGATAATTGCAATTTTCAACTTGTTAGACATTTATATTTCCCCCTTGATTTGCGTATGCTTTTACCCAGTTCAAACTGTCTGCTACACTTTCAAACGCTGGACGGCTGCAGTAATCCTGTTCTACAACGGCCCATTCCACACCCGCTTGCTCTGCTGCTTTCAAGATCGCAGTCAGGTTCACTTCGCCTTCGCCCAGTACAACCGTTTCCGGTGAACCGTCTTCACGTCTCTTCACATCCTTGAGATGGATGATCGGCAGGCGACCAGCGTATTTGTTGATATACTCTACGGGATCGTAGCCGGCAAAATGCACCCAGCAGGTATCGAGCTCAGCATGAAGCAGATCAGCCGGAACTTCATCAAATAGATAATCCCAAGCCGTACGACCTTCCACTTGCTCGGTAAATTCAAAATCATGGTTATGATAGGAAAGAACAGCACCGTGTTCTTTGCATTGTTCACCAATCACCCGCAGATTGGCCGCAACATCCTTCCACTTCCGGTCTTCTTCATTAAGATAAGGAACAATGAGGTTCGTATTACCGATATGCAGATTAAAAGCTACTTCCTGCTTCGCATCCTTAATCATGACATCGTATGGGCGATGTGCCCCTAATGCAACGAGTCCGGTCTCATCCAGCAGTTGCTTCACTTGTTCAGGCGTACGTCCAAAATAATTGAAGAACTCCACACCACGGTAGCCCAGGGCTGCCACTTTACGAATGGTACCTTCGAAATCTTGCTCCAGTTCTTCTCTCAGCGTATATAGCTGAAGACCAATCTTCAACATAGTCTGATCACTCCAATTGGGTTAGGGTTAACTTCTGCTGCAATCTTCATTCAGGATACCAAATCATGGATAGTATCCGAATTAACGACATGAACAATAGGGTCATGTATAAAATGAGGACATTATTTCCATATTTTTGAACTAAAAATACAAAATGCCCTTTTTCAGGCTACAGCGCCCTAATTCAGCCTTCTCTGTTCAAATTCTTTCTCTTGAACCTAGCTACATGGTAATATGAGAGCGTTTATAATAAAATGAATAATATGATTTGAACATGAACAATTTGGTTATCATTTAAAAAACATTGGAGGACTAATGATACAAGCAGCTGACTGTCATGTACTATCCGCGGGATTTTCTTTTCACCGCAAACCGTTCCGTATGTCGTTAAGCCAGGGGATTCAGTATTACCTTATTCGTCTCCAGAGCGAAGGCCGGTGCCGTGCTTTGATCGATGGAGTAATCTCTCCGGTGGAGCCAGGCGATATTATGCTGTTCACCCCTACCGCCCCCTACAATCTCATCATCGACGAAGAGGAATTTTCTCCGGGCAAACCGCGTATCGAAAGTGGGGATTATCACATTTATTGCGGAGGGAGCTGGATTGAGGAATGGTGGTACAGCAGAAAACGTCCGGATAAGGTCAGTGTACCGCTGAGCGACAACTTCCTGGGGTTATTCCGCCAGCTGGTGCTTGAGCAACGCCGCCAATCGGACTTTTCACCGGAAATCTCATCTTGCTATCTGCAAATTGTATGTATGGAAATCGACAGACTGACGACTGAGCAGCCAGCCGTTAGCCCCAAGGGGTTCCTGGCGTACCGTATGAAGCAATATATAGAAGAGCATGCGGCCATGCCGTTCAAGCTTGAGGATGTAGCAAGTCATGTCGATATCTCCGTCTCCAGGGCGGTCCATCTGTTCAAGGAAGCCTTCGGGACGAGTATCGTCAAATACCTGAACGACGTCAGACTGGAAATGGCGCGGGAGCGTATTACGTTCAGTCCGATGCCACTGGAGCATGTGGCGGAGACCTGTGGTTTTGCCAACTATACTTATTTTCACCGGATTTTCCGGAGCCGATTCGGCATGTCACCGAAAGAGTACCGGGCTCACAGCAGATCTCAGATTTAGGCTACGGCCGCGGCTGCGGCGTCTTGGCAGGTTCGTATGCGGATTTTACGCAACAAAAAAGGAGCGCCATCATGGAAGATCCGCTCCTTGTGTTTTATTTTGTTCAACTGCTGACGTTTGGTCGGGGTCACCCTTACATGCTGTGAGATCACACTGTAGTCTTCATTGGTTCTTCGCTGGTTGACGTTGCTCCAGATTCCCGCGCGCTCTGCTTTCAATAATGTTTTTTTTGTTTTTGTGCGTGCCATGCGGCGCCACTCTCCTGTTCAATATAATCATGTGATTTCCTGTACTCCTTAAGTTTAACATACTGTTAGGGAATACACAGCAGGCTGGCGGATTCTGGAGGCGGTAATAATTAGTTTAAAAAGTTGTATACTTAACCTCACCGGACTCAAGTTTCCGGATGGACAGCAGATTACACAGCAGGACTACCGGATCATCCACGAATTTCTGTTCGGTGTAAGTGATGACTACAGCATCTCCGGTCTCCAGCGAACTAATCTTCGGCTCCAGACCTTGCTTGAACTGCAAAGCTATCGGCTCGCCGTATACCGAAACTTCAACCGTATGACCATCTGCCTGCCCTTCATAGATGGCATGAACAGTCTTTTTAATCAAAGGCGTTCGCTCACGCGTAGTGATCTTCTCCTGACTATGTGCAGATGCGCTATCCTGAACTGAATGGGCAAAGGCCACTTGACCGAACAAGGTCACCAATAGAGCAGACAGTATCAACGGGATGGCCACAATATGTTTTGAACTGCGCTTGTTTCCGGTTAATTTCTTGAAGTTCTTTGTATTCATAGCTGCACCTCTTCATGTATGGCGTATTGTAAGCTTGAACGAACAGGAATTCCAGTGCACTGTATCTTTCATATAACCGGATTAGCCATTTTTCAAACGAAGGGACAAGCTTTCTAGTGTTTACGGCCTAGTATATTATAGTATTTAGACTTGGCTTTTATACCAAATTGAGGAGAGAATTACTATAAAAAATACAGACCCTCCTAGAATCATAACTCTGTGCGGTTCCACCAAATTCAAAAGTCAATTTGAAGAAGCAAATGCAGCGCTTACCTTGAAAGGCTATATTGTGCTTAGTGTTGGATTTTTCGAGCAAAGTGAAGGAATCACGCTTACAGACGAACAAATACAGCTATTCGAAAATCTTCATTTTCAAAAAATAGACATGTCTTACGGTATTCTTGTTATAAATCATGGGGGTTATATTGGTTTAAGCACGCAGAAAGAAATAGAATACGCCATACGGCATGGCAAGAACGTTGAGTATTGGGAGCCTTTGTCGTAGGCGGCCATAAGTACCAGCAGGATTTCCGGTATACTTAGAACAAATGGCAGGCAGTAATTAATCCATAGAATCGGAGGAACAAAGATGAAATACGAGGTTGTGCATGAAGGTGCATTCGCTATGCTGAAGGTGGAGCTGGACCCGGGTGAAAGTGTCAAGGCTGAGATGGGTGCGATGGTGGCGATGTCTCCAAACGTGGAGCTGCGGGGGACCGTGGACGGCGGCCTTATGAAAGGGCTGGGGCGAATGCTGAGCGGAGAAAAGTTCTTCTTTCAGGAGCTGACGGCCACACGGGGACACAGTGAAGTGCTGCTCTCGCCGAGGTCGATCGGAAATGTGCAAGCTTTTGAACTGGATGGCTCGTACCGGCTGCTCGTGCAAAAGGACGGATTTCTGGCCGGGACACAAGGTATTCAAGTCAGCACCAAGATGCAAAATCTGACCCGGGGCCTCTTTTCCGGTGAAGGCTTTTTTATCGTTGAAATCAGCGGCAGGGGCACCGTCTTCCTCTCTTCCTTCGGCGCCATTCATCCCATCCATCTGGGACCTGGCGAAGAAATGATCATAGACAACGGACACCTGGTCGCCTGGCCGGATTATATGGATTATAAAATTGAAAAAGCCGCGTCCGGCTGGCTGAACAGCATCACTAGTGGGGAGGCCTTCGTCTGCCGCTTCCGCGGGGAAGGCGTGATTTTCGTACAGAGCCGGAATCCCGGCAGCTTTGGAAACTGGATCAAATCTTTTGTACCCAACCGGAGTTAATGTTCTGAATATAAAGCAACACAAAAAGCTGTCATGAAATCATGGCAGCTTTTTCTTAAACCAGCAGGGTGTCTAGATGATACGTAACCAGCCGCATCATCTCCTCCGGGGTCAATTCTTCCGGATGAAGAATATGGTGGACTACTAAGCCATCTACCATAGCATGGAGTCGTTTGCTCTCCAGCTCCAAGTCTACTCCCTTCTTCAGCAGGTTATGCTCGGAGAGATAATGAACCAGTCCCCGAAAACACTCATATAACTCGTTGTGTACCTTCAGTTTCAGTTCCCGGGCAGATGCCGCTACAGACCCGCCTACAAAAGCAAGCCAGACCTCTGCTTCCGCACGTCGCTCCTCATCCAGTGGCAACAGTTCACCAATCAACAGCTCTGCGTTACACCGGGGAGCATCTGAAAATGTCATACTCCGAATACGCTCGCCTGCCCGCTCCGACACCAGCCTCATGGAAAAGGCCAATAGCTCGTCCTGGGTGACAAAATAATGCCGCAACGACCCCAGCGACATTCCAGATTCTTTGGCAACATTCCGCACAGACACGGCTTCTAGACCTTCCCGGCGTATAATCCGCCAGGCAGCTTCTGCAAGCAGCCTCCGACGTTCATCATGATTCACTATTTTGGGCATGACCCGATTATAACACAGTTGTATTAAATAATAAAAACATGGTAAACTCTACTCACAATTTAGTACATTTGTATTATAAAAGGAGGAGTAGGGATTGATCACTGCTTTTATCATCGGCTGCGAGATCGCATTTTGGGTATTTGTGCTGGCCGGTTTAGTCTTTCGTTATGTGTTAAAGCAGAAAAAAATAGGTGCTGCGCTCCTTATTTGTACTCCCATCGTGGATCTGGCGTTGATCCTGGCTACGATTCTTGACCTGCGGTCCGGGTCCACTGCCACCTTCGCACATAGTCTCGCCGCTGTGTATATCGGAACTTCCATCGCCTTCGGGCATGCAATGATCGCCTGGGCGGACAGCCGATTCGCCCACCGCTTTGCGGGCGGGCCGAAGCCCATAGCAAAACCGAAACACGGAGCCGCGCATGCCCTCAATGAACGCAAAGGCTGGTTCAAGCACCTGCTCGCCTTCGTTATTGGCTGTGCAGCCCTATATCTCATGATCCTCTTCGTGGGTGATCCAGCCCGAACTGAGAGTCTGTCAGACACAATACGCTTCTGGGCGATGGTGCTGATCATAGATTTTGCCATCAGCTTCAGCTATACACTCTGGCCAAAGCAGGCCAAAGGCAACGTGGATAAGAACTTCTAAATCAAGCAGTGATACCTCAACTCCTTCTTATTCTAGCAGGGGAGGGCTTGGTTAGAAGTGAAACCGATGAATATTTCAAAATTCAAGCTGGCGATGCTGTATTTTGGACGCAAGAGGAATGGCACGAAACCAGAACAAAAACAGGGCTAACAGCTCTCGTCATTGAAAGCGAAACATTGAATCCTTCAGTTTATATGACTTCAAAGAACACGATTCATCCTTCTTAGATCACATTAGATTTCTAGCAGAAAAATTAGACTCACCTATTCAAAAAATAGACCAATGAACCCCTTTAACCGGAGTCATTGGTCTAAAAATAAAATCAGCCTAACCTATTTTACAGACGAACCATCCTATGCAGCAGCGCTTGACCGAAGCTGGTTCGCAGCCGCGCCCCCGTGTTCCCCCTGGAGTAACATGAAGATTCTCTGACTCTGTACCGGTCTGCTCCCGCCTTGCGAATACGGAAATAAGAGCATTTTTGTACCTTAATTTGGATGAGAGTAGGCTAAGAAGGAAATTAAGGACATTTTTGTTTGTTAATTCTTCCGGTAGAGCTTCTTTTGGGGTGAAATCAGGAAAATAAGGTACAATTCTGCACTTAATTTGCTTTCTCAACGTAAACCGATGAATTTAAGGTACAAAAATGACGTTATTTTCAATATTGACCAGGATCAACATCCCTGTCCGGTCTGCTTCTAAAGATCAACTCCCCAGTTTACTCTGTTTCCCAGCGTAACCTATTTTACCGGCGCACCTTCCTAGTCATTCAATCCCTTACCATCAAGAATGTGCTGCATATATTTTTCAACCCGGGCCGTTCGGGTCTTGGCTTGTTTAGCATCAGAGAAATACAGAATGTATGCTCTTTGCCGTCCAGGCGTCAGTGCTTCAAAAGCATCCTTCAAGCCAGGGGTTTCAGCGAATTTATTTTGCAACTCTTCAGGAATGATGTATTCTGTGTTCTTTTTCAACTCCACTTCCAGACCGGACTTTTCAACTTCAATGGCTTCATGAACATAGGCTTTTATGATGGTCTCCATATCAACTATTTCTTGAATATTGGTGAACCGAATCTGGCGCGCCGCCTGTACATTCTCCGTTTGCTGGATTAGAATGCCATTAGCATCCTTTAACAAGGCTCCCTTGTGAAAAAGCAATGCACAATAATCTTTGAATCCATGTATTAAAACTATGTTTTTATTCTCATCCGTATAACAAGGATGCATCCACTTATAATCTTCGGTCAACCCGCAATCAAGGACGATACTTCTCAGCTTCTCATATTCTTCTTTCCACTTCTTAGCTTTACCTAAAAATTCATCCACCTTAGGATTCGTTCTATTAGTTGTCATCAAGTAACACCCTTCATTATCATAATATTGTGTTTGCAAAATAAGAATTTAACAAAAATAGTCCTTGTCTCCATCTATTTATAGCAACGGACTCCTCTAATTGAGTCAAAACACTATTAATCTGCAAAATAGCGGCGATACAGTCCGTACGCTTGCCTAGTTTATCCCTACTGTGCCCGATCCATGCTGGTGGTCGCATGCTACAATCGTATTCGCATCCGCCTCTCAGATTATAGACTCAAGTATACTTTAATTATAGTTATTTTCTTCACTCTATCTACCCTGCAGGACTGATAAAATATAGTTGAACAGCTCCAGAAACACCTTAAAACAACTACACAGGAGTGACGGCTAAATGAATCTTCATATTCACAATGAATCGAATAGTGCGCACCAATCTTATATTAAGAATAAAATATTCGAATTCAATATGTTACATTTTCCCGACGACTTAAAGGGCAGATATCAAGCGGTCAATTTATTCCTGAAGGATGAAGATGGGCAAATCTATGGGGGACTTGTTGGGGAAATCTGCTGGAATTGGCTGGAGATCGAATATCTTTTTGTTAACGAGGATCTTAGAAAATTGGGCATTGGCAAGACGCTAATGTTAGAAGCTGAAAGAATCGCCAAAGAGAAGGAATGCGAGTTCCTAAAAGTAGATACCTTAAGCTTCCAAGCCTTAGATTTTTACAAGAAGCTAGGATTTGAAGTGTTCGGCACCCTTGAAAATGCAGGCAGACACACCCATTATTATCTCAAAAAGGACATTTAATTCGTTCTATTAACTACTAAAAAAAGCGGGGTTGCCCCCGCTCCTGACTTATCATGCCAGTTGTTGTCTGGATTCACCCAGACTGGACTGGCTTTAAGTTTGTCTTATACTGCCTTCTTCTCCTTGTCCCGCTTGCAGCCCGTATGCTTGCAGGTACCATACGTACCCTTGAAATCCAGGCGATGATCGGTAACGGTGAAGCCGTATTCACGCTCCAGCCTCTTCTCCAGATCCAAGAGCCAATCGTCCTTGATCTCTTCGAGCCTTCCGCAGACATGACAGATCATATGATGGTGCATATGGGCATGCGTGTCATCACGCAGATCGTAACGGGCCACGCCATCACCGAAGTTCATTTTCTCAACGATATGCAGCTCCGACAACAGTTCCAGCGTACGATATACCGTTGCCAGCCCCAAATGCGGATAGCTGTTCTTGACCAGCATGTACACTTCCTCCACACTGAGATGTTCCTTCTCGTTATCCAGCAAGACCTGAACTATGGCTTCGCGTTGACGCGTTAATTTATACTTATGTGCTGCAAACTGCTGGCTAATATTTTCAATTGGATTCATAAGTCTCCCGCCTTTCCGAAACGAATCAGCACCTGCACTTTCTCACGACGATGCTGTTCCAAACAATCAACCCTTAAATAGTAATCGTTACGATATGAGCATAACAAATTTACCATCACTTGAAAAGAGTCTAAATCTATTATAACATCCTTGTCCAGTGTTCCAAAACATCATCCAGTTCAAAAATATTTTTCCGCATATGGAGCAATCGCCCAATCAGATATAAGCCCAGCCCCCATACTTTATATAGACGGGTGTAATCTATATGAAGGAGGATGGTGAAGATGTCGCAATTGGTACGAAAGAAATCCCGGCCTCATGTCACCGCTTTTGTTTTACGCAAAACAGCCCGGGCCATGCTGCCGTTCTATACAAAAATCGCCAAGGACGAAAAGTTCGCCCGCCAGTGGTCAAAAGCGGTGGTTACAGCGAATCTCAACCTTATGGGCGAGCTCTTGGCAAGAATTCCTTCACTGGTCGGAAATCAGGATTATGGAACAAATGCGATCGGCTACTTTATTTCTTTTCCCTTCACGCCGCCTGTCGGCTACTATACGAATGGAACTACGATCCCACCGGGTCTGGTCCAATTTACTTTTAATACTAAAGCCCACCGTTACATTGCCCGTGCCTTACTGCCATTCTATCGAAAGCTGGCCACGAGCTGCCGTTATGCCAAGGCTTTGGCTTACGCAATCCGCCGTAAAGATCAGAGAACGGTGAAGTGTTTGGTTCGAAAGTTCGTGACAAGTGCTGCCCTGCGCTCTGTAAACATCGAAGACAGCGGTATAGCCCTCTTATTCAAGACGCCATTTAGTAAGTATCCTTACCGCAATCTGCTTTTTCGTGAATCCTATTAGATGACCTGCAACCTTTCCAATCATTGCCTCGTCAAAGGGAACAAGCATGGCCAGGGTGCCAATCCAATGACAAGGTGGAATGAACATGAATTTGAAAAAAAGCGCATTTGCTGCGATGGCTACAGTAACTCTTCTCTCCTTCTCCCTCGGGAGTCAAGTTTTTGCCGCAGAGACTAGCTTCAAGGATCTAGATTCCGTAGCTGGCAAAGAAAAGATTATTTCCCTTAAAGATCAGGGCCTCATCAAGGGAGTTACAGAGACCTCCTTCCTGCCTGCTTCGAAAGTGACGGTCGCTCAAGGTGTACAATTCATTGCTGGAGGACTTCAGCTCAGCCTGGCCGCGATTGATTTCAATATTGCCCCCACAGCCAGCGGCCTGTTCACCAACGTGAAGGACAATGCCTGGTACGCAGAAGCATTCATTAATGCGCACTACAATCGGGTGGACATACCGAAGGATGTGAAGCCTTCCCAAATTTTGACCAGAGAGCAATTCACCAGCATGCTGGTTCAGGGTGTGGAGGCCATCGGCAATCTGCCAATGATCAATATCAAGCCTGCCGACATCGTGGATGACAGCCAGTTGGACCCTTCCTACCAAGGTGCCGTTCAACGCTCGCTTGTCTACAAGATCAACACGCTGGACAGCAACGGTAAGTTCAATCCAAAAGCTGAAATCACCCGTGCCGAAGCCGCCATCATGGTCTACAATGCAGTGGACTTCCTGAAGTTCCGCGAAGCCGCAGCTGCTGAATAATCAGCTCAATATTCACAGTATTTCCCTTCTATAATGAAAAAGAACCTCTATTTTCGCGGTATATGCGAAGCTAGAGGTTCTTCGTTATTTGTCTACTTGATAAGGATATGGCCAATGACCACAAATAAAGCTAATAATAAAAATACAATATTAATCCCCACGCCTTTTTCTTTTCTTCTTGCATGTAATAATGCTGCTAAAATCAGAATAATGGCTGTGCCAATGGCTGCAAGAAGGGTTAAGACTGGTAAAATCCCCAATGCTCCAGGTAAGATTAGACCGATTCCGCCTATTATTTCAGCCACTCCAACAAATATTAAAAAGCTTCTTGAAGCCTCTCTAGCCCAGACCATCATTTCCATTGCCTTGTTCTCTTGAAACAATTTCATGCCACCAGCCCAAAAAAAGACAAGTGCTAATAAAATCTGGACAATCCATAATGCGATAGTCATTTTGAGCTTCTCCTCCCTCGATCCTTTAGCTGTGCATCATCTCGGTATGTGGCGCTTCCTCTGCCTTTTTGCTGCCTCTGCGGAGCAGAAGACCCAGTACTGCGCCACCAATAGCGACGAACATCATAATATGGAAGGTGTCGTCAAAGCCTTTTACAAGTAGATTCTGTGTTGCCAGCTTCACCGCTTCCGGCGAAGTTGCTGCAGAACTGACTCCCGCGGCAGCTGCCGCCTCCTTCATTTCAAGTGCATGCGTTGCTGTTCTGGAGGTCAGAATCGTCACAAGTGTCGAGATCGCCAGGGAATTGATCACCTGTTGCATGGAATTGGTCAACGAAGTCACCCGGTTCACCAGATGGCGTGGCGCTTTATTAAGGAGATGCGTATTCATCGGCATGATCATCAGCCCCATACCCGCACCACACATCAGCAGCGGCAAGATTACATCCCGTGATGTTATGGTCAAATCCACGTGGGAGTACTGATACAGCGCGCCGGAGATCAAACCGAGACCGCCAACGATGAGCCAACGTACTCCGATTTTATCGAACAACATCCCGGCAATCGGCATCACCAGTCCTGAAGCTATGGCCTGCGGTAGCATCGTCAAGCCGGTATCAAAAGCACCGAAACCACGGGCCTGCTGCAAGAATTGCGGCATCAGGAACAACGCGCCGTACAGCCCGAACTGCCCGATCCACTGGACGATGATGCCTAAACTGAAGTCTATGGAACCCATCACACGCAGTTCTAATAGCGGTGTTTGTGCTCTTAATTCCACGATAACAAACAGGATCAGGGCAACGGCACCAAGACCCAGACCGAATAGCGTTTTGCTGGACGTCCAGCTCTCAGCTCCCTGGCTAACTCCGTAAGTTAATGCGGCAAAAGCCAGCGGCCCAAGAATCATACCCAACTTATCCATCCCCGGGACCTGAGTTCGCTCCACTTTGGGTAACTTTCGCATGCCGATCAACAAGCAGATGATGCCAATCGGTATATTGATTAGAAAAATCCAACGCCAGGAATGGAATTCAACAAGCCAGCCAGACAGTACAGGGCCAATTGCCGGGGCAAACAGAACAGGAATGCCCATAAGACCCATCACAACGCCAACCTTGCCAGGTGGGCTAAGCCGGTAGACGTACGCCATAGCTATCGGAATTACGCTACCTCCCCCAAGTCCTTGAATGACCCGGAATGTAATCAACCACTCCGCACTATTGGGCAGCGCGCACAAAATGGACCCTATCGTAAACAAAACAACAGCACTTAAGAACACTCTCTTGGCCCCGAACCGGTCGGAAAGCCAGCCCGACAGCGGGATGACTGAAGCCTGCGCCAGCATATAGCCGGTAACTACCCATTGCAGTGTAGTCAGATTTGTATCGAAGTCCTTCAAAAGTGTGGGTAATGCAACGTTCATAGCCGTGGAGTCTAGCGCTACCATGAATACCCCGGCAATAATCGCAATCAAAGGGACCAGGATCCCAGATATGCGAAATTCACGATCCGGTTGTACCGTATGTTCCATTCTCTCTTCCTCCTCTATCGCCATCTCAGGAATCATTGACCTTTGAAATGGATCTAAATTATAATTAGTGAACGGACAATTGTCCGTGTTGGCATTAATTAGTCTACGGACAATTGTCCGCATTGTCAATTCCCTACTTTTATTTTTCAAAAAATATACGCTGCAACCAAAAGGAGCCCCGTATGAAAAAAACAGAGAAAGCTTCGCTTGCCCCAATAGACCCTGCAAACCAACAAACAATTGATCCTTATCATGAACGCATATTGAATGCAGCCCGAGAACTTTTCAAAGCGTCAGGCCTGGAAAATGTCAGCATGTACAGCATTGCCAAGCAGGCTGGCATCGGCCAAGGCTCCCTTTACCGCCGTTTTACTGACAAAGGTGAGATTTGCTCAGCCCTTCTGCGGGACAGCACGGGTCGTTTCTTGACCGAACTGGAGCGGGAAGCACAGAGCTCAAACGCAGATGATCCGGCACTTCAGCGTCTTCAGAACAGCATCGAGCAGGTGGTCGATTTCATTGATCAGCATGCGGAGCTACTGCACCTAATCAAATCTGAGTTTGTGGGCAAGAAGCAACTCACTCAATTCGAGCACCCTTTTTTCCGACGGGTAAATGTTATTTTCACAGAATTGCTATCGCAAGCTGCAGAGAATGGTGAGATCGTGAACATTGACCCGCATTTTACCGTGACTGCGCTCCTGTCCGTGCTGAGCCCCGATCTTTATCTCTATCAGCAGAAGGCGCATCAATCTACCAAAGAAGATATTACTCAGGGGATACTCACCTTGTTCATTGACGGGCTTGTCAGAAAAAAAAGGTGATATATGGAGAGAAATTAAGATTCAAACTGGGGATCAGGCGTTATTCTAGTGAAATTAAGGCTTAGTTTAGGTCGCAACTCTCCTATTCTCTGCACCATTCTCCTCAACAAAGAAGAGTGGCTCTGCCTCCTCAACTAACAGCATTTTTGTACCTTATTTTTCTTGAATAAAGGTAAATTAGGTAAATAAGAGCATTTTTGTACCTTATTTTTGAAAAAACCATGCTAAACATCCTATTGTGGAAGAATTAACATACAATATTGTCCTTAATTACCGTCTACCCTATAGCTGAGGAAGATTTAGGGTACAAAAATGCCGTTAATTACACATCGGTAATAATTTCTGAGCTTTGTGTGTTACTTTAATGCGTTCTATGTAGGCAGCTTTTTTAATCTCCTGAAGTCCCGCGAAGCCTCAGTTACTGAATAAGAGCGGCTAATGCTGAAAAAACCTCCGGTTCCGCACATGTGCGCGAAGCTGGAGGTTTATTACAGTATCACCGGGTATTCATCTTAAAACATCAAGAATATTGCTTATAAAAGCATCTTTTTTTGTTAACGTACGATCATTACCTCCAGTTTGCTCAGCTTTTCTAGGGTTATTAGTCCTTCTTGATGCTCTAATCAGTTCTTATGTATAAGTTTACCTCTCTTGCTATTTGATTAAATGTTCTGTAGTCTTCTGAAAAACTATAGATCGGCCATGATAAATCAAAGTTTCCAACGACTACTGTCATCGCTTCAACAAAATAGATATTATAAAAGCATTCTTCTCGAGCTATCTGTTTTATAATATCCATCAATTCATCACTTTCTTCTATTTTGAAAATGTTCTCATGGCTATCCCGTCCTCCAATAATTGGACATCTCTTAACAAATATCCGGCCTGGGATGCTTTGTACACATCGCCGAAAGTAATTTTCAAATTTATTTTCATTCCTGCTAATAAGCTCCGAGCTTAATATCGATGCTGCTTCCTCTTCAGATAGGCGCTTAGCGTGTACATCTAATAATCCTATATATCTAAAAATAGAACCAGGATTTTTGTACTCTTCAACATCCAATCTTCCGAATAAATCAAGGATATTTAACTTTTCTTCTTCAGATGCTCTTTGCACTTTATTACTCCTTTTGAAGGTCAAACACCTCTTATTCCCTCTAAACATTTGTTACATTTATTACTGTTTTTGTTCTCTTATAGTACGTTATTTCAATATCCTTATCCTTCTCTAGTTCTCTCATTTGATTGCTAGTTATATTAAACTTTTTTTCTCTTTCATTTGATGTTTTCACAATAACTTTATTACCTCTTATAGTGGTCAATCTACCTTTTAATATCATAAAGTCCTGCTTCGCTAAATCTAAGATTATCACAACCGCAAGAAACACAAACATTGGTAAGGGTAGGGACACTAAAGTTAACACCCAAGCTGGGCGCTCTTGCACGATATTTAGCAACAACTGTATCAATGAAGTTATGATAAACACTATCGAGATAAACAAAAATACTTGTAAAGTTGACTTCGCAGTCCTTTCTTTCATCTTGACGCTCCTTTCATTACAGCGTTGTTATCAGATACTACTAACAGTTTAAAGAGAGCCGGAAATATCTTCGTCTTCTGATCCTTCACCTAGTGGTAATGATGCTTTAAGTAATTCGCCTTGGTTATCCATTTGTCGCAAAAATGCATTAACAGTGTCAACATCTATCCTTTGCACTATTATCATGTGTCCTATATGAATCCCTGGTAATTCTGGCTCTTGTCTAGCAAAATACTGCTTTAATTTATCCGGTGTAGTAATGATGCACCAACGTTTTACTCGATCGTTAAATGTTAAAGACATTTCAATAAATTCCGTTGTTTCAACATCATCATCGAATTTCCAGTCAGTCAATATAAGCACTTCTTCGTCATTAAAATAAAAGTAATACTTATTGATCCAAACTCTCCTACCGTGGTCTCCGACGATTCTGATCATTTCTTCTTTTTCATCTAATATTTTATATTTATTCCCCTTAGTCAGCGCATGTTCATAATTCCCGATACTGCTACAGATTGCTTTGTCTAGTTCCAATGAGATCACCCTAGTGAATGAATTTAATATGCCCTGCTATTTACAATACTATAAAATATGGTATATTTATAACCGAATTATGAAACTTGATAGCGATAAAAGTCTTTTTTCACTAGGGGAGCCTGAATTGGCTGAGACGAAAGCGGTAAGCTTCGGACCCTTGGAACCTGATCTGGATCATACCAGCGGAGGGAAGTGGAACTGAAATTCAGGTATTGCATGGCTGTTCTTTTTGCAAACTTAAATTTTAGGCCCCTTTATTTCCGTCGGGAGATGAAGGGGTCTTTTTATCGTGCTAAGGAGGTTACGCGGATTACGGAAATCATATCTGTACACAATTTATCCTATGCCTATGCCAAATCCGCAGATGCACCAGTGCTATCAGATATATCCCTAGCGGTTCATCAAGGCGAGTTCGTTTCCCTTGTTGGGACCAGCGGATGCGGAAAAAGCACGCTTTTTAAAATTATCGCCGGATTGCTGGAGCCAAGCAGCGGTGAACTGCGTCTTCACGAAATTTCCGCTACCGCCAAGCGTTTGGGACAGGTCGCTTATATGCCTCAGCAGGATCTGCTGCTACCCTGGAGGACGGTTCTGGAGAATTGCCTGCTTCCTTGGGAAATTAAGCGGAGCCGTAGCAAAGCCGAGGTTACTAGTCAGGTAATTGAATTGCTGGAGCGTTTAGGTCTGGCCGGTATTGAAAACTCGTTCCCCCATGAACTGTCCGGCGGAATGCGGCAGCGGGTAGCTTTTCTCCGAACACTCATTACGGGAGGCGGCCTACTTCTGCTAGATGAACCTTTTGGAGCACTCGATCACATGACCAAGCGGGAAATGCATAGCTGGCTACTGGAGATTTTGGATGAGCTGGACAAGACAATTCTCTTCATTACGCATGATCTGGAGGAGGCTGTGCTGCTTAGTGACCGCATCTATCTCTTACCTGGACGCGCTGGAGGAAGTGTAGAGGAAATACTCGTGGATCTCCCTAGGCCCCGGCATAGCAAAATGAATTATGAACCGCGGTTTATAGAGCTGCGGGCTGAACTGGAGCGCAAATTGTATGATAACACGGCTGTTTAGAAAAAACTTGCAGAATTACGGCCCTTTCCTTGTTCTGCTGCTGTTTATTCTCGGTCTATGGGAGATGCTGGCGCGGATAGGAGTCCTTCCACCTTTCATTCTCCCAGGGCCTCTGTCGATAGGAACCGCTCTGGTTGAAAACAGTAAAATATTGTTCGGGCTGCATTTACCCGCTACGTTGCAAGAAGTACTGCTTGGCTACGTCTTGTCAGTTACCTGCGGCACCTTGCTGGGACTTGGCATGCACACGTGGCGTCCGCTGGAAAAGGCACTCTATCCCTTCATTATCATCAGCCAGACTATTCCGCTCATCGCGCTTTCTCCTGTCTTTATTATGTGGTTCGGATACACGCTATGGAGTAAGGTGGCTGTCGTATTCCTGACCGCTTTTTTCCCAGTGGTGGTTGGCGCTTATGATGGGTTACAGCAGAAGAATCACGCTTATGAGGACCTGCTCCGCACCATGGGCGCCAGCACCCGTCAAATCCTGCTCAAGACACGGATTCCGCTGGCTCTGCCCTCTTACTTCTCCGGCCTCAAGCTGTCGATGGTCTACTGCGTGATCGGGGCAACGATTGGCGAATGGCTAGGCGGCAGCAAGGGACTTGGATATTTTAGCCGCAGGATGGCAGGGAATTTGCAAAGCAAAGAAATGTTTGCCGCAGTGGTCCTGCTGTCCGCGATGGGCGTTGGCTTATTTCTGATTATCGCTATGATCGAAAAGATTATTTTCAAGAAAAGAGGATTTCACAAATGATTACAAGACATCACAGATTCAAAAAAATTGTTCCGCTGCTGTTGCTTGCAATGACAGTGTTGCTTGCGAGTGGTTGCGGCGAAGCAGCAAAGTCTGGAAGCTCAGGAAGCCAAACCGGAGAAGCGTCCGACAAGCCGCATAAGCTTACGTTGATGCTGGACTGGTATCCGAATGCTGTTCATTCCTTCCTTTACGCCGCTCAGGAGAATGGATATTTTGCCGAAGAGGGGCTTGATGTGGAGATTCAAATGCCTGCTGACAGTAATGATGCGCTGAAGCTCGTAGCTGCGGGCAAGATTGATCTTGCGCTGAGTTACCAGCCACAGGTGCTGATGGCACGCGGGGAACAGATCCCTGTCCTCTCCATTGCCGCGATTGTCAGACATCCCTTGAACCATCTGATGGTTCCAGCCGATTCCGCTGTGAAGACGCCTGCTGACCTGGCCGGCAAGACCGTAGGCTATTCCTCCATCCCGCTCTATGAAGCCATGGTAAAAACGATGGTCCGCAGCAGCGGTGGTGATCCTGAATCCTTAAAGCTCGTGGATATTGGCTTCAACCTCGTTCCGGCCCTCTCCACAGGGCAGACCGATGCTATCATTGGAGGTTTTATCAATCATGAGCAGCTGATTCTGGAAAAAGAGGGACATCCGGTGACCTCCCTTAACCCGACGGATTATGGAGTTCCGGATTATTATGAGCTTGTGCTGGTAGCCAGCCAACAAGGAATGCAGAACTCTCAGGCTTATTTCAAAAAATTTCTGACCGCCGCCGCAAAGGGTCAAAAGTTCGTCAAAGAACATCCGGAGGAAGCGCTGGCCCTTCTGTTCAAGCATGAAGATCAGAGCTCCCCGCTTGACAAAGATATCGAGAAAAAAAGTCTGGAAGTTCTGCTTCCACTAATGGATGCGGGAAAAGAACCGTTTGGTTATCAGGACCCGGCTTCGTGGAACAAGGTACAACAATGGCTAAAAGAAAACGGTCTGCTGACAGCTGAAACTGCGCCGGAAGAAGCATTTATCAATCTGTAAGGCCAGATGAACAATAGGTAGATTATGTAGTATCGCGTTACAAATCCAATATTCCCGGGAGGCAATCCAATGACTTATTTGTCCAAGGTAAGGGAGCAGAATCCGCTGATTCACAATATCACTAATATTGTCGTAACCAATTTCACGGCCAATGGACTGTTGGCTCTCGGCGCATCCCCGTTCATGGCGGACTCCCAAGAAGAAGTTGCCGATGTGGCCCAAATGGCCGCCTCTGTTGTACTGAATATCGGCACGCTGAACGAACAGGTTATCCGGTCGATGATTCTGGCAGGACAGTCCGCCAATGTCCATGGTACGCCTGTAGTGCTTGACCCGGTCGGCGCCGGGGCTACGTCTTACCGGACGGAGATCGTCCAGAAGCTGGTCGGTGCAATCTCCCTGACGGCGCTGCGCGGCAATGTCGCCGAGGTCGCCAATGTTGCCGGTGAGCAGTGGGCCATTAAGGGCGTGGATGCTGGCGCAGGTGACGGTGATGCGGTAGGGCTGGCACAAAAAGCTGCGCGTAAGCTGGGCTGCATCGTGATCGTCACCGGCAAAGAGGACATTATTACTGATGGCGTAACGACTTACATTGCTGCCAACGGTCACCCCATTCTGACCAAAGTCACCGGGACCGGATGCCTGCTCAGCGCCGTAACCGGAGCTTTCCTGGCTGTCGGTTCAGATTCACCGCTGGAGGCCGTAGCCGAAGCGATTTCTTTCTATGGCGTAGCTGCGGAAATCGCCGAGGAGCGGACGCGTGGACAGGGTCCAGGCAGCTTTCAAATCGAGTTCCTGAACCAGCTTTCGCTGGTTACACCAGATATTTATCAGAAGAGATCGCTGATTAAAAAAGTCTAATTCTGTAACAAAAGCTTCAAATACATCAAGCAACGTTTTTGCGGAAGGAGAATTTATATGAGCGTCTATCAAGCTCTGACGATAGCCGGTTCAGACAGCGGTGGCGGCGCAGGGATTCAAGCGGATCTAAAAACCTTTCAGGAGCTGGGCGTATACGGAATGTCCGCACTGACGGCAATAACCGCTCAGAACACACTTGGTGTTCAAGGCGTGTATCCTCTTGACCTGGAAGCAGTGACAAGACAATTGGATTCCATTGGAGAGGATTTGCAGCCAGGAGCCGTTAAGACCGGTATGCTGTTCAGCAGCGAAATCATCGGTATTGTCGCCGACAAGGTGGAAAAGTATGGCTGGAACCGACTTGTCGTTGATCCGGTGATGGTCGCCAAAGGCGGCTCGCCTTTGCTTCAGCAGGAAGCAGTTGCTGCCCTGATCACAAGGCTGCTGCCCTTGGCGTTCGTAACGACGCCCAACATCCCGGAAGCAGAGCTAATCACGGGCCACAGTATCACCAGCTTGCAGGACCGCGAGCAAGCCGCACGTATTATTGCTGGCATGGGCTCACGCTATGTGATTCTAAAGGGCGGGCATGACGAGTCGACAGAGCAAGTAATTGATCTGCTCTACGATGGACATTCGTTCTTTTATATGGAAAATAAACGTGTGAACACCCCTCATACGCATGGAACGGGCTGCACGTACTCTGCAGCACTGGCTGCGGAGCTCGCCAAAGGGCAGTCTGTGCAGGAAGCGATTCATACGGCCAGAGCCTTCATTCAGGCGGCCATTGAAGACGGGCTGGCCATCGGTGCGGGACATGGGCCGACGAACCATTTTGCCTATCAGAACAGAATGAGGGGTGATCGGGGATGAGTGTTGTGGACAGTCACAAGCTGCGAGAGCAGTTGAGCTTATACTTCATTATGGGTACCGCCAATTGCCGTAAGTCACCAGAAGAGACGCTGAAGGCAGCGATCAAGGGTGGCGCTACGATGTTTCAGTTCCGGGAAAAGGGTCCATCCGCCCTCCACGGGCAAGCCCTTCTCGAGTTGGCAAAATCGCTCCAGTGCCTGTGCCGGGCCGAGGGTGTTCCTTTTATCATCAATGACGATATTGAACTAGCTATTCAGCTCGATGCTGACGGGGTACATATCGGCCAGGAGGATGAGCCGGCGGCATCGATCCGGCAGCGTCTCGGGTCTGGCAAAATCATCGGCGTCTCCGCTCACAATCTAGCGGAAGTGCAGCAAGCCATCTCCGATGGTGCAGACTATCTTGGCATTGGCCCGGTCTACCCTACCCCTTCCAAAGATGACGCACGGGCTGTTCAGGGCACCAGACTCATCACGGAGATCAGGGAGAAGGGCATAGACATCCCGCTTGTAGGCATTGGCGGAATTACGGCCGCTAATACCGCACCGGTCATTGCTGCCGGCGCGGACGGCATTTCGGTGATCTCCGCTATTGCCGGAGCCGCCGACGCCACTGCTGCGGCGAGAGAGTTTGTACAGGCTATAGAACGCGCGCATATAAGACCATAACTGTGTATTGACTATGTGTAGAGTCAATCGACACTAAACCTAATAAAAAGGTGGTGTCCGCTAATCAGCGGGACACCACCTTTTTTCATACTATTTTGCCGCTTCATCCAGCCTTGTCAGCAGGTTCTGGAGCTCTTCTTCTGCCAGGTGGCGCCATTGCCCACGTTCCAGACCGTCCAGCGTAATGTTCATGATTCGAAGGCGCTCCAGCTTCAATACCCTGTACCCTAAAGCTTTGCACATTCTGCGAATCTGGAGATTGAGTCCTTGGGTAAGGATAATCCGAAATCTACATTCACTCTCCCGGTAGATCCGGCAGGGCTTGGTGATAACCCCTAGAATACCCACACCGCTCGCCATGGCTTGCAGAAATTCATCTGTAATTGGATGGTCAACATCCACTACATATTCCTTCTCATGCCCATACTCCGAAGACATCATTTTATTCACGATATCCCCGTTGTTCGTCAATAGAATAAGTCCCTCCGACGCCTTGTCCAGTCTGCCGACTGCGAAAATCCGCGCAGGATAGTTAACGAAATCTATAATGTTACCCTGAACCTCTCTAGCTGCCGTACAAGTAATGCCGACAGGTTTGTTCAAGGCTAGATACACCGGTTCAGAACGCTCTTCCGGAAGGGCTTGACCGTCCACAAGCACTGTATCGCCCGGCTCTACTTCTGCACCTTCCTCGCAGACCCTACCGTTAATGCTGATCCGCCCAGCGGCAATCAAACGGTTGGTCTCCCTTCTGGAATAAACGCCGGACAGGCTTATGTACTTATTGATTCTCATACTAAACCTGCTCTCCCTGCTATGTGCTATGCCAGAAGCCGTCTTACCGGCTTCCTCCGCTCTTATTCGCGCCTGGTTTTACTGTACCACTTTTGGCACCAGCGGCTCCCTTAGCGTCAGAAGCACCTGAGGCACCGCCCTTCAAGAACTTGGGCTTTACTGGCTTTGCTGTCTTATTCCAGCGTGTCCATCCCTTGCTGCCTGTTCCACGACCTGTGCCGCCGCCCTTACTCTTTGCACCCATATGATCACTCCATTACTATTTCTCTGATGTTTACTCACATTGAACTTTATCTTTACATAGACTAAGGTCGTCATTGCGGAAAATGTTTGGGTTTTCGGCCGCTGTTGTCTCCAGATTTCTTATAATTATATCCTCTTCCATTGAAAAAATCTGGAGACAAAGGCGGACGCTATCGCTCCTACAACTCCAAACTTTTCCTCCATTCCTTTTCTCCATGTTTTTTCAGTTCAATCTATACATCATACCATTACCTTCGCCAAAAAGCCGAAAAAAAACACAAATCACCCGCCATCCAGAAGGAAGACGGGTGATTACAGCATCATTTATTACGCTTTAGGCTGAATATAACCTTCCGCTTTGAGCAGTTCGGCGATCAGCACCGCACCGCCAGCTGCACCACGCAGCGTGTTGTGCGACAGACCCACGAACTTGAAGTCATGCAGCGAATCTTCGCGCAGACGTCCGGTGGAAACACCCATGCCGTTCTCGATATCCCGGTCCAGCTTCGTCTGTGGACGGTTCTCTTCTTCGAAATAGGTGATGAATTGCTTCGGAGCGCTTGGCAGCTCAAGTTCCTGCGGACGGCCCTTGAAGCTCTTCCAGAGCTCAAGGATCTCTTCCTTGGAAGGTGTCTTCTTGAAGGACACGAATACCGATGCCATATGGCCGTCAGCCACTGGTACACGGATACACTGAGAAGTGACCACAGGCGTGGAAGCTTTCACGATACCCTCTTCGGTCAACTCGCCCCAGATCCGCAGCGGCTCCTGCTCACTCTTCTCTTCTTCGCCACCGATGTAAGGAATCACGTTGTCGATCATTTCTGGCCAATCCGCGAACGTCTTGCCTGCTCCAGAGATCGCTTGGTATGTGCTTACAACAACCTTCTCCGGCTCAAATGCCGCCAAGGCATGCAGTGCTGGCACATAGCTCTGGATAGAACAATTTGGCTTCACGGCAATGAAGCCTGTTGTCGTGCCAAGACGCTTACGCTGCTGCTCGATCACCTTAATATGATCCGGGTTGATCTCCGGGATCACCATCGGTACGTCCGCCGTCCAGCGATGAGCGGAGTTGTTAGAGATGACCGGCGTTCCAGTACGCGCATAGTCTTCTTCCAGCTTCTTGATTTCTTCCTTCTTCATATCTACTGCACAGAAGATCAGGTCCACATCTTTAGCGAATTCTTCTACCTGGGATGCATCCTGAACCATAATATTCTTCACGCTATCAGGAAGTGGAGTATCCAGCTTCCATCTGCCGGCAATGGATTCCTCAAAGTTCTTGCCTGCAGATCTGCTGCTTGCAGCAATTGCAGTCACTTCAAACCAAGGGTGGTTCTCTAGTAAAGCGATAAAGCGTTGGCCTACCATTCCTGTACCGCCGACAATGCCGGCTCTAAGCTTCGTTGTCATGAGATCATACACTTCCTTTTAAGTTACTTCCCTATCATTCATTAGGCCGATTATAAATGATATATGAAAGTTTAACAATATGTTAAATGAAAGACAATCGTTCACTACTATCTATATACACATTCTGACTTGTCTATGTTCCCCGATAATTAGCCTTGAAAAGCACCCAGCCGCTTCGCCAGCTCTGCCAGATCCTGCCCTTTGAGCGCTCCCTCAACCAAACCCGGCAGAAGTGCAGGCGTGCAGGCAAAGCACGGGGTTCCATCACGGGACAATTGCCCCGCCAGACGCTCGTCATAGAAAGGCTTTCCTCGATCCGACAAGGCCAGCAGGCACATCGTTCGCACTCCAGACTCCCGCATTTCACGCATACGCCGGACTAGACCGGATTGGTTGCCGCCCTCATAAAGGTCCGAGACAATAATAAAGAGTGTCTTCTGGGGCTCTTCAATAAACTGCTGACAATACTTCACCGATTTATGAATATCCGTACCGCCGCCGAGCTGAATGCCGAAGAGCATATCTACTGGATCATTCTCGCATTGCTCGGTCAAATCAACAACTTCAGTATCGAAAACCACGACCCGTGTACGTAGCGCCGGAATGCTGGCAAAAATGGAACCGATGACCGAAGCCCAAATAATCGAATCCGCCATGGAGCCGCTTTGGTCAATATCCACAATTACAGTCCATTCCTTACTGCGGCGTGCACGGTCAAAATAATAGAAACGTTCAGGAATAAGCTGCCGTCTCTCTGTGTCATAATGCTTCAGGTTGCGCTGAATCGTCCGCTTCCAATCCAAGCCACTGAGGGAAGGCAGCGGCGAATGCTGCCGCTTGTTGAGCGCTCCGGTGACTGCGCGGCGGATGTCCGTCTCCAGCAGCTTCACCAGATCATCCACCACCGCTTTTACCAGCAGACGGGCTGTGTCCTTCGTCTTCTCGGGGATTTTGCCCTTCAGCGCCAGCAAAGTGCCTACCAGTTGGATATCCGGTTTGACGGTGGCAAGCATTTCCGGCTCGAACAGCAGCTGTTTCCAGCCCTTTCGCTCCATAGCATCATGCTGAATAATCGACACGGTATCCTCCGGGAAAAAGGTCCGCACATCACCGAGCCATTTGGAGAGATGCACAGCCCCATGCCCCGTACCAGCCCCTTTGCCTTTACCGCCCGCTGCTGAACCTCCAGCGTTGCTGGCTGTTCCGGTGTCATCGTATATCGCGGCCAGTGCCGCATCCATGATTTGCTCTTCTGCAGTTAGCGCAACGTTACCCGATTCCGAGTAGCCCGATAGCTGGTCATTTGCACCCTCTCCGAGAATGAGCCTCCATCTTTTCAATGTATGTTCCTGTCTGTTCTCTTCCATGGTCAAAAGTCCTCGAAGTCAAACTCATTCAGATCGTCCAGCATTTTCGTCTCTTCCTCCTTCAATTCACCCGTCAGGATCTCTGCCGCCTGCTCCGAGTTGACACCCCACAGCTCACCCAACAGCTCGGCGATCATGGTCTTCTCTCTTGGCGAGAAGGTGCTGAACGCCCTGCGCAAAAACACAAGCGCCCGGACAAACTCATTGTCCAGCAGAGAGTTGATGTAATCATTGAGCTGCTCCCATAGGCTCATGCGCGACAACAAGCCGTAGCGGTTACGCATGGAAAGGCCCTCGAACCAGCCTGCGCCCAGATCAGCCGGAATGCCTGGAGATAGCCTCCGCGAGACTTCGGCGGCACATTCTGCGGCGGTAATCGCGCCGCGCTCCATCAGGATGGCGCAGGCAAAGCCGGACAACCGCGGGTTACGGTCGTCCCGCTCCGACAGATGCAGCAGCTCCTGAAGCCATAGCTTCCCATCGACGGTGTCGTCATGATCAAGAGCGATGGCGTTCAGCTCATTCATCGCGGCGGTCATTGCCGTGGCTGCTTCATCATTGCAGCCCGCAGCATCGGTCAGGAAGAGACAGCCGCGCAGGAACAGCTGCTCCAGCAGCGGCACTAAAGGCACAGTGTCGATTCTGCGGATATCCCCATAGCCGATGATGATCGACAGCTCCCGCGCAGCCGCTGCAATCTCAACCACATCGCGGCTGTCTACAGCCAAGGTCTGCAGCACCTGCCGGCCTTCCTCAATCTGTGAAGCCATGCCGCATTGACAAGCGATCTTAATCAGTGCCGAAGCTTCTGCAATGGAACGGCATTCGTTCAGCTTCTCGCGGAGCACATAGGCGCAGGCAATTTCTACCGTCTCGCCCAGCAGCGTGGATTCGACAACCTGAATTTCGACCTCCGGAGTCCACTGGATGATCCAGTTCTCGGCCCAGGTCGCCCCATCCTGGCCGCTCGGCTGGCTTTTCGCGAAGGAAATGCCCAGCAGGCTCAGCCGGTGGAACAGGATCGAACGGTTCAAATCCAGAAAGGCCGCTTCCGTGGAAGATACCCGGCGGTTTTCCCGCAGATCCAGCGACAGATCGGAGGCTACCGTAGTTTTGTACTTCTCCAGCTTCAGCTTCTTGAACAACCGGTTCAGATCATCCTGAATCGGAGTCTGGCTAACCCCTTCGGCAAGGCTGCCGATCGCCGTCCCGACATCTACTCTGGCGAGTGCTTCGGCGATGACAGACAAATCGCCGTGACCAAGCAGCGTCTGTGCAGCATCATGCAAATCACGCAGCGTCGGAGCACTTCCGCTATGCAACGCGGCGAGCGCTTCCGCCAGTCGAACCGCCTCTATAACCTCAGCCGTGGAACGGTGGGTTCCCCCGCTGCGTACAAGCCGGGCAACGGAAGACAAATATAGATAAGGCAAATCCTCCGGCGCTCCGGCCACCATCGCTTCCCACATCATCTGGTAATAATGGGGCGCCCGATTCCCCGCCCCATATCCGGACATCGTGGACAATTTATAATAAGAATAAGGCATCAGTGTCAGCTTAGTACTACGTGAAGGCAATGATGCTAATTCTTCATCAGTCATGTAATCCGTCACATCAGCCAAAGCCGCTGCGTGATAGGCCCCGCAGATGACCACGATCCGCTCCGGGTCATGGCCAGCGGCAATGGTGTCTCTAATCTGCCGTCTCATATAGGACTCACGTACGTAGTTGTAGGCATGCTCTATCGGCTGTTCCCGCTGCTCCTGCCCTTCAGAGAGATTCCGCATCTCGGCAGAAAAGGAGAGAATGGCTTCCCGGTAAGCGCCTGGGCTGGCATTGTGCTCATAATTCCGTTCCCAGTACATATCGTAATCATGCTCACCCGCGGCGCTGGCAATCCGGCTGTATAGGGAAGGCGATGCGTCTCCATGCGCCTTCTGCTCTTCTGTCTCCTTGTCTGGACCAGTTACCAACGCAGAAGGTTCGCCCGCCTTCCCGGATCCCGGCGCTGTATCATGCTCCAGCTCTGTTGAAGGTCTTGAAGTGTCCTGCAACGCCAGAATGACTGACGATGGCAGATCAATGAAAGAGGCCATCGCGCCATTCGCCTCCGCCCATTGCAGGCCTTGCAGCTCAGGTGAGTACACGGCGAACGGCCATAACGCTGTCCGTACTGGCAAATCAGCGGTGAACGCCAATACAGCAACCGGAGGCTTGGTTTCTTTATTCGTCAAATGGCGAATTTCAGCCGTGGCGTCTGCCGGGCCTTCAATCAGTACCGCCGTCGGCTGAAGCTCATCCAGGAAATCCAGCAGATGCTTTGCACCGCCCGGAGACAGATGCCGCACCCCAAAAATATGCACAGCCGCTTCAGCAGTTGGTCTCACTCGTTCATCTCCTTACAGGCTTGATACAGGCCGCGCCACTCGGCTCCTCTTTTCTTCATTACATTATTAAGATATTCTTTCCAGACCAGCTTATCCTTGTCATCATCCTTGACAATTGCCCCCTGAAGCCCGGCAGCGAGATCCTCGTCTGTCAGCTCGCCGCCGCCAAAGCTTGCGGCCAGCGCCATGCTGTTCGTGAGCAGGGAGATTGCCTCGGCTGTCGAGATTACACCTGCCGGGGACTTCACCTTCTCTTTCTTGTCAAGCGTCATGCCGCTGCGCAGCTCGCGGAAGATGGTGACCACCTTCAGCAAAGCTTCATCGGCAGGCACCGCAGCCTGCAATTCGTAGGAGGATGCAATCTCGCCAACCCGTTTTTTAACAATGGACAGCTCAGTTTCCAGGTCCGACGGTGCGGGCAGCACAATGATGTTGAACCGCCGCTTAAGGGCCGCCGACATTTCATTAACCCCACGGTCCCGTGTATTGGCGGTGGCGATGATGGAGAAGCCTTTGCGGGCCCCGGTCTCTTTGCCCAGTTCAGGAACCGAGATCGTCTTCTCAGACAAAATCGAGATCAGCGCGTCCTGCACTTCCGAAGCGCAGCGGGAGATTTCTTCAAAGCGGGCAATCCCGCCCTCTTCCATCGCACGCATAATCGGGCTTTTAACCAAAGCCTCAGGCGTCGGCCCGTTCGCCAGCAACATAGCATAGTTCCAGGAATAGCGGACATGCTCTTCGCTTGTTCCCGCCGTTCCTTGAACGACAAGACCCGAATTGCCATAGATCGCCGCTGACAAATTCTCGGACAGCCACGATTTTGCCGTACCCGGCTCCCCGATCAGAAGGAGAGCCCGGTCAGTCACCAGTGTAGCGATGGCCATTTCAATTAATCGGGTATTGCCGATGTACTTGGGTGTAATAACTGTCTTACCGGCCTTGCCGCCTACGATAAATGTCAATACCGAGCGTGGAGACATCTGCCAGCCGGCAGGAATTTTCCCCTTATCCGCTTTGATCAACGCCTCCAACTCCTCGCGGTACAGAATCTCCGCTGGAAGGCGCATGTAATCCTGAAGCTGAGCTTGCTCTGTCATTTATTGTTCTCCCCTTTGGCTTAAAGTTCTTATCACATAAGACAACTGCTCGCCTGCTTCATATCTGTACGTAGGAAGCACTGCTTCCAGACGTGGCAAGAAAGACGAAGGCAGCCCGCAGAGCAGATCGAACACATAAATATCTAATACATAGCAATTGTTGTTGCGCTTATCCTCCAAAGCAGCCATCAGCGCTTCTTGCCGCACGTCAAGTTCAGCTCCGACCCGTTCCAGTCCCATGAGCAGGAGACTAGCATATTTATTGCGGAACTCCGGATTATTGTTCAGCTTGCGCAGCAAATACTTCTGTATCAAGGACTCCCCTGGTCTGGCAAATGCACTGACAAGCTCCGGTTTGTTCTTCTCCAGCGACCAGCGCAGCCAGCGCGTGTCCCAGCAATCAGCGATTTCCTCTGGAGAAACCGGCTCCAGGGAAGAGATGGCATAATACCTGCTGGAGGACGGTCTCCACACTGCGTCATACGTTTGATAAGATCGTTGTATCACCAGATCTTCGATAACTTGCAGCAGCTTTTGTTCGCGCTGTTTGGTCCCCTTGTCAGGTGTTGCATCAAGCTGGTTCGCCAGCGGCTCGGCATACTGTTCATACAACACTGCCGGAGACCAGAGGCGGAAGGCAAGCTGGAAGGCATGCGGAAGATAGCGGTGGTTCTTCTCCTCTACTTGCTGGATCAAAGTAAGCCCTTCAAGGGTGTTCAGGCTCCCTATGTAATTAGCTGCCCAATCGACAAGCTCAATCCAGCCTAATGAAGTATACAAGGAATGCTGTTGCAAAATGCTGCTGTAGATTTCCGTCAGACCTTCACTGTATTTGCCCACTACGGCCAGCTGGTAATGATTCAACCGGGTCCGCAGACTTTCTTCCCGCTTCTTGTCTCCCTTTACTTCTGGCGTCTTCTCCAGATCAGCTGCAAAATCACGCACAATTCGTGCGTCCAGCCGTTCAGACTCACTTAGAGCGCTCGCCGCCAGTTCGATATCCTTGCCGCTAAATGCCTCGTACAGACGGTCGGCAGCCTGAACCGTTTCGCTCGCCGCAAGAGCCCTGAAGGCTGCTTCCCGGATCGGCTTTTTCTTCTCCATCGAGAAATTCAGCAATGCAGCTTCATAACCGGCATATCCAGCCAGCAGCCTGATGGCCGTCGTCCGCACTTCATCCGAACCATTCTCTGCCGCTTGACAGATGAAGTCCATCTGTTCTGCCCCGCTCACCCGTTCAATCACATGCAGCTTGCGGGACTCGCTTTTACCCCCGGACGGATCAAAACCTTCCAGCAAAAAAGCCGTTATAGGCTTGCCGTAGGCTGGGAGGATGGCATCCCGCGCGAATTCGGCCAGCTCAGAATAAGGATCTCTGAGCGCAGCTATCGCGGCGGGAAGCAGTCGCAAATCCTGAAAAACACCCTGTTCATACGCATCCTTCACAATCTCGTAACGCCCGCTGCCGGTTGTGGACAGTGCCTGCTGCACCTCCGCCAGCTTGCGGTAGGATAAATTGGTCTTCAGCAGTATGGGGCGGCTCGCAAGCTTGCCCGGTTCGGCAAGGGGGACTGTTGAGCCTTGGGTGTACAGTATCGAACCCAGCAGCAGTGCCAGATCCTGGAGCTTCACGGCTGAAGCTGTCCCCTGTTCTTCCGCCTGTTCTACCAGAGAGGAGATACCCTCCCCCAATCTTTTAAATACCGGTGACCGTTCACCAAGCTGCTGAAACTGCGGCAAAAGACGTTTAAGCCGGAAATCGCCCGCAGCCAGATCACTCCCGGCAATATACAATCTTCTAAGCTCCTGGTTAAGCTCTTGTAATAAAGCGGTACTCATGGGATAACCCCCTATTGTAATTTTGGATAATTAGTATAAAAGTCGGGTTATCCCGGCATCGTTGATAACGGTGAGCGGCTGGGCAACGAGGCGTCCTTGGTCAGACAAATGTTCGAGCATGACAAGAACAGCAATATCCTCCTGCCATTCAGGCGCAAGGTACGGCAGCAGTTCTGTCGTGCCCTGTGGCAAGGACGGAATGTTCTCCAACACCAGATGCTGTCCGGATTCATCCGTCAGCGTGTATTGCCCGCCCTCCGTCTGACCCAGCCTTGCGGCATGTAACAGCAGGACAGGATTCTTTTCTCCAAGCGGATTCTTCAATTCGTTCTTCGCTTTCTTCAAAGCTTCCGCATAGGAACGCTGCGCGTTGGCCGAGACAGCGGCCAGGTCAGCACCAGTTACAGCCCTCGGCAGCATCTCGTCATAGCGGACCCGGACGTTCATTTGTCCTGGATAACGGTACAATAGAGGAAGCTGCGCCACTTCAAAGAAGCTGTCGTCCTCCCGCAAATGCTTGGCAGCCTTATATGGCCGGTATTGCACAGTTCTGTGAATGTCTCCTGTGGCCTGCTCCAGCCAGTATCCAAGATCCACATATTCCTGACGGGCAGCGTCATCATAACTATAAAAAGCAAGCTGAAGCAGCTCTGCTCCCTCTGTCACGAGTCCAACCTCCTTCAGCTCCGCGAGCTGCCAGGCATGCCCCAGCCATTCCTCGATGGTGGATTCATGGTCACGGGCCAATTCAGGGTCCTCCTGCTTGGCAGTCAGATAGGTCCGGCCCTTCTTGATAAACGCATGCAGCCTGGTTAATTGCTCCACCGCATATGTATAGCTCTCCTCATGATCCTGACCCCTGGACAGCAGCAACGCAAAGCGGCGCAGCTCGTTCTGTGCACCGGGCAGATAATAATTGCCCATCTGCTTCACATGCTCATTGATCGTCTTGATCGTTTTGCTGTCAATCGTCGCAAGTCCGCCGCGAATCAGCGAAAGGATCAGCTTCTCCAGCACATCAAGCCCTTCCAGCTGGGCGGTGATTTTTTTCTTCAGGGCAGATTTGTTGACCTTCTTAGGCTTCGGTTCGCTACCTTCCTCAGCCTGCTTCGCCTTTGTCTCCTCCCGCTTTTCCACTTTTTCGCGTTTGGAAAGAATATCCTCCGGCACGGGAGCAATCTGAAATTCCAGACCTTCGCAATAGGCGTACATCAGTCCTAAGGCATGCTTGCAAGGAAACTGACGGCTGGGACAGGTGCAGCGGGCAACCGGCTTCTCAGGAACCACAAAATCGACCGAACAGACATAATTGGACTTGCCGCTACCCGAGCATTGGCCAAACAGCAGCTCACCATTCTCCGAGCGGTTCAGCTCCACAAAGCTTTTCTTCTTCACAAGCCCTTGCCCATTCTTGATGGCGGCCGCATTAGGGGCCAGTGAATCCACATAGGATGAAGTAAGTTCAAGCAAAATATGATTCCTCCCTGTTACGAACAGATATGAGATATGATAGTAGATAAGATCACATGTTTGCATATTATCATATCAAAAAGAATTATATGTTCCAATCCGAGCAGGAAGACCTATAGATAAAGTGGTTAATCTGTCTCAGCAAATCTAAGCACTTAGACTTATTTGAGAGGGATAACCGTGCAAAGATGAAGGAAGATATACTGTATGTCAACAATTAAGAATAGGGGCATGCTAGTCTACAGGACAGAACGCAAAAAGGACACCCTCGTAGCACCATACTACGAAGGTATCCTCATATTTAACTTACTTATATTATTAAGTTAAGCTTGAAGTTCCTACTCATTGAGAGTTTTCAGCGTTGACAAATGCAGCTGTGCTCCGACTACATATAATGTTTCTCTGGGCCGGACGGCTTCGCTAGCGTCAGTAGCGAGCCTCAGTTGCAATGCCGGTTCTTTCATTTGAACCAGCCTTTTTCCTTAAAACGGGTAATCGCCTCGATCCGGTTGCCCACGTCAAGCTTATCCAGAATGACAGAAATATAATTTCGAACCGTGCCAGTTGTAATAAACAGCTGACTTGCGATTTCTTTGGTGTTCTTACCATCAGCGATAAGACCCAGCACTTCCTTTTCCCGTTCCGTCAAGGGATTAACCTCTCCGCCGTACGCCTGATCCATCAGTTCAGGAGCATACATCCGCCGTCCGGCCATCACACTTCGAATGGAGGAGGCTAGTTCTTCACTTGGACTATCCTTAAGCAGATAGGCATGGACTCCAGCCTTCACAGCACGCTCAAAATAACCCGCCCGCGCAAAGGTGGTCAGAATCATGGTCTTGCAGCCGGAATTCTTCAGCGCTTCCGCTGCTTCCAGGCCGCTCATCGCTGGCATCTCAATGTCCATGATACAAATATCCGGTTTATGCAGCTGCACCAGCGACACCGCTTCCTCGCCGTTACTCGCTCGCCCCACCACCTTCATATCCTCTTCCAGATCCAGCAGCGAAGCCAGCGCTCCTAGCAGCATACGTTGATCCTCGGCAATTACTATTTTTATCATGTCGTCTCCTCCTTCACCGGTTGTTTGAATGCATTGGGAACTCTTATCACAAGGGTGGTTCCTCCGCCCTTCACAATATCCATCGTACCGTTAACAAATTCAAGCCGCTCTCTCATGCCCTGCAGGCCGTGTCCTTTAGAATAAATGTTATCCCCAGAAATGCCCGTTCCATTGTCCTTCACAGTGATTGTCAGATCTGTCCGCGAGGGCTGGATCATAATCCAGCATGCCATAGCATTACTGTGCTTCACCACATTGGTGACCGCTTCTTTAATGCACATGCTGAGCACATTTTCCGTAATGAGAGAAGTATTGGTTAGCTTCGGATTACCCTCCAGCAGAAAATCGATCTCTGCCGCCTGAAGAAACTGCCGGATACGTATTAACTCTTCCTCCAGCCGGATCCCCCGCATCTCTGTCACCATCTCCCGCACTTCCTTCAGGGCACTCCGTGCCGTTCGGCGCACATCACCTATTTCAACCACCGCCTGCGCAGGATTCTTATGAATCAGCTTGCTGGCGAGATCGCTCTTGAGCCCGATCAGGGAAAGCTTTTGTCCCAAGGTGTCATGCAGATCACGGGCAATCCGCTGCCGCTCCTCAAGCTTCACTAGTTCGGAGATACGTTTGTTGGCATCCTCCAATTGGCCCTGCAGCTTGTCCTGATTATTGCGGTTATAGGTGGTAACGGGCAGCAGCACAACCGCGATCATACTAACCAGCACAAATGGCAATTGGCTGATAAATACGGGATTGCGCGAGAGCAGCACGTAGTTGATGGACACAATGGTGGTTAACAGATGAATGGAATATAGCGTGAAGAATCCGACCCTGTTCTGGATATTTCCGATAAAGAACGCCAGAAACAGCGCAAAATACACATAGCCAAACAATAGCGTCATCGTAATTGAAACCACTATTTGCACGCTTGTCCAGAAGTACACCAGCCAGCCTTTTGAAATAAAGGATAGTACATAGCACACAAAGAACAGCATGATCATGACGATGCCGGATACCACTTGATAGGTGGAAGAAGACCGGAAAATGAAATAGAACGGAAGAATGTAAAAGACGACCCACACATAAGGGCTGAGTCCGGTGCTTTTATGAAAAATAGAATACCATTTCTGCATATCTGCCATCCTTTTGATCAAAGTTGTTCATCCTTATATTAGCACAAACTTGACAAGTATCGCTTCAAAGGGAAAACAAAAGGAAGAACAGCACCGAACAATGATCTTCGGCTCTGTACTTCCTTGGGTATAGTGTTCAATCTCCCTGAAGAGTCGGTTTATGCACAGTTAACACTTCTGCGACACGCTTGGGATTACGCAGTCTGGCCTTCATCTCCTTGAAGCTCACGAAGCCTTTATTCTCCTCATCCCACAGACGGAAATGAATGGCTTTGAGACTGGTGCCGATCGTAATCGTAGTCGCCTTTTGCAATGGTGGAGTTGAGTTATGCACTTGTTCCAGATTATAGTTAGGCACCTTCGGGCTTAAATGATGTACATGATGGAAGCCGATATTGCCGGTAATCCATTGCAGCAGCTTCGGCAGCTTGTAGTAAGAACTTCCTTCTACCGCAGCTTTCACATAGCTCCACTCGTCTTCGTTCTCGAAGTAGGAGTCTTCGAACTGGTGCTGTACATAGAACAGCCAGATTCCGAGGAAGCCGGATACAAAGACGATAGGCAGTTGCACCAGCAGGAATGCCGGCCAGCCAATGGCCCAAATAAGCACACCGTACAGCACAACAAGCGAGACATTAGTGAGGTACGTGTTCATCCGCTCTTTGCGCTTGGCTCCCTTGGCGTTAAACCGGTATTGGAGCAAGAACACAGCGATCGGTCCAATGCCGAACATAACAATCGGGTTACGGTAAATCCGGTAGTACAGCCGCTTCCATGAAGAGGCCTCAGTATATTCATTCACGGTCATGATCCAGATGTCGCCAATCCCTCTTTTGTCGAGGTTGCTGCTGGTTGCATGGTGGATAGAATGGCTATGCTTCCACTGCCGGTAAGGAACCAGTGTCAGAATGCCGGTAATGGTACCTACGATATCGTTGGCCCGGCGGCTTTTGAAGAACGAGCCATGGCAGCAGTCATGAAAAATGATAAATGTTCGAATCACGAAGCCTGCGGCTGGGATTGCAAACAACAATGTAAGCCAATAGGATACAGACAGGCTAAAGTAGGCGCTGCACCATAATACTACAAGCGGTAACAGCGTATTTATAAGCTGCTTTATACTTCGTGTACGATCCGTTTTCTCATAAGGAGCTACACTTTTTTTTAGGCTGGCGAGCTGGGCTGACTGATCTTTGCGCATGGTCGTCGTTCCTCCTTGATGTATCCCGCTGGGGAAACACTTCTGCTACTAAGTATAGAGGAGACAGTGTCATCCTTTAAGACACAAACATCAAGTAGGCAGTATGACATATGTCATATTCCAGCCGGGGACGTCACGCGGCCAACCCAACACGCTAAGTTCAAATCATTAACCGATGGTGGTGTTCTATTGGATTTATGGCCGGAGGACAGGTATACTATTTTTACTTCTATAAGGTATAGAATTATATTTATGTTTATTAATAAAGGAGAGTTTCAACATGCCTATTAATCGTCCTCTATTTACGGATATTGACCTGCAGGAAGCCGTAGATCGCCAGTACCCTGTGCGCGTCTTCCAGGATGATCATCTGGTGAATTCCGGCGGCTTCATTGTCCGCTTCACGGATTCCGACGTAGTCATTCAATCCCGGGTCAGCGACTTGACCTATTATTCCCGTTCGAACTGCCAGTTCTTTGAGGTCAGACCTTAGAGACTGACTGCAATCACATCTGAAATAAGAATTGTGCAACAGTGGTGCAAGGCGCTTATTCGGAGAATCCGGGTATAGTTCCCCACGGTTGGAGACACTAAGAGCGATGAATGCCGCTTTTGGCAAATTCAACTGATAATGAGGTGCTGGCCTATGTTTAAACGTTTTGACGAGATTGCCATTGAGATTCCGGAGGTAGAACGCCCCGATCCCAATGCCGCTGCTGCGGTTCAGGAACTAATGGGCGGGAAATTCGGCGAGATGTCGACCTTGAACAACTACCTGTTCCAATCCTTCAACTTCCGGAGCAAAAAAAAGCTCAAACCCTTCTACGATCTGGTTACGAGCATCACTGCAGAAGAACTGGGCCATGTCGAACTGGTTGCCCATGCTGTTAATAAGTGTCTGTGCGGCTCCACGAAATATAAAGAACCAGACCAAACGCCGCTAAATCCGTTGAAAGATATCCGAAATTCTTACTTTGGACTAGCCGGTGCACAGTCCGCGCTCCCCATTGATTCCATGGGCCGCCCCTGGAGTGGAGAATATGTGTTCAATAGCGGGAATCTGATTCTCGATTTGCTGCATAATTTCTTCCTGGAGTGTGGAGCACGTGCTCACAAAATGAAGGTCTATGAAATGACCGATCACCCTGCTGCACGGGAGGTTGTCGGATACTTGCTAGTCCGCGGCGGGGTGCATGTCGTGGCCTATGCCAAAGCGCTGGAGGTAGCTACCGGTGTGGATGTCAGCAAACTGGTGCCGATCCCCTCCCTCAGCAACAAGGCATTCAACGAAACACGAAAGTATGAGGAGAAAAGCCTTCACACCAAGCTGTATACGAACAGCGACGGGGATTTCACAGCGATCAAGCAGATCTGGAAGGGAACTCATCCCGAAGACGGACAGCCGCTTGAAGTTATAGAAGGTTCACCTAAGGGGTATCCGATTGCTGAGGCACCTGAAGTGCCGGAAGAATTTGCCCCTGGCATCTCAGAAGAAGATTTCAAAGCGATTGCCGCCAGGTTGCAGCAGGCCGCTAATATCCGATAAGACGCTGACCACTGAATCAATTTCATAAATCCATAAGTGAGCGTCTAATCATCGATATCAAGTTGTACATGGTTTAGGTATAACTTGATATTGTACCTATTCGGATTGAAATCCGTATTATGAAATTGATTCAACTTTATAAAAAATCTAAAAAGCCGGGCGACAGGACCTCAGAGGGTCATGCGTCCGGCTTTTCTATGTAGCGCTATGTTGAGTTGCCTGAATGTCACTTTTTGAGACCACTGCCCGATCTCATCTTCTCCTTCAGTACGTCACGGAAGACGACCATCTTCTCGTCCGCTCTCTTCTGCTTGGAATTGGCCACGGGTTGAGGCCTGAAATACTGATGATTGAAAGCCATAAGACTATGTACTGTCATATTCATGCTGGATTCATCCTCCCTTCCGTAATCTTTTCCCTGTCAACATGTCCATACATTGGCTGCTTTCTTCTTTATTAACCCGTATGCCTTACTCTTAAACAGCTGAGGTGCATTTTCATGCTAAAAAGATGTTTTTTTTCATAACAGGATAATCCCCATGGTTTTCATCCATAATATAGGTAAATTCAGTTGGGGGGAACTGCCTGTGAAAATGTCAGGAGAACGGCTCTGGATCGCTGCATTAGGCGGCGTCAATGAGATCGGCAAGAACATGTACCTCGTGCAGTATGCCGATGATATTATTGTTATCGATTGTGGTGCCAAATTTCCCGATGAAAGTCTGCTAGGCATCGACCTGATCATTCCTGATGTCAGCTACTTGCTGAACAATATAGATAAGGTACGAGGACTGGTCGTGACTCACGGACATGAAGATCATATTGGCGGCATCCCTTATCTGCTGAAGCAACTGAACATTCCGATCTATGCTTCCCGCTTGACACTAGGCTTGATAGAAAACAAGCTGAAGGAGCATGGCCTTCTGCGGCAGACGAGCCTGCACTGCATTGATGCGGATTCGACCCTGGACTTTGGCACCATCACCACTACCTTTTTCAACACTAATCACAGTATCCCGGATTGTCTCGGGGTTGTATTCGATACTCCCGAAGGAACCGTCGTACATACCGGAGACTTCAAATTTGATATGACACCGGTCAACAAACCATACCCTGATCTGCACAGAATGGCTGAAATCGGCAAAAAGGGTGTTAAAATCCTGCTTTCGGAAAGCACCAATGCTGAGCGCCCTGGCTTTACTCCGTCCGAAAGACTGGTAGGATCACATATGGAAGAAGCGTTTAAGAATGCTGAACAAAGAATCTTTGTCTCCACCTTCGCCTCCAATGTGCATCGTCTGCAACAGGTTGTGGATGCTGCTCATCATACAGGGCGTAAGCTCACTCTGCTAGGCAGGAGCATGGTGGCTGTGGTCGGCGTAGCCCAAGAATTAGGATATTTGGACATTCCGGATGGCATGTTGATAGAGCCTGCAGAGGCTGCCGATCTACCGCCTGAACAATGTGCCGTCTTATGTACAGGAAGTCAGGGTGAACCCATGGCGGCCTTATCCCGTCTGGCGAACTCCAGCAATCGGCTGATGGAGATTCAAGCCGGGGACACCGTACTGATCGCTGCCAATCCAATACCCGGTAATGAACGGAATGTCGCCCGAATTGTAGACAACTTATATATGCTGGGTGCACGGGTCATCTATGGCTCCCGCAGCGAGCTTCACGTATCCGGACATGGCAGCCAGGAAGAACTGAAACTGATGCTGACCCTTATGAAACCGGAATACTTTATTCCGGTGCACGGGGAGTACCGTATGCTTCATCATCACAGCCTGTTGGCCGAGGCGGTAGGTGTAAATCCTGAGAAAATTTTCATTCTCAAAAATGGCGACATTGTTGAAGCTGCGGGGGGGACTGTCAGACAGTCCGGCAAAAAACTAACCGCAGGGCAAATCCTCGTCGACGGTCTGGGCATCGGGGATATTGGCAATGTAGTGCTGCGCGACCGGCGACAGCTCTCGGCTGACGGGATCCTGATCACAGTCATTACACTTAGCCAGACCGATGGACGGCTGCTGAACAGCCCCGATACCATTTCCAGAGGGTTCATCTATATCCGCAACTCGGAAACGCTAATGGACGAAATCAATCAATTGGTCACGGACACGCTGCATAAAATGCACAAAGCCGATCTTGGCCAATGGAATATCATGAAGCAGACGATCAAAGATGTCCTGGGTAAATTCCTGTATGAAAAGACCAAACGGCGACCGATGATCCTGCCGATCATTATTGAGGTGTAACGGCTACAGCATGGATAGACAGACAAGAGCCTCCAAGTGACCAAGGGTCCTCGGAGGCTCTTTGTATATAGCTTGCTATGTTATTTGACCGCGGCCCAGGAGGCTTCATTGAGCTGCTCCAATTCATCAGCCGTAAGCTGGAAGGTCATCGCACCGATGTTTTCCTCGGCATGCCGCACCTTCGACGCACCCGGAATCGCCACAACCGTATCGCCGTGATAATGAATCAGCCAATTCAGTGCGATCTGCCCTGAGGTCGCATTGTATTTTCGACCGAGGGCATCCAAAGCCTCTATTAATGGCCGACTGCGTGCCAGGCTCTTTTCATTTAAACCGGACATCAACCGGCGGCTGCGGGTCAGGGCTTGAATCTGCGCCGGATCATGGTGGAATCGACCCGTGAGCAGTCCCTGCTGCAGTGGAGAATAAGCAATGATTGAAATGCCATGCTCCTTCGCAGCCTCCAGAATTCCGTTGCGGTCAATCGCCCGGTCGAGCAGATTGTATTTGACCTGATTGGAGACCAACGTCAGTCCATCCTGCTGCAACAGGCGGTGAGCCGCGACCATCTGCTTCGCCGAATAATTGCTGACTCCGACATAACGGATTTTTCCCGCTTTAACCAAGCCAGCCATCGCCTTCATCTCCTGAGCAATCGTGGACAAGGAGAATGGCTGGTGAATCTGGTACAGGTCAATGGTTCGTCCACCCAGGCACCCAATCCGCTCCTCTATCGTCGAGGTAATCGAACCCGCGGTGCGGAAAAGTGGCCACCACTTGGTCGCGATTAGCGGAGCCGCCTGGGGACTTCCCTCCTGCCGCAGCTCGTCAAGAACCTGGGCCAGAGCTTCCTCTGATTTACCTCCGCCGTAAACCTCTGCCGTATCCACCCAGTTCATGCCGCCTTCAAGGCTAACCCGCACAATCTCGAGAATATCACCTTCATTCAGGTTGCTCCAATAGCTGCCCACCAGTCCTTTCCCCCGGCTGAACTGCCAGCATCCCAGTCCCAGTGGCGAGACGGAAAGCGAAGACTGACCCAGTGGGCGCAGCTTCACCGTTGTCAAGTTCTGCTCCATCATTCATCCTTCTTTCCCCGCTATGAAATAAAAACCATTAGTACGATTACGCCTAACATATCATTTATCTCCTGTAATTAGAAGATAACTTTATTGCTGGATTAGATTAATCATATTTTCTTGCTTACTCTGCAAGGTGAGGCTATATAAACTGCCCTCCCACCTTGTTGCAAAGCCCAGGGCCTGTGCTAGCTGGGCTGCCGGAACCATCGAGGTGTAGCTCACCTTAATGCCCTCCCCCATTGGGAGGATTCTGCCATTTCCCAGCTCGTAATTCCCATCTTGAAGCGCAACTACGTTTCCATCCTTGGTCAATGTCATGATGCCGCCCACAGACCCGATGGTATAACCGAGACTTTGAGCTACATCCCGCAGCGGAACCAGCACTCTGCCCTCCTTGAAAACCGGTGGCTGGAGAGGCTCCACAGTCTGTCCGTCAATTATTAGCGTTACGGGTTTCAATAGGGGGGAAACCGTAAAAGGACGGGAATCAAGAGCACTGATGCCCAATTGACCGAACATGTTCGTGCCCCAGGCGGCAACCGTTCCATCTTTCAGAACCGCATATTTGCTGTTTTCTCCTGTGGCAAAGGACACCGGCGCGTGCAGCCCTTTAATCTGCCTCGGCTGTGTAAAACTAAGCTGGCCGTCGGCAGCATACTTATAACCCCATGTCCAGACTGTGCCATCCTTCCGGACAGCGGCAAAACCATCCAGATTCAGCTCCAATCTGGCGATGTTGCTCAATGATATAATTTTCTGAAGCAACTTCTGATTACTCCCTGCTCTCCATATCCAGTATTCACCCTTCTGGTTCTGCACGAGGTTGAACATGCCGTTCGTTTCTATTGAAATTATGCCGGATTGGGAAGACATCTTCTGCAGCTTGATTGGATAACCGGGAACCCCGGAGTCACTGCTCTTCCAGCCGCCGACAGATGACCATACTGCGCCACTGTTCGTCAGGGCAACTAAGCTGTCACCGTTAAATACCACTGACTTGACATTGTAAAGACTGCTGACCGGAGTCGGCGTCTTTGGGAGACCTGTGTTATCTTCCTGACCCCCGGTTCCCCATACCCATAAGGTACCATTATCCTTGAGCGCGGCATGGTAACTTTCACTGCCAACCCATTTGATTCCACTTAAGCCCGGCACCTTCACTGCCGCAGGCAGAGTGGTATATCCGGTTTCAGAATCAGCCGGGGAGTTCCATTCCCAGACGGTGAGGAGTGATCGTCCAACCCTCAGGACTGGCGACTCCGTTACCAAATTGTCCATAGACATTGCTCCCCCAAGCCCACACGGTACCGTCTTGGCCAAGCGCGAAGGAGTTCCCGCCCCAGAAGCCTGGAGAGGTAATTACCTTCTTGATATTTGAAAGTTTTGCCGTAGACGGCACTTCCGCTGCACCAGCAGCTTGAGGTATGGACACCCACACTAAAGCTACACATAAAACAACACTAAGCATAAGGAACTTGGATCGAGATAACTTCATCACCTGATCTCCTTCTCAGATTATGGTATAATTATCCTGGCCGAACACATCCTATTATAACGAAATACCGCAGCACCGTAATACATAAGAAGACAAATGATATAGAACACATTAAAATAACAAATATAGCCCATATAAGCCGAACAAAAGAAATTCACGAAAAACTGAAGATGAGCGCACGGGGAAGCTTGGTACTGTAGTCGCAAAGCGCTCGCCTGAAAGCTTTCCATAGGAACTGTCGCAAGCTCCGGTTGAACAATGCCAACACAATAGGGCGCAAGGCGCTCCTGCCTGAGAGCTTTCTATAGGAAAACTTTCACTGGAATATGACTTTCGACAGATTTAACCACCAGAAGCGGTATATTCCCCTTCACCAGTTGCTTAACAGTGAAAAAAGGGGGCCTTCTCCCCAATTAACAGCATTTTTGTACCTTATTTTTCTTTAATATAGGTGAAAGAGGGAAATAAGGGCATTATTGTATCTTATTTTTCGAAAAATCACGCTTGTACGGGTATTCTGGAAGATTTAAGGTACAATATTGCACTTAATCCCCACTAGCCGGTAGCGACAGAGGATTTAAGGTACGAAAATGCCGTTAATTACACTTCGATCCTAATCTTAATTTCACTCATCTAGGAGGACAATATGTTCAAAATTCTCGGATTCATCCTGTTATTCCGATTTATCGGCAATCCTTTTCTTGCTCTGCTCATTCTGCTAATTATTCTGTATGTACTGGATCGCCGTTTTGTCGGCATCTTGCCTAGCATAGCAAAACCCTTCCGCAGATCACGGCAAATTTCCAAACTGAGAACTACTATTTCGCTTAATCCCAATGATGTATCCTCTAAATTTGAACTGGCCCGGTATTTGTCGGAACGCAAAAAATTCAATGAAGCTAAGAAATTACTGCAGGAAATTGAAGACCGTTATGAGCAGTCTGCCGAATATTGGGTCGAGCTTGGACACGTGAATTTGAAGCTGGGACAGATGGAAGAAGGCGAAGCTCAGGTACTGAAAGGACTGGACATTAACCGCAGAGCCCAATACGGTCAACCCTATCTGCGACTGGCTGAGATTTTCCGTCATACAGACCGCGACAAGGCGCTTCACTATGTCAGCGAGTTCCAAGAGATTCAATCTTCCTCCAGTGAAGCTTATTATCTGGCTGGATCGATGTACCGGGCGCTAGGAAGGGAAGAAGAAGCGAAGAGTGCTTTTGCAGAGTCCACAGCGATCTACCGATCGCTTCCCAAATACAAGAAACGCCAGGAACGCGGCTGGGCGCTGCGCAGCTTTTTTGCCAAAATGAGATAGATGACGATCCTCTTACATCCTTAAGCGTAAAAAAAGAAAACCTCCGGAATCCACATTTCACGTGGCCCCCGGAGGTTCTTTGCTGTTATCGTCATTTCACAGGTACTATAAATTCAAGCTCGGAGATATATTGTTTCTGGGTTTCCATCCAGATGAAGGGCTTCACTATGAGAATTCTTGGCATTGGGTCAAGAGGTTCGAACGAAGTGGTATACTTTATCCCCTCTTCATCACCGCTTCCATTCCCACCGATGGAGACAAGCATCCGCCCCTGCTCATCGAAAAGATCAAAATTGAAATTAGGGAACCCAGGAAATTTATATTTCTCCGGTATTTTTTTGATAGTGTCACTCATTCCTTCTCCTGCCTCACTCTTGACCTCTACCACCAGTTGGGTGGTCGTCTGGCTTAGTTCTAACCGCTTAATACTCATATGGACATGATCATGACTTTTAACTTCGGCCGGGGTGAGTACAATACTATCCGCAGTATTTTTTGTAACAGGAATCGTGAAAGTAAAGTTCTGCTTCAGCTCAGCCAATCGGACCTCCATCTTGAACTCAAATTGATCCGGAACTTGCACTCCTTCAAAAGTGGTCACGATCACCGAGTTCGGAGACTCGTCGCCGCCGGGGGACAATCCCCATGCTGTATTCACGAGCTCCCCATTCACATAAAAGTCGATATTATTGATTTCATTACCAGAAACCACCTGTCTGCGTGCCCACGTCTCCATAAATGTTGCACCAGAGGAGTCCGGTGACTCACGGCTAAGGACCAGAGACAAGCGACTGCCATCATACATCAGCTCCGATACCCCCAGTGTCACGCCTTGGTGAGTAATACTCTGATCCACGCTGTGAGTTAATCCACGCTCTGATGCATTGCGAAGACCAAGATCTCCCGCTAACTGGAACACACTCTTCACAAAAGGAATTTGCTTAAGGGTCTCCGCCATAGCCGGCGAAAAGAAACCCAGGGCAATAAAAAGTAGGCAAGCTACAGCCACACTACCGGTCATAAGGATTATACGGCGCAACCACCGTCGCTTCTTCTTTACTAGACCGTGGTTTTGGGTAGTGCTGTCCAGTATTTGATAAGTGATGTCCATTCTACTACGAACGGATTCCGGAACTTCTTCAATGGGAGGACTCTTCAAACCGGCAAGTTTAGCCTCAAAATCAGGATTGTTCATACGTTGACCTTCCTTTCTGCTGGATCTGCCAGCCACTGGTATAATGACTTTCTAGCCCTATGCAGCCTTGTCTTGATTGCACCTTCAGACAGCTCCAGGATGTCCGCAATTTGGCTAAGTGGCAGATCCTGAAAATAATGCAGGATAATAATATTCCGCGAGATCTCCTCTAATTGATACACGGCTTCACGCAGATCGATATGTTCATAGTCAGGACTCTCTCTATGCAGGCTGGGCAGCTCAGCCATCACGACGCTTTTGGCACGCTTGCGCAAGATTAGATTGCATTCATTAATCAATATGCGTAACAGCCATGTTTTGAAAAATAACGGCTCCTTCAGACCCCCAATCGACTGATAGGCCTTGAGCGCCGTCTCCTGCATGGCATCCGCGCAGTCTTCATCCTTTTTCACAATAGCTTTCGCCACTGTATACATTTGCAGCTCCAGCTCTTTCACAAGATGGATGAAAGCATCTTTATCCCCCGCTTGGGCACGCCTGACCTCTTCCGTCACCTCTGTTTCCACCTGTAAAACCTCCGTTCCTTTTCCACTCATTTCCTGCTCTTTATGCTGATTAGATGTCCGGGAAGGGAAAAAGGTTTCTCTTTATTTGTAAAAATCAAAAAAGAGAGTGTCCCAGTAAACAGCAATTGCTGCGGGACACTCTCTTTGCAAGGAAGTGTAGCATTCTCACCAGGCTACAATCTGGACCTTCAGTGACAATACTCTACACATCTAGTGTATTAGATTTCTCCTCAGCAGCACTAGAGCTGTCAGGGAATGGCCACCAGTTGGCCCGCCCGAATATCTTCACCATCACCGGCACGAAGAACGGCAGGAAGATAAAGGCATACAAGGCCAAGCCGGCAAGCACTACAGTAGCGATCTGCATCATCGAGAGCACACCCGATGGGTACATTGAAGCAAAGGTACCACCCAGAATGACTACTGCCGACAAAATGACGGTTCCCATATTGCGCATAGCATGCAGGATGGCTTCTTTCACATCCCATGACTTGTTCTCGTTGAACCGGGCCATAAGGAAGATACTATAGTCAACGCCAAGCGCTACCAGCATAACGAAGCTGAAGAATGGCGTGGACCAGGTGATTCCGGAATAGCCGAGCATGTTCACGAAGATCGCTTCCGTCATCGCCAGTGCCGTAAAGTAAGTAATCACGAGCGACAGAATCAAGTAAAGCGGCATAATGAAGGAACGGAGCAAAACAACCAAGATGATGAATATACCGCCCAGCATCAAGATTACCGTCCGGCTATAGTCCGCATTGGAGATGTTCTGCAAGTCGTTGTAGGTGCTGGTTACGCCACTAATGGCAATTTCCGCGTTCTCCAGCTTCGTTCCTTTCACCGCACGTTCAACAGCTGACTGAATACTGCTAACACTGTCGATGGCTTCCTTGCTGTAAGGGTTCTGCGCGAACACTATATCAAGGGTCATAATCTTGCGGTCATGTGTCAGGTAGTTGTCGAACACCCGCTGAATGCCGTCGGCTTTGAGAGCCTCATCCGGCACAAAGAATCCGCTCAATTCATCATCCTTCGCGTTATGAATCTGGTTCAGGAAATCCTGTGCTGAGCCAAGACCACCGGAGATCTGCTTCAGCCCATCAGCACTGTCGCTTAGCCCGGCAGTTAACTGTCCGATCTGGCCGGTTAACTGACCGAAGCCGTCCGCCAGTTGCTTCTGTCCACCTTGCAGCTGATCCAGACCGCCTGTAATCGATGGAATTTTCCCAACGATCTGGCCTTGACCGTCAGCAGCCTGGTTAAGTCCCGATTGAAGCTGACCAATCCCCGCCACAAGCTTCTGCAAGCCTTGTGCCAGTGCAGTCTGTCCGGCCACAGCTTTGGCATAACCGGCATTGGCTTCCGTCAGGCCGCCAGCCGCCCCCTTCAAGTTCTGCGAAATCTGGCCGAGGCCAGCCGCCAATCCAGCAGCACCGGCACCGGACTGAGTCACTGTGCCTTTAATAGTCTGGTAATTGACATCCTGCAGCAGATCCGGATAGCTGCTCTCAAGTCCAGCGAAGGAAGTGCTCAGGCCATTCAATGCCGTTGCTACGCCTTGCAGCTGGCCTTGAATCTGGCCAAGTCCGCCATCTAGCGCCGTCAGACCTGCGCCGATTTTTTTGTAGCCGGCAAGCAGCGCCTGATTGGCGTCCGCCAACTGCTGTGCGCTTGTTGCAGCCTGCTGCAGTCCGGCTTTGATCTGGCCGGCCCCGGCTGAGCCGCTCTTAATGCCGCTCTCAATCCGGGATAGGCCGTCGCCAAGAGCGACAATCCCGGCTTTCAAGTCCGCCGTTCCTTCCGTCAGCTTCTCGCTGCCGGACACGGCTTCAGCCAGCTTGGGCGCATTATCACTAAGCTGCTTGCTTGCTTCTGACAAGCCGCTCTGAATCTTGGACAAGCCGTCATTCGTCTTGTCCAGACCCTCTGAAAGCGTCTTGACCTGCGTAGGAATCAGGAAGTCATTGATCGCTTCGCCTGCCGGACGCGACATACTGCGAACGGTCTTGATCCCTTCCACCTTCTCCAGCTCACGGCTGATCTTCTCCGCAAGCCCGATATACTCCGAATTGTCCATACGGTCGTCATTCTTGATCACGATCTTGCCTGGCATAGATTCACCAGGACCAAAGCTTTCGGATATAATATTAAAGCCTTTAACCGAGGCATAGTTCGAGCCAATCTCATCCATACTGTTATAGGATAGCTTCCCATCATAGGTGACCAGGAAAGGCACAACGATAGCTGCTACGATTAGTAGCGCCGCCCAAGGTCTTTTCAGGGAGAAGGAGCCTGCCGCGCCCCAGATCCGGCTTTCGCTGTGTTCCAGCTTGCCGCGAGACGGCCAGAACATCTTTTTGCCCAAGACAGCCATAAAGAAAGGTACAACTGTCACTAGTGCAAGCAGCATCACCGCTATGCCGACAGCCACGGCCACCGCCGAGCGATACAGCATAAATTTAGAAAAGCCGATGGCTACAAAACCCACAAACACGGCAAGGCCGGAGTAGAACACCGTACCGCCTGCTTTACGATAAGTCTCAATAATTGCAGTTTTGGTATCCGCGGAAGCAGCCAGTTCTTCCTTGAATCGGCTTATCAGCAGGATACAGTAATCCGTCCCGATCCCGAACAATACGGCCACCATAAAGATCTGGGTGAACGTGGATAGCGGGAAATCATAACGATCGACCAGAAACGCTACAACTGACTGGGCGACCACATAACTCAATCCCACAGTTAGCAGCGGAACAAATGGAGCTACGAACGACCGGAACACTAAGAACAGAATTAGAAGAATGAATACAACGGTTATATATTCTGATTTCTTCAGCCCCGCTTCGGAGCTGGCAATCGTGTCTTCGGTAATCAAACCTTCACTCGTCAGATAATGATCAGCGTCCACATCTTTCAGTAGCGCGTCTACTTTACCTGGAAGCAACTTGACGTCTTCATCACTGCCAGCGACAAACAACGCCACCATAATTGTTTTGCCATCCTTGGCGATCAGTGTATCTTTCAGCTCACTTTGCGAGAACGGGTCGGTAATGGAGTCCAGTTTGAGATCGGCTTTATTCTGGTTCAGCTTCTCAACGCCTTGCTTAATACTCTCCATTTCCTTGGCCCCAATGCCTTGCGGCTTGTTGAACACAAGTGCAACTTGATGGAGCGTCTCCCCGCCTTTGGCCTCAGCAGCTTCTTTCATAATCTCGGCTGCTCTGGATGAAGAATATCCGGCCGGAACCGCAATCTGTCCCTTCTCGCGGACTAGATCGGACATTCCAGGTGCTGTCAACATCAATACAACAGCCGCTGCAATCCAGATCACAATGATGGCCCATCGGGCCTTAAGTATGGTCTTCAATCCTCTTTCCCTCCTGAGTCTTGCATCATTCTTGCCAACCTCTCGAACATCATAATGAAATTCTCAATCTCTTTGTCTCCAAAATGGGAGAAGTACGGCGACACCGTATCCATGACATGCTTACCCGCCACTTCAAATACTTCACGCCCCTGCTCCGTCATTGAGAGGTAGACCTGCCTCCGGTCATTCTCGTCGCGCGTACGCACCAAAAGTCCCGCATCGACCAGCCGGTTGCTGATTGCTGTAATCGAGCTTTTACCTACAGCGAACGATTCGGCCAGATATGTGGAGGTGCAGCGCTCCTTCCCGTTGATCAGCCGCAAGATCAGGTATTGGTCTGTCGTAAGTCCGCCAGCGATACTATCCCTGATTTGGGCACTGATATTTCTTGACACCGCCAGGTAGGCATCCAGATAACGGTTTATCCACTGTTCTGCCACTTCATCCAAAGCTTAATCCTCCTTACAACCCCACAATAGTTCATGTGTAGAATAGTTTCACTTTAGAACTATATGACTTCAGCACTCAAAAGTCAAATCTAATGACGTAGTGCTTGTATTTGCATGAAAAAAAATGACAGGCCAACAAAACTCCTTGGCCTGCCATTCTATGCCGTTCAGGGTGAGGTTATTCCTCATCCTCAAACTCTTCAACCTCATATACACAGCGAAACATCTCGATTCCGGCTGCATTCACGCCGAGACTATAGACCATAAAGCCCAGGGCCCGATAGAAATCGGCCGCTACCTCATCTTCAGTCTCTGCCAGTAAGTAACGCGGCTCTCTGGCAGTAAGCAGCTCCAGAATCATCCCACGGGCATACCCTTTGCCCCGATTCTCCGGCAGTACGGCAATGTGGCGGATATCCAGCGAGCCATCTTCTGTTTCCTCGAATCCTACCAGACCAAGGAGCAATTCCTCTTCTTCCCAGCCAAACAACTGCAGCCCGGATGAATTGCGGTATTCCTCCGAAGTCTGCTGAAGGGTCTCGGTTTCCTCAACCACCGCATACTCCAGCAGTTCATTCACCTCAGGTGTTCCGATGCGCGGTGTCAAATCAATCAGCATGTATGTAATCCCTCCATCTTATGAATTCCTTCCAGTTCTCCCCAGCCGAAGTACAGCATAGCCAGCCCATACCCCCAGCATATTCAGCAGCAGGTCATCCACATCGAAGCTTCCAACGTGCAGAAGCATCTGCAGACATTCTAGCAGCAGAATAACAGGGATCATAACTAGCGCCAGTCTGACCGCAGAAGACAGCTTGTTCCAAATCAGGGGCAATAACAACCCGAACGGAACAAATACAGCCACATTCCCCAGCAGGTTCACCGCCCGATTCCAAATGGAAAGGCGGTTCCCCATGTCCAGATAAAGAGAGACGGTCTTCCATGGTACCAGATTATACTGCCACGGTCCACCCATATGGGCTTCACGGCCGAAACCGAGAAACATCCAGTAGAGCAGCAGCGCACTGTATAAAATAAGAACAGCCCCGCACCTACGTCTGCGCCTGGGTCCGGACGCTGGAAGGAAGATCAACGATGCTTATCTCCTTCGATAACTTCAATGCTGCCATCACTTTTGCCAATAATCGCAAAGTCTGCAATGCCAATAAAGAGACCGTGTTCAACTACGCCTGGTATGCCTTGCAGCGCCTTAGCCAGCTCCGGTGCCGAATGGATTGCTCCAAAGTGGCAGTCAGCAATGTAATTGCCATTGTCACTCTTATACAGCTCATCTCCGGTGCGGCGCAGTACCGGCTCACAACCGAGCTTGGCGAGATCACTAAGCGTCCATTCACAAGCGAATGGAACAATCTCTACAGGCAACGGAAACTTGCCCAGTGTCTCCACTGCCTTGCTCTCATCGGCAACCACGATCATGCGCTCGCTCCCCATAGCGACAATCTTCTCGCGCAGCAGGGCACCACCGCCACCCTTCACCAATTGCAGCTTGCCATCCAGCTCGTCCGCGCCGTCAATCGTGAGGTCAAGGCGGTCAATGTCACCGAAGCCCACGAGTGGAATTCCCAGCTCACGCGCCTGATCCTCAGAAGCCTGTGACGTGGCAACTGCCGTAATCTTCAACCCTTCAGCCACCCGTTCGCCAAGCTTGCGGATCGCCCAATAAGCCGTCGAACCGGTACCAAGGCCTACCTTCATACCATCCTTCACATATTCTACTGCTTTCTCAGCGGCTAACTGCTTTACATTGACGCTCATTTTATTCCCTCCACATTTCCGTTATAATATTTATGATACAAAAACTATATAAGATGAACAAAAGAAAGTAACAAAAAGCGAGAAGGAACGAAGGGGGAAGTTTGGAACTGGAGGAGCGAAGCGTTCGCCTGAAAGCTTTCCGCAGGAAAGCTCGCATCGGAAGCCTAAGCTGTGTCCAGATTTCAACCGCTAGAAGCGGTTATAAAGAAGAAATCTGGGGACAACAGCGACCGGAAGTCCAAACATTCCACCGTATTGACGACCGAGCCTTATGTTAAGACATTAAGTTCATCTTATATAACCAAACTCCAGGAGGAGCAAGATGAGAACTGAAAACCAGATTCAATCCAAAATTAATGAACTAACCCTGCAGCGCAGATCGCTGGAATCACGCCTCGCCCCCTTGGCAGAGGAAGATACCCAGCGGAGTTCATTGCAGGCACAGCTTGTTCGACTCAAAGATATGATTCTAATGCTGGAATGGGTACTTAACGCACCCGTCGGTAAATACCACGCCTGACGCTTATTCTTCTATCAGCGTTTTGCCGTAGCATAGACTGTCAGGATCTCCAACATAAGGCCCAAACAGATCTATCGGCCGGTAGCCGTGCTTGACATACAGCCCAATGGCTTCCGGCTGCTTGATCCCGGTCTCCAGCAGAACTTCCCGGTAACCGGCGGCCAAGGCCTTTCCTTCGAGAAACAGCAGCATTTTAGTGGCGATCCCCATTTTGCGGCAGCTGGAATCTACATAGAAGCGTTTCAACTCCATCGCCTTTCTTTCAGGATCCAGATAATCCAGCGGACGCAACCCGCCGCAGCCCACCGGCTGTCCGTTCACATAAGCCACAACAAAAGTCATTTCCTGAACCTTGGGATCACTGAAATCCACGACATAAATCGTCTCATGCGGATATCGCTCCCGCAGTTCCTCATCCAGAGTGACAATAAGCTCCCGCAATTCTTTGTTATCCGGAGCTACAACTACAAATTCCACATCTGTAACAGGCAGCATATGTTACTCCCTCCATGCACTTTCTCATAATGAACTGCATTCCATCAACACTAATCGGCAAGCTGAACTGCTTCTTTTACCGCACTCTCCAGATTCAGGATCAGTTCCTGCTCAAGATCACTGACTCCCTCCTCCACATAGGCAACATATTCGATCGGCTGTCCCTGACCGGCCAATTGCCTGATCCTGCTCAGCATATAGCGCTGTGCATCCGGCAATAACATTTCTCCTTGCCCTGTGTCATCCCTGCATAATGTAACCCAAGCGTATCCCTGCCCTTCAGTCACTGATGCAGCTGATTCCAGAGGCAACCTCAAGCTGAATAAATGTCCTCGTCCAGAATCCCCCAGCTGGCAAGGTGTAGCTTGGCTAAACACAGAATAACGCCTGGACGGCGTATGCACCGCTGCTCCGCTTCCCTTGCGTCCGGCAATCAGCCGGCTGTTCTGATAGGCAAGCCATCCCGAAGCCAGCAGCAACAGGAGTGCAGCAGCCAATACCGTCAGGATCATCCATCCTCACCGTCCATTCCTAATTAACAACACTTCCTTTATCTTATCACGGTAACAAGACGCACGGGAATGGGGATTTTGCAGACATATGATTTTGCAATCCACCTTCTGTATGTCTCGCCTTCCAGTGAACCATAATAACAGGGACTACGGGAGAAACCCTATAAAGTCATTTTAAAATATTCAAAATAACAGTTGAAACTTTTTCGGCCATGTCCCATAATTAAAGCTGAAAGCGGCTAGCCAATCCATTAGGAAATCAAGGGAGGATATCAGCAATGAAATTTTTCTTGGACACAGGGAATATTGAAGAGATCAAACGTATCACCCGCCTCGGTTTGGTGGATGGCGTAACGACTAATCCTTCACTGATCGCCAAAGAAGGCCGACTCTTTAAAGACGTTATCAAAGAAATCGTTGAGATCGTGCCAGGTCCTGTCAGCGCTGAGGTCATCGGCCTGAAGGCAGACGAAATGCTGAAGGAAGCCTATGAAATCGCTGAGTGGGCACCGAATGTGGTAATCAAGCTGCCTATGACCGAGGATGGTCTGGAAGCCTGTTACGAACTCACGAAAAAAGGTATCAAAACCAATGTGACGCTTATCTTCTCCGCCGCCCAAGGCCTGATGGCCGCCAAGGCCGGCGCCACCTATATCAGCCCATTCGTAGGACGTCTGGATGATATCGGCGTGGACGGTTTGAAGCTGATCAGAGATCTTAAGACTATCCTGACCAACTACGGCCTGACTTCCGAAATTATCGCAGCCAGCATCCGCAACATTGCCCATGTCGAGCAAGCTGCCTTAGCGGGTGCACATATCGCAACTATTCCTGGTTCCCTCCTGCCATCTCTCTGGAAGCACCCGCTCACCGATAACGGTATCGAGCGTTTCCTCAAGGACTGGGAGACAGTTCCAAAATCCTAAATATAGATTCACTTGATGGTGAACACCAAGCCCTTGTCCGAATGTCCAGACAAGGGCTTTTTAGTAGCGTTAATTATTTACTTGGCATTCATCCACAAAGGCAGAGCCTAGAATATATGCAAAAGAATGTGCTAGCCCTGCTCTTTTCGGTAGCTCAGCGAGCCCGGGCCCGCTGAGTCCGGATCGAGAAAGACTTCGCTGTCTTTTGGGCTCCATCTTGTCCGCCTTCTTCTTTGCTTGGCGTTACAGCAAACAAACTCAACAAACCGCCTACAGCGCCCAATACAGCCATGGTTCCGAATAGCACCCAATGCCCCCGGGTCATCAGCAGCGAGACTACCGGAGGTCCCAGCGATACCCCGATAAACCGCATACTGCTATATAGCGAAGTAATTGTTCCCCGGTTTTCTTTTTCAAAAGCCTCGGTGATCAGCGCATCCATGCAGGGCAGGACCACCCCAATACCGATGCCGCTCACTGTCAGGAACCCCACCATCATATAAATTCCTTTGTTGAAGCCGGTGATCACCATCGCGCCTGTCAGCAAAACCATTCCGCCAAAGCCCAGCCACTTCATCAGGGCCTTGTTCTGGCCGATGATCTTCCCGCACCCGTAGGAAGCGAGACAGAGTAGCGCCAGCGGGATGGCCAGCACCAGCCCTTTCATCGCTCCATGCAGCTTATGTTTTGTTTCCAGGATCTCTGACAGATAAAAAAGCACTCCGAAGGTTACGAACATGCATATGCCCCCGATGGCAAATATCGCATAGAGCCAGCGCCCCCTTTTGCGGAGAATGTCCTTAATATCGGATAAAAACTTGCGTAGGGTCGGTTTCTCCTCTGCAGCCTGATCTTCCTTTTTCGGCGGCTTGACCAGAAACAATACCAGCACGAATGAAAGAATGCAGAGAAACGGAATCGCGATAAATGGAGCGTACCAGAGCAGCGTCCCCAGGTATGCGCCCAAAATCGGGCTAAGCACCTTGCCGAAGGTATTGGAGGTCTCAATCAGCCCTAGACTTTTGCTGACCTCCTTCTCATCTTTGAACAGATCCCCCACGAACGGTAGCACGATTGGAAAAGCGCCTGCAGCACCGATTCCCTGAAGCAGTCGCCCGGCAAGAATCACCCAATATGCGCTATACCCTTTCATGAACCAGGCGGCGATTACACAAACAACTCCACCAATAGCGGCTAACATAAGGCTGGGCAGTATCACAATTTTCCGTCCATAGCGGTCGGAGAAAAAACCGGCAACTGGAATCATTAAAATGGCAATCAGACCATAAACCGTGATGATCATGCTGACCTGAAAAGAATTGATCCCCAGGGCATGTTCAATCTGCGGTAAAGTTGGTAGTAGCATGGAGTTGCCTAGCGTCATTATCAGCGGAATGGAAGCCAGTGCAACCAGATCCCATTTTTTATCCTTCATGGACTGACCACCTTTATCTTAGTTGACATTACCCCTTATTGTGGTTTGTTCCCCTCTCTTTATACACCGTGATGTAAATAAACAGCCGTTTGTAGACTGTGAAAAAAAGTAAAACCGTACTTCGCGAAGCGAAGACGGTTTTTAGGGATTTTTAAAAATTGAATTTCTTTATATTATACGCTGCCCACTGTGAGTGACTCAGTCTTAGAGGTCGGCATAAACCGGCTGGGACGTCCCAGACAATAAATATGCAGCAAATGCATCGCCCGGGTACATGCCGTATAGAACAGCTTGCGTTCGCTCTCCCGGTTATACTGCTGATCCGAGCCATCATAAATAATAACGGCATCGAATTCCACACCCTTCGCCAAGTAAGCCGGCAGAACCAGCGTACCCTTCTGGAAGTTCGGCGTATCCTTCGTTACCAGTCTGGCAGGTAATTTATCCTCTAGTGCGGCATGAACACGTGCGCTCTCTTCGGCTGTTTTGCAGATCACCGCCACATAATGATAGCCCTGGGCATGCAGCTGCAAAATATCCCTTTCCACCGCGTCCAGCAGCTCCCCACCAGTTGATACGACTTGTATCAGCGGTTCCTCGCCGCGCCGGTTGAACGGTGTGATCCGCTCCCCGCCGGGAATCATCGATCTCGTGAACTCGACAATTTCATACGTTGAGCGATAGCTGCGCGTTAGCGAGATCACTTCCGTATTCTCTTCCCCATAAATGCTCACAAGATTACCCAGCTCACCAAGTACCTCACCTTGAGCATAAATTGCCTGGTTTAGGTCGCCTAGCACCGTCATTTTCGCCCGCGGGAACAGCCGCCGCAGGAATTCCAGCTGGAACGGTGAATAATCCTGAACTTCGTCAACAATGACATGCCGAATCAGGGTGTTGGTCCGGAAGCCCTGGCTAAGCTCCTTCAGATAAAGGAATGGCGTGGCATCCTCGTAATAAAGATGATTCTCTGCGAGAGCAGACACGGTTTGTTGACTAATCTCATCCCATTCAGCTGGAAGAGGACTGCCGTTCAAGCTTTCCATCAGCTTGCGATCGCTGAACAGCTTGCTGTATAGTGCCTTAACATCCACAAAGCGCCCGCGCTTGATCCAGCCGCGAAGCGGCTTAAGACGCTGACTGACCACATAGCGGGCCAGTACCTCTTTTTCCGTGTCAAAATCGTCAAAGCTACTCTCAGTCCCCCGCTTCTTACGCCGCATCATCTGGTAAGCCCGGTGATAATCGCTGGAATCCAGCAGCTCAATCTGGCTCTCTACCCATTCTGAGCCCCGCTCCTCGTGACTGTAGGCCGCCAGCTTCTTGAGCAGCCATCCAGTCATCAGCTCCACCCGGTTTGCCAATCGGATCGCTGAATCATAGCTATAGAACTGAGCCGCCATCTCTTCCTTGGTGACTACGATACGACCCATGAATACGACCGGCTTGAACTGAATACCTTCCTTCTCCAGCATGGTGGCATAACGGCGAATAGCATCCAAGAAGGCTACCGAGGACTTATACTGAATACCGTCCCTGCGGACGCGGGCTTCAGGACCGTCTGGGGCGTTCAGCAGGCTTTCCGTCTGGCTAAAGACATCTTCAAGTTGAAACTCTTGGGATAACCGATGCTCCAAATACATCTGGAACGTGGTTTGCTGCATATTTTCCTCCCCCAATTCAGGCAGAACGGTGGAGACATAGCTGTTAAACAGCGGGTTGGGTGAGAACAGCAGCATTTGATCTGCCTGTAGCACTGCTCTGTATTTGTAGAGCAAGTACGCCACCCGCTGAAGCGCTGCCGAAGTCTTACCGCTACCGGCCGCTCCCTGAACGACCAGCATACGGCTTTTATCATTGCGGATGATGGCATTTTGCTCCTTCTGGATTGTAGCGACAATGTTCTTCATTTTGTCATCCGCACTGTGGCTAAGCACTTGTTGCAGCAGTTCATCCCCGATGGTCACCCCGGTGTCGAACATGACCTCGATCTTCCCGCTGTCAATCACAAACTGGCGTTTCAGCTCCATAGTGCCGGAAATGATCCCGCCAGGGGTATCATAGGTTGCCGGTCCGGGCGCTCCGTCATAGTAAAGACTTGAGATCGGTGCACGCCAGTCATAAATCAGGAATTGGCCGTCATCCTCCATAAGTGATCCAATCCCTAGATAAATCTGCTCCGCTTCTCCATTTGGACCCTCTGAGAAATCTATACGGCCAAAATAGGGGGAGACGACCAATTTTTTATATTTTTTAAGAGCTTTGCTGGACTGCAGATGATGGCGTTCCCGTTCGTTAAGAATCTGTGCTTGCTGACGCAAGCTGGTTGAGGTCTCGCCCAAATCATCGGGACTACTGAAGTTGACAGTTACCTCTTCCCAAAATTCTTTACGCATATCCACCACATCGGTCCGGTGCAGCCCCAGCTCCTCAGATAACTGCCGGATATGCCCCGACAAGATCTGGGTTACCTGAGTTACCCGCTCCTGCTCTTCTTTCCATTCCTCTTGCTGATTTTCCACTACATTTCATCCCCTTTTGAAGGTTGACATTCCAAACTGTTCATGATAAAATTCATATTGAATAATTGTGTTTTCTCACAAATTCTTCTTATCTGGCGTTTTTATATTGTACCAACTCCACCTCTTTTTTTCAAGTTGAATAGTAACTTTATTCTCTTACATGCAGCAATAACAAATACATTATAATTAATCCGGTCCCCTTGGGACTGGATTTTTTTGTTGAGTGCATTCAATTGGGAAGATAGCAAAAATGGGACCTTGCATCGCTGCGCTCATGTCAAATTTAAGGATCTTGCTCGAACCCAGTACCTACTTCTTATTCCGTCTGCTAACGGACCCCAGAAACGTTATTTCCTAATCCACCTACCATTCTAGAATATAACGGACTCGAAAGACGTTATGAGTCGAAATACTGTGTGAAATCCACGGTTTTGGAGGAAATAGCGCCCCCTGAGTCCGTTACATGTTCCACCTGCTGCTTTCTATGTAAATAACGACGATAGGGTCCGTTAGCCCCCACGCATGAGCTTCCACCTTCTGACGCAATTCTTTTTTTCATTATTAACAAAATACCCTATAAGATGGACTTTTTTTCAAAGTGTCTATCTTATAGGGTACATTTTACTGAGTCAGACGGGTCTTTTAAATCAAATCAATTTTTCTTAAAAAGCTATTCCTTCTCCTCCGACATTCGGTGGATCTGATCCGCCACTTTATCGAGACGCTCCAGCTGATATCCGTAATCGTAAATGGCTCCGGCCACCACAGAAAGACGCAATTGCCCGAATTTCTCACCATTGTACCCCTCGATCGCTGCCTCCAGGAACTTGTCGTTCTCTTCGGAAAGCGTCCTGCACTCGGCTGCTCCCGGCTTCAGCTTGTCTTCAAATTTGAGCAGAATATGCTCATGATATTTGATCAGCAGCTCCAGATGACGGTCGAACAACTGATCCGTCTCCTCCGTACGCTCTGCCTGAAAATAATGGCGATCCACAGCCTCCAGTACCGCATACCCCTTCAGCAGGGAAGCCAGCAGGTTCTTGTACACGACCATTTGCCTGGTCTGGCTATACTTGGCCCGTCTGAGCTGCTTCTGCTCCTCTTCGAACAGGCTGTATTTGTCCGACAGCGATTTGATCGAGCCTTCCAGTGCCTGTTTCTCATCACGGAACACGCTTTCCTTCATCTCATGCGACACACAAGTCCTAAGTAACAGGGACAGACTCGCGAAGACACTCTCAATTTGCTGGATATACTGCTTACGAGGCTTTGGCGGAAATACAGTTATATTAATTAAGAAGGCCGAGACAATCCCCGTCAGCGTAAGCAGAAAACGGGTCAGGGCGAATTCCCATTGCCCCGATGCTTCCATGACAGAAATTACAGTAACCAGCGTCAGGCCAATGGTGTCAGCCCGTTTCATTTTCATGCTTATCATAATCACCAGAATACATACCAGTCCTACGGCAATTGGTTCATTGGACAGCAGCATTCCGCCCAGTAAAGCCAGTACCGCCCCCATCGTACTCGTCTGAATCTGGTCCAGGAAATAGCGCCAAGATCGGTAAATGGAAGGCTGCATGGCGAAAATAGCAGCGATCGCCGCGCCGACTGGAGATGAAAATTGCAGCAGCACAGACAGGTACAGGGCCAGGGTAACTGCCATCCCTGTTTTAAGAATGCGGGCTCCAAAAGCCAAATCCATCCCTCCTTCATTTTGACAAACATAAGATCTGAACGGTAAAGCTCGATTGTTTACTACGTTGAATGTTAGGACTTCCGGTCGCTCTTGTTCCCAGATTTCTTCTTTATAACCGCTTTTAGCGGTTGAAATCCGGTGACAAATGCGATCGCTCCGCTCCTACAGTTCCAAACCTTCCCCATTGTTCCTTCTCACTTTTTGTTACTGTCTTTTGTTCGTCTCATATATTTCATCCTTATTATAGTACAAACATTATTACCCCTGGAGCAAGCTGACGAAATTTAGACTCTTTTAAGCCTCTATTCAGGATCATTTCAGCTTTTCGGGGATACTAGTTCAAGAGCCTGACCATTTAAAAATCTACAAGAGGTGATTCCATGAACAACTCTGTCTCAAAAATAGCGGCTTACGCCGCTGTGCTACTGTTCACCGCTGCCTCGGCGCTAACGCTCCCAAACAGCGTCCAAGCTGAGAGTGCGACACCGTCCCACGCCCCTCAAATTCAACGTGAGCCTCATCATCAGGGCAGGAACGGGAAATTCCGCACTGGCGGCGGCCACTTCATCATTAACGAAACCGCCAGGCTGCTGGAGATGGATCGGTCGGATCTTGTCCAGAACCTGAAGGGCGGCAAAACACTGTATGCTCTCGCCCAGGAAAAAAAAGGCTGGAACAAAGATCAATATGTGCAGAAGCTAAGTGAAGCAGCCGGCAAGCGGCTGGATAAAGCTGTTACGGAGGGCCGGATCACGGATGCCGAAGCCCAGAAGCTGAAAGCCGGCTTGCCCGCTATCCTCAAACAACGAATCGGCCAAGTCGGACAATTCCAGGATCGTTCGGTTAATCCTCACCGTAACAACATCTAGGAATATCTACAGGCGGGTGCCCTGTTCTCAGGGTCACCCGCCTGTTATCTGTCAAGCTGCGGTTATACGCTTTCTTCTGGAACGATAAGATTCAAACCACCCGATGGACAGCATCAGCCAAGCCCCGCTTGCTGCATAACCGCCGATAACATCACTAGGATAATGTACCCCGAGATAAATGCGGCTCCAGCCAATGCCTCCCGTCATCAATACGGCAAGAATAACCAGTATAGCCCGTTCTCGGCGTCTCGGCAAGTGCCTCCAGAGCAGATAAGCAATTACCCCATACAAAGAGAAAGCTGCCATAGAGTGTCCGCTTGGAAAGCTGTAACCTACTTCCTGGATAATTCGGTGGATGTTGGGCCGCTCTCTGTGAAACCATTGCTTCATTAACGAGTTGAGCAGTTGTGAGCCCAGGCCAACCCATATGAACAAAAGCAGCTCCATCCGGTGCTTGAGCAGAAAGTAGAGCAGAATTATAGTCAACACAGATATGCCAATGGCGAGTCTGGAAGAACCCACCAGGGATAGCATTTTCGCTAAGGCTGTTAATGTTGGTGATTCCATAGATTGCACGGCATGAATGACGGGATTGTCAAAAGAAGAGACATTCCCAAGTGTCACCCATGCGGCGATCAGCCCGAAAACTAACGCAAACCATATAAAAAGACGATACCCTCTGGGCCATTGTTGGTAATTCAGTGTGAACCCCCCTGTCTGTACATGAAGCAGCAAACCACATTTTCATGGAGGTCTTCCCGTGGTATACTTGCTAGAGAAATTGAATCTAAAGAAGATGGAGTGCTGCCAAGTGGAAAGTCTAAAACTGCAGGAACGTTTGTTGAACCAGGTGATCTCAACAAAAGTGCCGGTAACGATTTTTACAACTAACGGGGTCAAAATGCAGGGTCTTGTTACCGCATATGACGCTTACACCATTTCCTTGCAAGGCCAGGGTGATGGCAGGCAGAATATCCTCTTCAAATCGGCGATCTCCACCATTGTTCCGCTCAAGCCTGTCTCTCTTAAATAAGATCTCCATTAAAAGTAGTCTCCATCCAATGCTTTACCCTATTCAATTCAAAGGGAACACCGGAATTATCCGGTGTTCCCTTTGTTTTTCCCTGCTGTGTAAAGGGTTCAATCCAGCATTACAGCGCAGCAGTCACAGATGGAAGAAAGGCGGGCTTCACACAAACCGGCTTGGACAACTCCGCTGTGTTCCCTGTGAAGGTCAGCTTGCCGCTGCTACTATCCACAGAGAAAACGACAAGATTGCCCGCATCCCGGTTAGCAGCTATTAAATAAGCGCCGTCAGGAGTTAATGTGAAATGGCGAGGATGGCCACCGTGCGTAGATACATGCTCTACCAGTGTCAGACCTGCTGTTGCAGCATCAACCGCAAATACCACAAGGCTGTCATGTCCACGGTTGGAACCGTACAAATAACGGCCATCCGGCGTCAAGGCGATTTCGGCACAAGTATTCTCTTCCGTGAAATCTGCTGGCAGCGTAGGAACTGTAACAACCGCCGTCAGTGTGCCTGTCTCACTGTCATATGTAAATGAGGTGATAGTAGAATCCACTTCGTTAATCACATAAGCGGATTTACCGTCCGGATGGAAGGCCAGGTGACGTGGACCGGATCCAGGATGCAGCACGGTATCGCCTTGCGCTTCCAGAGTCTTCTTATCACGGTTGATGACATAAGTGCGGATAAGATCAAGTCCGAGATCTGATACGAACAGGAAACGACCGTCAGGGCTGAAAATAGCCGAATGCGGATGTGGGCGATCCTGACGCTCCGGGTGAGCACCATGCCCGCTATGTACAGCTGTGTCCGTTAAGGCAACTGGCAGACCTTGTTCATCCAGCGAGATCAATCCAACAGTCCCTCCATGATAGCTGCATACCACTAAGAATTCATTCTGCGGCTCACGGTTAATATGGCAAGTAGTCGCTTGCTTCCCACCTGCTGGAGGCATAGTGGGGATAACGCCCAGACGATTCAGCGCACCGGTCTGCGGATCTATCGCAAAAGTAACGATCTCTCCTTCTTTACTGCCTTTTCCGTCTGGCTGCTCACCGATAGCATAGAGCCGTGATCTTACCGGGTCTACATTGACAAACGTCGGGTTGGTAATCCCTTGAGCCTTATCCAGCAGCTTAAGCGTCCCTCCAGCCTCACCGTCAAACTCAAACACCTGAACACCGTTTTCCTCTGCGCTGGCATAGGCACCTGTATACAATAAAAGTCTCTTATGTTCACTCATTTCATGTTCCTCCTCCATAGTTGTTCTCTTTAAGGCTTTCTGTCTGCGGATGGACAAGTAGCTATCCTTATTAATTTACAGTTTTTCAGCGTCCATGACAAATACAACGTTAAAAATGTCGTAAATTATTTTAAAAATAAGGCTTTTCAGGGGTTGATTGTTATGATATAATGAAAGCGCTAACATCTATTTTTTAATCCTTATAAAGGGGGAACATGAATGAGTAGCATCCTGCTGGAAGCCAGAAACGTATATGAGGACTTCGAGGTGGAGACGGACATTCTGTTCTTTAAGGTCGGAGACCATGATTTGGTCATCTTTCACGGCAGAAACTATAACATTAAAAAAAGAATGACTGCCGAGCAATTAAAACGCTTGTTGTCCAATCCGAATTATTATCAGGTCTATGGAGGCTGTTACGTCAATCTCAACAAGATTAGCTCCATCACAGACGATTGCATCTACTTCGGAGAAATGGGTGCATACGCCAAAAATGTCCGTGTGCCTAGACGCAAACAGGAAAGCATCCGCCATTTGCTCATCAAACGGCGCGCTTAGGAAGACATTGATCTGTCTATTCCAAAAAGCCGGAGCTCATGATTACATGAGTCTTCCGGCTTTTTTCCATATCTTAATGAAAACTTAAAAAGAAATTGTGCATTTTTATACTTTCTTAAGGTTTGGGAGCACGATTTCTGGTAAAGTTGTAGAAAGACAGGCAACACCTATATTGAAGGGAGTCATTAATTCTAATGGACAAAAAAGATTTGAATGAAAATGAACACCTGGACAACAACGGTAAGACGGAAGAACCGGATTCTCCCGAAGCTGTAAACGAGACAGTTATCGAGGGCAGCCTCCCTTCTGAGACCGTTCAAGAGGACAAGCTTGCTGAACCGGTCGGACTGGAAAATGAAGAAAGCGTTCCCGTCATGAACAAAGTCGGCGAAAACGTTCCGCCAGCTCCTGCAGCCCCTAAAAACGGAAAAGGCTGGATGATCGCCTCTATCGTATTGGCTGCCGCGCTCATTATTGTTCTGATCAAGCCCCCCTTCCAAAAGGGAGACGACAATACAGCTGTAGCAACGGTTAACGGTGAAGATATTACAAAATCCCAGCTTTACGATAAGATGGTGGAAGCCGGTGGCCCATCTACTCTGCAATCTCTGATCACCACTACACTGGTGTCACAAGAAGCTAAGAAAGCCAACATCACTGTAACCGATGCTGATATTGCTGAAGAGCTTACAGATCTGAAGGCCCAATTCGGAGGCGAAGAGGCATTTAACAGCGCTTTGGCCCAAAGTGGAATGACCCTGGATGATCTCAAGAAGCAAATGCCACTTCAGGTGGAGCTGCGTAAAATCCTTGAGCCACAAGTGAAGATTACCGATGATGAAATTAAGAAATATTTTGATGACAATAAAGCGCACTTCGATACCGAAGAAGAAGTACGTGCCTCCCATATTCTGGTGAAAACTAAAGAAGAAGCGGATGCCGTTCTCAAAGAATTGAAAGATGGTAAAGATTTTGCTACGGTTGCCAAGGAAAAGTCTACGGACACAGGTTCCAAGGATAACGGCGGAGACCTGAACTTCTTCAAACGCGGCGATATGGTGCCTGAGTTCGCCGATGCAGCATTTAAGCTGAAGGTTGGGGAAACAAGCGGTGCAGTGAAATCCCAATACGGATATCACATCATCAAGGTAACCGACCGCAAGGAAGCCAAGCATTATACCCTGGATGAGAAGAAGGATGAGATTCGCAAAATTCTCGTTTCTCAGAAGATCTCTGAACTGTCCTCAACTTGGCTGCAAGAACAAACTGAGAAAGCTAAAATCACCAACACTTTGACCGATGCCAAGAAAGCAGCTACGCCTTCTGAAGCACCGGCAGCAACAGAAGCACCAAAAAAATAAGTAGCACTATCTGTGCGGGCATTACTTGTTTACAGCATAGCCGCAATTATAAGAAGCCTCCAGGCCCTAGTATTAGGGAATGGAGGCTTTCTTGTTATTGAGTCATTCTTATTTAACGAATTTCACGCGCTCTTCAATCGGTTGGAATTCTTTCGGTCCAGGTGCAGCTACTGTCTTGCCAAACGGCAATTGAGCAATCAGCTTCCATTCTTGCGGGATGCCCCATTCTTTCTTGACTTCATCATCGATCAGCGGGTTGTAGTGCTGCAAGGATGCACCCAAGCCTTCTTCAGCAAATGCAGTCCATACTACGAATTGCAGAATACCGGAAGATTGGTTAGACCAGAGCGGGAAGTTGTCAGCATAGGTTGCAAATTTTTCTTGAAGTTGTTTAATAACATTTTGGTCTTCAAAGAACAAGACGGAACCGTAACCGGCTTTGAAAGCACCCAGTCTTTGTGCAGTGGCTTCGAACTGATCCGCTGGAACGATTTTACGAAGGGCGTCTTCCGCAATATTCCAAAGTTTATCGTGATTTTCACCGAGCAGAACTACAGCTCTGGCACTTTGGGAGTTGAAAGAAGATGGGCTATGTAATACAGCCTCTTCAACAATTTCCTTGATTCTTTCGTCGGAAATCGTGGATTCTTTGCTGATGGCATATACAGAACGTCTACCTTTAACGGCTTCAAAAAAATTTTTGGACATAAAATAACTACCTCCATTAATTTTAGTTGCTTACTTTTTTACATCTTAGCACTTTTTTTCGAGATTTGCAACAGTAATACTCTACTTTTTTTGTCGGATATGAATGTTTATCATTGCTTATTTTCGCTGTCCTCGTGCCTTATTATTCACCATTTGGAAGATAGCTTATAAACCTCATGGACAAGACCCATCCCGACACATAAAAAGCCGCCCTCCACGCAAGTTCTTTGCGCAGAGAAAGCGGCCTTACTCTTACCTATAATTCATTATGTGTACTAATTACGATTAATGTAAATCCAGCCCTCTTCGTCTCTGGTCACCTTGCCATGCAGGGCTTCCGCCAGAACACGGAGTGGCACATTGGCATCGCCGTACTCATCAATAAATACAGCCTTCCCAAGATTAATCTTGGTTCCATTCAGCGTAGCTTGGGCAGAACCGACTTTGAAGACCAATTGGTCGCCTTCCAAATCGTCAGTGACAGTAATCGTTCTGGTTGCACCATCCCACTTAATGGTCGCATCCAAATCCTCTGCCAAGTAGCGCAGCGGTACATAAGTTGTATTATCAATCACAACCGGATAGTAATAATCATCGTCTGGAGCAATCACAAGCGACTTTTTGGTAATGCCGATTTCGTCCTTGAGCAGACGGTACACATCGGACCCTGGTTCAAAGCTTCTCAGCGTCTCTCCTGGAGTCAGGTTCACCTTATTAACATCCAGGGCACCCTCTGTGCTGAGGTGATCAGCCGTTACTTTGCCCCCAATGTTCCAGGCTTGCGACTCTGCCTTCAGAGAAATACTTTTCAGCGGAATGCCATCCACTTGCGGAAGCGCGATCTTCAGATCGATATTCTGCTTGCGGATATGCAGGCTACTGTCGACATAGAGGTCGACTTGAAGTTTTGTATCCTTACTGAGCACTGTTTTCAATTCAGGCTCGTATTCATACAGATTATCAAGCTCCTTGTCATAAACAAGCAGCAAGGAATCTACAGCTAGCTTCGCCGCGTCATGCAGAACGGTTACAACACCCTCTTTATCATCCAGCGGAAGATCGCCGAGACCAAGATTGAGGTAGTCGTCTGCATTAACACCCGAGGCCTTAACAATTGGATATAGATAGTCATAAAGACCGCTGATCAAAGTAGTGAAGCCCTCGGTATCCTTAGATATTGATTTTAGGAATGTTTTCAGAAGTGCAGGCAATTCTTGACCTGTCACCTCTGCATGCAGCTTAGTCAGATTAAGCTGCTCACCATAGACTGCCTCACTAACGCTCGAGACGTTAATTACACCCGGGTTCGGCAGATTTTTAACAACAAATTGCGTAATCAGCTTGGACAGATCTTCCGCTTTGGCTGGATCCAGACCTGCGACACCAAACTCCTTCTCGTAAGAAGCAATTGGGAAATAGAACGGCTGTTTCGCACCCTCTACATTAAGTACGATCGCTTCCTTATCCATAAAGAATGCGAACGGCAAGTTCAACTTCTTGTAGCCCACAGTTCCTTTTGCGGAAATATCACCATTATCCTGCAGCTTCAAGTTGCTTACATTCAAAGATAAAGAATTAATAAGATCTACAATCTGTTGATCCTCTTCACTAAGTTTGTCACTAGACGGCACAGCAGCCAAGGATAACTTCGTGCTGTATTCGGACGACTTTACATCCAAATCTCCAAGCAGCGCCTTGTTAACATCGAATCCACCAACTGATTGACAACCTGCCAGAACCAGCACAAGCGCAATGAAAGGCATAAACCATAGGGCTCTCGATTTGATTTTTCTCATAGCATGTCTCCTCTTCCGAATTTTGTGAAATCAATTCATTATCTCAACCAAGCCAAGATTTGTAAACGCTATTCTTGTCGATGATGTTCCACTACAGCTTAAGCAGTTGCATCCAGTCTATAGACATCCACTGACCATTCACTAGCCCTCTTACTACGGCCAACACTGTGAGATGAACCGGATAGAAAGACCACCATACCCAACGCGGCACACGACGACGCTGCAGGGTTGTCCATATGGCCGGTGCGTATACAATAGCCAGGGTCGGAATAAGACTCGCCATTTGTATCAGCCAGCCGTAGTAGAATAGATAGAATATGTTGAGCGCCAGATGTGCCAGCACCAGCCCATGCGATCTCGTATAGCGAAAAATGAGAACCAGCAGCAGACCGTAAGCGTTATAATCCAGCGGGTAATATTCCATCAACAGCACAGCAGCGGCAACGACCGGTACACCCAACCAGGGACTGGGCAGTTTGTCTAGTACGATCAGCACAAGCACCGAAAGCAATAGTGTAAATACGACATTCCATCCACCCGGATTCAAGGCCAGATTGTATGGTATCTGGGCAAGCAGGGCGATGAAGAGCAGCCGCAGTACATATTTGGATCGGGATGAGGTATGGATGTGCCCCTGTACAAGTGCATAGCAATAGATTGGAAAAGCAATTCTCCCTATATATCTCCAGGTCATTTCGCCCGGAAAAAAGATGGCGCCGATATGATCGATCAGCATGGTCACCATTGCAAGAATCTGCATTCCACTCCTCCTTTAGACTCGGGAAGGGACAGATTGATTTTCAACCTATTATCCAATGGTTTATCATCAACCGCAAGCCTGTCCCTTCTACTAATATGTAAAATTCGTACTAACTGGATATTGCGTAAAGACGCAAATTCCACATGTACAATAACAGTTTAAAGCAGTGAAATATAAATGCGTTGAAGAACCTTGTATACGTGGGATATACAAATATAAGAAACCGCTCTCTTCATGGTACAGGGTCTCTGTTCCCATTTTCAAAAGAGCGGTTTCCAGTTACTCATAGGACTTTAAGACCTATCTACCAAATACTAATTTTGAAGAAACACCCTACCTTATTTTACATATAAACGGCTGGTCTCTTCCCAATATTCGCCCGCCTTTAAACTGAACAAACCAATCTCTTCTGCCGGAAGATTTACATTTGGAGCATTTACAAGGTTAATCTGCGGTTCAGGGCAGAAGAAGCCCTCTGTCGCACCATTGTTCCAAATCATCCATTGCTTGTAGGAGGCACCTACATCATAGACTAGCGTAACGCCGGCTCGACTGTCTGTCAGTTCCATCCGATTGCGTCCGTTTTGAGCCACGGCTGTGTAATGATTATCCATTGAAGCATAGAACGGATTCACACCTTCATCGCGCAATTGAAGCTCTTCGGGCTGCAGTTCCTGGAAAGATCCGGTAGGAAGCATCCGTTCATTCAGTTCCCAACGTTGTCCAAGCGTAAGCTTCACCCGGTAGTCCTGTGACGTGCTTCCCGGAGCGAACGGGGCATTGATCGCCGTATGGAATGCCAAGAGGCAAGGCATTTCCTCTGTGCCGTCATTATGTACCAGCAGTTGTTGGGACAAACCGCCTTCTCCGAGGCTGTAGCGCAGCTTGATCGTATAGTTAAACGGTAAATATTGATAGGAGGGGTGATTCTCATCCACTTTTATTTTGACGGTAACAAAGCTTTCAGTCTTACTGCTGCCGAACTCCTCAACCTCCCAGGCTGCCGTATGAAGGAACCCGTGCAAGTGATTGCCGGTTGCCGCCTCATTCACAGGGAACTGATAGGTATGTCCCTTCCACGGAAATTTACCATCCTCGTAGCGGTTCGGTGGAAATAGTACCGGAATGCCATGAATGCCAGGACTGGCTTTAAAGTCTTCCATTTCTTCCGCTCCTGGCTCGTGCAGGAAACGGTAACCGTTTTCGGTATCACGGAAGCAAATCAAGTTGCCGCCGATCCCCGGTAGTAGCGCCGCTTCATAACGCCCGGCTTTGAGCCAAATGGCGGCTTCTCCTTCATATTGCCCTTCAAATGCTGTAATCGACATGATTGTGTACAGTCTCCCTTCAGTACCTTCAGAAATACTCTCCACTTGTTAGATTACCACATCTTCGCAAGCGTTAACATGACCTTTTATAACTGCTCTACTTCCACACTCATAACATGCTCAATCTTCTTGATATCATAATAGATTTCCGTGGCATAATCCCGGTCTGGCGTAGACAGGACCATATCAATCAATTGCCTGCCGTCATCCAAATCCTTAATTTTTATGCGGCGAATGGTTCTGACATAGCCTTTCGGCCGCTTCTGCGAGATGGCTTCAGGCTTCTCAATTTTAAGGATGACGTCTGTCAATACGTAATTGGGTTCCATAATGATTTTGACGGAAACCTCATGCTTGTTAAGCACCTGCGGCCCGATCGCTTTAATCAGGTGCGGAACAGCGTTCACAGCAAACATCAGCAGTGCAACTGCATAAGCCGCCTCCTCATAGAAGCCGGCGCCTACCGCGATCCCGATGCCAGAAGCCGTCCAGATTAGCGCCGCAGAGGTCAGACCGGAGATCGCATCGCCTCCTCTGCGCAGAATCACACCTGCACCCAGAAAACCGATCCCGCTCACAATTTGCGCAGCTAGTCGCATCGGGTCCATGTTGGGATGATCCGGTCCAGCAAACTTGTCGAACGCATGAATGGATACGAGCGTAACCAGACAGCTCGCAATACTGATGACCATACTGGTCCGAATCCCCAGCGGTTTCTGCTTAATCTGCCTGTCGATACCGATGAACAGCCCGAACAGCATGGCCACACAAAGTTTGATAATCGATTCAAAATGTAATTCCATCCTGTATTCTCCTCTCCTCACAGATAATCCATTATAACTGAAACCCCTGCCCCTTTCTATAAGCAAAAACGGAATTTCAACCCCTGACAGGCACGGCCGGATACACCGTAAATCTGCGCGGGGCGGAAACCCGTTTTAGGTAGGAAAGGACATTCGGTTCATCATATGCAAGGTCGGCTCAAATTAGTCGGAACTAGCCATGCAGCAGTGACTCTGCCCCGTCACAATAGATTTCTGTACCCGTGATATGATCTGAGTTGTCAGAGGCCAGAAACAGTGCAAGCTTGGCGACTTGCTCTGAACTTCCTGGACCCTCTTCCAGCGGCTGATCCCCTTCGGGGAACTCCACAGGAATTTGTACCTCACTTAAATCATCTGAAGGAAAGGTATTCTTATCAATGTTGGTTTTGATAGCTCCAGGGCAGATTGCGTTAACGCGAATCTTGAATTGGGCCAGCTCCAGCGCTGCCATCTTCATAAAGGCCACCTGACCAGCTTTCGTCGTGCTATACGCGGAAAATCCAATATTGGAGAAGACCCTGTTTCCGTTGATCGAACTGGTAATGACGATGCTGCCACCCTTTTCTTTCAAATAAGGAATTGAATATTTCACGGTAGCGAACGTTCCGCGAAGGTTAATTTGAATGGTCTGATCCCAGCTCTCGATATCCATCGTCTCAATCGGGGCCAGAGCGCCATTGATACCAGCGTTGGCGAAGACAATATCCAGTTGTCCCCAAGCCTCAGCCGCTTGTCTAACTGCTGATTCCACCTGCCCGGGATCGGCAATGTCGCATCCGATGACCAGAACCTGGCCACCCTCCTGCTCCACCTGTCGTTTCACCTTTTCCGCCTTATCCACTGTCCGGTCCAATAAAGCCACCTTTGCTCCTTGTCTGGCGAATTCAAGCACTGCCGCTCGGCCTATACCCGATCCTCCACCTGTCACTATCGCTACTTTACCTTTCAACTGGTTCTCTGCCATGGATGTCCATCCTCCTTATCATATTGCATGCTTCAAGATCAGTTCTTTCCCTAACCTTTACCTCGCATACGAGTGCATGAATCGGCAGCGTATCTTCTGTACAACAAAAAGGCCTGAATATAAAGTCCTCAACGGACCTTATATCCCTGCCTCTTTGCCTGCTGTTAATTACTTATGATATACGGGCTTTACCATTAACCAAGCACGATCCGGTCATCTGCCAGCTTGTGCCCGCTAATAGCCTCGAATTCTCCCAGCAGGCGTTCCACAGTCAAATCCTGCTTCCGGCTGGCATCAATATCGAGAATAATCGATCCTTTATCCATCATAATCAGCCGGTTCCCCAGGCGGATCGCCTGCTCCATGTTATGGGTGACCATCAAGGTGGTCAGCTTCATTTCGCGGACAATGGACTCCGTCAGCTTCGTGATCAGCTCCGCACGGGAAGGATCAAGCGCTGCCGTATGCTCGTCCAGCAGCAGAATCTGCGGCTGCGTGAAGGTCGCCATCAGCAGGCTGAGCGCCTGCCGCTCCCCGCCCGACAGCAGCCCTACCTTGGCCCGTAGACGATTCTCCAGGCCAATGCCCAGACGCTCTAGCTGCTCGCGGAACATTGTCCGTCTCGCCGCATTAACCCCAAAGCTCAGGCCTCTGTTCTTGCCTCGTTTATAGGCCATCGCCAGATTCTCTTCAATCGTCATATGCGGAGCTGTACCTGCCATCGGGTCCTGGAAGACCCGACCCACCCAGCGGCTGCGCTGAAACTCAGGCAGACCACTGATTGAACTGCCCTCAATCAGCACTTCGCCAAGATCAGGCTTCATTACCCCGGAAATAATATTCATCAGCGTGGACTTACCGGCACCATTACTCCCGATGATCGTAACAAAATCACCAGGATGAAGCTCCAAATCAATACCAAGCAAAGCAATCTTCTCGTCAGATGTTCCGGGGTTGAACAGCTTCGATACATTGTCCAGTTTAAGCATCGAGTGCGCCCCCTTTCTTGCTGCGGAGCGCTTGCTCAGCCAATTCTTCTGTCCGCTTGCGTCCAACATTCTTCTGCTTTAAGTAACGCTGAATCGAAGGGAATACCAGCGCAACGATGACGATAACGGCAGTAATCAGCTTAAGATCCGAGGCATTCAGCCACGGCACTCGCAAGGCCAGTGCGACCACGATCCGGTAGACGATGGACCCCAGAATGACCGCCAGTGTTGCCCGGAATACACTCCCGGAGCCGAAGATCGCTTCGCCAATAATTACGGAGGCCAGGCCGATAACGATCATCCCAATTCCCATAGAGGAGTCAGCAAAGGTCGAGTATTGAGCGATCAGGGCACCTGAAAGTGCCACTAGACCGTTTGATAAGCTAATCCCCAGAATCGTAGTATTGTCTGTATTCACCCCAAAGCTGCGGATCATTCGCGCGTTATCTCCGGTAGCCCGCAAAGCGAGGCCGAGATCAGTACGCAGGAACAGGTCCATTAGCAGCTTTACGACAAGAACCACGAACGGCATAACCAGTAACGGATTCACGGAGCCAAATATCAGATCCGCACCCATTAACGAGACGTTGGGTTTGCCCATAATGCGCAGGTTAATTGAATATAGGGCAATCATCATCAGGATACCTGATAGGAGACCGTTAATCTTGCCCTTAGTGTGCAGCAGTCCCGTACATATGCCTGCCGCCATCCCTCCGGCCAAAGCTGCCAGCGTTGCCAACCAAGGCGAGTACCCGTGCGAGATCATAACAGCGGCTATTGCGCCACCGGTAGTATAGCTTCCGTCCACCGTAAGATCCGGAAAATCAAGAATGCGAAAAGTAATGTATACCCCTAAAGCCATAAAAGCATAAAGTAAGCCCAGTTCCGTAGCACCAAGCATCGAATTCATCATCGCTGACTTCCTCCCTAAGCGGCAAGGGCGTTCTTCAGAATCGCCCCGTGTGTCATGTCTTATTGAATAATGCTGTTAGCCGGGTCTTTGACTGCGCTCTTCATCGCGTCGGTAACCTCAATGCCCTGTGCTGCTGCCGCTTTCAGGTTCAAAATAACATCAAGCTTCTCCTGCATGCTGACCTTCATGTCTCCCGGTTTTTTGCCATCCTTCAGCACTTCAGCAGCCATCTGTCCAACCTGGTAACCATGGTCAAAGTATTTGAAACCTACTGTGGCAAAAGCGCCCTTCTCAACCGTATCACGATCACTGGAGAAGAAAGGAAGCTTATTGGCATTTGCCGTTTGAATGATCGGCTCGATCCCCGCTACCACAGTGTTGTCCAGTGTGACATACAATGCATCAACACGGCCAACGAGCGATTCAGCAGCCTGCTTCACTTCGGAAGTATTTGTAATTGCTGCTTTAACCAGTTCAATGCCGTGCTTGTCGAGCGCTTTCTTGGCTATTCCCGCCATCGTTACTGCGTTAGGCTCTCCCTCATTAATAACGAGACCCAGCTTCTTCACATTCGGAAATTGTGCCGCAATGAAATCCATTAGCTCAGTGATTGCTGCCGGATTTGTATCGGATGCCCCGGAGACATTTCCGCCCGGATGATCGAGATCCTTGACAATTTTCGCATCAAGCGGGTCCGTTACTGCCGCGAACAGAATCGGTGTGTCATTCTTGATGGACTGCACTACCGCCTGTGCAGAAGGTGTTGCAATCGCCAGTACAAGATCATTTTTATCCCCTGCGATCTTTTGGGCGATGGACAGGTTATTCGCCTGATCTGCCTGGGCATTTTCAAAATCCACCTTCAGATTCTCGCCCTCAACAATTCCTGCATCCTTGAGTGCAGCCAGAATACCTTCACGAGTAGCATCAAGTGATGGATGCTCAACATACTGCGAGATGGCAATCTTGTAGGATTTGGCATCCCCGCTACCCGTATTTTCCGTAGCTGCAGTACTTCCCGTCGAATTTCCAGCTCCCGAATTAACAGCCGCATTGTTGCTGTTGGAACCGCAGCCCGCTGCCACAAGCAGCAAAATACACATGCTCAAGCTTAGCAAAATATTCTTTTTCTTCATTAGATAACCCCTTTTCTTGTACAGTATCAGCGCGTGCATCAGAAGTAGTGGTAAAGCATTATCGCTTTTATAGATGAATGCATTAAAGCGAAAGCTTACACGAATCTCACAATGATACATGCGAATCTATTAAACTTATATTATATGGAGGTTGTATATCCGTCAATCACATATAACACGCTCATTTTTAACAATATCTTAATAAAATTGCACTCAATATGGAGAATAGCTGACACTCATTCAGCAGGATGGAATGGATTAACTGAATTGAGCTCACATAAAAAAGAGCTTCCTGTGCAAACTTAACACTAAAGCTTAAGATATGGAGCGTGTGAGATGATGAAATATTCCAAAAAAAACAGGGCTGCAGCCCTTTTATTGTGCACTGTCCTGGCTTGTACAGCCTGCAGCTATTATAAGCCCCAGGAAACCGCAAAAGTAAGATCACTGACTCCCGATGGGTCGCCTGCTACCAGCTATTATGAGAAAGCCAAGGTCACCGACGCCAACGGCAAGTTCTGGATTCCTCTCTCCCCTGCTATTGCCTCCATCGGCTACCAGATGAAGGACGAGAAGAAGCCGGACGGATATACCAGCATAGGTTACACTGATGTGATGTACAAGCTTCGTCCTGGTTCAACCGAAGTCTTGTCATTGGGTGAAAAAGTTTCCTTGAGCGATGCCCCTCAGATCCGCAATGGCCAGATCTATATTACGCCCAAGGCGCTTTCCAAGCTACTCCAGACGAAGGTGGCCTGGAACCAGTACACCGGGGAGATTAATATCGCAACCCCAACGGTAAAAGATACCGCGATTGAAGAAGGCCAGAGCCAGCTCGCCAGGCCATTAAAAATTCAAAGTCTCTCTCCTTCTCAGAGCGATGAGCTTGTGTCATATGCTAAATCCTTTCTCGGTGTCCCTTATGAATTCGGTGCTGCCCCATATGAAGAAAGCAAAAAGTTCGATTGCTCTTCCTTTACTCAGTATGTCTTCAAGAAGTTCGGGTTAAATCTGCCCCGTCTGGCCAAGGATCAGGATAATCTGGGGTCGCGTGTAAATCGGAACGAGCTGAAGAGTGGCGATCTGGTCTTCTTCACCGTTCCCGGACGGTTCGAAAATAATGCCATTCCGGGCCATGTCGGCATTTACATCGGTGACGGAAAGTTCATACACACCTGGGGCGATCCCGGTGTCCAGATCAGCGAACTGGATACAGGCTATTGGAGCAATGTACTTCTGCATATGCAGCGGGTGCTGTAGCCATTCTCCTCAGATCACAAAAAGGGAAGACCTGGGGGATCCCCCTCTGGTCTTCCCTTTTCCACTTAATAAGATGAACAGCTTCCATTCTTTACAATCACGATAATTCCAAATGCGGCTTCGCCATCCATCGTTTTCAATTTCCCCCGAACGTATCGGTCCCGCTTTATAGCCGTGAACCCGATCTGCTTCCTTGCCGTTGGAAATGCTTGAATCTTATACCCTGGTAGGTTAGCTCTCCGGTATCGCCTTCAATAATATATCCGTATGCCGAATTCGGAACCTGCAGCTCTACACGGTTACCACCCTCATCCTCGAAGGTCACATAGTAACTAGTGCTGGCGCTGTGGTCCCCTGAACCTCCCCATACCTCGCTGCGTTTAGCGACGGCTTGATAATACCCTGTGGTCAACGGGCTGGCTTTATATGCTAACCAGTTCTGTACCATTTTATAAATTATAAAAATAAAAACAAGCAAAAAGAACACGAAAAAAATCTTGAAGAATGTAGGGACATCTCCCAGAAACCCTTCAAAGAAACTTTGCTTGCGAAAAGCGCCAAAATCGTCCCATCCGTTCAAATCCATCCCTCCTGTTCATAAAATTATCATTAAAGCGTTCTTTACTACAGCTTACGCGGTTTGTGGGGCCCGGTTTCGCTTGTTCATCGTTCGATAGGCCTGTTTTTTTGCAAACGGGTTTGGAGCAACCTCAGAACGTATGTTATGCTTTTAGTAATAAATGCAGGAAAGGAGGTGTTCCCTTGGTACGATCAGCAAGCCGTTTTGCGTTAGTTTGGCTGTTGAATATTACACTCAGTGTTGTGCTTTCTCTGACCCTTCCGCCAGCTTGGTCTTTCGAGACTTTTAACAGCAGCGAACCGGAAGCAGAGAATTACGAGTCCGAACGTTATGAACGCAGAAGCATGCCTCATGCACGCCTGAAGCCCCATAACGACATGGTCACACCTGTGTTAAAAACAAAGCCATCAGGGAACACCGTCCCGGCCCCTGAATTTGTTATACTGCCTGTGCTCTGTATACTTTTCTGTCCGCTAATCTATAAATGGTTGCTGCGACAATGGCTGGACCCTTTAAAATTCACTTCAAAATTCGTAGCATCTTATTAGACTTAAATGATGCACTATTTAAAATAAAATGTTCCCTGCTGAAGGGAGGAATGCTTATGAAGACCGGCTTCGCTGGCATTCGGAGACGCCCAGGCAGCAAAGGCTTTCGCATTCTCGCTGTCATCACAGGCGCGCTTCTGGCCGCAGTTGGCCTCGAATTGTTTCTGATGCCCCACGGCCTGGTCGTTGGAGGTATCACTGGGCTGTCTGCCCTATTTGCTCATACTACAGAAATGCGGCTTGGACTGTTTTTGTTCTTGTTTAATTTGCCCTTTATCTTTATGTCCCGCAAACAACTCAATTTGCGGTTTGCTCTCTATACAGTACTGGGGCTGGCCTGCCTTACGATAGGTTCCCTGGCATTACACCAGTTCCCGGCCATCATCGGCGACCCGCTGCCCGCGGCCATCGCCGGAGGTATCTGTCTTGGCCTTGGAGTCGGCATCTCCGTTCGCTTCGGCGGAATGAATCAGGAGGCCAGCGCCAGCGATCAGGGTTACTCACTGCTGAGCGGCGGGCCGCCCCGATCTTATGAAATTGTAATCATGCTGCTGAATTGCGCCATCCTGTTTGCAGCAGGGGCACTTTTCGGCTGGGATCAAGCGATGTATTCCATCATCGCCTACCTGCTGGCCTTTGAAGGCGTGCGCCTCACTCTTCGCGGACTCTCGCCCTCCAGATCCGCCTGGATTACCAGCAGCCGCTGTGATGACATCCAGCGGGTCTTAAAGGAGCAGCTGGATCGTGAGGCGGCACTTATTGGCGAAGGTGGGCATAACGGCCAGCCAGGCACTTTGTTCTGCCTCACAGACAGGTCAGAGGAGAAAGTGTTAACCGAATGGATCCGTAAGGCCGATCCGGATTCACGGATTGTTTTCAAATCCTCCGAAAGCGCCCGGAGACGCAGATTATTTTTAAATGACAAGAAAGAATAGCTCTTGTGCTTTAGCAGTCTGATTGGATTTCAGATTTAGCAAATCAAAAAAAGCGTTCCCCGTCAGACGACAGGGGACGCTTTTTTTGCTGTGAAGAAGGCTGACCAGACTTGGGGTTCCTTAACGGAACATTCCCCAAAGCCGGATCAGGTGAAACGTATTGTTCGGGTCTATTTTCTGCGCAATCACAAATCTCACAATCTGTTCTTCCTGCGCAGAGGTCAGTTTCTCATTGAGCACAGCAGATGAATTCCGTACCAGCTTGCGGACAGTTGCCGTTTCCTGCAGCTCTTTCTTTGAAACTCCTTCAATCATAGTTTTGATGCGTTCCTTGACCGCCTTATTCTTCATCTTGACCTTGATGCGATCAACGAGTTGGGGACTGATTCCATATTGTTGGTAACCCAAGTGCAGCACCTCCCGTCATATCCAATCTTTCAAAGTATATGAGGGAGCCTTGCCCCATGTGCCTATTTAGTCAATTAAATCCCCCTGAAAAATTTGCTCACTCTGCAAATAATTCCGCAACGGCGCATAGTCAGGAGAAGTCCAGAAGGAAGCATCCCGCAGCAATCCGGCGGCATCGTCACGGGCTTGCTCCAGCACTTCAAAATCAGCCGTCATATCTGCCAAGCGGAATTCCGGCAGTCCACTTTGCTTAGTCCCGAAGAAATCCCCCGGCCCGCGCAGTTCAAGATCCCGACGCGACACCTCGAAGCCGTCATCGGTATCCGTCATAGCCGTCATCCGCTCACGGCCAATCTCCGACTTCGGATCAGCCACCAACACGCAGTACGAAGCGTGCTGCCCCCGGCCCACACGGCCCCGCAGCTGATGAAGCTGGGAAAGACCGAAGCGATCCGCATCCATAATTACCATCAAGGTTGCATTCGGCACATCGACGCCGACCTCCACGACAGTGGTGGACACGAGCAACTGCAGCTCATTGCTGTAGAACGCACGCATCACTTCATCTTTTTCCCCTGGTGTCATCCGTCCGTGCAGCAGCCCGACCTTATAGTCCGGGAAGGCTTGGGACATCTGGATATGAAGATCGATCGCATTCTGCACATCCAGCTTTTCCGACTCCTCAATCAACGGACAGATCAAATACGCCTGACGGCCCTGGTCGATTTCACGGCGAATCAAATTCAAGACCCGTTCCATCAGATCATGCTTAACCCAGTAAGTCGTAATAGGTACACGCCCCTTCGGCCGCTCAGATAGCGTGGACACATCCATGTCGCCAAATACAGTAATGGCCAGTGTACGCGGTATAGGAGTAGCCGTCATTGTTAGCACATCCGGGTTATAGCCTTTTCGGCGCAATACACTGCGCTGGTTCACCCCGAAGCGATGCTGCTCATCTGTGACTACCATCCCGAGATTTTTGAAGAAAACATCCTCCTGGATCAGTGCATGGGTTCCTACCACCACATCAATCATTCCCATTTGCAGGGAAGCCAGCAGATCTTTGCGCTTGCGTCCGTTCACACTTCCTGTCAGCAACGCTACAGTAAGGCCGAACGGCTCGAACATTCTCGTAAGAGAACGCATATGCTGCTCCGCGAGAATCTCAGTAGGTACCATTAGCGCACCCTGAAAACCGGACTTTACCGTGGCATACAGCGAAATAGCTGCAAGCACCGTTTTACCAGAACCTACATCTCCTTGAAGAAGACGGTTCATACAATAAGCAGACCGCATATCATGCAAAATCTCCAGCTCGACCTGCTTCTGAGCGTCAGTAAGCTCAAAAGGCAGGCTGCGGACAAATTGCCGAACTGTTGCATTGTCCACCGTATGCACTACTCCGTCCATTCTCCCGCGATTTAGCACACGGAAGGCTTGGACCTTCAACTGGAACAGAAAAAGCTCCTCATAGACCATGCGGCGGCGGCCCTGCTGCCCTTCCCGGCTGTCTTCCGGCTGATGGATGGTCGCAATTGCCCGTTTACGTGGCATAAAGTCATATTTTTGTAAAATCACCCGCGGTAAAATCTCCGGGATTAGCTCTCCAAATTGCTGCAGCCCCTGACTTATCGACTTCCGTATCCAGGATTGTGTAATTTTACCGCCAACAGAATAGACCGGCTGCAAAGTTCCCGTCTTGCCTTCGCCGCGGTCCGGAAATTCATAGTCCGTCACAGTAATCTGGCTGCGCTTCTGGTCCCATTTGCCAGATAGCACGATACCACGTCCTGCGGTAAGCTGCTCACGGATATAATGCTGATTGAACCAGGTAGCGGTGAACATAAACGGTTCCGAGACCATTTTGCAGCTAAGCCTGGACTTACCGCCAAAGCGCTGAAGTACCGGAATACCAATCACCTTGGCTTCCACCGTAACCTTGTCCCCATGCTTAACCTCGCTAAGTGAGCGTGGCCGGTAATCTTCGTAACGGAATGGATAATACTCCAGCAGATCCTTCACTGTAAAGATGCCAAAGGCGTGAAGCTCGCCTTGCTTTTGAGCACTCACGCCAGTTACTTTTTTCACTTCAATTTCATTCAAAGAAAGTGTCATGTTCATCCCTCATTATGCGGGCCAAATAAATACAGCCAACGTTCCGTTTCCAACATGGCTGCCTACCACAGGGCCAATGTTGGTCAGCACTTTCTCCTCAAGCGTAAAATGCTTGTCGAGTTCACTCAGGAACTCTTCACCAGAAGCCGGTTCTGCGGTATGTCCCACGGCCACATTGATTTTGTCTACACCCGGCAGATCGTTCTTGAACAGCTCAATCATGCGGGCAACAGCCTTCTTGCGGCCCCGTACTTTCTCCACTGCATAGATAATGCCTTCAGCATCAATGGACAGGATCGGTTTAATGTTAAGTAGCGTGCCAAGAAAGGCGGACGCTTTGCCGATTCTGCCTCCTTTTTGCAGGTACTCCAGCGTATCTACAAGGAAATACAGCTTACGGGACTGACGCAGTGTCTCTACTGCCTCAAGGATCTCCTGCGGCTCTTTCCCCTCCGCCGCCAGTCTAGCAGCATGTACTACCATTACTCCAAAACCATAGGAGGCAGACAGGGAATCCACGACTGTAATCTCTTCCCCGTCCTCCTCCAGCATGGATTTGGCCAGCATAGCCGATTGAAAGGTACCGCTGAGACCGGATGAAATATGAAAAGACAGGATAGGGCTACCCGGGTACTGGTCCAAAATGCTGCGGTAAACATTCACATATTCAACCGGCGACGGCTGCGAAGTAGTCGGCAGCTTCTGCGAGTTAGGAAGACGTTCATAAAACTGCTCCGGTGTCATATCCACATTGTCCCGGTAGGATTGATCACCGAACATTAATGTCAGCGGCACAACCTCAATGTCATACTTCTCGGCCAGGGCCGGTGGAATATCGGATGTGCTGTCAGTGACGATTATGGTACGGTTCATGAATTTCCTCCCCAAACTATAGTTGGTCAACCCTCAAAGCAACAAATCAGAACATCCTACTTCACTTTACCCTTTACCTATCAGGATCGTTTCAGCCTACGGCTCCACGGAGAACAGGTAATAGTATATCGGCTGTCCGCCTTCATGAATTTCAACTTCTACATTAGGATACACCGAGCTAATCCACTCGCTCAGCGCTTCAGTGACTTCCTCCTGCGCATCTTCACCGCTCAGGATCGTTACAATCTCGTCACCGTTCTCCAGCATGTTGGTCAGGAGCGCCTGACTCGTCGCCAGCAAATCATCCGCTGCGGCTACAATTTTGGAATTAGATATTCCTATAAACTGACCGGATTTGATCTCCAGCTCATCATAGAGTGTATCTCGAACCGCATGTGTAACCTGACCGGACTTCACTTGTGCGATAGCTTCAAGCATATTGCTTGTGTTGCTATCCACTGCATCATCCTCTTGGAACGCAAATGCTGCGGAAATCCCCTGCGGAATGCTCTTGCTCGGAATCACAGTGATCTCCCGCTCATCAGCAAGCAGTTCTTTGGCCTGCTGTGCAGCCAGTACAATATTAGAATTGTTAGGCAATATATATACATGCTTCGCAGAAATCGAAGAAATGGCATTTACGAAATCTTCGGTGCTTGGATTCATCGTCTGTCCGCCTGCCAGCACAACATCGACGCCAAGACTTTTGAAAATATCAGCAATTCCCGCACCCGAAGAGACCGCGATAAATCCATATGGAGCCAGATCATCAGCAGGTGGCACGGCCGGAGCCTGTATGCTAACCTCTTCCTTCGGAATATCGGCGAACACATCCGGCATCGGAGCAATGTCCATACCCGCTGTCAGCAAATCCCGGTGTTGCTCACGCATGTTAAGAATATGAATCTGAGTGATCTCCCCATAGAGCAAAGCTAGGTTCAACACCTCACCAGGAGCCTTGGAGTGAACATGTACTTTGATTGTTTCGTCATCCGAAATAACGATGATAGAGTCCCCGTTCACTGATAGCGCTTTCCGAAATACATCCTCATCAAAAATTGCTCTCGCAGAACCGCCCAACTGACGGTTAATAAAAAATTCCATATCATATAAGAATTCAATATCTTCCGTGGAAAGCTGCGATTGTGCAGATGTCTGTACCGAGGCCAAATTAAGCTCTGGTTTGATCGGACCTGGTGTCACTGCAATCGGTGCAGGAATGGTAGCCTGTCCTTGAGCAGCTATACCTGTGATTCCACTGGTCAGGTGCTGATGAAAACCTTCGTAGATATAGACAAGCCCCTGTCCACCGGAGTCGACTACTCCTACTTGCTTAAGCACAGGCAGAAGTTCAGGCGTATTCGCCAGCGCTTCCTTGGCTTTGGACAATACCTCCGTCATCAGCTCTGTCACATCATTGGTGCGCCGTGCAAAATAAACCGCATGCCGCGCAGCTTCCTTGGCAACCGTAAGTATTGTTCCCTCTACAGGTTTTACAACTGCCTTATATGCTGTATCCACTCCGTTCTGCAGCGCTGCTGCAAACTGTTGTGTGTTCAGCTCATCAAGCTGCGCCGCATAGCGACTGAACCCCCTGAACAACTGGGAGAGAATAACGCCTGAGTTCCCTCTGGCGCCCATTAACAAGCCCTTAGAGAGTACACCTGCACATTGGCCAACAGAGGCCGTATTATTCCTTTTCAATTCATTCGCGCCTGCGGTCATCGTCAAATTCATGTTTGTTCCCGTATCTCCATCCGGAACCGGAAAAACATTCAACGAATTGACGTGCTCTGCATGCTGCTGCAGCTTCTCCGCACCGGTAAGTACCATTGCGGTAAAATCTGTTCCGTTGATAGAACGCTTACTCAATGAGAATTCCCCTTCCTAACTTCATGCCTAATCAACACTAGGATTAACTGGACATAATACACTAATTTATATTGTACTATAAGAGACTAAAGAAATAAATGTTTTTGAGCGGTTGACGAAGCATTTTTTACTGTGATATTATATTTAAGTATTGTTTTATGCAGGTGTAAGTAACAAGGAGGTGTAATCTGTGTCCCGTAAATGTATCGTAACAGGCAAGAAGCCGGGAAGTGGTAACCACGTGTCTCACGCGAACAACCACAACCGTCGCACTTGGGGAGTTAACGTTCAAAAGGTCCGTATCCTCGTGAACGGCAAGCCGAAACGCGTCTATGTCAGCACCCGTGCTTTGAAGTCCGGTAAAGTTGAGCGCGTCTAGTCTTTAGCATTTTAGATCGAGCGATATCTCATATCAAGCAAAAAGCACCCTTTACATATGTAAGGTGCTTTTTTTCATGTCTTTTTTTCTTTTACAGCCTCAACTCTTCTGAAAAGTATTCAAAATCGCTTTAACGAAACCTCCTAAAAACTTTGGCAGCTTGAACGTGTAAAATTTCATGGTTTACCCTCCCATCAATTCGTGCCGTACGGTAGGAGACTTTATATTCTCTTTCGCTGACGGTTACATCCTGCAGACCTCTCCCAATCGCCAGAATTTCTCCGTAACCTTGGACCCTTCCTTTGGCTTGCCTCAGGTTCACGCCGGAGACGACGAAAAAAAAGGCTACATGAGATTTCTGCTCATGTAACCATATTTATGCGCTGCAGACTTGGCCTATACCAGCAGTCTGCACAGTGTATTCTATAGCTTGGCCTGTGTTGCCGCGCTTCGAATCGACTCGATAGCCGCTGCACGGTCACTTCTACCGAAGACCGCATTGCCTGCGACCAGTACATTAGCGCCAGCTTCCACAACCAGTGGTGCCGTAGCTTCAGCAATGCCTCCATCCACTTCAATCAGCAGATCTGGATGGACCTCATTGGCCCATTCGCGAATTTGACGGATTTTGCGTAGTGTACTCGGTATAAAGGCCTGTCCACCAAAGCCTGGATTCACAGTCATTACAAGCACCAGATCCACATCCTCCAGCACTTCACGCACGGCAGATGCCGGTGTGCCCGGGTTAATGGCTACCCCTGCTTTGAGACCCAGCTCCTTGATCTGGTGAATCACACGGTGAAGATGCACGCAAGCCTCAGCATGTACTGTAATAACAGCGGCTCCGGCTTTGGCAAAGTCTCCGATATAACGTTCAGGATTCTCAATCATAAGATGTACATCCAGCGGCAATGAAGTGTGCTTGGAAACGGCATCGACAATTGGCGGTCCCAAGGTGATATTCGGGACAAAACGTCCGTCCATCACGTCTACGTGAAGCCAGTCAGCGCCGCTGTCCTGTACTTCCTTCACTTCTGCTCCAAGTGCGGCAAAATCCGCGGATAACAACGATGGGGCTAAAATAATCATGATCAGTACCTCCGCTTTTTATCTTTCATTTCATTAAAAAACAGCTTGTAATGCTCATAGCGGCTCGGGGCAATCTCCCCTTGTTCCAGTGCTTCAACGACCTTGCAGCCCGGCTCATGAAGATGACTGCAGCCGCGGAACTTGCAAGCTTCCGCATATGGAGCGAACTCTCGGAAACAGGTGGACAACTCCTCTACACCAAGCTCCAGGAAATCGAGCTGACTAAAGCCAGGGGTATCGGCTACAAAGCCTCCGTCCCCAATGTCCATTAGCTCGACATGGCGGGTGGTGTGACGGCCACGGCCCAGCCGCAGGCTGATCTCTCCTGTCTCCAGAAGGAGGCCGGGAACGATCCGGTTGAGCAGGGTAGACTTACCCACTCCCGATTGTCCGGCGAACACGCTGATTCCTCCTGCGAGCCGTCTGTGAACCTCTTCGCTGCCCGCACCTGTTAGCGAACTCGTTACCAGTACTTCATAACCGATTTCTTCATACAGGGCCTTCACCGTGGCTGTCGCTTCATCGTCACCTGCCGCCAGATCCTGCTTAGTCAGCACAATTAGCGTTTCCAATCCAGAATGCTCTATATGCACCAGGAATTTGTCGAGCAAGTTGAGGTTCATATCCGGCTCACGCAAAGAGAATAATAGCACGGCAAGCTTAACATTGGCCACTGGCGGCCGAATCAGCTCTGAATCCCGGGGGAGAATTTGATCTACCATGCCCTCTCCGTTCTCCGTCAAACCATAAATCACACGATCGCCTACCAGAGGAGATACCCCTTTTTTCTTGAAGATTCCTCTAGCTCTACACTGTACCGATGTCTCTTCAGAGACGATAAGTCCGTCACAAAGCGGCTTCACATAATAATAACCGCTTAAAGCCTTAACAATTACACCTTCAGGCATACATAGTGGGCCTTCCTCTCCTTAATTTACGAAGATGACCCAAGTAGTTATCCCCGGGTCATCTCGCTCTGCCATTGGCTACTGACCTTTGATCAGCTGCTAATGGTCTTTATTATCTTTATGTTTCAAAGACTTATCTTTGTTCTTGCCGTTGCTGCTGGCAACATGCTTTGCACTGTCTCCCTGTTGCCCATTACCGGGTACGAAGCCCGTCTGATCGGCATTCCCGGTTCCATTCGCACCGTTATCGCCACCATTGTTTCCGGTGCCATTACCGGTACTGTTACCTCCCTGATCAGGAGCCATAGCCGGATCGCTTGTCGGCTGCTCCGATGGCGGTGGTTCCGTAGGCGCCTGGGTCGGGTCCGGCGTGCGGGATGGCTCTGGGAGCGTCGGAACAGGAACCGTTCCGTTCTTGGCATCCACATAGGACACTGGATACGTATCATAGAGTTCACCATCGCGATAAATCAAGACCACACCATCTTTGTTAGGAGCGAGTAACATGTTAATGGAGAGTACTTGATTCTTGGTAATCGTCCGGGTACCCCACTCCTGCTTCTCACCGTTGTTGCGGGCATCCGCATACTCAATACGGATCTTGGTCTTCTTACCCTCCTGGGTCGGCGCAACCGGAAGATTATACGTATAATTCAAGGCTTCCGGCGGATATCCTGAACTCAAGGTAATAGTAATCTTCGTACCTGGAGGTGTTGGAACCCCCTTATCATAAGGCCACTGCTTAACGACCTTACCTTTGTCAACAGAGAAGCTCGCCTCTTCCTTGACTTCCTCCAGAACAAGCTTCACTGCTTCAAGCTTCGCTCTGGCTTCCTTCTCCGTCAAGTTGATGAGATCTGGCATCGTGACGCTTTCCTCACCTTTACTGAGAATCAGTGTAACCTGCACCGCCTCCGGGTCAAAGTCACTTGCAGGCAACGGATCTTGGGTAATAACCTTGCCGGCTGCCACATCAGAGCTCGTACGCGTATCCTGGGAAATGCGATTCTGTGCCACACCCAGATCAAGTAACGCTTTGACAGCCTCATCAAATGTCTGGTTAGAGAGATCCGGCATTTTAGTCAACGGCTTGGCCGTACTGACCGTGAGTTGAATCGAAGTATTCTTCTTGACCTTCGTATTCTCCTGTTTGCTCTGCTTGTAGACAATGCCTTCCCCGTAGTTAGGGTTATAAATCTCGGTGACTGGCTCTTCAACCTCGATTCCCAATTCGGACAGCTTCGCCTTGGCATCATTCAGTGACAGGTTTATGACGTTTGGTACTGCCACCTCAGGGATAACCAGCTTCGCATTCACATACCATACTACACTCGCCATCGCGAGTAGAATCAGAAGTGTTAATCCGATCCAGAGTGCCGGGCGGCCCCACTTTTTCTTGCCGCTAGATACCGGAACCTCCGGCTCGTCGGAATGACGCATTCTCTCTGTGTTGCCACCCCGGTTCCCCTGTGATCTCTGAATTGGCTTGATGGCAGGAATAATCCGCGTCTTATCCTCATCATCATCATCCTGAAACTCGGCCTTTGGCTCGCTGCGCCGTTCAGGCAACAGACAGCTCTCCAGATCCTGCAGCATTTGTTTGGCTGACTGGTAGCGCTCCTCGGGGTTCTTACGCATGGACCGCAAGATCACGTTCTCCACACTTTGCGGAATCAGCGGGTTGAGAAGTTTCGGCTCCTCGAATTCCTCCTGAAGATGCTTTAGAGCTACGCTGATCGGGCTTTCTCCCAAAAACGGCAGACTGCCTGTCAGCATTTGATAGAGTACAATCCCCAGAGAGTACAGATCCGACTTTTCCCCTGTAGCTACTCCCTTGGCATGCTCTGGTGAGAAATAATGCACCGATCCCACCACAGAGCCTGTCTGGGTGATAGTTGTAGATGTAACTGCACGTGCGATGCCAAAATCCGTAACCTTGACACGCCCGTTGCGTCCAATAAGGATATTATGTGGTTTGATGTCCCTGTGTATGATCTGATTCTGATGAGCGTGGTCAAGCGCATCGCAGATCTGGGAGGCAATGCGAACGGCCTCGTCCACCTGCAGCGGAGCCCGCTCCTTAATAATTTCATTCAGGTTCTTGCCTTCTACGTACTCCATAACGATATAATGAATTTCATCTTCCTGCCCGACATCATAAATGCTGACCACATTCGGATGAGACAGCGATGCGGCAGATTGCGCCTCCCGCCTAAACCGGCGGATAAATTCCTCATCATGCACAAACTGACTGCGCAGCACTTTGATGGCGACGTTACGGTTCAATAAAATATCATGGGCCCTGTACACAAGCGCCATGCCGCCTCCACCGATTCGTTCGATGACTTGGTAACGGCCTCCCAACTCGTGACCGATCATCTATCCCACTCCTTTGTTTCGGGCACTGCGGCCTCTCCTTGATGTTCTAACATAGCGACGCTTATATTATCGCCGCCACCGGCAAGCAGGGCCAACTGCAGCAGGCGATCCGCCCGTTCTTCCAGCGAGATTTCTTGGATTCCCGCTACCTTCGCCAAATGCTCTGTGCTGACGAAATTACTCAGACCGTCACTGCACAGTAACAGAACTTCCCCTGCCTCCAGCTTGATAGGGGCCAAATCGACGGAGGTCTCCGCATCTGTGCCCAGCGCTCTGGTCAGCACATTCTTCCGCGGATGGTTATCTAGCTCCTCCAGGCTGATCTGGCCGTTCTTGAACAGCTCATTGACCAGCGTGTGATCCTCTGTTAGTTGGACCGCGTTACCGTCTCTTATCATGTAGGCTCTGCTGTCTCCAATATGGCCAATAAAACCGTTTGACCCGTTCAGCAAGACAGCAACGACTGTAGTCCCCATATTATGGTACTTCTCGTCACTGGATGCCTCCTTGAAAACAACATCATTGGCTTTCAGAATGGCTGAAGAGAGCGTCGCACTCAGTTCTTCACCGGAAACATCAGGTCCCAGATTATCCAGGGTGTCCTTTATCGATTCCAAAGCGAGCCTGCTTGCCGTGTCGCCCGCCAAATGCCCCCCCATTCCGTCTGCAATGATGCCAAGTGTGTAGCCGTAACGCGTAACGCCGATCCAGACTGAATCTTCATTGACAGAGCGCACCCGGCCAATGTCGCTGACATGAACTGTCCTGATCAAATATCCTCACCTCAGATCCATATGTTTAGCGCGCAATTGTCCACATGCAGCCGCAATATCATGGCCCTGTTCACGACGAATGGTAACATTCACACCATGGTCGGACAACACACGTTGAAACTCAAAGATATCTTTACGGGATGTACGCACATACTTGCGCTCTGGCACATGGTTGATTGGGATCAGGTTGACGTGGCACAGCATGTTCTTCAGCACGCCCGCCAATTCTGCAGCATGCTCAGGCTGGTCATTCACTCCGCCGATCAGCGCGTATTCAAAACTAATACGACGTCCTGTCTTGGCCTGGTAGTAACGCAGGGATTCGATCACATCGTCAAAGGGGAAGCGGCGGTTAACCGGCATCAGCTTGGAGCGGAGCGCATCGTTCGGTGCATGGATGGAGATCGCCAAATTGATCTGCGTATCCTCGTCGGCAAACTTGTAGATGTTTGGCACAATACCACTTGTAGAGACCGTGATGTGACGCTGGCCGATGTTCAGGCCCTTCTCATGAATCATCAGACGCAGGAATCTCATGGTTGCGTCATAATTCTCGAAAGGTTCGCCTGTGCCCATAATTACAATACTGCTTACGCGTTCTCCCCGGGCGTCAAGAATCTGCTGAGAGCGAACAACCTGTGCTACGATCTCACCCGCCGTCAAGTCACGCTTCAATCCGCCAAGTGTAGAGGCGCAGAAGGTACAACCAACCCGGCAGCCCACCTGTGTAGTAACACAGACGCTGTTACCGTAGTTGTGCTTCATAATAACGGTCTCGATCGCATGATCATCATGGAGACCGAACAGGAACTTCACAGTACCATCTTTCGATTCCAGCTTCGTAATTTCAGTTAAGACGTTAATAGAGAAATGCTCACTGAGCTTGGTCCGCAAAGCCTTGGACAAATTACTCATGGATTCAAAATCATTCACACGCTTCACATACAACCAATCAAAAATCTGTCCGCCCCGAAAAGCAGGCTCTCCGTTGTCTTTCGCCCATTGTTGCAACTCTTCCAAAGAAAAATCATATATTAAAGGTTTCATTCGTATTGGCACCTGTTCTTTCATAAGGATATGCTTATTGTTTCTCATTCTTTCTAGTTTAACACAAATTTCAAAGGTGGTAAAAGAAAACCCGCCGCACCGGGCCCGGTGGGCGGGGTAGTAAAGGTTTTACCTTCGCCTTTACTATATTACAAGATTCGCTGCAGTCGGGCAATATAGAACCCGTCACTGCCATAATGATGGGGCAGTAGCTGGATTCCCTCCCCTGCAGCCAGAGCCGTCCCCTCCAGGCGATTCCAGACCTCCGAAGCAAAGGTTAACGGTGCAAAATCAGGGTTTTGCTCCAGGAAGGAGGCCACGACTTCCCCGTTCTCCGCTTTCTCTGTCGTGCAGGTACTGTACACCAGCACGCCCCCCGGTTTAAGCAGCCGGGAGACCGACTGGAGCAGCTGCCGCTGAAGCGCAGATACACTATCGATATCCTCGGGCTGCTTGCGCCATTTCAAATCCGGCTTGCGGCGAATCACGCCAAGGCCGGAGCAAGGAGCATCTAGCAGGATTCTGTCGAAGGAGCCTGGCTCAAACTTCTGCTCCAGGTCCAAAGCGTCGGCACTTCCCGTCACGACACATTCCAGCCCAAGCCGCCGGGCTTGATCCGCAATCAATGCAGCTTTATGCGGATGCAGATCATTGGCATGAATCGTGCCTTCGTCTTTCATCAGCTCGCCCATATGCGAGGTTTTACCCCCTGGAGCGGCACAGCAGTCCAGCACCTTCATACCCGGTTCCGGGGCCACAACCTCAGCTACCAGCATAGAGCTTTCATCCTGAACGGACAGATAACCGTCCCGGTACCATGAGGTTAGCGCCGGATTGCCGCCACCCTTGATGACAATCCCGTAAGGACTGACCTTCGAAGGCGAAACCTCCAGCCCCTCTGCCGCCATCTTCTCCAGCAGACGTTCACGGCTGATCATCGTCGTGTTGACACGAACGCTGACAGCGGGAGGCTCATTATTGGAGGCACACATCGCCTCTGCCGTCTCCACACCATACTCATCAATCCAGCGCTTTACTAGCCACAGTGGATGCGAGTGCCGAATAGAAATACGCTTCGCCGGACCGAGATTCTCCGGCAATACAGGAAGGTCACCAGCGCGCAGCACGCTGCGCAGGACCCCGTTGACCATCCCGGAGATGCCCTGATGTCCACGCTTCTTGGCGATATTCACAGCTTCGTTCACGGCTGCATGCGATGGAACGCGATCAAGATACATAATCTGGTACAGACTCAGACGAAGCAAATTACGTACCCATGGCTGCAGCTTGGCGATTCCCTTGCTGACGAACCCTTCAAGCACTTCATCCAGCGTATTCATTCTGGAGATAGTTCCGTAGACTAGCTCGGTAGCCAGTCCCGTATCTTCCCGGCTCAGTGAAGATTTCTGCAAGCTGCTGTTCAGCAGCAGATTGCTGTAAGCCCCCTGCTGCTCGACTCTTACCAGTACATCCAAGGCCACTTCGCGGGCCGAGGCCTGTTTACCGCCGCCGCCCTTGCTGCTGCCTGCACCGCTGGCTTTGCCAGCAGCGGCGCTTCCTGCGGTAGCTGCTTTCCCTGCGGCTACCGTTTTCCCTGCGGCGGCGGCTTTCCCTGCGCCCGGCGGACGGCTTCCGTCCTGGCGGGATGAATGTCCGCGCTGGCCATTCCGGCCTGCGCTATTACTACCGCCGCTCATCCTAGCACCGTGCCAGGCTTCATCGCTGCCCCGCGGCTGAAGTCAGCGGCGCTCATGGCCTTTTTGCCTGCCGGCTGCACGGTCGTCAAAAGCAGGCTGCCGTCGCCGGTCTTCACCTCGACGCCCTGTGCTTCCACCGCCAGCACCGTGCCTGGTGCGGCTTGACCGCCGTTCCCGGTAGGAGCCAGCGAAGGATTACCCGCTGCCCATACCTTGAACGTCTCCCCGTTCCAGAGGGTAAACGCACCGGAGAACGGCACGAGCCCGCGGATACGGTTATAGATGTCACGTGAAGACACGTTCCAGTCTATACGCTCATCCTCGCGGCTCAGGTTCGGCGCATAGGTAGCCTCACTCTCCTCTTGTGCCACCGCGTCCACACGACCGGCCGCAAGGCGGGGCATTTCAGCCTTCAACAAGTCGCGTCCAGCCAGACTCAGCTTCTCGAACAGATCACCAGAGGTATCTCCGTCTTCGATCGGTACCTCGACACGAGAGATCATATCACCGGTATCCAGTCCTTCTGCCATATACATCAGGGTCACACCTGTAACCTTTTCACCATTAATAATCGAACGCTGGATCGGAGCGCCTCCACGATACTTTGGCAAAAGCGAACCGTGAACGTTCACACATCCGTTCTGCGGCAGATCCAGAACCGACTTGGGCAGAATCTGCCCATAAGCGGCGGTAACAATCAAATCCGGCGCATAAGCCGCCAGCTCAGCTACTGCTTCCGGACGACGCAAACGTTCCGGCTGAAGCACCGGAAGACCCAGTGCCAGCGCCGCTTCTTTAACCGGAGAAGGGGTCAGCGTTTTTTTTCGGCCCTGCGGCCGATCCGGCTGGGTGAGAACAGCTACAACCTCGTAGCCCTCTTCCACCAGCATTTGTAGACTGGGCACGGCAAAAGCCGGGGTTCCCATGAATACTATCTTCATCAGATCACTCCTCGGATTCGTTGCGTTCAGCCGTATATTCGTATACCTTCTCGGCAATGTCCGTGAACAACACGCCGTTCAGATGGTCAATCTCATGTTGAAAGGCTCGGGCAAGCAATCCGCTGCCGGTAATTGTAATTTCTTTGCCTTCACGGTCAAGACCACGTACGGTCACTGTCTCCGCACGGCGGACATCACCATTAAGGCCAGGGATACTGAGGCACCCTTCTGGTCCAAGTTGCTCGCCTTCAGTGGAAACAATTTCCGGATTGATCATTTTGATCAGGCCATGCTCTTCGTCTGCATCAACCACAATAAGCCGTTTTAGAATGCCGACCTGCGGGGCAGCAAGACCTACGCCCTCCGCGTCATACATGGTGTCTGCCATATCATCAAGCAACTTTTGCACATTTGGCGTTACAGCCTTTACTTCTTTTGCTATTTTGTGAAGCACTTCATCCGGTTCTTTTACAATCAAACGTATTGCCATTTTAACAACACCATCCCTGTTCTGATACATGTTTGTATTATTAATTTAATAAAGAGATATATAAAGCATTTAAGAACACAACGTCATTTCGAAAATGACGCCGACGTCTAAATAACAGCCTTCTTGTATCTTACGAGCCACTGTGTATCCTACGGGCTCTTATATCCTACCAGCCACTTTGTATCTTACCAGCCACTTTGTTGCTGGAAGGCCATTTTATAGCCTAAGGGACAAAATAAACCCTTGGCTCACAAGGATTTCACTCATTCAGGTGACTAATGCGCCAAAAAGCTCAACTTCACTCGATAGGGCATGGGAGTAATAAAAATAACGGGAATAACTCCTGTTATTTTGGTTTAATTCTCTTCTTTTCTAAAAATAACTGGAAAAACTCCCGTTAATCACCTCATAACTAGACAATTAAGGTGAAAAGAGGTTTTTAACGGGATAAATTCCCGTTATTTATGAGAAATAAGGCGAAAAGAGAGAATTAACGGTAAATTTTCCTGTTATCAAAGCCCCTGTTAAGCTCGAACGTCGACTTAGGCGATATCCCCGCGAAGTGTGAACTGCGGTCGCTGTTGCTCCCCAAATTCATCAAAGTTAAACCCACTCTATTCGCCGAGCTTAAGAATGAACGGCTATGGAAGTGTTATACAAGACACACATGCACCACAAGATACGCAAGATACCTGAGAACCTAAGAATCCAAGACGCCTGAGATGCTTTAGATACATGAGACATCTGAGTCACCTAAGTTATCCGAGATACCTGAGTTCCTGTGATACCTGAGTCACCTAATTTACCTAAGATACCTAAGATACCCGAGATACCCGGGGTTATCTCAAATCGCACCCTTGCACACAATGGATTCCACCCATGATCCACCCAGAGCGTTAGATTTTCAAGTTCACATTAATAACCCTGCAATCATTCTTTTGCCTATTGTAACACGATCCCGACTTACATCAACATTTGCGGATCTACATCAATACTGATTTGAAGCCCTGTATCCCGCGCGGAATCTTCCAGCTCAGCCGCTACCTGGCGCGCCAGTCCTACCGCATCAATACTCCCGCGCCATTTGATCATACACTGGAACCGGTATCTGCCCTTCAGGCGCGGCAGCGGCGAAGCTACCGGACCCAGCAGATCGAGTGCATCCGCGGACAGCTTGTCCAGACTTCCGTACCAACGAAGCTGCTTCGCTTTACCCTGAATATTCAGCGCATAATTCTCAGCCAGCCGCAACAGCAGCGGAAGCTGCTCATGCGACAGCGTCACAAGAATAAGCCGACAGTATGGCGGATAATGCAGGCCTCTGCGATGCTTCAACTCGTCGCGGACGAAGGCATGATAATCATGCCCGCTGGCATGGATAATGGAATAATGCTCCGGCGTATAGGACTGTACAACCACTTCACCCGGGAGCTGATGGCGTCCCGCCCGACCAGCCACCTGTGTGAGCAACTGGAACGTTTTCTCGGCTGCGCGGAAGTCCGGCAGATTCAGCGCCGAATCCGCAGTGATGACACCAACAAGAGTTACGTCGGGAAAATCAAGACCTTTGGCCACCATCTGTGTTCCCAGCAGCACATCGGCTTTTTTATCCCGGAACTGGCCCAGAAGCTTCTCATGCGACCCCTTTTCCGTGGTGGTATCCACGTCCATCCGGATCACCCGGATTCCGGGAAAAAGCTTACCGAGCTCTTCCTCGACACGCTGCGTGCCGGTCCCGAAGAAACGAATATGCTCGCTGCCGCATTCCGGGCAGAGCTGCGGCGCCGGCTCGGCGTGACCGCAGTAATGACAGCGCAGGTTGTTGCTGCGGCTGTGAAAGGTTAGCGAAATATCGCATTCCGGACAGGTAGCTACATACCCGCAGCTCCGGCACATGACGAAGGTGGAAAAGCCCCGGCGGTTCAGCAGCAGCACCGTTTGCTCTCCCCGCTCCAGACGTTCGGCCAGCGCTGCATGCAGTCTGCGGCTGAACATCGAACGGTTGCCGTCCTTCAGCTCCTCGCGCATGTCCACTACCTGCACTTTCGGCAATGGGTTACCAAGTGCACGACTGGGCATTTCCAGCAGCACTGGCGAGAAGTGAATGTCACTTTGCGATCGTGCGGCATGGTAGCTCTCCAGCGACGGTGTCGCAGAGCCCAGAATAACCGCAGCCCCGCATTGCTCCGCCCTGCGGACCGCAACATCACGGGCATGGTACTTCGGATTCTCTTCCTGCTTGTAGGAAGTCTCGTGCTCCTCGTCCATGATAATCAATCCCAGGTTAGTAAACGGTGCAAACACCGCCGAACGCGCTCCGACAGCAACCGTTGCTTTCCCCTCGCGAATCTTGCGCCATTCGTCATACCGTTCCCCGGCCGACAAGCGGCTGTGCATCACAGCCACACCGCTGCCAAAACGGCCCTTGAACCGCTCCACCATCTGCGGTGTCAGGGAAATTTCCGGTACTAGCACCACCGCCTGCCGACCTTGATCCAGACAACGCTGTATGCACTGGAGATAGATTTCTGTCTTACCACTGCCGGTTACACCATGCAGCAGGAATACTTCATGCTGCTGTTCATCTACCGTGGCCGCAATACGTGAGTACACACTTTGCTGCTCCAGCGTAAGCGGCAAAGGCTTACTTGGCTTGAAGTCACGTCCCTGGTAAGGATCACGGTACACCTCAATCTCACCGATCTCGATATATCCCTTTTCCTCCAGTCCCTTCACTGTACCTGCTGTCACCTGTAAGACCGCTAATACTTCCTTGAGAGGTAACGGCAACATCGCAGCCATCTCAATCAGAAAGGTAAATACTTCCTTCTGCCGTGCTGACCTTGCCGGGAAGCCATCAAGCGCCTCACGAGCCGAATCAACATCCATAGTCAGGTCTACGACCTTTATCTTTTTCTTGCCCATCTTGTCCTTGATGCTCTGACTTTCCGACAGAACACCTCGGCGCAGCATGAACTTCACCGTCTCCGCAGCATCCGGGAAAGACCGGGTTAATTGCTTCATGGACACTTCCCCGGCCCGCCGCACAAATTCGGTAATCTCCCGCTCTTCGCTCTCTGTATCGGTAAACATCGGGAACAATTCTTCTTCAGGGAAAAATCCGTCAGTCCCATCCGCCGCGGACAATTCATCTGCAGACTCGCCCAACGAGATCAGCCGTTCAGCTTTGCCCTTCAATGCAGTGGGCAGCATCGCCTGTAGAGAGGAAATTCTTCTGCACGCATACTTCCGGCTCATCCAATCTGCTAGCTCAACCAGTTCCGGCGACAGCGGAGGGATAAGGTCCAGCACCTCCTGAATCGGCTTTAGTCCTGACATTGATCCGGTTTCCCCGGATTCCAGGGATACAACGAAGCCCTGCACCGTACGATGCCCGAAGGGAACAGCAACACGGCTGCCGATTTCAATCCAGAGCTTCAGCGATTCCGGGATACTATAGTCAAAAGGCCGGTCAGTGCTGCGTACAGGTACATCGACAATGACCTTGGCTATATCCATTATAAAGAGACTCCGGAGGTTCGTTCTGCCGCCAGGATGAGCAGTTGCTTCGCAACCTCGTCCTTGGACAACAGCGGCAGCTCTTTCACCAGTCCATCCCGGTCATAGATGGATACTATATTCGTATCCGTCCCAAAACCGGCTCCCGGTATAGCTACATCATTAGCTACAATCAAATCACAGTTCTTGCGGACCAGCTTGTCCTTCGCATACATCTCCGCGTTACCCGTCTCGGCTGCAAAACCGATCAGAAACTGTTTTTCCTTCTTATTGCCCAGTGTTTCCAAAATATCCGTTGTTTTTACAAGCTCGAGCGTCATCGTGTCTCCGCTCTTCTTGATTTTGGTATCCGCGCTGAACTTTGGACGGTAGTCTGAGACGGCTGCAGCTTTGATTAGAATATCGCAATCTTCCCAGTGCGCTATCACAGCGTTATACATATCCTCAGCAGATTGTACCCGCACCACATGAATACCGGCTTCTTGCGGTAGAGCTTCATCTGTACGGGCCGCAATCAGAGTGACTTCAGCACCCATAAGCCTTGCAGCACGGGCCAGCGCAAAACCCATTTTCCCGGATGAATCGTTAGAAATATAACGGACCGGATCAATCCGTTCCACGGTTCCGCCTGCAGTGATAACCACTTTTTTACCGGATAGAGGTCCTGACGTCACCGTCTCCTGCTGGGCAAAAAAACGTTCAACACATTGCACAATCGTTTCCGGTTCTTCCAGTCTTCCTTTACCCACATAACCGCAAGCCAGCATACCCTCACCTGGTTCAATAAACTGAATACCCCGTCGGGCAAGAATATCAAGATTATTCAAAACAGCAGGATGCTGGTACATGTGCACGTTCATAGCCGGGGCCACCATGACAGGGGCTGTTGTAGCCAGAAGTGTGGTAGACAGCATATCATCTGCCAGGCCATGGGCCATTTTACCGATAATATTGGCTGTGGCTGGCGCAACCAGCACCAGATCTGCGCTGCCGGCAAGGTCTATATGTGCAAAAAGAGACGGGTCCCGCTCCTGAAACGTATCACTGTACACCAGGTTCTTGGATAATGACTGCATCGTCAGCTCCGTGATAAACTGTTTGGCCGAATTCGTCATAATAACATGTACATCGGCCCCTTTCTGGGCCAGCTTGCTAGTTAAAGCAGCCGCTTTGAAAGCTGCAATCCCTCCGGTTACGCCAAGTACAATTTTTTTCCCCTTCAAGCTATTCAAAATGATCCTCCTCCTCATACTCATCCTGCAATTGAACGATCATGTGAGCAAGTAGAAACGGCTTTGCCGTCCTTTAAGGGACGGTATCCGTTTCTGCGAGAAATATAAGCGTAGAACATATACATCCTTATATTTAAAAAAATAACAACCTTCCGGTTGTCAGGAACAGCCCCGTCCGGGCTATTATCGCTAAATTGTCACTTCAACCTTTAGCTTCTCCACTCAGAAAAAAAACGGCAGCGTCCGCCTCTTGGGAAGGCGGCCTCCGTTTATGCTGAAGCTGTTTGGGACTAGTTTTCTTCCCCTTTTGTTACGATAATACGGTCCTCATAGACTTCTTCAAGAGCAACCCCAACGAACTTGTGGGATTTAGGAGATTTGATATCAGTCTTTCCGCCTTCGCGCAATTGTCTGGCACGGCGGGATGCAGCGACAACGAGCGAATACTTGCTGTCCACTTTGTTCATCATTTCATCAATGGATGGATATAACACGTGAGCACCTCTTTATAATTTACTGTGGATAGAACCGACCTACAGTTCTCTGATCTTACAATGTTCGGCGATAATGATACTTTCTATTCGCTTGCAGGCCAGATCGATCTCATCGTTAACGACAGCATAGTCATAATGCTGCATTAGGCTGATCTCATCCTCTGCCACCGACATACGGTGATTGATGACATCAGGATGCTCGGTGCCACGGCCGCGAATGCGGTCCTTGAGCTCATCCATGGACGGCGGAAGCAGGAACACAAAGATGCCTTCCGGGAACTTCTCCTTTACCTTCAAGGCACCTTGCACCTCGATCTCCAGGATAATGTCCTTTCCACTCTCCAGTGTCCGTTCCACAAAATCACGCGGAGTACCATAATAATTACCCACGTATTCTGCGTATTCGAGCAATTGATCGGCTTCGATCATGGACAAAAACTGCTCTCTGCTTTTGAAAAAATAATTGACACCGTCTTCTTCACCTGCACGCGGGCTACGGGTTGTAGCTGATACGGAATAAATCAATTCCGGCATCTTTGGCCGCAGCGCAGTACAGACAGTTCCTTTACCAACACCGGATGGGCCGGATAATATGATCAGCAATCCTTTTGACATAATACACTCCATTTAATCGTTATTCGTCGTTATCGTCGTCTTTGCTGGACAAGCGGTGCGCGACAGTCTCCGGCTGAACCGCAGACAGGATGACATGATCGCTATCCGTAATGATGACGGCACGGGTACGGCGGCCGTAGGTGGCATCAATCAGCATATGCCTGTCTCTGGCCTCCTGGATGATGCGTTTGATCGGCGCCGATTCCGGGCTGACAATGGAAATGATACGGTTTGCCGACACGATATTTCCAAAGCCGATGTTGATAAGTTTAATGGCCATGTTCCGTTTGTTCCCCCCAATAAGTTACATCTTCGCTTGTGGATCAAGGCTTGGTTACTCTAAATTCGCCGCCTGTTCCCGAATTTTCTCCAGCTCCGCTTTCATTTCCAGCGCACAGCCAGCCAGTGTCAAGTGATTACATTTGGAGCCAATAGTATTCGTCTCCCGGTTCATCTCCTGAATGAGAAAATCCAGTTTACGCCCTACCGGTTCGCCCCCTCGTAGTAGGCTTCTGCATTGTTCGAAATGACTGTGGAGCCGGGTCAGCTCTTCATCAATATTGCAGCGGTCGGCAAAGATGGCGATTTCCATTCCAAATTTATGCTCATCGAAAGGGAAAGTTCCATCATTCAGTTCACCAAGCCGCTGGCGCAGCTTGTCCCGATATTCACTTACAACCGTTGGAGCCAGCTCCACCATATCCTCATGAAGTTTCTCCAGATGGCTTAGCCGTTGTTCCAAATCTGCACCCAGATAGTCGCCCTCACGGACACGCATCTCCATAAGGGATTGCAGGCTCTGATCCAGGCCCTGTTCGAGCCTTTCAGACAGAACTTCGGGGGATACCGGGTCAAGACCCGCAGTTCCCTCCCTGCTTTCCATTACACCAGGCAATGAGAGCAGGTCGCGCAGACTGAGTTCGCCGATAAGTCCGAACGACTCTTGCAGCGTATCCGCCGCTTGAAGATAGGACTTCACTGCGGCCTGGTTCAACACCAGGCCGGCAGCGGCTTCCTCGTCGCGCTCCCTGTTAATAACTACATCTACCCGTCCCCGTTTGATGTGCTGCTGCACCTTGCGCTTCAGTACATCCTCATAAACCATCCAATCCCGGGGCATCCGCAGCACAACTTCGCAGTACCGGTGATTCACCGATTTGACTTCGAACGTAATCTTGTAACCGCCGAATTGCAGGGACGATTGACCGTATCCGGTCATGCTAAATGACAACGGAATCACATCCATTACACTATTGTAATTGATTATACTTAACGAAACAAGGGGGACAATTTGCGCCCGGACTTCTGCCATACATACTCCAGCAGCTGTACGCTCATATCGTAGAACATGAAAGGCGTCATCAGGTAAATTCCGTTAAAATGCTCCGTAGCCGCATCCAGCAGCTCCTTGGCAATCGCCACACCCTCGGCCCGTCCGGCTTCGCCCTCCAGACCGCTCATGCGGTTCCGGACTTCTTCAGACAGCTGAATGCCGGGTACCTCATTGTGGAGATATTCAGCGTTACGACCGCTCGCAAGCGGCATAATACCGAGGAATACAGGCACGCTGAGATGTGCTGTAGCTTTACCTATATTGGCAATCAGCTCTGGATCATAGACCGGCTGGGTCATGATATAATCCGCACCGGAGGCGATTTTTTTCTCCAGACGTTGTACCGCTTTATCCAGATGCTTAACGTTAGGATTAAAGGCAGCCCCGATCACGAAATTAGCCTTCTGCTTCAACGGTTTGCCCGAGAATGCAATGCCATCATTCAATTGCTTGATCATTCTTATAATTTCAAATGAGGTCAGATCATACACCGAGCTTGATCCTGGCAGATCGCCGAAGCGAGCCGGGTCGCCGGTTACAGCCAGAACGTGGTTGACGCCCAGTGCATCGAAGCCCATCAGATGGGACTGTGTGCCGATCAGGTTACGGTCCCGGCAGGCAATGTGCACCAGCGGGCGCAGCCCTGTACGTGCCTGTACGAGATGGCCAAGCGCCATATTGCTCATGCGGGTAACAGCCAGCGAGTTATCCGCCAGTGTCAGCGCATCAGCACCCGCGCGGCGCAGCGCTTCTGCGCCTTTCATGAACTTGTTAATATCCAGATCACGCGGCGGATCAAGCTCAACTATTACAGTATGGCGTTCCTTAACGAGGTCAACCAGAGTCGGCTCTCCTCCGCCCAGTCCGGTCTCGTCGCTCAAATGCTCTGCAATTGTAATACGCTCAACAGGCTTCACTGTCGGCTCCGGCAGCGCCTCTGGCTCGTAACCCGCCAGCGCCTTCGAGATTTCCGCAATATGCTGCGGAGTTGTTCCACAGCAGCCCCCGATAATTCGGCTGCCCATCTCTGCAAAGGTCATCGCCATCTGGCCAAAATACTCCGGCGACGCCCCATATTTGTACTGTCCATCCACATAATCCGCTATACCCGCATTCGGGTATATGGAGACCGGCAGCGTCAGGCTTCCCTGGAGTGTGCCCAGAGCACGCTTGATCCCCATCGGGCCGGTACGGCAGTTGAAGCCAATAATATCGGCGCCGTCCTGCTCCAGAATCCGGAACGCCTCCGGCAGCGTAAGCCCGTCCAGTGTCCGGGCTGTATCATCCATGGCGAACTGGCAGATCACCGGCACCGAGCTGTGTTTGCGGATCGTCTTGAGTGCCAAATGCATTTCCTCGACATCGTAGAACGTCTCCAGCATAATGCCGTCTACATCCTCTTCCAACAATGCGGTAATCTGCTGTGTGAAATATTTCTTAAGCTCCGAAGAGGACAGATTGGCCCGCTTCCCGGCACGGATAGAGCCAACGGCCCCAACAACATAGCCAGCCTCTCCAGCAGCACGCCGGGCAATCCTCACACCTGTCCGGTTAATTTCTTCGACCTTGGATTCCAAGCCAAATTTAGACAGTTTATCATAGTTAGCCGAATAGGTATTGCTCTCCAGCAGCACCGCTCCCGCCTGAATATAGCTACGATGTACTTCCTCAATAACCTCCGGAGAGGTCAAGTTCAATTCTTCATAAGAGATCCCTACAGGGAAGCCTTTCTGATATAAAAATGTACCCATCGCGCCATCACCGACAAGCACTTTGTTTCCCCATGCGGAACGTAAATCCGGCTTCACCGCAAGCCCTCCCCTGACATCAGTTTCATACTAATGTAACATAATTCGGGATGAATGATAAGCTTTCATAGTAAAGCAATTTCCCGTTACCGCTGAAGATGCATGTCCCTGTGGCAATTGCCCCATACTAGCTGAAGCCAGAACAAGGGAGATGTACCTATGATGAATAAAACAAGAAAGCTTCTGCTGCGGAAATACGCAATCCTGCTGCTCCTGTGTGGACTGAGTCTGCTCTATCTGTATTTGGGAGACTGGATGTTCGGCTACGGCCTGGATAATATTTCATATATCCTGAACTATTTACTTTACACGCCTTCCGAGAAATTGACAGCTTTCATTATGCTACTGTGTCTGGTGATCCCCGATATTAAGCAGTGGATCACAGGACATCAGCCTGAGCGGGGCGGCGAACGGTGACCCCTTATGAAGGAGAGAAGGATCAGAATCGCGGGGAACAGCAGCATAAAGACGGGATATACCGTATAAAGCAGCTTCCCGCCCTCCTGCAAATGCTCGGTAAAGCTGCGGGCGTCCAGCATGGAAGTGAACAGGATAATCAGGGATACCGGGTAGACCATTTTCCGGTAGGGCAAGTTGAACAGCTCGGAAAGCCCCACCAACGCTGCGGCAAAAAAAACCGCCATTTTAAAGAATACGCCGATAATTAGCACCATCACAACCAAGATGTCAACGCGCTGGATAAAATCCGAGATGGAAATCTTGCTGATGGTGGGCATCAGAGGAAGCGGAGACCGTTTCGCGATATCGGCGCCCAGCACCGAAATATTCAAAGCCATTGTAAAACTGAGCAGCAGGCCGGATAAAAACATCGTTGCACCGATGACCCAAGGTCCTTTTTTACGGTTGCTCAAGTAAGGCATTAGCATGGTGAAGCTGATCATCTCCCCAAAAGGAAACATGAAATTCTGATGCACAACGGAAGACAGGACGGGCTGAATCCCGTTTTCTAACATTGGTAGCAAGTGGTTGATATCGATCGACCCCGACAGAACCAGCAAAATCGTGCAGAAGATCCCGATAGACAGGACGATCACCCCGAATATCAATGATGTCCGCGCCAGCACCTCCACGCCCTTGTGCAGCACATAGGCACAGGATAGTATCATGAGCACAGAAATAATAAACAACGGCGTCCGGTGCATGGTCGCCATAACGAGCATTGTACTTCCATCCCGCAAATCGCGCCCCGCCAGATTCATGAACAGAATAACGTACAGCACCGCTACCACCGCGCCGATATATTTTCCGAGCAGCTTCCGGGTGTAGCCTGTCAAAGACAGCTTTGGATAACGCCTGTAGAGAAAAGCATACCCTACAAAAACGAATAGACCGATGCAATCTCCAATCAGTATGGAGAGCCAGGCATCTTTTCCCGATTCCATGCCAAGATTCACTACCAGTGCCGTCCCGAGCTCGAACAGCAGGGTCAGTGTAAATATTTCGAATAATCCAATTTTGACGCTGCCTTTATTCATAATCTCACCCCTTAATCCGGACTAATTTGCCTGAAAAGAGCTACTGCGCATATCTGTATGTCTGATCACTGCATCAATCTCATACTTGACCCGGCATTTTTTGAATATTTGCTCCCAATGATTCTCTACCATCTTCCAGCCCTTCTTGTTGTCTCTCTTCACGGCTTCCCCAAAGCCCAGAAAATCACTATTCATCCTACGGGCTGCTGTCAGCGCCGCCGTTAGTTGTTTCTCAGTTTCTTGCTGCAATAACTTTGAGAGGTCGTTCAACACCTTGGGATTAGTGAGGTCTAAATTATTGGGAGATTCCTTCAGGCCTGCCTGCTGGGTGATTTTAATCGTGATCAGCGGATCTTCGGGATTGTCCGCCTCTGCCTCGACCTTGACTTGTGACAGGTAGACACTAAACGACACGTAGTTTCCCTTCCCGCTTTTGACCAACAGCGGCATCTGTGAGATTTTGTTCTTCAACAATGCCGTGCCAACAGCTTCGCTGCCTTCGAGCCAACCCACTAGTTTGTCTGCTTTAAAAGCGGCAATACCCGTCACCTTCAATGTTGCTTTTGGAGCAATGCTTTTTAAATTGTCATTGGTATCAGACTTCTTCTCATCCCCGGAGACCAGTACACCATTGATGAGCGGGCCTCCGCCCGGAATTTGAAGCCCCCGGACCACATCGTCTACTTCCATTCTGAAATTGTAGCCAAACTGCCTGGAGGTAGTCTCCAGCTTCTCCACCAGATCATTAGCAGGAATCTTGCTGAACACCGTCATTGTCGTCAAACTGTCCTTTGCTGTCTGCCCTTTGGAGATGAACATAAAACTCGTCAGGCGCGTCTCACTATCCCTTTCCAGTACGTCCATAATATCTTTGATCCCTTCCCTCCCGAACTTCTCGGAAATGACCAGTACCCGGACATGGCCAAGCGACAGAAAACGAGCGGTCTGACGGGAAGCATTGGCAAGGGCTTCGAACATGGAGCGCCCTCTGCCGGTATAGACTGCAACGGGCGAGGTGCTCCGGGCGTTTTTCCCAGAAATCTCATCTGCGACGACCACCTGAAAGGATAGTTCGTATTTCTCCTCCTCTGATGGCCCCCTGTCAATAGCTACTCCGGTGACTACAGCCCTCCGGTTCAGCTCCACACTGTCCCAGCAGCCCGTCAGCCCGAGTATTGCGATGCAACATAGTGCTGCCACTGTCCCTCGCAGGAATTTTCTATTCATGCTGATCTCTTCCTTCCATGGGGCCGGTTGTCTCGGCATGCTCCTCCGGAATCTTGGGTGAGAGATTCTCCTCATGCCCGCTGGTGATCTTCTTGCCCGACGGAACGGATACCCTCGTCGTGTGCCGTGATTTGCTCGCTCCCTTAGCCCACAGTGGAAGTCTTAAAATAGTGTCTTTGCGGGATTTTAATGAAGGTGGAACGATCGGCGACAGATAAGGAATGCCGAAAGAACGCAGACTGTTCATATGTGCAACCAGGACAATCATACCTAGTGTGATCCCGAAGAAACCGAACATCCCGGCGAGAAACAGAAAGACGAAACGGATTAGTCTACCCGCAATCGACATATTGTAGGCGGGAATAGCGAAGCTTGCGATCCCCGTCAAGGCGACCACGATGACCATTACCGGTGTAATGATTCCTGCCTCCACCACGGCCTGGCCAAGAATCAAGGCCCCGACAACAGACACCGTCTGCCCTACTGCACGAGGCATACGCACCCCTGCTTCCCTTAGAATTTCAATGGCTCCTTCCATCAACAATGCCTCTACAAAAGCTGGGAAGGGAACGTTCTCTCGCTGGGCCAGAAGGCTGATCAGTAGCGTGGTCGGTATCATTTCATAGTGATAGGTAGTAAGGGCGATGTATACGGCTGGTCCAAGCATCAGCACGATAAAACTGATATACCGGATAATGCGCATCAACAGGGAAATATCAAACCGCTGGGCATAATCGTCAGAGGATTGAAAGAACTGGGTAAAAACCGCTGGTAGTACCAGAATAAATGGCGTGCCGTCCACGATCAGCACCACACGTCCCTCCAGCAAATTTGCTACTGCGGAATCGGGCCGCTCCGTATTGTAGATCGTCGGAAATGGCGTAAAAGTCTTGTCCTGAATAAGCTCTTCGATATACCCTGATTCCAGTACTGCGTCGATCTTGATCCGGTTCAGCCGCAATTTGACCTCAGCCAGCAGCTTGTCATCCACTGTGTCCTGAATATACATCAAGGCCACATAGGTTTGAGTAACACTGCCGATCTTCATATATTCCAGCCTGAGCTTAGACGATTTGATTCTCCTCCGGATAAGCGATACATTTGTAGCAACCGACTCTACAAAACTGTCTTTGGGACCCCGCACCACTAGCTGGGAACTTGGCTCACCGACAGCGCGCCACTCTCCACCCGTCGTCTCGCAGGAAATCACTGCTGAATAGCCGTCAAGCAGGATCAGTGTCTCTCCCGAGAGAAGGGCCAGCAGTGCATCGTTCCACACTTCCATCCTGCTTGCCTGCCCGATCTCCAAGGCTCGATTCAGGATATAGTCCGGTAGATTCGTGCTCCCTCCCTTACCATCCCTGAAATTGTCAACTGAGACCTCCAGCAGAGAACCGATCACAAACTGGTTGACGCTGTCCGAATTCGCGAGTTCGCTGAAATGAACAGCCGCTGCTTTGACGGGTACCATTCCAGGGAGAAGAACGTGGCGGATTTTGAGATCCGGGCTGTTGCCGAGCTCGTTTCTAATATTGTCCAACGTCTCGTCAAGTACAGCGCTGAGTCCGGATGTGCCACTGCCATTCTCATTTCCTGCATTTGAAGAGCCTGCCGGCGATTTCCTCCCGCCGTCACTACTGCGCCAGAATCTGCCGTTTCTGTTCACCGTGGACTCCTCCTTTCTCACACTGGAGCTTATTATTCACGGCAGGCTCTTCCATTATTCGGCTGATTTCCGGCTGTAGCATGACAAAAAAGCCGTCACAATGCGTGACGGCTTGGCTTACGGCTTGACTCATATGGTTGTTTAGCGGTTCCCTTATACTTCAACTGTCCCTGTATACACCACTTCAGCAGGACCTGTCATATATACATGATTGTCTTCTTCATTCCATTCGATAAAGAGATCCCCGCCCTTGAGACTGATCCAGGCCGATCTGTCGGTCAGACCATTCAGCACAGACGATACAAGTGTCGCACAGGCTCCGGTCCCACAGGCCAGTGTCGGTCCGGCACCACGTTCCCAGACCCGCATATCTACGCGGCCCCGATCGAGAACAGTTGCGAATTCCACATTGACTTTTCGCGGAAAGAGCGGATGCACTTCCAGCTTTGGTCCCCAGGTCGCCAGGTCAAAGGACACCGCATCTTCCACGTAAATTACACAGTGTGGATTACCCATAGACACCGCAGTGAATTTGAATGCCTCCCCTTCCGTTTCAAGCGGCTGGTTCAGTACAGGCTCCGCATCAATAGCAACCGGAATTTGGAGACCGGACAGTACCGGCTCGCCCATATCCACAGTTACAGTCTCGACTATGCCGTCCTTAACCTTCAATGTAACTTTCTGCTCACCTGCACCAATAGTCTCAATGACGATTTCCTCTGAGTTCACGAGGCCATGATCATATACATATTTAGAGACGCAGCGGATCGCGTTACCGCACTGTTCCGCTTCCGATCCATCCGAGTTCATAATACGCATCATATAATCCCCGCGCTGGGAGGGCAGGATGAACACCAGTCCGTCAGCTCCGATCCCGAAGAACCGGTTGCAGAGCGTTACAGCCAGCTCAGAGGCATTGGCAGGCAGCTCCTGTTCTCCATAGACGATAATAAAGTCGTTGCCGAGTCCGTGCATTTTAGTAAATTCCATATTCTAGTCACTCCTTGAGAGATATGCTTGTCATAATGGGCCGTATAGACTAGTGCCGATGTCCAGCACACCAAGATACAGGCCTTAGCTGCAACAAGCATACCGTAAGGAATGTGCTTATGCTATTGACTTTATGCCGAAATTTTTGTACTTTTTATCACCGGACGACCGCCTCTGTTCATGCTGTGACGGTTGCGTCTGCCACCCCATACGCTGCCTGCTCCCATAAGGAAGGTAGGAATGCCGGCGGCTACCAGTACCAGGCACCATTCGCGGAAGTTCAGTGGCACTGTCTTGAACACCGGTTGCAGTACCGGCAAGTACATGACGGCTAGCATCAGAATAATGGAAGATAATACGGCCAACACAAGATACTTGTTCTGGAACGGATTCCGATGAAATACGGAACGGGAGCTGCGGCAGTCGAACACGTGGAACAGTTGGGCCATAACTAATGTAGCAAAAGCAACCGACTGCGCCAGAATCAGTTGATCCGGATTCTCCGGCGCGATACGCAGCGTCAGCCAGAAAGCTCCCAGCGTGCACAAACCGATCAGCAGGCCACGGCTGATAATCTTCCAGCCGAGGCGGCGGGCAAAGATATTCTCTTTGGCGCCGCGTGGCTTGTGCTCCATAAGATCCTTCTCCGGCTGATCGACGCCTAGTGCCATGGCCGGCAACCCGTCCGTGACGAGATTGACCCACAGAATCTGAATCGGCACGAGCGGCAGCGGCAGTCCTAACATCATGGCAAAGAACATCGTCAGAATCTCCCCGACATTGGAAGCCAGCAGATAACGGATAAACTTGCGAATGTTCTCATAGATGTTCCGGCCTTCTTCAATGGCTGCTACAATCGTGGAGAAGTTATCATCACCAAGAATCAGCGAGGAAGCCTCCTTGGTCACATCCGTTCCGGTAATCCCCATGGAAATCCCGATATCCGCCGCCTTGATAGCAGGGGCGTCATTGACTCCGTCCCCAGTCATAGCTACGACGTGGCCATGTCGCTGCAGCGATTTGACGATCCGCAGCTTGTGTTCCGGCGACACGCGGGCGTATACAAACACGTTGTCTGACACTTTATCCAGTTCATCATCATCCATCCGGCTGAGCTGACTGCCAGTCAGCACCGTGCCGCCCCGCTGTAGAATACCGAGCTGATGGGCAATGGCTTCCGCCGTCGTCCCGTGATCTCCGGTAATCATAACCGTTTTAATCCCTGCCCGGCGAGTGATACTGATCGCATCGCGCACTTCACGGCGCGGCGGATCGATCATCCCCGCCAGACCTACGAAGATAAGCTGGGATTCCGCTTCCTTGTCCTCACCCACGACCTCATTGGGACGCAGATCACGGTACGCCATGGCCAGCACCCGCAGTGCGCCTGAAGCCATAGCTTCATTGGCATCCATTACTTTCTGGCGCAGTGTCGGTGTGCAAGGAACTACCGCGCCCTCCCAGAGTAAGTAGGAGCAGCGGTTAAGCAGCACATCAGGTGCGCCTTTGGTGCAAACCATACGACCACCGGGGTGCTCTACTACAACGGACATCAGTTTGCGCTCTGAATCGAACGGAAATTCCTTCTCGCGCGTATATGTCCCCGCCAGAAACTGCGGAGTTAGCCCCATCTTCGAAGACAGTGCAACCAAGGCCCCTTCCGTCGGGTCGCCCTTCAGCTCCCATACTGCCTGGCCTTGCTGTTCCTTATCACTGTCGTTGTCCTTGCCTTTTTTACGCTTACCCTGGTCTTCGGGGAAAGTTTCTACGATTTCCGCGTTATTGCAAAGTGCGCTTACCTGAAGCAGACGGCGCAGACTCTGATCATTCTTAAGCTCAACGGCACGACCCTTCAGTAAAATCTGACCGGTTGGTGAATAGCCCTCTCCAGTGACCTCCAGACTGCGTCCACCACTCCAGACCTGGGTCACGGTCATCTTGTTCTGGGTCAGCGTACCGGTCTTATCGGAGCAGATCACTGAGGCGCAGCCCAGTGTCTCCACCGACGGCAGCTTGCGCACAATAGCCTTGCGCTTAATCATACGCTGAACGCCCAGCGCCAGCGCAATCGTGACAATAGCCGGCAAGCCTTCGGGAATGGCGGCAACTGCAAGACTGACACCGGCCAGGAACATCGCTGTGGCAGGTTGTCCGTGCATAATGCCTGCCAGCACCACCACAATGGTTAGACCGAGCGCAACATAGATGAGAATCTTGCCGAGCTGCTCCAGCCGATGCTGAAGTGGCGTCTCCTGGGCGTCCGTGTTCTGGATCAGATCAGCGATCTTACCCATCTCTGTATCCATCCCGGTCCGTACCACGATGGCCTTGCCCGTCCCACGCGTGACCATAGTTCCCATGAAGCCGATATTCTTCTGATCGCCCAGCGGAATTTCTTCAGCATGAATCGGCTGCGAATGCTTGGACACCGGCAGGGATTCCCCGGTAAGTGCAGATTCCTCCACATAGAGCGCGCTGCATTCCAGCCAGCGGACATCTGCCGGAATCCGGTCTCCACTCTCCAGCAGGAGGATATCACCGGGCAACAGCATTTTGGCGGGAAGGGTCTGACTTTTGCCATCGCGAATGACCTTCGCTGTGGGCGCTGACAATTGCTTCAGCGCCCGCAAGGAGCGTTCAGCCCTGAATTCCTGCACGAAGCCCAGCACCCCGTTAAGCAGAATAATCGCAATAATAGTGATCGCATCCAGATACTCCCCGAGCAGGCCCGAGATAAACGTTGCCCCCATCAGGACAAGCACCATGAAGTCCTTAAATTGATTCAGCAGCAATGTCAGCGGAGATATGGCCTTGCCTTCGGTCAGCTCGTTGTAGCCGTTCTCCTTGCGCCTTTCCGTAGCCTCCTCCTCTCGGAGTCCGGTCTGCGGCTGAACACCGAAGATTTTCTGCAGTTCCTCTGCACCGAGCCGGTGCCAACTGTTTTGTTCCATGTCTTTTCTTTCCCCTCCCGGTCGTTTCTTGACTTCCGGCGGCGCACAGCTTTTCCACCTGTTCATGACCAAGTCTATTCAGGGTCGTCCCAAAATATCACCCTGCGAACTTCTCCTTTTGCACGAAGACCGCGAAGTGTGGCATCATAGAGGGATAACAATTTCAATTTTATGGCGACAGGAGATCTATATCATGGCATTGGACGGCATCGTTACCCGGGCTATCGTGCAGGAATTGCAAGCCTTTACAGGTGCACGCATAGGCAAAATATATCAACCCACCACTCATGACCTCATCTTTATTCTGAGAGGACAGGGAGGCGGCGGAAAGCTGCTTCTATCTGCGAACCCCACCTATCCCCGTCTGCATCTCACGGAGAGAAACAGCATAAATCCACCCGAAGCGCCAATGTTCTGCATGCTAATGCGTAAACATTGCGAGGGCGGGACTATAGAAAGTATCACCCAGGTGGGTATGGAGCGGATTATCCATATCCACATTAAGCAGAGAGATGAGCTTGGTGATGTGTCCGCCAAAAAAATCATCATCGAGCTGATGGGCAGACACAGCAACATCATTCTCACAGACATGAACGGCACAATTATAGACGGCATTCATCATGTTACGCCTTCGATCAGCAGCTACCGGATCATTATGCCGGGCTTCGCTTATACTGAGCCGCCTCAACAGCACAAGCTAAATCCTCTGGAACTTGGTCGTCAGGAATTTCTGGAGCTGGTCGCTTCAGCCGAGAGAGACGCCGCCCTTCAGGTCACTGATAGTGATGAAACCGAGTCTGACGAACTCTCGCAAGCTCCGCAAAAAGACGGTTCGGGCGGACCTGCACCTTCCGCCGACCCTATCGGTTGGATCGTGCATGCCTTTAGCGGCCTCAGCCCACTTGTCGCAGGCGAGATCGTGCATCGCTATCATCAAACCACTGATACAGTAGCAGCGGGTACATCAGAAGCTGAGCGCTTATGGGACGCCTTTAATTCGGTCATGGAACCGGTACGGAATTTTACGTTCTCACCAATCTCCGGGGCCAATGCAAGAGGTAAGCTGATCTTCTCAGCCATCCCGCTCACTCTCTCTGATGAACAGGCGAAGCACTATGAATCCATGAGCCAGTGCATGGAAGACTATTATGGGGACAAAGCTGAACGGGATACCGTCAAGCAGCGGGTCAGCGACCTCATCCGCTTCCTGAGCAACGAACGGACGAAAAATGTCAAGAAGCTGGCGAAGCTGCAGGAGGATCTGGAGGAAGCTCAGGAGGCAGACCGCTACCGGATTTGGGGCGAGCTGCTGTTCGCTTCACTGCATGCAGTATCCAAGGGTGATAAGCAGGCGGTGCTGGTCAACTACTATGACGAGGATCAGGCAGAGATTACAATACCGCTTGACCCGCTCCTGAACCCTTCGGACAATGCACAGCGCTTCTTCAAGAAGTATAACAAGTATAAGAACAGCTTGCTGGTCATTGACGAGCAATTGATCAAAACACACGAAGAGATCGCCTACATGGAGAGCCTGCTGCAGCAGCTCGACCACGCTTCGCTGAATGATATCGAAGAGATCCGCGACGAGCTGGTGGGACAGGGATATCTGCGGGATCGTAGCAAGAAAGGCAAGAAGAAGAAAAAAGCGACCCGCCCTACCCTTCAGGTGTTCACTTCTTCAGAAGGTATTGACATCTATGTCGGCAAAAACAATCTGCAGAACGAGTACCTCACGAACCGGCTGGCCTCATCAAACGATACTTGGCTGCACACCAAGGATATACCCGGTTCGCACGTCGTTATCCGCAGCGATAGCTTCGGGGATGCTACGCTGGAAGAGGCTGCTCAATTGGCTGCGTATTTTAGCCAGGCCAAGCAATCGAGCAGTGTCCCCGTAGATTGCACTCTGATCCGCCATGTGCGCAAACCGAGTGGCTCCAAGCCGGGGTATGTCATCTATGATCATCAAAAGACCCTGTTTGTGACCCCGGTAGAGGACATGATCAAGAGCCTGCCAAATACACTGAGAAGCTAATTGTAAGAGATGCATATGTAAAGATTCTCAAGAAACAGCGCATGTCATAAAAAATAGAGCCTCCTGCCATCTTCCGACATTATCCGGATGGGCGGGAGGCTCTTCTATTTATTGCGTATGACCCCGGCTGTAGCAGGAGCCAGGGAATTCTTTTACCATGAACATGCTCAGGTTCTAACTTCTACCCAGCTGATCCAGTACATCCACAGGGACGTTGACACTACCGAGTTCACCGTGAAAGACAACACCCTGACGCTCGCCATGGAAATCCGAGCCCCCGGTCACTGCTAGACTATAGTCCTGTGCCATCGTCAAATAACGATCTTCTTCCTGGCGGCCATGATCCGAATGATAGACTTCGATACCGGTAAAAGTTCCTTTCTGCAGAATGCTATGTACTAGTTCATCATCACCGTAAAGTCCCGGATGAGCCAGCACGGCCTTGCCGCCGGCTTCACCGATCCATGCACAGGCCTCTTCCGGGGAAATACGCGGCGGTGAGACAAAGGCCAGAGCTCCTTCAGCCAAATACTTATCAAAGGCCTCCCGCATATTCTGCACAACGCCCAGCCTTACCAGTTCATCGGCAATATGCGGACGCCCAACACTCTCATCTGGACGCAGCTCTCGCCGGGTTCCCGCCACTACCTTTTCCAAAGTAATCTCAATGCCCAGCTCTCGCAGCTTGCCCACAATCTGTTCATTACGCCGGTCACGGGTCTCTCTAAGTCCAGCCAATCGAGAGAGGAATCTTTCATCGCCCGGATCAACATAATAACCCAATATGTGGATATCCTTGCCACCGGCACGAGTACTGATTTCCACGCCCGGCACCACCGTGATCCCATACTCCTTCCCTGCCTGAAGCGCTTCCGTAATGCCTGCCACGGTATCGTGATCCGTAATCGCTACCGCGCCAAGCCCTTTCTCCCAAGCCAGTCTAACATTCTCTGCCGGCGGCTGCATGCCATCCGAAGCCTGTGTATGCGTATGCAGATCACATCGACTCGCAAGTGTCGAACGCTCCGCCGCCTTGTCTTCATTATGCTTTATATCATTTTCCATACTGCCACTCCGTTCCAGGGTTATAAGTTCCTGCTAATCTAGTATTCCCGTCATTGTTCGCCAGCATGCTCCCGCAAAAAAGTCAGGAACGTGACTGCCGAGATCGGCAACAACGTTGATTTGAGATGGATCGCATAGAACTGCCTTTTAAAGGACGCGTCCGAGATATTCACAATTTTCAACAGACCCAGCGTGACTTCATGCTTCACCGAGGAGGTGGAGATCATCGTGATACCGAGTCCAGCTTCCACTGCTGACTTCACAGCTCCAGTGCTGCCCAGCTCCATTACAATTTTCATCGATGAGGGTTCGAGGCCTTTGGCCAGAAGCTGTTCCTCCATGACACGGCGTGTCCCAGAGCCCTGCTCACGTAATATAAATGGATAGGCCAACGCTTCCGCTAGTGTGACCTCTTCCCTTGCAGCCAGCGGATGACCACGATGTACAATCAGCTTCAGCTCATCACCCAAAACAGGCTCAATCACCATATCTGGATGATTCACCGGGGCTTCAATCAGACCGAAATTCAACTGATGCTTCGTAATCTCCTCTATGATCTGCGTGGTGTTGATCACTTTCATCATGATGGAGATGTGGGGATATTCCTTGGCAAAAGGACCCAGTAACCGGGGCAGGACATATTCCCCGATAGTCAGGCTGGCGCCAAGCTGGAGCCGTCCCTCCAGCATATGAGTGAATGCCGACATCGCCTGATCGGTCTCACGCATAAGTTCAAGGCTACGTAGCGCATAGGGTATGAGCGTCTGCCCTGCTTCGGTCAGCATTATTTTTTTGGTGGAGCGATTGAACAGTTTCGTGCCAAAATAGTCCTCGAGCGCCTGCACCTGCATGGTGACCGCAGGCTGTGTCATATGCAGCGTCTGTGCAGCCGCTGAGAAGCTGCCCCGTTCGGACACGGTATAAAAAATATGCAGCTGATGAAAATTCATGCTTGCAACTCCTTCGTCCATGCTGATTCTGTCCTGCTGGCAGGTTATAAAAAGGACATGCGGCTTACGCCGCATGCCCCCTGCTTCTGTACCCGCTATTTTCGTTTACGGCTTTTTCGGGCCAGCTGCATGCGGCGGGAATGACGCAGCCATGAATAGTACTGCTGCAAGTCCCGCAGCTCCGGAGCTTTCGAAAGAGCGCCAAGAAACGAAATGACGTTCATGATATACAACGGATGACCGGAGACGGTTCGTTCACCCTCCAGCGCCGTGAATTCGGCAATGATCACCACGTCGTCATCAATAAGGTACGCGCTCTGCTCACTGCCGGAATAAGCTCTCATCCGCTTCTGCTTCAGACACTGCCATAACCAGGCAGATATCTGACCAGGGTCGGCAGCCTCTTCGCTAATCCGGTCCAGGTAGCGGCTTCTTGCATGATTCGTGATCACAATATCTGCGACCCTGTAGTCATTCAGCATGATGTGGAAGGGCTCATAGGTGCCCCACCGTTCCGTACCCTTGTCGCGCATCATCATCACACTCCACCGTCTAGGCATGCACTTATTGTTGTCATCTTACCTCATTTGCTGCAGCTTGCACAAGCATCCTTGACCTCTGTTGTGGAGAATGGCTCACGCCCTGTAATATATCTTATACCGTGACTGGTGTTCCTTCTCACCCTAAAGCTACTTTAAATGTACAGGCTCTGCATCATCGACATAGCAGCTGCCAGGCACCAGTTTGCATTTTTTCTTGATACGTGCGGCTTCCCCGGCAATATCCTCAATGGAATCAAACTGCCGGAACCGGTTAGTTACCACCGCAACAGATATGGACACCAGCGGAATTTCCCCGATAACCCCCGAGCGATCCTCTGTCAGAACATATTTCTGAGCCAGATGCTGTGCATGATAGAAATCTTTAATCGCTAAATCGAACTCTTCTATGAGGATTCTACAAGCCTCGGTATAGTGATGGTTGTCTATGATAACGATAAAATCGTCTCCGCCGATATGACCCAGAAAACCCTCCAGACGCAGCGCACAGTGCTTCGCAATCTCGGCGGTTACCTGAATCATCCGATCGCCTTCCTTGAAGCCATATGTATCGTTATAGGCCTTAAAGTGGTCAAGGTCAATATAGAGCACACTAAACCGCTCCTGATGCAGGCATTTGACCAGACATTCATTGATGCTCATATTGCCAGGCAGACCTGTTAACGGATTAAGAAAACTCGCCGCCATCGCCTGAATTTCGGCAAAATTCAGCAGCAGATCCCTGACGCTCACGGCGCCAAACATCCTTCCCTCGCGTGTAACGATGACATAGTCGTACAGATTCTCTACCTGCCGGTTCATGGCCAGCTTGCTCACTTCGGTGATCGGTGTCTTATATTCCACAATCAGCGGGTCCCTGTCCATCACCAGGGATACCGGTCTTCCCATATACAATGTATACCCGTACAAGGTACCAATCTGCTGATAGAATCGAATCCTCATAATCAGGGCCACCGGATAATCGTTGTCAGTCACGACCACTCCCTGAAGCTGGGGATCACTTTTGAAAATATGATCCACGGTCTCGCATTTACTGGCAGGAGAAATCTGCGTGATATGCTCCGCAATATCCCCTATCTGGAGCAACATATGTTCAAAACCTCCTCCCTAGGGTGACTTCCCCCAGCATACACAGGATATATTAAATCTAGATAAACTGTGTAAAAAGGACACAGCTCCCCGCCAATTAAAGACGGCAAGTTATTGTATCCCATAAAATCTTTGGCTGACGACCCAATAAACCTCTATCATCGTACAAAAAAACAGGCGCATAGCGCCTGTCCATATCACATCAGTTACAGCCCGTAATAACGGCTCTTGTCCGGTCCGTTGCTGGTATATTCGGTCTTCAGCTCGTTACGGTAAGAACGTTCGATCTTCCGTACGTAGGAAAGTCTGCGGACGTTCTTCATCACTTCCTCGGCCCGATCCGAATTAACATACATTACTGCATAATGCATCTTCCGGGACACATAATGCAATGTGCCGTATTTCTCCAGATTACGCGCCGCCTTAACGTCGCTGACCCAAACAATATATCCTGTACGTTCCGGAAACATAGTCTCATCCAACCTTTCTCTCTCTTCTGTTGACGCTATCCGCAGGAGCACTTCCCGCCGCTGCCACAGCCGCCGCCCTTCGGCGCCGGATCATTGCTTGGAACCTTGATGCTCTCCGATACGGAAAAAGCAATCGCTTCCGACATGGAATGCAGCATGTCATCCAGCGTCTTCTCGGCTGTCTTGAAGCGGACAACCTCCTCGAACTGTTCCAGCTCGGTTTCCACAGCCAGCACCTCATCCTTGGCAGAATGATAGTTAGGATGGAAATGCCCGAACCGCTGGGTCTCTTCGAATAGATCCTTCTTGCCTTGGAGCTTTCTAACCATAGCCTGGATCTGCGGGTTGGCATCAACCCGGCCCTTCCAGTATAGATAATCCGACACTTCAGCGGATTGATTAATCATATCGCCCAATTCATAGGCGTTTGTCAGCACTTCGGCCATGTCAACCGTGTTAATCTCCGCTACGCTCATGAACTTCAACTCACTTCTGTGTTAATGTTCTACCATCAGCAGTAGACTTTTCTATCATAACATAACCGGTTGCTCCAGCAGAAGAGGAATTTCTAGCGGCGGCTGGTAGAATAAGCTGTATTTCCTTCCACGCCGATGCTGTCAATTCCATTTCTTCCACTTCACGGCCCAGATTCCGCAGCAGATGACCGGTCACGCGCCATGGATTACGCTGGATACGGTGAGGAATGAAGTGACATTCCTGTTCCTGCAATGAAATACGCACCTTCACGCCCCAGCGCAATCCCTGCTCCATCACCTTCTCTGCTGTCGTGACATGATAGGCCCGCCATTCCCGGCTCCACATAGGTGGCACCTGCCCCTCATCCATGAGGAATGACGCTTCCAGCTCTGGATCAGCAAGAGGTAAATGGCGAAGCGGATTTCCCGTCACCGCAGACAACAGTCCCTGCTCCCAGGGCGGCACAACATAGGCCGCAGGGGTGTTTTCCCTTTCCCGGTGATACAGCGGCATCTCCGCCGCCTGCTCCGGCTCCCGCCCATTGATCGTTCCTTGCGGCGCGAGGCCTGCCTCCGCCAGCTCCTGGTGCACGTCCTTTTCTTGCTCCCGCTGCACCAGAAAATGCAGCGGACCAAGGCGGGTGAGCTTGTCCTGCAGCCGGGGATGGGCGGCGATCATCTCTGCTTCTACTTCACTGAGGCAGGACAGGAGCCGGACATCCTCTATGACTGTACGGCCGATCCCCCGGCCCCACTGCTCCAGTGAATACTCCACCTGCTCTGGGAGCCCACCGGGCGTATGGCCCTGCAGCCAGGAGATAACCTCTCCGGGCGGCATCCCCTGAACCGCGGCATGCTCCAGCATCTCCCGGGTCAGGCGGAAGCTCCAGAGCACATCGCACTGGAGCAGCTCTGCACAGGCTGCCAGCGTCCAGCGCATAGCATAAGGAACTTCGGGGGGCACCAGCACCTCGAAGTCGGGCTGGACAATAAAGGCAGCCGTCAGGGGCTGTTCTTCCGCTGCACCCGAAGGAGCTGGACGGGCGCCTTGAAGCGGTGCCTGTACAATAGAGGCAGCCGCCGGAGGCTCTTCTTCCGCAGCACCCATAGGAGCTGGCCGGATGCTTTGTAGCTGGGGCTTGGCGGCCGTCCAGCGGAAGCACAGCTCCCCGCTTTGCAAGCTGCCCAGCTCGGCCCAGCCAAAGCCGGCCAGAGCGCGCAGCCAAGCGAGACAGGCCGCTTCCAGAGCTGGCCGCTCAAGCAAGGCGGCGGGATTCATCGCCGCCAGCCAGTCCAGCACCCCGGCCAGAGCATACCACTGGCCGGGCAAAAAGTCCTGGCGGGAGATCAGCAGCCGGAAATGCTGCTGGACCGGCTCCCGGCTGCCGTAACGTTCGGCTGCCGTTTCGTACAGAATGCTGACCATCTGCGGCTCCGGCAGTTGCAGCCAGTTCCTCAGTACTTCCGGCTCCAGTATATAGCCCGTCTCCTGAGGGCTGATCAGCCCGAGGCTCAGCATGAGATCCACTATTACCGTCACAGCAAGAGGATAGGTACCAGTGGTTTGGCCTGCGGTCTGGCCTTTGCCTTGGCCTATCGCTTTACCCGTAGCCTGACCTTTAACTTGACCTGTGACTTGGTCTATAGCTTGATTGATTACTTGGTCTTTACCTAACCCTTGGTCTCGCCCACCTCTCTTTTCTTCAACCCGCCCTAGACCTAATGCTCGTCCTTGCTCTCGTGCTAATCCTGACCGTTGTCCTGGCCGTTGCAGTTGCTCATGCCCTCGTCCATGCCCAAGGCCTTGACCCAGGTCCAGACTAAGCGCTGTCAGGCCTTGCAGATGCTCGTCCCCAAATGACAGCTGTGCAGCAAGCCGGCTGACTTGCTTCTTGTGAATACTGCCCTTGGCCGTCACGGGCAGTCCTTCCCGGGCGGTGAACAGCAGCGCCCGGAACAGCTCACCGGACAGTCCCGGTCCGGCTTCCATCGACAGGCTTACATCACCGGCCGCAAGCGGAGCCGGGCTATAGGGGTAGAAGTGGAGTGACACGGCATCCAGTACCTCTGCCGGGATATGGTACAGCTTCTCCCCCCAAAGCTTCTGCCGGGCCATAAGCAGCCCGGCCCGGCGCAGCTCGGAGAGCGCCAGCCGCTGCTCCGCCCGGCTAAGATATGCAGGGCGCAGCTGCTCTTCTTTCCCCTCTTCGAAAGGCTGACCACCATACACAGCGCAGAGTCTGCCGAGCAGTTCCAGCGCATCGGGCGTCAAATCCTTCATGTTATCTCCTCCCCGGACTGTTGTTCGACCCGCACCTGATACTCGTAACCCTGCTCCGTCAGGAACATCCGGCGTTGCCGGGCAAATTCCTGCTCCCGGCTGTCCCCGGACACCAGCGTATAGAAATACGCCTTGTTCTCCCCTGCTTTTGGCCGCAGAATGCGCCCTAGACGCTGCGCCTCCTCCTGCCGGGACCCAAAAGCACCGGACACCTCAATAGCAACGGAAGCATCCGGCAGATTGACAGCAAAATTCGCGACTTTGGACACGATCAGCACGGGGAGGGTGCCTTCGTTGAATGCCGCGTACAGTTCCCCCCGCTCCCGCTGTGGGGTTTTCCCGGTAATGAGCGGCGCCCCCAGGGCAGCCGAGAACTGAGTCAGCTGGTCTAAATACTGTCCGATGACCAGAACACCCGCCCCCTGATGCGCCTCCAGCAGCCGGGAGGCCGCATCTATCTTGGCTGGATTCACAGCCGCAAGCCGGAACTTCTCCCTTTTCCCCGCATAGGTGTACTCCCTCCTCCATTCCGGATTCATCGGGACCAGCATTTCCGTACACTCCACAGAGGCGATCCAGCCCTGCTGCTCCAGCACCTTCCAGGGAAGCTCATAACGCTTCGGCCCGATCAGGGAGAACACATCCCCCTCTCGTCCATCTTCCCGCACAAGAGTTGCAGTCAGGCCCAGACGACGTGTAGCTTGAATATCTGCCGTCGCCCGGAACACCGGGGCTGGCAGAAGGTGAACCTCGTCGTAAATAATCAGTCCCCAGTTCCGTTCATTGAACAGACTCATATGAAGAAACGGTCCGCCTTTGGAACGGCGGTGGGTAAGAATCTGATAGGTGGCGACCGTTACCGGGCGCACCTGACGCTTTTCCCCCGAATATTCACCGATCTCAGCTTCCGTCAAATTCGTACACCGCTCTAACTCCTCAATCCACTGCCTGACAGAGGTGGTATTGGAGGTAAGAATCAGCGTCTCACATTGGAGAGCCTCCAGCACGGCCATGCCAACGACCGTTTTCCCGGCTCCGCAAGGCAGTACCACCACACCACTCCCCCCGCTGCCAACGGTACCCTGGAATTGTTTCACTGCTTCTTGCTGATAATTCCGCAGCCGGAATGGGATTCCGTGCTCTCCCTCATCTCGCCATTTTACCTGCAGCGCCTGTCCTTCATGGTATCCGGCATAATCGAGAACAGGATAGCCGAGCCGGGTCAGCTCCTGCTTCAAATCTCCCCGAAACACCGCCTTGCAGGATAAGTCCAGCGCTCCCATCCTACACAGCTCCATACCTTCCAGCCCCTTGCCCCCCATCAGCTCATCAAGCAGCAACGGATCTTCGCTTCTAAGGACGATATCCCGCGGATCTCGGGCTGAGCTGTGTAGTGTCAATTTTCCATACCGGGACAGCAGAAGCCTGATCTCCTCCTCTAATCCCGCTGGAATATCCCATCTGGAGAGCTTATGCAATTGTTCAATAATGTTATCGGCGGTAGCCCCAAGAGCCGCTGCATTCCACAGGGTCAAAGGTGTGATCTGGTAAGTATGATAAGCTGGCGGACTCTTGACCAACTCGGCGAACACTCCCAATTTCCGTCCTGCCGCCTGAGAGTTTGGATGAGCGCAATCCAACAGCACCGTTCGGTCCCTACGTACAATACAGGACCCTGTCTCATTCATGACCTTCCCTCCTCGCATTTAACTATTCTATGGTCAGTATGTACGCACTCTGCTGTCTGATTAACAGGAAAAAGCCCACCTCCGCGAACACGGACATGAGCTTCCTGTATGAGTATTTAATGCAAGGTCTGCTGTGAGATGCTGCTAAGCGCTTCTCCCGCTTCATCGGCAAAGATATTCCGTACGGCTAGGTCACCGATGGACACGATGCCGATCAGCTTCTTGCCGCTGACTACAGGCAGACGCCGAACCTGTCCTGCAGCCATAATTTCCGCAGCTTCATCTACCGAAGTATCCTCTGTCACCGTGCGCAGCTCCTTGCTCATCACCGTCTCTATAGCAGTGGAGCCTGAATGCTTAGCTGCATACCCCCGGATGACAAGATCACGGTCTGTAACTACACCGATCAATTGATCGCTGCCTTCTGAGTCGACAACGGGAATAAATCCGGTACCATTGTCTCTCATTTTGACAGCAACCTCATAAATATTATCCTTTAGGGTAACTGTCACTGGTCCCGCTGTCATGACTTCCTTGATTGTCTTCAACTGGAATCCCTCCTAAATCTCGCATATTTCGCGATTAGGTTGTCCAGCTGAGGACTGCATTATTCTTCAGTAATTTCTTTAAGCCGGGAATCCGTCATGGCAATGAGTAGCTTGATGCCGTGCAGCATAGCATCCTCGTCAAAATCAAATCGGCTGTGGTGATGCGGATATATGGCATCCTTGTCGGGATTACCGGCACCCACGAACATAAAGCAGCCAGGCACATGGTGCAAATAGTAGGCAAAATCCTCCGCTGGCATCAATTTCTCCAGCGTCACAACCTGAACCTCTTCACCCAGCGCTCCAGGTGCTGTTGACTTAAACCGGCTGAATTCCTGTTCGTCATTCACTAGCGGCGGGTAACCCGTCATGTACTCAATTTTCGCTTCGGCTCCATATGTAGCTGCGACGGCCAACGCTATCTCTTCAATTCTGCGCCGAATCAGCTGACGACTCTCATCGTCAAAGGTTCGAACCGTCCCTGTTATACGGCACTGCTCCGCAATAATATTTTGAGCGGTCCCGCCTTGAATGGTGCCCACAGTGACCACCGCAGGGCGCAGCGGATCAACAGACCGGCTAACGATGCTCTGGAGCTGTGTCACCAGGGCTGCAGCCGCAACGATGCTGTCTACCGCACGGTGCGGGATGCCGCCATGACCGCCTTTACCGTTGATGTTGATAAAGAACTCATCCGTGGACGCCATCAAAGGCCCCGGGGCGCTACCCACGGTTCCTACAGGCAGTGGTGTCCACAGATGCAGTCCGTAGACCGCGTCTGCCCCTTCCAGCACACCTTCGGCAATCATACCAACCGCACCGCCAGGACACACTTCCTCGGCAGGCTGGAAAAGAAAGCGGATCTCCCCCTCCAGTTCGCCGCGCCTGCTGCTGTAGTAGGCTGCTGCCCCTAGCAAAATTGCTGTATGCCCGTCATGACCACAGGCATGCATAACCCCGTTCTTAGTCGAGGCATATTCCACTTTGTTCTCTTCCTGTATCGGCAATGCATCCATATCCGCACGGAGTACAACAATCTTACCGGGCCGAGCCCCTTTTAGAATCCCTGTTAAGCCGTAACCTGAGGTACTTCTTCTGACTTCAATGCCGAAGCCTTCCAGCTTGGCCGCAACGTAAGACGATGTTTCCTTCTCCTGATATGACAGCTCAGGATGGCTGTGCAGATGACGGCGCCACTTCACCATATCGTTCATCAATGCTTCAACTGTTGGCTGCTTCATGCCTGCTCCATTCCCTTCCTAGACAACCGGGCCTGACAAGGAATGACAGCATACTACATTGCTGTCACCTTGCCTAAGCGGCTATATTTCTTCTATTGTAGCAGAAACCAAAAAAACTGGGTATGTATGGCTAAACCCTGTCTTGCAGAACCTCTGGAAACATACTATCATGAGAATGAACGTCTGTAAGCGGATAAACGAATTAATCATTATACTTCATAAGGGGGAAAAGTGCGCTATGATATTTGAGAACACGGGTCTCGTAGGCTTAAGAAGCGACCTTCTTTATCTGGACGAGAGTGCAGAAAAGGCCGGTTTCATTCGCTGGCAATGGGAATATTACCGGGCTACATACGACTGCAAGATTGAAGACCGGAATAACGGCGGTGAATACTTCCTACGTGTCAACACACGCGCAGTGGAGGGCAAGTTAGAGAAGCCCGATGCGGTTCTCGCCATTGAGGCTGTATACCTTGGCAAAGCAACCTTCCCTCATGGACTGGAATACGAATCACCGGTACCGCAGCCTGTGCTGGACATTGCTGCTGAGCGGATCCTTGAACTGAAGCAGTTGCTTGAGGCTTGAGTAACCGTAAGGGAAAGACGAACGCCAAAGTCAACCTGCCCAAAAGAGGAACACCCGACTTCCTGTTATTGATACTGACCCTGCTGCTTGTCGGCTTCGGACTGATCATGGTCTTCAGCGCAAGCTCCAGTCTATTCTTCAAAAATGATCCGCTCTACTTCGTTAAACGTCAGATCATATGGGTTGTCCTGGGATTATTCGCCATGTTCGTGACAATGAATATCCACTACAGCAAATTTAAAAAATGGTACGCACCTATGTTCCTGGTTACCCTTGTTCTCCTCCTATTCGTGGCCTTTACCGAAAGAATCAATGGCGCAAGTAGCTGGCTTAACATTATGGGACTAGGGATTCAGCCTACCGAGCTAGCTAAAATATCGATTATTCTCTATCTTGCTGCCCTGATTACTAAAAAAGGGGAGCGGCTTAGAGACCTCCGGACCGGTTACATCCCGGTTATGGTCATCGTTGGAATTGTAGCAGGATTAATTATGATGCAGCCTGACCTTGGCTCATGCATGATTCTGGTGGCCACCAGCGGGCTGGTCATTTATACTGGCGGTGCAAGCATGAAGCATATCTTAGGCTCTATTGCCTTGCTTGTACTCGGCGTCGGAATTGTACTGGGTGCCAAGGCTGCCATTGATTCGCTGTCTCCGCCTTCCGGTCAAGTCGCAGCCACACAGGATTATAAAAAGGGCCGGATCGATGCCTTCCTCGATCCCTTCGAGGTTGCAGAAGGCAGCGGATTCAACATCCTGCAGTCTCTGACCGCTCTTGGCGAAGGAGGCATCAGCGGTTCTGGGCTTGGACAAAGCGTTCAGAAGCTGCATTATCTCCGCTATCCACAAACTGACTTTATTTTTGCCGTTATCGGTGAAGAGTTAGGATTTATCGGTACCTCCATTTTCCTACTGTTGTATCTGTTCTTCTTATGGCGAGGGATTATGATTGCGCTCAGGTGCACCGATCCATTCGGAACACTTGTCGGGATCGGGGTGATGGGGATGATCGCCATTCAGGCCTTCGTTAACATCGGCGGTGTGACCAAGACGATCCCGCTCACCGGTGTAACACTTCCCTTCATAAGCTACGGGGGCTCCTCACTGCTGATGACTATGATGTCCATGGGTATCATGCTTAGCATCTCGCGGGAGACCAACCGGCCAGCCAAAGAGGAAGTCACCAAGTCTGTGACCACTGTAAGAAAACTCAGAGAAGTCCGTGGTCGCTGATTACGTGATTACGGATGAACTGTTAAGTAAGATCATCAACAGATAAAAGTGTTCCGCAGCTCAGGACAAGCTGTGGAACACTTTTTTTCTTTTATCGACATAAAGATAAAAAAAGGGTCTCCCAAGCCTTATTCGGCTCGAAAGACCCTCTTCCTTGGGCGATTATGCCCCTCTGGATACGTAATCCTAATCAATGATTTGCAGCGTTCTTACGAGATTTCGTCATTCTTGAACGCTACGCCTTCAACCTTGACGTTGACTTCAACAATGTGAAGGCCTGTCATGCTCTCCACAGCTTCGCGTACGTTCTGCTGCAGCATCCGGCATACTTCGTGAATCGGAGTTTCATAGAGGACGATAATCCGCAAATCGACTGCCGCTTCGAGCTGTCCGACTTCAACGGTAACACCCTTCTGCACGTTCTTACCGCTCAGGCGCTTCGCCCAGCCTTCCGACAAACCGCCGGACATGGCTGCAATCCCAGGAGTCTCCAAGGCTGCCAGCCCGGCAATTTTCGAGACGACGTCGTTTGAAATCCGTATGTTCCCATTTTCCAGTTGAAGTTGTTCTGCCATGCCATATCCCCCCTACACTCAATATCAATTATTGTAATTCCAAAACAGGCTAAAAAGCAAATGACTTTCTCGCATCTCCGTTTACAGAGTGGAACATTTTGGGTATATTGATTAAGAAATCAACATACATACGTAGACTGGAGAGTGCCTAAGTTGAAAAAATGGATATCCCCGGTGCTGCTGGTGGTCACTTTTGTCCTCAGCGCCATCGGACATTATGCGGGCTGGGACCATACGCTGCAGTTCATTCTGTCGGCGGTCGCAGTCGTATTCGTGGCCGGTTTTCTGGGCCGGGCTACCGAAAGTGTAGCCCATTATGCGGGACAACGGCTTGGCGGCTTCCTCAACGCGACCTTCGGAAACGCCGCAGAGCTGATCATCGCATTTTTCCTCGTGAAGGAAGGTCTGTTCGACATGGTTAAGGCAAGCCTCACGGGTTCGATCATTGGTAATCTGCTACTCGTGCTAGGCCTGAGCATTTTTGCTGGCGGCATGAAGTACAAGGTGCAGAATTTCAATGTCACCCTTGCCGGTATGAACGGCTCCTTGATGATTGTCGCCGTCATCGCCCTGTTCGTACCCGCCATGTTCTTCAACACACACTCGATTACGGCAAAAGATACAGATGTTCTCAGTCTCGTGGTTGCCGGAATCCTGATTGTCTCCTACATCGCCTGGCTCCTCTTCTCAATGATCACTCATAAGAAGTATTTAGCGGATGTCACCGAAGATAAAGCGGAAGAACTGCCCAATGAGCATGCTCCTGCTTGGTCCAAACGCAAATCCATTATGTATCTGATTCTAGCTACCGTCATGGTCGCTTTTGTCAGTGAGTGGCTCGTTGGCACATTGGAGACCTTGACCGAGCGCTTCGGCTTCAGTGAGCTGTTCGTAGGTGCCTTCCTGGTCGCGATTATAGGAAATGCTGCGGAACATAGCGCAGCCATTCTGCTCGCCATGAAGAACAAAATCGGTGCGGCTGTCGAGATCGCCGTCGGCAGCAGTCTGCAGATATCACTTTTTGTTGCACCAGTGCTGATTTTCGCGAGTTATTTCATGGGCAACACCATGGATATTGTGTTCACAACCATTGAGATTGTGGCCATCGCAGTCGCTGTATTCATAGCTAAGTCCATTACGCAGGATGGGGCCACCAACTGGTATGAGGGATTGCTTCTCCTTGCGGTGTACCTGATTCTAGGGGTTTCCTTCTATTTGGTTTAGACACAGCCACTTTAGCTTCACATATGCAACAAAAAAGCGCACAGGAGGAATCCCCTTTCCCTCGTGTGCGCTTTATCATTTTCGGATAAATGATCTTGTCCGATAGAACGGCTGCAACCTGTGACCCTAGTTAGCCTTGTTGTTCAGAGCTTCATACAATACGGCCAGATTACGCTCCAGTTTGCTCACCAGCTGCTTGCCAGTAAGCTCAGGCACCAGTCCTGCACGGACGGCGAAATCGACCTCTTTGGAGAAACCATACATTTGGGTATCCAGCACTTCCTCATAGAGAGGGCAGTACCGTGTGGCCAAATTCTCCATCTGTACTTCGATGAGCTTCTGAATTTTATCGGCATCTTCTTGTAGAAGAGTGATCGCTTTAAGGTTAAGCTGTTCCTGCAAATCTGATGAAGTCATGCTTCTTCCCCCCCATGTCCAAAAGTTACTGCTGCTTTTGCCATTTTATTTAATATTAGTCGAAATCGGATTCCAATACAAGAATTCAGTTTGGTATATTCGAAAATCAGCCCTATTATATCAAAATAGCTCCGTAAAGTGGAGCCTGCGTTTTATAAATATAAGGATCTATACATAAAAAACGCCCCGCCGCTAACGGCAGGACGTCTTCAACCATCCATTATTTTACTCCGCGACTACAGAAAAGTTCAAACCGTGCTTCGCGAATACTTCGCTCATTGCCTTCTTAGCTTCTTCAGCGTCCGTTCCATGGACATGAAGCTCATAGCTTTGGCTTGAAACCAAAGTAGTGAACAAACCAAGGATACTTTTAACATCGATGTACTTGTTGTCCGCTTGAAGAACGATAGAAGAGTTAAATTGGCTCGCCGTTTGGGCAATTTCCACGATTGCAGCATTGTTACTGGACATAGGAATCCCTCCGAAACTTATTATAAACTAAGTAGTTGCTAATCCATTCCATGATACCTTGAATCCGCTTACTTGTGCAAGGGATTTTCTTTTTATTACATTTTATTTCAAGTTTTCCGGATTCAGACCTTCCAGCTCCGGAATTACAAAGATACCATCCTTGCGGATCAGAATATCATCAAAGTAAATTTCTCCGCCGCCGTAATCCGGACGTTGAATCAGCACCAGATCCCAATGAATGGAGGAACGGTTACCGTTATCAGTAACGTCATAGGCCTGACCTGGGGTGAAGTGCAGACTGCCGGCGATCTTCTCGTCGAACAGAATATCCTTCATCGGGTGCAGAATGTACGGATTGAAGCCGATAGCGAACTCCCCGATATAGCGAGCACCCTCGTCGGAATCCAGAATCTCGTTCAACCGGGCGGTATCGTTACTGGTGGCTTCTACAATTTTACCGTTTTCGAAGGTGAATTTCACATTCTCAAACGTAACTCCATTGTAGATGGAAGCTGCATTGTAGCTGATTGTTCCGTTGACCGAATCGCGAACCGGGGCTGTGTATACTTCACCGTCCGGAATATTCTTCTGTCCAGAGCATTTCTCTCCGCCGATGCCTTTGATGGAGAAGGAAAGATCCGTTCCCGGGCCGGCAATGCGTACCTTATCGGTTTTTTTCATAAGATCAGCCAGTGCGTCCTGCGCTCTGTCCATCTTGGCATAATCGAGATTGCACACTTCGAAATAGAAGTCCTCGAATGCTTCTGTGCTCGTATTGGCAAGCTGAGCCATGCTGGCATTCGGATAACGCAGAACCACCCATTTGGTGTGCTTGACGCGCTGCTCGCTATGTACCGGGTGCGAATACAGGGAATTGTAAAGCTTCATATTTTCTTCAGGCACATCCGCCAAGTCATTAACGTTCTCGCCGGCACGAATGCCAATATAGCAGTCCATTTGCTTCATACGGTTCAGATCAATCTCGGCCCAGGTCTGAAGACTTTCACGGGTTGCATATTTCAGCATGCTGCGCAGGACGGTACGGTCAGTCAATTGTACGAAAGCGTTGCCTCCGGCCTTACCGACCTCCTCCACAACTGCTTTAATCAAATCTCTTTCGTTGCCAATCATTTCAACGAGCACGTTCTCGCCCGGCTGGACGTTCACGGAATAGCCTACCAGGTTTTCCGCCAGCTTTTGAATTCTAGGATCTTTCATTCTTTCTCTCTTCCTTCCTCTTCGAAGCGTAAATAAGCAAGCTTTACTATTGTAGCACGACCGTTATAGAGCGCAAGGCCTCATGTCATTTGCAGCGTTAATGATACCCGTAGAAATTGACCTGTACTACCAAAGACTCTTGGTCCCCAGGTTTCTTCCCGTCCGTATAGCTAACTGTTCTGGTCCAGTCCAGCTTGCGGGGCAGATTCTGCTTCTTGTCCACGGTCAAATGATACACAGCCTTTACATTAGCCTTGGCAAGCTGCTGCTTCATCTCATTGTTCTGCTTCTGCCACAAAGCTTCAATTGCCTTATCTGCTTTGGCCTGATTCGTATTCTTAGCCTTCACTCCGCTGTTAGCAGGACGGAGCGAATTCATTTCCTGTTCCAGCTCTCTGGACAGTAGCGCCCGCGCTGCTTCCGGGGTCAGTTGTATGCGCAAAACCCTGGTGCCCCTGGCCGCACCGGTCTCTTCTGTAACCGTCTTGTCCACATCCTTCAACTGCTCCAGTTGAAGCAGCGGGTTCAATCGCGGGAGCGGATTGTCTTCGTTGTTACCGGAGGCCTTGGACAGCTCTTGCCACTGGCCCTCCCGCTTCTCAAGCTTGCTGGAATAAGACTTCTCCCCGGAATGAATATGAGCTGTCGCTCCATTCTTCTCCAGCTTCCGAATACCTTCTGTCGCAGCCGTTTTGGAAGTTCCTTTGTCCGGTAGCAGTGTGTACAGGCTAAGCTGATTATGGTTCTCCATCTTGCCTCCATAATACTGATTCAGCGCAGGTGTTGCCTCTCCCTCTCGCAGCAGCGCGGCTGATCCTTCGAAGCTGACTCCATCACTTCCAGCCATCCCGGCCAACGCAAGCGATAAATCCTTTGGTGCCGGTTTATTGTTTACTTCCGTGCAGCCGCTGCCCAGAATACCAACTAACATTACTGCGATCATTCCGCTATAAGCTATGCTTTTCCTCATGGTCTATATCCTTTCATAATTGAAAGTGGATTGTTATCTGTAGTTAGGGTTCTCTCTGCCCCACGGACTTATGCCATCTATATAAGATGACTTAAGATCTGAACGTAAGGCTCGGTCGTCACTACGGTGAATGTTTGGACTTTCGGCCGCTGTTGTCCCCAGATTTCTTTTTTAAGCTGCTTCTAGCGGTTGAAATCTGGGAACAAAGGCGCTCGCTATCGCTCCTACAGTTCCAAACCTTCCCCTTCGTTCCTCCTCGCTCTTTGTTAATTTCTTTTGTTCACCTTATCTATACGGAACTGTTCCTGATGCAAAAAGAATCCTTGAGGCAGCGCCTCAAGGATTCTTCAATCGTTCTTCCGATTTCTTCTTGTCCATCACTACCCGGTTACGGCCACTGTTCTTCGCATCGTACAGGGCCATGTCAGCCCGATAGAACAGAGACTCCACACTGACACGGTCATCCGTCCAGCTCCATTCAGCGATGCCACAGGAGACAGTGACGGCTGGTTCAGTCTCTTCCTGGACCCGCTTACGGATACGCTCAGCCACATAAGCGGCCTGCTGCACGCCAAGCTGGGGGAGATAGACTGCCAACTCTTCACCGCCCCACCTGGCAGCTATATCGCCTTGGCGGATCGAGGATTTCACGATTTCGCTGACCTGCTTCAGAATCTTGTCCCCTTGCTGATGGCCATAAGTATCATTCACCATTTTGAACTGGTCGATATCTACCACGATCAGCGTTCCGCAGAAGTCGGTGGTTTGCCTCTCCTGAATCACTTCGTCCAGATAATGCCGGGCATACAGACCGGTCAGGGTATCACGATTCGCTAAACGTCGTACCTCGGCATGCAGCCGGGCGTTTCCCACAGCGAGTCCAATATGGCCCGCCATTGCTTGCAGCAGTCTGTAATTGTCATAGGAGAAATAGTGAGTCTCCCGGTGCGCCAGCATGATGGCACCACGGATTTCTCCGCCTACATATAGTGGTGTCGCAATGAGAGACTGTGAGCTGGTGGCCTCCATCAGTTTTGAGTTCACCTTCGAATTCTCCAAATAATCCGACAGGATCAGTGACTCCCCGGTAGCATACACTTGGCCGCCGAGTCCTCCCCCTACCTCCAAAATCTCATTCAGCAGTGGTGTATAGTTGCAGGCGATCACCTCAAGACCGCCTTTCTCTTCATTGAGATGCAAGATGCAGCAGTAATCCGCCTCGAACATCTCCAGCAATTCCTCGAATGCAAATCTGAAAATGTCCCCGAGCCGCAGGCTCTGGTTCAACCGCTGTGTAAGTTCATTGCTCATGCGCAGCTCGCGAATGAGTTGGTTTGAGCGCTCGTACAGCTTGGCATTCTCAAAGGCCGTTCCGGCCGTATCTGCCACCATGGAGAGAAACCGTACATCAACATCGGGAAAATCCGGGTTATCCAGCACCATATGAAATACGCCGTATACTCCCTGTTTTCCACCAAGTGGAAGTCCAATCTCTACAAAACGCCCGCCTTCTCCACTTGTATGAATAGCTACCCTACCGTCTTTAAAAGCGATTGCACATACATCATCGCTCGTCCAGAGCGGCGGCAGCGGCTTCACCTGCGGGTGGCTGCTCCGGTGATCCTGAGACATGAACAAGTCCAGACGTGCACCCGGGTACATAGCAGAGATGCTGTTGATCACCTCGCTCAGCACCGCGTCCACATCAATATTGTCATGCATCCGCTGGACGATCTGGAACAACAGCGAACGCCGGTTGCTCTCCCGCTCCGCATGCAGGTGAACCCCTGCCAAATCGGAGACAAATACATGTTCAAATTGGTGGTAAAAACAAGTCCGGTAATGCTGCGCCATGGCCTCAGCAATATGTCTGCCCCCGGCTTCATATTGCGCTGTTGGCATCATACAGCCAAGCAGGGCGAAAATCTCCCCTCGAGTGCGCGTGACAACCGGGATCGTCAGGATGATCTTTTCTTCCCCATCCTCCTGGATGGAGAGAACCTCTGGGTGTCCGGAGGCAAGACTGTGCCTCCCCGTCTCCTCCCATACTGCTCTCAGACGTTCCTGCTCTTCATTTATATGTTCTATCCATTTGGCTTCAAAATTCAGGACACACCATTCCCATGCAGCGGCAAATGGCAGGATAGCTTGTCCTCCCTGCCACTCATGGAAGCTTTCGGCAATCAAATCGGCTGCATAAGGGAGATCGTGGGATACGATATCTGTTTCCCTCAGCCAGGCGGCAGGATCTTGCGAATCTCCACCTGATTGCACATTGTCCTGTAAGAGCATACGATTGCTGCGGTGGCCGCATGCTTCTTGTTCTGACATAACGAGGATCCCCTTTGCAAATCAATTAAAATACGCACTTTCCGGTAACATCTAAGTGGTTATATTTTACTCTCTTTTTCTCGGTAATGCATTATATTTTCCATAATTCCGGGATTTTTTTTAGGACCAAAGAACTATCGACAAAGATTGACAAATTCACTTTTAATCTCTGCTTGACTTTACCTGTTATTTTCATATAATATTTATTGTTGAACAAGACTGTAATGGTCTTTTACTTGGGCGTAACGTTGTGTCACCCTCACGCTTATCGTTACTGTCAGGGCAGCGGCTGAACTTCCCAGGCAGTGTGGACCTATTAAACCTCCACTACATACGTTAAGCGGCGCAAATAGGCCCTAACCTGAAATTTCAATTATAAAGGAGTCTACTATAACATGGCACGTTACACCGGACCTAAATTCAAACTCAGCCGCCGTCTGGGCATTTCCCTTAGCGGTACAGGCAAAGACCTGAAACGCCCTTTCCCACCAGGACAACACGGCGCTAATCAACGCAGAAAAGTAAGTAACTACGGAATGCAGCTTTTGGAAAAACAAAAACTGCGTCACATGTACGGCTTGGGCGAAAAGCAGTTTAAAACTCTTTTCACCAAAGCACAAAAGCTTCCAGGTATCGCGGGCGAAAACTTCATGTTCTTGCTTGAAAGCCGCCTGGACAACCTCGTTTACCGTCTTGGTTTTGCTAACTCCCGTGCTGGTGCACGTCAGTTGGTATCCCACGGTCACGTAACTGTTAACGGCAAAAAAGTTGACATCGCTTCTTACCGTTTGGAACTGGGCGACGTAATCGGTCTTCGTGAAAGAAGCCAAGGCTTGACTTCCATCAAGGAAGCTCTTGCTAACCGTTCCCACCTTCCAGGTTACCTGGAATATTCTGACGCTTCTTTCGAAGGTAAATTCATTCGTTTGCCAGAGCGTGCTGAACTGTCCCAGGATATCGATGAGAAACAAATCGTCGAGTTCTACAACCGTTAATATTTCGCTTACGGCGAGTATGCTGAAAGCCTCCGGATTTATCCGGGGGCTTTTTGTTATCTTAGGGTACCCGATGGACCCCCATATTTTGAGCACATACCTTTTTTTTTTGTGATCCTATCTCCTGTCTTCTCTTTAGTCTGCTCCCCTGTCTTCCCTCCTCTCCTTAGACCAATATCAATTTCGCAATAGACCGATGTCAGTTTCACAATTCCCCTTCTTCCCCACTTGTATTACATCTCCCTCCTGCACCCTAACATCAAATTTTATATCCTGTAGCTTCGCTTTGTTCAGCTTCCGAAAACAGGTTACAACGGGAACGCATTCAAAATCGTCAATTTGTGCTATAATAGTTCCGTTAAAAGGAGGATTATCGTCGATGGTTGAGGAGAACAAGAAAAAAAACGCCAAGAAGCGTCCCGCCCGCAGATCCTGGCTTCGTAGATTTGGTTCTGTCGTGAAATGGATGTTCATTCTCGGCGTACTGGGTATTCTGTTTGCCGGAGGTGCAATGGCCGGTTATATTACATCTATCGTGAAAAGTGACCCGGTTCGCTCCGAGCAGTTTATCCAGCAGCAAGTCAGCCAGAACGCCATCACCGGATTTGCCTATTTCCGTGACGGCTCACCGATCGGCCAGCTTCGCACGGAAGAAGACCGAAGGCTGGTTGAGTACAATAATATTCCCCAGATTGTGATTGATGCGGTCCTCGCGATCGAGGATAATAATTTCTACCAACATAAAGGGATTGATCTCAACGGTACTCTACGTGCCATCAAGCAGAAGCTGCTGAACGAATCCGTTCAGACCGGGGGCAGTACGCTTACCCAACAGCTGGCCAGACGCGTATTCCTTAATCTGGACAAAACAGAAGATCGCAAAGTTAAGGAAATTCTGCTCTCACTGCGCTTGGAGCGCTTCCTGTCCAAACAAGAAATTATAACAGCTTATCTTAATAAGGTACCATTCGGCAACGGTTCCAACGGATACAACGTATACGGGATCAAAGCAGCAGCCAAGGGAATATTCGGTCAGGATAATCTGGATAAGCTGAATATAGCTCAGGCAGCTTATTTGGCAGGACTTCCGCAGCTTCCTTCTGCCTATTCCGCATTCAGCGGCACCGGTGAGTTCAACGAAACTGCATTTAACCGGGCCATGGACCGCCAGCGGCTTGTACTGCGCCGGATGCTCGAAGAGAACAAGATTACACAATCCCAGTATGATGAAGCGCTGACCTTTGACATCAAAGGCTCACTGGCTCCGTACACCAAGAAGGCTTATGCTACTTACCCGTACCTGATGCTCGAAACCGAACGCAAAGCTTCGGAGATCCTTCTGTCGCTAAATCAGAACAAGACGAATAACACAGGCACAGGCGCAAGCACAACAAGCAAAACCCCAACAGACAACAAACAGCTTCTGGAAGCAGCAAGGCAGCAGCTGATGACTGGTGGGTACCGCGTCTACACTACCATTGACAAGAAGGTATACAGCGCGATGCATAGCATCTCCGAGGATAGTTCCAACTTCACCAAGGACAGCAAAACCAAGGGAGTCGAACAGACCGCGGGTATGATGATCGATAACAAGACCGGGGCCATTCTCGGGATGATCGAAGGACGCGATTTCAACATCGAGCAGATGAACTATGCTACACAGATGGTTCGTCAGCCAGGGTCCACCATGAAGCCAATCGCGGCTTATCTGCCGGCCCTGGATGCTGGTTTGATCCAGCCAGCGGGGATACTGGATGATGCTCCGATTATTTTGAAAGATGGCGGGAAAGGCTTTCACATCCCTAAGAACTCCAATAATCGTTATCAGGGTCTTGTCACCGCCCGGTATGCACTGAATAAATCACTCAACCTGCCGGCTCTGAAGCTCTTCAATGAGAAGGTCGGAATTGATAATGCCTGGGCTTTTGCGAAGAAGCTTGGTATTACAACGATTCAGGAACAGGATTACAGTGCCAAAACAGGGGTTCTCGGCGGATTGCGCTATGGTGTATCGGTCGAAGAATTGACTAATGCCTATTCGGCAATCGGCAATAAGGGTGCTTTTAATGATGCCTATATGATCGATAAAATAGTCGATTCGGAAGGCAAAATCGTCTATCAGCACAAGGTTAATCCCGAACAGGTATTTTCCGAGCAGACTGCTTATCTCATGACGGATATGCTGCGTACTGTAATTACAGACGGAACGGCCAGCACTGTCAAAAGCAAATACAAGCATTTCAAAGATATTCCGATCGTCGGCAAAACCGGCTCCACGCAAAATTATGCGGATGTTTGGTTTATGGGCTACACGCCTGATGTAACACTCGGAATGTGGGTCGGCTACAAAGAGCAGATCAACACACTGCAAGGCGACACTCAGAGACACCAGGCGCAATCCTTGTGGGCTAAGGTTATGAATGCGGTCATTGATAAACAGCCTGATCTGTTCGTCACTGATAAATTCACACAGCCGGAAGGCATTGTGAAGAAAACAGTCTCTGCTTACAGCGGCAAGCTTCCGACTAGCCTGACCGATCGGTTCAATACCGATTTATTCAATACCAAATATGTGCCAACTACCAGTGATGACGGCATTTCCAAAGCCAGATATATCACCTATAATGGCGTCAACTATATTCCGCATGATGGGACGCCTGATGATTTCCTGAAAGAAAAAATTGTTGTGAAACGCGAAAAGCCAATTCAAGATTTGGTTAAAGAACTGCTGGCTGCTTTCACAAAAATGAAAGATCACGAATCGCTGTCCTATTACATGCCAGCGGATGCGAAGAGCGATGTGCCAACTGAGGTTGATCCACGTGTAGATGATGGCAATCCGCCAACCCCTCCGGGTAATGTCAATGTGTCTTACAGCACTGGCAAAGCGGTAATCTCCTTCACGCCTAGCGGTTCACCGGATGTTGTAGGCTATCGCCTGTACCGTTCCTTGAACGGCGGTTCCTTCCAGAAGCAAGCGGTACTGACAGTAGGCGAAGGCACCGTATTCCACTCAAGCACACCGGCTGGCGCCAATGCTACCTTCTATGTCACTGCAGTAGATGTAGGCGGACATGAGACGGCCTCGGGCACTATAGCTGGCGGGCCGATTGCTACACCGGAACCGACAGATTTACCTGAACCCACGGATAGCGGCAGTGAACCTACTCCAGGCTCTGATAACCCAGAGGTAGGCAGTCCGGATGATCCCGGTGTGATTTTACAGCAACCGGGAAGTACGGACATCCCACCTGCGGGAGGCGCCAATCCGGGGAATAACAGCGGCGGCAACTCCGCGGGCGGAACCGGTGCCAATACGGGCAGCGTAACTACCCACTAAAGACCTCACTGCTTATGCAAAAACACCGTTCCTGATTGTCAAAGGAACGGTGTTTTTATGTGCAAACGATATGTTTTAATCCTCAATCGTTGACAGGTCACCTGTAGGAAGATGCAGCTCCCAGGCTTTGAGCACCCGCCGCATAATTTTGCCGGAACGAGTCTTCGGCAGCTTCTCCCTGAACTCGATCTCACGCGGCGCTGCGTGGGCTGAGAGCCCTGCTTTAACGAAAGCCGCGATTTCCTCCTTCAGCGCTGCTGTAGGCTCGTAGCCTTCGCGCAGGGAGATGAAGGCCTTGATAATCTCGCCTCGTGTCACATCCGGCTTGCCGATGACACCGGCTTCCGCTACCGCCGGATGCTCCACCAGCTTGCTCTCCACTTCGAACGGGCCGATCCGCTCACCCGACGAGTTGATGACATCGTCAATCCGGCCCTGAAACCAGAAATAGCCCTCCTCGTCCATGTACGCCGAGTCTCCCGAGATGTACCAGCCCGGAATACGGAAGTATTCCTCATACTTGGCCTGGTTGTTCCAGATCGTACTCATCATGGACGGCCAGGACGTCTTGATCGCCAGATTTCCCATGGAATACGGCGGCAGCACTTTACCTTTGTCATCCAAGATTGCAGCTTCTATACCTGGCAATGGACGGCCCATCGAGCCTGGCTTGATGTCCATGGCAGGGTAGTTGCAAATCAGCTGTGCGCCGGTCTCCGTCATCCACCAGGTATCGTGAATACGCTGATTGTAGAACTTGTCGCCCCAGCGAACCACCTCTGGATTGAGCGGCTCTCCAACAGACAGGACATGGCGCAGACTGCTTAGATCAATGTCCTGCAGGAGACTCTCACCGGCTCCCATCAGCATGCGGAAAGCCGTTGGCGCACTGTACCATACCGTGACAGCATTGCGTTCAATCGTCTTATACCAGTCCTGCGGACTGAAACGGCCGCCCCGGACCACATTCGTTACTCCGTTTAGCCATGGGGCAAAAATCCCGTACGATGTCCCCGTGACCCATCCAGGATCTGCGGTACACCAGTAGATGTCGTCCGGACGCAAATCCAGCACTACCTGACCTGTATAATAATGTTGAATCATTGCTCGTTGTACGTGATAGACTCCTTTGGGCTTACCCGTAGAGCCTGAAGTATAGTGCATAATTAAGCCATCATCCAGCGTCAGCCATTCTGGTTCCAGCTCCGGTGATGCCTGGGACATTTCTTCCTCATAGCGCAAGATTCCCTCATCAGCATCCGGGCCGTCTCCCACCAGAATAATATGACGCAAGTTTGGAAGTTCCTCCCGTTTCACCCGGTGAAGCAGTCCAGGAGTTGTTACCAGCGCTACAGCTCCACTGTCCTCAAGCCGGTCCTTGACAGCCGTCTCCATGAACGCTTCAAAGAGCGGACCCACCACGGCTCCGACTTTTAAAATACCCAGCAAACTGAAGTACAGCTCAGGCTGGCGCGGCATAAAAATAAACACCCTGTCCCCTTTGCCGATTCCGTACTTCCGTAGCACATTTCCAAACCGATTAGACCGCTCCCGTAGATCAGCAAAGGTATACCTTTCCGCGCGTACAGCATCGCTATAGAGCAGCGCTGTGGCGTTTCCCCGTCCTTCCTGTACATGCCGATCCACCGCTTCATGGGCCATGTTGACCTTGCCGGTCTCAAACCAGGAGAAATGTCTGTGCACATCCTCCCAGCGAAAATCGGCTACTGCCCGGGCATAATCCGGCATATTGGAGCTTTGTACACGCCCCGGCAAAATTTCGCTGTGGACTTGACCCATCACTCTTGCCTCCCTCACTTCTTTGAATTAAGCTTTAAGGGTAAGACTTCTTTCATAATTAATGATGTCAATGCAGCATTTGTGAATATTTTATGTCTGAATCAGTATATCACAGCAAACGGTTACATTCCATATTTTATAATGTTTTTGAAAGGAGTCGGTTATGGAGCACCGCAAGATTCCGGTTAGCCATTCCCTCAGTTATAACGGCAGAACACTCACAGTTAACGGCCCTTTGTCACCTGAAAACATCAAAGAGCTGGACATTCACCGTGATCTGGATGCCTTTCGCAAGCCTTCAGAGCAGCTAGAAGCATTAATCGAGATTGCCGGACTGCCTGAAGGACGTATTATTGCTGCAGTAGATCAAGGAATTATCATAGGTTATGTAACTTTTCATTATCCTGACGAAATGGAATTGTGGTCTCAAGGCGGTATGAAGGATCTTGTCGAGCTGGGAGCGATTGAGGTTGCCGACGAATATCGCGGAGCCGGTCTTGGCAGGCTGATGATTTCCACCGCCTTTGAAGGGGAACAGCTGGAGAACTGCATTGTATTCACTACAGAATATTATTGGCATTGGGATTTGAAGGGTAGCGGGCTGGATGTGTGGGGCTACCGGCAGATGATGGAGAAGCTCATGAAAACCGTAGATATGGTATGGTATGCGACGGATGACCCAGAGATTTGTTCCCATCCGGCCAATTGCCTCATGGTGCGCATTGGCCGGGAGGTACCGATGTCCTCACAGGAAACCTTTGACCGCGTCCGTTTCAGGCAGCGGTTCATGTATTAAGGACTAGCAGAAATTACAGGGCTTGCAGCATTTGTGCCAGAATAGCATGGGAGCGCTGGGAAGCTTCAATGGTAAACTCTTTATAGTTAACCTCTGCAGAGCCATCAGCACGGTCAGACATGGAGCGGATAACAACAAAAGGTGTATTGTTCATGAAGCACACCTGAGCAACCGCCGCTCCTTCCATTTCGACACAAGCGCCGTCCATTTCTTGTCTCAGCGAAGCTACTACCTCTCTGCTGGCAATAAATTGATCCCCGGACAATACTTTCCCGATCTCGTAGTGGCAGTTCAGCTCACGGCAAGACTTTTCAGCCAACGCAATCAGGCCCGCATCCGCAGGGAACGAGGACACTTCCTGGTCAGGGATGATCCCTTTTTGATAACCAAGCGGTGTGACATCCATGTCATGCTGCATACATTCCGAGGAGATCACGATATCTCCAATGTTCAGATCAGGGTGTACTGCACCGGCTACGCCAGTGAACAGGACCTTGGATACCCCGAAGGAATCATGCAGGATTTGTGTAGTTACCGCCGCATTGACTTTGCCGATTCCGGATCTGCACAGCACTACAGATTTGTCGAAAATAGTTCCCACGTGGTAGCTGATGCCTGCTTTGACTACTGTTTTACTGTCTTTAATTTCTTTCAGCATCAACTCAATTTCTTCATCCATAGCCCCGATAATTCCGATTACTTCACTCATTTGTAGATTCCTCCCATGGTTCTATAAGTTTATGTATAAGACGAACTAAAGCTCCGACGTAAGACTCGGTCGTCACTACGGCGAATGTTTGGACTTCCGGTCGCTGTTGTCCCCAGATTTCTTCAATTATACCGCTTCTAGCGGTTGAAATCTGGGAACCAGCTCATGCTTCCGACGCGAGCTTTCCTACGGAAAGCTTTCAGGCGAGCGCTTTCGCTCCTTCAGTTCCAAACCCTCCCCTTCGTTCCTTCTCGCTTTATGTTACTTTCTTTTGTTCATCTCTATAAATTAAACTTATTTTCCAATTCAAATTTTTATAGTATATAAAGCATAAAAAGCTCCAAAAGGAGCTTTCCATGCTATGCATATCCAAATCCGTGATTACTTATTCAGGTGATTAACAGACAGCCGGAGGATCGTCTCATGCGGCAAAATAACACGGGCGTTCTCTACAGTCTCTTTCTTCATAAGCTTCGTTAAAAGTCTCATTGCTACCGCACCCAAATCGTACATTGGTTGAGCTACAGTTGTCAGCAGCGGACGGACCATGGAAGCCATCCGAATGTTGTCGACGCTGATGATTGAGAAGTCATCTGGAACTTTCAGACCTTCGTCCTGGATACTATGAATGGCACCGATCGCCATTTCATCCGTTGCGGCAAAAATCGCGGTTGGCTTCTTCTTCAGTCCGAGGAAGTACTTCATGGCCTCGACACCGGATTCGTAGCGATAGTTACCGATACGCACCAGATCTTCCTGATACTCAATGCCAGCTGCTTCCAAGGCTTTCTTGTACCCCTGGAATCTAGCATAACCATTGGCCGGGTCCTGCAGAGTGCCACTAATCATGGCAATCTCACGGTGTCCGTGGCGGATCAAGGTGTTCACTGCGTCGAAAGCTGCCGTTTCGTGGTCGATGTCCACAGATGGATACGTGCCCTTCTCGTCACGGGTTGCGCAGAGTACAATGGGCACAGCAGAGGTCTGGAATGCTTGAATGTGCTCATCCGTTACCGTACCACCCATGAAAAGTAGCCCGTCCACTTGTTTCTCAAGCAACGTGTTAATGACACGAATTTCCTTCTCTTTACGCTTGTCCGCGTTACAGAGAATGATGTTGTAGTGATACATGTTGGCAATATCTTCAATCCCGCGTGCAATTTCTGCAAATATCGAGTTGGAAATATCAGGAATGACGACGCCGACAGTTGTCGTTTTCTTACTGGCAAGCCCTCTTGCCACGGCATTTGGACGATAGCCCAAACGCTCAATCGCTTCAAACACTTTCTTCCGGGTCTGCGGCTTCACGTTGGGGTTATTGTTCACAACCCGTGATACCGTAGCCATAGATACGCCTGCTTCTCGCGCTACATCGTAAATGGTTACCGTCAAATTACTCTCTCCATTGCGATAAATTTTATCGTTCGACTAATTAAAATTATGATACGACACTTTGTACATTTGTGCAATGATAACGCTTCATTTTCCTTTCAAAAATCTTTTCAAAGCGGAAGCGTTACCCCGGAATGCATAGAATCTGCATCCCTATTGGTGCAATCATGTAACCTCTTTCTATCGTAACAAAAAGTGCATGAAAAATCCAACTTTCGTGAAATATTTTCATTGTTTTTGCAGAAAAATTTCTTGAAAACAAGAAAACATCCACTGAGCATCCTTTTCCTGTAACTTATTTGGCAATTTGTGTCGATCGCAGAGTCAATTGTGACAATCGGTCACCCGTTTCCCGCATCCACTCAACATCCTCGGAATCCGCAGCGAATCTATAAATGTCCAGCAGAAGATCAATCCGGCTCTGAACCGCTTTGCGGATCTCCGCTTCAAGTTCCGGTAAACCCTCGCCACTAAATTTAGAAAATGTCTCTTTCAATACAAAGGCCCACTCACTGCCGTCCGCCAAGGAAATCTTACTACCCGCAGTCCCCTCTCTACCCAATTGCTGCACAAGTTCGCCCAAAGCCGGCTTAATGGCAGGCAACGGTTCATAACGCGAACAGTCCTCACAGTTATACACGGGAACATCTGTGATTTTGATCTTTGTGTTGTACACTAGCGTATGCATATGTATAGTCATGTCACCGCCGCAACTGCATGCTTTCTCCAATAAGTCATCTTTCCACATCTGTCACACCTCAAGCATAAATTAAAAAGCACGCAGGTTCCGACTTTTTATTTCTATATTCGACTTCACTCTCCAGAATCCTTCTCATTTGCATATAATGATTTATTTGGCAATTGAACTAGACATATCCACTCCTCATGTGACTTAAAATTTTAAATTTGATAGAATAAAGAAGAATAGAAGATGAATGCAGGAAGGAGATCCCAATAATGAGACTCGACGGCAAGAAGGTCATTGCGTTAGTGGATGACGAATTTGAGGATTTGGAGCTTTGGTACCCTGTCTACCGGGTGCGGGAGGAAGGCGCGGAGGTTCACCTGGCCGGACTTGAAAAAGATAAGACCTACATCGGTAAATATGGCGTTCCTGCCAAAGCCGAATATTCCTGGGACGAGCTTGATGCCGCCGATTATGACGGTATTCTCGTTCCGGGCGGCTGGGCGCCCGATAAAATCCGCCGCTACAGCAAAGTGCTGAAGCTCGTGCAGGATTTCCATGCAGCCAAGAAACCGATCGGGCAGATATGCCACGCCGGCTGGGTGCTCATTTCGGCAAAAATTCTGGAGGGTGTGACTGTTACTTCCACTCCAGGAATCCGCGATGATATGGAAAATGCAGGCGCGATTTGGAAAGACGAGCCTGTGGTGACGGACGGACACATTATCTCCGCCCGCCGTCCGCCTGATTTGCCGCCATACGGCAAAGCCTTTTGCGACGCACTGGCCGGGGAATAAGGCCGTACGTCAACCCTTAAAAGAAAACATAGCGGGCGCTGTCCCTCGAGCTTCTCTTGAGGGACAGCGCCCGCTGTTTTTTTAAGTATCTATCAGCGCAGCGTAATGGTCCGTACGTCCTTAATAGCGTTAGGATAGCTGTCCAGCGTAAAGGTTAACGGCTGCGGGAGTTTTTCTTTTCCGATCAAGTACAAATTAAGGCCGGTTTTATTCAGTTCCTCTTGTTTGGATTCAAACAAATTCGTAAGGTCAAAGCTGTGAAGAGACTGATCATATTCATGTACTTCTCCCTTACCATCCTTGAACGACATGTTCATTATTAAATTACCCTCACGGCTTAATTTGTTACGATCTGTAACATGGTGCTTCAAAACGATTAATTGCTGCTTAGCGGAATCCTGTACTACCTCTACTGTGAGCGCATTATCTGGCGCCTTCAGAATTTGCTGCTTATCTGTATCGATGACCAGTTCCCTCTTGGATGGTTCCAAGGCATAGATTCCGTCAACAGTCAGACGCAGCGGTGCATTGGGGTTAGTACTATCATTACTAAATACACTAAACTCCCTTCCCACTTTCCGGATTCGCTGCGGCAGATAAAATCCTTGGTATTCTGATTCATCTCCCAGTAATATTCGCGGGTTTAGCATTCCGAAAATATCCTGGGTATTATTTTTATCATATGCAGTCTCCACATAGATGCCGGTAACACCCGCATACACTTGCTTGATATGTATCGTTTGTCCAGCAACCGTTAAGGGTTGATTAAATGCAATAGATTGTCCGCTCTCCTCCATTGCCTTCTTGTCTATTTTGATTGGTACAGATAAATTGATAAGCTGCTCCGGAGTAACAGGCTGCTGATCATTCCCGGCGCTCTTGGCGAGTTCAAGCTGAACCTCCACTTCATCCGGTAAATTATTGGCTTCTCCCGTCCAAGTCAGGCGCGTTACATTCAGGGTAGTGCCTGAGCGAAGATTCTGATGCATTCCAATTAGTTCAGAACCTACTACCGCTCCCTTACTATCTGTCAATGACATCTGGTGGGTCTTTGTTATTTGTTCTGACTTGTTGTCTATAGAGTAGAGAATAATGATCCCCATGGCATCGGCTGCCATACCGTCAATAGTCAGCACATGACCCTCTTTTTCCAAGGAGGAGACACCCACCTGCTGCATCAATCCCGCCTTAATCGCTGATGATACTGTAGTATCTGAAGTTAAAATAGCCTGGTATGCCTTCAGTGGAACCGTCTTCGCAAAAGAACTGAGCGCACTCCGCAGCCCTGTACCTTCACCCATCCATGATCCCGCAGCAACCACCAATAGCACGGTAATTACTACAGCGGTTGTTGCTGTCCACAGACGCTTTTTCCATAACTTCTTGGCATGTTCTGATCTCTTGTGTAGAGCAAGACGAACATTCGCATGAATCCGGGACCCCGGTACCCGTTCCGCTTCCAATGACAACTTGTGAAAATAATCTTCAAGAAGCTTCTCCTCGCGCAAAGCCATATCATGCTTCCTCCTTAATTTTCATTTTGCCACGTAAATGTTTCAGTCCTTTGTTCAGCCAAGTTTTGACTGTTCCTACTGGCCTGTCCAATATTTCGGCAATCTCGGCTACTGTCATGTCCCGGTAATACTTGAGTACGAGCACCTGCCGGTACTTTGGCTTCATCCCATCCAGCGCCTGCTCCATATCCAGTCTAAGGTCACTTCTCATTTCCATCATGTTGTTATCCGGTTCTGCCGGCTTCACGGTTAGTACCCGCTTTCTCCGTTTAAGCTCATCATTGCAACAATTGATGACAATTCGGATGAGCCAAGGGGTGAACCGTGCCGGATCTTTCAGGCTCCTGCGTTTAGTCCATGCCCGACAGGTAGCCTCTTGCAATACTTCAAGCGCATCCGCTTCACTTCGCAAATAACTGTATGCGATCCCGTAAAGAAGTCTTTGTTGCCCCAGCACCATTTGCATGAATGCTTCCTCTTCACCCGTATTTGCTGTTTGGACTTTCATAATGCTTTCCATTCCTTCAGCTTTCCTCCCCCCATGCAGAATTTTTGCCAAGCCCTCTGCATTGTGTTCTCCTATATATTGACTGTGTTAGATCACAAACGGTTTTACTAGTTGGAAAAATAAACCTCTAATCAATATAAACAGGGATTGTTCCAAAAGCGAACTGTCCTCTTCAAGTTAGACAACAAACGAGACCTTGAACCGCCGTGCGCATGTCGCGTAGCATGATGGACTGATCAGAGCCCGGTTCAGGTCCTCACCTCCTAGCTTGGAGGCTTGGCTCTGATTTAACAGGAAAATGTACCGTTAATTCTCCTCTTTCAAGGATTTTGCTCGAACTAACGGGAAATTCTCCAGTTATTCTTCCTCTTTATAGGAAAATCGAGGGGGAATCCTATAGATTAACGGGAGTTTTTCCAGTTATTTTTGAAAACACTTCTGTTTTCGAATCAATAACGGGAGTTTTTCCAGTTGTTTAAGCGCTGCATGACATTCACTTTTATTTTATCGGATCTACACCCCCGATGACCGAGTGGCTTTGGCTTTGGTTTTGGTTGGCCTATCCCTTGCTCAATTGTCGAACACAAAAAGAACATGGCGGGTTCAGGAAATTCTCCTGAACACCGCCATGTTCTTTTTTTCGCATTATTTTTAAGCAAATGAGCTTCTCATCAAGGAATATTCGGAAGCCTCAGGAGGTCTTCTCCTTCGCTTCCGAACTGCCTAATGCAATGCCGCTAACCTTGGCATATGCGCTGAGCTTCGCTTCCGTCTCCGAGCTTGTACGCATCCGGAAGCAAGCCTTCGCTACTTCCCGGGCCTCAGCGGCAACGGTGTTCAGCGTGCGGTGCTTCACCTTCAGCAGCGCCTGTGGGGACATGCTGAGATTGTTAATGCCAAGCTCCAGCCACAGCGGCAGCGAACGCTCGTCCGCAGCCATCTCCCCGCATACGCTAACCTCAATCCCGGCATGCTTCGCCGCTTCTACCGTCATACGGATTAAGCGGAGAACTGCGGGATGGTAGGGGTGGTACATATGAGCGATTTGCTCGTTCATACGATCTACGGCCAGTACATACTGCACCAGATCATTCGTGCCGATACTGAAGAAATCCACTTCCTCGGCTAAGATATCCACGATCATGACTGCCGCCGGTACTTCAACCATAATCCCGACTGGAATATTCCGGTCAAACGGTACCCCCCGCTGTTCCAGCTCCTCCATGACTTCGGCCAGTACAGCTTTGGCTGCCTGCACCTCTTCCAGGGAAGAAATCATAGGGAACATCATCTTGACCTTCCCATAGACGCTAGCTCGCAAAATCGCGGTCAACTGGGTCTTGAACATGTCCTTCCGGTCCAAACTGATGCGGATCGCGCGGTACCCCAGGAACGGATTCTGCTCCTCCGGCAGCTGGAAGTAATCCAGATGCTTGTCGCCCCCGATATCAAGGGTGCGGATCACCACCGGATGATTGCCCACCTTCTCCGCCACCAGTTTGTACACCTCGAACTGCTCTTCTTCACTCGGGAAGGAATCGCGGTCCATGTAGAGGAATTCTGTGCGGAATAACCCAACACCCTCCGCGCCGTATTTCAGCGCCAGATTCAGTTCCTTCACCGAGCTGATATTTCCTGCAAGACTCAGGTTCACCCCGTCTCTTGTCACGGCTTCCACCGTCGCCAGCAGTTCCAGCTGCTCCCGCTTTTTATGCTGTTTATCCCGGATAGAAGTGTAATCGATCACCATAGCCTCGTCTGGATGCAGTTGTACCGATCCGTTATCTCCGTCAATGACCAGCATGTCTCCCGTTTGAATCGGGTTCGAAAGTTTGTTCTCGAGCCCCGCAACTAGCGGAATCCCCAAGGCCCGGGCCATGATCGAGGAATGCGACGTCTTGCCGCCCATCATCGTCACAATACCAAGGACATAGGTAGGATTCAAATGAGCCAGCTGGGATGGAGACAACTCCTTAGCGACGAGAATATACGGCTGGGTGTCGGACGGGAGGGTAACCTCAGGTGCACCTAGCAAATGCTTCAGAAGACGATTGCCGACATCCTTGATGTCCACCGCCCGCTCCTTCATATATTCATCGTCAAGCAGGTCGAACATGGCTACAAAATGGTCAATGGCTTCCTTAACCGCCACTTCCGCTGCCTTGTACTGACGTTCAATAATCCCCCGGATCTCACTCATGAACACCGGATCATCGAGGATGGCCAGGTGAGCGTCGAAGATACTGGATTCTTCCGGTCCGACGACTTCCCTGAACTCTCTCTTGATAAACTCAATTTCATCCTTGGAGGTGCGGATACCTTCGTATAAACGCTCAAATTCTTTAGCGAGATCCACCGGATTGACCTGCGTGTCCGGCAGACTCCATTCCCAATTGGGCAGGACAAAAGCCTTCCCGATGGCAACACCTGCTGCGGCGCCTATGCCTTGTATCATGCTTCAATCCCTCCAACATTACTTTCGTGTAATACAACGGACATTACAGAAGTTTGCCCCTTTTTCACATTTTTGAATGGAGCATAGCTCCAGGATTTAACACGGTCAGGGTTCGTAATCACCATCGGTGTGGCGAGTGAAGCTGCATGCTCCCGCAAATAGCCGAGGTCAAATTTGACCAGCAGCTGACCCGGCTCCACGCTGTCTCCCTCTTGCACAACCGCCTCGAACGGACCTTTTAGCTGCGAGGTATCTATGCCGATGTGCATAAGCACCTCCAGCCCTTCCGGTGTCGAGATGCCCACGGCATGCATGGTTGGGTATACGTGCATGACCTTCCCGAAGACCGGAGAGACCAGCTCGCCCTTTTCCGGGAAAAAAGCCACCCCGTCGCCAACCAGTTTAGCCGCAAAAATATGATCCGGCACTTCCTCGATTGGCAGCATCCGGCCCTGCATCGGGGCACTGAACAGTACCTGCGGCAGATCGCGCAGCAGCAGCTTATTGATCTCCTCGCGGATCAGCTCTGAGTAGGTACCGAATACCACCTGCACGTTGCCGCCACCAAGCTTGATAATCCCGGCAGATCCAAGGCCTTTGAGCGCCCCGGCATCCACATAACGGTCATTATGGACGGTCAGACGCAACCGGGTGATGCAGGCCTGCACCTGTACAATGTTCTCCTTGCCTCCAAGCGCCTCCAGAATGAGAGGAGCCTGATAGGGTATATTACCTGCCCAATCGCCAAGCTCCGAGCCTTCCTCGCGTCCTGGTGTCGGGATCTGAAAGCGGCGGATCGCCCAGCGGAACAAATTATAATACACAATGCCATAGCCGATTCCTATCGGGATCAACAGCCACGCCCGTTGGGACAGGTGCAGGTTAAGGAAGAAATCTATGGCCCCGGCAGAATATGAGAATCCGTGATGAATACCAAGTGAATAAGTCAGCACCATTGCCAGACCAGACATTACGGTATGTACGGCGAACAGATACGGCGAAGCGAACAGAAAAGCAAATTCGATCTGCTCCGACACCCCGGTCAGAAAGCACACCAGTGCGGCACGCAAAAAAGTCTTCTTAATCTTCGGCTTCAAGTCCTCACGAGCTTCTTGAATGATTGCAAATGCAATGGCCGGGAGCGCGAACATCATGATCGGAAATAGTCCCGCCATAAAAATTCCTGCTGTAGGGTCACCTGCGAAGAAACGCGGCAGATCGCCCTGTACAACAGCACTTCCGTCAGGCGTCGTATACGTGCCCATCTGGAACCAGAACACATTGTTCAGGATATGATGTAGCCCAAAGGCTGTCAGCACCCTATATAGTACCCCATACAGGAATACGCCATAGCCGCCGGTCCTTAGAATTCCCTGAAATAGATGATCCAGCCCGCTTTGGAGCAGCGGAGCAATACCGAGCATCACCCAAGCGAACAGGGCCGAGAACAACCCCATGAACAGCAAAACAAAGCGCGACCCGCCAAAAAACTGAATCGCTTCTGGAAGCTTAATATTTTTGAACCGGTTATGTGCTACCCCGGCGACAATCCCGAGCAGAATTCCGATAAGTGTTGCGGGCTGAACATGCCCTTCTCCCATCCCCGATACAATCCGGTCGTAGGTGAACATGCCTGCAAGAGCGGCCAGCCCTGCTGGTCCAGCCTGGTTAGATAGTCCCCAAGCCACGCCTACTGCGAACAGATAGGGCATAAAGTAGAATACCCCTTGCCCAGCATATGTAGCCACTTCGGATACTGAAGAAAGTCCCCATGCAGACCATGGCAGGCTGCCCAGACTCAGCAGAATGGCTGCCGCCGGAAGCACCATGGTAGGAAGCATTATGGCTCTGCCCAATTGCTGCAGTGATCCGAGCCAATTCAAGGTGACCCTCTCCTTTCTTACTATAATAAATGGTACGCGCTGTGGCAGGTTTTGTCAAAAGAATACATTTAGCATTTCCTTGATTGCTCACAGACATCTATTATACTGAATGTCCACCTGTTTGTGCAGCGTTTATTTATCAAAAAACGTCCTTCACCACAATTCGCTTGCGGTAGAAGGACGTTTTCAGGCCTACTCAGATTCCATTGAACTTGATGCAGTGCTTACGCGCGGCTGCGCCCGTGCATCGTGATAGCTTCCTCCACCTTGATACAACGATCCATAATGGCCGTCATACCGTTCGCTGCTGCGATATCGGCCGCTTCCTGGTTGATGATGCCTTGCTGCAGCCAAAGCACACGTGCGCCGATGTCAGCCGCTTCCTGCGCGACCTCTGCACAATACTCGCTGCGACGGAAGACATTGACGATATCTACCGGTTCAGGAATCTCCGCCAGCGTGTGGTAACACTTCTCGCCAAGAATTTCTCCATCGACCGTAGGATTTACCGGGATAATCCGGTATCCTCTGCTCTGCATCGCCCCTGCCACCATATAGGAGGTGCGGTCAGTTTTATCCGACAGCCCTACCACTGCAATGTTCCCGGCGGATGCCAGAATATCTCCGATCTGCTCCCGGGAAGGATTCTCAAAGCCCATGTTCATATCCCCTTTTCTAAGTAAGGTATAGTTATTTTACCCATTCCACATCGGCGCCAAGCGCCTTCAGATGGTCAAAATATTGCGGGTACGACTTGGCCACATGATGTGCATCCTTGATACGCAGCGGCTGGCGTGCGCGTAAACCTACAACGGTCAATGCCATGATTACCCGGTGATCGTAGTGAGCGTTAATTGTCACTCCACCTTCAACCCCGTCCGGCTGTCCGTGTACAATAATCTCGTCACGGCGTTCCTCAACCTTCGCTCCAGCGCGAGTCAGCTCTGCCAGATAGTCAGTGATCCGGTCACATTCCTTGTAGCGCAGGTTCTCCACATTGTAGAAACGTGAAGTCCCCTCCGCAAATACCGCAGCAGCCACCATAGCCAGGACAGCATCCGTCGCCGCATCTCCGTCGAACTCCACGGCTTTCAGGATGCCGTTACCTTGTACATGTACAACGTCATTCTCATGGGTAAGAGGAACTTCCATCATCCGCAATACATCGACAATGGCTCTCTCTCCCTGCTTGCTCTTCTCCGCAAGACGCTGAATCGTCACATCGGATTTCGTAACTGCGGCAGCAGCAAGAACAGCAGCAGAACCAGGGTAGTCTCCTTGCACCGTGTAAGTCTTGGCAGCATATTTCTGACCGCCTGGTACCTTGAACGACATGTAGTCGTCCGCAGCATGCACCACGATTCCCGCCTGTTCCAGAACTTCCAGCGTCTGACCTACAACTACCTTCGATTTCAGGTCATCCAGCACAATAATCTCGCTATCCTCTTCCAGCAAAGGTGTCAGGAAGAGCAGTGCGCTAAGATACTGGGAGCTGACTGCACCGGAAACGGTGATTTTTCCACCTTTTGGCTTGCCCCCGCGGATGGTGATTGGCAGTTTGCCTTCGTTATGCTCTACTTCTACGCCAATCTGGCCGAGAGCAGTAATGAGATCATCGTGCGGGCGCTTGCCCAGCGAGTCTGGATACGTGTTCACGAATGTCACTTCAGGGCTAAGCGCAGCGACAGCCATCAGGAAACGCAGCACCGCTCCTGCATTGCCTACATTCAGTTCCTTAACGTTACTCGGGCGTGCACCGAAGCCCTGCACTACAATCTTCTCGTCGTCTTCTGTCAGCACTGCGCCGAGATCGGCGATACAGCGGCGGATGGCATCGCTGTCCTCACTGTGAGCCGGATGATAGATCGTGCTGATTCCTTCGGAAAGGGCAGCAACCAGCAGGTAACGGGTCGTGTAGTTTTTAGAAGAGAGGGCTCCGATTTCACCTTGCAGGTTTGGCGTGGGTCTGACAATAACGTCCATAGTAATTAGCGCTCCTTTTTTTATAATAAGTTATGTATGGCTCCGTTTGACACGGTATTCCATGCTTGTGTTATCATTAAACCATTCTTCTGACGAAAAGAGGTCACATCCATGAATCCTATACCCCAAATTACAGCACAGGAATTGCGGCAGCGTCTAGCCACGGGCGAAGAGCTTGTCCTTATCGACGTGCGTGAAGATGATGAGGTTGCCTTCGGCATGATTTCCGGCGCACAGCATATCCCGATGGGCGAGATTCCGCAGCGGACAGAGGAAATTCCCGCCGATGCCGAAGTCGTTTTCATTTGCCGTTCCGGCGCCCGCAGTCAACGTGTCTGCGAATATCTGCAGCAGCAGTTCGGTTATAACTCCGTTGCCAACCTGAGCGGTGGCATGATTGATTGGAATGAAACCGCGGAAGACTAAAGTCTCACCAATACACTTAAAAGCTCAACCGCGTTGATGCATTAAAATATGCTGAGACACTTCTACAGCAGTTAGACCCGTTGTATCGACCGTGCAATGCGCAAAACGGTAAGCATCCCGGCGTTCTTCCATGATGCGTGCGATCCGTTCCTTCGCGTTGCCGGCGAGCAGCGGACGATCCAGATTTTCACTGACCCGCGCCAGAATCTCTTCCTCATCGGCAGTAAGTGCCACTACCAAGCCGTTAGCCAGCATTAGTTCCGCATTTCCTGCAGCCAGTACAGCGCCTCCGCCTGTGGAAATCACTCGTTTCTCCCCTTGCAGCATACGCTCCAGCGTTTCTGATTCAAGTCTTCTGAAGTAGCCTTCGCCTTCTTCTGCGAATATCTCTGGGATACTCCGGTCTTCGCTCTCGGCAATGACATGGTCGAGGTCGACCAGTTCATAGCCCAGTTCCTCTGCTAAAATAGCTCCAACCGTAGACTTTCCTGTGGCCATCATGCCTACTAGAATAATGTTATTTGAAGTCATTGCGTTCCTCCAAGCCGCGACATTTGTCATATCATAACACAGGGTTAAAAGATTAGACAATCGGCTTTCCTTGGCCTGTCGCCAAGCGGGATATTATGTGGGATAAAATATATAGTTTTAAAAAAAGCCCGGAAGGCTCCCCTTGTTGCAGGGCCTTCCGGGCCGCCCGTTACGGCTATGCCAATTGTCTTACTCAGCAGACAACCAGTTGTGGTGGAACACGCCTTCTTTGTCCACACGTTTGAAGGTGTGAGCGCCGAAGTAATCGCGTTGTGCTTGAAGCAGGTTCGCAGGCAGACGCTCTGTGCGGTAGCTGTCATAGTAAGCCAGCGCGCTGGAGAATCCAGGAACTGGAACGCCAAGAGTAACCGCAGATGCGATAACTTTACGCCAAGCATCCTGGTAAGAGCTCATGATGTCCTTGAAGAACGGATCAAGCAACAGGTTCTTCAGATCCGCGTTGTTTTGGTAAGCATCGGTGATGTTCTGAAGGAAACGGGAACGGATGATGCAACCGCCGCGCCAGATTTTAGCCAGCTCGCCGTATTTCAGATCCCAACCGTATTCATCGGAAGCTACGCGCAGTTGAGCAAAACCTTGTGCGTAAGATACGATTTTACTTGCGAACAATGCTTTACGCACGTTCTCGATGAACTCTGCTTTGTCGCCTTGGAATGGAGTGGTCTCAGGACCGCTCAGCACTTTGCTGGCTTCAACACGCTCATCCTTCATAGCAGACAAGAAGCGGGAGAATACCGATTCAGTGATCATGGACAATGGCACGCCAAGATCCAGCGAGCTTTGGCTTGTCCATTTACCAGTACCCTTTTGGCCAGCGGAGTCAAGAATAACATCCACCATTGGCTTGCCGGTTTCTGCGTCATATTGTGCGAAGATGTCGGTAGTGATCTCGATCAGGTAGCTGTCCAGCTCGCCGCTGTTCCAGTCCTTGAAGATGCTGTGAAGTTCTTTTGCATCCAGACCAAGTACATCTTTAAGCAGTTGGTATGCTTCACAGATCAGCTGCATGTCGCCGTACTCGATACCGTTGTGCACCATTTTCACATAGTGACCAGCACCGTCCGGTCCGATATATGTAGAGCAAGCCTCTCCGTCCACTTTGGCGGAAATAGCTGTCAAGATTGGTTCTACGAGCTTATAAGCGCTCTCTTGTCCGCCTGGCATAATGGAAGGTCCTTTAAGTGCGCCTTCTTCACCACCGGATACCCCTGCGCCGATGAAGCGGAAACCTTTTTCTTCCAAATCTTTGCTGCGACGAACAGTATCAGGGAAGTAAGCATTACCTCCGTCGATGATGATATCGCCTTGGTCAAGATGTGGCAGCAAGGACTCAATTGTCGCGTCAGTTGCTTTACCAGCTTGTACCATGATCAAAATTTTGCGCGGCGTTTCTAAGGAAGCTACAAACTCCTCAACGGAGAAGGCACCTGTCAAATTCTTACCTTCTGCCTCTTTCAGAAGCTCATGAGTCTTCTCAGGCGAACGGTTGAATACCGATACGGAAAAGCCTTTGCTCTCGATGTTTAGAGCCAAGTTCTTACCCATTACCGCCAAGCCAATAACGCCGATTTGTTGTTTTGCCATCTGGTCCTCCACCCTTTGCACCCTATATTTTTGTGAAATCCATTTTCTCGCAGAATCGAGAAGAAACGGCATTGTCTCCCATTGCAGATACTGCCTGTCCGTTCCTGTCGAAATATAGACAAGCTTGACTTGCCTATATGTAAGAATACCACCCTTTGCCAGAGACTGCAAAGCACATGGCGAAATAGAAAAGCGTTTTATTCTCTTGCTCTCGGCAGGAATAGATTCACAATGACTATTTTAACGTTTTTACGCACAGAAGTGAACCCCCTGAACTTATAAATTCAGCACAAACAGAAGACACCCCAACCACAGGGTGCCTCAGGGTCTGCTCTTGCTGTCCGCATTCACCATTCCAGCATGTTCAATTCCTTGGTCAGTAAGGCAAGCTTTTCTCTGCACTGAGCAGCCTGTACGGCATCCCCGGTAGACAGCGCCTCATTCAGCAGGTCCAGCTGTTCGTCAACCTCAATCCGGCAAGAACGAATGCGTTCCTCACCTTCCACCGAGTAGAACAGCTTTGTCAGCTCCTGATCGGTCAACAGTGGCCCCTTCTGGAATAGCACACGCTGCTGATAGCCGGAGATTTCTACAAGCCGGATCACTTCACCGAATAAAATATTCTCAATAATAATCTGCCGGTCGCGGAACCGTTTGACGATGGCGTGGCCCCGCTTGTCACCGATCAGCTTTTCCATCCACTCGGACAGGCGGGCATCGCGGATCATGTAGTCTCCGACCAGCTTGTAGCCCTCCTTAATCCGCTGAAAGCGCAGCTTCACCAGCTTGCGTCCCGTACGTACGGATATAACAAAGACGTTCTCGTTCTCGCTCCAATACAGGGAATAGCCTTCTTGAATCAAATCCTTAATCAGGTCCTGGATATGCTCTCTCTCAAACCTCAGCTCCAGATTGCAATATTCCACCTCGTCATTCTTGTTCATGGCACTCCCCCCTAACTGCTTTGCTTCAGCAAAGCCAGCTTCACAAGCCTAAGCTACGTTGACGCGGAAGCAACAATGACCGCAGAACCTCCACTGGCGACAAAATGCGTTTTGCGTTACTCTTACTCTTATTTTATACTTCAGTTTATGTAGCGGTAACTTGGTTTATTGACTATTTTTACCCGCAACGGTCCTGCTCCAAACGTTTTTCCGTACAATTTAGAAGTCCTTTCAACTTCTTCCCCGTCAATTTGTATAAAAAGCCGCCTGTTGTACGGAAATTATCCGTGCAACAAGCGGCTTATTTATGTTTTATAACTCGCTTGATCCAGCTGCTTGTTAGAGCGCCTGAACCTTTCTGCCCGTCCTACGGACGATAAGCAGGTGTAAGCCGAACAGCAGAAGCATCACAAAAGCGCTGACCAGGAAAGGCACCCCATGGCCCACCGAATCCCAAAGCTTGCCTGATAGCACCGGTCCTGCGACCATTCCGGAACCCTGGAGAGTCAAGAACAACCCCCATACCGTCCCGCGTTCCCCCTTAGGCACCTGCTTGGCCAGAAAAGCGTTCCAGGCGGGGAGGATCAGCGCATAGCTGATACCGACCAGAGCCACGGCGCCGAACACAAAGGGCAGCCATCGCACCATCGAGAACAATGTCATAGAGAACGCAGCCAGCAAGAAGCCGATGTTGAGAAACAACGTAGTACCGATACGGTCCACAAGGCGTCCTGCCGGAATAAGCGTCAGTACCGTGATCCCGCCTCCGGCAATAAGCAGAAGACTGAACTGATTTGGCGAGACATGTAGCTCTGTGCGTGCGAACAGTGTGACTACCGGTGTCATCAGTCCGATGGCGAACGCCTGTAGAAAGAGCGCCGGGTAGAGCAGCCTGCTCACCTTGAGCGTGGTTTTGAGCTGCGTGAGCGTTCGTTTCAGGCTCTGTAGCGGGTTGACCTTTTTGGATGATGATCCTGCGCTATCCACCGCATTGGCAACCTTGAGAGGTGCCGGATGATCCGGATCGATCCGCTTAGGCAGCAGCAGAGCTACTACAACGACAGCCACTGCACAGGCCAGCAGGACAAAAAAGGTTGTTCGATAGCTGTATCCGCCATGATCCATGAGAAAGTTCACGGTAATGGGTCCGATCCCGGTCCCGGCCAGGGAGGCCATCTCCACTGCGCCCATGGCTGCGCCGCTGCTGCCGCTTTGCGTAGAGCCGGCCAGCTCCGTTACGCCAGTCATGACGCAGGGCCAGAGCGGGGAAGTCCCGATCCCCAGAATGAGGCAGGCCAGCGACAGCAACGCCGCATTTTTAGCAACGATAATCAAAGTTAACGCAAGCAGAATCAAGAGCAGTGCGCCGGTCATCGTCCAGCGGTACCCGATCCGCTCCATCACCCAGCCTGAAGGACTGCGGAACAGGTTATCACCCAAATACTGCAGCGCGAAGGAAAATCCGACGACAGTAACCGACAATCCAAGAATATGCTCCATATAGACAGGGAGCAAGGCAACTAACAGAGATCCTTTTACAAACTCCACTAAAAAGATGATAACCCACATTTTCACGATAAACGGCGAAGTCAAATTAATATGCATCCGTTGTGCTTTGCCGGACATTCTATCACATCCTAGTATTATGGTCATTGATTTGTTATACTGATGTCTGCTTGAAAAATTACTCTTCACGAAAGGTTGTGACAGCATTAAATGAATCAACACCGTACTCCCCTCTTCAGCGCTCTAAAAAAGCATGCCGCCGGCAATCCCGTTCAATTCCATATTCCGGGGCATAAGAAGGGGCAAGGAACCGATGCCGAATTCCGTGAGTTTATCGGCGATAATGCTCTATCCATAGACCTGATCAATATCGCGCCGCTTGATGATCTTCATCAGCCCAAAGGCGTGATAGAGGAAGCTCAGAAGCTGGCTGCAAAAGCTTTCGGCGCTGATTACACGTATTTCAGTGTACAAGGCACGAGCAGCGCTATCATGACGATGATCCTCTCTGTTTGCTCGCCCGGTGATAAAATCATTGTACCGCGTAACATTCATAAGTCTGTTATGTCGGCCATTATTTTTTCCGGAGCCAAGCCTGTGTTCGTCTCTCCTGTTCAGGATGAGAATCTAGGGATAGATCACGGCATAACCACCAGCGCCCTGGAGCGGGCCTTGAAGCGTCACTCGGACGCCAAAGCCGTTCTGGTCATCAATCCGACGTATTTCGGCGTATGTGCCGACCTGCGTTCCATTGTGAATCTGGCCCACAGTCATGGTATCCCCGTACTTGTGGACGAGGCGCATGGAGTACTGATTCATTTTCATGAAGATCTGCCGACATCGGCCATGCAGGCCGGCGCGGATATGGCAGCTACCAGTGTACATAAGCTGGGCGGCTCCATGACCCAAAGCTCGGTATTGAATCTCAATGCGAAGACTGGCCTCATCAACCCGCAGCGGGTACAGACCATTCTCAGCATGCTGACTACGACGTCAACTTCCTACATTTTACTTGCTTCACTGGACACATCCAGACGCAATCTCGCCCTAAACGGTCATGAGATTGCTGCGGAAGCGATTCGCCTGTCCAACTATGCCCGCGATGCTGTCAACAGCATTGAAGGCCTTTACAGCTTTGGCAAAGAAATTCTCGGGACAGAAGCTACCTTTGACCATGACCCAACCAAATTGAACATTCATGTCCGCCATCTCGGTATTACCGGCTACGAAGCGGAGAACTGGCTGCGTGACAAGTACAACATCGAAGTCGAGCTTAGCGACATGTATAATATTCTTTGCCTTATTACCCCTGGTGATACCCAAGAATCAGTGGACAAGCTAATTGCTGCCTTGCGGGTATTGTCTGCCATTCATTACAGCAAGGGAGAAATATACGAGCTCAAGGTTCAGGTGCCTGAGATTCCGCAGCTTGCCCTGATCCCAAGAGATGCGTTCTACGCAGATACTCAGCTCGTTCCGTTCCGGGAATCAGCCGGTTATATTATCGCGGAATTCATCTATGTATACCCGCCGGGTATTCCGATTCTCCTCCCTGGTGAAGTTATTACCCAAGATAATATCGATTATATCATCGACCATGTAGAAATCGGGTTGCCGGTAAAAGGACCTGAGGACCGCACCATCACCAATGTGAAGGTAGTTGTAGAGGCCGAGCCGATCTCCTGATCGGCTTTCTCTTCGCACCGTCGCCAACCATACAAAAACCCGATACTGCAAAGTATCGGGTTTTTGCTTATGAAGTCAACTGCCAGGAAAATCCTGGACCAGTCCTTTTCTATCACCGAAAATCTATTCTTGCTGGGCGAGCAGCTCGTTGTATGCTTCTTCAACAGCTTTCCATTCAGCTTCATCTTCGATATTGTAAAGCACCATTTCTTCATTCTCTTCTTCTAGACGCAGAATAATACCATCCGCCTCAGGGTTTTCGCGTTCCAACAGCAGCGCGTACAACTTCTCGCCTACGTCAAACGTTTCTACCAGTACCATCTCTACATCTTCGCCCTGCTCGTTCGTCAAGGTCAGCACAAACTCCTCGTGCTCATGGTCGTGATCATGTCCGCAACCGCATGCTTCCCCATGTTCATGGCCATGCTCATGTTTGTGATCGCTCATTGAAATACCTCACTTTGAATTGTATTAGCCTACAAATCGTATCGTAACACGTATAACAACTTCAGGTCAATTTTGGGAGTGGTCAAACCTTACTAATTTAGCGCAGTTATGACTTTCTCCGACACAAGAACATAGTCTCCATTCTTGGTTGGTCTGATATAGAAGCCTACCCGGTATTTTCCTGCTTCCTTGAAATCATACGTAATCTCGGAGCTGGAGAACCAGAAATCCTCTTTCTTCGTTCCTTCCATGTTGCGCGAGTCGATATCTTTGCTGTTTCCCGAAGGATCCGTGATCGTCACCTTGACCGAAGAAATCTCGTCTGTCAGACTATCTACCTGCGAGAGTACCTTAAACTTTAGCTTGCCCAAATTCACATTGCCGAACACTGTGTCTCCCTTGAAGAGGACAATATGCACATTCGGTTTGAGAATGGTTACTTTACCGGAGCCATCCCAGATTACAACTCCGCCTGCCTCCCGTGCAGGAATGTACGTCTTCCCGTCAATCAGATATCCGCCGTCCGTAATTTCTTTTCCGTTGCTCCAGACCTTAATCTTCTGGCTCACCGAATCAGCGAATAGTAACGAGCCGCCCATCAGGGAAAAGACGAGCACACATAAAGCTATTTTTTTCCATCTCATCGCTAGAAACCCCCAAGTAATTCATACTGTTAATGTATACTAGCTTCTCTCCTGCAAGTTGCGCTTGTGTCAGGAAAAAGTTTCATTCCTGTCCCTCATCTTGATAACATCACGCAAACAAACCCATGATATAGTATGTCTATCCCCTACTATTGGAGGTTCTTCCGATGAGTATAAGCCTGCAGATGCTTGGTACCGGCAACGCCTTAGCCAAAAATTATTTCAACAACAACGGGCTTCTCCTGGACAAGAATTATACCTTAATGATTGACTGCGGCGTTACGGCCCCGCTGGCAATGCACGAGCTGAACAGATCCTTCCGGGATGTCAACGCCACCCTGATTACCCATATCCACGCCGACCATGTCGGAGGACTGGAAGAACAGGCCCTTACACTTAAGCATAAATATAATCGCAAGATGACCCTGCTTTTACCGGAAGCTCTGGTGGAGCCCTTGTGGGACCATACGCTGATGGGCGGTATGTATCAGCAAGGTGTTGTGTCCTCATTGGAGGATATCTTCGAGGTTAGACCGCTATCTCCCGGTGTCCCCCACCGTCTGTCCGAAGATCTTGTGCTGGAGTTGCTACAAACCCCACATGTACCGGGCAAAGACAGCTATTCCCTGATTGTGAATGGCGATATTTTCTATAGTGCAGATATCATATTTCAACCCGATCTGCTGATCGATCTGGTGCGGGAACAGGGCATCCGCCGGATTCTGCACGACTGTCAGCTCACCGGAACTGGACATGTTCATACAACGCTGGAAGAATTACTATCTTTACCGGAAGATGTCCGGAAGTTGATCTACCTTATGCACTATGGCGATGAAAAGCCGGATTATGTAGGACATACCAGAGAGATGGAGTTTCTGGAGCAGCATGTGATGTACACCCTATAAGTCATAGTCCTATGTATATAAAAAGGCCGAACAGTAACGTCTTTCGAGAAGACGCCTGTCCGGCCATCGATATCACCGCTAAAATAACGGAAGCTGATCCAGATTGTTGGTCGGGTCACCGTCCGCATCTCCGCGGATATGCAGTGCACCATCCTTGCCTTTGAACACATTGACTCCGGCAATTTTGCCAGCCTGTACTTCCTGCAGGGCCTGCTCGTAATCAAGCACCCGCCCGGAAGAGGTCTGAAAGCTCGTCAGATCCCCATCCCCATTCTTCTGGGTCGCTATAAAACGTTCGCGTTCATCGCTGATCGTCACGCAAGATCAACTCCTTGGACATGGATTTGCCATCATCAGGCAACCTTTAGCATGTCCGCAGCATCATTGAAATATGCGCTTGACTAGGCCGCGACTAGAGCGTTTTTTGCATCCGCACATGCAGAATCCCTGCATCATAGAACGGCTCTGTCGAGATGACTTCATATCCCAGCTTGCGATAGAAATTCTCCGCCTGGCATTGTCCGTCCAGAATGGAGTATTCTAGTCCCAGCTCACGCGCAAGCTCTTCCAGCGCCAAGAGAAGCACCCGTCCATACCCCTTGGAGCGGTAATCTTTCATCACAGCGATCCGCTGCATTTTGGCCGTGGCTGCTTTATAATAGATCAATCGGCCTGTCGCCACCGGAATCCCGTCATCGATCAATAGGATATGGTGCACATCCGGACTGATCACATCATACTCATCGATCTCTTCTTCCTCCGGTACCTTCTGTTCTTCCACGAACACTTTCTTGCGAATATCAAACCCCTGCCGGAGCTGTTCCTCATTCGTTACACGTACGATTTCTGCCGCCATGACCTTAAAACTCCTCTCTATGTAAAAGACAATAGTCGGTCTATTATACAGAATATTCGTTTTTCTGTATAGTTCAGGCCCTAGCTGGCAGCAATAGCAACGCGATATAGGTTAATCGCCCGAATAAACCTCCTGCGGGATCGAGCGGTCGTAGACATCTATCAGCACCGGCGAAGGTTCCGGGGAGTGCTCCAGCTCTCCATCCAGAGTAGATAGCTTGTTGACCTCTTGGTATCTCGAAGCCGGCGTATCCGTACTGCACCCGGTTAATCCGATTAACGCAGCAGCGCATAGACCCAAGCACCATGCTGACAATCCCCTACATCGATAAGATCGTGTGTTCATTGGTATTCTCCTTTCGCCCTCTCTGTAGCTCTTTCTCTACAGTTTTGACGATTCAGAGGTTTTTATAACAAGGCCTTATTAAGTGACATTAACATCCAAACAGAAGACCATATAAGACGCTCTTAAGATTCTCACTCAAGGGTTGGTCGTCACTCCTACACTACTGTGCATGTTTAGACTTCCGGTTGCTGTTGTACCTAATCTCCTGCACCCATCTTCTTAACAGTGAAAATGGTCCACTTTCCCAACTAAGAGCATTTTCGTACCTTATATTTCTTCAATAATAGATAAAAAGGATAATAAGGACATTATTGTATCTTATTTTCTAAAAATCGCGCCAAAAGGGGGATTACTGCGAATTTAACATACAATATTGCACTTAATTCCCATTAATCCTTAGCTGCAGAGTATTTAAGGTACAAAAATGCCGTTAATTGCACCTCTGGATCCTTAGTACAGCCCGCTCTATAGAATTGATCAACAGGTTCAAGTATGCGATATCAGTAGAACGCGCTATAACTTCTCGATAGGGAAAAACAAAGACAAATCACCGTTATGATCCAGCCTAAAACAAAACCCCACTCTCCGCTTGGAATCGGAAAATGGGGTTCAGCTCATATTGCAATTCTTATGTATATAAGTATATCTGCAGGTGGATTTCGTCTATCCTTCTGACCATGTAATCGTGATTTCAGTGTATCCTGCTTTGGATGCAGATAATCCCCCGATGATAGATACCGGGCTTTTCCCGCCCAGCTTACCGGTAATCACCATCGAACTTTTGTCTATAACCTTCGAGGCTTGAGTGATGTTCTTGCCATCGACATAATCGGTATACTTTTTCCCCATAGTCTCAATACTGTCCTTCGTCAAATAAACCAGCACAGCCTTTTTCTTCCCGTCCACCACACTGTCGGTCAAATCCGTAATGATGGCATCCCCGGCTACCGGAAAATCTGCAGGCAGATTCTTCGATTTCTTGACACTGCTTGTCGGTGAACCACCTGTACTCCCCGAGTCACTGCCGATGATTACCTTGTTGGCTACTGCATCATAAGACACGGGAACCCCAAGCGCTCCAGCAATAGCACGCGTTGGCAGATAGGTTAAACCGTCATACGTAATTGGCGTGAGCTTCTTGCCGCTGCCATCTACTGGTGCATAAGCAGTCCCATTGACCTGAATGGCGATTCCATAATTAAGGAAGGCTTTAATCTGCTGCAGATTGCTGCCAGCATATACGCCTGCCGAACCTGTAGCGAGCATGCCGACAACTGCGGAAGCGATACCCCATGTCTTTTTCAACAAAAATCATCTCCAGACATTAATCATTGTCGAATATAATCTATTAACCACTCTGGAGATTTTCAAACCCTTGGACTTCCCTTACCGCTCCATTAAATATTCACATTCCCCACCAGGTGTACCATATACATCATGCCGCCCAGGAAGCCCGCCAGCGCAAAATAAGCTATTCCGTACTTCCAACGAGTTGGGGCAGGAACCTCATAATATTTATCATTTTCAAAAGGAGTACACTCAATCTCACAGCTCACCTTCAGATGCAGTCCATTCTCCAGTTCGACCCGCTCCAGCTGAGTGACCTTCACCTTCTCCAGGATAACCTGCTGCGGCAGCATAGCTGTACCATAATAATCCAGACTATCCCACTTCACCCCGATATATTGCTGGTGGCTCAAATCGCTATACGTTGTAAAAGGCAGCTCCCGCTTATGCTCTGGCCCCGGGATCATATACCCTTCCTGGATAAGACGCTCCACAGGAATCATAAAGCTACGCGTTACGAACTGTCTCTTGCTCTGCTTGCGCCGTTTAACGTATTTGGTATACAAATCGTAGGCGAACAAACCCCAAATAATCAAAAACAAAATGGATTTCAGATAAATAATGACCGCCAATCCACCCACAAGTCCAACCAGCCATAACCAGCGTGTAACCGCCGTGACAATTCGCCCGCCATCCAGCGGATGAATCGGCAGCAAATTAATCAGATTCAGCAAAAATCCCACGTAAGCCAAGGAGTACAGCAAAGGGCTGTCCAAGTAATACGCGGCCCCAAACACGGCTGTCGCCCCTATACTGCCCAGTATAGGACCACCGAAGGCAATGTACGCTTCGCTCTTGGCATCCAGCGGCTGCCGTTTCAACGCAATCAGAGCGCCCATAAACGGAATAAATAGCGGTGCGCTGACGGGGAGCCCCATCCGCTTAGCTGCGAATACGTGACCCAGCTCATGGACTAGTAATAGCAGGACGATACCAATCGAGAAGCTCCACGGGTAAATGAACGCATACGCCCAAATGGACACCATCATCGAAATTAACGGACCTGCGATCTTGCCAATTTTCAACAGCGATAGAATCGCCTTTCCCTTCAACAGGAGCATTGCTGCCCCACCGCCCAGCCATTTCAGCGGAGTGGAAGTTTTTTTGTTCGGTACATTTTGCGGCAACAGTCTCGAGCTCCTTCATTGTTTTGTTATTAGATTTACGTATTTTACCATACCTATTAGAAAAATTCCTTCTATATAAAAAGGGTATATTCGTACCGGGTAATACGGGGCAAATGGTGAAAGAGTTTCATTACATCCTAAACGCGGCGATTTCTTACGAAAAGGTAAGTTGTTATGAGAGCTAAACGATTGTCTGATTTCCATTTTAATACTATAATTATAAAAAAAACCTAAAGGAGAGTGTCCTATGAAATGGGGTAGCTTAATCATCACCGTATTATCTGTTCTTGCGCTGGGCGGTATCTACGGCTTCTCCCTCTTCATAGTCATCATGGGGGTTATCGGCGGACTCATCGCTTCCTTCACCATCGCAGGATATCTGAAGAGTGTTAACGGTGATTTCCCTAGTGATCGGTATGAAGATGAAGTAAAATACTGAGCTAATTTTAATAGTTCGTAAATACAAGAAGGCTGACCCTATTAAACCATGAATAGGGGCCAGCCTTCTTTCGATTTTTATATAAGAAATTATTAATTATTTTTCAAAACAACTTAGCATCTGCTACTACTAAATCTATTTGCTTATTATAATTTGCCTCTGCAGCCTCAAAATAAATCTGCATTTTTAAAACCCCTCTTAAATTCGTTGAAATCTCAGTAGGCATATCTCCTCCACGCATGCCATCTTTTCTAAATAATCCTCTCCATCTCCTTTGACCACGATGTCGTAAACAATTCTTTTTTCATAAGTATTACATCCATCCGGCTTCGTTTACATTATTTTTTAAATCATATAGAACAAAATTCACATTAGCCGATTAATCTCTATTTGTAGATTGGACAACTCAGAGGGGCGATGGGAAATCAATGAAACGATTTTTTAAGGGCATTACAATCGGTTGTTTGTTATTTTTACTATCCTTATGCATTGTACCTCCGTTTTCCGTGTCAGCTCACCCGTTAAGTGTGAGTTACAGTACCGTAACGAATACCGGAAATAGTGTTGAGTTTGTATATTCCATAGATCTTTTATCCGTTACCGAATCCACAAATGTGGGGTTGATCGATAAAAAGAAACTGCAGGAATCACATGAAACAATCGACAAATGGATACGAAAAATGCTCTCTGTAAAAATCGACAATGTTGCACAGGCAGGGCAATTAAAATCAATGGAGCTCGAAGATAAACGGGAGTTAGGACTGACTTTGGTACGAGTCGTTTATAACTTTCCGAACGCCAAGAACGGACAAACCATAAGCCTGGACGATGCCATGTATATGGGGAATAGCTCTAACTATACGAATCTTCTTGTTTTTAAAGAGGGAGATTCCGTTACTGAAACTGTACTGAAAGGGAGCGAAAGACATTGGCAAGCCGTCTTGGGAGAAGTTCAGGAGGGGTCACACCATTCTACCCTACCCGGCGGTTGGATTGATTTTTTGCTACTGGGAGCCGAGCATATTCTAACGGGATATGATCACCTTTTATTTTTGTTAGCACTGCTGCTTAGAAAACAGACCCTGAAACAATATGCGTCAATCATTACTGCATTCACCATTGCGCATAGTATCACCCTCACCCTGGCTGTAACAGGAATCGTAAGCGTACCTTCACGCTTTGTGGAAGCCACAATTGCGCTCAGCATATGTTATGTTGCGATTGAAAATCTCTTTCTTAAAAAAATCTCGCACCGGACACTCATTACTTTTTTATTCGGACTTATTCATGGTTTAGGTTTCGCAGGTATTTTAAGCGAGATGGATATTCCAAAATCTCACTTGGCTGTTTCCTTAGTCAGCTTTAATGCCGGCATTGAGGTCATACAGCTTACGCTAGTAGCTCTGCTTCTTCCTTTGCTTACTTGGAGCCAACGCACGCGTTATCAAAGGCAAGGTGTCATCATTGCTTCAACCATCATAGCATTGATAGGCGCTTTCTGGTCGATCGAGCGGTTGTTTCTCTAAGCGATGCTGCAGGTTTAATCCATTCGTTAAGGAGGTGACGCACCATGTAGAGAGCACCATGTAGAGAGCTCCATGAATACCTCTGAAGGACTCAAAATCGAATACAAAACCAAAAAGGTGGGAATAGACATCATGATGTCACTGTTAAAAAAAGCATCCATGGTTTTATGCTCTCTTGCAATTTTGCTGCCCATCACATTATCCCCATTAGCGGGATCAACTGTTCAGAAGGCGCAAGCAGCTACCGAGAGAACGTTCAAAATTGCTGTATTGCCTGATACCCAAATGTATTCGAGATATAAACCAGAAATATTTGATGCCCAGACAGACTGGATCAAAAAGTTCCAGTATAGCGAAAATATCGTATTCACCACTCATTTGGGTGACATTGTCGATCGAAGCACACAGGAATATGAGTGGAAAAATGCAGACAAATCAATGAAGACATTGGATGATGCGAAGATTCCTTATGGCTATACGACAGGAAATCACGATATTGCCGATTGGCTGGATGACGATAGCCGTGACGATAATGACAGATATAATCAATTTTTTAATCAATACTTCAAGCCTGCTTCCCGCATGGGCAGCAACCCTGGATTTGGCGCCACCTCACCTAAAGGCTACAGCTCTTACTATACATTTCAAGGAGCCGGAAAGACATTCCTCGTACTATTCATTGACTGGAGAGCTGGTTCAGACACCCTAAAGTGGGCCAATCAAGTTCTGCATGACCACCCGAATTACCCAACCATTTTAGTAACACACCAACTTTTGAATATTGATAGCGATGGAAAAACAGCCGTGATGACCGATAACGGCCAATTTTTGTGGGATCAATTGATAAAAGGTAATGATCAAATCTTTCTGACGCTCAATGGCCATCATCATGGAAGTGCTCAAATGATCAAAAAAAATGATAGTGGACATGATGTACTGATGTCGGTTATTGATTACCAGGGATACTACATGGGCGGTAACGGAATTATGCGAACATTAGAGTTCAATCTCGATGCCGGCACAATTTCCGCCAAGACATTCTCCCCGTGGGTTATGAATCTACCTGCGGATCAGCGTGACGCAACCTATGACATTGAAGAGTTAACCGATCCCAACAACAAGTTTACTGTGAACATGGACTTTAAAGACCGGTTCAAAGGAATTTGGGATGAACAAAATAACGCACCGCAGGCGACAGACGTCTTCTATAACACAGCCGATGGGAAAACATTGAGCGCCAAGCTTAAGGCAACGGATAAGGATGCGGACGCATTAACTTATTCAATCGTCTCTCCTCCGACAAAAGGTACTGTGAAGCTGACCGACGCTGCTACCGGATCTTTCCTGTATACACCGGCAGCGGGCATGACGGGTACAGATACATTCACATTTAAAGTCAACGATGGCTTCGTTGATTCCAACGTCGGAACAGCAACAATTAATATTCGCGATGCATCTGCCGGCAATGGAGAGGTAGCCCACTGGAGATTCGAAAAGCCGGCTGACGGCTCCTTCAATGTTAAGGATATTTCCGGCAACGGCAATGATCTGTACCGAGTTGACCTTATGACGAGAGATGTTCCGGATATCGATATGAAGTGGTCCGATGACAAGTCTCCTTTTTCCAAAAGCAACGGGAGTCTTGAGATTTCCTCTTACGGTAAAAAGCCCGAGGAATTATCCTATCTTCGCACAAGTGACGATGCAATGCTGAATAAAATGACCTTTCAAAATGGTTATACGATCGAAGCATATTTCCGGATAGCCAAAAACTTCGACGCGTCGAAGAACGGCTGGATGGGTATCTTGGGACGCGGAGGTACGGGAGCAGAAGCCGGTAAAACAGACGGGGACAAGGAAGAGCCTATTGCAACACTGTCTATCTCTACGCTTAAAGAGGTGCAATGGGCAGCCTACCCGACAAATCTTAACGGCCTTAAGACAAACTGGTCGGGTGAAACGTTCTTCGACTGGGTTCACGTAGCCATCGTTAACGATACCCATTCGACAAAGATGTACATTAACGGATCTCCAGTGCTTCGCAACGATGAAGGTGAATCCGGGGAGCCTCTAGGATTAGCTACAGCTATGAGAAATGGAAAATATGTACCGTGGATCGTCGGCGCATATGCTTACGATAATGTGTTCGAAAAAGGATTCAATGGCGGGATTAATGAAATCCGCATTACGGATCATGCATTGGATCATTCGGAGTTCCTCATGAATGAGAATGAAATACCAGTCAGTAACGATATGACCGTAGAAACAAATCAGAACAAAGAATACAATGGAATACTATCCGCTACTGATACGGACATGAACCCGTTATCGTATGAAATTATGGATAAACCAGCGAATGGTTTGGTAACGGTTGATAAGCAAACGGGGAAATTCGTTTATATTCCTAACCGCGATTATAACGGATCTGACCAATTTACTTACCGTGCTTATGACGGCAAAGCGTATTCTAACATTGCCCGTGTTAGCATAACGGTTATCAAGAATAATCCCCCTGTCGTACACGATATTAGCCTAGCTACGGCTCCTGGCAAACCGTTGAACGGGATGTTAAAAGCCGATGATGCAGATGGCGATATGCTTACATTTAAATTACTGAAACAGCCAAGCAAAGGAACGATTCAGTTCATTGATCCGTCCACGGGTGCTTTCCAATATATACCGGACAATGGACAAACGGGTCCAGATTATTTCATTTATAACGCAACAGATGGTAAAAATGAATCCGCGGAAGCTGCCGTCATTGTACAGATTGGAGATTCTGCAGTCGGTTCAGGAGACTGGAAGGCTTCGAATCTTGAATACTCGGTACGGCAAGGCCAAACATTAACTGCTACCGTTTCCGACGCCGTGTACAAGGAAGATCATGACAAAATCAAACATGTTAAATTGTTAAAACTCCCTGAAAAAGGGCACGTGACAGTGACAGAGGGAAGCAACGGAGCTTTTGAGTACAAGCCGGATGCCGGAAAGAGCGGCATAGACGTGTTCACTTTCCAAATCAGCGATGAAACCAGAACAACTAATGAAGCTTATGTATTTGTTCATATTGAACCGAACAGCGCACCAGTGGCAAGCAATGTTCAGCTTCAAACGACGGTGAATAACGCTGTTGATGGGCACATGAATGCCCGTGATATGGAATCGGATGCTCTCGTTTACCGGATCATTGACCAACCAAAATACGGTTTGCTAACGGTCACGGATGCAACCTATGGAGCATTTAAATACGTGCCGAACAGTGGTTTTACAGGAACAGATACATTTACTTACCAAGCGAATGACGGTGTGTCCGACTCCAATATTGCTGTAGTCAGCATTGATGTCAGCGCTCCTCCTTCCAACAATGGTAATAATAGCGGCGGCGGTATATCTCCGGCTCCAACGCCAACACCAGCAGCAACACCACAACCAACTGCAACTCCAACTCCGTCTGTTGAGCAGCTGAAGCCAACCCCTTCGCCGCAAAAGCCAGCCGAGGGCAATGTACCGACAACCGGATCTGTCACGTTTAATGATTTGTCCAAGCATTGGGCAAAAGAAGCGGTTGACAAATTAAGCAAGTTGAATATCGTCAGCGGGTATCCAGACGGAAGCTTCAAGCCGGAACGGGAAATGACGCGTGCTGAATTTGCTGCCCTTATCGTGAAGGCACTCAAGCTCAAGGAAGATAATGGTCCATCGTTCCAGGATATGAACGGACATTGGGCTGATGCCATGGTTCGAACAGCTGCTAAAGCAGGTATCATTGAAGGCGTGAGCGCATCATCCTTTGCGCCAGAGCTTAAGATTACCCGGGAGCAAATGGCGGTAATTATCGCCCGGGCATTAAATATGACAACAGGCAATGAAGGAACATTAAACTTCACAGACAAGGCAAACATTTCTCCATGGGCGGTTGTTTCATTGAAGGCTCTTGCAAGCAGAGGAATTATTCAAGGCTACGCAGACGGTTCATTCCGCCCGGATAAGCCGGTAAGCCGGGCCGAAGCGGCAACAGTTATTGTGAAAATGTTAGATATGCAAGATTAAATAACAGATAATTTATTTGAGGCTGTTCCAAGTCACCATCTTGTGGTTGTGACTTGGGGCAGCTTTCTTTTATTCGAATGAACAATGGTAAAGCCGGAATCAGCACAAAGAACCAATACGATGTATTGGTTCCTTCAGAGCGTGGGAAACCCAAGTTATTTAAAAATCTTGGGCTAACCGTGGCTTCAGCAGTTGTTACTGCAGCATCCGCAGACTTTTTGGTAGCTCAGTAAGTTATCCATCACCCCAAATGTATTTGAGATTAAAAAAATAATTGCATTTATTGTCCAATCTATGGTATATTAAATTTCGTTGCAGGACGGTAGCTCAGCGGGAGAGCACTATCTTGACAGGGTAGGGGTCATGGGTTCGAACCCCATCCGTCCTATATTGAATTATTAGAAAGCCTCCTTATTTATAAGGGGGCTTTCTTTTATTTTGTTATAAATCAGAGAGAGAAATGAGGGAAACTGATCTTTAGACAAGGTTTGGTCAAGCTTAGTTTTTCTAGAGTATTTTGCTGATGATTAAGATTCAAGTTTCAGCATTCGATAATTATTCTTTATATAGTTATAGCCCGAATATATAGTTAGAATTAATGCAGCATACATAAGTACCTGATCGATACGAATTTCTGTGATGTAACGGAATGGGAGGTTATTCAAGAGAACCGCTGAAATAGCAATAACTTGAAATACCATCTTTATTTTTCCGAATCGATCGGCTTGTAGCGCGATTTTTTGAGATGCTGCCACGATTCGAATCCCGGTAATTATGATTTCCCTTGCTATAATAGCAAAGGCTACCCAAGTATATATTAATTGTTGACTTACCATTAAAATTAACGCTGTGGAAATTAGGAGTTTATCTGCTAATGGATCCAGCAGCTTTCCTAGGTTTGTTATCTGACTATACTTTCTTGCAATATACCCGTCTAATTTATCAGTGACAGAGGCAAGTAAGAATACTGCTGCAGCATAATAAATTCCAAAGAGATCTATGTGATGGATGATAGCATTGTTCTTCACTAACCATTCAGGATATATAGGGAAGAGCAAAATAAAGATAGGAATTAATAGTATTCTTGCGATGGTTATTTTATTAGCTAAATTCATGTATTCCCTCCTTCATGGGTCAAAGAGATTATAACATTATTCCTTAATATGACAATATGTGTTATCCATTATTGGAACGCGAGTGATCTGCTCTTTTCAGGAGTGGGTAATCCCCTGTAATCTCAATCAAATTCCCATCCGGATCATTCAGCATAAAGCAGTAATACGGCTGCACCACATTGATATATAGAATTTCGGTCACGGTCCCAATATTTAATGACTGAATTCGCTCATACTCTCTCTGCAAGTCAGGAACATTGAAGTTTAAAACCACATTGTTACCATATTGGGTAGCTTGATCTTGTTTATATTTCAAATATGCTTCATTAAAATGAACGGATATATCTTCACTATCCTTGATGAGCCGCTGGTCATACTCCGGATTCCACAGGGCAATGGTATTTCCGCAATGAAATTGCGCCCATCTTTCGAGATTTTTGGATATAGCTTTCATATTCAGCAATGCCTCATAAAAGGCGATAGACCGGTTCATATCCTTAACGACTAAATAGGTGCATCCTAATTGCACTCCACATCATCTCCCATACATAAATTCCAAGTATTTACTTCGAATGATAACGAACATACGATCCTATTGCAAGCTAAAAAAGCCCGACCAATGGGTCCGGCTTTAACTCACGTTTAGCTTCCTATCATAGCTACTCTCTTCTTTCATAAAATCCCCTCAAGCCAACACCCGCAGCACATCATCAATCTTCCTTCTATGCGACAGCACCCCATAATTCATCCAGCTGAGAAAATCCACCTCGTACACGTGGTTATTGCGGACCGCGGGCAGGCTTTGCCATAACTCCGTCTGGAGCAGTTCTCTGCCCTCTCCTTCGCCTTTATCGAAGGTAATGAACAGGTGGTCGGCATCCAGACGGGCTAACAAGTCTGGCGGGAGGTTAATTCGTCGCTCGCCCCGGGCTAGCTGCTGTACCAGCGGGTGCGGCTGGAGGCCCAAGTCATGGTGTAGTACCCCTGCCGTGTAGCCCAAATCCTCGCTGCCATACAGCGTAATCCCACAAGCCGAAAGCCGGAGAAAGGCTACGGTCTGATCGCGAACGGAACGGTTAAGCAGATGTTTGGCTTCCCTGGCTTTGTGCTCATAGCTACTGATGATTTCGTCCACCTGGCCGGTTCTTCCGAACACCGAGGCCACGGTCATCAGGGTGGAGCGCCAGTCCTCACTGCTCATCATCGGCACCTTGAATATTGGGGCTACGGTCCGGCATTGCTCCAGGCCCCAGCGTTGGTACCCTTCATCCAGCAGGATCAGCTCTGGCTCATACGGGGAGAGTGACTCCCAGTTTCCGGACGAAATCTCGAACGGCGGAACCTGGTGCAGGCCGAGATAATCTTGCATACCCCACTGGGCGTGTGCACACTGTGCAACGGGAATGATGCCAAGCGCCAGCAGGTAATCCTCCATAAATGGAGCGAACACACGAATATTGTCCTGATGGGTGCGGCGGTATTGTCCTGGCGTAACTCCTACTGCCCCTTTAAAGCGCCGGTTAAAATAATACTCGTTGCTGTAGCCCACCGTCTGGGCAATGTCGTAAAGACGGTCATTCGTCATCAACAATAGTTGTTGTGCACGATCAATGCGCAGGTCATTCAGGTGATCCAGGGGGAATTGCCCCGTGATCTCCTTGAACATTCGGGTGTAGCGGGAACGCCCGATCTTGGCTATGTCTGCCAAACGGTCTACCGTCCAGACCTCATTATAGTGCTGTTTTAAATACTCAATAGACTGCTCTACAGCACTTCGAACGGTATGCTCATGCTTGTCCGTTGTCCTCTGCCGGTAGAGCAGCAGCAATAGCTCCATAAAGTGAATATGCCCCATAAGACGGGCAGCCTCCCCGCTGCCGGCCTGGTCTTGGTGAAGCGTCTCCAGCAGCAAAAGACACTTAGAGAACGGTTGGCAATCCACAGGTCCAGGCACCACCAGTTCTCCAGCTTCTGCCAAGCTAACCCGCCTATATCCCGCCTCGCTTTGCCTAATCACTTCAAAACCAATCTGATAATAGCGAAGTCCCTGTGCCCCGCATTCCAATCCCCCCGTCATGCCGGGAGAAAGCAGAAATCCGGTACCTTGCTTTAGAGAAAATCCCGTTCCATCTGCAACCAGCCGTCCCTGTCCCTCTACCGCCACCACTAGGGTCCATTCCTGAAAGAATTTAGGAATCTCTTTGGAATCCGCAGATCTGTTTAGCAGTTCTATTTGGTTCAAAGCGTATAACAACGCCTCCTTGTTTGATGGCTCCCTATGATCCACGACGTTCTTCCGCCCCTTCTTAATTGAGAATGATTTTCATTAATTCAGTGTAAAACAAAAAAGAAAGCTCTTCAACCGAAATTGAGAGCTTTCTTCTGATATTTTGCCTGCATGTTCTTGACTTAACCAGCCTTACTTCACCATGTATTTCAACAGATCGTCCAATTTCATGGAGTTAGCTGTGATGGCGCCTGACTGCCAGTGGGAACGCTCCATTTTGTACACCTTGCCATTTTTGATCGCCGGGATGTTTTTCCACAGCGGACCTTCCAATATCTTGTAGGCTTCCTGATTCTCCGGATCATCCCAGGTTCCGTTGGCCGGGAAAACGATAATATGATCCGCTTCTAGCTCGGGAATAACCTCTTCTGAAATAATCGCTTGATAATCCGTCATATTGGCTGCCATAGGAACAGGCTCAAGTCCAAATTCGCTGTAAATAACCCCGGTATACCGGTTCTTAATCCCGAACAAAGCCAGTGTCTTATCGGCAACATTCAGCCGGATCACCGCCACGGTTTCTTTTCCAACCGCCTGTTGCAGCTTAGCCTTTCCGTCTTCCTCCTTCTGTTTGTATTCGGCTAGCCCCGTCTCCGCTTTCTCAGGAATGCCCAGCACATCTGCAACAGCCTTCAGCGTCTCGGCAGAGTCCTGCAGAACGGCCTCTTTCAGCCGATAAGTCGGCGCTATCTTGGAATACTGGTCATATTTGGCCTTGTCCGCACCCCCATCCACGATGATCAGATCAGGATCATACTTAAGCAGCGCTTCCAAGCTCCCGCTATAATCGAACAATGGGACATCCAGTTGAAGATAATCCTGCTTGCCCCAGTTCGGATGGTACCATTGGACCACCGGTGTGACGCCCAGTACTTTTAGATAATCTTCAACATATAGACCGACTACGCGCTTCGGATGAACCGGAATTTCCACCTCTCCGAATTCATCGGTTACTTTCCGTGTTGCATTGTCTTCAGCGTTGTCTTCAGTTGTGTTCTCGGTCTTGCCAGCCGTCTCAGTACTTGGCTGAGTCTTCTCTGTATTATTCGTTGCAGTTGCTTCTTTAGGCGTATTATTGGCCCCGCAAGCTGTCACCCCAAGTACTGCTACCATTAACAAAGCTGTCCATGCAGCCTTTTGACCCCATCTAAGCATCTTTCTCCACCTCAACTGTAATTGATTATCATTCTCATATGATGACAAGGACAATGGTAACCTACAGCTGATGCTTTATTCAATGCACTTTTTTCTCCCGATTTCTTATACAAACGATTGCTCCCGCTTGACGACGGCGGAGTCCATTATGTTGTTGTTGATCTGCGCTCTCGACTCTTGCCAGCCTCAACCGCCTGTCAGAATACGAAATTCATACAGCTCCCGGCTGTATGACAGCCCGCGGATACGAACACAGTTGGGGGTATACTCGCAAATCCGTCCGCCAAGCTCCAGAATATCCTCTGCTTCTCCGCCTTTGACAGCCACTGCTACAAGCGTCTCGGACAGCGCCGAGGCCAAGAAATCGATATCACTTTCCAGCACTTTATATGTAAAATCCATCTTCTTCTATTCGCTCCTTGACCTTACCGATTATTTAATAGTAATAATTACTATTAATAATATAGCTGTATTTAACCACTGCTGCAAGCCTTAAATTCCCTCCCGCAGCAATAGAGGAATAAAACAGTTGTTGCCGGACAAGCTATTTACACGATCATAAACTATTTATAAAGGAGCAATACGCAATGGGCATTCTAAGTGGTAATCCTAAAGACGAACCCATGCACTACGGCGAAATATTCGGTGTGTGGCAATTTTCCGCCAAAGCAAAAATGACGCTATCTGCCCTTCAGGCCTACCATTATCATGCAGGCGATCAGGACTTGAAGAAAATTATTGATGATCTGATGGATCAGGCCCAGGGGGAGATCAAGGAATGTGACAAGCTCCTTAAAGCTAGCGGCGTCTTCCCTACCCCTACGCTGCCGGATCGGCCTTCCACCAAGCTCGCGGATATTCCTGCCGGGGCCCGTTTCTCCGATCCCGAGATTGCCGCTGCGCTGTCTGCCGGGGTGGCCATGAGCCTCGTTGAATGCAGCCAGATTATGGGCATGTCTATCCGTGAGGATGTCGGCGCCCTGTTCATGAAGATTCATGCCGCCATGGCCTCCCTGGGACTCGCACTCCTACGGATCAATAAGCAGAAGGGCTGGCTCATCCCGCCCCCGCTCCAGCTTAAACGCCCGGAACCCGTGCCGGTCTAATCCCTTCTCTCTGATCCTGCGCAAGCAGGGTCTTTTTCCATTATGGAAGGTATCCTTCGCTTACGCGGCCCCATGGTAATGGGAGGTTCATGGTAAGACTTTTTCTTCTTTCAGAAGCAATTTTTTACCAATGACAAGCATATTCATAAGACATGCCTAAATGTGGAGATGTTGAATATGAGGTCATGGTCCAAATACGCCATCATTTTGCTGGGAAGTTTGCTTATTGCCGCAGGGACCAACTTTTTCCTTGTCCCTTATAAAGTTCTGGATGGCGGAATTATCGGCATAGCTCTCATTATCAACTATTTGTATGGCATCAATATCGGAATCGCCATTGTGGTCTGCAGCCTGCCTGTGTTTTTGCTGGCCTGGCTCAAGAACCGCGATGTCTTCCTCAATAGCCTGATTGGCCTGTTATGCTCATCCCTGCTCATTGAGCTCGTGGCCCCTTTCCAGTACCACTTCCTCTATTACATAGAACTTGGACCCATCTCAAGCGCGATTATCGGCGGATTCCTGATGGGACTCGGCCTCGGGCTGATGCTGCACTTTGAAGCCAGCACCGGGGGCACAGATCTGCTTGCCCACTTTATTACCCGCTATGTGCCACTGAACGTTGGAGTCATCATCTTTGTGACGGATGCTATAATCATTGGCGCTGGCGGCCTGCTGATCTCCAAGGAGACCTTTGTTCACTCCCTCTTCACCATCGCCTCCGGCGCAGTAGCTACCGGACTTTGCACCCTGCAAGACTGAAACGAATGGAAATAAATATGCATATACACGATCGTATGTTCGTATTATAATAACAATCAACGATCGCCCCCGTCAAAATAACGCCTCTATGTATCTGCTTCTATTGCCTTTACCTGGAGAGTGACGAATATGAATAAAGAACGCATCATTATGCTGTCCGACTGTCAAAGCTTCTATGCCTCGGTGGAAAAGGCCGCGAATCCCCAATACAACGGCAAACCCCTCGCCGTTGCGGGAGATCCAGCCAGACGCAGCGGTATTATTCTAGCCGCCTGCCCCCTTGCCAAGCAACAGGGTGTAAGCACTGCCGAGACTCTGAAGGAAGCTCTGGCCAAATGCCCTGAACTCATCGTGGTCCGGCCCCGCATGCAGCATTACATTGATGTCTCCGCCCAAATCACTGGCATTCTGCGCACCTTCAGCGACCTCGTGGAGCCCTACTCCATCGACGAACAGTTTATAGATATTACAGGCAGCATCTCCCTGTTCGGCAGTCCGCAGCAGATTGCCGCCGCTATTCAGGACCAAATCTCCAAAGAAACCGGCGTATATGCGCGGATCGGCATCAGCTACTCCAAGGTCACGGCCAAGATGGCCTGCGATTTGTGGGCAAAAAAAATCAAAGGCGGCCTCTTCACCCTGGCACGCGAGCAGCTCCCGGAACTGCTCTGGCCGCAGCCCATCGGCAACCTGTTCATGGTGGGCCGCCGCATGTCAGCCCATTTTCACAGCATGGGCCTCACGACGATCGGCCATCTCGCCCAAATGCCCCTGGCCGAGCTGAAATGGCGCATGCGTGAGAAATTCCACAAGAACTGCGATATTGACGCAGAGCTGTACTGGCGAATCGCCGGTGGTCTGGACGATAGCCCCGTCCATCCGGCGACCTATGAGGCTCCGCCCAAGAGTGTCGGGCATCAGATGACACTGCCCCGCGATTATTACACACTAGCTGAGATCAAGACTGTACTCTTGGAGCTCGCGGAGCTGGTATGCAGGCGTTGCCGACGCCTTGCAGTGAATGGCGCCGTCGTATCCGTTGGCTGCCAAGGCGCCAGCTTCGAAGCGCCGACCGGCTTCTCCAGACAAAGCAAAATGAGTGATCCCACCAACGCCACAAGTCTTGTATACGAGGCGGCCGTCGCCCTCTTCCGGCGGCATTGGGACGGCCAGCCTGTACGCCGGGTAAACCTCAGTCTGTCTGAGCTTAGCGATGAGAACCAGTACCAGCTGACCTTGTTTGAGTCCCGCCCCCGGTACCGGGAGCTGGAGCGGGCCACCGATAACCTGAAGAACAAGTATGGTGATACGATTATCGGACGGGCGGCTTCCTTCACCGATTCCGGACTGATCAAGGACCGGGCAGGCAAAATCGGCGGACATTACAAGTGAACCCTAGGCCCTGGAAATATGCCAGAAATTAAAATTCGTGAATACGTATTTTTAGGGTTGATATTTTCCGGCGATGAGGCGACAATCGGATATATATCATTCCAGGGGAGGATCACAGAAAGTTGGAAAGTACAGGCATCATCAGCAACAGTTCCACCCATGAAATTATCGACCTTTGTCTGTTAGCTGGCAAAATCATGCTGCAAAGCGGCGCAGAAACTTACCGTGTCGAGGATACGATGATCCGCATAGCCGATGCTTTGGGATTTCCGAATGCGCACAGTTATGTGACACCGACCGTGATTGTATTCGCGACCAGCCGGACAGAACCGGCCAAGCTGTTCCGCATTGCCGAGCGGACTACCGATTTGCAGAAGGTATCGGAGGTCAATGACATCTCGCGCCGCCTCTGCGAACGGCAAATCACGGCAGAGGAAGCGCGGGCGCGGCTTGGGGAAGTAGACAATGCTGCCCATGCCTATCCCATATGGATGCAGATCGTTGCCGCGGCACTGACAGGCGCCAGCTTCACTGTAATGTTCAAGGGCAGCCTCTGGGACGCGCTCCCTGCACTATTCGTCTCAGGCCTCGGTTATGCGGCGGTCATCTACCTGCACCGGCTCGTCCAGGTCAAATTCTTCGCGGAATTCGGCGCGGCCTTCCTGATCGGTTTATCGACCTTCTTTTCGGTCAAATATGGCGTGGGGCGCGAAATGGACAAGATCATTATCGGCTCTGTTATGCCGCTGGTTCCGGGTCTGCTCATTACCAATGCAGTCCGCGACCTTATGGCCGGCCATCTGGTCTCCGGACTGTCCAAGGGTGCGGACGCCTTTTTGACTGCGTTTGCGATCGGGACAGGCATCGGACTTGTACTGTCGATGCTATAATCACCCTTTGAAAGAGGTTAGCGACTCATGATTTTGCAACTGATTACCAGCTTTATTGCCGCCGCCACCTTCTGCATCCTGTTCAATGCGCCACGACGTGCGCTGCTGCAATGCGGAACGTCCGGTATGGTGGGCTGGCTGGTGTACTTATTATTAGACAAACAATGGGATACGGTGATTGCCACCTTCTTCGCGACTGTCGTGGTCGGCGTGGTCAGCCAGATTTTTGCCCGCTCCTTCAAGATGCCTGTCATTATCTTTAGTGTCGGAGGGGTCATCACGATGGTGCCTGGTGGCATGGCTTATGATGCGATGCGCAAATTCGTAGAGAAAGATTACATCGATGCCGTGCAAATTGCTACGCAAGTATTAATGCTCTCCGGAGCTATTGCTACAGGTCTTGTGCTGAGCGAGGTGCTGGGACAGATGTTCCGCCGAAAGAGAAAGCAAGGACTGTAGGCAGCAACAAACACAAAGAGCCGCACGGGCTGTCCCGGCGGCTCTTTGTGTTTTACATTAATCCTCCCATATCGAAGCTTCTAAATGGTCTACAAAATGACGCAGTCTGCCCGCAACCTTCCGGTTAATCGCGCCCTCCTGATACATCTGCTGCACCTTGTCGCGCTGCTCCTGAATGGCTTTCAGCTTCACTTCCAGCTTCCGGGCATCCATCACACCATCCGGTGTCCATCCACTGTCTCCATTGAGCCTTGCCATCAGCATCTCATATCTGTCGATAACATGCTGGGAGGCTTCACGGTTCTCCTCATTCATGTGATCCCGGATCGCTGCAACAGCAGCCTGCGACATGACCAGCTTGGCTTTGCAGGAGACTTCCTTATATTGCGCGGCGGCAGCCTGCCAGCCTTCCTCTTGACCACGCTGCCCTGCGAACATGCCAGAGAACATCCGCCCTACCTCAGACAAGGACAGCCGAATCTGTGAGTTCAAATGCTTGGCGAAGAAGGCTTCCGTATAATCCAGCATCTCCGTCATTTTCTCCGCTACACCCGCCGGAACCTCTTCCTTCTCTATCAGAGTATTCAGCGCCTTGCGCTCAGCATGCAGCCCGACAATGCGTGCCTCCATGCCCAGTTGACGCATTCGTTCCGCTGCAGGATCATCATCCTGCCCCGGCAGACTCATTTTCTGAATTTTCTCTTTAAATTCGTTCAAAGCAGGCTGAGCCGAATCCCGCGAATCCCCATCCATCATACTGCGCATCATTGCCATTCCGGCATCAATGACCACTGACTTCGCAGCCTGCTCCGATCCTTCTTCCGAGCCAGCACCCTCTTCTCCTTTACCAGCCAGAGCCGGCAAAAAGATGCTGGCGATCAGCAGCGACATCAGAATACAGCCTGCCGCCAGGAAAATCATCAGATTCCGTTCGGGGAACGGCGAGCCATCACCCAGCACCAGCGGAATCGAGAAGGCACCCGCCAGCGTAACCGCCCCGCGCACTCCTGAAATCGAGGTGATCAACACCTCTTTGAGAGATCTCTTTTCAGCCTTTTCCCCGCGATGCATCCATAGCGTAAATCCATACACCCATAGGAAGCGCAAAACAATGAGCAACACAGTAATGGCAAGTACATAGCCAAAGACCATCCAGTTATCTACGGCGCTGTCACGGTAGACTACGCTGATAACATCTGGAATGGACACCCCGAGAATAAGGAATACCATCCCGTTCAGGATAAACAGCAGGACCGACCAGGTACTGGCCGACACGAGCTGAAGCTTATACTGCGGCGATACCGCCCGGTCTTTCTCAATGGCATGGATGACACCACCCGCAACAACCGCAAGGATACCAGACAGGCCCAGTTCCTCACTCACGAGATAAATAATAAAAGGAGTCAAAATTTGCAGCAATGTATGTACCGTTACATCTTCCATACCAAGTTTACGAATAAACACGCTCAGACGAATAAGCAGGAACGCCAGCACGGCACCCGCCACCAGCCCGCCAACTGCAATCAGAATAAAGCTGAATGTCGCTTGACGCAGGGAAAAGACACCGGTCACCGCGGCAGCAATCGCAAATTTGAACGCAACCAGACCAGAAGCATCGTTCATCAGCGACTCCCCTTCAAGCACCCTGTGAATGCTCTTCGGCAGGTGAACACGCCCGGCAATAGCACTAACCGCCACCGCATCGGTAGGCGACAGAATGGCTGCCAGCGCAAAAGCCGCTGCCAGTGGAATGCTCGGGATCATCCAGTGGATGGCATAGCCCGCTACAAGGACGGTTGCAAATACCAGGCCCAACGCAAGCATCAATATCGGCGCCCGCAGATTCCACAGTTCGGCCCGCGGCGTGCGCCTTCCGTCATTGAACAGTAACGGTGCAATGAATAATACGAAGAACAATTCAGGTTCCAATTCCATATGTATCCCCGGTGGGATTAATACAACAAGTACCCCGAGGCCAATTTGTATTAGGGGAATAGGTACGAACGGTATAAACCGGTTCACAATATTGGATACTGCAATTAACCCAAGCAGCACCAGTACAGCAAGTAAAGTCTCCAAGTTGATCATCTCCTCCAAGTAATCCCATTATTATAGCGCAAACTTAACTCCTGGCAAAATCGCAGGACGGAGCAGTTCCGTTTTAGAGTGAAAGCTCTCCCCCTCTTAAGATCAGAGTCTCCATAAATACTTAACGGGGCACCTCTCGACTATGTATAGTTACTTTTCCATTTATAGCTTTAGAGCGAACCTATTATATATTGACAAAAATATTTATTTGTGGTATGATTAAATATTTACATATTGAAATTAATATTCAAAATGCTATGATATGCATTAGCCACACGGCAGTACTCTTATCCATAAACGGAGGGATACCATGCATATTGCCAAAGGAATAGACATGCTGGAGATTACGGCACAGGTTATGGGCGGAAGTGATACTATCTACCCTGTCCTGCTCCATGACGAGAACACTGCGGTATTGATCGATACCGGATACCCGGGTCTGCTGGAGAATTTCCAGGAGGCCTTCGACATGGCTGGCGTTCCCTGGTCCAAGCTTGGCACCATCTTAATTACCCATCAGGATCTGGATCATATCGGAAGTCTGCCCGCCATACTGACTAGCCGCGGAAATGCACCAACCGTTCTAGCGCACGCCTTAGAGAAGCCCCATATCGAGGGTGAAAAAATGCTGCTCAAGCATACGCCGGAGGCGCTCGCTGCCGCCGAAGCGATGCTCCCGCCCCATGTACCCGCGGAATGGCGGCAGGCCTTTCTATCCGTACTGAAGAACCCGCCGAAGGGGAAAGTGGATGACACCCTTGCAGACGGTGAGCAGCTTCCTCTAGCGGGCGGAATCACTGTCATTCATACACCCGGGCACAGTCCCGGACATCTTTGCCTATACCATCAGGCCAGCCGAGCACTTATTGCGGGGGATGCACTGATCGTCCGGGAGAGTGAGCTTCATGGACCGGATAGCTCGTCTACCCCTGACATGGCAACAGCGGTGGCTTCTTTATCCAAGCTGGCCGACTATCCCATAGACACGGTGATCTGCTACCACGGCGGGATATATCGCGGGGACGCCAATCGGCGAATTGCTGAATTGTCCGAAGGACAACAGTAACGCAGGATCAGCAACAGTAATTACAGGGTCAGCAAAAAGGCAGGACCGGAATTAGCCGGCCCTGCCTTTTTTTCAAAGCTATTCAGTCTTATTGCTTCACGATCAATCTGATCCCGATATTCCATGGGTCCTTGATCGTCGGTACGCCATCTTGCTCTTCCACAGCATATCCTGCCTGACGGACACGTTCCAGGGCAGCGGCCCGCTCTTCTTCGCTAGGCAGCAACAAGGTGAAATAATCAATGTTCGGTGCATCCGCCGGCGCTGCCGGCGCACCTTCTCCGGCCCAAATGTTCAGCCCGATATGGTGGTGGTAGCCTCCGGCCGAGATGAACAATGCCGCATCACCATAGTGAGCCACCTGTTCGAACCCCAGCAGGTCAATATAGAATTTTCGCGCCTCGTTCATATTTCCCACATGAAAGTGCACATGACCAATGACCGTACCTGCAGGAAGCCCTTCCCAGGTCAGCCCTTCCGAAGCAGCCAGCAGGCCATCCACATCCACAGCATCGGTGGTCATGATATAGTTTCCTTGCGGATCCCGTTGCCAAGTCTCGCGAGGACGATCCCGGTACAGCTCAATGCCATTGTTATCAGGATCCTGAATATACAGTGCCTCACTGACCAGATGATCTCCCTGTCCTACATGAATGTCGGATGCAATCAGGTTGCGTAGAACGAGGCCCAGGCTCGGACGGTCTGGGACTAGAATGGCAAAATGGTACAATCCTGCTGCCGAATTACGACGGAGCACTTTGGCATTCTCAATCTCCCGCAGAATAACCAGCACAGTCTCCCCGTCAGCCGTCAGTTCAGCCTCATGCGCTGTCTGCCGCAGCACCTTGAATCCGACAACATTCTGATAAAAGGCAAGGGAACGCTCCAGATTGCTGACCCTGATCTGTACAAGTCCAATTTCGGTATCCTGATGCAATATTGCTGTAGCAGTCATATCAATTCCTCCTAAAGGTAGGTACGAAGTCCATCTCCATAAGTATTCTTCCCAGTTTTCTCAGCTTGCTCGCTTCACATACATATTTGTAACCACTGAAGTTACACATTAACTATAATTAGTATAGTAACGTTCCATAAGTTTGTCAATTACCCCCACAAAAAACGATTACCCCTGGTCAGGCATAAGCGCAAGCGAGCGAAAGTCCTTCGCAACGATTCCTCAACGTAAAAAGGACATCCCCTAGCAGCCATTTCATGACTCTTTGGAATGCCCTTCCTAGAACAAAGTACTCTTTAATAGACCCTCGTGTTCCAAAGTAGGAAAAAACTCAAATTAATCTAATATTAATTTTGAATAAACATTGAGATCGTTAAACTTTCCGTCTACTCTTTCGTATTGTCTAAGTGTTCCTTCAAACGTAAAATTGAGCTTCTGCAAAAGCTTGATAGAATTCACATTTTGGGGATCAACCTTTGCTTCGATTCGATTTAGCTTCAAAGATGAGAATGCATAATCTAACAAAGAAGAGAGAGCTTCTGAAGCATATCCTTTTCCCCAAAATGATTTAGCAATATCATACCCTATCTCTGCTTTTTCATTTTCAAAATCCAAAGAATTATAACCACAAGAACCTATAATTTCATTGGACTCTTTGTTAATTATGGAGAAACGAATAGCCTTAAGGTCTTGAGAAAGATCATCAAGAAGATTAATCATTTCGATTGCTTGATGTTCATCAGTAAAACAACTAACATTCATAAATTTAGTAACTTCTGGATCAGACCAAATTTTAAACAAGCTAGAAGAATCCGATACATCCATTTTTCTCAAATGCAAACGTTCTGTTTCTAACACTGTAATCAATACTTTTACCTCCATTATATTTTAATAGCCAGGTTTAAAATATTGATATCTGCGCATAGTTCAGTCCCTTCGTCTTGGAAATCAGATTTCATTATACATGAGAATACAATAGAAATCACAACGTTTTCCGAACAAATTCCATCGTATACTTTTCCTTGAAGCCAAGGCTGTCATACAGATTTCTGGCATCATTCCCGACGACACACCAAAGGGTAACAGTTGCGTTACCACGACGGTTTCTCACATCAATCCCTCAGTATAAAAAAGGCCAGCGCCATGTTCGCACATATCGCTGGCCTTACGCGTACCTTTCTCTATTCCAATGCTCAGATCACCGGCATTTCGTTGGCAATCTCGGCGAGCGTGACGCCCTGCAGCACACTCTCCATCGCTGTTTGCGCACGGCCAAAGACCGGCACAATCGCTCCGGCGATGTTCTTACCAACCGGACAGTCAGGGTTCGGATGCTCATGTATAGCAAAAAGAGAGCCTTCCTCCACGGCATTTACCGCTTTATAAATCTCAAGCAGGGTAATCTGCTCAGGATCACGTGCCAGCTTGGCACCCGCCACTCCCGGACGCACATCCACCAGACCCGCTTTATTTAGCATCCCTGTGATCCGGCGGATCACCACGGGATTCGTGTTAACACTGCTGGCAATCCACTCCGAAGTGCTTTTGCCATCCTTGTTGCTGTCAATCAAAGTCAGAATATGAATAGCAACCGCAAACCGGGTGCTGATGTTCATGTTGATCTCTCCTCACAGTAGCATTCTCAGATAAGGGCGCCCTTTTTAATGCAACAGTAATAGTTACATTCTACTCCATTGTTAACCTTATGAGAAGAGACGCCCATGGCTGTTAAGCACGCGTCAGAATCACCGGCTCGCCCTTAGTTACAATAATAGTATGTTCATACTGCGCCACCCGGCTGTCATCCGCCACGCTGAGTGTCCATCCATCCGCTTGCGGATCTACATACTCTGCACCGGTAGAGAGGAACGGTTCCACAGTAAGAACTTGCCCTTCTTTTAGAACGGTGGTTATACGGGGTTCATAATATGGCAAAATTTCATTCGGCTTATCATGCAGGGATTTCCCAATTCCATGGCTGCAAAGATTACGTATCACTCTGTACCCACGCTTGCGTGCCTCGCTCTCCATAACTCTGCCGATCTCATTAACCTTCATGCCGGCCCGGAGATGGTTGATTACGCTCATCATCGTTTCTTCGGTGCTGCGGCACAAATGCTGAAGCTTCTCATTATAAGGCGGGAGCTGGAAGGACACCCCGGCATCTCCGTAATACCCGTTCAATTCTGCGGACACATCGATGTTGATGAGATCCCCCGCCTGAATAACTCTGGAGCCAGGGATACCATGAGCTACCTCCTCATTAACGCTGATGCAGGTCGCTCCTGGAAAATTGTACGTCACTTGGGGAGCTGACGCCGCCCCGGCCTCTTTCAGAATTTTCGCGCCAATCTCATCAAGCTCACGCGTAGTCATTCCCGGCACAACACTCTTTTTCATCTCGGCAATGGTGTAGCCCACCACTTTCCCTGCTGCCTTCAGGCCTTCCAGGTCTTTCGCTGTATTACATATCATTAGTTCACATTCCTCTCGCCCAATAAAATCTCTTTATGTTTACCTCATCATATGCGGCAATACTCCATGTTTGCCCTCTATATAAGACGAACTTAAGATTCACACTCAAGGCTTGGTCGTCACTACGGTGGAATGTTTGGACTTCCGGCCGTTGTTGTCTCCAGATTTTTTTGATTATACCGCTATTCGCGGATAAAATCCGGAGACAGCCTGCGCTTCCGATGCGAGCTTTCCTGCGGAAAGTTTTCAGACGAGCGCTTCGCTCCTACAGTTCCAAACCTCCCCCTTCGTTCCTCCCTTCCCTCTGTTAATTTCTCCCATTCGCCTTATATACTTGAACTGAACTCTTCCATTTTACCTTATGTATGGAGAAAAGAATCCTACAGTCTGCGTTATGGATCAACCCGCTGAAATTCAGTCCCATTCAGGTACTCCTCCCGTCCCGTTAATGGGAGCAGTAGCTTGAACGGATTTCGCAGCCGGCTATTCGCCATCCGCACTGGCCGCCCCGTATATCATGTCCCTGAGTTTGTCAGCATGCTTCGCCGGTATGGAATAGCCTTTACCGCTGTTAACGCTAGCAACGAGCAGCCCGTTATGTCCCTTCTCTTTTCCAAGGCCGAGGGCATATTCTTCAGTGTATCCGTCCCCGTAAACCAGCTTCATTATAAAATCAGGGGCGTAATCAAGCTCTCCCTGAATCCGCTTGCTCTTGTTCATCGCCTCCGCTACCGTCTTGATCAGGGCAGCATCAGAAATAGACTTCGGCTCAACATTCGCTGCTTGCTGCTCCGTTTGTTGGTCCAGTTGATGATAGGTCAGGCTGATCTCATGAATCCACCTTGCATTAATATATCCAAAAGCATTCTGGCACCCGCTTAACACCATCACTGCAAGAAGGGATACGATCAGAAAGAAATGACGAATGGAAAATCACCTCCAAAAAACTGTACACTCCATTATAAACGATAAACTCCATGAATGAAATTTTGTACGAAAAAACGATAGCGGTTGCTTCAAAAAAAGACTGAATCGGTCACTTGGGCCGGATTCAGTCTTTCGTTTATGAGTTCATATGTAGTTCAGATACAACAACCCGTCTGGTCTGTAATTATTCCACGCCAACTGTCTTCAACCAGGCATCAGCAATCAGTCCATGACCCGCAGAAGACGGGTGAACGCCATCCGGTGCCCAGTATGCAGGCTCAGCTGTGGCGGATGCCGCAGCGAACAGGCCATCAAGCGGAACCAGGAGCGCTCCATATTCACGGGCAAGCTCACGCACCACATGAATTTTAGGATCCAGGTCCTCGCGCCAACCCTTCCGGTCTTCCGGCACAGGCAGTACAAACGGCTCAACCAGCACCAGCTTCGCGTCAAGCGTCTTCTTCGTGCGTTCAATCAAATCACGATAGGAAGCTTCGAACTTCTCCGCCGAGGTTGCATCTCCAGAATCATAGCGGCGCCAAGTGTCATTAATCCCGATATAAATGGAGACCCAGGTTGGTTTCAGATCAAGACAATCCTTGTCCCAACGCCCCTGCAAATCCACGGCACGATGGCCGCTGATGCCCCGGTTAAGGAAGGTAAGGTTCTTCTCTGGATAGAGATGTCCAAGCCGGCTAGCGATCAATAAAGGATAGCCGTAGCCCAGCGATAAAGCGTCTTCATAATTGCGTCCTGCGTCTGTAATACTGTCGCCCTGGAACAGGATGACGTCATTTTTCTTAAAAGCCATGAATAGAATCCTCCTCTGACTGCATCTGTAGCGTAGCGTGACCGAACCCGTCCGTTTCTGCCAGCCGATCACCTCTAACGAAGTCTATTATAGCAGACCCTTGCCAAAAATGTCATACGCTTTCATAGTGAGGCTTGTGTTAAGTTTTTAGTTCAATCTATATAAACCTACTATCAAGAAAAAAAAGTATATTTCATCATTGACGGCCGACAAAAGGTGTGATACTTTAAGTGAGTAACTAATAGTAAGTTCATTATTTAATACTAGCTATTGATTATTAACCACTACATATATTTTTGGAGGCGTTCAATATGAGTACATTTACAGATTTGGTTCAATCCCGCAGATCGGCTAACAATTTTGTGGAAGGCATCAAGATTCCCCAGCATGAGCTGGAGGAAATGTTCTCTCTAGCCCGACTGGCCCCATCTGCTTATAACCTGCAGCACACCCACTACAAAGTCGTTGCCAGCGAAAAGATAAAAGAAGAGATTCGCGAGGCAGCCTACGGTCAGTACAAGACTCATACGGCATCCGCCGTCATCGTCGTGCTGGGTGATAAACACGCGTATCTTCAGGCTCCGGAAATCTATGGCGGTCTTAAGCTTCTCGGTGCGATGTCAGAAGAAGAATATAATGAGCAAATTGAGGCCATTAACGGAGCTTACATCGGCAATGACGCGTTCCAGCGCGACGAAGCAATCCGTAATGCCTCCCTATCCGCCATGCAGTTCATGTTGATTGCCAAAGACAAGGGCTGGGATACCTGCCCCATGATCGGGTTCGATCCAGCCGCTGTGGCACATGTCCTGAATCTGCCGGACAACCTCGTTCCGGTGATGCTCATTACCATCGGCAAGGACAACCAGCACAAGATCAGACCCCGCGGCTACCGTAAGCCGGTCAATGAGTTTGTTGAATTTTTTTGAGCCGATAGCTTGAGGTAACGTGATTATATAAAGTGAACTTAAGAATAGCACCTTGCTGATTGATGATATCCTTATTTTTACAGGGCATTCTCCAGTCATCCTGCCTAATTCTTAAGTTCAGCTTATACAGCTGTTAGTAATTAAAAAAGACCCGCAGACGGAGAGACTCTCACAAAGTCCTCTGTTCTGCGGGTTTTATTGACTTCAGACGCCGGGTCACAGCTTAATCGCTTTCCAGCAAGCTTCCAGCGTCTCCTTTTCCCTCTTTTCATCCAATTCGTATTTTTGAATATAGTAGCCCTTTAATACCGAAGCTACAATTCCATAGGTAATCTGATGACACAGCTTGGCATCCATATCCCGGATCAGACCTTGTTTCTGTCCTTCGGACAAGACGGACATGATCTCCTGGATCTCACCCGACTCATCCATATTACGTAGTTCCGGCGGTATATATGGCGAAAAGGAATAGCTGTCACTGAACAGAAATTCCTTGCGGTATTTCATTCCAAAGCGTATTCGATTCCGATGAAGACTGGTAAACCGCTCATACAGACTGGCAGTGGAGTCATAGCCCTCCAGCAGACTATAGCCCATCTTATTTCTTGCCAGCCTGTATACTTCGTGAACGAGCTCGTCCTTGGTTCGAAAATAATTAAATAGCGTGCCCGAGCCAACCTTCGCCTTTTTCAAGATCTGAGCAATGGTAACCGACTGCAATCCAAGCTCGTCAATCAAATCCAGCGTGGCATCGGTGATATCTTCTCTTTTCCCCAATCCCAAACATCCTTTCTGTTTCTTGCACCACTACAGGTTCGAAGAGTTCTTACGAGCGCTGTTAAAGCCAAATGTTCTGGTACAACTTTAAGGTTTATAAAAATAATAACAGCTTTAGCCCATTTATACTTTAATTATTCTGAATTAGCTTAATTTGAACTGACGCCAGAAGGGGACATCCCTATAACTTCAAGTGGAAACTGTACCTGGGAAGGACCCCTCAGATATAAAAAGATGACTCCCGATATATCGGAAGTCATCTTGTTGAGGCCTCACATAAAGTTTGGCTATATCAAATTACCCTTGGACTTTTTTAAAACGCCAGAGCACGCTTTGGAAGTCTCCTTGAAGATCAGGCAGTGGCAATCCGGCATACATCAGCAGATCCCCGCCATATACGCCTCCGCCTTCAACCCACTCATAATCAGCTTCAGGATCAAGTCCCTTCAGGCGCAGATAATGAAGCGGATCATTCGGCTCGGCAAGTACACGCGCATACACCACTACAGCTTCGGATTTGTCCTCGGCAGCAATCATCCAGGCGGTCTCATTGCCTTCGAAAGGACTCAGCAATCTGTATTGCTCGCCGAATTGAACCAGGGAACGCAGCTCTTTGTAGAGCGCCACTTGCTCCTTCACAGCAGCCTTCTCTTCTTCAGTAAACTGGGTCAGATCCAGCTCATACCCGAAGTTTCCGGACATCGCGATATGCCCGCGCATTTCCAGGGAAGTAGAGCGGTGTACCTGATGGTTCGGAACCGCAGAGACGTGGCTGCCCATGGAGCTAATCGGGTAGACGATGCTAGTTCCGTACTGGATTTTGAGTCTGCTGACGGCATCAGTATTGTCGCTTGTCCAGGTTTGCGGCATGTAATACAGCATCCCCGGGTCAAAACGTCCGCCACCGCCGGAGCAGCTCTCGAACAGGATATTCGGGAATTCAGCAGTAATCCGCTCCAACATTCCGTACAGACCCAGCATATAACGGTGCGCCGTCTCACGTTGTCTTTCCGGTGGCAGCAATGCCGAACCAATCTCGGTCATATTGCGGTTCATGTCCCATTTAACATAGGTGATCGGTGCGCTGCGCAGCACTTCCACGATCTGGTCGCCAATGGCCTGGCAAACATCCTCACGGGAGAAGTCCAGCACTAATTGGGTACGGCCCAGGGTACGGCGACGATCCGGCACATGCAGGCACCAGTCTGGATGCTCACGGTACAGTTCGCTGTCCGGGGAGATCATCTCCGGCTCGAACCAGAGGCCGAATTGCATATCCAGCTTATTCACGCGCTCTGCCAGATCTCCGAGACCTTCCGGCAGCTTCTTCCGGTCAACGAACCAGTCGCCGAGCGAGCTGCGGTCATTATCACGGTGCCCAAACCAGCCGTCATCCAATACGAACAACTCGATTCCCAGTTCAGCACCAGCACGCGCGATGTTCTCGATCTTCTCTGCATTGAAGTCGAAATAAGTTGCTTCCCAGTTGTTAACCAGCACCGGACGGGTGCGATCACGGTAAATGCCGCGGGCCAAGCGGGTACGATACAATTTATGATAGGTTCTGGACATCGCTCCGATACCATCTGGAGAAAATACCAGTACGGCTTCCGGGGTCTGGAACGACTGTCCGGCTTCCAGCAACCAGTTGAAATCGAATGAATTAATCCCCATAGACAAGCGGGCCGTCTTGTAAGAGTCCACCTCTACCTGTGCGGAGAAGCTGCCACTGTATACCAGACTGACACCGTACACTTCACCGTGGTCTTCATCTGCGCCATGAGACAGCAAGGCTACGAATGGATTTTGGTTATGGCTGCTCGATCCTCTGCGGCTCTCTACTGCCTGCATGCCGGAAGCAAGCGCTCTGCGCTCTATATACCGCTCACGTGTCCATGTTCCGGACAAATGCAGCAGTTCGTAATCCGAAGAACGGAAATCTACGCTCATACTATATCCGCGTAGCAGCTTGAGGGATGCTTGTCCTTCATTCACAAAACGAACAGAACGAGTAACCGCGTTCAATTCCTCAAATACTGTGTAGGATAAAATAATGCGGAGTCCTGCAACAGCGTCTACCAATTCAAGCTCCAAGGTCTCAGCTTCATCTTCATGTTCTGTATACGTAGCCGGGAGTCCTTCCAGGGCAGGCTTCCCTTTATAAATACGGTGTTTATCATATAGAGCTTCAGAAGCGGTAGTTCCATTCTCAGCCTGAATCTGATAGGCCGGATTGCGGAAATCGCCTACACCGTATGACGGATATTCCTGAGCAAGCGTATCATATGAAAGCGTCATATCGTCCGGGAACGGACTTGGTGAGAAAGAACAACGCTCTGTGCGCTTCAGAATAGATGACAATGCACCGGAACGAATCTTGCGGCCCCAATACACATGCGCCGGGATTCCGGTGTGGAGAAGTTGAATGACATAGCTGGTTTCTTTACTCTGTAGATGAAAAATACGTTCTTCTGCAAGATATTGAATTCCCATTATACCCTCCGTAGATGTTGCGCTAGTAATCAATCAACCTCCATTATATTATGAAATCGCTTCATTTACGATATAGTAATATTTCACTTGGCATATTGTAATATTGCAATGGCTGCCCGTTCACGCCGCTCCGCATCAGGACTTTTCAATGCTTTTTTCAGAATATCAAGCGCTTCAGCCAGTGTCTCTTCATCCACACGAACGCCTATATTCAAGAGATTGCCGGACGTCTCTGTGTCCCTGATCCAAAGATCCAGACGCGCTGCGGCAATCGGTTCCTGGAACATCGAGACTGTTGCCTCTTCAGCAAGGAGAGCTTTTACAACAGAATTCAAAGCCGCATATGGAATGCTCGTCAGCCAGGTCACCCCGCGCCGGTGGCATCTGCCATCTCCCTCACTATCAAATCGTTCATCATAAAAGTAGTCGCCGAGATCACCCAGATGTACCCAGTCTCCGTCCGCAAGAAGCAGATAATCTCCATCCTGCATCGCATGGACAAACATGCCCACGACCTCAGCATGCCCCGCCAGCTCCTGCCCCTGATAACCGTATGCCTGCTGTAGTCTTCCATCCAGCTCATCCCGGTCGATCCCCTCCAGATCACCAAGACCCGGATAACCGATGCATACATAATGATCTTCTAAAAACCCCTTCAGCCACTGCTTCCCTGCTTCTCCTGACTTCAGTTGAAATAGCTTCATTCCTCTTGCTCCCCCTCTTCGTTTTCCTTAATAATATCCAGGGGCATCGTTACAATTTGATGAAGATTAATTTGAATATCCCCAAATAGTTATTAGAGCCATCCAAGACAGGCAGCTTGAAAACAGAGAACAAAATGTAGTTCTCCCGTTCTGTGACCGAGTTAAGCACAGGCTTGCCGATCATATTAGCGATTCCCGCTCCCAGTTTGCCGCCGCTCTCTTCGCTTATATTTTTGATGGCATAATCTACAAAATCCTCTTTACCAGGGTTCGTAGCTAACAAAGCAACTAACAACACAATAAGGAATAAAAAAAATCTTCCCGCCCCGCCTCTTTTAGTGCTTCTTCCCGTGTAAGGCCGATCAAACTCGTTCATATTCATCCCTCCTATCTGAACAATAGAGCATCGGGAACTATATGTAAATAAAAACCAGCTACGATCTCCCACCAATCAAGAAGATGCAGACTGCTCCATCAGCTCTTGACGTAAAAAATGGTATAGCTTGGCGCTGGACCGTATCAATGGATATTCCGCGGTCTTACACAGAATTCCGCAGCTCATATCGATGCCGGTTCCTGCAAGTTGCCGGGACACCGTGCCGGGCGGCACCGGATTGAGCATTACCGCCGGCACGAGGGCGATGCCAAGACCAGCAGCAACATAATCTTTAAGCGCGACCATGCTGCCGATGACCATCGTATGCAGTGGGGAGCCGCCGAATTCCTGCAGGACACTCTCCAGCTTTTTACGGTAAGGGCAATGGGTTGCAGTAATCAGAATACGGTGTTCCCGGAGGTCTTCCGGGGTAATGCGCGGACTGGCAGCCAAAGGATGCCCCTCCTGCAAGAGCAGTAAGAATCGCTCTGTGAACAGCGGCTCAAAATAAAGTCCGGTGCCCAGCTCCGGGGCAGAACACAACGCCCAATCCAGCTCCCCTCGCAGCAGTCGCTCACTCAGCACCTGTGTTCCGGCGATTTCCACCTCTACCTCCACCCTGGGGTAGCGGTTAAGAAAAGTCTTCAGCAGACCCGGCAGCCGATAGGTAGCTGTCGGGTCTGTGACGCCTATCCGTACGCTCCCGGCATCGCCGGTATGCAGTTCTGCCAAGTCGCTTTCCAGCCGCTCTATATCCTTAAGAATCTGCCGTCCTTGTTCATGGAATAGCCGCCCCGCCTCGGTCAGTACAATCTGTTTGCCGCGTTCAAGCAGCTGTACACCCAGCTCCGCCTCCAGCTTCTGTATTTGCATGGTGACCGTCGATTGGGCATAATTCAGCTCCTCGGCTGCACGATTGAAGCTCCCGGTGCTGACAATCTTCTGAAAGGTTTTGTACGCTTTAAGATCCATCAGGCTCCCTCGCAATTCCACTGTAATAAATTCAATAAAAATGAACGAACTATTCATATTATTCAATTATACATAATCTCATCTCAGTTATAAAATCATATGTATCTACAACAATAACAAGGAGAGAACCCAACATGGAATTAACAAATAAAATAGCTATTGTAACCGGAGGCGGAACGGGTATCGGCAGGGCCACCTGTCTGGAACTGGCACGACGCGGCGCAACGGTTGCCGTCAATTATAGCCGCTCCAAGGCTGAAGCCGAGGAGACTGTTCAATTGATTACCGGCCAGGGCGGTCAAGCTTACGCCATACAGGCCAACGTCGCTAGTGATCAGGAAGTACGGGGTATGGTAGCAGATATCGTGGAGCGGTTCGGGACCGTTGATCTTCTCGTCAATAACGCCGGGATCACTAAGCATATTCCATTTACTGATCTGGAAGCCGCTACCGAGGAGGTGTGGGACGAACTCTACGACACCAATGTCAAAAGCATGTTCTTCTGTGCCAGAGCAGTAGCCACTTATATGGTGAAAAACGGCCAGGGCGCCATCGTCAATCTCGGCAGCATCGCCGGTGAGACTGGTTTGGGGTCCTCTCTGCCCTATGCCGTATCTAAGGCGGCCGTTCATGGACTGACCAAATCTCTGGCCCGAGCCCTTTCCCCTCATATTCGTGTCAACTGCGTCGTGCCGGGAGCTGTCGCAACAAGGTGGTGGAATGGGCGGGAAGACCAAATGCAGAAGCTAGCTCCCAACCTCCTCCTGCAGCGTATCGCGGAACCCGGGGATATAGCCACCTTGATCTGCGCCGCTCTGGAGCAGGAAGCGATGACCGGACAGATCATCACCGTCGACAGCGGCCAAACCTTGTAAATATAGAATCATCTAGCCCCCACTACTCCCTGTATGTTACATTCAAAGGTAAAGGGAGAGATGAAATGGGGATCAGTATATTCAAAATCATAGGAGGGCTCTGCCTTGCCCTCGTGTTGGCGCTTGGCTGTTTTCTGGTCTATGTTACGGTAACCGATTACAAGCCCGCCGAAGTTACACCGCTCACAGTCTACAACAACAATGGATCTGTGCTACAGCAAGGGCAGCCTTTACAGGTAACCACCTTTAATATCGGTTACGCCGGACTGGACGCAGGTCAGGATTTCTTTATGGACGGTGGCAGCATGGCCCGCTCCAGCAGTAAGACCCAAACGGTGAATAATCTTGAAGAAATCACGTCTTTTCTGAAGACTTCGACTTCGGATATCTACCTGCTACAAGAAGTGGACGTGAAGTCTTCCAGAAGCTACAAGGTGGACGAAGTCTCCCATATTACCTCAGAAATGCCGGATTACAGCCATGTCTTTGCTTTGAATTATAAAACGCCGTGGGTGCCGCTTCCGGTCCTTCATCCGATGGGTTCCGTACAGAGTGGGTTGGTAACTTTGGCCAAGCCTAAAACCAGCAGCCATCTCCGTTATGATCTGCCTGGCAAAGAAAGCTGGCCTTATCAGCTATTTGAGCTGGATCGTGCGTTCATTGAGAGCAGGTTCCCAGTGGACAATGGCAAAGAATTAGTACTGCTCAATGCTCATCTGTCCGCTTATGACAAGGGTGGTCACATCCGAAAGCAACAGTTGGAATATCTTAATGCTTATATCGAAAAAGAAAGCCAACACGGCAATTATCTTATCATCGGCGGGGACTGGAATCATACCTTGCCCGGCACAGATTCAAAGCTGTTCGAGACCACCCAGGGATGGCCGGCATGGCTTCAGCCTTTTCCAGCAGACTTCCTTCCTCAAGGCTTTCATTGGGCGGTTGATCCAGCAATCCCTTCTGTCCGCACCCTCGATGTCTCTTACAGCGAAGGCGTGAACTTCCGGGCCGTCATTGACGGTTTTCTCGTCTCACCGAACGTAGAGGTAACGGCAGTCCATGGCCAGGAGCTGAATTTTGCGAATAGTGACCATAATCCGGTGACCGCGCAGTTTGTGCTGAAATAGGTGCATGTATGACAAAAGGACCCTAACGGGTCCTTTTGTTTTTGTTCGTTCCTACGTAAGGCGGATTCAGGGATCTCTCTTCGCAGGTTTTAAATTCAATCTATTTCATGCCATGCTCGTTCAACGGCTTATAGGCATCGATTTTTAGCTGATCCCTATTTCCTTATTCCGTCTTGAACCTGGCTGACGACTTCGCCAGATCCTTGGTCAGCAGGTCAATGGTTTCTACCATTTCGGCAAGCTGCTGCACCATCGCGGACTGATCATGCATCGTTGCTGTCACTTCCTGGACAGAGGCAGAGACTTCTTCACCGGAAGCAGACAGGTTCTGCGAGGATTCCAGCATTTCTTCTTTATCCTGCTGCATACGGGTTACTTCATCCGCCATTCCAATGATTTGTGCATTGATATCTTGTACATTCTTATACACGGTATGGAAAGCTTCTCTGGTTCTACCCACATATTCATCTTGCAGGGCAGTGATGTCTTTAATTTCTTGTACACTTTGATGATTCTCTTCTACAAACGCCAGGTTCTGTCCGATAATTTCGTTAATTTCGCTTGCCTGTCTGGTGCTCTGTTCCGCCAGCTTACGAATCTCGGCAGCCACTACGGAGAACCCTCGGCCGAACTCTCCGGCTCTGGCAGCCTCGATGGATGCATTCAAGGCAAGCAGATTGGTCTGTTTGGCGATATTGTTGATTGCGCCGGTAATTTTACTGATGTTATTAGAGCTTTCTTGCAGCTTCAGAGTGATGACCGAGATCTTTTGCACTTCAGTTCCATTCTTCTCACTGATCTTGCCCAGCTCCTCTACCACTTGATTGCTGGTATGGAAGACTTCCACGATTTCATCCGCCCGGTCTTTAGCTGATTGAGCTTTTTCATTCATAGAGACGAATTTGTCACCGAAGCTGACAAACTTATCCACGATCAGTTCGGTATCATTGGCTTGCGATTCCATCGCCTTGGCAATTTCCGTCGATGTAGAAGTCGTCTCGGAAATAGATTGTGCCGCCTGTCTGGAGGCATTGTCCAGATCCTCGGTACTTTCATTCAATACATTTATCGAAATGTTCATATTGGAGATCAATTCCTTGTTCTGCCGTACCATTTCATTGAAGCTGTCCGCGAGTTCTCTGAATTCACTATCGTAGCGCCCCGTTGCCGATACCGACAAGTCCCCGGAAGATAGCTGACGGAACAGCTTGGTGAGTTGGAAAATCGGTTTCGTGATCGCACGGGAAATCAGAAGTCCGCAAATTATAGTCAGTAGAATCGCAAAAGCCGTTACTATGATCAGCTGATTCAACATCAATTCAATCGGTTTCTTAATATCTTTATACGTGTCGATAACGGCTACTATCCAATCCGAATCCGGAATTTTGTTATAGCGGACATATTCACCATTATCGTCATCAATTATACCTGTAGCGATATCGCCCTCGGACTTGATTTTCAACAGATCTTCAATACCTTCAATCTTGGTTCCGACCAGTGACTCATCCTTGGAGTTATATAGCTCTATACCACTGCGGCTAACAATTTCAATCCGGCCTTCCCCGTTGATTTGAATCTTACCGAGCTTCTCCGTGAAGAAATCGGACGCAACCGTGGATGCATAGACACCAATCACCTTCCCGTCTGGTCCCTTAACCGGCTGAGAGAAGACAATCACGATCTGGCCCGAGCTCTTAGACTTGATCGCATCACTGATAAATGCCTCACCTGTAATGGCCTTCTGGTAATACTCCCGCTCTGATAAGTTGCTGCCAATCAATTCTGTGTTGTTCCCAGCGACCATAATTCCTTTGGCATCCAATAGAATCAAGGACTGGTTGCCCGTAGTTTCCTTCTGGATCTTGATCAATTTCTCATTGGCAGAAGTCAATAGCGTGTTCTTGTCAGAGAAAAACTCCGTGTCTGACAATGTGCCCGATGCTCTGAGTTTCAGAAGATCACCTAAGAGACTGTCCGTCGAGATCAGGTACGAAGCCTGCTTCTGCAATTGAGCGGCTGTCCACAGTCCTTCCCCGATGCGATCGGCGCTGGCAATAATTTCATCCTTGCTTTTCTTCAGCAGTAAGTTAGATCCCAAACTGTACACGGCCATCGCCAGTGCGAACATGGCGATGATGACCAACCCGGTGATCAGTGCAGGAAGTTTGATCCGAAGAGACATGTTTCTGATGGTGAAGACCCCTTTTTTTAACTGGTTCACTTTGGTTAAACTCCCTCTTGTTCAATTATGCATACATTTTTATGCTATTTCTCTCATTTTTATCGGAAGAAATTGATCTTAATTTAAGAGGAGTTTTTATTTAATAAATAAAATTAAAATAAACCCTGACGCCAGCTCGGGCATCAGGGTTTATAGGATATACAAAGATTGTTATCGAAAAGCGTATGCTTATGCTTGGCGGCGTCTAAACAGTCCAATGACTGCCAGGATCAAGGCCAAAATAGAAGCGATTAGCGCAATATAACCAACTGGAGAAGTAGAAGACGATGTAGCTGTAGCTGTATCCGTACCCTCTCCCATATCCATGTCCATACCGTGGGAATGGCCGCCTGCCGCAGCAGTACCGGAGATTTCCGTAATAGAATGTGGGCTCTCGCTGCCTTCTTCACCCGACCATTGTACAAGGGACCCATCTGCATAATGCTGATAAGCATCCCAAGCTACTTTTCCAGCCTGATCCGGATTTTTGGCGGTAAACGTGAAGCGCTGGAACTGTCCAGACTGAATACCGTCTCCTGTAGCGATCCAGCTCACTTTATTGCCATCAATGGTTACTTTCCAGCCTGGAGTGGCCTCATATTGCTTAAATTCCACGCCTGCCGGCATACGCAGATCGATTTGCACAGTGGGTGAATCCTTCTCCACAGGTACCTTTAAGGTGTAAGTTTCCCATGCGCCTACGCCCGATTGGGATGGGGAAACAGTAACATGCGCGCTCGCTACAGCTGCGAAGAGCAGTACAAGTGCGACAGATGGTGCGATCAAAGTCATTAGTTTGCGATAAAGATTTTTCATAGTAGCCTCTCTTCTAAATCGTGTGATATTTATAATTTTTCTTTGGGGAATTGCAAGGATCGTGATGCCAGTCCCTGCTCTAATGCGTATCTGGTCAACTGGGTCCGGTTCTGCAGCTGAAGCTTTTGCAAAATATTCTTCAAGTGGTTCTTCACCGTATGCTCCGATATGCCCAGAATGACACCGATCTCCCTGTTCGTGGAACCGGATGATACACAGTCTAGTATCTCCTTCTCCCGTGCGGTTAATGCCTCTCTCTCCTCTATCACAGAGGGAACAGCAAACTCCTTAAGGATCTGCACGGCCAGCTCCCGGCTGAGCGGGACCTCTTCATGCATAATGGAGTGCAAATATTGAATCCAAGTTGACGGAGCGAGATTTTTCAGCAAATATCCCTGTGCGCCCTGCTTCAAGGCTTCGAACAGATAGGAGATTTCATCCGAGACGGTGACAATCACGATTTTCACATAAGGATATCCCTGTTTAATGCGCCGGGTAGTCTCCAGCCCGTCCATCTCTGGCATCTGAATATCAATCAGGATGAGGTCAGGCATCCACTGCTCTGTAAAAGCTATGGCTTCCGCCCCGCTCGCCACCACCCCTATGACTTCAAAGCTGTCATCCATGGATAAAATCTCACTCATCGCCTCACGCGCATGAGCATGGTCATCTACGATCAAGACCCTGAATCGCTTCATGCCGGAACGCCCCCTTTGGTAATCTCCACCACGGTTCCCCCGTCTCCTGAATCTACCCGCAGTCCCCAGCCCATGCCTTCCGCACGTTCCTTCATGATCTGGAGACCATAGCTGCCGCTCACCTCAAACGGGTTATGCCGGAAACCTTCGCCGTCATCGATCACCGTCACTCGCCAATGATCCTTGTCGCCCTCGCCGGAGATCGACACCCTGGCTGCCCGCGTATGCTTCCGTACATTAATGATGGCTTCGCGGATGCATGACAGCAGCTCGGCTTTTTCTTTGGCAGTGAACGCCAGATCCGGCAACGTCCAATCCAGAGAGACGTCGATCATTACCTCGCCTGCAATTTGTTCCAGCTGGCCTTTGACGGATTGCTCCAGCGAGAATGGAATCTGGTCTGATACTGGAATTTTGAGATTGGCTATCGCCTGACGGACGTAGCGGTCCACTTCATGTACCGTCTTCGTAATCTGACGCACATTGTCCTCGCTGACCTCACCATTCTTACGGTTGTTCTCCAACCGATCGATTTTGACCGACAGCAGAAACAGCGATTGCGCCATTCCGTCATGCAGCTCCTTGGCCAATCTTTCCCGTGCCTCCATGGCGTTCTTGACCGCACGCTCCTGCTCCAGCTCCTGCTGCCCCCGCTCCATGATCGAGAACAGCGGTACAAGGAGCACGATGCTTAGCAGAAACACAAGCACTGGTGTCAAGTAATTCCCCATATCCATAGAGATATATTCCATCAGAAATTGATGGCGGACAATCTCCCAGACCCCGACCATGAGCGTCGGAAGCAGCAAGATCATCAGCTTGATTCGTTTATACGTGGCTGTCCCCTCCCAAAAACCTTAATATCTACCATAGCACCACAAGGATGTTGTCAGCATGACTCGAAAGGGCTATACGGCCCCAATAATTGTTACAATTTTAAGTATTTAAAAGTGGGTCAAAGTTAAAATTAGCTGTTGGCGCTGGATGAGGCCGCTGCGGGTTCGGGGGGTTCTTACGATCGCTGTTAAAGCCCGATTACTGGATTGTACAAAGAACTAAAGGTTGTAATCGGGCTTTAAAGGCGAACGCTTCGCTTCTCCAGAATCCCCTAGGGCCCTCCGCTCTGTGCGTGCATTTTCAGTTGATTTTAGAAAGAGTCTATATAATTGGAGTTTCTTATAAGTAGGCTATTTTCAAAAGGACTTATCTTCTATTCCGATTCATCCATTCTAAGGCGTAATCAACCATTTCTCTCTGCGGTATCAGATAACTCTTAGCTTCTCCTACTAGTCCCTCTTTTACCACGTTACTATTGGACTTGAAATCATCAAAAATCAGGCCAAAATCATCAGACTCATTATTAATGTCATCATAAGTGGTCCACTGTTCAACTCCATCCACTGATATTTTCACTCCCCAGACTTTCGGTTGAATAAAAGTGTTCTTCTGTCTATACTCCGCTAGATGCAATGAAGTATTCGTGTCTGCTGGAACGCCAAGGAATAGAATATATCCCTCTAATTCATAGATCCTACCCAGGGGAGAGGTCTCACTTAACCCATAATCCAAGCTATGATTGTCCGTTATGCGCTTAGCATTCTTCCCCCATGCAGCAAATGAAACATGAGGATGTGAACTTCGGAGCACTCCATTTTGTTTTCTAAACGTTTCAGGAATGAATCCCATATATGAAGTTGGCGTAAGATCAGGGTAATAGATAGGCATATTATCTTTTATTATTTGTATTTCCTCTTCAGTCAAACCATCATTATACTCCATCGGTTCACACAAATGTTCAGTTTGTGTCGGCATAACGATATTTCCATTCAGCCCCACCGCTTCTTCCAACGCTAAAATAACAGTGACTGGCCCCCCTACAACTTTTCCTAAAGCTTTCAGGGAAGCATGGACGATCAGCGTCATGCCCTCTTGAACACCGATTTGTTTTAGATCGTTAATGATTGAATTTTTCGTTTGTAAAGCATGGGATTGTTTCATTTTGGCTCCTTGAAAATTTATTTAAAGATAAAGCCGGATTGTCGGATAAAAGAATATGTATATTGTATCATCTAAGGGGAGAATGTTATGCGGGACACTATAGTTAAAACAAAAAACTCCTGCTGTGTAAGTGTAAGCAGGAGTTTTTTAATAGATGATTCATATGAACATCTCATCAATGACAGGTACGTGTGAACCAACAACTAGCTATACCCAATAGATAAGAGAATAAGTTTGTTCTCTTACTTAGCTTTTTCAAAATCTTCTTCGGACTATGGGAAGCAGCTCACCAGATTATGTGCGTGCTAGCAGGTAAGGCGATTTCTTGGCCATCAATCTCTATTGGGTATGTGTTTCGTTGTCATGGGCTTCATTCTCTTCCCCTCCCATTTGGGTAAATTTAGTTTTAGTTTACCCAAATAGGAGGGGGAAATTCGCAGAGAAACAGATACTTCTTGATCGAACAGAGTTATCTGTTTAATAATTAATTTATATAGACTATAAAATATTTGCATAACTATAAAACTAGCCCACACAAAATTAAATTACCTTTCTCTGCTGTACTATAATAATCAGCCTCACTTAGATAATAAAAAACCTGAACATTTTCTATATAAAACATGAGATTGGATTTTTAAAATTCAGCGGAAGTCATATTTTTAATATTTTATTAAACAATTCATTAGTTAATGTCGAATCCAAACCAAATTTCCCGCCATTAATGGACATATATTTAATAAAATCAATTATATTTTGTGATCCTCTTGAAATCTGGCCTCCATCTGAAGGTTTCAGATAATTTAAATTCTCTTTAAATTTCAGAGCTTCATAAATAGCTTGATTAGCATTTTTAGTGTATTCATTATTATTGTATTGGTTAATTTGAGCCAATTTGGTTTGAATAGATGCAATTGTGTAACAAACATGCATGTATGAAAATTGCAATTTATAATCGGTTATTTCTGTCTCCATGTCATGCTTAGACTTAGCTGCATATATAAGTGCTTTATTTAAATCCCCTTCATCATTTGTCCATGCTAGACTTTTAGCTCTTTGATGAAAATACTGGTAATCATCATTCAAAAGAGACTCAAGAGTTGCATAAATATCTTTAATAACTAAAAGGGATCCCTTTGCTTCTTTAGGAAAAATATCATTTATTACATCAAATTTAATATACTCAGATATTTTTTTAGCTGCTTGTCTCCTTCCCTTATAATTTGACGGATAATTCTCTAAAATACTTTCGACAATACGTTTGTAAGCACGCGAAATTAATGGAATTCTTTTCTTTAATAAAGAATATTCACCGAGCTCATGTAGCACCCAATACCTGGAGTTAACAATCACTTTAATACCAGAATGATCTAAGGAATTTTTTTCAAATTCGCTAGCATATTCAAATTGCGATATAGGCTCCAACTCCTCAATAAATTTACCAATACTCTCATTAAGTTTGTATAAGCTCATATCATGAGCGCTTAGTCTGTTTTGAGTAGCTAATATTATTAAGGCAACCATACGATCATTATCTATTTCTAGTTCGTGAATATTTTTGAAATAATTATTTTTCATAGCGTTTTCCGGAGCGCTTCTTATTATACTAAAAATATTATCAAGCAAAGTAAAGGATGTTTTCTTTGATGTTTCATTTTTATTTTTTTTAAATCGGCCTATAGCACTTGAATCTAATTTACTATTTAAAGAATCTACTTCTATAAAAGAGAATTTATTATCAATATAGTTTATGCTTATCTTTTCTTCTATTTCTGTACTTTTCCTAAATTTATTTAAAGCATTAATATTTTCCTTTTCTGATGAGTCTAAAGAAAGAACTATTCGACAATTTTTTTTAATTATTTTATTAAGTCTCTGATGTATGATTTCAATTTGGGTGTCATCAATTGACCCAGTATCAAAAAACAATGTCGAATTCTCAGCCTCAATCAATAAAAGAAACGTTTCTTTATTAATTTTATAGTGAGATGGAATAAAGTAATAATTTTCATTATGTAAACGATTCATTAAATTTATGAGAAAATACGTTTTTCCAGAAAATCTATGCCCATAAACCACTACAAAGTTCTTTTCAATAAATTTCTTCTGAAACATCTCATTATCATTAAATACATCTCGCTGAACACAGAAGTTAGGAAGTATAATCGTTTTATCATTCTCAAAATGATCGTATATCTTGTTGGATTTATATATATATTCAATATTTGTATTATATCCTTCTTTTTCATATATAATTCTTGGATTAAGGAAATTATCGATGTCTGAAACCGGTATTTTCAGTGCCATATCATTAATCTCCGATAGATAAATATAGAAATCTTGATAATTATCCACCTTTATAATAGTATCAACTCCGTATATTTCCAAATCTTTTTTTTGCAGTTCAGATAAGTCGCGATCAGTCACATAATATGTACTTTTCATACTTGGAGGTGTATACCCATTGATATTCAATGAGTACAATAAATCTATTTCATCCGATAAACTACATCCTATAAAAATTGCACAATTTGATCTAATATCAGTAGATATTTTGTTTAGCATATAATTATTTTGTTTTAAACTATTTAAATATTGATGTTGAGAAAAAATATACATCTGACTATTTTTATACATTAAATAGTGCCTTGCATCACCATGTAATTTATATAAAGATTTATTATTCAAACTCATTTCATATTCTTCGTTTACTTCGTTGAGAGGTAGCACTACATTAAAATTGCTATTACTTTCAATCGCGTCATCAATATTTAAGGTATAAATATAAGGCCAATTAATTTTTAGAAAGTCTTTTTTATACCACTCCAATTTTACATTTGTGAAGTTGTCATTTAAATATTTCTTCCTATCTCTAACATCGCAGTGATTTTCATATTGCTGAGCAATTTTACTAAAATCTTGCGAAAAATTTTCATCTGGAAATTTTTCTTTTAATTTATTTAACATGTAAACCTTCATATCATCTCCACTTGGAACTTTTCCGTTCATTGTTAGACTCGAACGCGAAAAGCCCGATCCAATTATTGGTATTAATCTATTGTTTTTTATAAATACTATCAAATCTTTTTTAAGATGTTCATTATCCATTTCTAAGACTCTAATATTTGACATCCAAATTCCTCCTACATACATTTAAATAATCGTATTTACTTACTTTAGAATTTCCACTTCCATTTAGCTAAATAAACATAGTATAGGTAAAGACGTTTCTCGAAAATTCGATAATACTCAAATTTTCGACATACTATTACCTTTCCCCTTCTAGAATATTTATATTTTTCAAAAAAATCTCTTATAGATTAACTGTAGCAAACCATCAACTACAACCTTCCGCAAATCCTTCAACTCTTCCTCTAACTTCTGTATCTACCTTGAACGAACAGCCTTTGGCTCTAAAAAACACTTGCTTCATTATCATATCCTCTTCATAAGATTCATGCAGCAGTCCAACGCTCGCTTCTGCTTCTTCAATTCCTGATCTTTGACCTCAATGATCGTCTGCGTATCACTATAACGACTTCCATGCAGTTCAATTTCCCGTAATATATCCGGGTCTACATTAATAATCCGATCATACAGAGCATTGAAGAAATCAGCATCCATTAACTTGCCTCACTGCTCACATTAGATGCCGTCTTTATGCTGGTGATAGCACAATGCACTCCAATGCTGCCCTTGCTTCTTGTTCTCTCCTACCCGAAATCTCATCCGTGAACCGCACTTTTCACAATACAATAAATCTGACAACAGAAAAATATTCCTCCTTGTTTTGGGTTCAGCATTCTGTTCTTAAGCAACTGCTCCATAATGACTTCATTTCCTTCCGGCATTTTCAACTTTCCATATGTCCACATCACTTTAATCCACTCTTCTTCGGGTACAAGCTCCACCTGTCCACGCTTGGAACGTGTTTTTCCATAAGTGATGTAACCCATATGGATTTCACCTGCCAGTAAACGTTACACCATAATGTTTATCCAGCGACCAGCCCTTGTTCTTTCCATCAGGCTTAATGTTGCATGGCGTAGGTACCTTGTTATTCATCAAGCAAGGGTTAGTTCCATTCAGCTACTTTTCGACAATACCCCGATAAATCGGACGCTTCATTTCATCCACCAGCACCAACCAAAGACCACACCATTCCTTTCATTTCCCTACAAAAATCCTTATACTTGCTTGAAGAAGCCTTACAAGGGAGAATGTACAGTATGGACATAAAAAAATTGCAATACTTTATCGCAGTAGCTGAGGAACTGCATTTTAACCGTGCAGCAGAGAAGCTTAATATGACACAGCCTCCTCTAAGCCAGCAAATTCAAGCTCTGGAGAATGAGATTGGTGTGAAATTATTAGAACGGAACAAGAGGCAAGTTCGGATCACGCCAGCGGGGGCAGTTTTTCTAGAGGAAGCCAAACTAATCCTGTCTCAACTAGAGCGCTCTATTAAAAACACGCAACTAGCCGATCAAGGAATTATTGGACATTTGAAAATTGGGTTTATTGATTCTGCAGCAGGTGGAGTATTAGTTGATATGTTGAAGGTGTTTCGGGAGCGTTTCCCGCAAATCCAACTCACGTTACATGAGATAACGTCTGCTCAGCAGTGGCAGGCCTTACATGAGGGAACGATTCACATTGGATTTGTACGTTATACAGAGTCCAGCAAATATATCAACCATCGTCCTCTAGTAAATGAATCCCTTGTTGCCGTTTTGCCTGAGCAGCATCATCTTGCTCATTTACCGACGTTGTCCATTCGTTCTTTAACTTCAGAACCGTTTATATCGTTCCCACGTCATTTAGGAGCTCCTTTTCATGACCTCATTATGAGCTTTTGCGCCCAACACGATGTGTATCCGAATGTTGTACAGGAAGCCATTCAGATGTACACCATTGTAAACTTGGTAGCTGCTAATCTTGGCGTTTCCATTGTGCCCTCTTCAGTTGCTATTTTTCAGCGGAAAGGTGTCGTATTTCGTTCCTTTGAAGAAAGCACACCATCGATTCCCCTTTATGCAGCTTGGAGAACCGATTCCGATCGTGCCTCCTTATCCGCGTTACTTGAGATCATAGAGCAATTGAGTCCAGAAGTTATTAATCCTGAATAATATAATATTCAGCCCGTTTTTTCAGGATCACGTTCAACGAGTCCTTCTAGCACAGTATCGATTTGCAACATCACTTCGCTATCAAGACGAATCCCCGCAGCTTTGGCATTTTCGATTACTTGCTCAGGCTTGGATGCCCCAATAATCGCAGAGGAGACTTGTGGATTTTGCAAGACCCACGCTATAGCCAGCTGTGGAAGCGTCAACCCTACTTCACTTGCGATGGAAGAGAGATTCGAGATCGCCGCAAGTACTTCAGTCCGCAGCCACTGACCGGCCAATCTGTTCATAAATGATGATCCCGCAGCTGTCGAAGCACGTGAGCCCTCTGGCAGCGGTTGCCCTGGCATATATTTTCCTGAAAGAATTCCTTGAGCAAGTGGTGACCAGACAACCTGTCCAATACCTTCCCGCTCACAAGCTTGAACTACCTCCGTCTCCATAACACGCCATAACATCGAATATTGAGGTTGACTAGCCACCAATGGCACCTTCAATTCCCTCGCCAAAACAGCACCTTCGGCTATCTGATCCGCCGTCCATTCACTTATCCCGACATAGAGAACCTTACCTTGACGAACCAGATCTGAAAAAGCCAAAAAAGTCTCTTCAAGTGATACTGTTGCATCAAAGCGATGCGCATAATAGATATCAATGTAATCAGTCTGCAATCTGTTCAGTGAAGCGTGACACGCCTCCATAATATGTTTGCGGGAAAGACCTCTTGCATTACGCCCCGTCCCTGTAGGATGGCACACTTTGGTGCATAATTCGATATCCGCTCTGTGCACTCCTTTTAATGCTTGGCCCAGCACCACTTCAGCTTTCGTATCGGAATATACATCTGCAGTATCAAAAGTAGTGATTCCTACATCCAGTGCGGCGTGCACACAAGCATAAGCTGTATCATTATCCACTTGAGCACCATGTGTAATCCAATTGCCATAGGCAATCTCACTTAGATGTAAGCCACTCGCTCCTAATTTACGATAGTTCATTATATAACCTCCTTTAGATAACAACCTGATTGTAACAAAGGGAGATTAATACGAGAAATATCCTTTAACCTATGTTTTAATTCAAATAAAGTATTACTAATAAGCTTACACAAAACAAAAAAACGCCTTCTCAGGCGTTTAATCCAATAACTATCCTCTTCAAAAACCCTACCGTCGTCTCTCAACCAACTGCAGATTATAGCTCAAGCTTTCCAGCGTGACAGCAATTAATCCATTCATGTAGTGGTCATGCGGATGATCTAACACGATAATTTGTGGCATATGCTCATCAGGAATGACGCCCGAGCAGAGCTGATAGATTCCCTTAATATGCTCTTCTTTCGCCAGTTCTCCAGTTAGTGCTATCGTCTCGGGGTTAATAACTGCAATGAGCGACATAATCGTCGTGGCTGCCAAAGACTCAAATGTATCTTGCTGGTGCAGCCTGGCAAACTGCTCTTGACGTGAGATCCCAAAGGGCAGAAAGGATACCTCCCCCGCAAACTGGGTTGTGCCGCGATGAATATATCCGTCAATCATCATGCCCGATCCGGGAAAGTTATTCCGCGGGAAGGTCACCACTACAATGGTTTTGTCCTCTTCATAATCCTGCTTTTTATAAAAGCCATAAACCGTCAGGTTCATATCATTATCAACGGTAACCTCAATCTCATATTTCTCTTTTAAACGTGATTCTAAAGGTACATCAATTAACTCTGCAATGTCACAAACGTTAATGACCCCTTGATGGACAAGACCTGGAATCCCAATACCAAGGGCCTTAATCTCGGGATGCTTGGTGATCAGCGATTCGATTACATGCTCAATAACAGTAACGTCGGCCAGCTCTACGGCATGAAGACCAGCATCAATCTCCTCACCCGATAAGTTCGCTACCCTATAAGTTAATGAGTGTTGATCCCCTTCAGCGTTAATATATATACAGGCGATGTAGGCAAAATTGGAATTATATACGAAGCGCTTCGCTGGTCTTCCCCCGTTTGGCTGCTCCATTTCAGTTTCAATCACTTCACCTGTTTCAAGAAATTCATTTAAAATATTGCCGCAGGTAGCAACACTTAAGCCTGTAGCACTTGCAATCATAGACTTTGTGCCTTGCTTCATCATTTTTAAAGCTTGCTTGATCAGTTCCTGGTTGATTTTTTTAACGCGAATCGAATTGTTCGTGATCTGACTAATTTCACACACCTCTTTTAGCTATTATCAAAAGTGTTTTAATTAAGCATAATATAAATGAATAGACATTGAAACAATCAATAATACATATTGACCTCTATATCCTGGTCGTAATTTCCAAACCCTTTACCAAATAACGTAACTCCTCCGCAGTTTTCTGCACTTGTCGGCGAAGCTATCCGCAGCGTTACCTCTTTGCTAAAGTTGATGCCGAGCATTGATGTTGTCACATCAGATATCCGGACACCATCCATGTAAGTGCCCTCTTCCATTACAACCAGCGTCTTAAGTAGACCATATTGCGTACCATGATGCCACCAGTCGGGAGTAAATATACCAGGCTTGCTGCCAAAATCCCCCGGTGACGTCCACATTCCTACTTCGATTCCATTGATGAAAAAACTAATATCTGAAGGCCACTGTTCGTTAAAGCCCGGCGCTTCTGAACATATCTCAAGTGATATTTCCAGACGTTTGAGCAGTTGATTACTCAGCAGGAAATTGGGGATACGATACTCGATCCACCCGCTACCAAACCAGAGATGCTTCGCCTGAACATGTTCGGGATCGGCAAAATAGCGCGGATCGTCGACCATGCCGATCATTTTCAACTCGGAGGCCAGTCCGCAGGTTGGATTCACTTCAAAGGCTGCATATTGGCCAACTGGCATTGAGACGTTGTAGCTTTTCTTAGGTTGCGGCTTACTGACTCTGAATTGAAGGTTAATGGAATCCATCTGAAGTGAACACAACTTCTGCATTCCCCGCTTACCGACACTGGTCTCGCATGAGATAATCCCCGCACGCTCCATCTTCTGAATATGTTTCGTAATAATGGCGGAAGAAACGTCGATGGCCTCAGCCAATTCTCCAATATTCATCGGTCTGTCATTCAATAACTCAATGATTCTAATCCGGGTACCCGACGATAAACATTCCAGAAATGCCAAGTTACTGCTGTTCACTTCGATCGATTGCATGATGATGCCTCTCTTCTTCTAAGTCTTTTATCAATTATATAACCTAAATGTTAACCAATCAACTACTTCACCTTCAGATTGCAGAGAGAATAATGACTTGACAGATAGAAATAGCGACATTATTATGATGGAGAGTCATCATTATTTGTTAATCAATTAACTTTTAAATTAATTAAAAGGAGAATGATTATGTCAGCAAATAAGTTGCCACGCCCGGAATATCCAAGACCTCAGTTTGTTCGAGAACAGTGGATGAATTTAAATGGAGAATGGCAGTTTGAGATGGATCAAGGGTGTAGCGGAAAGGCTCGTGGTTTACAGAAGGATGATATCCAGTTGAAGCAATCGATCCTTGTACCCTTCTGCCCTGAAAGCAAACTATCCGGTATAGGCCACACTGATTTTATGAATGCTGTCTGGTACAAGCGGAGCTTCACGACACCTGAAGCATGGTTGGGCCGTAAAACGCTGCTTCATTTCGGGGCTGTCGATTACGAAACCGAGGTTTGGGTTAACGAGCAGTTTGTCGGAACACACCGCGGGGGTTACTCGTCATTCTCGTTCGATATCACAAATGCCTTGAAGCAAGGTGATAATATCATCACCGTATATGCTCAGGACGATAATAGGTCCGGTCTACAGCCCTGTGGTAAACAATCCACCGCCTATCATTCCCATGGTTGCGAATATACGCGGACAACCGGAATTTGGCAGACCGTATGGCTCGAATCCGTACCCGATACTTATATCTCTTCCTTCCGTATAACGCCTGACACTGAGAACGCTTGCATTCATTTGGAAGCCAAATTTAATGGCGCGGTGAACGGGTTGCAATTTACTTGTGAGGCTTTCTACGAGAAAAAAACAGTTGGCGCTGTATCTGTGATCTGTGGTGGTTCCTCTACTAAGTTGACGCTTCCTTTATCCGAGACTCATCTTTGGCAAGCGGGTTCACCCAACTTGTATGATTTGAATATAAAAATAGTCAGCGGTGACACGATAATCGATTCAGCCGTCTCCTATTTTGGCCTTCGTACCATCCAGCTTGATGGTATGGCTGTCCGAATTAACGGAAAATCAGTCTTTCAGCGACTTGTTCTCGACCAAGGCTTCTATCCGGAAGGTATATATACGGCTCCAACCGATGATGATTTGAAGCGTGATATTGAAATATCGCTGGGGCTTGGGTTTAATGGTGCAAGACTCCATGAGAAAATGTTCGAGCCCCGATTCTTGTATTGGGCCGATAAGCTAGGATACCTAGTCTGGGGCGAGCATGCTAACTGGGGTTTGAATATATCTACCGCCCAAGGACTATCGCAATTTCTGCCGGAATGGATTGAGGGGATTGAGCGCGACTTTAACCACCCGAGTGTGATCGGCTGGTGTCCATTCAATGAGACATGGGATTCCCGTAACGGCGCACGTCAGGATAACGAGGTACTTCGAATTGTGTACGAAACCACGAAAGCGATCGATCCAACCCGGCCGGTAATCGATACGAGCGGCAATTTCCACGTTGTGACTGATATATTTGATGTGCACGACTACGATCAGAATACGGAATCATTCCGGGCCCGTTACGCCCCTATGGCCGAGGGTGGCGAAGTGTTCAACACATTCCCCGAGCGCCAAAAGTATGAAGGACAGCCTTATTTCGTCAGCGAATACGGCGGGATCTGGTGGAATCCTGGTCAGCTGGATCAGGACTCCTGGGGCTATGGGGAGCGCCCGCAGAGTCTTGATGAATTCATAGCTCGCTACGACGGCCTCACCACCACATTGCTCGATAACCACAGCATGTTCGGTTTCTGTTACACACAGCTGTATGATGTGGAGCTGGAAGTCAACGGCTTATATACTTACGACAGAACACCCAAACTAGATCCTGAGATCATTCGCGCAATTAATACGAAAAAAGCGGCAATAGAGGAATAGCAACGGTCACAATAGAAGCTGGAGAAAGTCCATTAATGGCTTTCTCCAGCTTCTATGACGTTACCCCTCAGTTACATAACATTGGAATCACCTCGAATCTATTGTAGTATCAGGGTGGCTGTACGGTATTTAGATTATCTGAGAGACAAGCAGTTTGAGTAGGTAATGCAGTGCCTTATTTACTTGCTTGTATGGGAAATTGTAGGTATCATCATATAGATTGATCTTGGAAGCGGGAGGAAATAAACATGAACGAAAAAGAGAAAGCACGCAAAGGATTGCTATATGATAACAACAATGATCCCTTACTTATTAGAGAAAGAACATATGCTAAGGATCTCTGTCACGATTACAATCAATTACGTCCTTCTAGCATAAATGAACGTAAAGCAGTAATTAAACAATTGGTCGGAAAAGCCGGCAAGAACTTCCACATTGAGCAGCCGTTCTGGTGTGATTACGGATATAATATCGAGCTTGGTGAAAATTTCTACGCTAATCATAATTGCGTCATTTTAGATTGTGCCAAAGTAACGTTTGGAGATAATGTATTTATTGCTCCAAACTGTGGCTTTTACACCGCTGGTCATCCATTGGATGCCCAGCAACGTAACCAAGGCTTGGAATACGCCTACCCGATTACCGTTGGCAACAATGTATGGTTTGGTGGTAATGTCGTTGTTTTGCCAGGAGTGACCATCGGGGATAACTGCGTTATCGGAGCAGGCAGTGTGATCAACCGCGATATCCCATCCGGGGTGATTGCTGCGGGGAATCCATGCAAAGTGATTAGAGCCATCACTGAAGAAGATAAGACAAAATATTGGAAAAGTTAGAGCCTGTTAACCATACATATCCGCTAACACATGCTAGAGTTCCAAACATAGGATCATAAAAAAGCTCCCCTCAGCTACAGGTTATTATTTAAACCTGCCTGCTGTTAGGGGAGCTTATTATTTTTAGACGAGTTCTGTTCGATCCAGTGCACTTGGTTTAGCGGATTATGTAACGTTCTGAGCACTTCTATAAAGGAGAGGTATAACGCCCATATTGAATGTCCAGTTCCTTAAACGTCGCTTCATGCTGATTCAGAAAAAAAGTATTAACCCCTTCTGCGCCCCACCAGTTGATCCCGAGCAGGACACCGTCCGCTTTTTGGGCGGCAAACAGTACCGAGAACATGCCGGGAGATACCTCTCCCCCATCATCCACCCGCCATACGGAGTAATCGTCATCCTGAACAACCGCGGGATAGTCCATAAAGGCAAGGGATTCTCCTTCTTTCAGCACAAGACTGAACAGCATATCCTTATCCTGCCGCACAAACTGGACAACATATAGCTCGCGGTCCGGGGACAGATCGGCAATCTTCCCGATGCTCTGAATCTCCCGCTTCTTGACCGCAGCGATCGCCTTCCGCACGTCTTCACCCACTACCGGAGGGTTCGCCAAATCTTCATTGGCTGGCTTAACGTCTAGTAGAGACTTAGCGTTGAAATCTACTTCCGTGGTCAAATAATAGGTAGCATCGGGGACGGCGCTTCCTTCTTCGACTGTGAAGATGTATCCTGGCAAATGCGCAAAGTTATGCGCCATCTCCCGTCCAGTCCCCTCCTCACTGCCGGGCTGCCATTTCACGAACTTCACGGTCAGCACTTGTCCGTTGTTGCCGATAGCCCGATCCAGCAGTGATAGCGCCTTGTCCTGTCCCTCTTCCTGTGCGGTAACCAGAATCTGCTTCCCCTCCGCATCGGCAAACCCGAAATTCTCGGACAACTTCCCAGTGTCCAGAACCTCTGCCGCTTCGGCGTTCTCCGCAGTCGGGGAAGCCTCTGCCACAGGCTCCGGCGAAGCTGTCTCTGCAGCGGCTGGACTCGAGGACGCTTGCGGAGCAGCGTTCCCACCGCTCTGCGTATTCCCTGTATGATCCACAACAGAGCATCCAGCCAGTATCATAGTCAGCACAGCAGTCACGGTCATCCCCGCATATTTCTTCATTCCTGTACCTCCGCCGTTAGTGGATTAGAAAATCCCCATGCTCAAGTAACGCTCACCGGTATCCGGAGCAATACACAGCACCCGCTTGCCTGGGCCGAGCCGCCGGGCCTCCCGCAGAGCAGTCCATACTGCCGCGCCGCCGGACGGTCCGATTAGAATACCTTCTTGTGCCGCCAGTGATCTTACGATATCCAGAGCATCTTCATCCGCCACCTGCACAATTTCATCGTACACCTCAGTATTGAGAATCGCAGGAACAAAGCCAGGACTGGTGCCCACTAGCTTATGCGGACCCGGGGTTCCGCCCGACAATACCGGAGAGCCCTGTGGTTCCACCACAAGAATACGGATATCCGGGAGTTTCCGGCGCAGCACTTCCCCAGTACCGGTGATCGTTCCGCCTGTACCTGAAGTAGCTACGAACACATCCAGTCGCCCTTCCATCTGCTCCAGAATTTCCGGCGCTGTTGTGATCCGGTGAATATCGGGATTAGCCTTATTCTCAAATTGCTGTGGAATGAAGCTGTTCTCTATACTTCGGCCAAGCTCCAACGCTTTAGCGATGGCACCCGGCATACGATCCGCAGCGGGAGTCAGCACAACATCAGCACCGTAGGCTTTTAGAATATTAATACGTTCCTTGGTCATGTTGTCCGGCATAATCAGAATGGCCTTATAGCCCTTCGCGGCTGCATTCATAGCGAGCCCAATGCCTGTATTTCCGCTGGTCGGCTCAATAATTGTTCCGCCGGGCTTCAACAGCCCTTCTTGCTCTGCTTGCAAAATCAGATTGTATGCTGCCCGGTCCTTGACACTTCCGCTGGGATTGTACATTTCCAGCTTGACATAAACTTCCGCATCCCCGGGACCAGTAAGACGGTTCAGACGCACAACTGGCGTATTCCCGATCAGCTCGGTGATATTATTGACTATTTTTGGGGACATGGTGCAGCCTCCTCATTCCATTTCATTTCTTTTCCTAAACATGCTATTCCTACATTGTAACTGTGAATAAGGCTACTGTCGAATCCAAAAACATCTACGAAATGGCCTCACGACAAAAAGCCGCTCCCCTGTAAAAGCGGAAGACGGCTTGTTGCAACCGGCTGCTTAACCGGTCAAATCATGAACCTTTACGGATTTACATTAATGGTGAATGTCGAGGTGTTGTTCTTGATTGGTGTTACGGTATTCGTAATCTTCAGGTTGTTGAAGGTCACTGAACCAACTGCCGGACCTTGACCCGGCTCAGCGGATTCATTCACCCAGATACCAACGCCGGATTTTGCGTCAAACGCGTCACCGCTCTTTTTCGCACCGGAGATCGTGATGTTGTTGAAGATGGTGTCTTTTACCGGGAACTGCGGTGTATTGCCGACATAGTTCGTCTGGAACATAATGCCGTGGTATGTTGGATCAATGATATCTACATCGCTGACCCGGATTCCCTGGAACACCTTGGAGGCCGAGAATACCCAGATAGCCGGGAAGGTCTGTGCGCCCCAGAAATGTCCGCCCGCCCGCTCAATCGTAATGTTCTGGAAATTCGTGGTTGGAGAAGCTCCGAAACCATTCATCGGATATCCAAAGTCAAGCGAACTGATCGTAACTCCGGAGTATACCAGCGTATCAGCGATGTAGATGTTGCGGAACGTATTGGCATAACCGCCGTACACCGCAAGTCCAGCTGCACGCCAGGTCAGGAGTGAAGTCAGATTCTCATACACATTGTCCTTCATATCAGATCCGCCCGCATCGATGGCCGAGAACAAGGCGAAGCTGTCATCCCCGGTGGCGCGTGCTTCAATGTTGGAGACCAGATTGTTCGTACTGCCGTTAGTCATATTGATACCGTCGGCAAAAGTGTTACGGATACGGGAATTCTTGATGACCATGTAGTCCGTATTAGCACCCCAGTACATGCAGACCTGATGCTCGGTCCAGATGTTGTCGATGGTGATGTTGGCCACATTGGCGAAATCAAAGACTTTACCCGGACCGTCGATACGGGAAGTATAGTTACCGAAGTAAGCGAAATTGGCAAAAGTAGAGCCGTTCGCCGTATCAGTAGCTCTAAATCCGATATCTGTATTGCTTTGATTGGCTGGGGCCACGAAACGTGTATACCATGGTCCTGCGCCAATGATTTTTACAGGCTTGCCGTATACCTGGAACTTGTTAGAAGTCTCATACGTACCGGCAGGCAGGTAGACACCGACGAGGTTGCCGGTAGTATCCATGCGGAATTTATCCAGTGCGTTCTGCACATCCTGATGAGTAAATCCGGTAGGCACTACATATTTGGCCGGGTCAGGATTTGGAATTGGCGACACTTGCTCCAGGTTGATAAAGTCGATGGCATATTGTGACGTATTGGCAGCATCCTTTTGCAGGCGAATCTTGCTTCCCGCCGGGATGGTGCTGTCGAACATGATATTGGCTTCGTCATAGATATGACGCGGTGAACCTGCGCTTGGCGTGTTGCCCGGGTTAGTCTCCGAGCCATACAACCAGGCATACTTGGAAGTCAGATTGATCGCCTTGGTGAAGACACCGTTTACATAAATGTTAAGTGTAGCATCTGTTCCGCCACCACTCGGGGAATCCGGAATGGAGAAACGGGTCACCAGCGTGTTCGTGCTGGCTTTGGTGGTGAATTCCACGTAGCTGCCTGTGGTATTCAGGGTTACTGCTCTGCGGCCGGAAGCTTCACCGGCAAGATCGCCGACGTTGCGGTTCGGTGCAAGCTTGACGGCACCGCCGCCAATGACAGCATCCTCAGCTTCGTACATATCGTAAGGCATATTGGCACCACGGCCTACGAAGAGAGATTGATTCTGGATGTTGTTGCCCTGTTTTACAGGAAGCTCATTGGCATCAACTGCAATCTCGCTCTTGATGTTGTACTTGCCGTTGCCGGCTGTCCAAGAACCAAGACTGATTGGGGCTGTCGTTTGTCCGCTCGCAATCACGCCATTGTAAGAACCGCTCAGGGTCTTCACTACTGCATTGGTTGTGGCATCGGTAATCGTCAGGGTAACAGCATGAGCCCCTGACGCAGAAGCTGCCGTGCCCTGATTCTTGATCGTAATCGTGAAGTTTACCGTGCTGCCTGGCGATGGGTTGCTCGGCGACCAGCTGACGGAATCCGCAATCAGGTCGGAGCTGGATACTGCCGCAACTGTCAACTGCGACGGATTAGTGTAGCTGTTGTTGGATTTGTCCAGCTCAACAATGCTGTTATTCTCATCCACCTTGGCAGTTACTGCATAAGCTGCTGCATCCTTGGCTCCGATGTTCACAGAGACATTGGTGGAAGCTCCTGCAGCAATGGCTCCAACCGGGGCAGTACCGACAAGCGTCGTACCGAGGTAGAAGTTAACATTCGTGGCTCCAGACGCAGCCGTACCGATATTTTTCACAATAGCATTAAGTGTGATGGCATTCGTCTCTATCGGTGCTGCCGGAGACCAGGATATCCCGGTAATCGTCAAATCCGGATTAGGAGCTGGCGTGCCGAAGATTTGGAATTCAGCAATTTGCCCAGCACTGGAGCCGGAATTTGTCGTAATTCTGAGTTGAACTTCGCTGGCAGTAGCATTGACCGGTATGGTCACTGAATTGCCAGTGGCCGGATTAAAAGTATAGACGGTTGCCGGTACAAGACTGGAGAACGTAGTGCCGTTCTGGTCCCTTCCAAGAACCTGAATCGTTTGTGTGCGCGTAGACCAGGCCGAAGATGGATTCAATTTCAATACAACGGAGCTAAGGTTGGCATTCGCGCCCAAATTCACACTAAGCGTATTCGGATAGCTTCCGCCTGCACCTTCCCAGTAAGTATTCAGATCCCCGTCATTGGCATTGGTGGCTACGAAAGTAAATACAGAAGAGGAAGCGGTGACCGGTTTGTTCAGCGCCAGATTGGACCCTGGTCCGGTCGTCGGTGTTGGTGTTACGGTCGGCGACGGTGTTGGCGCTACTGTCGGAGACGGCGTTGGCGCTACAGTCGGTGATGGTGTTGGCGCTACTGTCGGAGACGGTGTTGGCGCTACTGTCGGAGACGGCGTTGGTGCCACTGTCGGAGACGGTGTTGGCGCTACTGTCGGAGACGGCGTTGGTGCCACTGTCGGAGACGGTGTTGGCGCTACAGTTGGGGACGGTGTTGGTGCTACAGTCGGCGCCACGCCCGGTGTGAGATTAAGGTTGTCCAGATTTACATTGCCAGTGTCCCCGGCATCATACTTATACGCAATCGTGTTAGTTCCGGCATTCAAGGCCAGTGTCTCTACCTTGGTGGACCAAGTGTCCCAGTTGGCCAGATTCGGCAAAGAAGTCTGCTTCACCTTTGTTCCGTTGACGTACACGCTGATGGTCTTGGTACCTCCGCTAGCATTGGCATAACGCAACGATGCGTCATAGCTGCCGGCTGTAGGAACGTTCACTGTGAAGGTAGTTGAGGCCCCTTGCGTCAGGTATCCATCTACAAATCCTGACCCAGTGTAACCAGTGTGATCGGTGTTCACCTTCGCACCGCCGGACAGCGCAGCCGCTTCGGCTTCATACGCTCCAGAAGGTGTTACAGTCGTACCGTAGACTTCAAATTCGGAGATTTGTGCGGCCGCCCAGCCTGTATTAGCAGTAATATTCAGTCGCACATATCTTACGCTTGCCGCTGTAAAATTGATGGTCACCGTATTGCCATTGGATGGATTAAAAGCATAGCTGCTGGAAGATGCCAGATTGCTGTAACTGGAATCGTTGCTGCTTCCCTCTACAGACAGTGTCTGATTTCTTGCCCCCCAATTGGACGGCAGCTTCAGCACAACTTGGTTGACATTGCTGGCTTCACCCAGATCCACTTTAAGCCACTGCGGAAAAGCATTGCTGCTGCTCTCCCAATACGTTCCCTGGTTACTATCATTGGCGTTGGAAGCCACATATACATCACCAACAGAGCTAGCTGTAATCGTCTTACCTTGGGCCAAATTTCCGGCTGCTGAACTCACAGACGGGAAAAAGGCTAACTGGCCTACAAATAATGCAGCAATCAGGCAGTACATCAGGACTGACCTTCCCGTTGAAGCTTTGCGACCTGTTATCATGAACAGCCAACCTCCATATTTTTTATGGTGAAGCTTGAACCCTCTGCAACCTTCTGGACTACACGCACCTTTTCGAAAAGAAACACGTCTTGGATGCCCAGACTCTAAATCTTGCAAACTTCCATTCCGTATACGCTTTCAAAACTGATCTTTAAGTCATCTACCGCCTCCTCCAGGATACTGAAATCGTAGAGAAATCCTTATGAAGCAGCATTCTTTACTAGTAGAAAGCCGATAGTGATCCTCTTAGACGCAGTATAGCCGCATCTTCGCATAAAAAAGAACGATCCCCTTGCTTGCGTAAATATGCATAACTGCAACTCAACACGCAATATAAGAAGATCGAACATCGGAGGATGACTATAAACTAACTAATAATGGTAATAATATAAGATACAGTAATCTTCCAGTCGATGGCAATTTCTATGATTTGTGTGTGGTATCTTACGATTTCGATAAAATATGCCAATAGTCTTATTCCAAAAGACTGACCCTTTTCGTGTAGAAAAAGCAAAAAGACCGCTTCTTCCGGCCGTAGCCTGATTTAAAGCGATCTCTGATAGCATTTGTGCCACTCTATTCGTACAGACTGCCGCTCGCCAGCTCAGCTAACTTTCCCTCATCCAGAATACTTAGGCGGCCATGCTTACGTTCGATGATGCCCTGTTCTATAAATTTACGAACAATCCGGTTCAGATGCCGGTAGCTGGTACCGAGCAGCTCCGCTGTTTCTGTCAACGTGGAGGTGCGAATCTCATCTACGTATCGTATCCCCTCACTGTCCGTGAGCAGAGACAGCAGATAGCTCGCGAACCGGTTCTCGACCGGATACAAGAGATTCAGCGCAGAAGTCTGTCCCAGCGTATAGAGCTTGTGGCTCAGTTCTCCGTATAGAAAACGCAGCAGCACCGCATTATGCTCCATTTCCTTCAGCAGCCGTCTCCGGCCGGCAAGCAGGATGAGGCTGTCTCCCACCGATTCCACCTGGTTCTTCACGGGATACTCCCTCAGCAGCTCTACATCCCCGATAATCGACATCGGCCGCGCGAAACGTACCAGCATTGACTTCCCGTTAGGCAGCAGCGTGTGAATCTTAAGGTTACCCTGTACCAGGATGAACAGATATTCCAGCTTATCTCCAACCGAGCAGACCGCCTCGCCATCCCCGTACAGCCGCAGCTCCATAGACTCGATCATCGGACCGCCAAAAATTTCGTCAAGACCGTTTTTTTCCGCCAGATGGCGAACAGCCTCCCGGTCATATATCATTTGCATTCGCCAATCCCTCCGATGCTTCAGTGTAATGTAGAATGCCCCGCAAAAAAAGGACATATGTCCTTTTTGGCGATTTATTTCGTCTCTGCCTTAAAATACTCTTTCAGTTCATGTTCTGCCCTGTAGCGTGATACATTAAACGACTGCCATTTTTCGCTCGACTGGCTGACTTCCCATTCCCTGCGCAAACCATTGTCCAGAATCCCATTCTGACTACGGCTGAAATCAATTAGAGTCGGAATCGCTTGCGGCGATAATGTAAACAAATAATCGGCATCCAGTTTGCCACTAGTGACATACCGTTCAATATTCTTGTTCGCGACGATTACGTCCAGGCAGATATAGTTCATCACGACGTACGATACCAGACCAAGCACGATATAACATTTTGCCAGAGAAATCTTCTTGCTTCCAATCCGCAGCGCTGCCAGGCCAAGCAGAAGACCCAGGAAAATCATAAACGCATGCACCAGAAAACGCGTGTAGGTATATCCGTATGCTTCCTCATATAACGACAGCCGGGTAAAGGCGGAATACAGCATAACACCAGAACAAGCTACCAAGATGTATAGCAGGACACGGGTGATTCTTCTCAGCAGACCTTGTCCTTCACCTGAAGGCAGAAGGCATAACATAAGCAGAATGAAATTGATTCCTGTCACCATCACTAACTCGAAAAAACCGCTCCGTGCATAGTCAGCATACGTGCTGCCCGTTGGCAGAATTCCCTCCCACGCACCGAACAAATAGGAGAACTGCACGAACACAAACAGCACGTAAACCATATTAATCGAAATGAGAATCGTTGCCATGATCACAGGATCGATTCTGAACACCGGTAGTTCCGGTGTCTCCATATTTAGCTGCTTTAGTGCAGGATTCCGGGCATTCCAGCTGTAATCCTTGGGATCAACAAAGCCCCAGACAAAGCCGAAAAAGCCAAGTCCGAACAACAGTACCCACATCACCCGTACAAAACCCTCGCCCAGAGACAAGTTACCTAAAATATTGGGAAACTCCTGCACCAGATGAAGGAAAACGCCGTCTGCAGAAGAAAGCAGCGAGACTACAACCAGCAGGATCGGACATGAAATGGTCAAACCAATCAACACCTTAATCAGAACCTGCTTACGCTCATCCTTGATTTTGCCACCCTGTTTGCTGCGCAACTGGGCAAAGGCTGTAGCCCAATGCCGAAAGTTCTGCGGGAGAAAATGTTCCAGCGTCTTGACAATCAGCTTTCCCTCGCCCCAGGAGAGTCTGTCTGCTCCCAGCATATACGTCATATGTAAAAGAATCAGAATCGGGATAACCAGCAAATTGAAGCCGAAGAAGAACATATCCTGAAACAACACATACGTTAGCGAGAGCAAACCGATGGCAGCAAGCCATAAGTAGCTGAACCATGAGAACGGACGCCTTTGCTCCCGGGCATAGTACAGTATAAAGACGTAAAACAAGGTCACAAAGATCGGATAAGATATGCCAGGTTGCGCGCCAAAGAACAGATACTGGTGAATGATAGCCAGCAAAAATGCAGCACCCAATACGACAAGAGGGCGGATCCGCCTTACTTCGTTTTCAGACATGGTAAATACCTCCAGTTTATTACTATCTAATCCTTATTTTAAATGTTAAAATAAGAAGATAAATAGAAAAATCGAAATTATTATTTCTTATTTTCCAAGGAGGACCCTCTCTCGTGAAGCTGCATAGCCAATATTTGAAGCTGCATTCCCGCTATGGGAGCGCCGCCGAAGTAACCGTCACCCTGGACGAGCTGGCACAGACCTTGGGCTGCACCCACCGTAACGCCCTGCATGTCGTGAATAAAATGGTCCAGCAGAGCTGGATCGTCTGGACATCCAGCCGCGGACGGGGGCGGCGCTCCACGCTGCGCTTTCTTCTGCCTTCCGAGGAGATTGCCCTGCAATCGATGAAGCAGGCAATCAGCCGCAAGGATATCCTCAGTTCCATCGAGGGTATTCGGGATCACGCCCGGTCCTCGTCGCTTCAGGACACCCTTCAGGGCTGGCTGCTCGCCTATTTCGGCCATCACTCCGAGATGCGCAGCGACAAGCAGATTGATACTTTGCGGCTGCCTGTCACACAACAACTGCATACCTTTGATCCGCTGTATATGAATTTGCTGGCAGAGTCTTTTGTGTCCAGCCATGTATTTGATGGTCTGCTGCGTCAGAGCGGGGAACAGAACGTGATCGGACCGGGGCTTGCCCATGCCTGGGAGGCCGATGAGAGCCGGACGACATGGACTTTCTTTCTGCGTAAAGAGGTCCTGTTCCATCACGGCAAGGTGCTGGGTGCCGAGGATGTCGTCTATTCCTTTGAGCGGCTGATGCAAACTTCACAGCGAACGCTCTACAGTTATATTTTCAAAGAAATCCAATCGGTTACCGCCCTTAGTCCGACGACTGTTCAGATACAGCTCAAGAAGCCCAACGAGCTCTTCCTGCCCTTCCTGTGCACCAGCCGTGCGGCAATTGTGCCCCGGGACTGGGAAGGCGGGCGTGGTACAGATCTGGGACGTCAGCCTGCCGGGACAGGACCGTTTAAGGTCACTGAGATGCATGAGCATCTATGTGTGCTGGAAGTGTTCCCGTATTATTTTCAGGGACGGGCCCACCTGGATCGTGTAGAGATCATCTATGTGCCTTGGGAGATTGATGCATCCTCTGCCGATTCCGGTGCTGCGTTCCATGTAATCCAGAACCCATCCGCCCCCGAGTCTTCCAGCTGGAGCCGCATGCACTCCGAGTCCTCCACGCGCAAATTCGTGACCTGCAATACACACAAAAAAGGACCGCTGAGTGATCCATTGGTCCGTGGTCATCTGATCTCCTGTTTGCAAGGGGCAGCTGCTGGCAATATCCCGGAAGTTTCCGCCCCCCACGTGGGCCCACTGCAGATTGCTACTATCCCCCAATATGGGGGCGATGCAGAGGATATTGCACTCAAACTGACTGCAGCCGGCTATTCCTGCAGGGTCGTCACCGTCTCCCCGGAGGAATTCAAAGGGTCGATCCGCCTGGAATCAGATCTCATTGTCTTCTCCCTATTCCGTGATCAGGATGAGCAGCTGCGGCTGTTCGACCTTTACCAGACCTTGTCGCGGCATCTGGACGCACACACGCGAGGCGACATCGAAGGTATGCTTCACAGAATCTCCCGCGAACCCGATCCGCACGTCAGGGCCGAGATCTTTCAGCGGATTGAGAAGCGTCTGACGGACGAGCATCATCTGCATATTTTATATGAAAAACCGACCCAAACCGCCTACCTCCCTTCGGTTCGCGGCGTCACCTTCAACAGCCAAGGCTGGGTAGATCTGCGTCATATCTGGTTTCCTCCGGAAGACTTGAAAGCCCGGTAACTTCACAGTTACCAGGCTTCTTCAATGGTTAAGTATAGCGGTCTATTCCCTGCCAGGCAGACTAAATACCAACCCTTTTTCTATCAGGTTAGCCGACACCGGCGCCTTGCCGATCTCCCTGGCCCATACGGATAGCTGTCCCATATGATGAATCTCGTGAGCAATCACATGCCGGAGCACCTCACCCCAAGCCAGAGAGCGCACCCGCCCATCCGGCAGCAGATCATCAAACATTTTCCGTTCCAGCTCTTCCCGCCAATCTAATACGAATCCCTCTACATCATGCCGGAAACGTGCATCCAGCGCCCTCACCTGTGCCAGGCTTTGATACAAATTGAAATCCTCCAGAAAATCCGGCTTGCCCTGAATGGACTGAATCCAGCTCCACTCGACATCAGCAACATGGAATAGCGTCTTCAGAATGCTTCCTACTCCGCCTGTCCGTACTTTGAGAAGCTCTTGCTCCGGCACATCCTCACACCACCGGTACCACTGCTCGCGAACCATCCAGTTATAACGAAATAAAGTCTCCAAATTATACGCCTCCATGATAGTAATATTCTGAGTATAATATGGCGGGAGTTCTCGCAGTATGGAAAAGATAGCTTTAAAAAATCGATCCCGCGTACGTTCTCCTTACTCTCTCCTCATCCCATACCACATAAGGCTCTTATGCAGCCACTCTGGTTAGCCCCTAGCTTAAATGCTTCCTGTAACCCTCTACCTTCTCATCGCGGAAGCCCAGCGTTTCATAGAATATATGTGCTTCCTTCCGCTGTTCGCCTGAGACCAGAATCATGTAATAGCAGTCCCGTTCGCGGGCTATTTCCTCTATCCGCACCATTGGCTTCTTGCCAACGCCTTGCCGGCGCGCACGCGATGAGACCACAACATTCTCAATCACCATAAACGGTCGACAATCCCCTACAAGGTCGTAACACAGAATACCCATTACTGACCCTAACAGCTCTCCATCTATAAAAGCACCCAGCAGAATATACCGGTTATCAGCCTTCACCAGCTTAAAAACTTCCTCAAGCTTACTCCGCTCTGCCGCTCTCTCCACCAGTTCATGATACAAATCGTTTAATGCGTCCAGTTGGTCCGCTTCAATTTCCTTAAGAATAACCATGATTGTCCTCCGTCGATTTATTTTTTGGGAACCTGCAGTTCAAATTGCTCCTTCTGTCCATCCCATTCAACCTCAACTTGAATTACGGCGTCCTCTTGCTCGATAGATCCGTTACTTACAGACCTTGATTTCAAATCACCAAAGTGAACCGGACCTTCAATAGTGCTACTACCTCCCCGGTAGTCCCTTTGTAGCTGTATTTCAACTCTTTTATATCACCGAGATCGGTTTGCTTGCCCTTGTACTTGAGCTGGAAGGTGCGCTCATTCGAAGAACTGTACTCCGGCCTCACGCCTTTCTTGTCGGTCAACGTCGTTGATGCTTTCTGTACATACTCCGCTGCCCACTGCTCCCCCTCACCATTAAACGTATAATTATACTTATAAGTCTTCGAGTTACAGGATACAAGAAGCAATAAGATTACCGCCCCCATCAGCAAAACACGTAGTGCCTTCATCATCATCCAGACCTCCTGTTTTTGATTAAGGTAACTGTCTGCCTGGCTCAAGATCGCCCAAGTATGATTAGTTCGATTAGTATAATTTTACAACAAAAAGAACTTTACCTACCAGTTATATCGTCCGCAGGACTAAACTTAGATAATACTATTATTTTCCTAACGAAAGGACCGATAAGATGTCTGACTTTGAATTCCCATCCTTGCAAACTGCCAGATTGACCTTAAGACTATTGACACTAGACGACAGGCAGGAGGTATATAAACATTTTGCGGATGAGGATGTTACGAGGTTCATGGATATTTCGCCTTGCAAGAGCGTTGGGTTTTACCAGGCAGCAAGAACTCGTAGATCAACTTGTTTATTTCAATCTGAACTCGCCACTTGCGTGAAACCTCTCCTGCCAGCATATAAGTCCCACGTGCATAGCAAAGAAGGACAGCCCAATCAGCTGCCCTTCTCATTTCAAGCCCCTAGTGCTACTCTTCCTTCGTTTCTGCGGAGAAGTCCGGGGGAATCCGGCGGGCTGTATCCGTTGCAATCGCCGCCTTAATCACAGCTGAACGAACATACTCCACCACCTTGTCATTAAAAATACTTGGAATGATATAATGCTCATTCAATTCGTCCGGCTGCACCACAGAAGCAATGGCCTTAGCCGCGGCCAGCTTCATATCCAGATTAACCGCCCTAGCTCTGCAATCTAAAGCCCCGCGGAAAATGCCCGGGAAGCACAGCACGTTGTTAATCTGGTTCGGGTAGTCACTTCGTCCAGTAGCCAGCACCCTTACATGCGGTTCAGCCAGATCCGGTTCAATCTCCGGCGTAGGGTTCGCCATTGCGAAAACGATATTATCCTCAGCCATGCTTTTTAGCAGATCGACAGTCAAAATCCCGGCGCCAGCCACCCCGATGAACACATCTGCGCCCCGGATCGCTTCCGGCAAGCCGCCGGTAATCCCTTCGGTATTCGTACGCTGAGCCAGCCTGTTCCACTCTGCGTTGCTGTATTGTATTTTAGCCGAGAGAATGCCTTCCCGGTCTACCGCATAAATATTCCGGGCCCCCGCTGCCAGGAGCAGATTACAGATGGACACACCTGCCGCACCAATACCGACCACCACAATGCGCGCAGTTCCAATATCCTTGTCCACAACCTTGAGCGCATTCAACAGACCGGCGAGAGCTACAACAGCTGTGCCATGCTGGTCATCATGAAAAACAGGAATATCCAGCTCTTCCTCCAGCCTCCGCTCAATATCAAAACAGCGCGGTGAACTTATATCCTCAAGATTGATCCCGCCAAATCCGGGAGCAACCGCTTTCACAATTTTCACGATTTCATCCGGATCCTTCGTATTCAAGCACAGTGGAAATGCATCGATATTCGCCAGTTGCTTGAACAGCATTGCCTTACCTTCCATCACCGGCATCGCCGCTTCCGGTCCGATATCACCAAGTCCCAGCACCGCAGTGCCGTCAGTTACAACAGCTACTGTATTTCTTTTCATCGTCAGGGAATACGCTTTGTTAGGATCTTCATGAATGGCCATGCTGACACGGGCTACGCCCGGAGTATACACCTGCGACAGGTCTTCCCGGTTCTTGATCGGCATCTTCGGAGTAACCTCAATCTTACCACCAAGATGAGCCAGGAAAGTCCGGTCAGATACGTTGATTACTTTGATACCCGGCATGTCCGATAACACACCGACAATCTCGCCGTTCGCCGCATCCGGTACATTCACCGTAATATCACGGGTCGTCACATCCTTACCCGCACGTATGACGTCAATCGCAACAATATCACCGCCCACCTCAGCAATTCTGGATGCTACATCACCAAAAGACGCAATCGATTTCCGTATTTCCAGTCGGATAATCATTGTTGTCGCTATCGACATACATTCTGCCCCCTTGTCTCCATTTCTGCTTCCGCTGTACAACTCTCATACTATAGGAGATAGATTCCCATTACAATAGATGGAAATTTCAATCCCCCGCCTATCGGCTGATCATTGTCAGGATATCCAAAAGAAACGACATTAAGACACAGTATAACCCGCTCCAAGCGACAAATGCATCGAAAGTCTCCCTTCAACCCTGTAGAGTAATGGAGTAACTGGAATAGTTCCAGTTATTTTTCTTAAATTCTCTTCTTATCAAAGAATAACTGGAAAAACTCCTGTTAATCGCCTCAATACTAGAGTATTACGGGATAAAAGAGGTTAATAACGGGATAAATTCCATTTATTCACGAAAAATAAGGTGAAACGAAGTAATTAACGGTATATTTTCCTGCTATTCAATTCCCTCCTAAGCTCAAACATGAGCTCAGGTGATTGTTCCGGCAAAGTAAGCAGGCAGCAGGCTCCGCAAGACTTCACTACCTCTTCTGCATGTTGCAACAGGATACTGCCGATCCATTTTCTTCGATGGTTCTTGCTCACACCAATATTAAGTATCTCGGTCCTGGCACCAAGTGCCGCAATCCCCGGAGCCCACTGACCAGAAGATGAGGAGAGCTTAACTATAATAATGCTCGCTATCTACCCAACGTAAGAGACTTCTCAAACGTGTACAAGCCACCATTTTTCGGAACAGTAAATGATTCCCCCTGGTATCCCCTCCGCAGCAACTCCTTACGGAGAACCTTCATAAACGCGCCGTGTGTCACGAGCAATGTAGCTGCGTTTTGAGCTTGTTCCAGCTGATCAATGACACTGCTTGCTCTTAATATTGTCTCTCTCCTGCTCTCTTGCTGAGAGTGATGTGACCCATACCAAGCTAGCCTTCCGATCACCATCCACCAGCTTAAAGGCAGCTTTATAGGGAGTTTGGTAAATGCACGAACATCGATCTCCCTGAGCTGGTCCGTTATAACAATTTCTCCGGTGTACATCGTTTGGGCTGTTTCAGCCGCTCGATATAGATTGCTCGACAAGCATCGGCTCCAGTCTCCATCAAGAACATTTACGGCCTGAGGCATTTGTATGCCGCACACATTATATTCGTCCACCCAAGCATTGAATTGCTTCGCGCTCATCCATGTTCTCTCTGTCTGCAAATCAACTTTAAAATGTCTGAGCAGTCCAATTTTCATATTTCCGCTTATCGTTGCCACCTCATTCCCCAATAAAGTTCGTGCAGCCGCTCAACAATGGCTTCTTGTCCTGGATCTTTGAGTGCAGTATGCAAAGCTCCCCAATCTCAAATGGGTCCCGGTCCCTTGCTAAGCACATTGAACACCGCATCATAACAGGATTTTTTAAAAACAGCATGCAGATCATCCCGGTCCGACATTAGCCATTGAATCAGACAACCGTCAATCACAGCCCGGATAACCGGAGCCGTTGTATCCGGGGAGAGATGGGCGGCGTATAGCCCCTCCTTCTGACCGAGCAACAGCACCTCTGTGCTAATGCGGGTACAGTTATCATAGAATCGCTGATTGATTTCACGGTACACAGGAAGTCGGCTGGCCCGGGCCAGAAAATCCAGGTAGACCCGGTAAAAGGAGCGATTCTTCTCCGGGGAAACGAACACGGCATCGATGTACGCTTCCAGCTTACCAGTAGCCGTCGTCTGTTGCTGAACAGCTGCGTGTTCTTTTTCATAGATTTTGGCGGTCAGCCACTCCAGCAGCTCCGTCAGGACAGCTTCCTTATTCTCAAAATAGTAATGTACTACCCCCTTGCTCACCTCGGCGTGATCCGCTATCACTTGTAGTGTCACGGCATCATATCCATATTCGGCCAACGCCCGAAAGGCTGCGGAGAGGATTTGCTTGCGTTTTTCCTCAGATTTCTTATAACGTACCATAATACCTCCAATAAACGGGTAATAATGCATATTATATCACAGACATAAAAAAGTTGACCGGTCAGAATAAATATTATATAACTGTCTTACATTTCACTTCGAGCAAAGGAGTCCTTCGTACATGAACTCACAACTACCAGACTCATTTCAAGCCCTGATCGTTGATAAGACCGATAACTCTTTCTCTGTCGGCATCAAATCTCTTACCTTGGCAGACCTGCCTGCCGGAGAAGTTATCATCAAGGTCGCTTATTCCAGTGTAAACTATAAGGATGGTTTAGCCAGCATTCCCGATGGGAAAATTCTCAAATCATATCCATTCATCCCGGGCGTAGACTTGTCAGGCTATGTAGTCTCGTCTAGCGACGAACGTTTTACCGAAGGCCAGCCCGTGATCGCTTGCGGCTATGGCATTGGCGTAACTCATTTTGGCGGCTTTAGCCAGTATGCACGTATTCCCGCAGATTGGATCACACCCCTCCCGGACGGTCTTAGCTTAAGAGAAGCTATGATCTATGGCACCGCCGGCTTTACAGCTGCCTTGTCCATTCAAGGACTTGAAGAGCATGGACTGTCTCCTGAAAAAGGAACAGTGCTGGTCACCGGAGCTACCGGCGGTGTCGGCGGAGCTGCTGTCGCCATGCTGGCTGCCAAGGAGTACAGCGTCGCAGCCAGTACTGGAAACAGCGCGGCCGGAGACTATCTCCAAGCATTGGGCGCTGAGGAAATCCTCTCCCGTGAAGATGTGCTTGGGACATCCACCAAACCCCTGGACAGACAATTATGGCAGGCTGCCGTCGATTCTGTCGGTGGGACTACACTGTCAGCCGTCCTGAGCAAGCTCGCTTACAAGGGGTCTGTAGCTGCAAGCGGGTTGACCGCAGGGACCGCCTTACCGACTACCGTTCTGCCGTTTATCCTTAGGGGAGTCAACCTGCTAGGTATTGATTCCGTGTTCTGTGATGCGGAAACTAGAGCAAGCGTCTGGGTACGCATGGCAAGCGATTTAAAACCTGATGACCTGGAGCTTCTAGTAGACCGGGAAGTGACCCTGGAGGAACTGCCTGAAGCGCTGGAGGATATTCTGAATTTCCGGACCCGCGGACGTGTGCTTGTTTCTTTATCCTAAAGATTATATATGCTAAATAAAGGGCGTCACCGCAGCCATTGTTCCGGCTTGGTGGACGCCCTTTGACATCTGAGGGTTAGAAGGATTCGGGTGCTCCGACGTATTGTACGTTCGGCTGCTGTTGTGCATACGGCTGCTGCCGATTGCTCTGTCCATACACTTGATGGGTATACACGGGTTGGCCATAGGGCTGTGGTGCTTGTGCATAAGGCTGCGGTGTCTGTGCCCACCCTTGTTGAGGTGCATTCCATTGGGGCTGAGGAGATTGACCATATTGCTGAGGGATAGCTCCATAAGGAGATTGACCATGAGGATGGAGATTCGGCATCGCATTCTCCATCTTGCCCTTGACCGCCCCTTTTACACAGCCCACCGGTGGACCGATGAAGGTCTTCTTTTGAATAGGAGCGAGCGCGTCTTTTACTTTAGCTTCATCCAGGCAGTAAGTATGGGCGAGCACATTGGTCGGAGTAAGCTTCAGAATATCCGAACCCAGGATAACCTCTGGAATTGGCGCATCAAAAATAGCCAGCAAATGCGTGTCATCCATCGTAGCCACCTCGTAATGCCACCAGCCTTGCGGAACATTCGCTACTTGGCCTGGGGTGATCGGAAAGTGCAAAAGCTCATTCGTGAACGGGTTAATTAGTGAAACCACAGCCGAACCACAGATGCAATAGACCAGTTCTGCCGCATTCTGATGATAATGGGGTTCTACCACATTGGATTTACTGAGGAAGATATCCAGCAGTGAAGTGTTCTCCAGCGTGTTCAATTGTTGAACAGACAGCACATTGATAAAGTTCCGATCATCTTTTTTGAAAAGCGGGCTTTTGTTCACATCCGCAGTAAATTGCGTCCCTGGAGACGTATAATCCATATAAGAAGTCAAAATACATTCCTACCCTTCTGTTCATCCCAATTTTGGACTCTCTAAGGTAAGATATGTGTTTGCCTAGGCCCAGGTGCAGATTTTTTATATTGCCCAGTCCATCAGCCAACCCTGGCGATTACCCGGGCAATCGCGGAATCCGACCGAATTCGCAGCGGCAGGACGATCACTTCAAACTATTCCTTACCAAGCAATGCACCCGCGTTCGCAGGATTCTCCAGAATTAGCACATCATTCGACAAAAGATACTCCTCCAAACCTGTCGTTAATGCACAAATCACGCTTGCTCCGATTCACTGCCGGAGATTATCGTTTTATTTCTTCCCGTATTTTTGGCATAATACAGCGCCTGATCCGCATTCCTCAGCAGCATTTCGCTGGACTGTCCATGGGTTGGATACTGGGCAATGCCCTGCGATACGGTTATTGGCGTCACGGTTGGGGCCTCGCTTGCTGCCAGCGCTAAACGGAAGCGTTCAGCCACAATATAAGCATCCTCCACTCGTGTATTAGCCAGCAAAATAATAAATTCCTCTCCGCCATAACGGCTGCAAATATCGCCTGGTCTGACGGATGCCGCTAGAACCGTGGCAACACGCTTCAGTACCTCATCCCCGGTGAGATGGCCATAGGTATCATTAACAAATTTGAATTTATCCACGTCCATTACAATCAGAGAGAACGGTGTACGTTCTGCAATCCATTCCTCCATTATTAGCTCCAGAGCTCTGCGGTTCGCAAGGCCGGTCAAGGCATCCGTCATGGCATGCCGTGTTAATTGATCCGTCTGCTTCTGCATGACTGTTAGAGCTGTAAAAAGCGTCTTGGTCAGCAAATCAGCTTCCCTGTTCCAGTGGGATCTGGCAGCAGGAATTTCCATCTTTCCCTTCCCGACTTTGCTTACCAAATTCGCGAGATAAACGAAGGGACTAGCAAGCCTGCGGGCCACTATAATAACAACGGCCAGCAACAGCACGAAAGGTAGCAGAGTATACCAAAAGATTTTCTCCATATGGCCTATAATCTGCTTGTGGATCACCTCGACAGGGGACACCACCACAACCCCCCAGCCGCTAGTGGGAACATTAGCATATCCGGCCAGCATTTTCACACCGCCGGTATTCATAACCTCTTGTTCGCCGCTGTGACCTTTCATTAGCTCCACAACCGCTTTATTAGTACTGATATCCTCACCGATTCGCGTTTTATCCGGATGATACAGCAGATGCCCCTTAGAATCCACGATATAATAATATGAGCCGGTCTCATCCCTCTCATTATTTTCAAAAATCATACTGAAGATATTCTTATCCTCAAGGTATACGGTACCACCCAGCATCCCCTGATATCGCCCCTCACTGTCGAATAAGGGCTCGCTTATGAACATAGTCATTTTTGCGGTGTTTTTCGTAATATACGGCTGTGAGATATAAGTCTTCTTTGCGGCCAGAGCATCCAATACTGGTTTGCTGGTATACAGTAGCCCGGCGGTTCCCAGCGATTCTGGAGACACATTACGGATCATCCCGTTCTCGTTCACCAAAGCTATCGAATTGAAATAACTGCTGCTTTGTCGCATTAACTCAAGATAATGATTGTACAGGTCTTCCGTTGGTCCATCTGCACTCATGAGGTTATGCGCACTAAAATCCAGGGTGCTGAGCATGGATTGAAAGAGTGACTCTGCCGTTTGACTCATCCGACTTGCATTCGCGTAGTTCAGATTCAATGTCGTTTCGGTCAGGGATTCCTTCTCGGATTGGTAAGATGCAATCAAAAGAATAGCTGAGGTTAGGACAAAGACCATTGTTACCAAGCCAATAAGGAGCGCTGTAAGGCCTATTTTTTGTCTGCGACCCAAATGGGCTTCTTGGTGTAAAGGCATCCTGCACCCCCTGTGTTTTTACGTGACCCTTACAATAAAACAATGGTTAATTTGATTAATTTTATTATAAACGAAAGCATCACATGAACGGTAAGAAAAAAATGCCATATCTATCATATATGCTCCCCGCCATGATAGCCCAAAACGCAGAGCAGCGATCCCCCCAACGGGAGAATCGCTGCTCTGCTCACTAATGAGATTGTTAGAATGACAAGTCCTGTTATTCGCCTAAAAGCTTGAGGAAGCCGGCAGGCAAGGCAATTTTCTGATTATTGATAATAATCCGCTTCAGGTCTTCTATCATGTCGTCCTCGCCCTGTGCATCCTTGATTTCCTTAATCTCGCGGTGTAGACGTTCCATCTGCACATCCAGCATGTTCGCAGATTCAGCAGCCTGTTTCAATTCGAGAGTGAGCCGCTCCGGAACGGACTGGTTGTATTTATAGAAGATTTTATGCTCCAGGCTAGCCCAGAAATCCATAGCAATGGTACGGATCTGTACTTCGACACACACCAGTTCCTGACCGTCCGACATAAATACCGGAACTTGAATCAGCAGATGCAGGCTTTGATAGCCGTTGGGCTTGGGATTCTTGATATAATCCTTGATCTCCAGCACCGTCAAGTCATCCTGCTTCTGCAGCATCTCGCTAACATGATAAATATCAGAAATAAAAGAGCAGGTAATACGCAGGCCCGCAATGTCTTTAATATCATGCTTCACAGAGGCCAGCGAGATCTCGCAGTTCTTGCGCAGCATTTTATTCATAATACTCTCGGGAGACTTCAACCGTGATTTCGTATGCTCGATGGGACTATAGTCATGAAGTGACTGGAATTCCTGCTTCAGAATTTCAACCTTCGTCTCCATTTCATCCAGTGCGAACTTGTAGAGCAGCATAAACCGGGTAATTTCGTTACGGAATCTTTTCATTTTCTCAATTTGATCTTCGGTCTTCATGGAAATCTCCTTCATCAGGTTATGAATTAATCATAGCCAATCCGCTACCGGAATTCAAATCTGGAAGAAAAAGGGCATTAAAACAATAAAACTGCCCTTCCGGCCGTTAGACCAAAGGACAGCTTTATTTTCATAGCATACTAGATAAAGACTTCTTCAACCGACAGATTACGCTCCTTGGACAAGTCTCTGAAAGTTTCATCCACCTTCACCAGCGGTTTGAACATGTCCAGCGGATTGTTCATGACAATGGTGCCCATCTCCCCATTGCTGAGCTGTACTGTCTTTCCGACAAAGTTAGGCAGCAGATGTCCTGTCAATGCTTGTACTGCTTTCCCGTTCAGCTTACCAAATCCGAGCTCATGCACCTTACGCAGTACAGTAACAAGGCCTTGCTTAGGTTGATTGGCTCTCGCAGCCGTCATGCCCATGTAAGTGTTTGCGACAGACACGATCCGTGTATAGGGGTGAATATCATTCTTGTGCAGTTTGCCCGGATAGCCGCTGCCATCTTCGAACTCGTGATGCTGGAGGGCCACTAGAGCGGTAGTTTCATCCTTCATGGATTCACGAATAATCTCGTAGCCGTATGTAGTGTGGCGTTTCAACTCTTCCTCTTGTGAAGGCGTTAGAGCGCCTGTGTGATGCAGTATTCCAGCCGGAACCTGGCTCTTACCAATGTCATGCAGATACCCTGCTCGGCTAATCTCATATCGCTCTGCTTTGGAATGGCCCATCCAGGAAGCGATATAATACGATAGTAATCCGACTTGCAGGGAATGATTGTATGTATCTACGTCGTCACGTTCGAACAAAAGCAGGAGCGAAACGACATCCTTTTGCTCATCCAGACTCTCTAGCAAGGGCTGAAGCGTATTGTCAACCATGCTCTGGGTGAAACTGCCCTTGGCAAGCGCCTCTAGAAAGATGGCTTCGTAATTCTGGATTGTAAGATCCAGATTGGCTTTCAGATCCTGCCCTAGATTATTGACTTGCCCCCCCTGTTGCATGGAGCGCGGCTCAATATCCACATAATCAATCTTGTGCCGGATGAGGATGGTGATTTCTTCACTTTGGACGACAGTCCCTTTCGGGAGCACGTGCAGACCAACACTATTGAAAGTGTCTGTCAGAAGACAGTCGCCGTGTTTTAGATCCGTGACATGAACTTTCAAGAATCAGCACCCCTTCTTATGTATAGGAATTTTTTCCTTTTGCTTTTACTTGATCATAGTCTATTAGCGTTTGGCCTGACAATATGGTGAAAGTCACATAAACGCTGTCGACTAGGTCCAAAGTATCCCGACTTTAGCAGCAGTACTCTCATCAAAGGGAGAAACTAGCCTAACCTCGCGCTTTTTCAGGTTTTATTGACAAAATTCTTTGTGGTAAGCTAGAGCAGCAACGTCCATTAGCCCTACACTTCACATATAAAGGAGTTTTTACGATGTTCGAACACTTGGTTCTTTTTAAATTCAATGCCAACTATGATCCAGCGACAGGACCTCAGCTTGTGGAGACTTTATTATCTTTTAAAGGGGAAATTCCGGGCATTGTGCAAATCACCGCCGGCGTGAATGAGACTGAGGAAACAGACAATATTCGTGGTTATACACTAGGACTACGGGTAACTTTTGAAAATAAGGAAGCCCTGCGCCAATACGGCCCTCATCCGAAACATCAAGCATTTGTGCAAATGCTGACAGACATTCTCGATAATGTCGTCGTAGCGGACTACCCCATCCAATAACGGGAACTGGCTCTGGATCTACGAAAAAACAAACTTGCAGCAGTCGTTCAGTCTCCAAAGATCCCCTGGCAATCTTGCTTTACAATCTTCAGCTGTTTCTCAAAATCAGTATCAGGCTTAATATTGTCCAGAGCATGCCAATGGTTCTTCAGGTCCCGCCAGTAAATGCCCCAACCTTGTTCACTCCTGCAAAATTGGGCAATACCCCATTCTATCCATTGTCCATTCAGAAGAATCGGCCGCTCATCCAGCAATGTTACCGTATCCTCATGTATCCGATACTTGAGTTTACGCTGCGGGTTAGAGCGCCCGGAGTTCTGGACTTTTATATAATGATCCATGATTTTCTCTATTCGTTTCTTTGTAAATGGATCCAGCATCTCATCCTCACCTCTTAAGAAGATTCCAGAGGTTACTTTATCATTTTTACATATACATAATCTGAACCGGGAACGCCGTTAACGCTGAAATAGAAGGTGAGTTGGAATTTCCGCAATCACTTTTCCAATCAACTTATCCTTGGCAACAAACGGCTCCTGCCATAAATGGCCGTCATAACTGATATTCCGGTTATCTCCGAGGAAGAAATAATGATCCGCCGGGACCGTAACCGGCCCAAAGCTATAGTTCATCGGCTCTTTCAGATAAGGCTCATCTACCTTGAGGCCGTTTCTGTACAAAGCCCCCTCCTTGATCTCTACAGTATCACCAGGAAGTCCGATAAGCCGCTTAACATAGCGTTTACCTTCATCGCCCGGCACCGGTGGGTAGAAGACCACAATATCGCCATGCTCCAGTGAAGTCATCCACAGCAGTTTCTCAACAATAAGACGGTCATTGATCTGGATCGTCGGAATCATCGATCCGGTAGGGACCTTCATCGCTTCAGCGACATAGGTTCTCAGGAATAAGGAAACTACAAGGGCAATCACGAGTGTCGGCACCCATTGCTTGGCATATTTCATCATGATTATTCACCTCACCAATCTCTATAATTAGCTCTTGCTCTTCATTCACCTAAGCATTCAATAATGCGGTTCATTTCATCTTCCACATCCAGCACAGAATCCTGCGGAATATGTATTACGACCAATCCGCCAAAAATCTGCTCCCAGCTTCCACCAGCACCATTGACCCGCTGCTTGAAGGCGGCCAGAATCGGTGAATACGCGGTATCTTGGGTTAGCAACCAGGCATATCTTTTTAAATTGGATTTCCGTACAGTCTCCTGATAGTAGTAGACTCCCCGCTCTTCCTTGAGCCGGATTACATCCCCCATAGACACGCCAGGATTAAAAATTGGTGTCTCTTCTATTCGGTACATGTCCCCGTCTACCGGGGTTACATCCAGAATCTCAATCTCAAATCCCCGTTCATCAAAACATATATGCAGCTCCAAAGGCTTCGGCATCAGCATACCTCAATTCTTTCTGTTAAATATCAAATCCATATATGATAGTTTACCTTATTCAGCCCAAAAAACACAAAACTTCACTACTTCTTCAAATTCATATCTATGATTCTTTCAAGCCACTTCCAGGGCAGAAGCGTCTTGGCCCACCTCAGGATACGCGTTCCTTTCCCAATTGGATAACGTAGCCGTGGCGAAGACATTCCTGCAATCCGCCCAATCAAATCTGCTACCTGCTGCGGATCAGGGGCCGATTCTGCGGTCTTTCTGGTGTAGCTCAGTACGGCATCGAGCCGCTCTCTGTACGGTGAATCAGGGCTGGTGGTAATGCTGTCCAGTCCTTTGCCCCAGATGGCGGTGCGGAATGAGCCCGGTTCAACGATGACAACCTTGATGCCAAACGGCGACATTTCGTGGCGCAGGCTTTCACTGAAACCTTCCACCGCGAATTTGGAGGCAGCGTAAGGCGCATATCCGGGGAATCCAGACAGACCGCTAATACTTCCAACGTTGATAATTGTTCCACTTTCCTGTCTACGCATCAGCGGCAGCACTGCCTTAGTTACAGCAATAAGACCGAACAGGTTCGTTTCGATCTGCCCGCGCCAATCGTCCATTGTCACTTCTTCCACGAATCCACCCACAGCGTATCCCGCATTGTTCACCAGCATATCTATTCTTCCAAAAGTTGCGGTCACTTTAGCCACAGCCATATCAATGGAAGCCTGGTCTGTTACATCCATATGTATAAAGTACAGCTTATCCAGCACGCCCTCCTGCCGGGCACGTTGCTCAAGCTCACTGTTGCGGCTGAGATTTCGCATGGTTGCAGCCACTTTGAAGCCTTTCTTGGCAAGCGTAATAGCTGTCAGCAGCCCAAAGCCGCTGGAGCTTCCGGTTATCAGGGCTACCTGTTCCTTCGAACGTTCTTGGTAGGGAGTCATCCTGGCCCTCCTTTATCAATTGGTTATTTTATGTTAACAAAAGTATATTTCATGATCAAAAAGAAAACAAATGTTCTATTTCCTGATTGACTATCCAGTAATTTTCAAGTTATAGTAAAAACATAAATATGATAGATTTGCGGGCGAAGCACCTCGCAGGACAGGCAGAAATGCCTTTCTTGGGGGTGCTTTTTTTGTGCCTACTACTATTTCAGAAAAGAGGTTGAGATCAATGTGGGAGCCAATGATTGCAGATGAAGCAGGTAACAGAAAGGGTAATCGCTCAGCGGTTACCAAGGGAACAACGGTGTATCGAAAGTTCGCTGCTGTTATTTTGTTAACGTTATCCCTGCTATTTCTGCATCTGCCTCAAGCCAAGGCGGCAACATCAGACTGGGATATGGCGCTAGAACGGATTAGTAATTTGTACAACGACTATTCTGCCTTGCAGGAAAACATCACACTGAATACAGGAATCCTCCAGAAGCTGCGCAAGCAGAACAATGACGAGCTGAAGGCAATCCAGGGGAAGCTCAAATCCACCGACCAGGTTCTAATCGACAACTTGAAGCTACAGGCCGATGCAGTACGTAAGAAGCATGCGCCGCTGCTGGAGAAGTATAAGACACTAGGACAACAGGCAGCCGCTGCACGCAAAGCCAAAGATCTAAAGAATGCCGCGGTCCTCGATCTGCAGCGCAACAAGCTCAAAACAGCGGTTGCAGCGGCACAAGCAGAGATCAAAGCTAAATCTGAAGCATTGGCGCTAGCCCGAAAGCAGACCACTGACAAGACCCAGCCAGCCAGGGAAACTCTAGCAGCTATATCAGCACTTCGGAAGGAGACCACCTCTGGGAATAAAGAGCTTACTGCTGCACAAAGGCTTCGCACAGAAGCGCATAAGCGCTATCAGGCAGGAATGAAGCAAGGTGACGCACCCGGTGCTGCTGCCGGAATGGAAACCTCTTTTGCCCAGATGAAAATCGTTCAAGCCCTGCAGCTGAAGCTGATAGGCTGGGAGAAGCAGATCTCCGCCCTGCTCCGTGCAGCGGAGCTGAAACTTCCCAAATAAACACCGGTGCTGATGGGCTATTTATGCTGACCACATTTTGTTTTCAGATCAGCTTGACCAACATGCTAATGAAGAGCGCAGCGGGATACAGCACAACTTGGCCAAGTAAGGTGCCCAGGAATCTTGAGCCCATCAGCACAACATAAATTTTCCCCAGCTGATCCCGATACTCCGCATGCTGAGTGGCCTTGTGCGTAATAATCCCCAGCTGCGGGTCAATGAATACTGTAAGCATAATCGTCGCGAGTCCGTTAATAAGTCCAGATGCCTGTGAGGCCGTCGTGCTGAACTGTGGAACGAGATGTGCAGCATAGAGCGAAGATAACACACCTACGGTGTAAAAGGCCGTAACGAAGATATTCATAACGATAAAACGTTTAGGAATCCCCAGATACCTGAAGCTGTAGAGTTTTACCTTTGGTTTTCTTATGTATTTTCGGGTGTTCTTGAGCTGGCTTATCGTGACACTGTTCAGCAGCTTAGGAATTGACCCTTCGATTTCCAGCTTGGAGATGACCCTTTCGAACAGGCCCACAAATGTCGGAAAGACAGCTATAGCAATTAAGGTGCCCAGAGATGAAGCCAGCATAATTATCATTAAATAGTTAAGCAGCGGGAAATGGGGGTTCACCTTGGCATAATCGACGAATTTAGCTGTCAGCGGGGCCTGTATCATATTGGCCGTTCTGGATACTAGAACAATGATTCCAGTCAGGGATAAGGCAATCGCAATTTTGTTTAGTCTCACCCCGGCAAATCTGATCGAATAGGATAGTGTCTCCGCGGTATGGATGATCAAGGTGAGCAGGCATACAATAATGAGACTGTTGGTCATGTTCTCATTCATCTCCAATGCTTGACTTTATAAGCTTGCGAGATCGCTCTATCCAGAACAAAGACGACAGTAATTCCGATAGTATACCTGAGTAGATCAATCCATAGGAACCCTTTTCCTAATACCAGGCCTCCCAGTACAGTAGCGCGTATACTGTTTATCCAGTCCGCTTGATATAACTGGCTGAATTCAATGCCATAACTGAACAGCAGACTTAGCCAGAAGGAGAGCAAGAGCTGTCGTCTAGTTAATAGCAGCCGGAAACCAAAGTAGACCATACTGCCCCATAGCGCATCGCCAAAATGCCTGGAGATAAACAGCGGCAACACATCCGCAAACGCTCTGGAGCCAAGGCCAAGCCCGATAACGAGCAGAACGGCGGCAAGGTAGATTAGTTTAGTTCTCCACATGATATAAATACCTATAAATATATGTTTTCATTATTACCTCCAAATCGATGTCCATGACTTCTACTAACAAATGATGCTTTATTCAAATATCGGTTTTAAGGAAGAACTACTCTTTGCAAAAATCTCTTGCGGATAAGGAATCGCTAGCTCTGGCAGCTCTTCTTCCTTAAAAAACCTCAGTTCCTCTGCCTCTCCGTCCAGTCCCACAAGCGTTCTATTGATCATTGAACATTCGAATACCATGGCCAGATACTCCACCTGATGACCATTGTTATATTCAAATCTAAATTTCTCACCGCCAAACACGCCGATCATCCGGTTCGGATTAACCATGAGTCCCGTCTCTTCATACACCTCTCTGCGTATAGAACGAGATGGTTTCTCTCCCGGTTCGATGGCACCTGCTGGCAGACCCCATAGTGTCTCGCCCGGCTTGCGGATAAACAAGATCTCATCTTCTTCATTTCTTATGACTGCCGCTACAGAGGGAATTAGTAGCAACTCTGGTCCGATCTTTTCCCGTAATCCTCGATAGTACTCAGACATTGGCATGGCTAACCATCCTTTGGGTTTATGACGTGACCTTAATTAAACTACTATATATGTATATTAGACAAAGCCCCACGGTTGACCTTGTTCATCTTAACTTTTTCTCCCACCGGTTCAAGAGCATACAAAACGCGCACCTGTTTGTAATGAATTTGCATAGTCCCGGCTGATTACTGCCACAATAGATAAGCACCATGACTATCATTCGATGCCAGGGAGGATTACACAATGAGTCCAGTCAAACCGGATAAAAACCTGATCAACACAGTAAGTGACCTTGAGACGACACCTGTGACAAGCCAGCAAGCCCAGCAGCTCGGACAAAAGAAAAAGGACCATCGAAAAGAAATGATCAGTAGTGATGATCAGAAATTCCAGAAGAATGAGCAGAATACGTATAAATAATATGAAAAAAGGGAGCTCTGTACCTTTGTACAGGGTTCCCTTTTGATCGTTAGGCCTAGCCTCTCTTTATTATGAAGAGTATTCGCCCTTCATGATATTTTTTCGCAGACAATCTTCATCCCTCTCCTAGCTCCACTTCTTTCTGCCCCCGACCTCGGGTCCAGCAGGTCCATAGAATATCTGCGCTAAATAACAGGATCACTAACGGCATGGCTATCTGCCACACCTCCCCCACCTGACGGTACAACAACACCATGAGCGGCTGAAGCACATACATACAGGCAATAGACAGCATCCACCAGTATACAGAAAACCGCAGGCAGATATGTCCATGAAGCTGGTAAGACATACCGGAGTAGTCCCACCATTGCTTGTGAAATGCTTTTTGCAGCAGCCAACCACTAGCGTATTCAACCGCTGACGGGATCAGTAAGGCACACAACAGGAATATTGGAAGCGATACTCCCAAGTCCCGAACAGCCAGCAACAATAGCGGAGCCAAGCCGTACATCGGTTTGAATGGGCCTCGCAGAAAACCTTCTTTGCGAAAGGTCCCCTGGCTATATAAATTGTAGGTTCCTTCGAGTACCCAGCCCAGAAAGGAATACACCATAAAGTAAAAAAAGTACTCGCTAACCACAGCAACTGGCCCGTAGTTATACAATGAGATAAACGGTGTTCGAGTGAAAATTGAAATAGCTCTCGCCCCCTACTGTGCATCTGGTGAATGAACATCGGGACATAGCATGCCTTCCTTAGACTGGAAATATTCGCTGTAAACAAAACAGACCATCCATATGGATGGCCTGTTTGGCGTTCTTATCGCTGATTCTTTGGAAGCGGGTCAGGATGCGCGGATTCCGCAGGTTTAGCGACCCAGTCGTCTGCCTGCGGCTCGATGTCGACCCCACTCTCCATCTTCTTGATTTCCGCCAGTGAATCACCGGATTTATTTTTCTTATTGCGGATGTCCGCTTCATTCTGAATATGATCCGTCATGTGGAATCCTCCTTTTGGGCTGTACGATGTTGGTTCTTAGTTATCGTTACCCGTTGAGGTTGTTTCCAAACATGGCGCAATGACGCTCCGGACGGATGATCTTGGGAACGCCGAGGAACCCTGGACGTTGACAACTGAGCGGACAGCAACGACAAGACAATTGCATCGCAGTTTCTTCATAGGCTCATTCGCTGTAGACTCTGAACACAATATCCTGCTCGTAATTACCGCTTCCGCAGCCGTATAATGCCAGTCGGCCCCGCCTTCGGTTCACTTCTGCAGCCGTAACCCTGAATGTCCATTGCTCGTGATGCCAGCAAATATCAGCCAGCGTCACCTCGGAAATCTGTTGTCCATCCATGAATGTGCCGCTGGCGTTAATCCGCAGCACTTTTAGCAGACCCCGCCGGTTCACTTCATTCTTCCAATAATCCGCGGTCAGGGAATTCCTCAGTTTGCTTGACTCTCCAGGTCCGGTCCATCTCCCCAAATCTCTGTCGTTCAGTGTAAAGATGATGTCTGTCGGCCATTTCTCGTTCACATGCGACGCCTCGGAGCCGATTTCCATGGAGATTTCAATCTCCTGCACAGCGATGTCCCTGAAAAGATAATTAGGCACTTTGTATTCCACGTATCCCTTATCAAGCCACAGGACGCTGGTATCAGCATGGCATGGGTCTCTGAACCTCCGTGCATCATCATCACAGTAGCCCACCACTTTATCCGTGCCCATAATTCCACAGCCAGGAGCGACTTGCAGATCGGTGTAATGCCCGACAGGGACGGACACCTCGACGACTTTTCGGGCAACTGCACTTGCCCCGGTCAGCTTCACCAGAAAATAGTTCGCAGACAGCGAACAATATTTATAGGTACCCCCGTCGATCCGTCTCATTTTGGAGCTGACAATGCCTGCTTTCTGCAATTTGACTACATGAGAACTGACAATTGCGCTGCTGAGATGAAGCTCTGCAGCCAGCTCCTTGATATGCATTTCCCGCTCACCCAGCAGATCTACAATCCGCAGACGGACTTCGCTGGCGAGTGCTTCATACACCCGCAGGGATTGGGTATCTGTCGTTAAGTACATGTGTACACCTCCATAATCATGATGGTCATGAAATTATATATCAAGGAACAGAATAAATACATAATTTTGGATAAAGATTGGAGAGTCTCATAAAAAAAACAGGCACGGAGTTTTCCGGCCTGTTCTTGATCTCATTTTCTTATACCCACTGGATTACCTGACCAGCGTCTTGCCGTATCTTCCTGCGCGGATCGTTAAGCCGATAGCCAAACGCCACCATACAGGAAATGCCAAAGTGATCGGCGTCCATAATTCCTTCTGCGGACAGGATTTCTTCAATCTTACGTTTGTTAAAGCCCTCAATGGGACAGGAGTCCACTCCGATTTGCGCTGCAGCCGTCATCATATTGCCTAGCGCAATATAGGATTGTCGGCAACCCCATTCAAATAGCGCCCGTTCATTATCTTTCAGTTCAAAATCATTTTTCAGGAAGTCATCGAACCTGTTTTTCCTTCCCTCGAAGGCCTCAGGTGGCATGTTTTGAACATTTTGCATTAGTCCACTGAGATAATCGGAGTTAGGCAACAGATCTTTAGGCAGTCTGGACAAAATAAGTACGAAATGGCTCGCTGTCCGCAGCTGTCTCTGCGCTCCCCAGGCATAGTCATACAATTTCTCACGGAGTACCGGGTTCTGAACCACCACAAATTTCCATGGTTCAAAGCCAAAGGAGCTTGGGGACAATCGTCCTGTCTCCAATATAAATTCAAAATCCTCATCGTTGATCTTTTTGCTACCATCAAATTCCTTGGTCGCATGTCTGAAGTTGTAAGCTGACAGGATTTCTTTTTTCACAGATGTTGTTTCCACTATTGATCCCTCTCTTCTTCTCATTGAATTGACGTATAACCGATCACAGTTTTAATATTAAGTTATATACTTCGTTTTTATAAGTACGCACATTAATGTGATGTAGTATACAAAATGATACCAAGGGGAGAAGATCTCATGCCTAATCGAAAAAGCCGCTTTAGCGACGATATCTCACTGGACACAGGGCAGGCTTGCCCTGTAGAACATACACTGAATGTCATCGGTGGCAAATGGAAGGGAATTTTGCTGTATCATCTAATGGATGGGACCAAACGATTCAGCGAATTCCGCCGAATCTGTCCAGGAATTACCCAGCGGATGCTGACCCTGCAGCTTCGTGAGTTGGAAGAAGATGGTGTAGTGCATCGTGAAGTGTACCATCAGGTTCCTCCTAAAGTGGAGTATTCGTTGACCGAATTTGGAAGAACCTTAACTCCGATCATAATGCTTATGAAGGATTGGGGCGAGGAATATAAAATAAAACAGCTTTCTACAGAAAGCTGCCGCATAGACACAGAAGCCGGCCAATAAGGCCGGTTTTTTGGTTATTTTCAGCGTGCGGATAGGGCTGTATTGTATGAAGATCCAACTTCGTGCGAACACTAGGTACGCCATGCGTTGTTTCACTCCAGCCCCTGAAACTATTCCCGTCGCCGGTACACGCCAGGGGATACACCGTAACGCTCCCGGAACACCTTATGAAAATACGTGTAACTGCCAAAGCCGCATTCTTCTGCAATACGTTCCAAAGTGTAGTTGCTGTTATCCATAAGGCTCAGGGCCATGGCCAGACGGATTTGCTTGGCATATTGAATCACGGAATAACCAAACTGCGCCTTGAACAGATGTACGGCTCTTGTGAGACTAATTCCGGCATGGGAGGCCACATCCTCCAGACGAATGACGGAGGTAGCATGCTCTTCGATGTAACCTTTCATTTTAAGGGCAAGCAGCAGGGATGCGGATGAGGTCACAGGTGCCTCTTCAATGGCCCGGTCGAGAAGCAGACATAAAGCCTTGAATAAGGCCTCAAGAATCTCCGCGTTGCCTCCGTCCAACCTTCTTTGTTCAAGGATAAGCTGCTGCCATACACTGTGTATTTTACCGACATCAGCAATTCTGATTTTCTTCGGGCGCTCGCGTTTGTTCCACCAGTAATCCACCCAGTCACCCGTACACATGACAAAATAATCGCCGCTGTGGCCCAGCGGACTTTGCTTCTCTCCGATCCGCAGATCGTAGATCTCCCCAGGAGGGAATAAAAGCATGTCCCCAGGCAAGACGGTCACCATCTTACCGTCGATCAGCGCTTCGGACTCGCCTTCTACCTGGAGCCGGATGATATAGGTTTCGAGACCGTTTCGGAATAACTGCCGAAAGGGCTGATCATGGCTGACGTAGGCGCTGAGCTGTATGTTCACGCCAATTTTTTCCATAGTTACTCCTCTTTTCTTTACACTTTCATGACCAGATTGATGAGGTTATTAGCCATATTGTTTCTTCAAAGGAGGCCGGAATTCCTCCTATAATAAATTTATGAAATTACCTAGGAGGTTATCGTCACTATGAGCCAAGGAACTATTCGCGTCATCCAGACCGCTAAAGATACTGCAGATCGACTGACAGAAAAGCAAGCGCTTACCTTCATTCCTGACACCGAGGAAAAAGAAAACACGCTGATCAATATTTATGATGATCTTGAATATCAGGAAATTGAAGGCTTTGGCGGTGCGCTTACCGAAGCTTCGGCAGTAACGTTGGCCAAGCTAAGCGAAGAGAATCAGAAGAAAGTCATTGATGCTTATTTCGATCGGGAGCAAGGCATTGGCTACACCCTGTGCCGCTCACATATTCAAAGCTGTGACTTCTCACTGGGCAACTACACTTATGTAGAAGAGCAAGATGCCGAGTTAGCAACTTTCGATATTTCCCGTGACCACACGTCCATTATTCCGCTGATCAAGCGCGCTTCCAATGCAGTAGGTACAGATTTCCGTCTCTTCTCCTCACCATGGAGCCCTCCAGCCTTCATGAAGACGAATGGTGAAATGAACAATGGCGGCAAGCTCAAACCGGAATACAGAGAAGCCTGGGCCAATCTTTTCGTTAAATACATCCAGGCCTATGCCGAAGAAGGCATCGATATCTGGGGAGTCAGCGTACAGAATGAAGCCAAAGCACAACAAATTTGGGATTCCTGTATCTACACCGCTGAGGAAGAAAAGGATTTTGTCCGCGATTACCTCGGACCTGCACTGGAGAAAGCCGGCCTGTCCCACGTTAAGGTATTGATCTGGGATCACAACAAGGAACGTGTCTATGACCGTGCCAAGGTTGCATTTGAAGACCAGGCTGCATCCAAGTACATCTGGGGCATCTGCTTCCACTGGTACTCCGGAGATCACTTTGAAGCGTTGTCTGCGGTACATGACCGCTTCCCGGATAAGAAACTCTTCTTCAGCGAAGGCTGTCAGGAAGGTGGCGTTCACCTCGGTTCCTGGAAGACAGGCGAGCGTTATGGCCATGACATCATCGGTAACCTGAACAATTGGATGTCCACTTGGACTGACTGGAATATCCTGCTCGACGAGCAAGGTGGTCCTAACCATGTAGGCAACTTCTGCGATGCCCCGATTATTGGCGACACCGTACAGGATGAACTTATCTTCGAGAGCTCCTACTACTACATCGGGCATTTCAGTAAATATATTCGTCCAGGCGCTAAGCGCATTGGAAGCTCCAAGTACACCGATCATCTGGAGACAACAGCGTTCCGCAACCCAGACGGAACCATTGCCGTTGTTGTCATGAACCGGACGGACAATGAGCTGCCGTTCACCCTCCGTTGCCGTGAACAGCTGGCTGAGACCTCCATTCCGGGTCATGCGATCCAGACACTTCTGTTCAAATAAGTGAACAAGAAAACGGGTACCCTCCTTATTATTAGGACGGTACCCGTTTTCCATGTTGCTAGTGGTACAGCAGCCAGGCTACCAGTGGAGCAGTAAAGGAGCCAGCAATAGCGCACACGGTCATCGCGACCGAGCTCATGGACAAGGACTGTTCCCCATATTCCAGCGCCTTAGCCGTTCCCAGTGCATGTGAAGCCGTTCCTAGACCAATTCCAATCCCGATCTCGCTGCGGACTCTGAACAGCTTCAGGATGTATGGGCCGGCAATGGCACCGGTAAATCCGGCAATCATGACAAAGACAGAGGTCAGGGACGACTCCCCTCCCAAGCTGCCAGAGATCTGGATCGCTACCGGCGTCGTGATGGACTTAGGCAGAAGTGAAAGAATATACTGCTTCGGAAACCCCATCAGCAGAGCCAGCAGGATTCCGCTGAACATCCCTACCAGAAGACCACTTAATGTACCTCCCAGAACCGCTGGAAGGTTACGGCGCAACACATGACGCTGGTTATAGAGCGGATATGCTAAAGAAACCACTGCGGGACCCAGTAGCTTGTTAATCCACTGTCCGCCGATCATGTAAGTCTCGTAGGGAATTTCAAAGTACAGCAGCAGGACGACGACCAGGAACGTCGCAGTTAAGGCTGGCATTAGAAGAGGGATGCGAAATCTTTTATAGATCAAGGCCATCACCACATATATGCTTACATTGGCAAATACAATTGCAATCGCAGTCAGAATCATCAAGCTTCCTTCCCTTTCTCTTCCGTACCTGGCAGGGCCCTTGGTACATCCATGCTCCATCTGGCAAACCATCTGCTGGAATGCGCCGCCGCACCAATTGTGACTGCCGTACTCAAGACCAGCACTACAATCAGCAGCAGCCCTTTTCCGCTAAACAGACTTAAGTGATCGACAATACCAGCTGTCGCGGGAATAAAAAATAAGGGAAGATACGCCAAGATCGCCGCAGACCCGTGCTCAATCCATCGGACAGGCACAACCCGGCACAGCAGCAGAATAAAAAGAAGCAACAGGCCGATAATACTTCCCGGTATGGGAAGATGCAAAAGCTGCTTCACAGCCTCGCCAGCCAGGGAGAATAAGTACAGCAGTACCACCTGAGCAATAATTCGCACAATCTTCATCAGACAAAAGTCCCTTCACGGAGTAAACTATCCTTATGTTATTGTAAAAAATGGACTCTATCAGACTAACAGAGATTTCATGATTTTTTCAATGTATAATATGAAACTCTGATGTATTTTCACTAAGTGCCGATTTTTGTTATAATCAATTCAATTCGTACTTATGAATTGAGACATAGAAGAAGGGGACGTTTGCATTGTCAAAAATAATCAAGACTTTAACCATTGCCGGTAGTGACTCCAGCGGAGGCGCTGGCATTCAGGCTGACCTGAAAACTTTTGAGGAATATGGAACTTACGGCTTCAGCGCGCTGACCACCATTGTAACAATGGACCCGGACAACGGCTGGCACCATAATGTCTATCCGGTGGATGCCGCTATCGTTGCTGAGCAGCTTAAGACCATTTTCGCTGGCGGTCCAGTTAATGCCATGAAGACCGGTATGCTGGGCAGTGTAGAGATTGTTAAGGTAGCCGAGCAAGCGATCCGTGAGAATCTGCAGAGCAATGTTGTCATTGATCCTGTTATGGTCTGCAAAGGTGAAGACGAGGTGCTGAACCCGGAGAGCGCGCAAGCGATCCGCGATTTGCTGCTGCCTCTGGCCACCGTAGTTACACCTAACCTGTTTGAAGCAGGTGTACTGTCCGGTCTCGGCAAACTCACTACTATCGAAGAAATGAAAGAAGCTGCACGATTGATCCACGGACTGGGTGCCCGTAATGTTGTAGTTAAGGGCGGTAAGGCACTGGATGGCTCCAAAGCAATCGACGTCTTCTTCAACGGTACAGACTACACCGTCTTCGAAGCGGATAAAATCGAACCGGCACACAACCACGGCGCAGGCTGCACCTTTGCGGCTGCGATTACCGGTGGACTTGCGAACGGCCTGACCGTAGACGAAGCGGTTGCCAAAGCGAAAGACTTCGTCTCTGCAGCCATCCGCAACGGCTTCGCGTTCAACCAGTACGTAGGACCGGTCTTCCACGGCGGACACCGCCTGGAACAATAGGTCTCGCCCATCTGGCGAACAATCTTGTCATACAAAAGAGCAGAGCCGATATCCTCGGCTCTGCTCTTTTTATACGGCTATAGTAAGCTGCTCAGCAGCTTTCAACTTGTTAACGAGAGTAGACACCCTATTTGCCTAAATGCGCCCTACAGGCTATTTTCCTCAGGCTACCGTTCCCTCAGTTCTCCCTGACAGTCGTTTCAGCATCTTCACGTTCATTTACGAAGTTAAGATGGCTTCTGCCCCAACCACACATGCTATCCAGTACTACTGCAATCGTTCTACCGTGCTCAGACAGGCTGTATTCCACGCGTGGAGGCATCTCCTGATAAAAGATCCGGTCAATGAGCCCGTCCTCCTCCAGCTCCCGTAGCTGCTTTGTGAGCGTTCCCTGGGACACGTCCGGTATCCTCCGCCGCAGTTCCCCGAACCTCTGCGTCCCGTCCACCAGCAGCATGAACAGGATCAGCGGCTTCCATTTGCCCCCAATAACATCCAAGGTTGCCAGAACGCCTGTCAGTCTGGGCTCCTGCGAATTTCGTTTCATCATCATCACCTCTCCTGTTCTCTCCATCATACCTGTGACGCCCCTCAATTGCACGTCTCTCCTAATAGTACGAATTTTCGTACCGGGTACGAATAAAGTGCGTACTGTGCAGCTCCGTTATTTTACCCAATAATAGAATAGAAACCAACAAACGAACAAAGGAGAACAACCTATCATGTCAACTCTTACTCTACAAAATCAGCGGGTCGTTATTATAGGAGGAAGCTCCGGGATTGGCCTCGCAACGGCCAAACAAGCGGTGGAACAAGGTGCATCCGTCGTTCTGGCAGGTCGGTCCTTGGACAAACTGGAACTGGCACAGGAAAAACTGGGCGCAGACTCCGTAGAAATATATACTTTGGACAACAAAGATGAGGAACAGCTGAAATCCTTTTTCGAGCAAGTGGGTCCGTTCGATCATCTGTTCACGCCTGGAGCCAGCTATGTCAGAGGTCCGATCACGTCAAGTGCGGAGGTTGCCCGCAGCTGCTTTGACGCTAAATTCTGGCCACAATACAATGCTGTAAAATATGGTGCCCCGCAGATGCGCCCGAATGGCTCGGTCGTACTGATGTCTGGTGCCTTTGGGCAAAGACCGCTCTCAGATGGTGCTTCCTACGCTGCCTGCAATGGAGCCATCGAAAGTCTGGGTAAAGCACTTGCGGTGGAGCTGGCCCCTATTCGGGTCAATGTCATTTCCCCAGGGACGATTCATACAGAATTTAACTGGGAAGGCGCCGAACAAGCGGTTCGGGATGAATCCTATGACGCCTATGCCAAAATCAACCTGCTCGGCCGGATCGGCACAGCTGCAGAAGCCGCACATACCGTCGTATATCTGATGACGAACGGATACACCACCGGCAGCACCCTGTTCCCGGACGGCGGCTATATTTTACGCTAATCTCCTAGCATACTCTAAAACAAAAGGTGCCCCGGACAGCCAGCAAGCTGGTCAATTCGGGACACCTTCTATGTATTTCTGAATTATTTCTGTCCAGTCATGGCCAGATAGCTTGTCTCACTCACGACACGGCGTGCGGTAACATAACGATCAGCATAATACGATTCCGACAATTTGCTGATGCGAACGCCCTTGCTGCTAGAAGAATGAGCGAACTCGCCATCACCGATATAAATACCTGCATGAGAGATCCCGTTACCGAGGGTATTGAAAAATACTAAATCTCCGACACGAAGATCTTCTTTAGCTACAGCTGTTCCCGCTTTAGCTTGGGACTGCGAGGTGCGCGGAAGATCTCCCGCATTGAACTTATTAAGTATGTATAAAATAAATCCGGAACAATCAAAACCCGCTACTGTTGTGCCTCCCCATACATAAGGAGTACCAAGAAGTTGGTTCACTTCATTCTCGATCTTAACGTCACTGGCAAACGCGGCTGGTGCTGCTGCAGTTAATAGAATAGCGGCTCCAAGTACAGAAACAATAAACTTCTTCAGACCGTGATTCTCCCTTCAAATGCCTACGGAGTTAGCTGAGGGTTCGGTTAAAGGTTTCCCTATATTCCCTTGCTTTCAGGAATAATTCACCCAGATGTGGTTCCCCCGTTTTCAACGATTGAAATTCGGCAACATTGATTAATATTTTGTAACTATTTGTATAGTAGTATAGATGTCCCCCTCCTGTCAATGCCATTTGATAGATTCATAACTTTATTTGACTCCACATTCTTTCTACATATTCATAGTTTATACTGCTATTTATCGCTTATTTTTCAGGCGATCGACCCTGCTTTTTCTAGCAATTCTTCCTCTATCAGTCCCGCAGGAGTACATGAATACGCAGATGAATAACTGGTAACATTCTTGTAATCACTGCGGGTAACTGGGGTTGAATCCCGGTATTCGGATCATGATCCGAATTGAATGTTAGTTCAATAAATTCATTATTTTGTTTGCATATGCATTCCAATCCTTATTGTCAGTATTTATTTCTATCGTTGGTAGAATTGATAAACTAGATTGTTTACGCAGTTCTGATTGGGTTTGTATAAATTCATCGGCTGACTTTCTGATCTCTTCTCTTGATTTGCTTGTCCATTCGTGAGGTGTTCGACTTTGCATTCTTTGCTCTACGTTGCCGGGGGAGACCGTTAATAATACACATGTAGCACCAAGGTGGAGCAATTCATTTTCAAGTGATTCAATTTCATACAAGGAGTCGGAGGGGAAGGCCACCCTGTGATTCAAATGGAATCTTTCCAATATAAAAAATATACCTCTAGATGCCCGGGATGCCTCTGGACCTAAATAAGTTGCCCACTCATTTAATTGTCGTAGCATGCTAACCCGTTCTTTTAATATATGTAGATGTTCATCACGACTTAAGCGTTTAAATTCTCCATGAACATTGTTTAATACTTGGGAATAGTGTTCACTCAAGACAATAATACTGCGCTCCGATGATTCTTCTTGTGCTTGAAGTAGCTTTAGAGCTTTTAAAACAGATGTTTTTCCTGCATGAGAAAACCCTTCCAAGATCATTCCTCTGATATGGCTCATTACAGACCTCCAACTAACAATTATTTGAAATTAAATATAACTATAACAAAGAAAAGTACATATGAGCCGAAAATTTCTTTGTTCTCTCCCTCACCAATTCAGCTACGCTTGCTTCGACGGTCAGCTCCCGCTTTTACTCTCCCCGGGTTATGAATCCTCTCTTTTACGCGCATACTACTCTTACACATTCAATATGAATCACTGCGAGAGGAGAATGCCGTATGACGCAATTATTCCGTAATTCTCTGCCCGCTGGGGCGAGTCAGCCTGCGCCTGTGCTGCCTGTTCCTCTTTCTTTCAACCGGAACTGGCTACAGGATTTGGAGTCAAAGCTTGATAAAGGCGGACCCTGGGGCGACTGGCGATTGTCACAGCTGGCCGTGCAGGGCGAAGAAGCGGGTCTGGTTAGTAGCTTCGACGAATTGCAATGTATGAAGCATTTGTCCGGCCTCTCCCCGCTTCCCCACCAAATCGATACAGCACATAAGGTGCTATTCCAAATGTCGGGTCGGGCCATTCTCGCCGATGAGGTTGGACTTGGCAAGACGATCGAAGCCGGGCTGATCCTCAAGGAGTATCTCGTACGTGGACTCGTGTCCAAGGTACTGATTCTCGTTCCGGCCTCCTTAGTGCTGCAATGGGTTCGGGAGTTGAACGCCAAATTCGGCATTTCTGCCATTGCTCAGAAGAAAGCCTATTCCTGGGGTAACGACATTGTCGTCGCTTCTCTGGACACCGCCAAACGTGATCCGCATAAAGAAGTACTGATGAACAACGAGTACGACATGCTGATTATTGACGAGGCCCATAAGCTCAAGAATAAGAAGTCAACCAATTACCAGTTCGTACAGCAGCTGCGTAAAAAATATTGCCTCCTGCTTACCGCCACCCCTGTGCAGAACGACCTCGGCGAGCTGTTCAATCTCATTACTTTGCTGAAGCCGGGACAACTAGGGAATCAAGGTGATTTTGCCACCAACTTTGTTGTCGATAAGCGCCAGCCCAAGAACGAGGAACAGCTCCGCGGGGAGCTGTCCAAGCTAATGATCCGCAACCGCCGCGGAGAGGGGCCGGTCAATTTTACGAAACGCAAAGTCCGCAACATCCCCCTGACACTGTCAGAAGAAGAGAAGCGACTCTATGACGGGGTTACTGCCTTTGTCAAAGAACAGTATCAAGAGGCTGGCGGAAATCTCAGCAGCATGCTCTCTCTTGTCACTCTACAGCGGGAGGTATGCAGCAGCCGGGATGCCGTCTTTATCACCTTGGTGAACCTGATCAAGAAATTGCCTGAGGATTCCCCTAAGCGTGACCGGATGATGGAGCTGCTTCAGACAATTCGTACGGTAAAAGCGAATACCAAGGCAGAAAAGACTCTGTCGCTGATCCGTGAAATGAACGAAAAGGTGATTGTGTTCACCGAATACCGGGCCACTCAGGAATATCTGCTGCAATACTTCCGGGAAGGCGGACTGCAATGCGTTACCTATTCCGGGGGCATGAATCGTGGCAAAAAAGACTGGATGATGGATCTGTTCCGCGGCCGCGCCCAGGTGATGATTGCCACAGAAGCCGGCGGCGAGGGCATCAATCTGCAATTCTGCCACCATATGATCAACTTCGATCTGCCATGGAATCCCATGCGGGTAGAGCAGCGGATCGGGCGTGTTCACAGGCTGGGGCAGCAAAATGACGTGATCATCTATAATCTGTCGACCCAAGGCACCATTGAAGAGCATATCCTGCATCTGCTGCATGAGAAGATTAATATGTTCGAGATGGTCATCGGCGGACTCGATGTCATTCTGGAAAAGTTCGAGAAGAAGGAATCGCTGGAGAAGAGCCTGTACAAGATCATGCTGGAATCGCAAGACGAGGAGCAGCTGCGCAGTGGTCTTAACCATATTGGTGAGTCTCTAAGTCAATTGAATACCCGCATCAAGAAGGAAAGTGAGACAATCATATGACCCTCTCCCCACAGCAAGTGCGCAAGCAGGTTATGGATTATCTTGAGGCCACAGACTGCTCGATTATTGAGACCTCTCCCCTGCATGTAACAGTCAAGCTCTCTCCCCGTGCAGATCAGATGCTCACGGATCGTCCCTATTATTGGGGCTTCGTAGAACGTACCGGAGTTGAGCCAGAGACACTGTCATTCACGTTCGTGTTCAACCCTGAGCAGTATGACAGTCAGGCTGAAGCCGCCTTGGTACCCCGGAGTTCAGGATTAGGTAATCCGGGGTTAATGAGGGCCGACACCGGCAATGGAATAGCCAGCAAGCCTGTGGAAATAGAAGCGGCCACAGAACCTGGGGGCATCATTTCCGCAGGCTCTGTAGGGTCTCCCGCCCCTCCTGGCAATCCGCAGGACAGTATTTTGTCCCGCTACTTCGGCGTTGTACCCGCGCTGCCCCGGATAGGCCCCGGCATGATCAGGCGCGAGGATGTTATCTATGGCAGCAAACGGCTGCGCCAGATCTGGGAAGCTGCACGCGAGGAAGGGAAATGCCTCTACCTGTTCGAAGATCCTGGGAGTCGCCAGCGGACAACCCTGTTCTCAGCAGCCTATGAGCCATGGCTTGGAGTCTATTACAAGGTGGAGATGTCATGTGACCTGAAGCGTGAGGAGCTGCATTTTATGGGAATCTCTTTGGTCACAGGTGTCATCACCTATGAATTTGGAAGCAAGCTGTCACCACTCAAGCTGACCCCGCGCCTCCCAGAGAATGTCCATGTTCAGCCGCTTGAAATGTCGGTGACGGCAGGCGCGGAACAGCTCGAGGCTAGTCTTACCGCTCGTCTTGCGGAGCTGGATTATAGCTGGGCGGAAGAAGCCCGTGAACGATTGCGGCTGGAGCTGGCTATAATCGACGTCTATTACGAAGAATTGCTCAAGGAACCGGATGAAGAGAAGCGTAAAGAGATCGAGGAGCAATATGCCCGGCGCCGGCAGGAAACCTCATGGCAATATGAACCGCAAATTGCAGTTTCTGCGGTCACCTATGGACTGTTTCATTTGCGGAAGACATAGAATGCGACCCGGCTCGCTAAAAGCAGGCAAAAAAACAGCGGAATTCCCGCAGCCGTCCGCGACAGCTTGCAACACTCTTTTTACAGCTTGTCCTTTACAATATCAGTAAGCCCATGGAGAAGAAAGGTGATCGGTGATATGAAAATATTCGTCCAGCGGGGACGCCGCCGCAGGCTCCCAGCTTCCCTCCTGCTGTTGTTATGCCTGGTACTGGCAGCAGCAAGCTTTGGTTTCCCAACGCAGCTCGCTGCGACTGGTGGCCGAATAAGCGTTGTACAGGCTGTCTCACAGGAGGTACCGCCCATCTTCCGGTTTCAGGAGGCTTCCGCCCCTGTCACCTTGGAAGACTTCGCCCAATCGAATATCGAGAAGCTCTCTGAGCAGGCCCCTTTCAAGGAATGGGCAAGTGCAAAGCCTCAATATTACCCACTGGGTCCCGGAACGCATGGCTGGCTCGTCAATGTGATGAATGGCAAGCAGCGAATCGGTTATATGATTATCTCCGCCGCAAAGGATGGAGGTTATGTACTGAGTGAATATGGAGCCGGAACCTATGGTCTCCCCTACAGCTTGAGCGAACTGCACCGGTTACTGGTGCAGCAAGGACTTATATCTTCCACTTATTCGGGTACTCTGGAACTTACAGCGTTGTATGCCCCCCTTCTGCCAGTATGGAAATTAAAGATTGACGGCAAACTGCTTTTTATCGATGCCGCTGCACCACAGATCCTGCCCTGGACGCTAAGCCAGGCGGATAACGCACTCAAGAATACAACAGTCAGTGTAGAGGATGTAACCAGTAAAAAGGCTACCGTCCCTCATACTGCTTACCGGACCGGAGGAACAGACGACCCTTATGCCGATTTACTATGGCTGACATCGCCCAAGCTGGCTGTCAAGGATGCGGACAGCTTTACTGCTGAGATTGCTCCCGGCGTAAGCCTTGTCTTTCAGGCAGCGGGCCGCAATGAACTGTTCGGAGCGCCCTTTACGATTACAGGCTACCAGAGCTGGCTGCCGACAGAGAAAACTGCGGACGCCAAGACGGTTCTATACGCAGCTACAGGGGCAGGAGGCAAACGTTACTTGCCGCTGTCCGTATTGATCCAGAGCGGCACGCTTCATAAGTTACCCGGCAATCGTACAGCGTCATTCAATTAGAAGCATTATGATGGTGTGATCATGAGGATATCTGAACATGAGAACATGACAAATAACCTTCCTGCGCCTTTTCTGGCTTAAGGAAGGTTATTTGCTGTAATATGGGCGGAGCCAGAACTAGGCTAAGCATCATGCCCGTTAAGGGAGGATACGGAGTCCTTTTCCTTTCGTGGCCAGTTTCCCCTCCAAATAGACCAACCCATAGGGATCATACCGAACCACTTCTCAGACCACGGCTGCTTCGCCATTTCCTTATGGGAACGGATGCTGCTGCGCGGGTCCTCGATAAATACGACTATTTTCTCGGTGATATACTTCACCAGCTCATCGCCGCCTGAAGCCATATTGGCCACCTCCTGCACTGTTTATCCTTGATCTGATGGACACTTCATTATAGCTATAGTGTGCTCCTTCATCAGAAAAACTAAACCCTGGGGAAGAGGTTCGTATAGGTTTGCCTGTAGCGGCACAATCTAACAGTGTAACCACTCCCAGATCTTTTTCCCATTTCAGAGTAAGGAGGCGTGTTTAGATGAAGTTGACCATCAGGCCAGGCTCCTCCAGTTTCCTGCGCCGGATCAGTCTCTGCTGGGTAGTTGGAATGCTGCTGCTGACCCCAGGCTATGCCGGAGCCGAACCGGTGCATTCCACGCAGGAGCAGCAGCATAATGATGAGCAGCACCACATGCTGGGCCATGGCCACCGGATGATCCTGATCGATGCCGGGCACGGGGGTGTGGATGGCGGTACCTCCCATGGGAAAATTCTCGAAAAAGATATAACCCTGGATATCTCCCGCAAACTGTTCCTGCTGCTGCGCAGCGATGGTTTTGATGCGATTCTGAACCGTAACGGCGACTATGCGCCCAGTGAAGAGAACCACTGGCTGCGTAGCTCCTCCCGTCATCTGCGCGATCTGGCCCAGCGCAAAGAGCTGGCCGAGACGCTGCCCGCCAACATTGTCGTCAGCATCCATATCAACTGGGCTTCTTCCCCGTCCAAGCATGGACCGCTGGTGCTATATCGCCAGGAAGGGCGCAGCTTCATGCTCGCCAAGTCGATCCAGAGCCAGTTGAACCATCTGTATGGCACGCAGACGGATTCAAGACCAGGCAAGCCCTTTTATCTGCTCAATAAAATAACCGCCACAACGGTAATCGTCGAGGCGGGTTTTATCAGCAGTCCAACGGACCGGGCGAAATTGTGCAGCCCTGCGGGCCAGCAGGAGATTGCCGAAGCTGTAGCGAACGGCATTGCCGCTTATCTTATGGAAGTGTAGGCTTGGGAGCCCACTTCCATTCTTCTTTTACAAGATCGGAGATCCCGATGAAGTCGACCGTGTTCTTCATGTCTTCAATGCCGCCGCGAATCCCCGCTGCGGTATTTTTGCCTTGCACACCGACATGTCCGATGGTTACGCAGTAATGCTGATTCAGCGCCCGCTCCTGCACAAGACGCATTTGCTTCCGCACATGGCTTGCGGTATGAACATCATCAAGAAAAATATGGTTCTCCACACGGGGCAAACCGATCTCTTGTGCAACCTGGCCCACCACAGAACGGTAATTAGTCTTGCTGTCCACGAAGAATAGTCCACGCTCCTTGCAGACAGCCAATATAATACCCATGATCCGGGGATCTCCCGTCACTTTTGAACCCATATGATTGTTGATGCCTATAGCATAAGGTACATTTTCCAGCGCCGCCTCGACTTTCTGCCGCACTTCCGCGTCGGTCATCTTCGCCAGCACTGCTCCTGGGCCCAACCACTCCGGTCTGCCGCTCTTTGGCTCCATCGGCAGATGGACCAGCACATCGTCTCCCCGCTCATGAGCACGTTTTGCGTCCTGCTGGGAGGTAGGCAGGAACGGCATCACCGCCACAGTGAGCTTAATCGGCAGGGAAAAGATTTCGTCTGTTCCCTTCATGCCGTTGCCGAAATCATCAATAATGATGGCTACCCGGCTGCGGGTCTGACGTGTACCCTTCCCCTTCGCCTCATTGCCCGTTGGTACAGTGCTTTTTGGACCGTTCAACGAAGCCTTCGGTTGTCCATTGACATCAGCAACGACACCAGCCGTGGTCTGGACCCCCTCACTGTTCACGGCTTCTGCTGCTGTATAGCTCCCGGATATCGCCAGGCATCCGGCGGACAGCAGTACAGCTATGGTTCTCCCCCCGGTCATGAGCCGATGATGCCATTGATATTTCCTCATGCCCTCATCTCCTTCTCACTTTGGATTGTGTTCTCATTGTTTGAAGTTTGGAGGGCAATTATGTAGAAGTGAATCTGCGCAATAATTAACATTCGCCTTGAGAAGGATCACGGTCGAGCTTAAGAGAGACTTTGATAACGGGAAAACACCTAAAGGGGTGAAATTCTTGTAAACCAAAGGTTCATTTTGTTCCTTAGGGTACAAGTATGCTGTTATTTTAAAAGTCTGCATCATTTGCGATAATTTACGCTGTGTTGTTTAATGCGCTATATAATACAATTGAATTTGATTATTTTTTACCTTAATATTGAAAATAAACAAAAATTAATCACTTGGAAAGGGGATGGTCACAATTCTCGGATATCTGTTTATTTTTATAGCTAATTTTATATTTGCCTATTTTATTTATGATGACGCAAGCATGGTTAAGCCTTTATTCCAATCTATTATTATAGTACTTGTAAGTTTCATTATGGATCTCGTAAGCAGACACAGAAAAGAAAAGCTCAATAAAGAACTATAAAAATGTATCCTCAATGAAGCTTAAAGATAATTCCTCACAAATATGCATTATAATGAATACTGCTTCAAGCATACCGATCCCCTATATTGGAGAATCTAATTCCATGGACATTGTTGCCGACATCACCAAAAGCCCGCTCAGACGGTCGTTATATCACTTCACCAGGGCCTCCAATCTGCAAGCCATCGCCCATTTCGATGCCCTGTACCCGCCATCCGTTATTGCGCCTCAGCTATCGGAAGGCATGCGCCGCAGAGAGAAACATACCACCCTGTTCAATGAGCAAGCGGTAGTTCTGAACGCTCATTTGCGCATTACCGGCGAGGCAATGGACCCTAACACTTCTCCGGAGCAATTTAGAACCTGTCTCGACCGTCATGTATTCCTCTGGCCTACTAAACGCGATTGCCTGGCGATGCTCGGTATGTATTCCCGCCGGGAGCCTGATGAATCCTTTGCCATTCTCCAACTGGATGCTGCTGCACTACTGACGGATCATTTTGACATCATTGCGCTGTCCAAATATGATTCCGGGAGCTCTCCGCGGTATCCCCACCGGATGTCCTACCGGAAGTCCTGCGAAATGTTTCTCCCACTCAATCGCTTCAGGCAATCAACAGCCACTTTTGTCCCGGGTAAGCCCTCCGAGATCAAAGAAATTCTGGTCAAAGGTCCATTAATACCGCTCAGCAAATACTTGCAGACTGTATATTGCACAGCAGAGTCGCTGGTCCCACAACAGTGGAGAGCCTTGACCGAAACTTTAGCGGAACTACGTGAAGACAATAAATGATAGCTACTGCGACGATCTCGCAATCTCACTGCAATTAGCTCCAATTCTATCCTCAATCCGTCACACTCACCAGCACAGCTCTAGCGATCTGAACATCATCATCGGACAACCATACTCTGACCGTAAGAGCGGTGCCTTTTTGTCCCATCAAAGAAGCCAGATCTACCGCAGAACCTTCCTCATATCTGGAGATCAGTTGATTTTTCACTGAACTTATATGTCTGATAAAAAATTTTGTTGCGGCATTCAGGGAGATATCGGTATACAACTCACTGGCTGGAGTCACCGTTTCCGATATTGATACAGTAGTTATATACTTAGGGTTCTGATAGACTGTGATGGTACTTTGCCCCGCCGCCTTCAGATCACCGAACAGGTCACTTGTGCTCTCATCCAGTCCCGCCATAATTCCTTTGTTCTCATCTATATATTCAACCTTCTGATTACCGAACGGCAGGAGATTGCGATCCACAATCCCAATCACCGCTATACCCCCAATCCCCGTTACAAGGAAAAAGACAACGACGGCATTCAGTACCTGCTCTCTCGACCGCGCCCTCCGCTCGATCCTTTTATACACAGCAATCCCAAGCAGCCCTCCGAGTAGATTCAGCAGAACATCGTCGATATCGCTGCTGCCGAGTGCCAACACATACTGGATGACCTCAAGCGATACTGCCGTGGCCACCAAGATGCCAACCTTGAACCGAAAAGAGCGTATTACACCCATGTAAGATACGAAAACCCCCAAAGGAATAAACAGGGCAATGTTACCCAAAGTATTCTCCAGCAGTCGTTTTAACCCTATAGAATCATCGCTGAAGTAAGTTGTAATTATGTGATAGGGAATGAGGTTCACACTTCGCAAAGCAAAACCAGGTGTGCTGAAAATTGCTGTTACAGGGATCGTCTTGAATAGGATAAGGTTGATGGCTATCACAGCATACCCGGCAAATAAAAGATAGAAAGCTACTTTCACTATGCTGTTTCTCCTCTGGATGAGTTCCATTTACACATACCTCCCAAGTAAAATATGCTCCTATTTTCACAAGCGCCTTCTAACTCTTATCATAACTGGCTCCCTTTGATTTGTAAAATATTCCATTATAAACAAAAAGCAGCGAATCTCCTCTATACAAGAAGACTCGCTGCTTACTAGTACTGCAGCCATTTGCCAATGGCCACATATCAAATTACAAATGCCGCTTCCGTATCTTTAAGATTACTTAAGAGTACCTTGACCTGGTCGGACATTTCTTTCATTTCATTGACCTGGTTCATCTGGCTCTTGACGCTTTCGGAAGATAAGTATGTCTTCTCGGATGACTGCCGGGCAATCTCGGTCATCTGCACGATCGAAGCTGTCGCTTCTTCCGTTCCTGCAGAAATTTCCTGGGAGGCAGCGGATACCTCCTGAATGCGGTTGAATACGGCCTCTATTTTACCCCGTATATTCTTGAGAATGACTCCAGCTTCCTCTGTCAATTGCATTCCGCCGGTAACTTCATCATTCACCGCCCCCATGGAGTTCAAGGCAGCTTCAGACTCCGTCTGCAGCGTATGAACCAGCCCGGAGATTTCCTCAGCCGACAGGCCCGTTTGCTCCGAGAGCTTGCGGATTTCTCCGGCCACTACGGCAAATCCCCGGCCAGATTCACCGGCTCTCGCTGCCTCAATGGCTGCGTTCAATGCGAGCAGATTGGTCTGGGAAGAGATTTGCCGGATAATCTGGAGGATCTCGTCAATTCTTTTGGTTTTATCAGTCAAGTTATGCAGCACTTCGTTCAACTGATTCACGGTAGACTTGATCCGTCCCATCTGATGAACCGTCTCTTCGAGCGAAGTATCACCTTGCTGAGCCAGTGACGTTGCTTCTTCGCTGATATCAGCGACACTCTGGGATGAATCTGCAATGCGCTGAATGCCCCCGGCTGCCTCCTCCATAGCATCAGCATTGTCCTGTGACAGCTGCAATTGCAAGTTGCTGCCGTCATACAACTCTTGAATACTAGATGCAATCTCCTGCGCAGCTGCTTCGGTTGTTTCCGCGTTTACCACCAGCCGGTCCACCGCCCTGCTAACCTGCCCGGTTCCGAACCGTACGCTACCGATCAGATGTGTCAGGCTCTCAGTCATTTGGCCAAAAGTCTGATACAGAAGGCCGATCTCATCCTTACGCCGCTGCACAGGAATTTTGATCCGTAGATTGCCGCGAGAAATCTCCGTCGCCAGCTCCATAACGTCACGGATCGGCTTAGAGATTTTCAGGTGAATTAAAAAGTACTGGATAGACCCGAATAAAGCCAACAGGATCAGACCAATGATCGAAGTATTGAACAATAGCTTGTCCGTTGATTTCAGTTCCCGTGTTAAGGAAAATACGACATCCACCACATAAGCAGTTTTACTATCAATATGTACGGGGGCGATAAATTGTAGCTGTTCATCCTTGTAAAAGCTCTGCTCCCGGTTATCACTTAAGGTTTGCAGCGCTTCTGGCGTGATTGCCTGACCCACTAGCGAACCATCCTTGGCAGCAATGACCTTTCCGCCTTCCGCTGCCTCATAGATTTTCATGGATACAATTTCCGGCTGCATCCGCACCTGCTGCTCCAGGTAGTTCTGCAGACTATCATCGTTAGTCTGGATCGCTGCACCGAAGGTCTTGACCATCATCTGCGCCTGCTCCGTATTTTCATCAATAACCAAATTCCGGTTCTGTAAATGCACAGCAGTAATAATGATTGTAACCATCATGACGAACATAATCAGCAGCATGAGGTTAAGCTTACGGGGCAGATTCCAGAACGGAAGCTTGATCTTCTGGTTTGTACTGTCAGTCATTGGTTCGTTTATCTGTGAATTGTCCATCATTGTTCTCTCCCTTCCGAGTTGCGGGTCAGGGGATAACGATTTTGACTTCGGTCCCTTGTCCGGGCGCGGAAGTGATCGTAACTCCGTAATTCTGCCCGTAATATAGCTTGAGACGTTCATCCACGTTGTGAATGCCGATTCCGCCCAGCTTGGATCGTACCTGTGGTACCGGCTCTTGCCTTGAAGCCTCAGTGCCGGCTTCAAGAATGGCAGGATCAAAGCCTGCTCCGTCATCCTTAATGATAAACTGTACGCTGCCTTCGACTGTCCTGCCACAGCTGATCTCAAGAGATCCCGGTCCGTTTTTCTCTCGTATGCCATGGTAAATCGCATTTTCAACCATCGGCTGCAAAATGATTTTGGGAATGACCAGATCCGACAAAGCGGGATCATATCCCAGCTCGTATGACAATTTGTCGCCATACCGTTCTTTCTGGATGATCAAATACTTGGAGACATGCGCCATCTCTTTTTCAATCGTCGTGAATTCTTCACCACCGCTCAGTGACAGCTGGAAGAACTCGGCGAGCGCCTTCGTCGTTGATATGACCCGCTCGGTATCCTGAAACTCCGCCATCCATACAATCGTATCCAGCGTATTATATAGAAAATGCGGGTTAATCTGGCTGTGCAGCACACTGAGCTCATGCAGACGCAGCGATCTCTCCTTGGTCTCAATATCCTTCAGCAGTTGACGGATCTCCAGTACCATAGAGTTGAAGTGCCGGGCAAGTCCCTGCACCTCTGTAACACCGGTCTCAGGCACACTGATGGCCAGTAGTCCACTCTCGACCTGCTGCATCGCCTGCTCCAGCCGGTGGATCGGCCGGGTCATGCTCTTCGCAATCCAAGGCGACGTTACCAAGATAAGCAGCAGCAGTGCTGCGCCAACCATAATAAACGATTTCATCAGCTGCATGCGAATCTGCTGCAATCCGTCCAAAGAACTGACGCCTACCAGCGTCCAATCTGTCCCCTTCAGATGGGTCTGGTAGACTAGACGGTTCTCCTTCAGATCATATCCCTGGGCCTGCTGACTCATGGCAATCAGCTGCTTCTGCTTGTCGCTGTCCACAAAATACGAAACGTCCTTATGATAGACCATTTCATGCTTGCTGTTGATGATAAAAGCATACCCTTTGCTGCCTAGCTCCAAGCCGTTGAGATAGTCCTCAAGTCCCTTGTATTTGATGTCCAGCAGCACTACTCCAAGATTCTGTCCACGCTCATCTTTGACCTCCTGACTCAAGGAAATCACCCAGTTATCCTTGTCCATAGAGAACTTCTGCATCCGTGCAGAGGTAAGCGCAGGAATGTTACTATGTATGGCAGCTACGTACCATGGCTCTTCCATCATATCCGACGAACGTCTCATATTCAATTTTTGTTCATTAGATAATACATAGCCATCCTTGCCGATCACGATCACCGACTGAATAAACGGGTCCGAAATCAGTACATTCTGGATGAACTGAAGGACATCCCGCTCCCCGGTTTTATTCTTTTCTGCCAGCGTCCGGAGGGTCTCGGGATTGCGGGCGAGCATCGTGGACAGCACGTTGAGACGGTCAATATACATCTCCACATACGTGCCGCCCTTGGCAATCGCCATCTGACTGGATTCTACGGACTGGTTCATCACCACTCTGGATATACCGACATAAAGAACACTGCCCGTAATCCCGACCGTCAGAATGCTTATCAGAATGTAAATCCACAGAATCCGAAATTGTAACGAGCGAAAGAAGGGTTTCATTACTCTTTGATCCTTTCACGGTATTGCAGGGGCGACATGCCAAATTTCTTCTTGAAAGAAGAACTGAAATAGTTCGGGTTATCGAACCCTGCGTCCGCGGAAATTTCGTACACCTTTTTATCTGAAGCCAGTAGCTGCAGCTTGGCCCGTTCCAGCCTGAGGGATACGATATAGTCCTGAAAAGACACCTTGAACAGCTTTTTGAACAATGTACTCATATAGCCTGAACTGAAGCCCATCTGCTCCGCTAATGCGGTTAGCGAGAACTCCGGATTTGCGAGGTTGCTCTCAATCACCTGAGCCACATGCTGTTTTTCACCTTCCGGTTCACTGACCGGCACGGTTCCGCCTGTCCGCGACTGCATATCCTTGAGAAGGGTCAGCAGTTCAGTCTGCTGACCCTCATTCTTAAGTTTATTCACCAGTTTGCTCAAGACCTCGAACACATCTTTTCTAGAGACGGGCTTCAGTACATAATCATCGATCCCGATCTTCAAAGCAGTTACCGCATAGTCGTAATAATCATAACCGGTAATCACCGCAATCTTGACATCCGGCTTCAGCACCTTGATTCTTGTCGCAAAGTCCAGTCCGTTCATGCGCGGCATGTTAATATCCAGCAACACAAGATCCGGGAGCTGCTCCTCAAAAATCCGCAATCCTTCGTCTCCGCTCGCGGCTTCATAGATTTCACCAATATGAAGTTCATCGAAAGGGACGAAACGCTTGATGCCGTTTCTTACCAGATCCTCGTCTTCAACAAGCAGCAGCTTATACATAACCTTTAGACTCCTTCATCCTCATTTAGCGACAACAATCAGATCTCCATACCCTTCCTTATCCATGTCTGCCAGCGGAACGAAACGGATGGAGGCACTGTTGATACAGTAGCGTTTGCCGCCCTTGTCTGCCGGTCCATCATCGAAAACATGACCCAGATGAATATCGCCTGCCCGGCTCCGTACCTCTGTACGGGTCATGCCAAAGCTGTGGTCCTCGTCGTAGGTTACTACCTCCGGAATAATTGGCTTGGTGAAGCTCGGCCAGCCACAGCCGGCATCATATTTATCAGCACTGGCGAACAGCGGCTCACCTGTTGTGACATCTACGTAGATGCCTGGCTCAAATTGATCCCAATACTCATTGGAGTACGCATGCTCAGTATCGGCTAATACGGCTACCTGATACTGGATCTTGGTCAGCTTCTTTTTCAGTTCCTCATTGCTTGGCTTAGGATATTTAGCGGCATCAATGTGGATATTCACATCTTGCACCACGCTCAGATCAATGTGACAGTACCCGTTCGGATTCTTCTCCAGATAATCCTGGTGATACTCTTCTGCCAAATAGAAGTTGCTTAGCGGCAGTGCTTCGGTAACGATTTTCTTGTCATATTTCAGCTGTTCCTTCGCGATAGCATCCTTAATCACGGTCAGATCCGCAGCATTGCTCGAATAAATCCCAGTCCGGTATTGAATTCCCTGATCATTGCCTTGCTTATTGACACTTGTCGGGTCGATGACCTTGAAGAACGCAGCGATAAGCTGTTCGAGACTCACCCGCTTCGGATCATAGGTGACCTTGACCGTCTCAGCGAACCCCCTGTCCCCGCGGACAACATCTTCATAAGAAGGATTCTCTCCGGTACCGTTGGCATAGCCGGACACAGCATCGCTAACCCCGTATACCCGGGCCATGTAAGCTTCGATGCCCCAGAAGCACCCGCCGGCAAAATAAATATCGCGCAGTTCACTCCCTGAGTAATCCACTTCCTTGTTCGGATTCGGCAGAGAAGCTGTCGTCGCTGTGCCCCCGCCTGCGGAAGCAATCCCTCCCGCTCCTTCAGTGATTAAATTATACGGTGTGCAAGCACTTAGTACCAGCAATAGCAGCATTGAACCTATCAGTCCTAGTCGTTTCATAATTCCCTCCCGTATCCTTCTGTTTTAATGTATGGATTGAAATGTCTCGGCAATCACTTCATTGGTGTTATGTCCGGGTGCGCTTTTGACCAGAATGCCATCCGAACCGATATAATAAGAAGAGGGATATCCTCTCACGCCAAATTTACGAGTCAAAGTACCTCCGTCATCCAACAGCACCTGAATATGGTTGTACCCTCTTTTGGAGAACCAGTTTGTAAAATCAGCAGCCGATTGTTCCCCATTGTATCCAGGACTGACGATCGTCAGCACCTTATAGTCATGCTGCTCACTCGACAGCTGATCCAGTTCATCCAGCCCAGCCAGGCAAATAGGGCACCAGGACGCCCAGAATTTCACATATACCTTCTGCCCTTTGAAATCAGCTAAGGACACTTCATTTCCCTGCAAATCTTTAAGCGTGAACGCTGGTGCAGGCTGCCCCTTGTTCACTGCCCCTCCAGCTACCGATGCTGAAGTGACACCCTCTCTACCATAAATACCAATCGCGCCTATCACTAGTAGGGCAGCTATTGCGACCCAGACCCATGTCTTCATCTTTTTCATGACGCCTTCCTCCTTCTACACTTGAAAATAGGTTGTAATCAGGTTCAGCTTATTGCTAACCAGCAGCAGTCCCATCACAATTAATACGATGCCTGAGATGGCCTTCAATACGCGCATATGCTTATAAATCCGACGCACCTTCGTTAACAGCAGGCTGGAGAATATAGCCATGACCAGAAACGGTAACGCCAAGCCCAGGGTATAGATCAGCATATACATCCCTCCCGCGCCCGCCGAGCCGCCGCTTGCCGAAAGACCCAGCACAGCCGCAAGCACAGGACCGATACAAGGAGTCCAGCCAAAGCTGAACGTGAACCCGAGCAGAAAGGCGCCCCCGAATCCTTTTTTATGCTGTAAATCAGCGTCTATGCGCTTTTCCTTTTCCAGAAAAGAAAGCCTGATCACGCCCGTCTGGTAGATCCCAAAGAGGATAACGACGATGCCGCAGACTGTAATGAAATACGAACTCCCCAGGACTCCGCCAAGCGCGCCTGCCCCGAAACCAAGCAGGACGAAAACTGCCGAAAGCCCCAGAATAAACATCAAGGTTCTACCTATAAGCAGTGGCGAGATTGTCATCTTCCCCAGCTTCCAAGCCCCTTCTTGGCCGCTGCCTTGCTCTGAACTGCCGAGGTAGGCAAGATACACAGGCAGTAACGGTAATATACAAGGGGAAAAGAACGACAGTACACCCGCAGTAAACACACTTCCAAAATAAATCGACTCCGTCACCACTTTCGCCTCCTAACAGAAACTCCATTCTAGCCGTACTTCTAGTGTAGGTTAATCTATCCAGATATAACATCCAAGCTGATCAGCATTTTCTATAAAATAATCATGTGTTGCTACAAGCATTGCCCATCTAACACGCAAGAAGACCACTCATCCGATGAAGGATAAGTGGTCTTCTGCTGTATTAGCTTATGATGGGGGGCGAATAGTTAAGTCGCTTGTCCAGCATCCCGACTTAAGAACCCTGCGCTGGCGCAGGGTGTTCCTCAATGTACGCCAGCGCGTTGTATACGAGTTCCGCAGCTTCGGCGCGTGTGATCTTCTCCTGCGGCTTGAAATTGTTGTTCTGATCCAGCTTGGCAATTCCAAGCACAAGTGCAAGCTGAACGGACCCGTCAAATGCAGTGCTAAGCTGGCCCTGGTCGCCAAATTCCATCGGCTTGATTTTGATCATCTGCAGAATGCTGCTCGTCCCCATGGCCAGAATCAAATGGTGGGTGAACTCTTCCTTGGTCCATGCTGCTCCGGGGTCCAGATCTTTGGACAGGTCAATGTTGTTGTTGGCCGCAATGATCAGAGTATTGGCATACCACGCAGCATCATTTGCTTTAGGGAAATAATCAGTCGCATGCGGCTCTTTGATAAATCGCAACAGATCAATATTCAAATCAAAGGCATTAACAAGAAGCTGAATTCCCTGAGCTGCAGTCAGTGTGCCCTTAGGATCAAAGCGATCACTGCTAACACCCTGTATGTAGCCCTTTTGCTGCAAAGAGATGATCTTATCCTTGGCCGGGATATTTGCAAGATCGGTAAATGCCACCCCGGCGGCAAAGCTTTGTCCAGTAATCGTGAGGGTAAGTATAGCTGCAGCCCCCAGCATTGCAATTTTTTTGTTCATCATTGTTGTCACCTCGCCAGTAATTGGGATGTTACATCCCCATAGACGAGTGTTAGCATATAATGTTGCAGCCCGGAGCTATTAAATCTGGCTTGCAGGCAATGGCTGTTTTGCATAGCGGTTGACCGGAACAGAGAGTCCCAAATGGCCCCGCAAGGTTGTACTGTCATATTCCGTCCGGTAGATGCCCCGTTCCTGAAGTATCGGTACGACTAGCTCGACAAAGTCAGTCAGGCTGTCCGGTAGTGCAGGTGGAACGAATATAAATCCGTCGGCGGCGCCATTTTCAAACCAATACGTCAGCGTATCCGCCACTTGCTCCGGTGTACCACGCAGGGAATCATCCGATGACACATTGCTGATTTTAGAGTAAAGCTCGCCGATGGTCAGGTCCTCTTCACGAATGATTTTTTGAATTCTATCAAAATCACTCTGGATGCTGTTCACTTCCCGCCAAGCCACCTGTGATGCAGGGGTATCCAGACTGTAGGCAGTCAGATCAACATTCCCCACATAGCCGGACAAGAATCGCAGTGCCTGCTCCTGTATAACCGTAGAGTCCAATAGCGCCGCCTTCTCTGCTGCCTCAGCTTCCGTACGCCCGATAATCGGAGAAATGCCCTGCAGAATAAGCAGCTCATCCTCCCTCCGTCCATATTTGGACATCCTACCTTTCAATTCTTTGTAGAAGTCTTTGGCTTCTTCAAACGATTTCTTGTGACTGAATACCACCTCAGCCGTTCTTGCAGCCAGCTCTTGCCCCGGATTGGAGGAGCCTGCCTGGAATAGCACCGGATGACCCTGTGGAGTGCGTCCAATATTGAGCGGCCCCCTAACTTGGAAGAACTCGCCTTCATAATTGAGCAGATGCACCTTCTCCGGATTATAAAATTCGCCAGTTTCCTTGTTGCGGATAAAAGCATCCTCTTCCCATGAATCCCATAAGCCCTTCACTACATCGATGAATTCCTCTGCAATCTTGTACCGGTCATCATGAAGGAGATGCTCCTTCCGGCTGAAGTTAAGTGCAGTAAGTCCAGTCGCATCAGCGGTGGTCACCACATTCCATCCAGCTCTCCCTCCACTAATGATATCGACCGAAGCGAATTGCCGGGCTAAATTATAGGGCTCGTTATAGGTGGTGGAAGCAGTGGCTACAACCCCGATATGGCTAGTTGCACCCGCAATAGCAGTAATCAGGACAGTAGGGTCAAATCTATTTAGTATTTGTGAATGTGAATTCTCGTCAACAGCCAAACTGTCAGCGATAAAGGCCGCATCAAACAGGCCTCTTTCGGCTTCCTGGGCGATTTTTTTATAAAAGCCTACATCGATACTGGCATCCGCTTGTGCTTGCGGCAGCCGCCACGAACCGATATGCATGCCGGTTCCGACAATATATAAACCGATTTTAATTTGTCTAGCGTCAGACATGGATTTCATCCTCTCCGTAATAGACCTGAATGATTGCAGATGGAAAAAAGAACCTGTTAAACATAGTTAATAAATTGGTATACTCAGTTTTAATTTGAATTTATGATACATTAGATTGCAGTGGAAATCAATTCCTCTATTGAGCAACTAAGGATTGACATTCGAAGTAAAGCTGGTATGATTTTAATAATTCTCATGTGTTTACTAGGAATTAAGCATCATTATTTTTCATTTAACTTTAGGAGGGTCTTTACAGATGAGTAAGAAATCAAAATGGGGTCGGCTTTTATTAACAGGATCTATGGTATTGGCAGTTTTGCTGGTATCTGCGTGCAGTAGCAAAGAGACAGGCACTGCCGGTGAAGCTTCACTGAAAATAGGAACGACAGATATTCAGAGCGATTTGTGGAACTTTGTTCGGGATCAAGCCAAAGAAGAGGGATTGAAGATTGAGGTCGTCACCCTATCTGGTCAGGTAGATATGAACCAATCGCTCGCCGATGGAGACCTCGAAGCCAACGCCTTCCAGCATATCGCTTATCTGACAAGCTGGAACGGCATTCACAATTCTTCTCTGGTGGCCGCGGATACGACGATTATTGCCCCCCTCGGCATCTACTCCAAGAAAATTAAGAATGTAGATGAGATTAAAGACGGCGCCAAGATTGCGATCCCGAACGATCAGTCCAATCTGGTCCGGGCCTTGAAGCTGCTCGAAACAGCCAAACTTATTAAGCTCCCAGAGGACTTCGACCTTGCCAAGGGCGGGGTGGATCAAATTGCAGAGAACCCTCATAAGCTCGACATTATTACAGCGCAAAGCGGTATGCTTCCAAGAGTGCTGGATGACGTTGACGCAGCCATTATTAATAATGGTGTAGCTCTTGAGGCAGGATACAAGCTGGATACCTCCCTATTCCATGAGAATGAAGAAGAGAGTGCCTATGTTAACGTAGTGGCAACGAAAGAGGATATTCTAAAAGACAAAGCAGAGGCCTTCAAGAAGTTGAACACCGTACTTCACTCTGACAAGGTCAAAGAGTATATTCAGCAAAGATATGAAGGAAACTTCATCCCTGTCACTCGTACCATTGATGATGTTGTAGAAACATTTAATAAAGAATACGGAAAGAAATAGCATAACGTAAAAAGGATCAAAGTATCTGATTTCCAGATATTTTGATCCTTTTTCTTTTGTCCTCAGACGCCATTTCTATACCAAATGTTCTTCCAACAAAGATACAAACAACTCCATCGCTGGGCTAAGCCACTTATTCTTATGATGGGAGCAGATCGCTGTGATACGTTCAGATTCAAGCGCTGTCGGCAGTTCAATAAGAGATTGATTCCTTAGCTCTTCTTCCACTGCAAAGCGTGGTAAATAGGCTACTCCTAAATTACTGCTTACACAGCGCTTCGTTGCTTCAATGCTCCCGACCTCAATGATGTTGTCCATTACAATGTTCTTGTCTTTAATATACTGATCGAATTTTTGCTGAAAAATGCTGCTTGGATCATTAACGATCATGCTGACTGCTTTAACCTGATTCTTCGCCGTAAAGTTATGCTGATCTTCGACCAGCAGCGGTGAAGCGATCAACACCAGGTCATGTGCAGACAAAGATCTGTTCATTACAGAGGCAGAACTCCCCCCTACATCATAATGTATCCCCAGATCAGCTCCCCCGCTTACGATTTTGTCTTTAATGACATAGCAGTTTAGGGCTTGCAGGGATAACTTCACACGCGGAGCCTGCTCTTTAAAAGCTTTTAGAAGAGGCTGGAATTTATAGATCAATAGAGATTCAGGAATAGCAACATTCAGGTCACCGCTAATTTCAAGTGTGCTTTTACCATAGTTACTAATCTGTTCAGTAGACTTAATGATGTTATCGATCAGCGGCAAAATCTCTTTTCCGGCTTGCGTCAGTACCATCTTCCGTCCTATCTTTTCAAAGATCTTGACGTTTAGTTCCTGTTCAAGCTGCTGCATCTGAAAGGTAATCGTAGACTGTGTATAGTTTAGCTGCCGGGCGGCATTTTGAAAGCTTCCAGCTTCTAAAATGGTTTTCACTGTGTACAAATATTTCAATTCCATGAGAATATCCTTCTTTCAGTTCAATAGAATCGAATTTTATTATTCATTGTTTCAATTATATTAAAATATCGATTTATGCTATCGTAACGTAAAAGGAGGTGCTTTTCAATTGAATATTACACTATGGATCTCTTTTTTCGCATATGCAATAACGACAGCTCTTTCGCCAGGACCTAACAACATTCTCGCATTAAATGAAGTCAGTACTTATGGGTTGAAAAAAAGCAAGCCGCTGCTGCTCGGAATTTATACTGGCTTTCTGGCAGTGATGATCCTTTGCGGCTTCTTCAGCGTAATCTTGGGAAGATATCTGCCTCGCATCCTGATCTATTTAAAATATGTCGGCAGTATGTATATCTTGTACCTCGCCTTCCGTACGATCACAAGTAAACCTGCAAAGAATGAAGATCAGGAATCAGGCTCGTCATCCTTTTTGCGCGGCTTTATTTTGCAATTCGTAAATGTGAAAATAATATTATGGGGGCTGACCGTTTTCATCGCTTACATTCTCCCCTATTATTCCTCGTATCCTGCAATTGCCGGCTTTATCCTCTTGTCGGCTGCAATCGGTAACGGGGCAACACATGTATGGGTTATCGCTGGCGTGCTGCTTCATAATGTCATTAACAACTACTGGCGAGTGGTCAATGTAATTATGGCGTTATTGCTAGTTTATAGTGCTATTAATCTACTGCTAGATTGAGAAGGAGTCCGAAATAATGTCCTATGAGAAGATTGTTACGTATTTTGAAGAACAGGGAATGACCGGTCGAATCAAGCATTTTGACAGTTCATGTGCAACGGTTGAGGAAGCGGCTAATACCATTGGTGTTGTGCCCGCCCGAATTGCCAAGACACTAAGTATCAGAAAAGATGAGGGTTGCATGCTGATCGTAATGGCCGGTGACGTGGGTATCGACAATAAGAAGTTCCGTCATTACTTTGGTATGAAGGCTAGGATGCTTACGGCATCCGAAGTGGAGGAACAACTGGATCAGCGGGTTGGCGGTGTCTGTCCCTTCGCTGTCGCGGATCACATTCCTGTGTATATCGATGTCTCAGTTAAACGCTTTGATACGCTGTTCCCGGCATGCGGCAGTCCCACCAGCGTAGTTGAGCTGACGCCTGATGAACTTTTCACCCATGGCCATGCTACCGAGTGGGTGGATATTGCGAAGCAAGTAGAGAGCAAGTAAAACAATAAACAAAGCCCATTATAGCCGCAAGAACACGCCATAACTTTTTATACTTCAAAAAAATAGAAGCCTCCATCCCGCTTCAGTGCCGGTTTGGAGGCTTGTTGGAAGTCGGCTCATCAAGGATAAGCATATCCAAAATCTTCATTAGGCCTACCGCCTAGATTAAACGCTGTTTCTAACCACCGGATAAAATAGTTTTAACAGCAAATAGGAGCATTGTGCTTAAACAACCTATTACTTCTTAGTAATCGTAAACCAATTCACATTTAAGCCGCCTAAAGTTGGAAAAGATAAAGCAATTTGCTGTTCTGTAGATGAAAGTACGACATCATGCGAGATGGTGGTCCAGGTCTGCCATCCTCCCGTTGCCGGGACTGTAATGGTGCCGAATATTGCTCCGCCTCCAGCCCGTTCAAATTGAATTTGACTGCCATTGGGGCTAGCTACCCTATAGCTGATAGTGTAAGTCCCCGGAGAAAGGGGAGTTGGCGTTGAATAAGTCATCCAGTCACCAGGATCGATCCATCCCACATTTTGCCCTCCACCAACGTCTGTTGTGTCTTGCTTCTGAACGCCATTACTTTCGATGTAATTCTCTGCCTCAATTCTTATACTCGGTGTTTTCTCCTCGACTTTAATCCAGTTAAGATTAAACCCTCCAGAGGGAAATGATAATTTTAAAAGCTGCTCTCCGGCGGAAAGATTAACATCATGGGAAATTGTGGTCCAGGTCTGCCAACCGCCTGTAGCAGGGACTTGGGCAGAACCAAATACCTGACCTGTAGTACCATTCTCAGCTTGAATGGTGCCGCCTCCATTTGGACTGGCTACCCTGTAACTTACTTTATACGTATTAGAGGAAGCGACATTGACGGGATAGTTCACCCAATCGCCGGGATCGATCCAGCCAACATTTAGGCCACCGCCTGTATCCGTAGTATTCTGGGTTTGTACTCCAGACATGCTGGAATAATTCTCAGCTTCTATCGTACTCGGCACACTAAAGGACGTGCTAGGCTGTTGACCGCCACCCATCCATAAAAGAGCATTAATAATAAGTTTATTCTGCGTCTCATCAGAAAAAGTATAGGATTTCGCTGTGTTATTGGCATAGTTCATATCATTATGGCCCATATTGGCATACATCATTTTATAATTTTTATTGGACCACACTATAGGATAATAACCACTGTACCAAGATTGGTTGGGATCCGTGCCAAGAGGAAAACTCACAGGATCGACAGAATACAAGATATCAATATTGGGTTTGGTGCGCAGATCAACCGACCAGCTATACCATTCGCTTGCAGGGGTTTTGAATGTTGCAGGCATATTACTGGTAGCAGGATGGGTACTGTTCTCAAGGCGTAAGGTAGCTGGCGTTGGGAACCACGTGTTTGATCTAAAGGCTCCCGACCCCAAAAATTCGTTATAGTACCAGTTCCATGAAGATGGGTTTGTGGTGAAAGCACTTACATGAAAACCCAGCCATCCACCGCCATTTCTCATATATTGCTCAAATGCGGGTCTTTGGGCAGCAGGGGGTACATCATCTAAAAAAATGACAACCTTGTACTGGGAAAGATTAGACGTATTTAATTTACTCCAATCGTTCGTCGATTCGTATGAAAAATTGTACTGACTGGCAAACTCGGGAAATCTTCTGTTTGCTTCATTTACAAAGCTTATATGGGCTGCGTCCCAAGTTCCGTTGTAAAAAGCTAGGACTTTAAATTGCGGACTGGCTTCTGCGGCTTTGGCACCATAACTGAAAAAAGAACTTATGAATATGAAACTCATACAGATAGCAAAAAACCGGGTTAACAATGTATTCGATTGTGTTACTTTGGACATTTCCCTACCTCCATTTCTTTTTTGAAGTTCGCTTGGAGTAGTTACGCAGAGCGGCCAATTAATTTTTATGCATTATTAAATTTATATATGATACAGAAATCGCACTGAGCTTCCTAACGGGAACGAATCTTCCCCGGGGAAGCGCCATAATGTATTTTGAACAAATGATAGAAGTGACTAAGATTGTCAAAGCCGGCTTCATAGGAGATTTCCAGAATCGTCAGATTAGTGGTGAGCAAAAGATTTTTGGCATAACCGAGCCTCAATTGATTGATGTACGCGGTCGGTGTCGTGTGGAGATATTGCTTGAATACGCGGTTGATATGGCCAACACTATGATCGGATATTTCATTCAAGCGGCTCAGACCGCCTGTGAAATTTTCTTTTTTCTGCATGTCCATAAGAAGTGCATTCAGCCACTGCGGGATCTCTTTCTGGTTCTGATCCTGATCATTGAAAAAGTAGTAGGTCAACGCATCCGTCAGAAAACTGCGCGCTAAAATCCTGGCCCTCTGCTTATTTATGCTCGTATACAGATGAATCAGCTTGCTCTTCTGGACGAGCGTCTCCATATCGAAAGACGGCAGAATGACATAAGGCGGCATCTTCAAGCCTTTCAGCTTCCCGGCAAAGACGGAATTTTCAAAATAATGAAAAGCATCCTCCACCACTTCTTTATAAAAGTTAACATTAATGAATTGGCAGTCACTCTCCTCATAAAAATCATACCAGTGCATGTCGTCCGGGCGGATGAACACCATCGTGTTAGGCTCCAGAACCTGTGCCTCGCCATTAATATGATGTACGCATCTACCTTCTGTGATAATGAAAATTTCATAATAATCATGATAGTGCAGCGGTGTGGTGTGCTTAATCGAATATTCAATATGAAAAGTGGACTGTACCTGGGGGTCAATCAGCGTTTCGGCTTTTAAAAGGGTCGCTTGTGTCAATTCTTCTCACCTCATATGATGTCAACTCCGGCCAACGGCCTGTTCTTCAATCTCCTGTTAAATCCTATGTTAATATAGCACAAAAAAAGATGAAACAATACAAGACTATACTGATATTCAGCTGATACTATATACCAATATAGCACAATAAAATTCTTAAAAAGCAGGTGGAATGCAGATGCAATTGTTAACACTTAGCGGTATATGGCAGATGAAAAAAACGAACGATTCGGAATGGATCAACGGCAACGTTCCTGGCTCTGTGTTTAATGATTTACTTCAGGCCGGTCAAATGGAAGACCCGTTCTTCAGAGATAATGAATATGACGCGCTGGAGCTGTCCAAATCCGATTTTGAATACACCAGAGAGTTTTCCGTGGAAAAAGATCTTCTGGACCATGATGTTGTCCTGCTGCGTTGCGAGGGGCTGGATACCCTATGTGACCTTTCTATAAATGGTACGCTTGTTTTGAAAGCGGATAACATGCACAGAACCTATGAGATTGACGTAAAGGATGTGCTCGTTCCCGGGATCAATGTGATCCATGTCCTCATTCAATCGGCAACCCTGTACGCTTTGGAAAAAGAAAAAGAACAGCATCTCTCAAGCTGCGCGGATGCCGTTCCAGGGATCTCCCATATCCGCAAGGCGCACAGTATGTTCGGCTGGGATTGGGGTCCGCAAATTCCCGATGCGGGGATTTGGCGGGACATCACCATTCACGGCTATGACAATGGGCGAATTGATGATGTATATGTGACCCAGACACATAGCGAGAACAAGGTCCATCTGGACATCAAGGTAGATCTTCAGCATTGGTCGGAAGCCGAATTACACCTGCGGGCCGTTCTGGAATCCCCGGATGGGCAAGTGTACGAACAGGTGTCCGCCGTCAACCTTTCTCAGACCTCACTGGCTCTGGCAATTACCGACCCGCAAATCTGGTGGCCGAACAATTTCGGCAGTCAACCTTTGTATACCTTAAAGGTGGAACTGTCTAGCGGTGCTAAAGTCATTGATGACAAAACACTTACGATCGGTCTTCGCACGCTAACTGTCAAGCAAGTCAAAGATACTTGGGGCGAGTCCTTCGAGTTTGAAGTCAACGGTAAAAGCATCTTCGCCATGGGCGCGAACTATATCCCGGAAGATAACGTCTTCGGGCGGATCAACTATGAAAAAACAGAAAAATTGATTAAAAGCTGTGTGGAAGCTAACTACAACTGTATCCGTGTGTGGGGTGGCGGGTATTATGCCGATGATTATTTCTATGATCTGTGCGACCAGTATGGCTTGATTGTGTGGCAGGATCATATGTATGCGTGTGGAAATTACGATTTTACCGACGAGTTCAAAGACAGCATCACGCTAGAAACGATCGATAATATGAAAAGAATCCGTCACCACGCCTCCCTCGGCCTGTGGAGCGGCAACAATGAGCTGGAATATGCCTGGGCATATTGGGGCTGGGGAGAACGGTACGGCGAAAAGCTGAAACAAGACTATCTTAAGCAATTTGAAGAGTATTTGCCGGAGTTGTCCAAATCGCTTGATCCAAACACCTTCTACTGGCGGTCATCCCCTTCCTCCACGGGTAACTTCGATGACCCGAACAACGAGAACATTGGGGATATGCATTATTGGGATGTCTGGCACGGACGCAAGCCGATCACCGAATTCAGAACTCTTTTCCCGCGCTTCATGTCGGAGTTTGGTCTGCAATCCTTCCCGTCACTAAAAACTGTGGAGTCGTTCACACTGCCAGAAGACCGGAATATCTTCTCCTACGTCATGGAGTCTCACCAGAAGAACGGAACCGGCAATGAGAAGATTCTGTACTATATCAGCGAATATTTTAAATATCCGAAAGATTTCGATAACCTGCTGTATGTCTCCCAGCTTATACAGGCGGAAGGCATGCGCAATGGGATCGAGCACTGGAGAAGAAACCGCGGAAGATGTATGGGCGCTATTTATTGGCAGCTGAATGACATCTGGCCGGTAGCTTCCTGGTCCAGTCTGGACTATTTCGGCAGATGGAAAGCAGGTCATTACGCGGCTAAAAGATTCTTCGCTCCGGTACTGGCCTCCGCGTGCGAAGAAGGAACCACTGTCTCGCTGCATGTGACCAACGAAACCTTGAACGAAACCACAGGACACCTAAGCTGGCGTCTCCTGAACACCCGTTCCGAACTCATTCAGAGCGGTGAGCTGGCGGTATCTGTTGATGCTCTTTCCACCCAGGAGATCGCAAGCCTGGATTTCGGTTCTGTACTGGACACCAAACAGAAGCTGAGAGAAAGCTACCTGGAATTCGACTATATCGTAGACGGTCAATCGGTCAGCGGAGGAACTGTGCTTTTCGTAAAATCCAAGCATTTTAATTACCTGGACCCACAGATCAGCACCTCTGTCACCGAGACAGAAGATCAGTTTATCGTTGAAGTTAAGAGCGAGTCGCTCGCCAAATTTGTGGAGCTTAGTTTAAGTGATACGGATTCCCTTTGGAGCGATAACATCTTTGACTTGTCCGCTTCTGCCGCAAAAACCGTCACCGTCCTGAAAGATAGCCTGTCAGAGCAGCTTACACTGGAAGCCTTTAAAGAGCAGCTTACCGTTCGTAGTTTGTTCGATACATTTGAATAACAATCATAAAGAGGCTCGTAAACGTCTGCAAAAGCAGGTTTACGAGCCTCTTGTTATGCTATGCTTCGGACGATGCCTTCCCCATTGCTCGGGCTATTCAGCGCTAGTGATTACCGCCATAGTGACTGCTGAAGTATCAAAAGCTTTTAATATTGTGCAAAGCCTAATACTAGGGCGATACTTTGTGTGAGGTGCGATAGAACAGATTTCATCGCCCAAACTTAACATTATCGTTTCTAATAATGGGCTTTGCACCTTATTATTTTCCATTACAAATAAAGGGCTGGAAGCTATGAATACACCATTCAGCAGTTGCTGGAACAAATCTCGACCTTGGAGTCGGGCTATGATTTCCAGAGATATGTCAGCGCACTAGAGCCTTACCTAGAACCATATCCGACGATTACGCTAAAACAAATTCAGAAGTTGTTCCCTAAGACTAAGAAGCTAAAAGTACCTGATCTCTCATCCATCGACTTTCGATTAGTGACGTATCTGAGTTGGGTAGATATTGCTTCGAATAAATTATTCATTATATATCCATTCGAAGGGCAGTTCATTGGGATTGAGGGAAGAATTACGCCGACACATAAGAGCGGGTATTGCCTGTTCTGCAACCGGCATCAAGAGCTTGCTTTCTTCTAGGTCAAGACCAAACCTGCGAACGCTTCGCCGGATAATTATTCTGCGGTTGGTCAATACGTCTGTATGGACAACGATAAATGCAATGGGATTATTACCGATACAGGACCGCTGGAGAAGTTCATTCTTTCGGTTCGAAAATAACAACGGACCAAGAACCACACCGAGCATACGCTCGCATGTGGTTCTTGGTTTTTTACATATTTAGCTGTTCTTGCGAGACGATTACCAGACGCTTCCAGGCCTGCTTTCGCCATCGGTAGAACATCATTAAAGCCCTGATCCACTCATCAATTGCAAAGGCAAGCCAGATACCTGCCAAGCCAAAATGCAGCACCACACCAAATAGAAATGCCATCGGTACACTAATCCCCCACATCGAAATGATCCCGATGAGAACTGGAAAACGTACATCTCCTGCCGCATTCAAGGAACTGATCAGCACCATATTGCAGGCTCTGGCCGGCTCCAGAAGAATGGATAGCAGGAATAATTCCCGGCCTAGTGAAATAATCCCGGCGTCTGAAGTAAACAATCCAAGCAACGGACTTGAGATAAAATAGAGCAAAATACTGACAGCCGTTGTCACGAGTAGCCCCGTCTTTAAGCTTCGCAGTCCTGAACGGTAGGCATCCTCCTTATGGTTTGAGCCGATTAAATGACCGACAATGATCTGGGTAGCCGTGCCGATAGACATTGAAAACACAAAAACGAAAGATGTTATATTCTGTGTATAGATCTTGGTCGTTAACGCTGCTACCCCTAGCACGGAAATAAAATAGGTAATCACACCCTGTGACAAATTATACGATATAGGTTCACCTGCCGATGGAAGCCCCAGCTTAAACAATAGTCGGATATCTTCCTTCCGAAAGCTCTTTAGTGGAAGCAGCCGGACACGATGAGGCAGGCTGCGACTGCATAATATAAGCAATACCAGCAATGCGAACAACCTTGAGACCCACGTAGAAGCAGCTACACCTCCTACACCTAAAACCGGCATACCAAAGGGATGTTTAAGTACAATATACACCCCGATAATATTGATAACATTGCTGGCCAGGGACACCAGCATCATTTCCTTCACGATACCGCGGCAGCGGAGCATGGTACCTAAAGTCATGTTAATGGCAACCATTAGCATCGAACTGCCAACGATCGACAGAAAGACCTTGCCTTGCTCCATGATCCCTCCTGATAATTTGAACACGTTAAGAAAAACACCAGGAAACAATAACAAAGTCATACTTATGAGAAGGCCAAGAATTACATTAAGTGTAAGAGAAAGCGCACTTATCCTCTCCACATCCTGAGGCCTGCCTGCACCCAGCGATTGATTCAACACTACAGCAGTACCTACAGTCAGAAATCCAAAGAACATCCCGGCAATGGTCAACACCTGATTGGCCAATCCCACAGCCGTAACCGCTGTATCGGAGTAGCCGCTCAGCATCATCGTATCCACGATGCCAAGCAGCATTCCAAACAGGTTCTCCAGAAATATCGGCCAAGTCAGAGAAAGCAGACTATAACTCTTCAGCCGATCTTTACGTTCATCCGGCAAAGTTCAATTCCTACCTTTCAAGCATTATTCTTTTATCGAACCAATCATCACGCCTTGGGCAAAATACTTTTGCAGCAGCGGATAAATCATCAGAATGGGTGTAATTACAATAATAATCGTAGCCATCTTCAAGGAAGTGCCAGTAACCTGGATCTTATCAATCATTTGCAATTGTGCAGGATTGCTTGCTTTCATTAAGGTATCTGCCAGCGCCTGCTGTTTCGTCAGCATCTCCTGCAGTACCGTAGAAAGCGGCTTTAAATTGGAATCACGGACATAAAAGGCGCCTGTAAACCAATCATTCCAGTGCTCTACAGCATTAAACAATGCAATGGTGGCAAAAACAGGTTTGCTGACCGGGACAATAATCCGAAAGAAAATGCCAAAGTCGCTGCAGCCGTCGATTCGTGCGGCTTCTTCCAGACCTTCCGGTGTCTGCTGAAAAAATGACCGCATAATCAACATGTTCCACACACTGTACAATGCCGGAATAATGTATACCCAGATACTATTCGTGAGCGAAAGATTCTTGAGCACAATATAATAAGGGATGATTCCGCCGCTAAACAGCATCGTGAAAAAAATCAGGAAGGTCAGCTGCTTGTGCCCCGGGAGAGTGCGGCTCTTAAGCGCGTAAGCGGCCATAGATGTCAATATCACGCTCAGAAAGGTACCTACGACCGTACGAAAGATAGAAATCATAAACCCATTCAGAATATTGGATTGGTTGAATACTTCACGGAAGTTCTCTAGTGTAAACTCTCTTGGCCAGAAATAAATGCCTCCCTTTGCCGCATCAGATCCCACGTTGAAGGCTAGCGCAAGTACATTCATAAGCGGCAATAGGATACTAAGACTCAACAATATCAATAATCCATAATTCATCACATCTACTGTCTTTTCCATACCTGCAGAAAACATCGAAGCTTTCTTCATGCCATGTATCCCCCGTTGTCATACAGAATTAAAAGAGCAGCTGAGTTTTAGGGTCCTTACTTTTTTCCTCCAGCAGTTTGATGTAATCATCAAGCCCTGCAATCTGAAGCTGCTTCGCCGCAGCATCCAGTATCGTCTTGGCCTCTGTCATGTCCTTAGCATAATAGGCTCGAACCACACTCTCCTTGTACTTGTCGAGCGCCATGCTCAATTGATTCCCTTTGCTGAACTCTCCCAGGAAGGCAAGTGCTGAATAGCCGTCTTTCACTTTCGCTTGACTCCTTTTTTCGTCATATCCCCAGTATTTAGCGAGTTCAAGTGGTACTTTATCTTGGTCTGGAGTCTCATTGGCGCCATAGGTTGCCTCACCAAAATCCTTGAGATCATTCACATCTATACCCCCAAGAAACCAGCCCCAACCGTTACCGACCCCTGAAAAGCCAAGCTTCTTTGCACTAACCGGGTCTTTTTGCAGCAGATCAAGCACTTGTTTCTTTGGTACCGGATTTCCTTGGGAATTCAAATCATAATCCCGGCCCTCAAGTCCATAATTCCAGAGCAGCTTACCTTCACGAGTAGCAAGGAAATCAGCCAGCTTCACAATATCTTCCGGATTTTTGGTGGATTTAGGAATGGACCATGCACCGTATCCGCTTTTATAGGTCAGATCCATCTGATAAGGACCATCTACCGAGTTCAACGGACCCAGTGGAACATACCGGCCATCCTTGTCTTCGTCAACGTAATTATGCATTTCCCCCACAATCGCGAAGGAATCATTAAGCACGCCTTCTTTTACACGGGTCTCTTCCATTGTGTAATACTCCGGATGCATCAACCCTTCTTTTAGCAGCTTCTGCACAAATTCTACGCGCTTTAGACCATAGTCTGTTTGACTCTCATGCAAGATTTTACCGCTAGCGTCGCGCTTGAAGCCTTCACCGTTAAAGCCTGTCCATACAAGGTCATTATATAGCCCTTGTCGGTCAGAGCCTCCCCAAAGGACAGGTCCGATCGGAAACACAGCCTTACCGTTCTTATCTTTGAACCCGCCTGCCTTAATTTTCTCAGCCAATTCATAAAGCTGCTCAGAGGTTGTAATTTTACGCGGGTCTACACCAAGGGCATCGGCAATATCTTTACGGATATACGGTCCCGAGATGTATTTCCTGACCCCATATCCGCCTTCTCTTGGAATATTGATGTGCACACTATAAGCAGCACCGTTATATTCAGGCCGGAACATCACACCATACTTCGTATCAATAGGAAGATAGTTATCTTCAAGATATTTGCTGTATACCTTTGTATTTTTCAGCATTGGAGCGACATCATAAAACATATCCTCCGAAGCAGCCTTGTTGATAAGCCCCATCTCCGGACGGCCGCTATCATTCAGATAATAACCGATAAAATCCGGCAGATCGCCTGAAGCCAGCCCGGCTGCCAGTGCTTTCGTAGAGTCGTCGAAGCCTACAGCCTGGAGCTGCAAGTCAATACCTGTCATCTCCTTGAGCTTCTTCATAATGTCGGGATTCATCTCTTCTGTTACATCGCTGCCCATGAAGATTAAGCCTTTGATTGTACGGTCCGCGATCCAGGTTGCAGGCTTTCCGGCTTTCTTGGCCGAATCAGTATCAGAATTAGAACTACTCTGAGCGTCATTCCCTCCGCATGCCGTTAACACCATTCCAAATACCAGTAGAAGCAGAAGCAAATTGGAGTAACTTTTCTTAATCATGGTTGATTTCTCCCTCTCCCTAGCTTTTCTATTGTGAAAGGCCAAACTGCAACGTCCGCCAGCTCACCATAATGAAGTTTCGAACCATTTACGGGATATCCGATTGACGACTAGTACTAAAATCAGACCGATAAAGCCTTGCATTAGACCCAGAGCTGTGCCGAATCCAAACTGCCCGCTCTCGAGTCCCATATGAATGAGGTACGTATCGAGAATTTCTGAAAGATTCATGTTGCCCGGTGTTCTCAGCAGATAAATCTGATCAAATCCTGCCGATAAGATATTACCTAGAGATAGAATGAAAATTATCATGATGGTAGGACGGATGCCAGGCAGCGTAATACGCCACATCTGTTGAAATCTTCCTGCGCCATCGATTTTTGCGGCTTCATACAAGGCCGGATTAATCCCCACAATAGCTGCAAAATAAATGATCGAGCTCCAGCCAATGTCCTTCCAGATATAACTCCAGAACATGACCGGATAGAACGCATTCTCCTTCATTAAAAAGAAGGTGCTCCCGTCACCGCCAAACCAAGAAATCACCTGATTAACCAGGCCGGTGTCGGGTGAAAGAATCCGCTGTACCAGGCCGATTACGATAACCCAGGACAGAAAATGAGGCAGATAAGCGATGCCCTGAAACACATGCAGCAGTCTTTTCCTCTTGATTTCATTGAGCATCACAGCGAGCAATATCGGGAATGGCAGGGCCAGAAAAACCTTCATTAGACTGATAATGATTGTATTCTTAATAATTTGCAGACTAAACGGATCTTCAAAGAACATCTCAAAATATGTGAACCCAACCCATGGACTTCCGAATATTCCCTTGTTGAACTGATAGTCTTTGAAGGCCAGAACCACTCCGCCCATAGGAATATAAGAGAAAATAATGAAAAATGCGATACAAGGCAATAGCATCAGATAAAGCTGATAATGGCCAATCAATCGATTCCAGATCCGGGGCCTGCTGCCGGCAGCTCTCTCTGTACTCTTTCTTTTCATAGGAGCAGCCGATAGTTTCATATTCATGGTTCATTCTCCTCCTTACAGGCGCTTCTTCATTCAGAATGATCAGCGCTGATCCAAGTAATGCCTTGACGCTCCAATTCTGCCTCCCAAAGCGAAGGATAAACTTTGTCACTTACGATTACGTCGATTTTCTCAAGCGAAGCTAAATGACAACTAGCCTGAATACCTACCTTGCTGTGATCCGCCAGTACAATGATTTCTTTGGCGCTATTCATTACCATTCTAGAAATCACAGAATCGTTTAAGTCATAATCGCTAATTCCAGTATCGATGGAAATCCCGCCTATGGAGATAAAAGCATGATCCACATAGAAATTTTTAAGCATTTCCTGACACAGATACCCGCTTACGGAGCGTTGAAAAGGTGAGAGTTCTCCGCCCAGCAAGATAGCTCGGCCATGTACGAGTCCCTTAGCGATCGATTCGCACAGCTGGTTAGCCACAGTTAATGAATTCGTAATGACGGTAATTTGCTTTTTACCTTTCAAGGCCTTAGCCATTTCATAAATGGTGGTTCCTGTATCCATAAAGATGGTATCTCCATCTTGGACCAGCTCTGCCGCCCTGCCCCCGATGATCTGTTTCGCCTCATAATTCATTATGCTGCGCTGTTGGTACGGCGGCTCCCCGCCTTCATACTGTGTCTTGACACCTCCACCATAGACCCGTTTCAGCTTCCCCTCTTCCTCCAGCTGGAACAGGTCCCGGCGTACAGTCTCTTGTGATACTTTAAGCTGCTCAGCCAGCACTGTTACCCTTACTTTGCCATGAGCATCGATTTGTTCGAGAATGAAGTCTCTTCGTTCCTCGGCCAACAATGACATCTGTTTCTATTCCCCTCTCCTGTACCCCTTACTACTGTGCTGCAAATGCAAATCTTGTCTTGAATGGAAGTGCCCACTCAAATTCGTCATACCGTCCGGTTAGAAACCGGTAATCCGGGTACTCTAAAGTCTCATAAACTCCCAGCGATGCTACCCACGGCGAGAAGCTTCTGAATCTGATCCTGTTATCCACCTCATCAAATTCAGCAAGCCGCAGCCAACCATTTCCCCCTCTATAACGATCCTGGTAATTGACGAGGATCTGAATGACCTCTTGTCCACTGGCATTCTTACGCACCTGATGCACATTACCGTTAAAGTGACCGTTCACGGTCATGAACACCTGATCGTAGGGATGTACGAGCTCCTTCCAGATTAAGACACCATTCTCTGATAGTTCAGGGAGATTCATGGCCCGATGCCGGGTCGTATACATAATATCGTGCGAGACAAGGATGGTTGGATAATTCCGATGACTTTCGAGAATGTCCCGGCACCAGTCCATGTCCTTCTCTAGATGTTCCATATCAACCATCAGCCATAAGTAGGTGTAGCTTCCCGCCGGCTTCAACCCATAAGAACTGTAACGAGAGGGTGAAGCACCACGGTAGTAGCTTTTATCCTGAAATCGTTCAGGACCAAAATAGTGTAGATACGTATGATGCTCATCGTAATCGTGATTGCCAGCTGTCATCATGTAAGGCACCTTGCCTTGATCAAGCATGGCAACGGCAGCCGAGGCACGCTCCCATTCGACTTCGACCTCACTCCGGTGTACCAGATCCCCGACAAAGGCGGTCATAGCCAGCTGCAAGTGCTCCTCATGCTTAACAATCCAGGCAGTTTGAGCCTCAAGCATCTCCGGGTTCAAATAGGTTTGCATTTGAGGATCGGGAATAAAGACAAAATGATAATTCTCTTCGCGCTGCAGCTCAGGCTCTCCCTCAAAGCTTCCTTCCAGCACTTGCTCTGCCTCCATCTTACAGAGCCAGTCGTCCGGGTGGAGCGCTTCTCCAGTAACACGAATCTCCCTAATCGTCCCCGTAAATAGGGTATCGATTCCTCCAGCCCATTCGGAAGCGCCCACATTCCAGCCTCTTCCCTTGGCCGCAGCGACTCCGTAAATGCCCTCCAAAGGGCTGTTATAATCACAGATTCCGTTCACAAATAACAGGGTACGGCGCGTATCGTTGGCAATCACCACATGATACCAGCCTCCCGCCTCCAACTGGCGCGTCCAGTTCGTTGTCGAGGTGTGTAAATTCTCCGGATGGCTGACCCACTGTATCTCCTTGCAGTTGGATACGGATAGAGAGGACAGGAGCTCACGCTCACCGCTTCGTCCAAGTTCTCCTCCCTGTCCCTGGCGGGTCAATACACCCATCCAGCTGTGGCGAACTTCATCGAAAGGATCGGGAAGACGAATAATCGCTTCGATCGTAAAGCCTTGTAACAGGCTTTCCTTATTCAGTGGAGCCTCTTGCTCGGTCCAGAAATAATAACCGGAGCCCTTCGGAAGGCGATCATTGTGAAAAGCCAACCCTTCTTCCCCTTCTTCTGTTTCCCAGGTTAAAAGGTCAGAGGCTGTAACGGTGTGCCCTGGCACCAGGTTTACAGAGGTAAGTAATAATCTATTTCCTTTACCGCTATAGTCCCGCAGAACAAGATTCCCCTTCAGCAGACTCCCATGCTCAACTCCATCAGGAGTAAACCGCCAGTGAGCAAGCGGCTCCACTGGACTTTCCCGCCGTTTCGTTCCCAAGGATCGTCCATGTCTCGTCACCGGCTCACCTCTGCTCGTTCTCCAAGCAACAGTTCTTGTACCTCAAGCCAGTTATTCACCCGGGTATATCCCGTTTCAAAAATATTGTGAGCAGCACTGTAGAGAATGCCTGTCCCCTGGAACCGGTTCAATTGTTTTACATTATCATCGATTAGATAGTCGGCATGAATAATGCTCTTATCTCCGCAAAATACAATATGATTGTCAGATATGAAGGAAAAATGCTCCTTAAGCCATTCATATTTCGCCCGGAACGACGCAGGAACTTCCATCGCCGCTGTGGCAATAAAAATCTCGTAATGTTTCTGTAATTCCCGAATAACCTCCTGACTGTCCGGTATGACACTCAACTGGCGAAAGAATTGCTCGGATTCATAGTAGCTCTCAATTTCTTCGCGACGCTCCGGACGAATGTTGACAAGGGTGGTTCCTTGCAGTTCTTCCAGTGTCACATTATCACCGTGCTCCAGATTAAACAGCTCGAGATGTGAGATTGCTGTATCTGCCATGACTTCATCAATGTCTATTGCGATTCGCTTCATAGGTAGCTCCTTTTGTCCATGACCGTTTCTGTGTGTTTTTCTATTAAATCTCACAAATTCACAACAAATAAAAGAACATGTCACAACTTTAAAGGAGAAATATCAGCACAGAATCAACACTTCATTAAAAAAATGTAAATCAAAAAAAACAACCGCTCTCTCTTTTTACACAAAGAAAGAACGGTTGTCTTCGGTTCGGTTAAAACAAAAAGCTCTCGAATCGTCACAAGGACAATTCAAGAGCTCATTGTTTACTAACGATGATGCGGTCGAGAGGACTCGAACCTCCACAGTATTACTACCACACGGACCTGAACCGTGCGCGTCTGCCAATTCCGCCACGACCGCATATTATTTAGTGGTGATCTCAATCACCGGTAAGTAAGACTATACGCCTTTTTTGGATAAAATGCAAGTCTTTTTTTACGCATCGCTTCTTGCAGAAGGCAAGAGTGTTAGAGTTGTTGTTCGCGATGAACAAAAGGCAAGCGTATGGAAAGAACGAGGCGCGGAAGTGGTTACTGCGGACTACCGTGATTCGGCAGCTCTGCAAGTCGCTTTTACCGGAGCAGAGGCTGATTTTGTGATGAATCCTCCTTACTTTTATCCGGAAGAGGGTTTTCCTGAAACAAAAGAAGTGGTTAAAGCTATTCGGTTGGCGCTGGAAGCAGCCGCTCCCCAGAAATTTGTTGCTTTATCTTCTGTGGGCGCACAACATCCTCAAGGTCTTAGTATTATTGGTTCATTGCATATTTTAGAGCAGAAATTAAGTCAGTTATCGATCCCTTCAGCAGACTTGGGAAGGCACCCGCTACCTTGAACTGCAAGGACCCGCGGCGTATTCGCCTAATGACATCGCTTCTACGCTCGCCAAGCTTTTAAACCGAAATATAGTGGGGGTCCCGATCTTGTCTGCGGCTTGGGCCGGGACGACTAAAGGCAAAAAAGGTGGAGCACAGGGATTGATCATCCTTGCGCTCCACCTCTATTTTACTGCTCAGCAGCCGATTGGAACTTCTCTTCCATTAATCCCAGCAGCGTGTACAGCAGCTCATTGGACTGGTCAACTAGATTGGGTTGTCCCAGCATTTCCGCTGGTGTCTGAACATATTTCCCCTGCTCCATTTCGTCCTCGCTATGCTCTATAATTGTACGGATACTGTCTTCGTTAGATTCCAAATGAAATTGCAAGCCAACGACATGACCATTATATTCGAAGGCTTGGTTACCACACCCTGCGCTAAACGCCAACGTCTTCGCTTCTGCCGGCAAACGGAAGGTATCCCCATGCCAATGAAATGGTGTAAACTGCTGCGGGAACGTTTGGAAAAATACCGAGTATTGGGCTGCATCGGTCAGTTCTACCGGGAACCATCCAATCTCCCTCCAAGGGTTCTTCTCCACAACTCCCCCAATTTGCTCAGCAATGAGTTGAGCTCCCAAACAGATACCTAGCACTAGCTTTCCAGTTTGGATAGCCTGGTTTATGTACTGTTTTTCTAGACCCAGCCAAGGAATATTCTCCTCGTCATACACTCCCATGGGGCCACCCAAAACAACAAGCATATCATATTCATCATGCTCAGGCAGGCTCTGATCTTCTTCGTACATTAACGTGGTCTTAAGCTGGTGCCCCTTATGCCTGGCCCAAACGGCAATGTGCTCCGGCGATTCGAACGGGACATGCTGCAAGCAATGAATTTGCAATTTCCCCACCCCACATTCACTTGTCTTCTGCAAGATTAGTACATCATCCACCTATAAATCAAACTAAGAGAGGTACATGAATTTACTGGGTTTGCCCCCATTCATATACTCCCTCTTCTATACGAAATGCTGTAAATCCCTCCTGCTGCATTTTTTCCACAGCCTGAGTTGAAAAAATGCAATAAGGTCCCCGGCAGTATGCCGCAATCCGGGTATCCTTGGAAAGACCTTGAAGATAAGTATCCAATTCCTCCATCGGTACGGAAATCGCCCCGGGAATATGACCCGCTTCAAACTCTTCTGCCGGACGTACATCGAGAAGAATGATACTCCCGTCTTCGACCTTATTTAATACCTCATGCAGTGAGAGTGTCTGTATTTCCTCAAAGCTGTTCATAAAATTCGTTTTGATACGCGTAACTTCTGCCAGCTGACTTTCGGATAAACGCCATAAGGAGTTTAAAAAGCCTAAAATCTCAGGATTTTCCAATGTATAAATGACATACGTCCCCTGTTTACTAAATTTCACCAGCCTGGCATCTAATAACACTTGAAGATGGCGCGAAACATTCGCTACGCTCATCTCTGTTCCTTTGGCCAGCTTCTCTACAGATTTGGGACCCTGAGATAATAAATGCAGCAGTTCCAAGCGTTTATCACTAGACAGGCATTTCCCAATACGAGCAAATTGTCCATATAACTCATCCTTAAACGCTCTTGCCGACGGCTCTGGAGTCATCTTGCTCCCCCTTTATCATATTCAATAAATTATTTGAATTATAATAATGAGCTGTCTATTCGTCAAGGGGATTCTAGGAACTAATTTTCCGGTCTCTTGCTGCACCCAGACCAAAAATCAGAAGTAGCACGGTTGCTGCAACCAGAATCAGAAGCGGCGTAGTCCAGCTATGTGTCACATCATGCAAGTAACCGAAGAGAATCGGACCGGCTGCTGCCAGCAAATAACCGACGGATTGAGCCATACCAGACAATTCTGCCGCCTGATGGGCATCCTTACTACGCAGTCCAAAAAACATCATCGCCAACCCAAAAGCGAAGCTAGCACCAATTCCCACCAAGATGACCCATAACGCAATTAAATGCACGCTTCCATAGAGCAGACCGAGAATGCCAGACATTATAAAAATAAACGCCATTATAATAAGCGGACGCTGATTAGACATTCGTCCTGCCATAACTGGTACAATAAAAGTAAAGGGAAGCATCGCCAATTGCAGAATCGATAACAACCAGCCGGATTGGCCCGAGCCAATGCCCTGCTGCAGCAGAATCTCTGGCAGCCAGGCGATCACCACATAGAACACCATAGATTGCAAACCCATATACAAGGTCACTTGCCAGGCCAATCCAGAACGCCACAAGCTGGTCTGTTCACCAGCCACCGTATTATTTTGATTCGTACTTGCCCCGTTTTCTTTTCCCTTCCGTTTCCATTGTGGCAACCACATGACAATCGAGATAAAGCTCAGAACGCCCCAAATCCCAAGTGCGCCCCTCCACCCAAGTCCTGCATTAACGGCAAGCGGGATACTGATTCCGGAAGCGATGGCACTCATCAAATTCATCGAAATGGAATATACACCTGTCATCATCCCTAGCCGCGATGGAAATTCATGTTTGATCAGACTGGGCAGCATTACATTGCACACAGCAATAGCCAGGCCAAGCACAATAGTTCCCGCATATAAAGTGATCACCCCAGGAACAGACCTTAATACAATACCAAATGTAAGGCAAATCACAGCGGCCATAATCAGCCGTTCCACGCCAAATTTACGACCTAACCGGGGAACCCATGTTGAAAATAAAGCAAACGCAAGCAAAGGTAATGTCGTAATCATCCCTGCCATTGTATTGGAAATCTGTGTACTGCTGCGTATAAGTCCTACGAGGGGACCTACCGAACTCAGTGGAGTCCGCAGATTCGCTGCGATAAAAATAATTCCTATAATCAAGGTCAACCCCGCTGCGCGCCGGGCAGTTAGACTTGATTCTCTATTCAGTCTTTCATGAAGCTCATTCGATAAAGCCATGCTGTAACCCTCCTAATGTATTGTTGGCTAGATTCTGTAATCTAAAGAACCACATACATTATAATATACTTATAATAAATTAAAGTAAACTATAATATATTTTAAATAAAATTCAGCATACCAAAAACCCTCTATCTTCAAATAGATAGAAGGTCATTGTGGTTCTTATTAGAAAGTCACAGCCCCTGAAGACTACAGCTTGTATTTTAAAATAATATGAAGAACTGCTTCATCATCCGAGTGATTAACATAGGAGTGCTTACCTTCTGCATTAAAGCTGATGGAATCATATTGATTTAGGTGATGCGCTTCTTCATTTACGTGAATGGTAATGCTCCCGGACATAACGGTGACAATTTCTGTTGAGTATTGGTGATGCGGTTCCGGAAAGTAGGAGCTATGCGGCTGCAGATAGGCCCGGCACATCTCAATTTCATTACTCGTGTTCTGAAAAATGGGCTCCATAATCCAGGTTTTCTGTTCACCTGTAATCCTTAAGCCTTTTCCAGCTCGGGATATTTGCGATTTATTCTCTGTTGAGAACAAAGACATGAGCGGAATCGAGAGGCTTTTGGATATTTTCCATAGCAGTCCAAGGGTTGGATTGGTATCACCCCGTTCTATATTTCCAAGGGTCAGCTTACTCACCCCGGATATTTCGGATAGCTCCTCCAGACTCAAGCGCTTCTCTTTACGAAGTTTTTTGAGGCTACCGCCAACCTGTAGAACTATTTGCTTGGGATCATCTGCTTCCATATGTATTGTTCAACCTCTCTTTCTAGTCATGCCTCTCTCTCTCGGGACCCGCTTAAGGATAGACTATGGGGATTAGCAATGCCGATTCTTATTCTATTCCAAATTAATGCCGCTGTTCAACTGTTTTAGCGCATAATCTGTGGTCATTGTAATCTTATTTGGAAGATCCTGCATAGGAAACCACTGAACTTTCTCTAACGCGTGGGGTTCTTGATTGTGTATATCCCCAGAGACGATATTAGCCAAAAATGTTGGAGCTACATAGTGAACATCTTCCGATGGAATTATGTGATTCGTCACGCACAGTAATCGTTCAATTTCGATTTCGATCCCTAACTCTTCATGGATTTCACGTATTACCGCGTTTTCTATTGTCTCCATATAATCGACTTTGCCACCGGGTAAACTCCAATGCCCGGCTTCAGGCGGTTTTTTACGTAAAACTAGTAAGAGGCGATTGTTCTCATCTCTTATAACGGCTCCTACACCGACTCTTGGCCATTTTTCTGCTTCCATGTTTCTCTCTCCTGTCCTTACATTAAACTTATTATAGCGTATTGAGATACTTAATCTATATCAGTACAGTATTACTATGTACATCTTAATGTATAAAAACAAGGTCTTCAAATTACTTAGTAGTAATTTAAAGACCTTGCCACTGACCATGAGAATGTTTGTACCGCTACATTCATTCTGAGATCTAAAATATTTTGCCCCTCGGTTTTACAAAACTCTTTCTACTTGTCCCATGTGATGATGATCATGACGAGTCATTTCAACAATAAAATCTTTTAGCACAAAAGGATTTCCATCTACATCATTGTATACAGTGGTGAAAGCTTCTTCTGGGATTGCCCGAAGATCTTCCAATACAGCTTCTCTTGAGGAGATTAAATCAACAAGAATTTCATCCTTTGTTTTGCTTAAAGCCCATTCCCCGGCTTTTCGATTGAATTCCTGGATCTCCTCACCATCGGATAATCCTAATGGACTATTATGCAAAATGGCGCGAGTAACCTCGTCATGAATATACTTGTCCCACAGTACAATATGGCCGACGACCTCCTTCACAGTCCACTTATCCGGACCCAGGGGCGTTAACCATGACTGTTCTTCATACTTATTAAGATTTTCTGCAAAATGGATCCATTCTCCATACCCTAAAATAATCTCGTTTTTCGTGCTCATCTTGAACCTCCTGAATATTTCGCTTACACCCTTTATTGGCTCTTGCCAGTGCACCATCATAACCCTTGAAGTGGACTTTAAGTCAATGTTATTTTCTGCAAACCAGAAATTAAGGTTAAGTTCTGGTTTATTATCTGCTGCTCAATATTTTGTTGACTATATAAGATGAACAAAAGAAAAAACAAAAGAAGAGAAGGAATGAAGGGGAAGATTGGAACTGTAGGAGCGGATGCGTTCGCCTTTGCCACCGGATTTCAACCGCTATAGGCGGTTATATATAAGAAATCCGGGGACAACAGCGACCGAAAGTCCAAACTTCACCGGAATGACGCCGAGTCTTACGTTTATATCTAAAGCTCATCTTCTATATATAAAAAAATATAATTTGACTTAAAGTCGACTTTAAGCCTTAACATTACATTGGAGAAATACAGTCACAATGTTCAGGAAATATTAACGGCATTCAATTTTGTTGAGAGGGGATGCGAAAGAATGGAACTAAACGATAAGATTGTCATTATTGGGGTAACAGGTTACATCGGCGCATGGGTTGCCAAGAAGTTAACAGATATGGGTTATACGCAGATTGTCGGAACGTACCGAAATGAAGCAAAAGCTCGGCAGCTTCAATCGATGTTGCCAAACGTGAACTTTTACAAAGCCAACCTGGGTGAAACAGAAAATTGGCATGAAGTATTAAATGGGGCCAAGTGGGTTTTTAATCAGGGGAGTGCCTATAATCCAAACGACAGAACGTTTAAAGATAGAGGCCGAACGAAGGAAAAAGGCATCCGCATGCTCTTACAAATGGCTGTTGATACAGGCACTGTCAAAAAGATCGTGCACACCAGCGCAGAGTCAACGATTGCTTACGCCAACGAAAATGCAGACAAAACGATATTTACAGAAGATGACTGGACAAATGAAGACAGAGAAGGCTTGTTCGACCTCCACATGGTCTCAAAAACGATGGAAGAAAAAGCAGCCTGGTCGTTTATCCACTCCCCTGAAAATACAACAAACATAAGCCTGACTACGATCCACCCCACGCATGTTATGGGACCAAGCTTTGTACCTTGGCACAATGATATGATTTATGCCATGCTTCACGGCGATAGAGCTATGGCCGATTCTCAGCTGTATGGGGTTGATGTGCGCGACGCAGCAGCAATGAATATTGCGTTGATGAAATCGGCCGCTGCGGATGGGAAGCGTCATTTCGCCTCTGCATTTAAATCAACATACTCTACCCTCTTGGATTTGATCAAAAAGAATTTTACAGATGAGCAGATTGAAGCCGTCTTAGGTCATGTTGCCCGGATCATTCCTGGAGCTGATGCGGCGGATGTATTGGGCCCGTGTCATGCAACGTCATACTATCAAGATATGGTGCCTCGTATGTTAAACCGGGTAGTGTACAAGACGAACCATCCTGAAGCGTATGCGTATGAGTATACAGAGCCGAATACTACGGTCATACAAGCTATGGAAAAGATGTTGCAAGATAAAAACAAAGGATAACATATAAACGCAAATAAAAAGTGTAGCCTCTCCATTACGGAAGGATACACTTTTTTTGTTCATCATCACCTGGAAAAGTACTCACAGTTCTCATTCGATATAGCCCTTCAAAATAGGTAATATTTTCACAGCAAAATCCTCTGGCAACACGGGCTTTCGCTTAAGATTCCAACGATACGTAGTCCCATATATGGACCAGGTCAGCATGTTCGCCGCTATTTCCAATGTTTCTTGATCCGTATCCGTACAATCTTTGACCATCAACTGTAAAATAAAATCTTCTAATTGATTCTTCACATTTTTCTCTACTAGAGAAGCAACGGTATCATAATTCTTCATACAACGTTTATTCGAAGCCTCGTGATACTCGCATAAAGAGATAACTAAATTTTTCATTGTCTCTTCTGAGAACTCAGCATTGGGATCGACTCTTCTATATACAAAATCCATAAAGGTACTTGATAAAAACCGATCAATGAGCGCGTATTTATCAGTGAAATGTGCATAAAAAGTAGCTCTATTGATCGTTGCCTGTTTCGAAATATCACTAACTGTTATGGAATGAAAGTCACGTTTGTGCAGTAAATGGTCAAATGCTTCTACGATGAGCTGGCGTGTTCTAATCACACGAGGATCAGAATGATTAATTTGTGTGCTTGGCATCTAACCCTTCTCCTCCCTAAATGTTACTTCTGCAATTATCAATTATAAACAACTGTCGTGTTAACAACAAGTGATCGTTTTATAATAGTGAAATGGAGGGAAACAACATGACCCACAATAATCAACCACTTACTCAAGTGCCTGCCGTTTATCATAAAAAGATCGGTGAGGTCGCCGTTACCGTCGTTTCCGATGGCAATTCCACGCTTCCATTGTGGCCTTACTACGAGTTAGTAGAGGATAAAGGAAAAGATTAGATGAAATCGAATCCGCTAATTTTAAAATGGCACAAGATGCGTTTGCACCTTACCAAGGGCAGATCCGCACTTTTACTAACGCTGACAAAGAACCTGTTTTCGGTATTCAGGCTATTGTTTGAAGCACCAGGCCATACGCCTGGTCATACCGCTTATCTCATAGAATCGAGTGGGGAGAAGCTGCTCATCTGGGGGGACATTCTGCATAATGCAGCTATCCAGTTGCTAAGACCCGAAGAAAAAATTATCATGGATGTTTTGCCTGAGCTGGGCGTTGAAACAAGAAAACGCATTTTGGAATTCGCCGCTACGGAAAAACTCCTTGTTTCCGGTATGCACCTTGATTTCCCTGGCTTCGGTCATATCCGTAAACAGGAAGATCACTTTGTGCATATTCCGGAAAAATGGCAACCCACTCTGTAATAGAGCTCGGTTAAGCCTTATTTTGCTAAACTGAGATAGCGTTGCTTGAACGAAAAAAGAGGGTACAGACGTAACATGCCTGTACCCTCTTTTTAACTGTCTCTCTTAATTTTTTTTACTTCTATCCAGAGAATATGGTGAATATCCCCTTCTCTTTCCCGAATACCCACCTGTACATCCTATTGATGCTATCATCCATTTGTTTCGATAATTTCATTAGCTATACGATACAATCCATGAAGTCCGGTTGTTCTGCCTTACTGTAGTTTTGTCACTCCGTACGGAAGTTCGGAAGCCGGCGGCCAGACGATCGCTCCGCTGCGGTTCATGTACCCTCTGATTTCCTCACGCGAATTCGGATCGAGCAAGCTGATCACCGCCAATTCGCCGTTAAAAGCGTCGGCCCAATAGAATTGCGACTTGATCACAAAGCGGCCGGATGTATTGATATAGCCGTACCTCTGCCCCTGGCTGGCCGGAGCCAGGCCGCCCTTGAACAAACCTCCGGCTGTAAAGCCCTGGATGACTTTGGTGCCCTTCTTGTTGATGTAGAAGGTGACTCCATTACGCTCGACAAAAGCCAGTCCTTCCGAGAACGGCTGCGCCATGCTGAACTGCGGTTTTAGCAGGTAATTGCCGTTTTTGTCGATGTACCCGTATTTTCCGTTCACGTAAACTACTGCCGCCCCGTTTGAAAACGGTGTGGCGTAATCATACCGGGGCGTAACGCGGAGCTTGCCGGTGGTGTCGATATAGCCGTATTTGCCGCCGAATGCAAGCACTACGCTCGCCAGACCTTCGGAGAAATCGGACGTCGAGCTATACCGGTACGGAATGACCAACTCGCCCTTCGTGTTGATGTACCCCGATGCTTTGCCCACATTGACCCGAGCCAGACCTTCGGAGAAATTAAACGCCCGGGCGTAGATGGGCTGTATGCTCACCTTGCCATGGCTGTCTATATATCCGTACCGTGTCGCCTTAGTTCCGTCAGCGTTCTGAACCTGCGTCGCATACAGCGCACGGTCATTATAAAGAATGCCGGCATCTCTCAGCTTGTATTCGAACAGCTCGCTGCCTGCTGAACTGAAATAATATTGCTTTTTAGCCGCATGGTCCTCGACATACACCGTCCCTCCGGATACTCCTGAATACCCGTATCCGTCGTATACCGCCTCAATGACCTCCTTGCCTTTGCCGTTGATGAAACCGTATTTTCCATTAACTTCAATCGGATACAGTTGATCGCCTGTCTGCGCCTGCATAGCGGTCTCACTGGCAGCCTGCGATTGCTCCGCCACGTTTGTACTGAATACCATCGTCGTAAATAGAAGGGTAAGAGCCATCTTTTTAAGCACCTGTTGTCCACGCTCCTCAGAGACTATTTTCCATTCTTTAGTATAGACGACGCTTGTTCCGATTTTGTTGTGCGTGATTGGGAATAAATCACAAAACATTGTCCCGTTAGTTCAATAAAATGAGCAGCTAGTTATACATCAAAAGGAATTAATTCTGTTAGGTCACAGCCACTCACCCTAATTAGAGCGTCTCAACCAATTTCTGAATCTTTGAGGTGGAAACTAAATATACAGGACCCATTATTTCTATTTTGCCGTCCTTTACACGTATAGCGCTCTCCTGTTCTGCCGCATAAACATCAATCTCTTCAGACAAGGGGAACAGGTAGCCTTGAACAAACGTGGCGTAGTCGCGTTTAGAATGAGATTCATAGGCAAAATGATCAAAGCCAATACCATCATAAAGAGTACTTTTTTCAACTTCATAAATGTTGTTCAAGCTTAACCATTTTGCAGCCATATTTATCGCACCGGCGCTGGCACCCATTATAACGGCATTGCTGTTCTTAATAACATCCGATAATTCATAATCCGCCAAAAAATCGTTCTGCAAAACAGGATCTCCACCGCATAAAAAAATGACAGAAGCATTTTGAATTAATCGCTGGGCATCTTCCTTCTGCATGCGGTAATCAATGAAATGATATTCATTAAAAATAATGTTAGCCTGATTCAACCATGTCCATTCAGAAACATCATCAAAGTTAATTTGCTCAGCTGTATAACCAGACGGATCAGCGCTAATCATAACAAGCGATTTTCTGTCTTTTATATCCTCATGCAAACATTGGACCAGCTTCTCTGGAAAAAAATCATTAAACCAACTGAGATAGTAGTGAGTTTTCAAACTTAATTACCTCCATATGTATTATTTACATTCATCCATTCTTAACAGATAAGCTAGTTCAAGCCATCTTGAAAAGTAAAAAGCCAGTGATACTACCAGTTAGTTCAATATTATTTCTTTTGTTTTCTTTCAATATATATCCAAATATAATATATCAACCAAAATGCACTAGGAACTAATAAAATATAGGGTCTCTGGTTTGCTGGAAGAAAGTAAAATAAAAATAGCCCAATTATTATCGTTGGTAGCACTAGAATAAAATACTTCTTCTTATGCACGTTCATAACCTCCCTTTTTCGTGTCTCTTCACTTCAATAAGAATGTGCTTTACAAGTAATCGGGGATCTCAAGTGATATGGAGTCAATATCATTTTCTTCAGACAGATTTAGTTCATATACGATGAGGGAGATTATCTCCCCAAACATCATAGCCCATCTCATAAATCTCTATCATTTCCTCTTTTGTTGCTTCCCTAATATTTTTCAAAGTACCTCTCCTTTTGTTTTATGCGGTTATACATTCTTTTCGACATTAAGCTAATCAAGGCCTCTATTCCTTGCGCTTCCAGATAGTGAATAAGCCCCTTGTCTAACCCCTCCCCCATCCATGCTATAATAATCTTCATAATTTCATTCGTTTTTTCTCCACCTGTCCTTTATATCAGCCCTGTAAGATGACTTACATCGGCATATGAAAAGGAGAATTACAGGTGGATAAGAAAATAATGAGTGTAATATTGATAGCGTTTTGTTTAATTTGGTTAGGATGGGGAATCGTTTGGTCTGGGCAGAACGGACAGGTTCCTGCAAAAAATATAAATGGTTGGGAAAATAACAGATTAATTGCTCATGCCTTGGGCGGCATACAAGGATCAAGTTATACAAACTCCTATGATGCATTTATAACGAACTACAATAATGGGTACCGCCTGTTCGAAACAGATCTTTTGCTAACAACTGACGGTGAGCTTGCCGCCAGACATGACTGGACCAAAAGGCTACAGCCAGATCTGTCTGGTCAGACTGGTCATTCATTAACTAGTTCGCAATTTGAGAGTTCTCTTATAGACGGCAAATTCCGGCCGCTTTTATTTAAAGATATCCTTCATTTAATGGAGAACTATCCTGATTTCTATCTGGTTACAGATACGAAGGAAATGAACAAACAGAAGATTCAGCAGCAATTTTCTGTTTTAGTGGAACAAGCCAGGAAGATTGATGCTTCTCTCCTGAATCGAATTATTCCTGAAATCTATAGTCCGGAAATGTACGATACCGTCATGAACATCTATCCTTTTCCCAATAAAATCTATTCCCTGTATCAATCCGGAGCTTCGGCCGCAAGTATTGTAGATTTTGTAAAGGAAAAACAAATATCAGTGGTGGCCATGCCCACCTACCGTGTGCTCATAAATCCTAATCTGGTCTATGCATTAAACCAACTAAATGTACAAAGCTACGTCCATACCGTTAATAGTCCGGGCGCTATGAAATTAATGTCTCAACTAGGCGTACACGGGTATTACACAGATTTAGAAACTCCTCCGAACATACTGGAGGATACATTTTCCAAGCCTGTTAAGCTGGTTTTCGGGAAATACATCCAGGAAGTACTGGGAACGATAAGCAGTATAATAATGAAGGTGGCAGCATAATGGCAATCAATAATATTCTTATTGTAGATGATGAATTGGAAATCAGAGAAGCGCTGGTCATTTATTTGAAAAGCGATAGTGTGGATGTTTTTACAGCGTCCAATGGGTTAGAAGCCCTTGAAATATTAGAAAAAGAAACCATTCATCTCATTATCATGGATGTCATGATGCCACAAATGGATGGAATTAAAGCAACATTCAAAATTCGTGAAAATAAAAATATACCAATTATTCTACTCTCCGCCAAATCAGAAGCGAACGACAAAATCATAGGGCTTAATGTAGGCGCCGATGATTACATTACAAAACCATTCGATCCGATGGAGCTGGTCGCAAGGGTCCGGTCTCAGCTCAGAAGGTTTACCAATTTGGGATCTTTTCAAATGAGTGCGGGCGAGGAGATTATACAGGTACGTGGCCTTGCCCTGAACAAAACTTCAAAAACCGTTGAAGTAGACGGCGAAGACATCCGGCTCACCCCTAAGGAATATAAAATTCTGGAGCTGCTGATGGAGAACAAAGGAAGGGTCTTTTCCATTGAAGAAATTTACGAGAGCGTATGGAATGAGCCTATTTATGCATCTGATAATACAGTCGCTGTACACGTAAGGAACATTCGCGAGAAAATTGAGATTAATCCCAAGGATCCGAAATATTTAAAGGTGGTGTGGGGAATTGGGTACAAAATCGAGAAAAAATAATTGGATTCGAAGCATATCTCTTGATTTCCGTGTCATAGTAGGTACGGCAATTTTATGGATAGTGGTTCAACTAATTGATTCACTCATCGGGTTGTTCTACTGGAGTCCTCTTCTATTCATCCTGTTAAACTATGTTTTAGCTGCTATTTTTGTCCTGACTATAGCAGGCAAAGGCTATTTATTTTTTACTAAAAATGCTCCGAAACAGGCCAGCATAGTGTCCATTTACTTAGACCTTCTTAGGAAGTATGTTCAAGTCTGGAAAGGCATTTCCGTAGATAGCCGAATTACACTGAAAATGTTTGTTTTATTCCTGTTAACAGCTATCGCAGGTATTTCAGTTTGGCGGCTTATTACCTATCCCCCACGATATGAATTGTTTGTGTGGATACCCTATATCGTTTTGTATATTCTGATTGTCATTCCGTATAGTTTGCACAAGCTCACTCAGTTGATGCAGATTGTTAACGGCACGAAAGAAATTGCCCAGGGTAACATTCAAGCCACAATTCCGGTTCAAGGAGAAGGCGTATTTCCCAGACTGGCAGGATACATTAACAACATGAAGGTCGGATATCAAAATGCATTGGAGGATCAAATAAAAAGCGAGCGTTTAAAAACGGAGCTGATTACAAATGTCTCTCATGACTTGAAAACCCCATTAACTTCTATTATCAACTACATTGATTTGTTAAAAAAAGAACAACTTGAGTCGGATCGAGCCAATTCCTACGTTGATATTCTGGACCGCAAAGCTCTTCGGCTCAAGCTATTAATTGAAGACCTGTTTGAAGTGTCTAAAATGACCAGCGGCACGGTTGAACTGGATATTCAAACAATCGATGTAGCCACATTATTAACACAGGCAATTGCTGAATTCAGCAGCAACCTAGGAACATCGCTTGAAGTTAGAGAGAAAATAGCCAAACCCCATATCTATGCCGAATTGGACGGAAATAAAATCTGGCGGGTATTTGAAAACCTGATTGGTAACGCCAAAAAATACTCCCTTCCTGGCACAAGAATTTACATTTACCTTGATGAATCTGATCATCGGGTTCTGCTTAAAATCCAAAACACGTCTTCTTATGAAATCGATTTTCCCCCTGACGAGTTATTTGAACGCTTCAAAAGAGCGGATGAGTCACGCCAAACCGAAGGCTCCGGGCTTGGTCTGGCTATTGTGAGAAGCATTGTTGACCTGCACGGCGGTGACATCAATATCGAAATTCATGGGGATCAGTTCAACGTTCTTCTTGAGCTTCCCAAAACGAGATTATAATATCAAAGCACTAGGCCCCTTCACTTCCATCAGAAGTTGAAGGGGCTTTTTTGCGTTCCTTAATATCAAAAAAATCTTCAAAGAAACTTTAGATTTCCCCTTATTTGATCTTTATTTTTATTGCTTATGATGGAGGCACCAACGAGAAAGAAGGATAACACTATGCACAGAAACCTCCATGACGCCTTACTATTTTTTTATAAATTCCTTCGGATGCCCATGCAGATCGGCAGTATTACACCAAGCTCAGCTTCTCTGGCCAAAAAAATGATAGAGTACGTCCCCTGGCAACAAGCAACGGCAATTGCCGAGCTTGGGGCTGGCAGCGGCGCGATTACGCAATACATAGCGTCTGCTAAGTCAAAACACACGCAAGTTCTTCTATTTGAGAAAGATGTAGAATTGCGGCAGAAACTGACTGAGAGATACCCGGGATTTCCCAGCTATCCCGATGCCAGCCGTCTGGACACTGCCCTACGCCAACAAGGGCTTGAAGACGAGAAATTGGATTGCATATTAAGTGGCCTGCCCTTTTTTAATTTCCCGCAACAGCTACGCGATATTCTAATGGAGCAGATTAGTACGGCTCTGAAGCCCGGTGGACTGTTCATTGCTTTTCAATACTCCCAGCAAATGAGAAAACAGCTACACCAGCAGTTTGAGATAGAGCATGTACATTTCGTGCCTCTTAATATGCCCCCTGCCTTCGTCTACGTCTGTCGGAAGAAACCGCCTCTTCTTCATTCAGACTCACATCCTTTAGCAGAAGGAGCTGCCTGTAAATGAGCTATGACACGCTTATATCGCTTATTGGGCAGTTTGGCTATGCCGCTTTATTCCTTGCCCTTTGGTTCGGGATTATCGGTCTCCCCATCCCCGACGAAGTTATTGTCATGACTGGAGGCAGCGTTACCTCAAACGGCGTACTTCATATGGTTCCTGCCTTCATTGTTACCTATTTGGGAGTCATCTCGGGGTTATCACTTGGTTATGTGCTTGGCCGCCTGCTGGGGGCCACTGTACTGGATAAACTTCGCCGTAAAAAGAAGATGGATAAATACCTTGTATTCTCGGAAAAATTGATACAGAAATACGGCAGCTTCTCACTCTGCATCGGTTACTTTTTCCCGGTCATCCGGCATGTCCTGCCCTATCTTATGGGACTCAATAAAATGTCGTTCCGTCGCTACGCCTTACTCTCTTACACAACCGGACTTGTATGGACGACGATTTTTTTCATACTGGGGCGGAGTGTAGGTAGCCATGTCGAAGAAATCGGTCATTTGCTTTACCGTGACGGAATCTGGGTACTCTCAGCGCTATTTGTTGCTCTAGTCCTGTATCACATCATCCGTGATCGCATATAGAAAAAGTTCATAAGCTGCTGCAAGAGCAAACTTATGAACTTCCTATTTTACTTACAAAGAATTAATAAAATGAATATACTCTTGAGCGCTTAACTCAACTTCTTGATCTAATGGACTATGTTCCGCTCCATAAAATGCGTAAAACGGTCGATAGTCAGCATGTGTATAGAGAATAGTAACTTCAAAAGGACGTAATACTTCACTTAAGGTGTAATTGTATCTGCCTGTAGACGAATAATCTTCCGATTTAATACCGGCAGAGACCGCCAAACTTATTTTCTTATCCTTAAGCTTATCTCCACCTTTGCCATAAGCCCATCCATCTGCAAGTACTTCATCCAGCCATTTCTTTAGAAAAGGCGGGCAATTAAACCAATAAACCGGGAATTGCAAAATCAAATTATCATGAGCTTCGATCAGCTCTTGTTCCCTCTGAATATCAATTTTCTCATCCGGATATTCTTTGTAAATCTCATGTATAGTAATCTCTTCAGGATGCTTTCTCAACTCTTCCAACCATTTTTTATTGATAATTGAACTTTCTATACTTGGATGCGCTATAACTACTAATGTTTTCATAAAACCCACCACTCTTTTCTTCTGAATATTATTTTCGGCTCGAGAACGAGTATATATCATGGGAATTATTAAAGTAAGTATGCACTTTTAGGTAAGTAGTGAACCTTTTAGAGAGTGTTATAGACAAAAAAGGTATATAAAAAGGCGATCCGCTCGCGGATCGCCATATTTAATGAATACAATCTATTGTTAGCTTACTTAGCCAAAAGAGCTGGACGGTTACTCTCTCCCCATTCACATATTATATCAAGGACAGGAATAAGCGAGCGCCCGCGTTCCGACAAAGAATACTCCACCTTCGGAGGTATTTGCGGGTACTCCTCACGGATAATGATACCTTCGGCCTCAAGCTCTTTTAGCGTAATCCCCAATGTTTTGAATGAAATGGTTCCAATACGTCTTTTCAGCTCATTATGGCGCATAACTTTATGTTCAGCCAACCAATAAATAATAATCATTTTATATTTGCCACCTATCAGTGATAAGGTGTATCCAAAACCGGTATCTTTTAGATCCAGGTCAGTCGTAACGCAATTTTCAGTGTTCACAAGTACGCTCTCCTTTTTGTATATATGAAGTAAATGCGTATACTTTACATGTTGTTTAATTCTACAATCAAGTATAAAAGAAGTAAAGAAATAACGCATGTAATTATTGTAAAATAATCCAACAAAAAAGAACAAACACAAATAATAGCCTGAATACTTTTACCAAATAAAAAAGCTTGTAAACTCCCCTAATGGTCAGTTTACAAGCTCATTTCATTCAAACTATAATGCGGTCGAGAGGACTCGAACCTCCACAGTATTGCTACCACACGGACCTGAACCGTGCGCGTCTGCCAATTCCGCCACGACCGCAAATTATGCACCGACGATCATTACCGCCTGTACATAAGACTATACGCCTTTTTCAGATTGAATGCAAGGATTTTTTTATTTTTTTATTAAACGGAATAAATAACAGCAGTCCCATCACACAGGTGATCACTTCGGTAACTGTCATGGACCAGATAACGCCGTGCAGTCCGAACATGGAATGTAGCAGGACGATGACCGGTATATACAAAACACCTTGTGTGATGGACATAATCATCGTTGGCAGTCCTTGACCTGTGGCTTGAAATACACTAGTGAACAATCCTGTAAAACCATTAAACAATGCGGATATGAGCATCGCTACTACGATATAGGTCCCTATTTTCAGCACCTCTGGATCGTTGGAGAAGAACTGGATAACAGGCTCTCTGAACATATACACCAGACCCACGAATAGTATCGCGATCCCGCCAATATAAAGTGCTGCATAGTTAAATCCTGCTTTGAATCTGCTAATATTTTTACTGGAATAATTATAAGCGAAGAATGGAATCAGACCTAAAAACAATCCCATGGCGAGAAATTCCGGCACCTGAGCAATCCGTAGCGCCAGACCGAAACCGGCAACAACGCTGTCTCCATACAATATGGAATAGTTATTCAGCAAAAGTGTGCTCACAATGAGAAAACCAGCTTGCAATAGCTCCGATACCCCGATCTTGTAGATTTCCAACTGATCCTTAATGGAAATTTTAAATGACTTCAGGAACCCTCGCAGATATTCGCTCTTCTTTTCCAAGTAATAGATATAATAGATCACGGACCCTGCATTGGCCAGAACCATTGCCAGCGCCGCTCCAGCTACATGCCATTTCAACACCAGAATAAATAACGGGTCAAAAATCAGACTCAGCGCCGAACTAATAAATATGCCATACATCGACTCCTTGGAGGCCCCTTCCGACCGCACTAGCTGCTCCAATGCAAAATTAAGAACAACGACGAATCCTCCGGCAAACAGAGTCAAGACATAGGTTTTAGTATAGGCCAATGTGGCAGCATCCGCACCAAGTAATTGGACGATGGGATTCACCAGCAGAAAAGCAAGGAGAGCAATCAGGAGGCCTGCAATAATACTGCTATAGAAAGTATAGCCAGCAATTCGCTTCCCTTTTTCCGTCTCCCTCTCCCCCGCCAAACGTGTGACAAAGGTTCCTCCACCTACGCCAAATACATTTCCAATGGCCATCAGCACGGTGAAAATCGGCAGGCCCAGGGTGATGGCTGACAGCATGCTTGTATTGTGGAGCAGGCCGATAAAATAAGCATTAATCACATTGTAAATCGTACCAACAGACATCCCGATCATCATGGGAATGGACAAATGGGTGATCGCTTTACGCACAGGTGCAGCTTCGAGATAATATTGATTTTTCTCCATTTCGTTCGCTTCTTTCTTCGTAAGATCTTCAACTGTTAGAATTCTATCTATATCCATAATATAATTATTAGAATTCGAATTGTCAATGATCTATCTATAAATGATTTTGGGCAAATCGCAAAAAGGTGAAGCCTGAGAATCTGACGATCCTCCTGCTCCACCTATTTTCAAATTATAAAAGTCTGTCTCTTCCAGTTATAGTCTACCTCTTACATAGAGCTCACGAAAAGAAAATGCAAGGCTCAGAATTACAAATAATAGCTGGACTGCTAAAGCGACTATAACCCCATTCAGAATTCCCCATTGAAAAGTTTCACTCACCGCAATCAATGCTCCCCCTATTCCAATGCTTAACCCTGGGCTGAACGCATCGGTAAATTGGATATTAGCGGATATCTCACCCTCTTTTCCAGCTTCAACCTGCTGCAAGGCCATAGCTCCAGTCGTTGGATGCGCCAAACCAATACCAAAACCAGAAAGAATCTGAGAGAATATCGCGAGCCATATGCCGCCCATAGGGACCGATTAATGCAGGCAGGATATAGGGACTGGAGAATGCTGCAAGTATTTTGGTTCTGATCTTCCCACAATTAGAACGGGCATATTCCATGCTGTCGCCGCAATCACAATACCAGAACAAATTGCCATGGCAAGTATATGTGCTAAAAAAGGAACTTACAAGTAGAAACGGCTTTGCCGTCCGCTAAGGGACGGTATCCGTTATAAGTCCTTTACATTGTTATGCATAACAGCCAGCACTCTTCTGAACGTCTCGACCTCTTCTTCCGTCAGCCCCTCGACCGTTTTAAGGTAAGCCTCCAGTGAAGGCTCCATAATCTCATCCTCTACCTCCCGGCCCTTATCCGTTAGATAGACTCGCAGTGCCCGGCGATCCAGCTCATGGGTTACCCGATGAACAAATCCCTTCTTCTCCAGCTTGAATAGCATGCGCGCAACATTCGTCTGATCCTTCTGCAACCTTTCGGCAAGCTCCTTCTGGGTGATGCCTTCCGTCTCCCATAGAACAACCAGAATCTCCCATTGCTCTACTGTGATATCGAAGGGATTAACAACTTTCTGATAATAGCTGTTCAGTTTCAGGGCGGCTCGCTGCACAACAACGCCAATATACTTTTCTAATTGCACAATGCTGCCTCCAATATAGTAGACATGATTATAGTTGCTATGACCATTATATTTTTAATTTATTTTCCTGTCAATTGCTACAAACTATAAAAAATCGCCTCAGCTTCAGCTGAGACGGGCATGTATCAATCCTATTTTTTTAGCAGCAAATAAGCGAAATAAGGTACTCCAATTAGTGACACCATGACGCCTGCCGGGAGACCGTCGGGGTCGACCAGATTGCGTCCGACCGTATCGGCCAGCAGCAGCAACCACCCGCCGAGCAGCACCGCAACAGGAATAAATAATTGATTACGTGGTCCGACCAGCGCTTTCGCAATATGCGGAGCCAGCAGACCGATGAAAGCAATCCCTCCGGTGACCGATACTGCAGATGCCGCCGCAGCAACAGCAACCACGATAAGAAGCAGACGCTCCCGATCCAGATGAACACCAACGCCAATCGCCGAAGCCTCACTCAAATTGAGTAGATTCAGCTGCCTGGATTTGAACAGTGTAAACGGAATAAGCAGAATTAACCACGGAAGCAATGCCCATATAAACGGCCAATCCGTACCCCATATGTTCCCCGCGATCCACTTCGCAATGAAATCCACCTTAGAGCGTTCCGCCGAAGAAATGATTACGATCATAATCCCTGACAAAGCCAGAGAGAAGCCTACCCCAACCAATATCAGACGGGTCGGATCAAGACCTCGGGAACGGCTGTAGGAGAAAATATAAATGAGTATGGCTGTAATTAATGCCCCGAGAAACGCCACGAGCGGCAGCATATATACGTATGATCCCACTTTGACCGGGAAATACAGGAAGAAGACCGCAATGGCTACGCCTGCCCCGGAATTAATCCCAATGATGCCCGGATCAGCCAGATCGTTGCGGGTAATACTTTGCAGAATTGACCCGGATAACGCCAAGGCCATCCCCGACAGCAGCGTGATCAGAATTCTCGGCAGTCTGACAGAGAACAGGACAAAATCCTCTTTGAACGTGCCATGCCCCGATAAAACAGGGATCAGTCTGTTAAAAGACAATGACGAATAGCCTACGCCCATACTGATTATAGCGGTCAGGACAATAAGCCCCAGACTGATCAACACAATAAGACGTTGTTTACGAACAAGAGCGGACAATGTCATGAGAGTGCCTTGCCTCCTTTACGTACGACAAACAAGAAGAAGGGTAAGCCCACCATCGCTACGATAGCTGCCATCGGTGTCTCATAGGGCGCATTTATGGTTCGGCCGAGCGTATCGGCCAACAGCATAAAGCTGGCGCCTGCGAACACGGAGAACGGCAGGATGTACCGGTAATCGGTGCCAACGATCATGCGGACAATGTGTGGAATCATCAGCCCCAGGAAGGCAATGTTTCCGACAAGCGCTACCGCTGCCCCCGTCAACAGAACGACCAGAGTAAACAGGATAAATTTGACACGCACAAGCTTTTGCCCCAGTCCCATTGCAATCTCATCGCTCAGGCTAAGAATGGTTAAATGATTGGAATACATAATCGCCACCACAATTGCTATCACAATAACTGGTGTGATCACTTGTAGCTGTGCCCATGTTGTGCCGATCAATCCCCCGGCGGTCCACATCGAGACGTCCTTGGATATTTTGAAAACAATACTGATGCCATCTGCAATGGCATACAGAAAGGCGGAAATGGCTGCTCCCGCCAGCACGATGCGGATGGGAGACAGTTTCCCTTGTCGCATGGAGCCAAGTCCGAGGACCAGGCCCGCACCTAATGCAGAACCGATGAAACAGGCCAGCATAATGCCGAAGTAGCCCACTCCCGGAAGAAATGCAAAGGCCACAGCCAGCGCCATATTTGCTCCGGAGGTCAAACCCAGCAGGCCAGGATCCGCGAGCGGATTACGGGTTACGCCTTGCATAATGGAGCCGGATACCGCAAATGCGGCACCGACTAGCATCGCAGCCAGCTCACGCGGCATACGAATTTCACGCAGGATGAGAACATTCTCACTAGACGCACCCGGAGAAGTTAGCGCCAGCCATAGATCATACAGCGTTATTTCCTTAGCTCCCAATACCATCGAAATAGCAAAAGAGACGACGAGCACCAGCACACTGCCAAGCAGTTTATAGAAAAATGGGACTGAACGTTTTTTATCTCTCATTGGTTACTTGTTCAGGAAGCTCTTGATAAAGAAATCCAATTGATATTCCAGGCTCAGCGGATCATTGAAGTAGAACGACTTGGCATCCACTTCATAGACATGATTATTTTTCACAGCTGGAAGGTTCTTGTAGGTTTGAGTATCCTGGAAGCTGTTATCCTCATCGGCATTTTTACTGAAGATAATATAATCACCGACATAATCCTTCATCACTTCCGTAGACAATGCCAAATAACCGTCTTTCGCTGTTGCTTCTATCGTTTTCTCAGGTAGACTGAAGCCAAGATCACCGTATAGAAGCTCTGTACCACGTCCAAAGTTATATCCATACACGTACAACTGTTTGTTGAAGGTCTCAATTACCGTCACCGTTGCGCCTTCGCCAACCTTCGCTTTAATCTCTTCGCCGGCTTTTTCGGAACGTGCCTTGAACTCATCGACCCAGGCCTGTGCTTCTTTTTCTTTATTCAACAATTTCCCCACTTCAAGCTGCTGTGTCAAATAATCGACTTTAGCATATGTAAAAGTGACGGTTGGAGCAATTTGCTTTAACTTGTCATAGTTTTGAATATCGCTAAGACCGATAATGAGATCCGGCTGCAGCTCAATGATTTTCTCCAGACTTTCATCCGTAACAGCCTCAACGTCTTTCAGCTCATCTTTAAATCTTGGGTTCTCCTTGGACATCTCGTCCGCGCCCACTACCGGCACACCAAGCGCCATCACATTTCCTGTTAAGAATCTGGTCAGCACAACTACGCGCTGCGGATGTGAAGGAACTTCCACGGGGCCGTTCTCAGATTGATAAGTAAAGGTTCCCGCTGGCGCTGCGCCCGAGGACTGTGACGCCTCAGAGGAAGAATTATTCACGCTCTTCTCAGCATTATTGGTTTGATTGGCACCACAGGCGCTCAGAATAACTACTAAAGATAAGATTACCGGTACGAAAAGCTTTTTCATCGGATGACTCTCTCCCTTTTTATAATGACTATGTACAATGAATATTCTCATTGATAATGAGTTTCATTTTCATAACCTATTATAGTAAGCCTGATTTCGCTAAACCATGGCTTATTGTTGGAAAAGAAGCTTGGACTATTGAATGCCGGTAAATAATGCCACAGCACGTTGCAACTGTAGACGAATAGAAACAGGGTTATACGGAATCCATTCATCGATGTCCAGATGATGCACTTTATCGTTCCGCACCGCCGAAAGCCCCTTCCAGTATGAGGACTGAAGAATAGTATCAGCATGGGCGAAAGAACCTTTCGGGTCTGGGAATACAAAAACAAGCAAGCGATCACCCGCATAATCAGCAAGCTCCGCCAGCTCAATAGGAACGGAATGAAATTGATTACCCAGCCGTTCTATCTCCTGTGCGATTTTGGCCGGGGGCTTCAGCCCAAGCGAATGGTACATCACATATCCTACATTTCGAGCGCCGTATACCTGCATCTGCTCCGGACGCAGAATTAGAATCGTAATCGTTTCCTTGGCGACCGCACTTTCCTGTACCTGCAGACGAGCTTCCTGTTCCTCTTGCTCAAACATCGCGAGCCACTCTTCTGCTCTTTCACTGCGCTGGATGGCCTGTGCAATAAGGCGGAAATGCTCCTTCCAGCTTAGCTCCATCCAAGATATTTCAATCACCGGCGCTACTGCCCGCATATGACCGAGATTCAAGCCAAACCTGTGCAAATGCTGCTCGGCCGCGATAATCAGCTCAGATTTTGTCTCCAGTAACACTGAATTAAGCTGCTCAGGAGAAGCATCTGCGCTGATAAATCTCATGTTTTGCGGTTTCTCCAGTTCGGCAATACTCACATATTCACCGTTCTCTGCAATCGTCACAACGGGTTTAAGTCCAAGCAGCAACAGATGACTGGCATAAGGGGTTAGCACAACGGCTACGCGCGGCAAGGAGGATCGGCGGTTATAAGCGGAAGGCGCTGCACCGGTCTGGCGCTTGAAACGGCGGCTCAGGTAAAATTCATCCTTATAACCTACCTTTTGCGCAATCTCTCGAAGGGTACCCGAACCACTGATTAACAATTCGATCGCCCGGTGAACGCGCAAGCGCGATAGATATTCCTGGGGGGAAAATCCGGTCAGGCGTTTAAATAATATAGAATAATGTGAACTGCTGATACCGGCCAGCGCCGCCAGCTGTTCCCGCGTTATTTTATCGCTAAAATGGTTCTCCAGGTAGGCAATGCTTCGGTCCATACTCGGCTGGTCACTGACCGCATACTTTGCATCCTCCCGCTCCAGCAGCTCCGCAATAATTTGATGAAAAACAATCTGATTCTTCACATGCCGGGCTTCATGGATCGGTGAACGGTAAAGATAAAGCTCTTCAACCTTAGCCACAATATCAGGTTCGCAAAGAAAGAAGTGAAGATTAGACCCACCCAGCACCTCGCTTCTCCGTACCATAGAACTTGCAGGCGGAGAGGTCGGTGGCTCCCAGATGCCAATGGAAAGCTTGTACGCATGAAGTGGCTGCAGGGAATTTGTAACTAATGCCGCATGAACCTGTGCCGGAATCAGCATAATGCTTCCTTCTTGCAGCTCAAAGGTCTGATCATCCAGCCGCAGTATCCCCTTGCCACTTGCGATAGCAATCAACACTGTAAAGTCCTCATGGATCTTATGCATGGGCTGATTAGAAGTTCCATATAACGAAAGAATTTGGGCAGCCGTATATAAAGGAAAGTGAGACTCCGCCCACTCCGAATTAACGTTGTTCAAAACAAAGCCTCCATTACCCTCAAGATGAGGGGCTACTCGCCCCTGGATCATTTTAAGCCATATACACCTGATAATGAAGCATTAAATCTTTTCCATCAAAGTTAGACGTAGAGATCACACACATTCAGCTTAAATCCAGTCGGAACAATAACGAATTCCTGTCCGGATATTTATAGGTTACGGGTAGTTCAGCTTTCTTGATTTCCTTAAAGCCGTTCTTTCTGTAAAATTGATGCGACCTATCGGCCGTGGATGGGGTATCTAGCAGAACCGTCCGTCCTCCTTGTTGCTTGGCAAACTCTATCAGGATTTCAAACAATGCTTTTCCAATCCCCAGTTCCTTGCCACGATACTCGCTGTACACGAAAAACTTCTTCAGAATGAACACCTCGTTCGTCTTCTTCATCAGTCCTATAGAACCGATCACTCTGTCTTTCTGATCCACAGCGATCCAGAATCCCCTGCTGATAACGTTCTTCATAGGTTGTAATCATTCTGGCTCTCCTCCTGCGCTCTATACAGATTAATAGCATCCCACTTCTCCACCTCCACTTCTCCACCTTACGGGATTTTCACTTATCAGTAAAATTGAAATATATGAAATGAACTATTTATAAAAATGATATGTTACTTTCACAAAAATCATAGAATATGGTAGCTACACCCTTGCTGCAGAGCATCTGGTGTACACCCAATCAACCATTACTTCGCACATTCAGGCCCTTGAGGCACATGCTGCTTAAAGGAATAGAAAAAGGGCTGCTCCTATAAGCCAATTTCATGACTTATAGAACAGCCCCAACATACTTGTTTAAAATGCTTGTTTAAAACAGTTGCTGCCTGTATTGCTCAGGCGACATGCCTATGAACTTCTGGAAGGCACGATAAAGCTGACTTGGACTCGCAAAACCAACATCCAGACTGATGTCGGTCACGGTATGTCTCGTAGAGCGAAGCCGTCGCTTGGCTTCATCGATCCGGATTTTCAGCATGTACTGGTAAGGAGAACGTCCAATCAATGCTTTGAAGGAACGGATAAAATGATATCGGCTCATCCCCGCGATCCCGGCCAACTCTTCTATGGAGACCGGCTTCATATAGCAATCCTGCATATACTCCAGCACCCGCACCAAATGCGGGTCCTCGCAATCCGGAAGCCCCTTCTGTAAGATGGCATTGGAATCCTTCTGGTGATTTCCCCGCAGGATTCGGGACAAATAGTTTATGATCTCCAATTCCGTCTCCTCAATGAAGCCTGCCTCTGTCCCGTCATTCGAACATAACGCCACACTCCATTTCCGGTGCTGCCGCAATAGTTCATCCCCATTCACACGCTGTTGCATAACAGGCTCCCATGGGCGGTCCAGTTCCCAAATCTCCATGAAGTCCTTCAACTGGATAACAACCACACCCTCCCCGTCCTTAATCTCAAAGGAATGACTGTCATTAGGGGACTTGATCAGCGCCTCCCCTCTCTCCAGCTGGAAGGAATTATTCTCCAAATCGAAAGCACAGGACCCGTACACAGGCACGGTGATCTGGTACATATTATTATGGCGATGCTTTTCGTTAATAAAGCTATTCTCAATTCTCCACAGTTCCAGCCGTGGAGTTGTCATGTGTATCTGCATGGTCACTCACCCGAGTTCAGTATAGCAAAAAATGCTCAAAAGAAAAGCATCAATCGCGACGACAGATCATCCGGCAATGCGCTAAGCTACCGAATAAGACAAACAAGCAAAGGATGATTGTTATGAAAACTGTCTCAAGCCCTGCCCTGGCAGCGGCCCGGTCGTACTCCGTGTACGCCTTGATCGGCGTTACGGTGGCCCATCTGCTTAATGACGCGATGCAGTCCGCTGTCCCAGCTGTTTTCCCGCTACTGCGGCAAACGCTCGACCTTAGCTTCGCCCAAGTCGGCTGGATTGCCTTCATGCTTAACGTAACCGCCTGCGTGCTGCAGCCTTTCATCGGGAGTCTGACGGACAAACGGCCGATGCCCCTCCTGCTACCCGGCGGAATGCTGTTCTCATTGATCGGTATTATTGGTATGGCCTATTCATCCCATTTTGTAGGATTGCTGATTTCAGCCATGCTGCTAGGTATCGGCTCCTCTGTACTCCATCCGGAATCCTCGCGCGTTGCCCATCTGGCTGCTGGTAAAAGCCACGGCATGGCCCAATCCGTCTTTCAGGTTGGCGGCAATACCGGCCAGGCATTGGCTCCACTGGCAGTCGGCTTTCTGGTTATGCCTTACGGAACACGAGGGCTGATTATGTTCGCATTCGCTGCCGTCCTCGGCATCTTCCTGCAATATGCCGTCAGCCGCTGGTATAAGGGGCAGCTTGTAGCACCGAAGAAGGTTCAAACGGCTGCAGCTGCAGTTCAGCATCCCCGCGGCTTCGTCGCATTGGCGATCAGCTTGCTGATCGTGCTGCTCTTCTCTAAGTTCGTATATATCGCGAGCATGACCGGATACTACTCTTTCTATTATATGGATCGCTTTCAACGCCCGTTTGAGGATGCGCAGATTCCATTGTTCGCCCTCCAATTTGCCGGGATGCTCGGCACCTTGCTCGGGGGACCACTTGCAGACCGGTTCGGACGCAAAAAGATCATCTGGTTCTCCATTGCCGGTACAGCTCCCTTCTCCCTGCTGTTGCCGTATGCGACTCCGTTCTGGTCCGTTATACTCTGCGGTCTGATCGGCGCCATCCTGATGTCCGGCTTCTCGGTCATCATCGTGTATGCGCAGGCACTGCTACCCGGTAAAATCGGCACCGTATCCGGCTTGTTCTTCGGCTTGGCATTCGGCCTGGCCGGACTCGGTTCAGTCATTATGGGCTGGCTGATCGACCTGACAGACGTCTCTTTTGTCATTCAGATATGCGCTTTCCTGCCACTGCTGGGACTACTGGCTATGTTCTTGCCATCCGATAACAAGCTTGCGGGGAATGCCCGCGGATAAGGCTATCTTAATAACCGCTTGGCATGTACTTGGATATTAGAATTGGATTCAAAAATAGCATCGAACGCCACTGGAATCAGCAGTTTTCGATGCTATTTCTCTAGTTAGTCCTACTACTTGCTGCCTGTAACCGCAGCTACAACATCATCAATAACGTTGCCTTCCGCAATTGGACCGCTAGACATCCAACTTCGCGCCGACACCTTAAATACGTGATTTTGCTTAACAGCCGGCATCGCCTTCCAAAGACCCAGCTTCTCAACCTCTGTAGTAGCAGCGGCTTCTTTATCGAATTCTTCCTTCGTACTGATAGAGCCACCATACATGGCAAACACATAGTCTGCGGTTATGGAAGGCAGCTTCTCAAGCGAGGTATTAATCCCCCAATCATCCGTTGCGGCCTTCTTCAATTCCTCAACGCTGGCATCGGGGTGTAACCCCAGCTTCTCGTAGATCAGGGGTGCAAAGCTAGGAAAGAACACTTGCAGATCCTTGTCTGATGGACGCAAATAGACTACTGTTTTATCAGCTCCAACTGCGGAAACAATGGTTTCCTTGGCTTGCTTGATTTTATCGTCATTAGCCTGGATCACAGCTTGTGCTTTATCTTCGAGGCCAGTTATTTTTCCGATCTCGGTGATCGAGGACTTCCAATCATCTGGCGCATAAGGAACTGTCGGAGCAATTTTGCTCAGCTCGTCATATCCACTTTGATCCGTAAAATATTGCTGGAGAAGTATAAGATCTGGTTTCGCCGCCAGAATCGCTTCCAGGTTCGGCTTCATATCTGCAGTTCCCGACAGTGGAATTCCCAATTCTTTGAGCTTGTCTTCCAGATAATAGCCGTCGAATCCATAGGCATACACCATTGGAACCCCCAATGAAAGGGTGATATCTTCAAGCCCAATCACGGCGACGCGCTTCGGGTGTGTTGGAGCTTTAGTCTCCCCGTAGGCATGCTTGATCGTTAACGTCTCCGCGGCTTCCGTCTGCGACGAATTATTTCCCTGTGCTGAACCAGGAGCATCAGTAGAGGCTGCTGCTTTCTCATTGGCCCCCGTATTCGCATTATTCCCACAAGCGCTAACCAATAAGGTCAGCAGCAGTATGATCATTAGCCCTGCCATGTTCCGAAAGCTGCTTTGACCCCTATGGACACCCCGTATTGTGTCATTCGATCTCTCTGTTTGATGCATCGTATTCCCTCCGTCACTGTAATTAATAATGATATTGATTATCATTATCGACTAGGACATTATACAACACACTTACAGCAACGGGAATATGAAAAGATGCCGACTTTTCTCGGGCTATAGTGCACGAAATAGTTGTTCAAGCTCCTGCAAGAAATCATAATGCCGATTGGCCGTATACTCCAGAATCGGCTCAGCCAGCCAGGCTTGCCCCGAAGTCTGATACACGTGACCATTCCGGACAGCTTTCAGGCGCTGCCAAAGTTCAGACCGCTGAAGCCGTTGCCAGTTCATTAGCGACTGCCCATCCTTCATTACGTTAACAAGCAGTATATCCGCATCGAATGATGCGAGCTGCCCTGCTTGAACCTGTTCAGTAAATTCGATGTGTTCCACGCCTCTTGCACAATGGATCTGCAGATCGTCGTACAAAACTGTACCTGCACGCTTTCCCCAAACCTCAAATCCCCTTGGCAAGATATTTAGAATGAGCAGGCCACCTTGCCTGAACGAATAAGGAATATTCTCCCGAATGACTTCAGCTTTCTTATCGTAACGGCCGAGCCAGCTCTCTGCTTCCTTATCCCGGTCCAGAAACTCGGCAGTCCTTTTCAAATGCTCTCTCCAGCTTAAAGAGTGCCAGGGTAGGAACAATACAGGCGCTATCTGACAAAGCTTCTTTTTCTCTTCATCGGGAACCATTTCATCTAGTGCAACAATCCGATCTGGCCTTGCTCTCCATAAGGCTTCTCTATTGAAATCGTAGTCATGTCCCAAAGGCACCTTAATGTCAAAACGGTATTTCTTGCGGTAATCGTCACTCCAGGTCTGATCAATTGGCGCAGCGTACGGAATGATCTGTAAACTAAGTAGTTGCCCGACATTAGGCCAGCTATATGCTGCTACTTTGCAGGTTCGATTCGCAATATAGATACTTGGCGACATTCCTACATGCTTTTTAAACTGGCTGCTGAAATACTGGCGATCCCTGTAACCGACCTCTTCCGCAACCTTTTGCAGGGATTGACCTTCATCCAGTAAGCTTTTAGCCTGATTCGTGCGAAGCTCTGTCAGATAATCCATAGCGCTTTGACCGAATCGGTCTTTAAATGACCGCATGAAATAATACCGGCTCATACCGGCAAGCTCAGACAAGTGATCGACTGTGATCCCTTCTCGAAAATGATCATTTATATACATACGCACTTGATCCAGCGCAGCCTCGTGTTGGCCTTGGTTCTTGAACAACAGATGCAAGAGCTCCTGAAATCCCGCCTGACTGACAAAGCGGTCCGCAGCATCGTCCGTATGCCAGTGACAAATTATTTTCTCACAGAAAGACAGTAGCAGTGTGTCTGCATTCACGCTCACCCGGGCCAGATCCGGCAGTATACGTCCCTGCTGAGCACCATATCTTTCGGGCGTATCCGTTTGTACATGAAACCGATACAGCACTTGATCTCCATCTGAATCATAAGTTGTTTCCGCTCGCTGCCCGGGCATCACGATATATACGGTATGAGGGATTAGCGGGTACAGCATGCCATTAATGACGATATTGCCGTGCCGCTTGGCAGCAACAATAAGCACATAAGCAGGAGCAGTTTCGTACAACAGACGGTAAGTCGAACGCTCCGTTTCTCGGAAACAGTCATCCAGTCTGATCCAGACGCGGCTAAGCAGTTCTTTATGCTGTGGTCCTTCCTCGCGTTCTTGAAGCGGAGTCATCTCCACCCTCCTTATTATTGTTATGTCTGCTGTTCCGATTATGCAAAAAGCCCTTGAATTGCCACAAGGACAAATTCAAGAGCTCTTTGATTACTAACTTGATGCGGTCGAGAGGACTCGAACCTCCACGGTATTGCTACCACACGGACCTGAACCGTGCGCGTCTGCCAATTCCGCCACGACCGCATATTATGAAGTCCACATTCTCTTGGACACAAGAGATATTTTACCATGCGAATATGATCATCGTCAACTAATTTTTTAAAAATGATGTCACTCAACATTTTCTGTATAATTATTGCTTTTATTAGTGGAAAAGATGTATAATGAGAACAAAGGTTCGCATACTATAAATGAGGTGATTTATAATGGCGACTACTAAGCGTAACAACTCCAATTCAACCGAAGAAATTACCAAAGATGAACTGTCCCTTGTGAGAAGCTATCTGCTGCTAACATTTATCCATAAAGTATTTGAACGCGATTGCCGGGTTATTAGCAAGAGCGGTCTGTTCAAGACACCTCAGCTCTATATAGAGCTGGTATCCGGCGCTGCCAAGAAAGCCTCGTTGATGTTGCAGGAGGTGAATCGTGAGCTGACTTCCCGCCATCTGAAGATTAACACCGTGCGTCAGGATCAACGTGGTGTAGAAGCACAATACAATTGCAGAGGGTATATCGGAGAGTTGAATATCCTCTGGCCCGGTTTCCGCAGAGAGATGATGCTTCGTATGCGTGCCTATCTCGGCCTTGCTACGGACTCCTCCATGGTCTCCCGAGAAGAAGATGTGGTACAGTTAGCTTTATCTATATAATCTCCGTAGAATTCCCCGGAACACAGAACAGCTCCCTGCCAGGATGAATGGCCAGGGAGCTGTTTAGGTTATACATTACTATATATTATCGGGATCTCTTCTCGGTTCCTTGGCAGGCTGAATCAAGTAATTTCGATCAAGCTTGACCACATTTCTGTTAGGGCGGCGAATCATCACTTGAGACTCGTCCCATGCCAGTACGATTCCTCTAATATCGTTGCTGGCAATGCCGTCGCGTACCACACGTACTTTCTCACCGGAGATGCGGTAGGCATCTAGCTGTTCATCGCTAATCATGGTCATTCCCCCTTCTACGATAGCTTATCCGAATTCCACTCATAAAACAAAGACCCAAATGAGAATTCACCTGGGTCTCCTGCTCGTAAATCCGTTATTCCTGTGTCTGTTCCTTATATCAGCGCTTCATTCTTCTCAAACCAGAAATCGAGAACTTTAGCGGACATCACACGTTGCTCCAAATACTCTACCTGGTTCGCCGTAAACTTCTCTCTCCAGGCGTAGGTCAGTTCTTCACACAAGCTTGTAATGGTCAACAGCTCCGACCAAGCTACATAGCGTTTGTACCAAAAAAACTGAGGATGTTCAATCATATAGGGGTACAGATCGTCAAACTCCGTATGTTTGCAATCCAGCGCACGCTCGAAGTGATCCTTGGCCTCGGTTAATTTATCAATAAAAAATTGCTCTGTCACCGGTTCTTTCCCCATTGTGACGCCTCCTCTCTTATGTCTAAGCTTTATTATAAAGGAAAAATCATAGGGTGAAAAGAAGTTGTTTGGAAAATAGGCTTGTGTTTTGTTTCCACTGCCCTCTAGTCTTCGAAGACAACCGTTCCTTCATTTAGGGAACTGATCCGGACTAAGGATTCCAGACGAATACCTTGTTCGCGGATGGTGCGCGCTCCTGCCTGGAAGCTCTTCTCCACAACGACTCCTAGGCCAACCAATTCTGCACCGGAACGTTGAATAATTTTGATCAGCCCCCGCGCCGCATCTCCATTAGCGATGATATCATCAATGAACAGAATCTTATCCTCTGGAGAAACAAATTGACGGGAAAGCATAATGTCGGTAACTATTCCCTTGGTAAACGAAGGGACTCTCTCACACAGCGCATCGGGATCGGCCAGCAGTGTTTTTTTGCGGCGTGCAAAGACGAGCGGTACATTCATAACCAAGGCGGTGGCAAATGCCACGGCAATTCCGGAGGATTCCACGGTTACTATACGAGTAATCCCGCTATCGCTAAATCTCCGGGCAAACTCCCGTCCCATCTCCATCGTCAGCTCGGGATCTACCTGGTGATTCAACAGAGCATCCAGCTTAAGCACCTGATCCGAAACGACGATACCTTCCTCCAAAATCCGCTTTTTCAACACTTCCATGACTTTGAACCTCCAATACACTTATATAATCCATATCTTCCCGCGCACTCCACACAAAGGAATGCGTCAGAAGTCATGTCCTTCTGATCCTCATCATAACCTGTACTATATAGAGTACACAAGGCAATCCTGCAATCCGCTGCACCATCACCGTTCCAAAATAAACACTCTCAAGGCATCTCTGCTGTGATACCTCATTCAAGCACCTGACAGAGGATCCCAAAAACAAGGAGGAAAGCTGTGAAAACCCATCTTCGCACCTTACAGATCGCATTCACTTATATTGGCACTATCGTAGGGGCCGGATTTGCCACCGGGCAAGAAATCCTCCGCTTCTTTACCCGTTACGGTCATTGGGCGCTGATCACGATCCTGTGCTCCACTATACTGTTTATTTGGCTTGGCACCAAAATGATGGTGCTCGCCCGGCGGATCCGGGCGAATTCTTATGAGGATTTCAACCGCCACCTCTTTGGCGAGCAGACAGGCAGTATAATCAGCCTGTTCACCATGGTAATTCTGATTGGCGTAAACAGCATTATGCTTGCCGGTGCGGGAGCCATTTTTCAGGAGCATCTGGGCTTTCATTATCAGGCTGGACTAATCCTCACTATCTTAGGGTCTTATCTGCTGCTTTCACGCGGCATTTCTGGCATCCTCCACATGAACAGCACAGTTGTTCCACTCATGCTAGCTCTTTCGCTGATTATTGTGATCAATACGATGCATCAACCGAACGCTGAACATTTCTTGTTTCTCCAGACGGACAGCAGCACTTTCTCTGCCTGGCTGTCTCCACTACTGTATACGGCTTTCAACCTGGGGATGGCTCAGGCCGTTCTTGTACCGCTTGCCCGGGAGACAGAAGACGAAAAGGCGCTGCTGCGGGGCGGCATACTGGGCGGGGCTGGAATAGGTCTTTTACTGCTGGCAGCGCATTTTGCCATGAGCTCGCAAATGCCCGGGATCTTGCAGTATGAAATTCCAATGGGCAGCATCGCATTTAGACTTGGAGCCGTGGTCCAAACGATCTACCTGCTGCTAATCTTCCTTGAAATCTTCAGCACATTTGTGGCGGATATTTACGGTGTTACCGCGCAGTTAAAACAAAGGCTACCTTTATCCCAAGACTTAATTATCGCTTTGCTGATGCTTACCTGTTATCTATTCAGCCAATTCGGGTTCAGCTCTCTCTTGTCCGTTTTTTATCCTATTTTCGGCGGTTTAGCACTTGTATGGGGATTCAAGCTGATACGCACTCCTATCTCCCCGCCACCAGAAGGGCCGAAGCCCGAATCTGGCAGAGATGAGACTTCTTTAGCCAAGCTTAAGCCGGCTTCGCGAATTACACGGAAATAACAGCAGCCGAAGGAATCAGCACCCCCGCAGCTTCCGCAACATGGCGGTGACAGGTCATCATTACGATTTGTCTGGTGGCCGACAGCTCACCAAGCAATGAGAGCGCAGCATGCAGCCTCTGTTCATCAAAGTTAACGAAGAGATCGTCGAACAGTAATGGAAGACAGGCTTGACGAGCCATCGTCTCCGCCAGGGCCAGCCGCAATGCCAGATAGAGCTGCTCCGCAGTTCCGCGGCTCAGTAGTCCGCTATCCAGCAGCCCTGCTGTCCGATGCTCCGCTTTGAGCTCTTTATGACCCAGTGTCATCACCACTCTGAGGTACTCTCCTTCAGTCAGCTTGTTGAAATAGACCGAGGCCAGCCGCAGCACCTGCGGCTGTTTCTCCTGTTCGTAGATTCTCCGCGTCCTGCCGATAAGTTCCGCAGTAATTGCGGTCACCGCATACTGTCCTGCAATGAGACGAAGCGCGGACCGTTGTTCCTCCAGCTGCTGGAGAACCGTGTCCTCCAGACAGCGCTCCTTCAGGTATTCTCTCTCCTGGAGCAGCTTCCCTCGTCGCTGAAGGAGACTACTGCGCTCTTCTTCTGACGTTGCAGCCTGCTCTTCTGCAACTGACCTTTCCTGTTCCAACGCAGATGCATCCAATGTATCCAGTAGAGCAAGCAATCCCTTAGTCCCTTCTTGACTCCAGCCACCGAACATGGCCAGTTCCCATTGGCGAAGGTTCCCTTCCAATTCGCCCCGGCGCTGAACTGCCGCCGAGCGGCGCAGGAACTCCTCGCTGCCCTCAGCGCCTCCTTGCTCCAAAAGACTTAGGCGGCGCTGTTTCAGCCGCTCCAAATGCAGCCGGGCCTCTTCATATTCTCCCTCTGCCGATCTCAGCCTGGAAGTCAGGCCATCCAGCCGCAACAGCTCTGCTTTGAGCCCGTCCCAAGCGAGCTTCCTGGCTTCCAGCCAGCCGGGAATCATCCGGGCCAATTCTTCCCGCGCTCTACTCTCCGATCCCGGCATCTCGGGCTGCGAAGCAGATGCGGCGACTTCTTCTACGGAAGATCCCGCTTCCTCCATAAGGGCCAACACCTCATCCTCGAAGGCTACGCACTCCGCCTCCAGTTGTGCAAGCCGTAGACGGAGCTTGCTCTGCTGTTGAAGCAGTTCATTCCCCTGCTCCACAGCACTGAAGATCTCCAGCAGACCCTCCGGCGACAGACCCTCCGGCAGCTTGTGGCTTCGCAGCCAGGCTTCATATCGGCCTGCCGTCTCGGTGAAGACCGCTTCTTCCTGGCGCATCTCAGCGGCAAGTGCCTGCTCCTGCCCGGCAAGGCTCTCCATCTCGGTGCGGCAGACCTCGCGCTCATCACTGGCGCGATCCACTTTCTGCCGCCAGGCGGTCCAGGCATCCATGAGCCTGCGCAGCTCCCTCATGCCCGCCTCCAGCCCGCTTGCGTCAGGGCTGGCAGGGCCTCCGGACGACCTGCGCAGCGGTCGTCCGGAGGTGTTGCTCTCCGGCTCCGCCCCGGAGAGCAAGAGCCCCCGCAGCCGCAGCATCTCGGCGGCTGCATCACCGCCGTCCCCGCCATATCCTGGCGGGGACGGCTTACGCCGGCCCGCTCCGCGCAGGCCGGCCCACAGGGCCAGATCGGCCGCGGCCAGCAGGCCGAGCGCGATCCAGGCGCTGACCGGCGGTGCCCCGGTCAGCCACAGCGCCGCGGGCAGCAGCGCGGTCAGGGCTGCGCCGGTCAGCAGCAGGCGCCGGTAGAGCGAAGCCATGCGGGCCCGCATGGCTTCATCGCTCCCCGCGCCGTGCTGCAAGCCGTGCAGCTTCGCCTCGCGCCAGCGCTCCGCGGCCTGCTGCAGCTCATCCCAGAGCTGCAGCACCTCCTGCGCGCTGGCAGGGCGCAGCGCGGCGAAGACTTCGGCGCCTGCCGCTTGCTCGCGCGCCAGGGCCCGCTCTGCGGCCTGCAGCGATGCTGCCGCAGCCGCAAGCCGGGAACGCAGCGCTTGGCGTGCTGCGCCCTGGGACTCCATGCGGCGATCATAGCTCGCGAACGCCGCAGCGTAGCGCCGTGCTGCCTCCCGGTCGCCCGCCGCACCAGAGAACGTCGCCAGCTCTGCTGTAGTCCACGCAGGATCAATGCTCCGCAAGATGCGCTGTATATGCGCCAGCAGCCCATCAAGCTCCCCTGCAAGCCGCTGACGCTCTAGACGGCGGTCCTCATAGATACTGCGGCGACGGTCCAGCCGCTCCAGCGCCGGACCTTGGGCTACCATCACAGGGTCTGGGGGATTCTGTTCCAGTTCTGCTGTCAGTTCCGCTTGCAGCCGCTCAATCCGTTCGGCAGCTGCTGCCGCGCTGCGAATCTCGGCTTCCAGCTCCTGAAGGCGAACCGCCCCCTCCTCCGGAAAGGATTGAATTTGTGGTATTCCGGCAAACTCTAGACGGGCAGCGCTCCATTGCAGCCATACATTACGAATTTCCAGCGCCTTGCGCAGCATAATCAATCTGGCGCTAGTGCTGTCACGGCGTTCCTCGACCTTAGCCAATTCCGCTTCCGTCGCCGCCAGTGCAAACGTATTGTCGTTGTAACGCGGGAGATAAGAGCGGCTATCCGCCATCTGCTGCTCCAGCTTTTCGATCGATTGCAAAATTTTGGCCGCTTCCTGAACCTTGCCTCTCGGCTTATAGAGCTTTTCCGCGTCCTGCACCAGCCGGCGCTCCGCCCGCATAATTTCACCACCGCCGCCCATACCCGCATGGAACAAATAACTGCTCATCTCATCAGATTGCAGCGCAGCCAATTCCTGCAGCTCGTCCAGCGACACGGCAAACAGCTGGCGGAACATACTGCGGGAGACACCGCCGAGCAGATAACGCTCCAGTTCTGCCTGACCTAGCTCTTCCGTCGTTCCGTCTGCCCGGTTAACTGTAACATTCAGCTTCTCGCCCCGTCCTTGCCCCTCTCCACCGGCTGCAAAACGGCGGATTTGCCATAGTCCGCCCTCCCGGTCCCGAGCCTTAAGCACTCCACCATGGACCCCGCCATGGGGAGGCTCATAACGTTCTGTGGGATAACTGCGTCCAGGAATCCCGTACAGCATCGCACGGATGAACTGGAGTGTTGTGCTTTTCCCGGCTTCGTTCTGGCCATACAGCACCGTAACACCATCACTCAGTGCCAACTCGCGACCCTGAATCCGGCCGAAGCCGCTGATTTGCAATTGCTCAATCTTCATCATATCGCCCTCCGTCAGGCTTGTCCCGGAAGCCACCCTCTGCTTCACCGGCACCTTCCAGTCCGCTCAGCAAAGTAATCCCAAGCTCTGCCGCGCCTCTGAGCCAGTCCAGTTTCTCTTCTTCGCTGACCTGTGACAATAGCCGGCGCAGTTCACGGTTCTCCATTAATGGCGCAATTGCGCTGCTAATGATATCCTCCAGTTCTTCCCGTGAACCCTCTCCTTCACCCTTTTCAGCTAATCGGAGCATTTCGCCCAGAAAGCTATCCTCCTGCAGCAACCGCGATCGGTCTACTGCAAGTCCAGATTCCACGGCAAAACCTTCTGTCCATACCAGACCCGGATATTCCTTCCGCTCTGCCCGGAGCGCTTCACGCCGCTGAAGTTCGCTCAGTAAATCCGCAGCTGCCCCTTTTTCTGCCAGAAGCCGATGAACGTTCCCCCTGCCCGTCAGACGGAACCGGACAACAGTCATCAGATGCGGATCTGCCTCCCGGATGTCTTCAATCCTCCGCTCCACCGCCTCCACCCACTGTGCTTCATGTTCCATGCCGTCGATAGACAACTCAGTCACCTGCCAGCGGACGATATCCAGCTCGTGAAACTGCAGCGCCGCTTCTCCGTTCTCCCTTACATCAACCACATAACAGCCCTTTGGGCCGGTCTCCTTGACACTACGTCCTTGAATATTTCCGGGGTAAACGATATAAGGCTTTTCATATAAAATGCTGCGCTTATGAATATGGCCCAGCGCCCAATAGTCAAACCCTTGACCAATCAGATCCTTGCGGCTGCACGGTGAATACGTCTCATGCTGGAGATCGCCGTCCACATTCCCGTGCAGCAGGGCAATATGAAACAGCTCACTGCCTGGCTTCCGGCTAAATGTCACTGCTGTGTTTGCGGTAACCTTGGCAGTAGGATAGGATATACCGCTTACAATAGCGACTTCTTGTCCGTCCCTGCGGCGGTGAGCTGTGGCATATCCCGGCGCATCCCCTCCGAATACCGTTACATGTTCCGGCATTTCGGCAACCAGACGCGGACCATCCAGCGGATCATGATTCCCGTGAATCAGAAATACAGGGATGCCCTGCTCTCCTAGCTCCTTCAGGGCCTCCTGGAATCGTAGCTGTCCTTGCAAAGAGGCATCCGACACATCATAGATATCCCCGCTGATGACGACAAAATCAACATTTTCCTTTATCGCTAAACAGATAAGCCGCCCGAGGGCGGCAAAGGTAGACTCCCGTAAATAGGAGCGGACAGCGGCCGGCAGATGAGCCAAACCGGCAAAACGACTGTCCAGATGCAAATCCGCAGCATGCAGAAAACGGAAAGGGATCATCACGCTCAACCCTTCTTTTCGGATTGATGCTGCAAATAGGTTTTTTTAAGTTCATTGGCAACCCGGGTAAGGGAGTAACGGCTTTTAGCTTTCTCCCAGGCTGACCGTGACAGCTCATAACGGTAGGCTGGATCGGCAATCACTTTCTCCAAGGCGTCCGCCAGTTCAATATCATCGTCCGGGTTGACAAGCAGTCCGTTCACACCATCCTCAATCTGTTCCGGAATACCGCCCACATTAGTGCCGACCAGAGCCAGACAGCTCAGCGCAGCTTCCGCAAAAACAGAGCCGAAGGCTTCCGCGCGGGAAGGCAGAACAAAGATATCAAAGAAGGGCATAAATTCCTCCGGATGAAGCGTATATCCATAAAAAATCGTCTCATTGTAGATACCAAGTTCTTGAGCCAGCTTCTCAAGCTCAGACCGGGAAGGACCGTCGCCGATAATATGCAGTACATACTCATGTCCGCGCTTCTTCAGCTCAGCGCAGGCATGAAACAGCGTATCAATCCCTTTCGCCGGCACCAAACGGGTGACAGTAACTAATTGGGGAATATTATTATCATGCGGGACCGGCTTGAATCGCTTCTCATCGAACCCGTTTGGAATCACCCCGACACGCGTAGGCTCATCCAGATATGGTGACAGATAGTCGGCGAAGGAGCGCGATACGGTCATGAGACGGTCACTGACATGCTCCAGCTCACGATAGATGGATACTAGAAACTGGTGCTCCAGCCCACCCTCAGCAATGACTCCGTTCAGGATCAGTTCCCGCTCATAGCTGGAGTGCAAAGTCTGGATCAACGGAACGTCCGGGAAAACCTGCTTCATCGCCAGTCCCGCTATGGGGTGATGCGCATGAATAAGATCATATTTTTTGCTCAGACGAAGCTTGGTCCACCATAAATAATCACGATAGGTTTGGATATATTTTTGCACAATATGGCTTTCGCCATAACGTGTCCAATCGAAGGTTTCGAACACAACTTCCTCATGTCCTTTCCCGCGTATCCGCTTGGGCAGCCAGAACAAATCCATCTCCCAGCGGCTGGAACGGAACCTTTCCTGCAGATATGGAATCATAGAAGATACCCCGCCGGGTTGTTCCGGCGGAAAGAAGAGCGCTTGCAGCAAATTCATAGGTCTATCCCCTTTACTATTGCCCTGATTACGGTGAGACCCGGCAATTGTGATATAGTTATTCATATGTAAACTTTCCAGATAAGGACATCATGTCTGGGGAGGTTTAATGATTCATACTTTGATTTTATCGGTATCAACATGAAACAGCAACTGACAAAAGGAGAATGACGTATGATGGAAGAACGGCTGCCCGCCGCTTTTACCGCAACAATGAGAGATATACTGGGACAAGAGGCGGACGCTTTTCTGAAAAGCTACACAGCACCGCGCAGCCAAGGACTGAGATTCAACCGGCTTAAAAGCGGGACGACAGCAGGCCTGAGCGCCGCTGAGAACACCGTCTCCATGTTTGATTTGGAACCGGTACCTTGGTGTTCTGAAGGATTCTATTACGAAGAGCCATCCCGTCCGGGCAAACATCCTTACCATGCTGCCGGACTATATTATATACAAGAGCCCTCGGCAATGTCCGCCGCCGAATTGCTGGCCCCACGTCCCGGGGAGACTGTATTGGATCTTGCAGCAGCACCAGGAGGCAAGACTACCCATATCGCTGCTTTGATGCAGGGCCGGGGCCTGCTGGTCTCCAATGAGATTCATCCTGAACGGGCCAAGATTCTCGCCGAAAATGTGGAACGACTTGGCATTGCACACGCACTTGTCACCAACGCTACCCCAGAGGAATTAGCCCGGCGCTTCCCGGAGACCTTCGACCGGATTATGCTGGATGCTCCCTGCTCCGGCGAGGGCATGTTCCGCAAGGATGCCGGGGCCATTGCCGAATGGTCACCGGATCATGTAGAAATGTGCGCTTCGAGACAATGGGACATTTTGCAGGAAGCCTATAGAATGCTTAAGCCCGGTGGCTACATAGCTTACTCCACTTGCACTTTTAACCGCAAGGAAAATGAGGACACCATTGAGCAAATCCTGGACAGTTATCCCGATATGGAACTGGTAACCAGCAAGCGGCTATGGCCGCATTTAGAAAAAGGTGAGGGACATTTCGTGGCGCTCCTGCGGAAGCAGGAAAATGAAGAAGATGCAGCAGTGACGGCGGAGCCTAAGCGTAATAAGCGCAGCAGTGGAAAAAACAAGCGAAGTCCGGGAGTTGCCTCCTCTACCAAAGAGGCTTTAGAGCAATTTAAAGCTTGGGCGGAGACGGAACTGCCCGGATTTAATGTGCAAGGTGTTCCACTTCTCTTCGGTGAATCACTGTATCTGCTCCCCGAAGCCTTCAATGAGATCATGCATCCAGGACTGCTTGATGGACTGAGAGTCCCCCGAGCCGGACTTCATGTGGCCCACATGAAGAAAAACCGGATCGAGCCTGCCCATGCATTAGCCATGTCATTACAACAAGGACAGGCTGCACGTAGTTATAACTTGGCTGCGGACGGGCCTGAAATCAATGCCTGGCTACGTGGTGAAAGTTTGTCTGTCCCCGCCGGGCTGCACGGTTGGACGCTGGTAACAGTAGATGGCCTCCCGGTCAGCTGGGGCAAAGCCAGCTCAGGACAGCTTAAGAACCATTTTCCCAAAGGTCTACGTAGCCTGTAGCCTATCTTGACAAGCAATGGGCCTATGACCAGTTCATGAAGCCCTCCCCGGCATATGATGTCATTATCCCAAACGCACCGAGTGTATAGCATCGGCATTGGGAACAAGATCAGACCTAAGGGAGGAATCAGTTATGGGTGCAGGTTACGGTGGTTTTACTTCAACAGGAGCGATTTTGGTACTTTTCATACTGCTTGTTATCATTTCCCGTTCGTTGTTCATCTAAGATTTACTGACTTAAAGCATATACACGACAAGCAGCTGTGCCGTCCAATTGAGGATGATGCGGCTGTTTTATTTTTCAGCTCAAGCTACATAGACCTCAGATTAGTTTGCTCCCCCATATAAGCCTATTCTTAGATACTCCATCCTCACAACAACCTTTCGAAAGTACAATTAACGGCATTTTTGTATCCTAAATTCTCTGCAGTCAAGGATTAATGAGAATTAAGTACAATATTGTACCTTAAATCTTCCGAATACCCCGTCCAGCTTACTTTTTCGAAAAATAAGATACAATAATGCTCTTATGTACCTCATTTATCATTTTTTAAGAAATATAAGATACAAAAATGCTGTTAGTTGGTAGGTCGACCTTTTTTCACTCTTAACTAGACTGTAACTTCACCAGAATCATGCCTAGTCTTCTATTCGAATGTAATTTCACTTAGTGGTTCTCTCGAATTCTCACTGCTTTGAAGCCGGTTTGCCTGAACAATTGCTCTACTTCTTCATTTTGAGTAAATGACTGCATATGGTAATTGATTTTGTAAATTTGAGAAACAATGATAAAGGCTCCTCCAGGCCTGCCGCTAGCTACTGCTTCCCGATTTTTTTGTGTTGGCGTTTCTAAAGATTTCGGAGAAATACCGACACCATAAATCTTGGCAAGTTTATATTTTTTTGCAAATCTATGTATGGTCTGACCACCACCGCAGCCGATATCCATTATAATGTCATCTTCTTTTATCGCAATTTCGTGAAAAGCCAAGGGAAGCATCTTCGAATATGCCTTGTTCATCATCTTCAGCATCACATTACCCACCAAGCCTTTGGGGTGCTGGGCTTACCCAATAAGTGCCTGTAGAAGGCTCATCCTGATCCCTACTCTCTTGTATCTTCCCTTGCAAACCCTGACGTCCAAAATTAACCATTATTATTTAATATGTTTTAATTTACAAATAATAACTTTTTAATGCAATCTTTTAATAAATTCGTATGTGCCTTACACATCAAACAGGAACGTCAGCTTACCCAAGAGTTCCTTACTCTGCAAAAAAAGCCTGCACCATTTCGGTGATTCTGTTTTAATTTGCCCCACTCAACCAAAGAATTTCCTACTATGATAAAAAAAGACTGCAAACACGCATCACCTTTATCGGCTGATCTGTGTCTACAGTCTTTTATAACTAACCTTTTTAATATGTCTTGTTCGATCCACTTGTCACTTTAGGACAAACAGTATTTTACGAGCGCATCACGTACGCCATGTTCATTGTTGGTCCCGGTAATGACATCAGCGGCCGCTTTAACCTCAACCGGAGAATTTTCCATCGCTACGCCTAGACCAGCATACGTCAGCATGGAGATATCGTTGAAGTAATTGCCGATTGATAGAACTTCCTCCCGGGGAACGCCGAGATCTGCGGCCAGGTTTTTTAGTGCATTGCCTTTGGAGGCTTCCGGATTCATAAAATCAATGAAAAATTCCCCGCTGCGCAAAATGTTATATTGCTGTGTCCAGGTGCCCCATTCCCGTTCTGCTTCATCCAGAATATCCGGCTTCGAGAACACGGTGAACTTCACAATCGGCTCCCGGAAATCTTCCCAGGCCGGCAGCGAGGCTGGTACAACCTGAAAATTCTCATACATATGATTAGCTTCTTTGGATAGGTTCTCCACATTGTCCACGTACATATCAAAAGCCGTGTTGATGTCAAAATGCATTCCGCGTTCGCGGCAATACTCAATATAAGGGTCTAATCCGCGTGCGTCTAATCCATATTGATGCAGCACTTCCCGGTTCTCCACTCGCACGGTGGCTGCACCATTATGGCCCAACACATAACCCGACAGTCCCATCTCCTGCATAAAAGGAATCGAGTTCTGCGGGCTGCGCCCTGTACATAATACAATTCGGCCACCCAGCCGCGTTACCTCCGCAATGGCTTGCATGTTCTCCTCGCTCAGTTGATGATCATCATTGAGCAGTGTTCCATCGACATCCAGTGCAATCAGTTTGTATTTCATACTCCACCATCCTTGTCTGTCTTTGTTTGTTATCTGCTTAGCGAGGTCCATAATTTATGTGATTGTATGAAACGCACGCACAGGTTATATATCTCAGATGAATCAGCTTCGGACGCATCCTTGGCGTTCCCTACAGTTTCCTACAGTTTCCTACATTTTCCTAAATATCCCTATAGCTAGCTCCCTAGCTCCATGAAATGCCTGAGTTTTTACCCTGTGTTCTACAATCATCTGTGTTCTGCAATCATCTGTGTTCTGCAATCATTTGAGCGGCCACCGCGGAATCCAATACAGTGATTCCAGCACCAACTTTAGCAGGTTTTAAAATAAGGGCAATCTTGTACCTTAATTTACAGAATACACCCATAGGCCAAAGAATAAGGGCATTAATGCACCTTATTTTTCGTGAATACGCCCTTCCAGCAGCAAAAGGAAGAAATTAGTGTGCAATTTTGCCTTTAATCGCTCTTTTTTTGTTTATTCAGCGTAATTAAGGTACCATTTTGCCTTTATTTTCTGTTTCCCCCTGTGCCAAGGTGAGTTTAGTCTCCGAGCTATAGCTGAGTAAATCGAATTACGGCTTGCTCTCCAGACTATCGCTTAATCAACGAATCACAACTTGCTCTCCAAACCTATCGCTTAGTCACCGAATTACGGCTTCTCACCAAACTATCGCGTAATCACCGGATTACAACTTGCTCTCCAAACCTATCGCTTAGTCACCGAATTACGGCTTCTCACCAAACTATCGCGTAATCACCGGATTACAACTTGCTCACTGAATTATTAATCAGCAGGTAGCCCAGTCGGCCCTTTATCCGACCTCACCCTTCTCTACCCGCATCCAGCAGGCACAGCTCCTCAGCTGTCAATTCGCGGCAGGCACCCTGCAACAGGCTTTCAACCAGCTTCAGCTCACTTATAGCCCTCTTTACCCGACTTTCCCTTGTCTACTCGCATCCAGCAGGCGCGCTCCTCGGCTGTTAGTTTCCGGCAGGCGCCCTGCGGCAGGTTTTCGTCCAGCTTCAGCTCACTTATAGCCCTCTTTATCCAACTTTATCCTTCTCTACCCGCATCCAGCAGGCGCAGCTCCTCAGCTGTCAATTCGCGGCAGGCACCCTGCGGCAAGCTTTCGTCCAGCTTCAGCCCGCCCATAGATACACGCTTCAGGAAGACTACCTTTTTGCCAACGGCCTGGAACATCCGTTTGACCTGATGGAATTTCCCTTCGGTAATCGTAAGCGAAATCTGCGAGATGACTTTGCTGCCGCGCTCGCGGCTAAGGATGGTCAACTGCGCAGGCAGAGTCACATAACCATCTTCAAGCTCCACCCCGGCTGCGAAGGCCGCTACATCGGCAGCATCCACTTCGCCCTCCACTGTGGCTTCATAAGTCTTCGGCACATGTTTGCGCGGGGACAACAGTTCGTGAGCGAGCTTGCCGTCGTTGGTGAGCAGAAGTAGTCCTACCGTATCCTTATCCAGCCGGCCGACCGGAAACGGTTCGAAATGCGCGTATTCCTGGTCCAGCAGGTCAATTACAGTCCGATCCCGGCGGTCTTCCGTTGCCGAGAGAACGCCGGGGGGTTTATTCATCATAAGATATATATGTTCGCGGTACGTAAAACGTTGGCCGCCAATTTCTATGACATCTTGATTAGGGTCGACATGAATACCGCTGTCCTTGACCACGGTACCGTTCACTGTAATGAGGCCCTGCTTGGCCTGCTTACGAATCTCGCTGCGTGAACCGGCTCCGATATGGGACAGCACTTTATCCAAGCGTTGCTTCTTGCTGCTGTTACCTGAAGCTCCCATCTTACGTCCACCTCCATCCAGCGGGATATTCGTTCTTCAGCATGCCATCCTGCCATTTGCCCCATCCGGCACTGTAGCCGTCAATGCAGACCAGCACATAGCCCTTCAAGGGGCTTCCAGGCTTAACGACCAGTCGCTCCTCAGGGATCGCCAAAGTCTCTCCCTTAAGATAAGAAACTGCCTCGCCATTCGCACTAGACAACGACAGACTGCGGCTGCTTTCTTCAGGCCGCAGCGCAGTCGCCAGCGGATGGCCGGGAATGAACCGGCCATTGCGGACCTGTCCCAGGTACCAACCGGGACGGACCGCCTTAAGCCCGTTCAGTGCCGCCTGTGGCAGCGGCGACAGGTATAGATGGTCACCGAACAGCACGGGGTGACCTTCAGGCTCCGGGCTCAGCTGTTCGCGAGCCCAGTCGCGGTACGCAGACAGCGCGGCCTCTTCAGCTGAGGCCTGACCCCGGCCACCGTCTCGGCCCGCTGGCCGCCCGCCCTTGCCGCGCCCGTTCTCCGCGCGGCGCACGGCAGACTTGCCAGACTCGGCCTTGCCTTTCCTAGGCCGAGCCGCAACTGACAGTGTTACATCGTCAGTCGTATCAACTTCGGCACCCGGCTTCGCGGTGCCGTCATGCCGCAGCACGGCCATGAAGTGGCCTTCGCCCTTCACCTTGTGCGGCCACAGCCGTGCCGTACCGGCAAGCTCGCCGAATCCCGGCGCGAACGATCCGGTGCCGCCCACGGGCACTACCGAAAAGTGCGGATGCGCCGCGAGGAAGGTTGCAATGCTGCCTTCATTCTCTTCTGGGGAGAAGGTACAGGTGGAGTAGACAAGCGTTCCACCCGAGGCCAGCGCCATTGCGGCCGAGTTTAGAATTTCCCGCTGCATGTCCGCATATTTGGCCGGTGTCTCCGGCTCCCACTGACGCACCATGTCCTCGTCCTTGCGGAACATTCCCTCGCCGGAGCAAGGTGCATCGATCAGGATTTTGTCAAAAAAGCCGGGGAACGCCGCCGCGATTCGCTCAGGATTCTCGTTAAGTACGATACCGTTGCGAACGCCGTACAGCTCCAGATTCTTGGCTAGCGCCTTGGTCCGCTCAGAATGCAGATCATTACTGATCAAGAGACCCGCGCCCTGAAGCTTGGCGGCAATCTGGGTGGACTTGCCGCCGGGAGCTGCGCACAGGTCGAGCACACGGTCGCCGGGCACTACGCCAAGCAATTCCACCGGAGCCATAGCACTCGGTTCCTGAATGTAGTACAAGCCCGCATGATAATAGGGATGCTTGCCTGGACGTGCTCCTTCTTCAGTATAAAATCCCGTAGGACACCACGGGATAGGCTCAAGCCCAAGCGGAGACAGCGCCCGCAGTGCTTCCACCGTTATTTTTAACGTATTCACCCGGATGCCTCCATATGGGGTCTCCTTGTAGGTGTCTGCAAATTGCTGATATTCATTTCCCAGCAGTTCCTTCATCCGCTGGATGAAAGTGCCGGGCAGTTGTGCCGCCATGATGCCGTCCTCCTGCTTAAATAGGGTGATGAAAGACTCAAGGAACACCCTTGCGGGTGCCCCTTAAAGTAGACTGCTTATTCTATAAATCGAACTCCAAAAGAATAAGAGCGTTGACTTACTTGTGTTTCGAATGTGCTCGGTCCGGTCGTTGTGGGCCCCGGCGCTGGGGAATATTCGGTGTGATGCCGGTAGCTGCAAGTCTCACTTGCTCCACCAGATCGTGATCAACGATGTCGATGGTAAGATCGAAATAAGGAAACGGCTGATCAGCGAAATTCTCCAGACGAACAGCATACTCCTTTACTTCACCCACCAGCTTCGCGAGATCGATACCGAGCGTCCTCGCCGGATAATTCTCCAGCTTGGCCGCCGCCCCCTGCAGCATCATTCTGCCACCGCGAACGTTGTTGTTCCGGAAGTGGTACAGTCCGACGGCTACCTGCAACAATCCCTTATATAAAGGGTCCTTGTCCTTGGCAAGCCACAGCTCCTCGAGCACTTCATGACACTCGAAATAATCTCTGTCCCGGTTGAAGTAGACCAGATATGCCAGGTACAGCGGTTCATAGTCCATCCGGCAGATCGCCCTTCTTCGCTTCAGAGAGGAGTCCGCGCACATGGTCCAGAAGTCCCTTCATGGCCTCCATATCGTGAGCCTGCCAGATTTCATTGAACCGTTCCTGGCTCTCGATGGCTTCATTGACCAGATGATAGAAATACAACTGGTGAATAGCCTTCAGCAATTGCGTGGTTGTATTCGAATTTTCCTCGAAGGTCATCTGGGCATCCAGAATTTCTTCACGGATACTGGACATTTCACTGTCAAGAATCGATGCCGCTTCCGCCGCCGTCTTCAGACGCACCCGGATTTCATCGGGCAGGCTTTCACGATATTTATAATTCAGGGAGTGTTCGATCGTCGCCCAGAAATTCATAGCGAGCGTTCGAATCTGAATCTCAGCGAGCACAATCTTTTGGCCCAGGGCCGTCTGTACAGGATATTTGATAATCATATGAAAGCTGCGGTAGCCGCTCTCTTTATAATTGGTGATGTAATCCTTCTCATAGAGGACTTCCAGGTCCTTGCGGGCCCGGATATATTCAGCCACCCTGCGGATATCCTCCACGAATTGGCACATAATGCGAATGCCGGCGATATCCTCGATGCCCGTCTCCAGATCTTCCATCTTCACATTCAGGCGCTTGGCCTTTTCCAGAATGCTGGAGAGCCGCTTTACCCGGCCGGTTACGAACTCGATTGGCGTATATTCCTCTCTTTTTTTCAACTCCGAACGCATGGTCTTAAACTTAACTTTCAGTTCCTCCACAGTTTGCTCATATGGAAGTAAAAAAGTTCCCCAATCCCTTCCGTCCATCGCCTTCGTCCTCCTGTCCTTTCGTCTTCCTCAGTGATGATCCGCGCCCACCGCTTCGGAAAGTGTACGGAATCCGTCCCGGCGCAGCAGTTGCCGCAATCCGGCATGCAGCCTCCGGTTCACTTCAGGTCCCTCATAGATGAGGGCTGTATAAATCTCAACCAGGCTGGCGCCCGCCCGGATTTTATCATAGGCATCCTGACTGGTGAAAATCCCGCCCGAACCGATAATCGGCATTTGGCCGCCGGTCTGACGATAGATTTTGCGGATAATTTCAGTGGAACGGTCACGGAGCGGCTTGCCGCTGAGGCCCCCGGCCTCTCCCGCCTTCTCATGGCTCAGTCCCTCACGGGTTATCGTAGTATTAGTAGCGATAATGCCGTCCATCCCCGCTTCAGTCAGCGTATGTACCATATATTCCAGCTCGGTGTCGCTCACGTCGGGAGCGATCTTCACCAGCAGGCTTTTGTTCAGTCCGGTCGCCTTGCGCTGAATCTCCATTTCTTCCTTGACCTGGGCCAGCAGGAACGACAGCTCACTACCGTGCTGGAGGCTGCGCAGGTCTGGCGTATTCGGCGAGCTGATGTTCACCACAAAAAAATCACCGTACGGATACAGCGTACGGATACACTGGCGGTAATCCTCATGGGCGGCTTCATTACTAGTCGCCTTGTTCCGTCCAATATTGACCGCAACCGGAATTCTGCGGTGCTTCAGTGCCTTCAGCCGCTCCTTCATGGCCTCGGCCCCTTCGTTGTTGAAGCCCATCCGGTTGATCAGGGCCTCGTCTGAGGGCAGGCGGAACAACCGCGGACTCTCGTTGCCCGGCTGTCCTTTGGGCGTCACCGTCCCCACTTCCATGAAGCCAAAGCCGATGGAAGAAAACCCCGGCACTGCTGCAGCGTTCTTATCCAGGCCCGCAGCCAGTCCTACCGGGGTAGGAAAGTGAACGCCAAACAAATCGACAGCCATGTCGGCCGTCTCCGGCACCCCGTACATCAGACGCAGAGCCGCGCTGCCACCAGGCATGAATGCTGCTTTGTCCAGGCCGCCAACGACCAGATGGTGCGCCTTTTCCGGGTCCATTTTGAAGAAAATCGGTTTTCCAAAATTACGATACAGCACCATTCTCGCTCCTTCATGGGGTCATTGCTAGTGCTTAAGTCTCCCCGCTTCTGTAGGTTTCTACTTGATTTTAGCCTTTTCCGGGTGAAAAGAAAAGTTTTTTGCCCTTTCCCGCTCCAAAGGACCCGTAGTCCAAGTATAGTAATTTTATTGTAAACGCATTACAATGTAAGGGTAATCACCGATTATAAGAGAAAGAAGGTCGAACTGTATGTCAACCAAACGTAAACCTCCTACACTGCAGCAGAAGAAGGAAGAAGTGAACCGCAAAGCCCTCTTGTGGATCGGCGTAAGCCTTGTATTACTTATCATTCTGATTGTTGTTCTGTTAATTGTAGCAGGCAATTAGTTCAACCAGTGGTACTTTTTATGGGGGTTGGTCTGATTCTCTGAAGTTGCCGGCGAGAAGCGTTCCTTCGGCATCAGCAGTTCTGCAGGCAGAACCCCTCTGCTGATTTCTACCTTCGTTCCCTTAGGCGCCAGTGCAAATAATTCCTCCACATCCCCGCGTCTCATCCGAATACAGCCCAATGACTCATCCTTGCCGATACTGTTCAGATCATTCGTGCCATGAATGGCATAATTCGTGTCTGAGAGCTGCATACCGCGGCTGCCGAACTCTCCGTTGTCATGCCCATTAGGATTAACAACCTTATCCGATATCGCAAAACGTCCCTCAGGGGTACGATCCCCGCCTAGGCCCACTTCATAGTTCCGCAGCATCACCGAGCCGCTGACGACTGCCAGACGGTGTGTTTGTTTATCTATAATAATAGTAAGCGGGCTGGCAAAAAAGGGCTGGCCCTGCGTCCCGCCGCTGGCCCCAGACCCGCTGCCGTCAGCTCCCTGCGCCGCTTGTGACGCAGCGGGCTGTTCCGGTTGATTTCCTCTTGCCCCCGGGCTTGCCGCCGCCCTGAGCGGCTTAAACGCCTGCTTCATAGTAGGCGTGACGCCCCCCAGCCAATTCCCGGGAAACGGTCCAGTGAGATCCTTCAGGGAATCCGGCAGCTTTCCCTTTGCAGACTGGTAGGCCTTCATCGCGCTCCACAGCACCGCTTGCTCCTCCTGGGCGTCTTGCCACTCTCCGGCCTGCTTGGCCAGTTCGCCATGCTCCGGCGGCTTACAGTTGCAGACAGCCGGCTCAAAGGACTGATACTCGACGGCTCCATCACTCTTCATTTCGAGCGCAGAAATCAGTGGCAGCCGCTTCTTCCAGATCAGCCATTGTCCTTGACGCTTCATACCGAGTACCGCTGTCTTGGAACCCGTCTGCTCTCCACCGAGCATCGTGACCAGCAGCTTGCCAGCCGAGGAAGCGCCTCCACCTTCGACCGCTGTGAAGGCTAGCTTGGACTTAACCGGTGTCTGACTATTTCCCGGTTTAGCAATGGCAGATACCTCTACAGGATCAATCACGTCTGAATCCCCCGCAGCTGAAGCCCCAGCGGGTTCCCATTGCCCGACAAGTCCCGGTGCAGCTGCCGAAGGAATGACCACCAGCAACAAGAGTATTAGTGCCATCAGCGCGCGGCGGATCTTCTTTCGCTTCCTGTCCCGCTCGCGCCCGGCCTGAAGCAGCCCATCCTCATACTCGCGAAGCATTTCGGCAGGCACCTTACTATGCTCGAAAGCCTCATAGACTTCCCCGGACTGGTTAAAGCAATAATTGGCTTTGCCGTGCTGTCCGTTCTTATAATATTCTTTCCCAAGCAAGTACCATGCCATCTTATTATCAGGATGCATCTGCACGTAGGCTTTGAGGTGCTGTATATTTTTCATCGGGACCTCCGCTATTTAAAGATTCCTTCATTATTACTATCGGCTGGATATGAAAAAAAAGACATCCCCAGCACCAAAATTGGGCCTAAGGATGTCTTTTATCTCGTATGACGATAATATCGCGGGTGAATTAACCTTCTTTATTAAACGGCTCGTCCGCAATCTTGATGGAATCAGTTGGGCATCCGTCGCAAGCATCTTGCAGATCGTCGAACAGATCGTCTGGAATTGCTGTTACGCCGTGGTTTCTGTCATTCTCATAAATAACTTCCGCCAAGCCTTCATCATCGTAATCATAAATATCAGGGGCCGTCGCGCCACATGCACCACATGCAATGCAAGTATCTTTCTCGACCCAAGTGTACTTAGCCATAATTTATCTTTGCCTCCTGTTGAACAATACAGCGCCGTGAGAACGGTCTGTTATTTTTCTCATATTAATATAAAAGGAATGCAATTTCAATGAATTTTCAAGACGTTTGCTTTTCTGCCTCAAAATATGGCGGCTGATCCAAGCGGATAGCCACGCCCTTATTTTCAGTCCTGATCCCGATCCAGACGGCCGAGATTATCCTTCTGCAGAGAGGTGCCCCGTTCCTTGTGGTTGCGCAGCAGCGAGGAGTGTGTATCGCTCAGCATCCCTGCCGTCAGCACCGCATTTTCGCCGAATTTATTACGCAGCATGTCCATGGCCTTGTTAAGCGATTCCTTCTTGGGCTGGCGTTCATAATCGAACAGATCCAGTTGGATCGCCGCCTCTTCCTTGGGAGACAGTCCCTGAGAGGTCACACCAAGCAGGCGTACAGGTTTATCTCCCCGCCAGTGGCGCACATACAGGTCACAGGCAGCCTTGTAGATATCCTCCGCCGTCTCTGAAGGTGCGTCCAACTGACGTGAACGGGTGATCGTCTTCATATCGGGCGTACGGATAGTCAACTGGATCCCGGCAGCCACAAGACCCTGCTTGCGTAGCCGTCTTGCCACCTGGTCGCTCAGGTTGAGCAGGATGGGCCGGGCCTCCGCGATGCCTACAACATCCCGGGGCAGAGTGGTCGTATGCCCAATGGACTTGCTCTGTTCCCGTTCGGGGTTGACAACGCCATGATCGATCCCATTGCCCGCCCGCTTCAGCCAGGAGCCCATTACGCCAAAATGCTCAGTCAGCATCCGCTCGTCAGCAGCAGCCAGCTGTCCGATGCTGTAGATCCCAAGCTTCTTCAGTTTCTCCGCTGTCTTCCCGCCGATCCCGAACATTTCATTGCAGGGCTTATGCCACAGAATATTCGGCACATCGCGCAGCCGCAGCACGGAAATACCATTAGGCTTTTTCAGATCAGAGGCCATCTTGGCCAAGAGTTTATTCGGAGCAATTCCAATGGAGCAAGGGAGGCCCAGTTCCTCCATAATACGGCGCTGAATCTTCTCTGCAATCTCCAGCGGTGTACCAAACTGGCGGGAACCGGTAATATCCAGATAACATTCATCAATGGAGACCGCTTCAAGCAAAGGAGTATAGCTATAGGCAATCTGCATGAACGCATTCGAATATTTGCGGTATAAATGAAAGTTTGGTTTAATAACGGTCAGCGAAGGGCAGATCCGCAGCGCCTTCTGCACCTGCATTCCCGTAGAGATGCCTTGTCGGCGCGCAGCATAGGAGCAGGTTACAATAATTCCCTTGCGCATCTCCACGCTTCCGGCCACTGCCGTCGGTTTGCCCTTATATTGATCCGGGTCCTCCGCCTCATGGACAGAGCAGTAAAAAGCGTTCATATCCACATGCAGGATCACCCGGCCGCTTGCGGGATAATATTGATCAACATTCTGCACAATATCTACCCTCTATCCTCTTATGGTTTCTATTGTCAGAACTAGAATACCGCTCCCCTGCGCGAAGGTCAACTCACTGAGCCTGCTTCTTTAGCACAAGTGTTCTCTGCCACGTTGCCGTATAAAAAAGTTCTCTGTTACATTCCCGCGTAAAAATGCTATAATGTATAAATTCATTTCCCTTAAGGAGGACTATCATGTCAAAGTCCATCTCCATCTTCGATACAACGTTGCGCGACGGCACCCAAGGTGAAGGTATCAGTCTGTCGGCCGACGACAAGCTGAAGATCGCCAAGAAACTCGATGATCTGGGTGTGCACTATATTGAAGGTGGCATCCCGGGAAGCAACAATAAAGACATCGAATTTTTCAAAAGAGTTAAAGAACTGCACCTGAACGCCAAAATCACCGCCTTCGGCAGCACCCGCCGCAAGAACTCTCTGGCTGAGCATGACGACAATCTGCAGCGGATGATTGACGCAGGCGTGCCTGCAGCCACACTCGTAGGTAAGTCATGGGATTTCCATGTGCATACCGCACTCCAGACTACACTGGAGGAGAATCTCGCCATGATTGGGGATTCCATTTCCTTTCTGAAGCACAAGGGCCTTGAGGTTATTTTTGATGCCGAGCATTTCTTTGACGGTTATAAAAACAACCCCGAATACGCCGCAGCAGTCCTGGCCAAAGCCAGAGAAGCCGGCGCAGACTGGCTGGTTATGTGCGATACGAATGGCGGAACACTTCCCCATGAAATACAGGAGATCGTCACATCATTGTCGGCACGGCTTCCAGAGGCCAAGCTTGGGATCCATACCCACAATGATTGCGAACTGGCGGTGGCCAATGCGCTTAGCGCCATCGGTGCAGGCGTCCGCCAGGTTCAGGGAACCATCAACGGTTACGGCGAACGCTGCGGCAACGCCAACCTGTGTTCCATCATCCCTACGCTGCAGCTGAAGATGGGTTACCACTGTATTCCGGGTGACAACTTGTCACAGCTCACCAACACTGCCCGCTTTATCAGCGAGGTAGCCAATGTGAACATGCCAGTGAATCAACCCTATGTAGGGAATGCTGCTTTCGCTCACAAGGGCGGTATTCACGTCTCTGCCATCCTGCGCGATTCACGTACCTATGAGCATATTGCTCCCGAGCTTGTCGGCAACAAGCAGCGCGTTCTGGTCTCAGAACTTGCAGGACAGAGCAATGTACTATCGAAAGCTCAGGATATGGGGCTTCATCTTGATCCTAGCAGCGAACAGGCTCGCAAAGTTATCGACAAGATCAAGACATTGGAACATCAAGGTTATCAGTTTGAGGGTGCAGATGCCTCACTGGAGTTGCTGCTTCGTGAAGCAACAGGTGAAGTCAATGAACTGTTTGTCTTCGAGTCCTTCAAGATGCTGGTGGAGAAAAATGCCGGCAGTCCCGTTGTCTCCGAAGCCTTTGTCAAACTCCGGGTCGGAAAAGAGAACCTCTATACCGCCGCGGAAGGCAATGGTCCGGTTAATGCACTCGACAACGCGCTGCGCAAGGCCCTGCTAACCTACTTCCCGCAGCTTAAGGAAATGCACCTCTCCGATTACAAGGTGCGGGTTCTGGATGAACAGGATCAGACAGCGGCGAAGGTACGTGTATTGATCGAGTCGAAAGACTACCATCAAACCTGGAGTACTGTTGGTGTATCCAGTAACGTCATCGAAGCCAGCTGGGAAGCATTGGTCGACAGTATGCGTTATGCTCTGCTTGGCCAGATTTCCCAAGTGCATGAGCAGCTTGAAGATCATGAACCAAGAGGCCTCGTTAACCATTAACGAAGCCGCAACACAGCAAAGCCCACTTTCAGCAGTCTGATTGCTGAGAGTGGGCTTTTTTCAAATTCTAATTACTCTTATTTCCTAAGAACCAATGAGCGCAGTGATCTTCGCTTCCAGTTCCTCCGGCGTCAGGATACCGAGTATAATTTCGGAGATGACACCGTTCTTGTCAATAAGCACATTGGTGGGAAAGACCGCACCGTTATATTTGGCAAAGGCCTCGCCTTTCTGGTCGTACATCACCGGAAATGTCAGCTTGAACTTCTTCACGAAGCGCTCGGCATTCGGCTTATAATCATGACTGGTCACATTAATGCCGTAAATATCCAGTGAGTCCTTATATTTAGCGGCTATGACATTCAGCTCCGGAGCCTCCTGCTGACAGGGATCACACCAAGAAGCCCAGAAATTGAGCAGAACGGCTTTTTCTCTTTTGCCGCCTACCTGGTATGTGCTGCCGTCACTTCCTTGAAGGGTCAACGCTGGCGCCAGCAATCCGGCACGAGGTCCAGATTCAGTGGGCAGCTCCTGCGATTTGAACACAGCTACCGCTTCTGAGTCCCGTTCCCGCCACATTACAAACACAACTAGAATAACAATCAAGGTTACTACCGCTAAATTCCGTTTATTAACAGCTTTCATTGGCGTCTGTTCCTTTGCGAAATGGGATAGTTTCTTACTATTGTACCCCCATTCGGTAAAGTTTCAAACCATCCATAAATTTGTCATACATAAAAAAAGGATTCCGCCGCAGAGGACGAAACCCAAATGAAGAGAGGGGTGAACAATTGACAGCCCGCCGGAGAAATGTCCAGTCCAGAGGATGGAGTCTTTCTTACAGCAAGCGCTGGGGAGGCACCCGCTGTCCAGTTGTCCACGTCAAGCATGAGGAGGCCTGCCGGTTGCTGCCGCAGCGGGAGGCATGCGATCGACAGCTTGTGTCAAGCGCAGGCGTAGCGCCTTACCCGCTGCGTTCTGTATCCCCATGCCCATGGTATACTTACATATGGGTTAGCGGTGCTAGGCTCTGCTTAAATAAGCGTACAAATCTCCTAACGTCTCCACCTGACGCCGTTTGGCAATCTCACGAAGGTAGGCCACCCAGAGCTGTGCCGTCATTTTGGCATCCTCCAGAGCATGATGTCTCTCTGTAATCGGTATACTGTGTACGGCCAGCAGTTCATCCAGAGTATAGTTGCTCCGCTGTGGCTCCAGCCATCTAGCCAGCATCATCGTATCCAGTACACGATGGGTTAGCTGAACCTTGGAGGTTTTCCACAGGGCTGCATTTAGAAAAGCTTTGTCATGCGCACTGGCATGAGCCACCAGCACCCGCTGCCCTACAAAGGACATGAAGTTATGAAGCCCCTCCATCAGAGGCGGTGCTGTCTTAGTCATTTCCTCCGAGATTCCTGTTAGCTCCGTAATGTTACCCGGAATGGACGTCTGGCAGTTGACCAAGGTATAGAAGCATTCCTCCTCCTTGATCTCCTCCCCCACTACCCGGATCGCCCCGAAGGACATAATCTCGTCACCATGCTGGTGAGAAAAGCCTGTTGTCTCCAGATCAAAAATCACCGTCTCCAGCTGTGACAGCGGAGTATGCAGCACCTCGGGCCGTCGTTTCTCCCGCATCAGCGAGCGGATAAAAGCCATCTGCTGGGCGGTCTGCTGCGCCGTTTCACCGCCCCGCATGGAAGCAATCGCGGACGGCATTCCACCCTGTCTCAAGTTGCTCCAGAATCCGCCGCCCTTATTCGGCTCCTTCATGACTGTCTCCTCTCCGCTGCTCTAAGCTGTCTTTGCAAGGCACGGTGAATACGCCTGACCAATAGCAGTCTTCCACGCAGCTCTGACATTAACTGCTTGTTCTTCAGGTCCTGCTCCGAAATATAATCACTACTAAGCAACAACCCATTCTGTTGGGTGATATAAGGTGTATTCGAACGCATTCGTAGCGCTGTCAGAAAGGCTGTACGGATATCAACAAGATAATCATACTGCCCAAGTTGCTCCAGTTCCGTAAGCCGATTCAAAGTAGCACTCTCCTGAATTCCGTGCGACAAGGACAAATGTCTTACACTGTTAACCAGCGGGATATACATGCCGTATTTGATGTCGAATCCTCCGGCGTAATCCCCGAAACGTTCAGTAAGCACTTGCCCCAGCAGATTAAGCGTCGCCTTGTGACGGACTGTGTTGCGCAGCACGGCAGTGCTAAGTTTCTCATTGTCAATGAATCCTTCATGATAGGCCTTCAGCCATTGTGCCGACAATTCAGCGTTCCCAGCAACATGACGCATATCTGAAGCAATGATGAGATAGCGGACTGGCTCCCATTCCAGCTGGCTTCTCCATCCTTCGAGCTGTTCCTTCCATTCCTGGAGTGTCTTGCGCCACATTGGCTCGGAACACATGACCTTGCCTTCACATTTCTCATACCCTGCTTCCTCCAGCACATCGGATAGCTGCGTACCGAAGACTTCAAAATACCGGTTCTTGGCTCCATCCGGTTCCCCATCCACAATTAAACCGTTGTCCTGGTCGCTCCATAAAGTAGCTTCCTGTCGGCCCGCACTGCCGAATACGATAAAAGAATAAGCGCAGGGAGGCGGGCCGTAGCCCGCCTCTCTCATCTGCGCCTCGCATATTTGCACTGCGGTCTTGGCAATGAGGTCATGCATGGCATTCACGCGTGACAGCCATTCCCCAATCGGAATCATGTTCAACTGCTGGAGAAGCTCATTTTGACAGGCGATGCGCCTTATCTTAAGCTCATGCGGCGAACCGGCCGTTGCGATGGAAGTATAGTAGTTCTCATTGACCCATCCTGCAGACTCCATCGAAGCCACTCGGTTCGCCTCCCTTATAAGTGAAGTTATATTAATGCTTGGCAGTATTGGATTCCGAATCTGTAATCAACTTCATTTGCTCAGGGTAGCCATAGGTACCATGCTCACTGATATCCAGTCCCATCAACTCTTCCTCTTCCGTTACGCGGATTCCATTCACCAATTTCATAACATACAAGATGATGAAGGACAGTACCGCTACGAAGACGAATGTACCAACTACGCCAAGGATTTGAACACCGAGCTGATGGAAGCCACCGCCGTAGAACAAGCCCGCTTGACCAACACCCACCGTCTCAGCCAATTCAGGTGTTGCGAACAAACCAGTGGATACCGCACCCCACACTCCGGCAAGGCCGTGAACAGAGAATGCATAGATCGGATCATCCAGACCTGCACGCTCCAGCCATTGTGCTGTCATGAAAGTGAAGGCGCCTGCTACAAAACCGATCAGAATTGCAGCCCAAGGCTCAACGAAGGCACAAGCTCCTGTAATAGCTACCAATGCCGCCAGCACACCGTTCAGCATTGCCGGGATATCCGATTTACCGAAATACAGCCAGGAAGCGATCAGTGCTGCCAAGCCGCCGGCTGCGGCTGCAATGTTGGTAGTCACTGCTACGTGTCCGAAGAAACCACCCATTGGTGACAGAGCACTACCAGGGTTAAAGCCGAACCAGCCGAACCAGAGAATAATAACGCCCAGGACAGTAAAGACTTGGTTATGGCCCGGGATAATGACCGGTTTGCCTTCTTTATTGAATTTGCCAAGTCGCGGCTTCAGCAATATTGTAGCCACTAATGCCGCAGTTGCGCCCGTCAGATGGACTACAGTGGAACCTGCATAATCTTGCATTCCCAGGGAGGACAACCAGCCACCGCCCCATACCCAGTGGGCAACTACCGGATAAATGACTACTGAGAAAATAATACCGAAGATAATATATACGCTAAGTTTAGCACGTTCAGCCATACCACCAGATACGATGGCTAGCGATACCGCTGCAAAGGCCATTTGGAACAGGAATTTAATATTCAGAGTTACATCAGAGCCAGCCAGGGAATCAAAGGAAGCTGCTGTGCTGTCTCCTCCATAAAGGAAGCCTGTTGTACCGAAGAACCCGTTACCATTTCCGAAGCCGAGTCCGAAGCCAACAGCCCAGAAGCAAAGGCTTGCGATCGCCAGCGTCAATACTGTTTTACCAGCAACGTGACCCGCGTTCTTCATTCTTACCGAACCAGCCTCCAGCAGTGCAAAACCGGCTTGCATAAAGAATACCAGAATAAAAGCCAAGAAGGTAAATGCTGTGTCGAGCCCGATTTGCAATTGCGGACTAGTCGGACCATCTGCTGCAAACGCACTTACCGGATAAATCATCAGTGTTATCATGGCTAACACCATAACCAGCCATTTCTTTCTCATTGTTCCCCACTCCCCTAATGTTATATTTTCTAACAAGTTGTGAAACTCTTAATGTCATTATAAGCAGGAGTGAGGTAAATTGACAAGGGTATTTTTAAACTTTTCATCATTTATTTTATAACCGGCTTTTAATGCACGAACTTAAGATATGGAGATCGCGAAACCAATAACGTTTTAGAATAACGCGAAACATACATTCGTCTTTAATGTAACCGTATCCAGTAAATTGCTGTATCCGATCAACAATTTAAGTGTTTTTAATGATTATCACAATTAATAAATCCGCATTGTTCGTGTTTATATAGCCACCATCTATGATATCTTAGACCTAACATTATATGTTAGGTTAACGCTTTTTCTATACATTTCTATAGAAGTAAGCGATGACTCCCTCCTCTTCCTACAAAGCTGACATAAGAAGTATTGAACAGATCACCGCTTAATTCATGTCAGGTATTTTCGTCTCATGGCACGCATATACTTTAGGTAAGCATCACGTTTGACTGTACGGTTTACAGTTTGTTATCATTGTAGAGACAGGTTTGAGATTGCCAAATATAAGGAATGACTGCCACAACACGGTTGTCTGATTCCCAGCAGCGAGGTGAGTTAACATTGGGGATATGACCCTGTATCGAATTGGAGAGTTGGCCAAATTTGCCGGCATTAGTGAACGTACGATTGATTATTACACCAAGTTAGGGCTTATTTCTCCGGAGTCGCGGAGCATGAAGAATTATCGTTTATACAGTCATGAAACCTTGGCCGCTTTGGAACGTATTAATCAATTGAAGCATGACAAGTATACATTGGAAGAGATCAAGATCATGATGAGCAAATGGAAAACGGCCGCTCCAGAAGCGGATGTATCCGATAAGCTTGTAGAGCTGGAGCTTCACATGCAGCGGCTAGAACGCGAAGTCAAAGCCCTTGAACCAATGATCAGTGGATTGAAGCCCGGGCAGGCGAACAGAGCTTTGTCCGCACTTCTCCCTCAGGGCGTGGCCTGTATTGAAGCAATACGACTTCTCCTGACCCACGGACCGCCAATGTAAGTAGCTTGTTCACACAACACTCTGGAGGAATGACATATGATGATGTACTTATTAGTAATTGTTGCTTTTCTATTCTCGTTATGGGCCCAGTTCAGGGTCAAAGGCACGTTCAACAAATGGTCTAAGGTGGCTACCGCCAACGGAATGACAGGATACGATGCCGCGCGTCACATGCTGGATTCCAATGGACTCAGCGATGTTCCTATCGAACCTGTTCGCGGCGCTCTATCCGACCACTATGATCCGATCAACCGCGTTGTGCGTCTGTCGGAACCTGTATACTATGAAAGCTCTATTTCCGCCGTATCGGTGGCTTGCCACGAGGTTGGCCATGCGATCCAGCATAAAGTGCACTATCCGATGCTGGCCTTGCGTCACCGGATATTCCCGGTAGTTAACTTTGCTTCCGGCATCGCTCCTTTCATGCTGATCGCCGGATTCCTCTTCAGCTCTTTCAATCTGATCGGACTGGGCATCATTTTCTTCTCAGCTTCCGTAGCTTTTCAATTGATCACCTTGCCGGTCGAGTTCAACGCCAGCAACCGTGCCCGTCAAGTCATGGTTGAGCAAGGCTACATCCGTAACGATGAGGAACATGGTGTTGCTAAGGTTCTAAATGCCGCAGCTTTAACGTATGTGGCAGCAGCACTGGTATCCCTGCTTGAATTGTTCCGCTTGATCGCTATCTACCTCGGCAATCGTGACTAAGATCTGATCTGCCATCCTTTTAAGGGATGTCCCAAATCCCGCATTCGCGGGAGGGGACATCCCTTATTTATGTTTATCAACACACAAAAAAACCTCTCTTGTTAAAATGGTGCGTCATCAACCATTTCTAAAGAGAGGTTTCTTTAACTCTTCTATCTACTCAAGATACAAAATCAGCCTACTGGAGCTCCCGAATGCTTCAGCCTAAAATACGATAGCAAGAAGGTACGGAAGGAGCGAGCCACAAGCGGCAGCTTGCCGTCAGTCCGGTGAATCAGGCCAACCGTTCTAGTAACAACAGGTTCAACCACCTTCACCTGTGCCGGCTGAAGCGGGTTCGTCTGGAAAAGCGCCATCTCCGGAAGCAGACTCACACCCATTCCAGCCGCAACAAGACCGCGTATGGTGTCCGTCTCACCGCCCTCAAAGGCAATCTGCGGCTTGAACCCTGCCTGAAGGCATGCCTGCCAGACAATTGGCCGTAGAGAGTACCCCTGACTGAATAGAACGAACTTATCATCCTTCAGCTGATCCAGCCGAATGACCGATTCCCCGGCAAGTGGATGATTCTGCGGAAGAATTGCGAACAACTCCTCCGTCATCACGATATCTCCTGCCAGATGGTCATTGCTCTCCGGGAAAGGCGAGATAAAGGCCAGATCTACTTCACCCATCAGCACATCCTTGATTAGCGACGGGTAGGTCCCCTGTTTAAAACGAAACTTGACATGGGGATAATGCTTGCGGAACTCTGCTACAATACTCGGGATAAGATGCGTGCCCAGGCTATGTGGAAATCCTATACGAATCTCGCCCCGCTCCGGATCCAAAAACTCGTGCACCTCCGCCACCGAACGCTCCAGCTCCTTGAGTACGACCTCTACCCTCTTACAGAATAACTGGCCCACCGGCGTTAGCTGCAGGTTGCGCCCTTTCTGCATGAACAAGTCCACACCCAATTCCTGCTCCAGCTGATGAATCTGGCGGCTGACCGCAGATTGAGCCACATGTAGCTCTTCCGCCGCGCGGGTGACGTGCTCCTTTTGAGCAACCTTGAGAAAATATTGCAGCTGTCTTAGCTCCACGCTTGTCATCTCTCCTGTCTTCGGCTTCTTTTAAATACGCGAATAATCAGTCCATAGAGGAAAAAGCCGGCGACCAAACCGCCGATATGCGCCACCCAATCTATCTTAGGAACTGCAAACGTCATAATAAGACCCGTCAGCAGAAGCCCATAGAGGGTCTTACGCGATCCTTCATCCATCATTGTTCTCTGCATAAGGGCAATGTATAGAAACGCCCCATATACAGCGTAGATTGCGCCTGAGGCACCTACCGAGACCCGCCACACGTTGACATCGGGAGTGCTTAGCACGATTGACATTACATTAGCCAACACACCCCCGCCTAAATACAGCAGCGCATACCGCCACCAGCCGAGTAGCCGTTCCAATGGAGGAGCAAACACCAGCAATGCAAAACTGTTAAAGAATAAATGAGAAAAACCGTTGTGCAGGAAAACCGCAGCTCCGTAACGCCACCACTCTTCCCTGTAAGGTCCATTATCCACGATTGCTCCGTAATGCACCAGGGTATCCAGATTCGTTGATCCCCCATTAGCTGTTAAAACTACGAACATGACCACATTCGCCAGAAGCAAAAGCGTAGTCACCGGATAATACCGGACATAGCTTCGCCAATTCTCATACCGTATGAAAATCATAATCATCCATCCTTTTATACAAGTTATCCTGTTGGACATTCTCCCTTTAAAAAGATTATAATTTATTGTGGCAGTAACATTCCAATATGCCCATTCGAGGAGGAAACAAGGATATGACGCAAGAAAGAACAGGCGTGGCCACTTTAAAGGGCAGCCCCATCACACTTATCGGACCCGCACTGAAAGCCGGCGACCAAGCACCGGACTTTGTACTCAGCAAGAATCTTGTAGAAGAGGTATCCCTCAGTGATTATGCTGGAAAAATCAAGCTAATCAGCGTTGTCCCTTCTCTGGACACTGGTGTGTGCGATGCACAGACTCGCCGGTTCAATACTGAAGCTGCTGAACTTGGCGATGATGTAGTCATTCTCACTGTCAGCGTAGATCTGCCATTTGCCCAAGCCCGCTGGTGCGGCGCTGCTGGCATTGATCGTGTAATCACACTTTCCGATCACAAGACTGCTTCATTTGGTGAAGCCTATGGCGTTCTCATTAAGGAACTCCGTTTGGACATGCGTTCCATCTTCGTGATCGACCAGAACGATAAGTTAACTTATGTAGAATACCTGAGCGAAATGGGCGAGCATCCAAACTATGAAGCTGCTATCGCCGCTGTTAAAGAGCTTCTGTAAAGCTTAGCGCAGGACAAACGCACGTATGCACTTTATTATTTGTGAAAAAAGCGGCAGAAGGCCTCCCTTCTTCCGCTTTTCTTATGCGAGTATCTCTCGAAAACGCATACAATCCCCAAATGGAATTGTTATTCGGCTATGCCGCTGTTCTCAATCCACTTTATATTTGCCAAGCTTCTTGTCCAGCGAACCATATAGGCGCTGAATTACGCGGTAATTGCCGCCGAGGTCACCCAGAGAACCTCTGGAAGCGGAATATATATCAACTGCACAGCGCACCGGCGTCGTATTGAGTACCGAGACGGTGATATCAAGCGTACGGCCTAAAGCTGTTTTTTTCTCTAAAATAATTTCTCCGACTGACTCCACCTCATGCAGCACTTTATAACCCGGAATTTTTTTTAGTGTTGCGGATACTTCTTCCCAAGCCTTGTCCTTCTGCAAATTGTAGTAACGCGTCTTCAATGCCGGATCTTTTGCGCGGTCGCTTGTTCCATCATGGCTGCGGAACAAGCCGACCAAGGTTCTTTTCAACGACAAAATACTTCCCCCTCTTCAAGTCCCATGTTCATTAGTATAAGTGTAACACTCTTGCCTCAGGAACAAAAGAGCAATACTCACTTTCTGAATGTTCGCACAAGACAAGAAAGCGCCCTATCCGCAAAATACGGAAAATAGGGCGCCTGTCATAACCATTGGAAAACCCGCCTATGCCGTCCGGCCACAGTGTCTTCTGAACCTGCTAGAGCAGGTGGGTGATCGCAGAACTCGCTTTTGAATTCCCCAGGCCATATAGGCGGGGCCTTTCAGCCACGTTTCAATTTTGATCTCCCGAGACATTGTCATTGGTTCAAAACAACGAGCAGCCATAACGTACATCGCAGGATTTAGAACTATTATATTGCGTTTTGACGAAAATGTAAACCTGTATGCGCTTTAAATTATAACGGTTTAGAAATTTCGCCAGTTTTCCGCAGCGTTAAGCGATATTGACTTATATCCGTTTCGTATCTCTATCGTTTTCGTCATCAAGCTTATCTGCCCCCGATTCGCCCTCTTCTTCAAGCTTACGGGCTTCTTCCGCTTCTTGCTCCTTCAGCTTACTTTTCTCAACTTGCATTTGCAGCTTGTTATAGGTGGCATAGAAGTTAAAGAAAGCAAGCATGGCTATCAGCGTAGGAATAGCAATAAAGTACAAGGCAGGATACTTCAGACCTATATACGCCAGTAGCCCCGCTCCGATCAAGGTCATGAAAACACGAATCGGACGAGCGACGGTCAGCAAAAACGAGTTGATGACAACTTGTTTGAAGGTCATTTGATAGTGAACTACGATCGAGAAGAAATTAAACATGGACACGAATAAAATAATCATCAGCACCAGCATCAAAATGCCCACAATTTTGAAGTTGGACATTTGCGTCATGTATACGGTCACATCAACGTACATAATGACGATCAGCAGCGTATAGATCAGGCCGCCAAGCATGCTTTTTACATAATTCTCTTTATAACCCTGGAAGAACGTACGGAAAGTGCTGACATCCGTATTTCCCATTACCCATTTGCGCACAACCGTGAATAATGCGGCCGTAGCCGGAAACACAGTAAACGGTGCGAAAATGCCCATTGCCCAATTCAAGGTCAGCTGTTCATTGGGACCGCCTGTGCCAGTACCCAACATAATAATTTTCATAACAGCTGCAAACAGAAACGGAATTGAACAGAACGCCCATAAAATATTACTGAACGCAATCCGTGAAATCCATTCTGTGATGCGGTATAAACCACCCATTGCTCCTTTAAACTCCAATTTCCCTTCCTCCTGTCTGTCTCGCGCATACTGCGTATCTTAACTATACCCTATTTGCCCCGTTCTTTTCCAGCGCCCAAGTTTTTGAGTGATAGGTTATGGTCTATACCGTCAAGGTAATAAGACCATATATTAGAGACGTAACCAATTTAATCAACATTTTAAAGGAGGTATTCCTATGTCCTCACCTGTTGGCTACGGAGGCTGGACTTCCACCGGCACAATTCTAGTTTTGTTCATTCTGCTCGTTATCATCACTCGCACATTCATCTAACCTGTGCCAGTTGATTACTTGGAGCGTCTATATCGTCCTGCGGACAAATAGCCGTTCTCCTGACAACGATAAGCAATTTATTACCACAAAACTCTTGCTTATACAAAAAAGACGGGACCCGCGTAGCGGTGTCCCGTCTTCTTCATATATTCAGTCATCAGCGGTTGCTGCTGACCTGGTCAGCTTAAGCGTCGAAGGAAGAATCCTCACGTTTTACAGCTGGACGTGTGCTGGTAGTGCTGCTGCTTGGGCGAGTAGAAGGTCTGCGCTCACCGCTGCGGGATGCCGAGGAATCACGGCCTGCTGCGTTGTCGCGGTTACCTTTGTAGCCGCCGCCGTAGCCGCCATTGCCACTTCCGTAGTTGCTGCTGTAGCCACCACGGCTGCTTCCGCCGCCGTTGTTGTCACGGTTGCCACGGTATCCACCGCCGCCGCCGGAACCACCACCATAGCCGCCACGGTTGCCGTAGCCACCGTTAGGCTTGCGTCCGCTGCGAATATCGTTCTTGCCACCGCGACGTTTCACGCGGATCGGATCTTCCGGAGTCAATTCGATTTCGGAATCCTTCTTCTCTCCAGTCAGAAGCTTCATTGCCGCAGACAGCAATTGTACGGAATCGTATTGTTCCAACAATTGAATGGCAATGCCTTTATATTCATTCAGCTCGCCATTCTCCACCATATGAAGAAGACGCTCTGCAGTAATGCGTTGCTTACCTTCAATTGCCTCAGCCATAGTTGGCAATGGCTTGCGGGTAATACGGTGACGAGTAACACGCTCAATCAGGTGCAGGTGATCCATTTCGCGTGGAGTCACGAAAGACCATGCTGTACCTTCCTTACCTGCGCGACCAGTACGGCCGATACGGTGTACATAGCTCTCAGGATCTTGTGGAAGGTCAAAGTTGATTACATGGGTTACGCCGGATACATCAAGACCACGTGCTGCCACGTCTGTAGCTACCAGTACATCAATGCTTCCGTCACGGAACTTACGCATAACGGCATCACGTTGATTCTGGGAAAGGTCACCGTGAAGTCCATCAGCGGAATATCCGCGCTTCTGGAGAGCTTCAGCCAATTCATCAACCCGGCGCTTAGTGCGTCCGAATACGATAGCAAGGTCCGGAGACTCCATATCGATCAAGCGGCTTAGCGCTTCGAACTTTTGACGTTCAGGAACTTCGATGTAGGCCTGGTCGATCAGCGGTGCGCTGATTTGCTTAGGAATAACCGACACGTGCTGCGGGTTCTTCAGGAATTGCTGAGCAAGACGTTGGATGTTCGGGGGCATAGTAGCAGAGAACAACATAGTTTGACGCTCTTCCGGAACAAGCTTGAGGATGGACTGGATGTCCTCCATGAAGCCCATGTCCAGCATTTCATCTGCTTCGTCAAGGACAACAGTCTGTACATCGTCCAGACGGATGGTTTTGCGGTTAATGTGGTCCAGGAGACGTCCTGGGGTACCGATAATGATCTGAGGTTTCTTCTTCAGCCCGCGGATTTGACGGCCGATATCTTGTCCGCCATAGATCGCCAGGGAACGAAGTCCTTTGAAGCGGGTCAGTTTGCCGATTTCCTCAGCTACCTGGATAGCCAATTCCCGCGTCGGGGTCATTACAAGTGCGAGAATTTTCTCATCTTCACGGTTGATTTTGGAAATGAGGGGAATACCAAATGCAGCAGTCTTACCAGTACCTGTTTGTGCTTGACCAATTAGGTCCGATCCGGTCAATGCCAGGGGAATCGACTGTGCTTGAATAGGTGTTGCTTCCTCAAATCCTAGCTCTGTGATTGCCTGGAGAACTTTTGGCTCCAGGCCGAATTCTGCGAATGTTTTCAAATTATTCATGCTCCTTCTATACAGTGGACATTCCACATGCTTGTCTGTATTCTTAAGTAGCGGTAAACACATTTATAGGCTGTCCAATCATGCCAGAATCTCTGCATGGTTAACGCGTACCTGGGACGAAAAGCCGTCCTATCATCAAGCGCTTCAAAATCGCCTGAGCAATTGTAGCTTCACATCCGAAGCAATGCAAAAGTACCATTGTAACGTCCTACTCAAGAATATCCTATACATTATATCACAAACATAAAGGGGAATACCAGTGTATTCCTTTCTTTCATGGTTTACAATACACACCAGAGGTGAATTTGCTTGTTAAAACGTATTGGGAGTTATGCAACAGTCATATTTGGATCTGCATTGATCGCCAGCGGCTTCAATCTTTTTTTGATACCGCACCGTTTGCTAAGTGGCGGCGTGTCAGGTCTGTCAATGCTCGTGGGGTATTTCACCCCATTGAACATCAGTCTGCTGTATCTTTTGTTCAACATTCCGCTGCTTGTAGCAGGATGGTTTCAGCTCGGACGACGATTCATCGTTCTCAGCATCCTCTCTGTCGCCTCCACCACATGGATGATGACACTGATTCCAGTAAGAGTGGTACCTTCGGATATGCTGCTTGCTTCTGTATTTGGCGGCGTGATAGTGGGCATCGGGAGCGGGATTTCCTTCCGCGCTGGCGGCTCGTCCGGCGGCTTCGATATTCTGGGCTCCATCATTACCCGCTACCGTGATTTTCCGGTAGGCACTATTATCGCGGGAATGAACGGTCTGGTCATTCTGGCCGCCGCTTATTTTGACAACAATTGGAACCTTGCTTTGGCATCCATGGTTTCGATCTATGTTACCGGTAAGGTGGTCGACATGATTCACATCAGCCATATCAAGGTAACTGTATATATTGTAACCAATCGTACAGAAGAGCTACTCAAGCAATTGCTCGTTCTGCAGCGAGGAGTTACGAAGATTCGCACCGAAGGCGCTTATTCTCACGTGGAAAAGGACATGCTAATGACAGTAACTACACGGTATGAACTTGCAGAGCTGAAACGCATCATCAAAACAACGGACCCGCAAGCTTTTGTCAATATCGTGGAGACTGTAGGCGTCATTGGTTCATTCCGCAAAAGGTAAATGAGAAACAATGCACATGCTTTAAATCTGTGGTATATTATAGTCACGCAGGACCCTTTATAATTTCATGAAGATTGTGCTTTACCTTCTTATTCCAAGCATCTCGTTTTTCTGGGTGAACCCTGAATTCAAGTTCAGTACCATTCGAAAAAGGAAGGGTGATTCTTGTGGAAATGGAAACGGTAAAATTGTCAGCAATCGTCATGAGATGGTATCCCGATATGATGCCGTTTCTCAAGCAGGACGAACTGAATTCGGTGATCGTGCTGCGCGACGGACTAAGTATTTTGGAACCGGCAGATGCCATGGACATCATCCATTACAGCATCTGTGAGCATCAGAACTCTGCGTATCTTCACTAAGCAAGCCGCAAGAACATTTTCTTGATTGTTGCCGCTCTGGATTTGGCCATGTGCTGAACCCGGGCGGCATTTACTTTTTAATAATCCGTTTAAAATCAATGCATCCCGTTTATAAACAGAAAAGGGCCGCTGCACAGGAACACATTGTCAGCAAGTTTATGACAAGTCTGTTCTTTTTGGGAGCAGCTGTTCCTGTATAATTCTAAGGAACGTACATAAAGGGAGAGAATGAAGAATGAACATCACCTGGGCTCTATTGATGATGACACTGGGAAGCGTAGGCATTCAGCAGGACCAGCATTCAGCCAATGTGACAGCCGCTTTGCAGGCCGCAGCTAAGAATCCTGCCATCATTGCACAAAACAGCACCAATCCGGGCCAGAATACCACAGGCGGAGAAAGCGTTGCCGCGTCGGCTACGCCAGCACCACAGACCGGTGGCCTGAATAGCGCCCCCCTTGCTGATCCTCAACCGGATGCGCCTAAGGTGAAAGGCATATATGTCACTGCTTACAGTGCGGGCGGCGCCCGTATGGAGCAGTTGCTTAACCTGATTGATTCCACGGAGCTTAATTCCATGGTTATTGATATCAAGGATGATGCCGGGTATATCACTTACAAGACGGACAACCCGGAGCTTCAGCAAATGGGTGAGCCTAAGCCATTCATCGGAGATATCAACAAACTCATGGAGCGGCTGAAGCAGCACCAGGTCTATCCGATCGCGCGAATCGTTGTATTCAAGGATACCGTGCTCGCCAAGAAGCATCCGGAACTGTCTTTTGTGAATCCGGACGGTACCATCTGGAAGAACAAGGGCGGCGACAGCTTCGTTAACCCTTACAATGAAAACGTATGGAAATACAACGTGGATATTGCGAAGGAAGCAGTTAAGCTAGGCTTCAAGGAAATCCAGTTCGACTATGTCCGTTTCCCCGAAGGCTTTGAGAAGCGTGCCGACACGCTGAAATACACCAAGAGCGACAAGGCGCGCATTGATATCATTGCGGATTTCGTAAAATATGCCAAGGCAGAACTTAATCCGCTCGGTGTTCGCGTCTCTGTTGATATCTTCGGCTACGCCGCTTCCGTCCCTGCTGCGGAAGGCATCGGTCAGGACTTTGTGAAGATCTCCAAGAATGTCGATGTTATCAGTCCGATGGTCTACCCAAGCCATTATACAACCGGCTGGTTCAGTGTTAAGGACCCGGACAAAGACCCTTATGCAACTATCAAGGGTTCTATGGTGGACACACACAAGAAGCTGGATCCGCTGGGCAGCTACAAACCTGTGATCCGGCCGTGGATTCAGGATTTCACAGCCAGCTGGCTTGGAAGCGGCCACTATGTGAAGTACGGCAAGCAGCAGGTAGAGGATCAGGTACGTGCCTTAAAAGATCAGAATGTTGATGAGTTCCTGCTCTGGAATGCCAACAACCGCTACACCGCTGATGTAAATTACGGAAAATAAGCTTACGGCCATTATTTTTTTATACGGAATCTGAATCAATTTATTTTATAATGTGGATTTCAATCCGAAATGGATTTATGAAATTGACTCAATCTGATAGTATATTCTTATTAAGGACCCGGCATCCGCCGGGTCTTTTGCCGGGAAGTTTGGCAAAAATCAACCGAAAAAATTATAGAACCCGAGGCAAAAACAATGATCCAAAGTCATTCTATTAAGCAAAAAATGGGACAATTCCTGCACATTCTGTTTCCGATTCTGGTCACCCAGATTGCGTTGTCCGCCATTACCTTCTTTGACACTAACATGTCCGGCAAGTTCGGCACAGCCGACCTGGCAGGCGTTGCTATCGGCACCAGCCTCTGGATTCCGATCCAGACCGGATTGAACGGTATTCTGATGGGGATCACCCCCATCGTTTCACATCTTGTCGGCAGCAAAAGAGACAACGAAGTCGCCTATAAAGTTACACAGGGCATTTGGCTATCCCTAATTGTCTCTCTTCTTGTCTTACTTATCGGCTTCTTATCGCTGTCACCAATTCTGAACTTCATGAATCTGGAGCCTGCCGTTAGAGATATCGCGGCCCGCTTCCTGGGAGCCATTTCTTTTGGCGTGATTCCTCTCTTCGGTTACACCGTCCTGCGGAGCTGTATTGATGCGCTCGGTCAGACACGAGTGTCCATGTTCATCACACTAATTGCTCTGCCAGTTAATGTAGGCCTTAACTATCTTCTGATCTTCGGAAAATTCGGCTTTCCGCAAATGGGCGGTGTCGGGGCCGGTGTTGCATCTGCGATCACATACTGGGTGATATTCCTTGTTGCGCTGGTCTTTATCTACCGGGCTGAGCCGTTTGTCGGGCTTAGATTGTTCCGCAAGTTCCATTTCATGTCGCTGTCTACCTTCAAGGAATTGCTTAAAATTGGTGTTCCTATTGGCTTCTCGATTTTCTTCGAAACTGCGGTCTTCTCAGCAGTGACCCTGCTGATGAGCCGATTCGATACGATGACCATCGCCGCCCATCAGGCAGCGATCAATTTCGCTTCGACCCTGTATATGATCCCGCTCAGCATCTGCATGAGCCTTACAATCCTTGTTGGCTTCGAGACTGGCTCCGGGCGGCTCAAGGACGCTCGTCAGTACGGGATTATCGGCATCGGCACAGCGGCGATACTTTCATTCGCAACGGCACTGGTGCTGCTATTCGCTGGCAATCATGTCGCTGGACTCTACTCTGATGAGCCGGCGGTTATCTCGTTGATCCAGCATTTCCTGATCTATGCGATCTTCTTCCAGATCTCGGATGCAATCGCCACTCCGACCCAAGGCGTGCTGCGTGGCTATAAAGATGTGAATCCCGCCTTTATCATCTGCTTTATCGCTTACTGGGTGATTGGCCTACCAGTAGGCTATGTGCTGGCGACTTATACCAATTTGGGTGCTTATGGCTACTGGATCGGACTGATCACCGGTTTGGCTATCGGAGCCATACTGCTGATGTCAAGACTGGTTATTGTGCAGCGCCGTTTTGCTGCCAAACTGGAAGCAGGCGAAGTATAAGCCTGCTGGAAATGAATGTACAAAGCAGCGATACACGTTGATAGCGTGATCGCTGCTTTTTCGTGTATGATGATAGTAACTTACATAACCTGATTGGTTGCTAAGTACAGGAATAAGATTAGTTTAAAAGCAAAATAGAAAGCAAGTTCAAATACAAGTTCGAATGCAAGCTTGAATGCAAGTTCGAGTGCTAGTTCGAGTGCAAGTTCGAGTGCAAGTTCGAATGCGAGTTCGAATGCAAGTTCGAATGCAAGTTCGAATGCAAGTTCGAGTGCAAGTTCGAGTGCAAGTTCGAGTGCAAGTTCGAATGCAAGTTCGAATGCAAGTTCGAATGCAAGTTCGAATGCAAGTTCGAGTGCAAGTTCGAGTGCAAATTCGAAGGGCTGAGGAGCTTTCCCCTTTCGCAATAGATAGTTAACTCGGGGAGGAGAAGTTGTTGATAAATGTAGTCTAATTCATCCCCATACCCCTATATGCTCAACTTCAGCCCCTTGCCTCCACCTTGGGTATAGTATAGTAGACAAACTCATCTCGCAGGGTACACAAAAATATTAAGAGCAAAACTGTATCTTAATTTTAGATGTAAACACACAAAACAGGAAATAAGGGCAGAAATGTATGTTAATTCTATACTTTTGTCCGAAAAGAGGCTGCACCTATGAAATTAACATGCAATATTGCGCTTATTTGCAAAATAATATGATTTCGCAGGAAATTAAGGTACAGAATTGCCCTTATTTCGATGCATTCGTGCTCCAGCCAGCTATCAGCAGTCTGCCACCTATCGCCAGCTATTGGAACACAAACTACAATCATCTTCCATCGGCACTTTTAAGATAGGGCACATACTTTGGAGTATGACTTAGTTATCAGCCACACAACACTAGTTCTAGCCATCAGATCCCACTACCTATATCAGCCGCCGCCCTCCTTTCAGCTCTACGGACATAGCTTAGTCTTTTCCATCGGAGTGATCCACATTTTTTTACATGGTGTGGTTTCCTAAACCAATAAAAAAAGGGCGAGCTTCGCTCACCCCACAAACAAATAATTCCTTATACTTTGAAAAAAGGAACAGCATGACTGCTATCCCCTTCGTTTAAACTCTTTGCTTCTTTGCTACCTAGCTGCTTAGCTTCTAACCCATAACTCCTTCGCTACCTGGCTGCTTAGATTCTAACCCATAACTCCTTCGCTACCTGGCTGCTTAGCTTCTAACCCATAACTCCTTCGCTACCTAGCTGCCTAACTTCTAACACTTAACTACCTGGCTACTAGCTGCTTAGCTTCTAACACTTAACTACCTGGCTACCTAACTGCTTAGCTTCTAGCCCTTGCTCCTTCGCTACCGAACTACTTAGCTTCTAACCCTTAACTCCTTTGCTGCTTAGCTTCTAATTGCTTGATCTCTAACCTCTAAGTTCCTTAACGCTCGCCCTGGTCCCTTATCTGCTCTTAACAAGCAGCTCTACCGCTTCCTTAATCACCTTGTCAGGCGAATGGCCCTGCTCCAGTTCTTCTTGAATACAATGCTGCAGATTGGAACCGATCACGGTCCCTACAGTACGGTCGACCGCTGTACGGATGGCCGTCAGTTGGGTAACAATTTCGCGGCAGTCCTTGCCTTCCTCCAACATCCCCAATACACCGCGAACCTGGCCCTCGATCCGCTTCAGTCTGTTTTTAATCGCGTTATCATACTCCATTACTTCACACATCCTTTAAATAAACAAGTTAACGCCTGCATCGTCGGCAGCGCCGAGATAACTGGCTACACCTCCAAAATCCACACCGTCCAGCAGCTCTTCCTTCTTAATCCCCATAATATCCATACTCATCGTACAGGCAATCATCCGCACTCCCGCATTCATAGCTCCCTGCATCAGTTGCTCCAAAGAGTCTACATTCTTCTGTTCCATCGCATGGCGGATCATCTTCGGCCCCAGCCCGCCCATATTCATCTTGGACAGCGGCAGGGATTTGCTGCCCTGTGGCATCATGAGTCCGAACATCCGCTCCATGCCGCTCTTCTCTACCGCAGGCGCCTGTATTTTTCGTAAAATGTTTAAGCCCCAAAAGGTAAAGAACATTGTCACTTGCTTGCCCATAGCCACAGCTCCGGTTGCGATAATGAAGGAGGCGATAGCTTTGTCCAAATCACCGCTGAACACAACCATGGTAGAACCATTCTTGTTCCCAGAACCTGATTCAGGGATCATTAACCGTCCATCTGGATTCTGAGAAGTATCCCGGCCTTTGCGCAGCACGGCAGTTACCTTCCCCTGAGACACATCCAGCGCTTCCAGTGTATTGCCTGTTTTGTGGCACCACTGCTCAATATCTGCGGCAAAACCAAAGTCTGTTGAGGTAACCTCCAGCTGGCTGCCTTCTTCCAGTGATTGTACCGTTTCATATACCTTGAGTATAGGCCCCGGGCATTGCAATCCGCAAGTATCCAGCAAGGTCAACTGCGTATTCGTCCCTATTGGATTATGGGTTACTGGAACCTCAGAGGGGTGCTCGGGTCCTAGCTGTTTGCTCTTTGCTTGAGTCGGACCACCGCCAGTCGGGCTACTACCTACTTCTGGGGATTGGGTCAGCCGCCCGGCTCGCAGCATTGAAGCATAGGTCTTGTAGCCGCCATCTACATTACGAACGCGATAACCATGTTGGCTTAACAAGCGTGCCGCGATATATCCACGCAGTCCAACCTGACAAGAGACCGCGATCTCCTGCTCGCGCGGAATCTCAGCCAACCGGCCGCGTAGCTGACCAAGTGGAATATGAATGGACCCTGAAATAGCCCCCGCCAGCAGTTCAGCCGCATCTCTGACATCAATGATCAGCCCGCCATTCCTGTGAAAAGCATCCACCTCATGCCACTGCAGCGTATCTACGAGGCCATCCATCAGGTTGGAGGCGATATAACCCGCCATATTGACAGGGTCCTTGGCCGATGAGTATGGTGGCGCATAAGCCAGTTCTATGTCGGCTAGTTCCTGCACATTCAGTTTGCCGCGGATGGCTGTGGCGATAACGTCGATTCTTTTATCCACTCCCTCCGCTCCGACGGCCTGTGCGCCATAAATTTCCCCCGTCTCTGGATTGAACAACAATTTCATAGAGATTGGCGAGCTTCCAGGATAGTACCCTGCGTGGGAGTTCGGGTGCAGATGAACCGCCTTGTACGGAACGTTAAGCCGGCGCAGCGTTTTCTCGTTGTTGCCCGTCGAAGCCGCTGTCAGCGCAAAGGTCTTGATGATTGCCGTACCAAGCGCACCCTCATACGCTATGGGCTTACCGTTGATATGATCAGCTACCAGTCTTCCTTGGCGATTCGCTCCCCAGGCGAGTGACACCATCGAAGCGAATCCATGATTCCAGTCTTTGACCTCGATGGCATCGCCCACTGCGTAAATGGCAGGGTCGCTGGTTTGAAGCTGGGCATTCACCTTGACCGCCCCACGGAATCCAAGCTCAAGCCCACAGGATTGAGCAAGATCGTTCTCTGGACTTACCCCGATTGCCATAATAACCATGTCCGTGTGCAGCAAATCTCCAGAGGTCAGATGCAATTCACGACCTGCAGACTTGAATTCCTTCACACCTTCCTTCAGCCGGATATCCACCCCATTAAGGCTCATGTGTTGCTCCACAAGGATCGCCATTTCAGGATCTAGCGGATTCAGCAGTTGTTCCCCCCGATCAAGAAGTGTAACCTCAACACCGCGTTCGCGCAGATTCTCGGCCATTTCCAGCCCAATGAACCCTCCGCCGATAACCGTCGCATGTCTAGGGTGACGCTCATCTACAAAGCCTTTAATCCTATCCGTATCCTGAACATTTCTTAGCGTGAACAAGTTAGCGGCATTTTCGATTCCCGGAATCTCTGGCATTATAGGCCTTGCACCCGGTGATAGCACAACGAGATCGTAAGCCTGTGTCCCTTCTTCACCCGTGACTGTATTGCGGAAGCGAATAAGCCTCTGTTCGCGGTCTATTGACGTCACCTCGGTCAGCACGCGTACATCAATGTTGAAACGGTCTTTAATCCCCTTAGGGGTCTGTAGGAACAATTTCTCCCGGGAATTAATGCTGCCCCCAATATAGTAAGGCAATCCGCAGTTAGCAAAAGAAACATGCTCGCCCCGCTCGAACATCACAATCTCGTCTTGCTCATTCAAACGCCGAAGCCTCGCTGCAGCGGAAGCCCCTCCGGCCACGCCCCCAATGATTACAATTCTTCTATTCATCTCTCATCCTCCTAGTATATACCCTATGGGGTATATACTATACGGGTGGGGGTATATTGTCAAACGTAAAATATCCAGTCCTCTTCAAGCGTTCTCACCAGAAATCACCGAATCTAACATCCTTAAGGGCCTCACCAAACATCGCCGAATCTAACAACTTCAAGCGTCCGCTCTAGAAATCAGCAGATTTCCCAACATAAAAAGCCCTGCGATCACCGCAGGGCTCATAAACTTCATAATTTCAATACACAATCATTGCCGTTCTTATTGAGAAAGACGGGAAGCTAATTCATACAACTCAACATTGAAGTCCTTCTTGCTATTGACCACCGTGTCAATGTCAGTCAGAACAAGCTCACCTTTGATGATACCGCATGCTTTACCGGATTCGCCATCCAGCAGTTTACGCACAGCGAAATCACCCAGGCGGCTTGCCAGGTTGCGGTCCGCTGGTGTCGGTGTACCGCCACGTTGAATATGTCCAAGCACAGTAACACGCGCATCCAAAGAGGAGTGACGGTCCTTCAGTGCCTGAGCAACATCTTCGCCCTTGCCTACGCCTTCAGCTACGATCACAATACTGTGTCTCTTACCGTTGACAAAGTTATCGCGCATACGATCAGCGACTTCATTCAGATCGTAAGGCATTTCAGGGACAAGAATAGTCTCCGCACCGGAAGCAAGACCCGCATGCAACGCGATATCGCCGCAGTGACGACCCATAACTTCAACGACAGAAGAACGTTCGTGAGAGGACATTGTATCGCGGAGCTTATTGATCGCATCCACAACTACACCTACTGCAGTGTCAAAACCAATGGTGTAGTCTGTGTAAGAAATATCATTGTCGATGGTTCCCGGCAGGGCCATCGTCTTGATCCCAAGCTTGCTCAGTTTGTTGGCACCTTGATAAGAACCGTCGCCGCCAATAACCACCAGGCCGTCAATCCCCATCTCGTTAAGGATATCCGCTCCCTTTTGCTGGCCTTCCGGCTTCACGAACTCCAGACATCTGGCCGACTGCAGGATGGTACCCCCGCGCTGGATGATATCGCCGACGCTGCGCAGATCCATCGGGAAGATATCCCGGTTCAGAAGCCCTTGGTATCCGCGTTGAATCCCAAATACTTCAATACCGAAATAAAGTGCGCTGCGCACTACTGAACGAACTGCGGCATTCATCCCTTGCGAATCCCCGCCGCTGGTCAAGACTGCGATCTTTTTAACTGTTGCCATTCTGATGTTCCTCCTTAAAATTGTGCGAAGGCCGTCTCTCTTGCGAGAAACTGCTCCACAAGCATTCCTAATACATGTGCTTGCGTATCCAGCGGCTGTTCACGAAGAAGAAGAGCCTCGTTAGCGGGCTTCCCTTCATCAGCCGTTTCGATACTGAGCGAACTTCCCGCTGTTCGCTAACTTTCGGATCGGATAAATACAATGCCAGCAAACCTTCGATGACCATGCGATGCATCGAGGTCTCGGGAAGATTCCGGACATCCTTGCGGGCCCACTCCACGATGGAAGCGATCCGATTCAACATGGTATCAGTGTCGTCATAATAATTGCAGAAATTGAGATCACCGCCGGCCCTGTCTTCATCCTGATCGATGAGGTAATCCAGCATAATGTGCAGACCGCACACATGCGGGAAATACGCCGCACGAATGGACGCCGACTGTGCCTTGCTCAGCTTGGGATCACATGAGGCCAGAAAAAGCATAAATACACCCAGGGTAGATCCTGTAGCCGCCGCAAACTCATTCCAATACAAATGAGGTGCGCGGCTGCCATGCTCCTCCCACCATTCCTTCAGGGCAGCTTCCCTGAGTTCCGGACGGATGTGCTTGTACACCTGCAGGTCTGTATACAATTTAGCCAAGTCGGCAATCTCATCCGCTGCAGCCGCATAACCCGGCAGCAGGGAAATCATCTCCTGGCATTTGCGGACCAGCCTGTGCAGATAACCGCCATCATTCTGTTCGGTGCGAAGCGCATAATAATTAACAAGCTCCGCTTGAGGATTGATAGCATCCAGCATCGACTGATGCAGCAGCCTGAAATCGGCAGGATCCAGTGAGGTACTACGGTCACATAAGTTGTCCAGATAATCGCTGATCGTTTGATAAGCAACAATAAGCGGAATAAGTATATGTCTCATCGATAAATTACCGGCCGCATAAATACCGCCGCCCTCGCAGTGAAACTGTTTAGTCTCAATGCTGGCCAGCGCTTGCTTCCGGAGCTCGGGATCGGGAATCCCTTCCGCATCTTGACGCCAGAAGCCCAGGCATGACCTAACTTCCGGCAGCACGTACTTGTAGACCCTCTTCATAAGTCCTATAGGACCTTTCGGGCTTAGGTAACGGCCTTGCTCAAATTCATTCAATGACAGTGCCTCCACATTGTTGTCTCCTTATCCAAATCATCATTATTATAATATGATCACCGTATTTGTACAAACAACAAAATCACTTTCACAAATCCTTGCAAGATTCAGAAATACCGCTATTTTCGTAAACATGGCTTCCTTCCTTTGTGCTATACTACTCGTATTTGATATTCGGAGGAGTGCAAAACATCATGTTTTCAGAACGGAGCGGCAGCGGTTCCGGTGAGCAGAACTGGCTGCGATCCTTTATGTTTACGGTTTTCGGCACCAGCGTCCTGGTTGTATCTTATTTCCCATTGTTCTATACCCATCTCGGCTTCAGTAGTTCGCAGGTAGGATACCTGTACTCTCTCGGACCGCTTATTTCAATTCTCTCCAATCTATTCTGGAGCATGATCAGCGACCGGCTGGGCACCATCAAGAAGATCATGGTCATCCTGCTGGCAGGTCAACTTGTTCTGGCGCTTCTTTTGGCGAGGGCAACGGAATTTTCATCGGTTATGATTATTTTATCCCTTTTCTATTTCTTCTATTACCCTGTTTTTCCACTTGCAGATACGATGGCTATCAAAACCGCAACCCGCTATGGACGAAATTTCATCACAATTCGGGTATTCGGTTCTCTCGGCTATGCCTTTTTCGCATTGACAGTAGGCTACGTACTCCGGGCTGTAGGCTCTTCCTGGAGCATGGCTGTCTGTATTGCTATAGTCATCGCTGCCCTGTTGATCACCATTCCCTTAAAAGATGCTAAGCGGGACCCGGCAGCACTGAAGAACAAGCCTGAGAAGAGTCATAAGGGCGGAAAAGGCAGTGGATTGAAAGAAATTCTGCTGCAAAAAGAAGTGCTGTCGTTCTTTGGTATCGTCTTTATACTTGCCCTGGGACATCGGATGAACGAGGCTTTTCTGACCATTAGCCTGAAGCAGCTTGGAGCTGGTGAGGAGATTATCGGCTGGGCGCTGCTTGCTTCCGCGTTAAGTGAAATTCCAGTTTTCTTTCTTCTTAGCAAATATGGAGAGCGGTTCAAGGAACTGCCTCTGCTTGTCTTTGCCAGTCTCATGTATGCTCTGCGCTTCCTGCTCATGTCCTACGCTCATGCTCCGCTGGCGATGGTAGCAATCCAGGCCATGCACAGTGTAACTTTTGGTGTATTTTATGTCACCTCGGTTCGTTACATCACACGGATGATACCCGATCATCTGCGGGCCACGGGCATGGCGCTCTTCACCATCGTCTGGTCGAGTGCTTCCGGGCTGCTCAGTGGAGCTTTCGGTGGAATCATCTATGAAAATGCCGGGCGCTCTACCTTCTACATGGTTGCAGCACTCTTCTCGATCCTTGCGTTTGGCGGATTTTTGGTAAAATACCTGCTGTCCTCCAACACAAAGTTTGCATCGGAAGCTTCCCTCAAGAAGCAGGCTGTTCAAACTCAGGACTCGCAACCACCAGGAACCGCTCCTGCGGAGAATTCCACACTATAGGGGCGTTCCTAGTGAGGAACCGCCTATCGACAAACAACCATACCCTGTGTCCTTCCATGAAGGGCGCAGGGTTTTTAACAAAATATAAGAATTTATATGTTCTACGCTATAAATTATCCTTATATTTCTCGCTGAAACGGATACCGCCCCTTAGCGGACGGCAAAGCCGTTTCTACTTGTCAGGATATATAACAAAAAAACACAGTCCCCGAGAGAACTGTGTGTTGTGTAATTCGTTGGTTACCACTTTTACAAGAGCTAGCCAAATAGATATATATTTCTCAGCAGACAGCAAGGCTGTCAGAACCGATTCTTATAGTTTTACTACGTTAGCTGCTTGTGGACCACGGTTGCCGTCAGTGATGTCAAACTCAACAGCTTGACCTTCATCCAAAGTCTTGAAGCCGTCGCCTTGGATTGCTGAGAAGTGAACGAATACGTCTTCGCCGCCTTCTACTTGAAGAAAACCGTAACCTTTTTCTGCGTTAAACCATTTTACTGTACCTTTCAAATGAACAACCTCCTAAAAATAGCGCCATATATGGCGTATGCTTACAGTATACTCCATTTTATTGTCCAGTGCAATCCATCTTTCCCTCGTATCCCTGAATTAATTTGCTTTTCCCTTCCCGGGTGCGTTATCATTGACCCAAAAGCCAAAAATCGCCAGGGTGGTAATGAAAATGATCAAAAAACACGAAATATACAAAACAGACAAATGGAACATGATGACGGTTGAGGTCCAAGGCCGCTATATCATCCTTCGGGAAATTTCCGATCAATGGGGTGAGGAAACTCATACCTTCATGAGCCGTCCGGCCATGATGCAGTGGGTGGGCAACCGCTTCAACAAAGAATCCTATAAAGACAACGAAGAAGAGTATAAGAAAATCATGGAAGCTTTCAAGCAGGTATAACGCGGATGAACACAGAGAATCTCACGATTTATACAATCGTTGTTCTATGTCTCGGCGCCGTGCTGATTATGTCCAGGGACCGGGTACCGCAGCGATTGAAGCGGGGGATGGCCCTGACAGCCGCCATTATGATTTTCCTGGCTTTTGTCTTCATTATTTACAGCTTCCTGGCATAACCTGCGCATAAGCGACGCCGAGATTACATAATCATGGTCCAGCTGGGCATATTAGGAACACCTTTTATTATAAGGAGGCTTCCGCATTGCCTGTTTGGACCCATACTCTCTCGTTACTGCTTGCGCTCTCTATTTTGCCGGGTGATTTATCATCCGCCATGCTGCCGCAGGAATCAGCACCTGCATCATCCCATCATTCGAGGAGGATTTCCATGGAACAATTACTAAAAAGAAGTGAAGTGCCTGCGGAGAACCGCTGGAAGCTTGAAGATATGTTTGCTTCGCAGAAAGACTGGGATGACGCTTACACCGAAACCAAAGGTCTCATTAAAAAGGCTGCCGACTTTCAGGGCAAGCTCGACACTCCTGGAGCACTGAAGGATTGCTTCGAACTGGATGACAAGCTCTCCCTGCTCACTGAAAGACTCTATGTCTATGCACATATGCGTCAGGATGAAGACACAGCTGATCCGGTCTATCAAGCCCTTTCCCAAAAAGCAAAGAAGCTTAGTGTAGAAGCCGGCGAGGCGCTTTCTTTTATCACACCGGAAATTCTGGCTCTGCCAGTCGAGAAGCTCGACCAGTTCATCGCTGATTCCGAGTTGTCCGATTACACCTTCACGCTCACGGAGATGAAGCGCCAGAAAGCGCATATTCTCACCAAAGCCGAGGAAGCACTGCTGGCCCAAGTGGGGAACCTGTCCCAGGCGCCGCAAAACATTTTTGGCATGCTGAACAACGCCGATCTTAAGTTCCCGAAGATTAAGGACGAGACCGGCAAAGAAGTAGAGTTGACGCATGGCAGCTATATTAAGTTCCTGGAAAGCCCAGACCGTGAGGTCCGTAAGAACGCTTTTAAAGCCGTGTACGAGACTTACGCCAAACAGAAAAATACAATTGCAGCCACGCTGAGTGCCAATGTGAACAAAAATGTGTTCTACTCACGCGTGCGCAAATATCCATCGGTGCTGGAAATGTCCCTCTACGGTGACAATATCCAAAAAGAGGTATACACCAATCTGATCGATACGATCCATGAGAGTCTGCCGCTGATGCACCGCTATATGAAGCTTCGCCAGAAGCTGCTTGGGGTTGACGAGCTACATATGTATGACTTGTTTGCTCCACTCGTGGACGAATACAAGCTGGACATTACCTTCGATGAAGCGAAGAAAATTACCAAAGAAGGCCTTAAGCCGCTAGGCGAGGACTATCTGAAGGTTCTTCAAGAAGGCTATGACAACGGCTGGATCGATGTCTACGAGAATGAGAACAAACGTACAGGTGCGTACAGCTGGGGAGCTTACGGCACTCACCCTTACGTGCTGCTGAACCATAACGACAACTTGAACAGTATGTTCACGCTGGCACATGAGATGGGTCACGCCCTTCATTCCTACTATTCGGACAATGCGCTGAAGTATCGGGATGCACAGTACACCATTTTCCTGGCGGAGGTTGCTTCCACTACCAACGAAGCGCTGCTGATGGATTATTTGCTTAATAAGTCCACAGATCCGAAGGAAAAAATGTACCTGCTCACCTACTATGCCGACCAGTTCCGTACGACTGTATTCCGGCAGACGATGTTTGCCGAATTCGAGAAGATTGTCCATGAACGCGCAGAAGCCGGTGAGTCCCTGACTCCGCAGGATCTGTCCGCTATCTACTATGACCTGAACGTGAAATACTACGGCAAGGACATGGTCGTTGACAAGGATATCGAGATGGAATGGGCACGTATTCCCCATTTCTACAACAGCTTCTACGTTTACAAATATGCCACAGGCTTCTCGGCAGCCACGAGCTTTGCGAAACAGATTCTGGAGGAAGGCAAACCGGCGGTGGACCGTTACCTCGGCTTCCTGAAGAGCGGGGGCAGCGATTACTCTATCAACATTCTGTCCAAAGCCGGTGTTGATATGTCCTCCCCTGCACCGATCCGTGAAGCGATGAGCGTGTTCGAAAGCGTGATTGAGCAGATGGAACAGTTGACCAAGTAAAAAAGAACGTTTAGTATAAAGTTAATCCCTTGCCCGGTCGCGGGCAGGGGATTTATACTGTAGCCCTTTAAGGAGGAATACCCTCATGAAATTACAATGGTCATTGATCGCGGGTCTGATCTTCGCGCTGCTTACCGCAGTTTTTGCGGTGATTAATGTCGATCCGGTACAGGTCAATTTCTTCTTCACTGTCGTCAGCATGCCGCTGATTCTCGTCATCTTGGGCTGCGCCCTGATCGGCGGGATTATCGTCGGGTCCTATGGCATTTTCCGTCAGTACAAGCTGCAGAAGCAGATTAAACAGCTGACCGCCGAACTGGCCAAGCTGCGTGAAAACAGCACGTCGCTGGATAGCTTCACGCTGAGCGATAAGAGTGTGTCAGCAGACAGCTCTACACAGGTGTAAAATACATAAGGGCATCGGCTTCTGCCGAGGGCCCTATTTTCCCATGAACTGGAGGCTTTAATCCATGCTTACGATTCAACCTAATGAAGAATACATTCTATCCATTCTTAAAAAATTACTCGATACTCCCAGCCCCAGCGGCTTTACCGCTGAGGTGATGAACCTTGTAGCCGAAGAGGCAGCTGCGCTGGATATCCCGTTGTCCTGGAATGAGAAGGGCGGCGTGGTCCTGACCGTTCCCGGCCTCGATCCTTCCCGTACGGTAGGCATTAGCGCACATGTGGACACTCTGGGCGCGATGGTCCGCTCCATTAAATCCAACGGCACCTTGCGCTTAACTTCTGTAGGCGGCTTTACGATGAATAGTATCGAGAACGAATACTGCATTATTCACACCCGCAGCGGCAAGACCTATACAGGCACGATCCTGACGAGTCACCCTTCCGTCCATGTCTATGCCGATGCACGCGACTTCAAGCGCCAGGAAGAGAACATGGAGGTCCGTATTGATGAACTGGTGTCTTCCAAGGATGATGTGCTTAAGCTCGGCATCTCCGTGGGAGATTTCATTTCCTTTGATGCCCGTGCGGTGATTACGCCTAGCGGCTATATCAAATCCCGTCACCTCGATGACAAGGCCAGTGTAGCCGCTCTGCTTGGTCTGCTGGAAAGCATCAAACGCGATGGCTGGAAGCCCCTGCATAATCTCTCCCTGCTGATCTCCAACTATGAAGAGGTTGGACACGGCGCCTCCTGGATTCCTGGCGAGATCAACGAGATGATCGCTGTAGATATGGGCGCCATGGGCGATGATCTGAGCTGTAAAGAGACGGATGTCTCCATCTGTGCGAAGGATTCTTCTGGCCCTTACGATTATGCTATGACCGGCCGCTTGATCGAGCTGTCTCAGGCTTTGGCCATCCCTTATGCCGTAGACATCTATCCGATGTATGGCTCTGATGCCTCCGCCGCGCTAAAAGGTGGCAACAATATCCGTGCAGCCCTGATCGGTCCGGGCGTACATGCTTCTCACTCCATGGAACGTACACATAAGCAGGCTGTCTTGAATACGACGAAGCTTCTTGCTGCTTATGTCGGAGCCAACTGAGAGCCTTGTCGTCCGTGAGGAACGGTTATGGAAACGCCGGCCCCGGCTGTTCTTTACCGTCCTTACGTTATCAATCGCTCTGATCGCCATTACCTGGATCTTGCTGGACAAAGAGGAAAAACGGGAGGTCTTTAACGGCCTCCCCCATTCCTACACGTACCGGGAGACCGAAAGTTCAGGCAAAGTGGCTTTGCACATGATGTCCCTCTCCCCTGAACGTGTAGTTCTCCGTTCCGCCGGTGTGCCGCTGCGGCAGATTGCCGCCTATGGAATCAACGGTGGCTTCTTCTATGGCAAGGATCTGTTGTCTATTGCCATTATGAATGACAATCCGGTCAGCGGCGCCAGGCATGATTACGGCTCAGGCTGGTTCAATGCCAAGTATGCCCGTGGCACCTTGGTCTGGGATGGTGCGAAGCGCCAGTTCTCAATCCAGGTGGTATCCAGCGGTGATGAACTGGTCGTCAGCGATCGCAATCATTATTTTGCCCAAGGCGGCATTAGCATGAACCTGGAGCACGAGGAGCATTGGGCAGTGACGGCGCAAAACGAACATTTGCCGTATGCCGATGAACAGCGGATGCGCTCAGGTATGATTTACAACAAGAATGGAGCGCTATGGCTGATCGTTACCCCGACACTTTGTACAGCAGAGGCGTTCCGGACAGCGATTCTGGAGAGCGTACCCGGAGAAGGCTGGGAAGGCATCTTTCTCGACGGGGACGGCTCGTCGCAGATGAATGCCGACGAGGTTGTCTTGACCGGTGATCAACGAGCGGTCGTGCAGATGATCGCCGTGTCGCGGGAATAGAAAGTCTTTATAGAATGGATTTAACGGGTGTATTTAAGAGTTGTTTTATGAGTTGATTTTATGAGCGTATCTGAAGAGCACATTTTAAAGAGTTATGTTGGCCGAGAACAGGGAAAGAGCCTATAAAAGGGACTCAACAAGACAACTCCACTCTCCGTATAGCTATACACACGTCATAGGGATTCCCGAAGTGAAATTAACAGCATTTTTGTACCCTAAATACGTTGGAACTAGGGGTTAGCGGGAATTAAGTGCAATATTGTACCTTAAATCTTCCAGAATACCCGCCAAGTGAGCTTTCTAGAGAAATTAAGATACAAAAATGCTCTTATTCCCCTTTTGTTCCTCTTTTTAATAAAATTAAGGTACAAAAATGCCTTTAGTTGAGGAGACGAACCCTCTTTCTCACTATAAAACGACTAGTGAAGGGGATGAGAGGTTTGCGTCCTAAAAACCCTAAGTTCATAGGAAAACGCCTGCTTTTCTGTGTGAATCTTACTCTCACTTCATATAAGTTAAAAGTTAAAATGTGCACCTCTGAGCCTCACTGAGTGAGGCCTTCAGCAACATGAAAAGAAGCTGACGTCCGTCACCGGCGTCAGCTTCTTTGTGCTGTGCATTAATCTTATCCATGCAATCTCTAATCACGGAATCCAAACTATACAGGAGCTCAATCCCAAATCTGCTCCAGCTTATCGGCATAAAAGGCAATAGCCTTGCTGTAGCTGCGGATTCCCTCGTCAGCTGAGGTGTCCGCGAGCTGCTCCAGAAGGATGCCCATCGCCTCGCTATGGTCCCCCAGATTATGCAGCGCCATCGCGTAGAATACCGGAAATTCCCGGCGATCCGGGAATTCAGCCATGCCTTGGGCCAGAATGGCCTTAGCACGCTCGTATTCGCCGAGCGTTCTGTAGGTGCTTCCCAGCCCAAGCAGCGCACCCGCCTGGTCCTCTGGCGGGAGACCTAGCGCTAGGCTTTTCTCGTAATAAGGTACTGCCGCTCGTTCCAGGCCCAGTACATCATGTGTCCAGGCCAGCTGATAATGCAGCCTGGCATGCTGCGGGTGACCTTCAAGCTGCTCTAACAGCAGCGTCCTGGCCTGCTCTGCCTGCCCAGCATTCCTGAGGGCCACAGCGGCTTCTATGATCGCCTCTACCACTAGCCCTCATCCTTTCCAGTTGCATAATCCGCTCTAGGATGAAGCATACAACATTAAACTTTGCCTGCTATCTTCTCTGCCAGCTCGTTAAGATACGTCCAGCGTTCCATTAGACGCTCCAATTCAGCCTCGCCTTGGCGCTGCTGTTCCACCAGCTCCTGCAGAAGCACAGAGTCGGCGAAGGCTGCTTCCATCTTCACACTGATATCGGCCAAATGCTGCTCTGCCAGCTCAATCTGCTCGTCAATGCCTTCAAACTCACGTTGTTCCTTGAACGTGAATTTGAGTTTTTCCTTGGCTTGAGGCGGTGCTGGATTTTCCGCTGCGGAGGCTTGGGGAGCACTGCGTTTTGCACCACCGGCACCGGCACCAGCATCACCTTTGCTCCCTGCCCCACTCCCCGGAGCGATATTCTTGGCAAGCCACTCTTCATATTCACTGTAGTCGCCAACATGAATCCGGATCTTGCCATTCTCAAAGGCGATAAGCTTGTCGATCGTCCGGTCCAGAAAGTACCGGTCATGGGATACTGTGAAGACTACACCCGGGAATTCATCCAGATAGTCTTCCAGAACCGCCAATGTACCAATATCAAGATCATTGGTTGGCTCGTCCAGCAGCAGCACATTCGGAGCTCCCATCAAGACACGCAGAAGATATAGCCGTCTCTTCTCCCCACCGGAGAGCTTGGAGATCGGGGTCCACTGCGCTGCCGGAGGGAACAGGAAGCGTTCCATCATCTGGGAAGCCGTAATGACGCTACCATCCGCTGTGCGGACCACCTCAGCCTCTTCCTTCACATACTCGATGGCTCGTAAGCTAAGATCCATATCCTGATGCTCTTGCGTGAAATAGCCGAGCTTTACTGTAACGCCCAATTGAACTTCACCGCTGTCCGGCTGCAATTTCCCGGCGATCAGGTTCAGCAGCGTGGACTTACCGCTACCGTTCGGCCCGACAATCCCCACTCGGTCCTGCGGAACAGCGATGTAGGTCAGATCGCTAATCAGCTGCCGTCCATCCAGTGATTTGGACAGCTCTTGAATTTCAATGATTTTACGCCCCAGCCGGGTCGAAGCTACTGACAGGTCAAGTGTACCGCTGGAGGCATTGCCCGTGGCCTCCTTGAGCTTCTCGAAGCGATCGATTCTGGCCTTCTGCTTCGTAGTACGCGCCTTCGCCCCGCGGCGAATCCAGGCCAATTCCGTGCGCAGCAGATTTTTACGCTTCTGCTCCTCTGACGCCTCCCGCTCTTCACGGTCAGCCTTCAGCTCCAGGAAGCGGGAATAATTCGCTTCATAGCGGAACAGCCGTCCACCATCCAGCTCCAGCATTACGCTGGCAACCCGGTCCAGGAAGTACCGATCATGCGTAATCATAAGCAGCGCGCCGCGCCGTTTCTGCAGATACTGCTCCAGCCAGGCTACGGAATCCGTATCGATATGGTTGGTAGGCTCATCTAGAATCAGCAGCTCTGACGGCGTGATTAGCGCTGCGGCAAGGGCTACACGCTTGCGCTGTCCGCCGGACAGATTCTCCATAAGAGCATCGAAGCGAGTAATACCGAGCTTGGTCAGAACACTCTTCGCTTCACTTTCAAGATGCCAGGCATCAGCAGCGTCAATAGCTTGGCCTATTACGGCCAGCTTGCGCTCTAGCGCAGTATTCCCAGGATCAGCTTCCAGTTGCGCCACGACATCCATATACTCACGGGTCGCAACTAGCGCCGGGTCCTCCCCGGCAAAGACCTGCTGAAGAACCGTATTACCGGGCTCGTAAGGCGGATTTTGGGCCAGAAATTGTACCCGCACATCGTTACCGATGGCGACTTGTCCTTCATCCGGTGTATCCAGACCGGCAATGATACGTAAAAATGTCGATTTCCCCGTACCGTTTACACCGACAATACCGATCTTATCCCGGTCATCCATCCCGAATGAAGCGTCTTTGAACAGAATTTTTTCGCCATAGCTTTTGGAGAGATGCTCCACGGTCATAATATTCATGCTTTATCCTCGCTTGCCTTAGTTTATATTTGAAGCTGATTACAATCTGGAGAAAACCGCCCGGAACCCGGACGGCCTTATCTTCTGGCGCTTCGTAATTTCCAGCGGGTACACTCCCAACGCCCCTCAGCTCGGTGGTGCTTCTGCTTCTGGTATATGTAGAGCGTTCATCGCCCCGTTAATGAACAGACCTGCGGCAAATAGCGACCGCTTGCGGGCATCGTCAGCCGTGAAATCCGGGTGGAACAGAATGTCCATCTTAAGTCTGTCCAGCATGCCAATGTAGGACTGCGCCATTAATTCCGGCTCCGTAGCTCCGCCTTCCAGCAGCACCTTCATGACTGCCTGCGTGTACTGCTCTATGAATTGAGTCATGTACGCCACGAGCTCCGGATTATTGTTAGGCGCCCGAAAGAACAGTTTCGTGTGCTGCTTGCGATCATAATAATAGAACAAGTGATGATCCGCTATAACCGCCAGCTTGCCGTTCAGGTTGTTCTCGGCACCCAGCTTCTCTTCCAGTTGCTTCAGAAAGCCTTCGCAGTCACGCTGTGTGACAGCCATGAACAGTTCTTCTTTGTTCTTGAAATAGAGATATATCGTTCCTTTGGCAATTCCCGCCTGCTCCGCTACCTGCGACATCTTCGTCTCGTAGAAACCGGCGGAGCCGAAAAGTCCGTAAGCAGCATCGAGAATGGACGTATGTTTATCATTGGATGCGCTGCCCAGGCAGTCCACCCCCTTACTGTATATTCACCAGGCAAGTCCAACCAGCAGAGCCACGATCCCGCCAACCGCCGAGCTGATGGCATTAACTGCATCATTGGTCATCCAGCGCCAACCACGGGCGTGTACGGCAGGAACGCCGCAGTGCTGCGGACTCTCTACCTCACGGCCGCAGACTGTGCAGCGATTCATCTGCTGTACAGTTGCACCGAGGAACGAGTCGGCAAAAGCTCCTGCAAGCCCGCCTAACAGCCCGGCTAGCACCAGCGTCCAGAAAGCCTGATCCGCCATTCCGGCACCCTTCTGAAGCAGCCATGAGCCTGCACCGATCAGGACACCCCCGGCACCAGCCGCCAGTGTTCCCAAGAGCGACACTCCGCCAGAGGCACCTGCAGGCAGCACTTTGCCCGTGAGCACGGAGCGTGGCTGCTTTTTGCTAAGCGTGCCAATCTCTGTAGCCCAAGTATCCGAGGTTACGGTAGCCATTACGCCGATGAACAGAAAGCTCCACAGTTCCAGCGGATACAAGGCATTCAGCAGCACAACCAGCATGCCGATCCCGCCATTGGCGAATACCTGCCCGGCATCGCGGCGGCCCGTCTTGGCATACGTCTCTTCCAGCTCTGCCTTGTTATCGTGCTTAAGCTTGGACAGCAAGCTTGAGGTAATAAAGAATAACAGCAGAACGCCAAACCAGAATGCGTTGCCTGCTCCAAAATAAATCGTGCCCATCAGCACTGCCGCCAGCATACCCGAGAGGCTCAGCGACTGTCTCCAATACGCGGCTCCGGCGACCAGCAGAGCACCACAGGCCCCGATTATAAGCTGCATGATTTCAACTCCTGCCACGATAGGGTTGCTTCCCGCACTAGCCGATCAGGCAGGTGCCGAGCAGCCTTTCTCCCCAATATAATTCAAAGGAATCACCAGTGACTGCTGGTCCTACACCCGCAGGGGTTCCGGTGAAGATTAGATCATTTTTGCCCAGCCCGTAGCGGGCAGCAATAAAGTCAACGATTTTCTGGAGGGAGAAAATCATATCCTTCACGTTGCCGCGCTGCACTTCATCACCATTTTTCAAAATCACAAAATCCGTAGCCTCCAGCTCATCCTGGTCGGGAAAAGCAATATACGGGGTCAATGGAGCCGAATTCTTGAAGCCCTTGGCTGCAGTCCACGGCAGACCTTTCTTCTTCAGGTCATTCTGCACATCACGCAACGTGAAGTCCAGTCCCAAGGCCATCACATCCACCAGTTCCTCCACACTCATTCCCGGCACATAATCACGTGCGATACGCAGGACAAGCTCGCCTTCAAAATGAACCTGACCGGCATCCTTCGGAAGCTGGATAATGGCTTTATCAAGAGGAACTGCCGCATGAGAGGGCTTCAGAAAGATCAGCGGCTCAGCCGGGACCTTGTTGCCCAGTTCTTCTGCATGTAGCAAGTAATTTCGTCCGACACAATACAGATTATTTATAGCCGCGCACATGGATAAATTCAGCTCTCTTTCCTGTTGATTGTTAAATTCATTTATTTTCCAATGAACGTATCGCCCCATAGATCAGGACGGTTCGTACAAATCATTATATCAGAATGCATGGCTGCCAAGCGACGCATCTCCCGTGCTTTATTCACTGTCCAGGCCATCACCTGGATACCTTGCTCCGCCAGCAGGCTGGCCATAAGCGGATTCAGTCGTGAAAAGCGGATGGAAAGGAAGGAACATTGCAGCTCCTGCAACTTCGAGACCGGGTCACCCGACCTGGAATCATAGATCAGCCCCGTTCTGAAACGGGGGTCCAGCGCCTTGATTCTCTGCAATGCCCCATGATCAAACGAAGTCAGGACAACCTCATCGCGCATATTGCGGGCGTTAACCTGATCGATGACCGCCTGCTCAAGACCGGGGTACATATCGTTTACGGTTTTGAGCTCAATGTTCAGGCGTAGCTTGCCCGACACCAGCGCCAGCACTTCATCCAGCGAAGGTACTTTCTCGCCACGAAAAGCCCTTCCTTTCCAGCCGCCAGCATCCAGCCGACGAATCCCCTCCCAGTTCATCTCCCTGACCTTACCGTGCCCGTTGGTGGTCCGATCCAGAGTGTAATCATGAATGACCACCGGTACGCCGTCCCGTGATAGCTGAACATCAATCTCCATCCAGCGCACAAAGGGGAGCTCTAGCGCCATCCGAACAGCGGCCAGCGTATTCTCCGGTGCCTTACCGGAAAATCCCCGGTGCGCCACACAAGGGTTCTTCATCCTTATCCCCCTCTAACCATTCACATCTGCAAGCGACCGCTATTTATGCAATTTTTCCAGTTCCGCGCTTAGCATTTATTATTTTACCTTCTGAGTCACTTTGCCGTCAGCACCAATCCGCACAAGACCGGAAGACAAGGACTCGATTCGCTTCAGGAGAATACCTCCTGCCACATCATTCATTGGGACAGGGCGGGCCAGCTCAGCATCCATCGGTTTGAGTTGCATCGAGCATTGCCCTTTGATATTACACTCAGCCTGAAAAACCGCTGTCTCCCAGGTAGTGGGGATGGAGCCTTTGGTGAAAATAAAATTACCCGTGCTGTAGGCAATCCATTTGCCTTTGTAAGGCTCTATGCCCTGCAGCACATGGGGATGTCCGCCAATGACGAGATCCGCTCCCGCATCTATAAAGCTATGGCCCAGCTTCTGCTGAACACTGTCATATTGATCCACACGTTCCTTACCCCAGTGCACAACTACAACCACCAGGTCCGCCTTCTTCTTGGCAGCAGCAATTGCTTGAAGTCCTTCTGCACTATCGTAGACAGAGGCGACACCCGGAGTGTTCGGCCCCGCCTTCCAATCCATGACCGGCATCACCCGTGTGAATCCCAGCAGCGCGATCTTGATACCATTGCGTTCAAAATATTGCGCGCTATACGCCTCCTTGCTATTGAGGCCTGCACCGACATGGGGAATACCTCGCTTATCCAGGTGAGCCATTGTATCTCTAAGGCCCTCCTGTCCCTGATCCAGGGTATGGTTATTAGCGAGATTCACAGCGTCAATGCCAGCTGCCTTCAGAGCGTCCAGTGCTTCAGGCGCACCTTTGAATACAAATTGTTTATTCTGAGCGCCAACTCCCCTGGTCGTGATCGGTGTCTCCAGGTTCACCACGGTAAGATCATCCTTCTTGAACATTCCGCCGAGCGCGGAATACGAATAATCATAACCTTTCTGCTTGAGCAGTTCTCCAGCTTTGCCGGAGAAGATCACATCCCCGGCAAAACTCATCTTAACCGTACGTTCCCCTGCCAGGCCTTCAGGCAGTCCTGCAATGAAATTACTGTCTTTGCCCTGCGCATCTCCCGTCTTGTTGTCAGAAGGGGTCTTACTGTCAGTTCCGTTCTTCCCTCCGGTGTCAGTAGGTGAGGAACTGTCCCCTGTGGAAGCCTGCCCTCCAGCCTTACCGTTGGTATCCCCGGCACCTGAAGCGTCTTCCGGGGTGCTGCCCGGTATCGGTGTTGCCGTTGGTGCCACTATTGCCGTTACCTCAGGTGTTGCTGTTACTTCAGGTTCTGGCGTTACTTCTGGTGTTGCCGTAACTTCGGGTGTGACTGCCGCTTCGTCTTCATTGTTCGGCGAGGCCGGCGGGTCACTCTCCTGCACCGCCGGATCCGGGGAAGGGGAGTCAGTAGCCTGTGCCACTAGAGGCGGTGAGGAAGATCTATAACCATGTTCGCTGGTAAAACCATAAGTCAATGCGGCGGTAATCATCAATAGTAAAATTACATTAATCCAAGCCCAGATGGTTCTACGACGACGTCTGTTCGGTTTATCTTTACGTCTGGCGCTTGATCGCGGCGAATACATGGGTACAATGGTTCTCCTTTGTGTTTAAAATTGTTTCTATTATACCATATCACGGGCTTGTCCCCGCAAATGGTAGAATTGCCAATTGCATTTAATAGGGCTGCTTTGAAGCTCAAAACCAAAATCAGCGGTTGATGCTTCAATCGATCGCTACAGTGCGGTGGGTTCTTACGATCACTGTTAAAGCCCGATTTCTTGATTGCATAAACAAACCTAGGTTGAAATCCGGCTTTAAAGGTGAACACTAACGTTTCTCCAGAATCCCTCCGATCCTCCGCTCAAACGCCCGCGTAATGTCAACATCTGATTTTTAGAGAGGAGCTTAATTAAGGTTCAAAAAAAAGGTGAGGCGTTAGAAGTACGCCTCACCTTTCTCAAATTCTATATAAATATAGAATTTATCAAAATAACAAATAAAGAAAAAAGATAGGTTATACCAACAAAATGTGATTAACGACATTTTTGTACCTTAAACACGCTGCTACAAGGGGTTGATGGAAATTAAGGACAATATTGTACCTTAAATCCTGCAGAATAACCCCTTTAAGCGTATTTTTCGGAAAATAAGATACAAAAATGTTTTTATTCCTCTTATTTGCCTATTCTAAGGAAATATAGGATACAAAAATGCTGTTAGTCGGGCAGGCAAACCAACTATTCCTTCAAAGCACCCGCAGCGGCTTCGGCCAAAAGCTTGGCCTGCTTGATGCAGTCCGGCATGCCAATACCGTCATATCCAGCACCGAAAGCATACACCCCGGGTAGACTCTCTGCCATCTCACTACGAAGCCGGGCAATCGCGGCCGGATGGCCTACCGGGTATTGCGGCATCGAATGCCGCAGACGGGTGATTTCTGTAAACAGAGGCTTCGCAGTAATGCCCATGATCTCACGCAGATCCTTGCGTACCAGTTCTGCCAATGCGTCGTCGGGCAGCTCTACATTCTGTTCATCACCGGAACGTCCGACATAGCACCGCAGCAGAACCTTGTCATCAGGGCTGGTATGCAGCCATTTGGATGAAGTCCAGGTACACGCCGTAATGTTACGACCTTCCTTACGCGGAACGAGAAAGCCGGAACCATCATACTCGCCGACTGTATCTTGCTTATTGAATGCCATGACCACATTTGCCACGGAGACATAGTTCACTGCATCCAGTGCTGATACATCGACATGCGGACGCAGCAGTTCTGCAGCGGCAAAATTTTGCGTCGTTACGTATATATCATCCGCTTGCAAACTCTCACCGTTATCTAACACAATTTCATAGCGGTGAGTACGATCAGACCCACTATGTACTTTAATGGAAGCTGCTGCAACTTCTGTGCGCTGCTCCACATCATGCAGTTCATGAATCAATCCGTGCACGAGGCTCTGTAGTCCCTTGGTGAAGGTCAAAAAGGCACTTTTCTTAGTTCCGGTATGCGTCTCAGCCGGCTTGCGCCCAGTGGTCATCCCGCGAATCAGGCTGCCGTACTGCCGCTCCACATCGCCGAACTGCGGAAAGGTCGCCTGCAGGCTGATCTTGCGCATGTCCCCCGCATAAATCCCGGCAAGCAGTGGCTCGGTCATGTTCTCCAGGACCTCTGTTCCAAGCCGGCGCTCAATTAGCGACCCAAGGGATTCATCCTCTTTGCTGCGCTTTGGCGGGAGGATAAAGTCCATCATTGCCCGAGCCTTACCGCTGAAGGATACGAGCCCGCTTTTCAGAAACGGTCCAATCTCTGTAGGAATACCGAGCACCAGGCCCGCCGGCATTGGATGAAGCTTGCCACGTTGCAAGATGTAGGTTTTCTTGGCATTGGGATTGGTGGTAACCAGTTCATGGTCAAGCTCCAGTTCCTTTGCCAGATCGCTCATCGCCGTTTTGCGGGCCAGGAAGGAATCCGGGCCTTTCTCGATGACGAAGCCATCCCGGTGCAAGGTCTCAATCTTGCCGCCTAACGTCTTATCCTTTTCGATCAATACGATATCGGGGATTACCCCAGCCTCTTTATAGAACTTGCGCACATAAAAAGCGGCGCTGAGGCCGCTCAGGCCTCCGCCGATAATGACGATCTTCCTGGGGGAAGCGGTCATGGCTGGGTCACCTTCATCTGGTTCACCTGGCTTAATACGACATCGCTCAGAACAGACATGTAAGCCGGATCGCTGTTCAGCGATTCAGTCCGCGTAAAACGCATATCCAGCTCGGCAGCGATTGCCGTTGCTTCGATATCAAGGTCATACAAGACCTCCAAATGATCAGACACGAAACCGATTGGTGCAGACAGCACGTATTCCACCTGTTCCTTGCTGAGATCGCGTAATGTGTCAAGGATATCCGGGCCCAGCCAAGGCTCAGCCGTGCGCCCTGCACTTTGCCATGTGAATTGCCATGAAGCCACACCTGCTTTGTCCGCGATGGCCTTGGATGTCTCCATCAACTGGTCAACATACGGATCACCCATGGCCAGGATGCGTTCCGGCAAGCTATGAGCGCTGAACAGAACACGGATCTCGTCACGTGCCGCCCCCGCCTCCACATACTGATCCATCTTGGCTGTCACTCTCCGGCTCAGCACATCTATAAGTTCAGGATGCATATGGTAACTCTCGACGAACGACATGTTAACGCCGCATTCCTCAGCCTTAGCCTGTGCCCGCTTGATATAGGTACCTACACTCATAACCGAATAGTGGGGCGCCAGCACAATCCCTACAGCTTGTGTAATGCCTGCCTTCGCCATCGCTTCCACGCCATCCTCAATAAACGGACGGGCATGCTTCAAACCCTGGTAACAGACGAATTCCAGATCGCGCCCGCCTTTATCCTCGTTCAACTTGGCCTCCAACGCCTCAACCTGACGGTCCGTGTTCTCTCTCAGTGGAAATACACCACCGACAATCGCTTCGTAACGATCCTTCAGTTCTTTGAGCTGTTCTGCTGACGGAGCATTGCCGCGACGAATATGCGTATAGTAAGCTTCTACATTATCCAGGCTTTCAGGAGTGCCGTACGACATGACTAAAACACCAATTTTTGTTGTCACGTTTTCCATCCCCTTTAGTAAGTTTTAGATCCGGTTGTTCGGGAACGTTATTTGCCAGCTCCCGCCAATACACCGGCCGAATACTCGTGAATATATTCTGTCAATTCCCTTAGCTTGTCCAGTGAAGCCTCGGGGAATAAGCCATGACCCAGGTTGAATACATAACCCGGCTCCAGCACACCTTCATCAATCAGGTCTTTGGCCCGCTCCTTGAGCAGATCCATTGGCGCGGTCAGCAGGTAAGGGTCCAGATTACCTTGTACTGAGAACTTGCCGCCCAGTCTACGCCGTCCTTCGGTCAGACTTACCCGCCAGTCCAGGCCGATGACATCAGCTTGAAGGCCTTGAAGGCTTGGCAGCAATTCACCCGAGCTCACGCCCGGGAAATAAATTTTCGGTACGTCCAAATCGGACAACTCGGCAAAAATGCGCTGAATCGTCGGCAGCACATAGATCTCGAAATCCCGAGGCGCCAAGGAGCCTACCCAGCTGTCAAACAACTGGAACGCCTTGCCACCGCTACGGACATGACTGCGCAAATAAGCAATGACCATATCGCCCAGTTTGTTCATCAGCTTTTCCCATACCTGGGGCTCACTGTACATCATCTCTTTAGTACGGATATAGCTCTTGGACGGTCTGCCTTCAATTAAATAACTGGCAATCGTAAAAGGTGCACCAGCAAACGTGATCAAAGGCACATCCAGTTCCTTCTCCAAAATAGAGATCGTTTCCAAAATGTGGCTTAGGTCGCCCTCAATGTCAATCGGCTTCAGCTTGTCCACATCAGCTGCGCTGCGGATCGGATTCTCGATCACCGGCCCGATGTTTTTGACAATGTCAAAGTCCACCCCGATGGAAGCCACAGGATTCATAATATCCGAATATAAAATCGCTGCGTCCACACCCAGCTTCTTCACAGGCATCATAGTAACTTCCGCGGCCAGCTCGGGCTGTCTGCAGATCTCGAGGAGCGAATATTTCTCCTTGATTTTACGGTAGTCGGGATCATAACGACCGGCCTGCCGCATGTACCATACGGGAACGTGTTCCGTGTTCTGCTTCCTGCAGGCACGGATAAAAGTATCATTGTAGGTCATGATAATATCTCCATAAGATTTAATAAAATCAAAAATTCACATATTACCTATTATGCCCTTTTTGCAGGGATGTAACAACCGCCACACCCCCAGCCGAATGACAATCCTATGACATTACTATGACAAGTGTTGCACCGGAGATGTCGAAAAATGTGATATACTGATAGAATGTCAATTTTTCGTGAATTTTTATTCCTATGATTTCCCTGAAAGGAAGTGAAGCACTTTGAAGAATTGGGAGACTTGGAAAGTCAATCTCATGGTGCTTTGGTTTGGACAATTTCTGGTCAACGCAGGCATGACGATGATCACACCATTTCTGACACTGTACCTTGCCAAGGATCTTGGCGTGCAGGGCGAACATTCGATCGGAATCTGGGCCGGCCTTATTTTTGCCGCCAATTTCCTGACCTCGTTTCTGTTTCAGCCCCTTTGGGGCAAGCTGGCCGACAAATACGGACGCAAAATCATGCTGCTGCGCTCCAGCTTCGGCATGGCGATTGTCATCGTGCTGATGGGCTTTGCCCAGACCCCAATGCAGCTGCTGCTACTGCGCCTGTTGAACGGTACGATTTCCGGGTTCAATCCCGCCTCCATCGCTCTCGTCTCCGGCACAACGCCGAAGAACCGCATGGGCTTTGCGATGGGCCTCATGCAGTCCGGTTCGGTGGCGGGTACTATTCTGGGGCCGCTGATCGGTGGTCTGCTGGCCGACTGGATTGGATTCCGCCCGATTTTTTATGTCGTAGGCGCATTGCTCTTTATCGCCTCATTACTGGCACTCTTCCTTGTTAAAGAAAAGTTCGACCGGCAGGAAGCCGCACATGTACCGCAGATTTCGGTGCTGGCTGGCTTGAAGGAGCTCACGAAGGTTCCTCAATTGCCTGCTTTGTTCGGTATTACGTTCCTGCTGCAGTTCGCCATGATCAGTCCCATGACGCTGCTGCCTTTGTATGTAGAGAAGCTGAATGGAACTGCCGTCAACATCGCCTTTTGGGCCGGTATGGTCAGCGCGGTCACTGGCGTATCGAATATGCTGGCGTCTCCTGTCCTGGGCAAGCTAAGTGACAAAATTGGAGCGCATCGCATTCTAACTTATGCCTTGATCGGAGCCGCTGTGTTCCTGATCCCGCAGGCTTTTGTAACGACTGTATGGCAACTGATCATCATCCGCTTTCTGATGGGTGTGTTCATGGGCGGACTGCTGCCCAGTGTCAACGCTCTTATCCGTACGTACACGCCTGACGGCAAGGAAAGCCGCGCCTTTGGCTTCAACAGCAGCACTCTAGCCCTTGGCAATATGCTGGGTGCTATGATCGGCGGCTTCCTGTCCGGGTATATCGGGATCGAGGGACTTTTCATCATTTCAGGCAGTCTGCTCCTGATCAATATGTTCTGGGTGCGGATTAGATTGTATAAACATACCACCCCGCGGCTGTTCCGTTGACGCTATTTAACGACTGCCAGGGCCAACCCGTCGTAAGCAGGCAGCAGTGTGCTGGTCAGCCGGTCATCACTGGCGATCATTTCATTGAAACGACGCATGGCCTGCACGGCAGGTCCGTTCTTCTCGGTGTTCAGCGTACGACCGCGCAGGAAGATGTTATCCCCGGCAATAATTGCTCCCGGCTGTGCCAGCCGGATGGCATATTCCAGATAGTTCGGGTAATTCTCCTTATCCGCATCGATGAAAAAGAAATCGAATGTGGCCCCCTCAGCCTCCAGCTGCTTGAGACTGTCAAGGGCCGGTCCTACTCTGTACTCTACTGCTTCGGACCCGAAACCGGCCTGTTCCAGATGACCACGCGCCAGCTCGGCATATTCGGCCTTTAGTTCCAGCGAAGTCAGCTTGCCGCCAGGCGCCAGCCCGCGGGACAGGCAGATCCCGCTGTAACCGCCAAGTGCGCCGATCTCCAGAATCCGCGATGACCGGGAGATGCTAACGAGCATGCCCAGCAGCCGTCCATAACCCGGAGCAATGGAAACCTCCGGCATCCCTGCGGCGACGATCGCTGTTTTGACATCCAGCAGCAATTGATCTTCTGTATATAGCTGTTCACTGTATTCTTCCTGATTAAGCATGTATAATCTCCTTTGATCGACTTGCCGATATCTCCTTAAGAGAGTCCGGTAAGTGTATTGTTTATTTTTTACGGAGTGACGGTCATTGTGAACTGCCGCGCATTCCCCTATACTTGATTGTACTGGCTTTATGTATTTATCTACAAGTTAAATGGAGTTGAGACCTTTTTGAGCAAATTACAATTAATCGCTACGGCACCGATGGGCCTGGAGGCCGTCGTGGCCCGCGAACTGAACCAACTGGGCTATGAGACCACAATCGAGAACGGACGAGTCCTGTTCAGCGGAGATTACATCGACATCTGCCGCTGCAATTTGTGGCTACGCACCTCCGACCGTGTTCTGGTCAAGATGGGTCAGTTCCCGGCGTCCACCTTCGATCAGTTGTTCGAAGGCGTCAAGGCACTGCCTTGGGCCGACTGGATCCCCGAACATGGAGAATTCCCTGTGGAAGGCCGTTCCCATAAATCACAGCTGACAAGTGTCCCTGCTTGCCAGGGTATCGTCAAGAAAGCGATTGTCGAGAAAATGAAGCAGTCGTACGAGACCGATTGGTTCCCAGAAAATGGGCCACGTTATGTCATTGAGGTGATTCTGCTGAACGATATCGCCTTAATCACGCTGGATACGACAGGACCGGCGCTACATAAGCGCGGCTACCGCAGACATGCTACCGAAGCTCCGATCAAGGAGACGATGGCGGCAGCGCTGCTGCAGCTCAGCCGCTGGAACGGCAGTCGTCCGCTATATGATCCGTGCTGCGGTTCCGGTACCATTCTGATTGAAGCCGCGATGATCGCTTGGAACATCGCCCCGGGCCTACGCCGCTCTTTCCCTTCCGAGCATTGGCCGGTCATTCCGAAGTCCCTCTGGGAAGAAGCCCGCGAGGAAGCCTTCGACGCAGTGCGTGATGATTACCCGCTGCAGCTGTTCGGTAGCGATATTGATCCTGAGGCCATTGAGATTGCCGAAGCTGCGGCCAAAAGTGCGGGACTGTCCGGTGAGATTACTTTTACCGTTCAGGCTGCCGCAAAGGTCAGACCACACGGAGAGTACGGCTGTATTATCACCAACCCGCCTTACGGTGAACGGATAAGCAGTGATAAGGAAGTAGAGAAGCTGACCCGCCAATTCGGCGAGATGATGGTCTATCTGCCAACCTGGTCCTTCTTCGCCATCAGCCCTTACAAAGAATTCGAGCAATATTACGGCCGTAAAGCCGATAAACGCCGCAAGCTCTATAACGGGCGCATTGAATGCCAGTATTATCAATATCTAGGCCCATTGCCGCCGCGCAAGCCACAGTAAATAACGAGCAACGGACACTCTCCTGCCAAGGAGAATGTCCGTTTTTTAATGGTTCTGCTCATTTTCCTGCATTCTCCACCGCAATAAAACAGCCTTAAAGGCGTGTAAATCACACGTATTAAGGCTGTTTGTTTATACTTGTTCTGTAGAAGCGATCTAGAAAAAGAGCTTATCCGGGTTCGTTCCGATTCGTTCGTCGGCATCCAACCCAGTAATCGCGTTCAGTTCTTCCCGGGACAATTCAAAATTGAAGATTTCACTATTTTCCTTAATTCTGGATACCGTCACCGACTTAGGAATAATGACAATTTCATTTTGCAGACCCCAGCGCAAAATCACCTGCGGCACTGTTTTCCCATGTCTTGCCGCAATCTCCGCGAGCAGTTCATTGTCCTGAAGTCTGCCTTTCATCAACGGCGCCCAGGCTTCGATCTGTATCTGCTGAAGCTTGCAGAAATCATGCAGTTCCTTCTGTATGAAGCGAGGATGCAGTTCCACCTGATTAACAGCAGGTACAATTGAGCTCTCTTTCATCAATTCCTGCAGATGGTGAATCTGAAAATTGCTTACCCCGATCGCCCGTACCCGCCCTTCCTCGTAGAGCCGTTCCAGCGCACGCCATGTATCTTTATATTTATCTTGGCCCGGCCAGTGTATCAGATAAAGATCAATAATCTCCAGCCCCAGCTTGCGACTGCTTAGATCAAAGGCTTTCAGTGTAGTATCGTAGCCCTGATCTGTGTTCCATACCTTTGTTGTTACAAAAAGACTGTCACGCGATACACCGCTTGACGCAATGGCCCGTCCGACCTCTTCCTCATTTCCATAGACCGCAGCGGTATCAATACTCCGGTAACCCAGCTCCAGCGCCGCAGTCACCGCCTTGGCGACCTCTTCACCTTCTGCTTTGTAAGTGCCAATTCCAAACCAAGGCATCGCTATTCCATTGTTCAATATCGTTACATCAGTAATATGCTTCATACCGGTCTTCCCCCCTCTGAAATAGTCGGATTTCTAACAACGCTGCTATTATAGCATCATAATCTCACTCAAGTAGAAACGGCTTTACCGCCCTCCAAGGGGCGGTATCCGTTTCAACGAGAAAATAAGGATGATTTATAGCGTAAAACATATACACTCTTATATTTTCACAAAAACCGCCCTGCAAAATGCAGCGGCGGCCGGATGTGCGTCATATTATTATTGCTGGGCAACGGGCCGCTTGACGAAAGATTCCACTTTCTTCAGTACTTCATCTTCTGTCGGAGCGCTGATATAGCGTCCGTTAATAAAGACGAATGCCCGTTTGCCGCAAGGTCCGCAGTAGGACTTGCAGCCGATCTTTATCTCGGCATCTGGCGCCATCTTCTGCAGCTTAGGCACAATGCTTTTGAGACTGGTAAAATTACACTTGTCGCATACTCGTATATCGTTAGCCATGGAGCAACCCTTCTTTATGTCTGAAAATCCGGGGCGAATGCTTAGTGATCGCCGTGATTTCCTTTAGACGGATTAGTGATGACAAAGCCTTCTTCCGGGAAATACAGATAGTCAATCTTAACGCCGTCAAGTAGCGGCTGTCCTGCTTCCAGAATCACGTCAATTTCCTTGTCTGTAGAAACCACAACATCATTTTCTTTAGGCGTGTCCAAATCCAGGCCGTAGTGGGCATGGTCGCCATGGGCATGCGTAATCGCAACGCGCAGTTTCAGTTCACTGTTGCCTTCCAGCTCAATCTGCTTCTTTATGACTTTAGCCGCATTGCGGGTAATTTTGACGTTCATCTGCAATCCATCTCCCAGCATCTATAGTTTAAATACTCAATAATCTATTTTAAAGGAACTAAGCTGCTAAAAGCAACCATATTGACAAAATAGACACGTCTTCCGGATGCTGAAATAGTCTGAACATTCATCTTCCGCTACCGGAGTTCAGGATATTTGCGATCCATTCTGGATACGAACCAGCCGGCCAGCAGCATCGTTACCCCGATATCATCGATAGGCACAAATGGCATAACATCCGGTAGCACCCAATACAACAGCACAGGAATCGTAAATAACAGCTTGTCCCCCAATGTGACCCGAGAAGATACAATGTATCGCCAGGAAGCACGGAAGATCTGGGACCACATCTTAAGCGAAAACCATCTTCTCCATTTCATCGGATGTCCCTCCATGTTGTCCAAATCCCATATAAAAAGGATACAGCCGCAGGTAGTTTGAACAGCGGCCATACCCTACAACATATATTACTCAAATTTGCTGAAAATGTTTCAGTATGATTTCACATCTGACAAAATACTTCCCAGGATCAGCCCGGTTTCCAGTGCCATATCCTCAAAATCACCCAGCGGCAGCGGATTCTTGCCGATGCCCAGTTCCACCGTAAAGCCCGGCCGGCGGAATCGCTGAATGAACCAGTCCTTGTAGCCAGCATCGCTGCCCGTCAAATGCACGGCCCGATAACCGCTGGCTGCAGCCAGCTTAGCTGCGAGGGCCTTGCTGGCCGGGGGCTCATAGCCCCGGTAGTTCCAGTAGATCTCCGCTCCCTGACTGTGGAGTGACACCGCAGCATGCCCTGGCACCTGCTCTGCTACTGTCACCAGTGCCACAGCTTCTGGCTCGCTGAGTGGGGCGCTGCCACCATAATCGCGTGGCCCCGGGCCCAAGGTACCCCGGCGCGCCGCTTCCTCTTCCCAGTGGGCCGGAAACTGATCGCCTAGATCCACCCCCCGGATGTTGGCCTTCCAATGGCGGAAGCTGCGCCGTCCGCCATTCCATTCCATCAGCTGATCATAATAAGGATGACTTGGTAAGACCCCCTCTTGCACTAATTCAACCCCGTCCGGATTAGCCATGGGCACCGCCCATATCGTCCATTCTTTGAACCACTCAGCGGGACGGTGGCCGTTCCACTGCCGTCCTTCGGCATAAGCGGCCGCATATTCCTCCAGAAATGCCATCAGACAAGGCGAGGTTAGCCATTCATTCGCATGCAGTGCCGCATTGACATGCAGATGGCGAGGCCCTGCTCCGAGCCGGAGCAGCTGCAGAGGCTTGCCCAGCACACTGCTACCGATCGTCTCCTTCACGATGAAGGGATAACGCTCCACCAATCGGTCAATATCTGCCCCTAACTCGGTTGGGCCGTACTCTCCGCGCAGATAGACAATGCGCTGCGGTTCCGGTGCAGGAATCACCAATACTTTGCCCGGGATACAACAGCGCCCGGATAGGAAGCCGGGATTCAACTGCTCCAGCGCCTCCGGGCTGACTCCGAACAAGGTCGATATTTTCTCTTCATGATCCTCTTCCTGTACTGCATACCTTCTGCGGGGTGCGGAAGGGAGAAACAGAATCTGTCCGGGATACAGGTATGGCTGTCTGGATGCCCACGGGTTACCTTGAATGACATGTTCCGGCGTTAGTCCATGCATGGCGGCAATTCGGCTTACGGTATCTCCCCTGCGTGCAATGTATTGCTGCATATGCCTCATCCTTTCGGCCATCATTTGCCGTTGCCCGCTGAAGGTGTTCACCCGGCGCGTAGCCTGGATAACAGCAGGACACAGCCCTCTGTTCTATTGTATGCAGCCCCAGCTGTCCCACATGAGGACACCGGGAAACTTCGTGCAGCCGCCTTCGGCATACGATATGAAAAAACGGGTATCACCTCAAGTAGGCGATACCCGTTTTTAGTTGTCGACCGATTCATGCCTCCTGAAGGTTGTCCCTGTTCCAAACTGCAGCAAACATAACTACAGCGTGGACACCTGCCATACGACCGGTGTGCGCTTGATCTGCTCTCCCAGCCAGTCACGGGCGATTTTCTGGAACATCTCTGCATCCCCGCTGCAAAAAAATTGGTGGATGGGACTCTCGTCTCCACTGGCCAGCTTGCCTTTGTCATATAGAATGGTGCTAACTTCCCGGGCCGTCTCATCGGCTGAGCTGATCAGCTTGACGCCCGCTCCCATCGTCCGTCCGATAGGTTCCACTAAAAAAGGATAATGAGTGCAGCCTAGAATCAACGTATCAATATTACTGTGCCTAATGCCTTCCAGCGCCTGGCCCACAACCTCCTGGCTTTCATTCGAACGGAACATCCCCTGCTCCACAAGCGGGACCAGAGTCGGGCATGCTTGGCTGACTACCTGCACATACGGAGACAACTGCTGCAGCGCAGCCGTGTACGCTCCGCTTCCAATCGTTCCAACGGTACCGATTACACCGACCTGACCGCTCTTGGTGACACTGATCGCTGCCCGGGCACCCGGATGAATGACACCGATCACTGGAATGGTAACTTTGGCCGAGATATAATCAAGTGCCGCCGCCGTGGCTGTGTTACAGGCGATGACGATCATTTTAGGATTGAATTGAATCAAATAGTCCACGATTTGCTCGGTGAACAACTTCACTTGCTCGGTCGAACGGGGTCCGTACGGGGCTCTGGCAGTGTCTCCGAAATAAATGATTTTCTCCCTTGGGAGCTGTCTCATCACTTCCTTGGCAACCGTCAATCCTCCCACACCTGAATCCAATATTGCAATAGCTTGCTGCACGAACACACCGCTTCCTTCTACTTGTTTTGTGTAGCTTATGTAAGGCGAAAACAAAAGGTACCTATCTGTTACCCCAATTGCAGATATTACTCCTTTTCCTGCTGTAGTTCAAGACAGTTTATCGAAGTAATCGATCATTCCTGCGTGCTACGGACACAGAAAAGCCGCTCTCCGCTCCCTGCGGAAACCGGCTCTGCTTAAAGATATAAACCTTTTGATTCCAGACTATCTATAGGTTATTAAGCCGTCTTTAGTTATACCACTTCGTTGTTTCCGGTTTCATTGGTAACGGTGGACTCACTACCGTCCTTGGAGACAGCTTCAGCCTCTGTAGCAACACTGTCTGTCTCTGAAGCTGCGGCAACTTCATCGGCAACAACAGCCGTGATTACAGCCTCTTCAACTTCTACTGCTTCTACTGCTTCTACTGCTTCTACTGCTTCTACTGCTTCTACTGCTTCTACTGCTTCTTCAGCAATTATTGCGTCTGCGGCATCTACACCACCGACAGCATCTGCAGCTTCTTTAGTATCCTCAATAACAGTAATACTTTCGCTGACTGCAAGTTTCTCCTCTTCATCCGCTTCGGTATACTGTTTACTCCATTCCCGTACCTCGTGCACCACATTGCCTACAGCATCTTTTGCTTTTCCGTACAATTCCGTACTTTTATCGCCTACCTGTGTAGCCAGTTCTTTACTCTTCTCCAGTGTAGCCGATGCGCCATCAGCAATATCCTTCCGCAGCTCTTTCCCTGGCTTAGGGGCAAAGAGCAGGGCGGTTACCGAACCGATGACACTTCCTGCAACAATACCCCACAGCAAGTTTTTCGAATCTTTTTTCATCGTGTGATCTCTCCTTTTAATTTAAGATGTCCTCCGGTTCCGAACAAGATGTGTCCGGGCTACTTGCGCTTGTTCCAGGCTGTCCAGAGGGTCAGACCCGCATCTAGTGCACGCAGAGCATGATCCAGTCCTGGCTCATTACGCTCCCGGGCCCGCTCTAGTGCATGGTTCGCAGAAGCTGCTGTCTTGCGGCTGAGCGTCTTCAACTGTTCCCCAGCCTCGTTCAAAGATTCTCCGACGCAAGCCAGCCCTGACGCAAGCGGCTCCAATTCCCTTAGTCTTGCTTCGGCAGTCTCCGCTGTAGCCGCTGTACGCTGCAGAGTCTCCGCAGTGTCAGCAGCAAGTGAGGTGCCGACAAGCGCAAGTTGGCTCACCGTCTCACGCAGCGCAACCAAGGTCTTCATGACAGATACGGTCAATAGCAAGGCAGCAGTGGCCAGAATACCTATCCCAGTCACCAGAACCGCAGCCAGCCAGCCGTCCATGGCTTCTCCTCCTCCCCGCCCTACCGGGCAAGTGCCTATTTCTGCTTTATCATAAGCAGAGGGAGTTCGTCCTGTGACTGACTGGCTCAACTTTTTTTCACTTCAATACTTCGGCTCCCAGTTCCTGGTCCAGATACTGGTGTACCTCTGCTGCGAACCGTTCAAGCGCCTGAGGCAATTCTTGCGTCAGCGGGTGTAGCTCACTGCGTTCCCAAGCAAAATAATCTTGAACCAGCGGTTTACGCAGCCCAACCAACCGGATCAGCGTGTCGAACAACCCGTCTTCACCGAAAACCTTCTCCTCATGGATAATGGAAATAATATCTTCATAGCTTCCTGCATCGCGCATAATGAATCCGTCAATCAAGCAGCTTCCGACATCTGTGACGACCTCGATGGCCAGGTGAAGACTGCGTTCCTGTACAAGACCAAGCAGTGTTCCTCCGTCCCAGGAATCTGCGGCCGTGCGCAGGCCGAAGTTAATATCGGGAATCTGCCCCAGAATGGTTTCGATCTGTTTTCGGTTGACATAATACACAGCAAGCCCTCCATATCGGTTATAGTCAAGTAGAAACGGCTTTGCCGTCCTCTAAGGGACGGTATCCGTTCAGCTAGAAATATAAGGATGATGTATAGCGTAGAACATATAAATCCGCATGATGAAATTGATTCATTTTAAAAGAAAAACTCCTTTCGGAGTCTTTCCAGAGATCTTACGCCCCAAGTATTCTACTTGCTCCGCCGGCCGCGGCGTTTCAGCCAGAAGAACATAATAAAGCAAGCCGCAAGAAATACAACCAAATAAGTTAACGCTTCCATCGGATATTCCAGCTCACGCATGCCTTCACCGCTTTCCGGTAGATTGTAGTGTACGTTACACTTACAGACCTGCTAATCTTACAGCTCGTAATCTACAGCTATGGACAGTTCTTTAACCTCATTGATATGGGCAATAACCTCTTTGTGCGCCGGATGAACTTGATAGGCTTGCAAATCCTCCAGAGAAGCCACAGTCGTTACAAGCGCCAGATCAAAGGAGCGTTCGGAATGAATGATATCGGTGCCGACCTCAATTGAAAGCAGCTGTGGGATTTTTCCTTCCATATTCCGTAATACGACAGCTGTTGCCTCCACACTTTCTGCCGACCGGTCTTTCAATTTAAAAAACACAATATGCTTGATCATGCTATTCGCTCCCTGTCTCTATTAATTGTTCGTTGAATATTAAAAATATATCATAAGACCCGTAGTTCCGAAAGCAAAGAGGTCATGATAAGAGGAATCAAGTCAAAAAGTTCCATGCCCTCATTTCATCTAGACGAAACCATTATTGAAATGTTAAAGTCATAGAAGGCTAAAAAGCTCTCCAGATGCTGAATCACTATGGTTCATTCCATAAGCGGAATTATTTGGCGGGACTGCGATGCATGGCCTATTCAACAGCTAAATGTATGTCATTCCATTCAATGCATTTTTTACTACTCTTATAGCCTCCGACACGGTGATATTTCAATGTAATCCAAGCGTTTCGGAGCTAACTTAAACATCGGAGGAAGTATGCCTAATAATCAACCAGACTCTCATAATATCCAGGCGTGGTCTCTGATCAACCGCAAATATCTTGGACAAGGCGTTCGGGTGAAAAGATTCCGTCGTCCTCAGCGCAGCCAGATCCGCAACCGGGTCCTGCTCGCCATCCTGATGGCTAAAGACATCAAGCTGTCACGTCTAGCGGAAGAGCTTCCCGTTTCTTCGCGCAGCGTTAGCGCTTGGGTATACGAAGGCCGTATTCCTTCCCGCAAAAACTTAGAGAAGGTCTGCCGTTTTCTAGGGTATCCGCCCCATGTCCTGTTCAACGAAGCTCTGCTGCGGCAAAGTCCGATTCTATGCCAGCCAACACCTTCCCGGTACATGAAACGAACGTCGTCCCATTCCCCTTCCAGCAACACGATTCTGACCGGACTTTGCATGGTCTATGATCTTTCCGTCACAGACGTCAGCATCTGGATCGGTGTCCATCCCGGCACGTTCCGCAAATGGCTGCATTTCAGTCATCTGCCTAGCCCGGCCCTGCAGGAGAAGGCGGAAGCGTTCTTCCGGATTCCCCGGAATATTTTATTCGCCGATTGTGAACCGGAATAAGCAACCCGTTTACATAGGCAAGGACACAACCAATAACTCAGGACCTTTCTTGTCATGCCCTGCATGAACAATGAAAGGTTTTTTTGCCGTTCTCTCTTTATTTTGGATACATTAGGGCAATGCTAAGGCAAAGTACCGGCTCTAACTCGAAAAAAAGAATCAGGAGGCGCACTATGAACTTTAGCGGTATGCTGGCTTCCGGGCACACGGAGCTTTGGGAAGTAGCTCCCCGGGTTATTGGACTCCGTACATTGTTTGTGAATGTTGCTTTTATAGAGCTTAACCCATCGGACTGGATACTGGTGGATACAGGCCTTGGTATGTATGCCGGGAGTGTTCACAATACCGCCATGGAACGCTTCGGCAAGCCCCCGCGCGCCATTATTTTGACGCACGGGCATTTCGATCATGTAGGGGGCCTCAAGGAACTCCTCGAAGTATGGGATGTTCCGGTCTATGCACACCCGCTGGAGCTTCCTTATCTGACGGGAAAAGAGGACTATCCCCCTGCCGATCCCGCCGTTGGAGGTGGCCTCATGTCCATGGCTGCACCGCTGTATCCTTACCGCGGCATTGACCTTGGAACCCGTGTGGTTCCATTGCCGGCGGATGGCAGCATTCCCGGTACCAGCGAATGGAGATGGGTACACAGTCCCGGCCATAGTCCGGGACATATCTCCCTGTTCCGTGACAACGACAAGGTCCTGATCGCCGGAGATGCTTTTCTGACTGTTAAGCAAGAGTCTGCGTTTCACGTGATCAAGCAGGATCAGGAGGTCCATGGCCCTCCTGCTTATTTCACTACAGACTGGGAAGACGCCGAGAAGTCGGTCCGTCAACTGGGTCTGCTGGACCCGCAGATCGTGCTGAGCGGACATGGAGCTCCTATGCATGGCATAGAACTCTCTCAGCAGATAGCGCACTTGTGCCGTTACTTCAAGGAATTGGCCGTGCCAGGGCAAGGGAAGTACGTTTAGTTGAATGACAGAAAACAGGGCAGGATCTGACCGCTATGTAGTGGCCGGCGACTGCCCTGTTTTTTCTTGGCTATGTTTGTTTCGCCCGCAGCTGTGAGCGCGTGTGACAGCTCCGCGGCCTTGGCTACGCCGGGCGCGCGCAAGCTGGCACGGGAGCGAGCTTCGTGTTCATGTTCGTTCATAAGTTCGTGCTTAGCTTCATTTTAAGTGCGTACCGAAGAACGTTTGCTGCGCATGGCTAGAAGTAACTTCACATCCTGCCCGCCGGAGATGAAATCGTCGTATTCAGGAGATTCCTTGCCGTAGATTGCGATTTTGCCCGCGCTATTGAAATGGACGCCCCAGCCATATTTCTTAGGAAGCATGGAGGCTCGCAGGCATGGGTGTTTTTTTTGAAAACAGCTCCTTCCAAATCTCTTCACGACGATCTGTGCGATCTTCCAAAGGAACCTGTTCGTGACGTACGTGAACCTCATAAAGCAGCTCCTCATGAGTATAGGCATAGGGCTCACTGGAGAGAAGCTCGTACTGGATTACATGCGCTGACGGCAGCAGACGGGAAGATACGGGAGGAATGCCGGTCTCCACTGGACAATCTTCGGCAACACAGATGAACGTATCGGTATAGCTCAAACTTGAACGCCTTTTGAATATGACATGCAATCATATTTCTTCTATTATATAATTCACACTTCCTTCAAACCATAGCAAAAAGGCGCATCCCCCTTTCAGGGAACCGCCATTTCTGATAAGAATATACCTTAATTTCGGAGGTAACAACTAGTTACCAACTTGATTTGGTTATGCCGGGGATTTGGCCCTTCAGTGCCAGTTCGCGGAAGACAATCCGCGAGACTTTGAATTTGCTCAAATAACCACGCGGTCTGCCGGAGACCTCACATCTGTTCTTGAGGCGGGTGGCAGAGGAATCACGCGGCAGCTTTTGCAGGCCCAGATAATCACCTTTAGCCTTCAGCTCTCTTCGTTTCTCCGCGTATTTAGCCACGATTTCCTGTCGTTTCAACTCTTTAACTACTTTCGATTTTTTCGCCATGTATCGTTCACCCTTTCAATAGTTGTTTATCTTCCTTATTCGTTCAGCGCTATTTTCAGCGCTTCCAGGTTCTGGCGCATGATGCCCAGATAATCGAGATTATGGCTGCGGTCCTCTTCAGTGAGACCTTCAATCGGATTGAGCACCGCAGTTTTGGCTCCAATTTCTTTAGCAATGGTATCTGCTACACTAGAGGACACTAAGGTTTCAAAAAAGATCGTCTTCACGTTATGCGTTTTGGCAAATTCCACGATCTCGGCCATTTTTGCCGCAGAAGGCTCTTCTTCAGGGGACAGTCCGGCAATCGGCACCTGGGTTAGGCCGTATTCCTTAGCAAGATAACCAAAGGCCGCATGCTGGGTGATGAAGTCCTTGCGCTTGACCTCTTTGGTAGCTTCCCGGAATTCCTGGTCCAAGGCTTCCAGCTTAGAGATGTAGACATCGGCATTGGCTTTAAAAGCTTCCGCGTGCTCCGGGGCAGCAGCTGCCAGCGCGGCTTCAATGTTCCGCACTTCTTTGACCGCCAAAGCTGGGTCCAGCCAAACGTGAGGATCTAGCCCGCCATGATCATGATGATGATCTTCTCCTTCTTTATTGGCATGCTCATGGGAATGTTCATGCTCATCTTCTTCCTCTGCTGCCCCCTCCATAATATCAAGCCCCTTGCTGGCCTCGACGGCTACTAGCTTGCTGCCAGAAGCACTGTCCAGCACCTGATCCACCCAGTTCTCCATGCCCGCACCGTTATAGACCAACACATCGGCCTTTGTGATTTGGGCCATATCCTGTGCCGTTGGCTCCCAGTCATGCGGCTCAATACCCGGCGGGATGAGGGCTTCTACATCGGCGAGATCACCTGTAATATTTTTCGTGAACTCATACATCGGATAGAAGCTGACTTTAATGTTCAGCTTATGGGATGCAGGCGCAGTAGGCGCTTCAGCTGTAGCCGTGGCAGATGCATTAGCAGAAGACCCTGTATTGTTAGAAGCATTGTTATTGCCGCAGCCCGCAGCAATCAACAGAGAGGACAGAGACAGAACAGCTAGATGACGGATACTAAATTTCATAATGAACGTGGACTCCTTTTCTTGAACAAAGATTGTTATGATTTATGAACTCTGAACTCTGAACTATGAACTATGAACTATGAATGCTTCTTTCGATTCCGGCGCCGGATCAGCTTCTGTATAGCAATCGCCATTAGAAGGAAGACCAGCAAGATCAGTGCAATCGTGCCGCCGGGCGGAGTGTTGATATAATAGGAAGCCGTCAAACCGCTGAAAACACCGGTCAGACCCGTGCCGATCGCAATTAGAACCGCAGCAGTGAAACCGGAGGCAATTCTGAGCGCAATGGAAGCTGGAAGCACGATCAATGCAGAGACCAGCAGAACGCCAACCACCGGCATCGCTGCAGCAACCGTCATTCCAGTCAGTACAGCGAAAGAGAAGGATAACAAACCAACATGCACACCGCCAATGGCCGCTGTCTCCTCATCAAAGGTCAGGTTATAGAGCGGCCTGCGCAGCACGATGAAGAATACAAGACCCACAGCCGCCACCACCGCAATAATCCGCAGCTGAGTGTCACTGACGGCCACAATGGACCCGAATAGATAAGAGCTGAAGCTCTTGCTCAAATTCTGCTTCAGACTCATTAGTACAACTGCCAGCGCCAGACCTGAGGTCATAATAATGGCCACCGGAAGCTCGCTGTATGTACGGTATGAGCGGCGGAGCTGCTCAATGACAAGGCCGCCAATGACGGCCACGGCAAAGCCGCTAAGTGCCGGATTAAGGTGTAACACTGAGCCCAGCGCAACCCCCGCCAGGGAGACATGTGATAGCGTGTCCGCCATCAGCACCTGACGACGGAGCATCAGGTAAACACCGAGCAGCGGACCGATGATGCCTATCAGGCCTCCGGCCCAAAATGCGCGCTGCATGAATTCGTAACCAAGCATTTCCAGCCCTCATTCTCCTTTCGCTCCAAGCTGATGACAGTGTCCAGGTAGGGGCTCGTCTCTTCCAGACCGTGCGTAACCATGATCACCGTCCGTCCATGCTTGCTGACATAATGGCGCATGAGCCGGTACAGACCTATGCGGCTCTCCAAATCCATACCGGTAGCCGGTTCATCAAGTACCAGAACCTGTGGTTCCTGGGCCAGTGCGCGGGCGATGCAGATTCGCTGCTTCTGCCCTCCGGACAGCTCGCCGATCCGGCGGTTCCGATACTCCCACATGTCCACCTGTTCCAGACTGCGCTTCACAATGTCTTCCTGCTCAGCAGTGAATCGCCGGAACAGGCCCAATCGTTGGTAGCAGCCCGAACGGACCAGTTCGATCACCTTGCTCGGAAACCCGGCATTAAAGGAGGCTACCTGCTGGGGAACATAGCCGATACGCAAGCCCCTGTTCCCGGCCCATTCTTTATTCAGCGTCACCGTACCGCTCCAGGGACGGAGCAGACCGAGCATTAGTTTAAGCAGCGTCGTCTTGGCCGCACCATTCGGCCCGGTAATCCCAATGAACTCTCCGCTATGAATGTCTAGCGAAATATGGTCGATCACAGGCTCATTCCCATAGCCGAACACAACATTCTGCATAGATGACAAAATCATGGTAGTGCAACTTCCCCTCTGAATTGCTTTTCTGAATCAATAAAATGCAGCCGACATATTGGACTAACGTAATCGAACTGACGAATCAAACTAACGAATCGAACTAACGAACGAACTGACGAATCGAACTGACGAATCGAACTGACGAATCGAACTACGAATCGAACTGACGAATCGAACTGACGAATTGAACTGACGAATCGAACTGACGAATCGAACTGACGAATCGAACTGACGAATCGAACTGACGAATCGAACTACGAATCGAACTACGAATCGAACTACGAATCGAACTGACGAATCGAACTGACGAATTGAATAACGAATTGAATAACGAATTGAATACCAATTGTACCGACATAATCGTAATTATTACGTTTAACTTTTACGATAATATCGTAATAATTACGATTTGTAAACCGTTATTATAAAATAAGTCGTAAAAACAACGATTAACCCCTCACTATGATGCCTTAACTTAAAGAACATATTAAAAGCAAAGCCTAAAATGAGAGTTTTATGCAATTAGGATGATATTTTGGAGAATGGTGGGTTTTCGAAGTGTAATTAAGTGCATTTTTGTACCTTAAATACTCTGCAATCAACGGCGAATGGGAATTAAGTGCATTTTTGTATGTTAAATCTCTCAAAATCGGCTTTTCAGGGCACTTTTCCAAAAATAAGGTACAATATTGCTCTTATTTCCTTCATTTGCCTGTTTTTAAGGAAATTAAGGTACAAAAATGCTCTTAATTGATGAGGTATAGCTATTTCTCATGGTTACGAAGACGGGGACAGGGTTGGTGGGTTACGGGGTTACGGGGTTACGGGGTTACGGGGTTACGGGGTTACGGGGTTACGGGGTTACGGGGTTACGGGGTTACCGGGTTACGGGGTTACGGGGTTACCGGGTTACGGG
>NZ_JABWCS010000220.1 GCF_013359945.1 Paenibacillus agri | reverse complement strand
GCGGGCCGTGGGGAGTCTGGCGGACTGTGAGCAATCTCGCGGGCCGTGGGGGCCTGGCGGGCTGTGAGTAGTCTCGCGGGCCGCGGGGGCCTGGCGGGCTGTGAGCAATCTCGCGGGCCGTGGGGGATTCCGGCAAGTTGTAACGGACCGAGAAGCTCTTATTTCCAAAAAAACACTGTTTTTCAAGAGCTTACGGACTCAGATGCAGCTATTTACTGATACTTGCTGGGGATATGCCTGGTAAAGAGGCAATAAGCGCGTTACGGTCCGTTAGACGAACTTTTTGTGCCAAATGGAGTAAATAAGCGCATTACGGTCCGTTAGAAGGGTAATTGCTCCAAATAGAGCAGATAAGGGCTGTGCGGTCCGTAGTAGTCGTAAAGCAGCAGATCCGGAGCCAAAAGCTATGCGGCGATGAAATGTACTGCGAAAAGGATGCATCAACGCTCAAATATTGGAAACCTAGCTTTAGAGAGTAGAATCAAAACTGCAATCTCTTATTCAACTATATATGTTATATAGAATAACATCAAATTCAATAAATCGTCATGTTAAACTGTTAAATTATTTAAAATCCAATATCATGTCATGTATTCACACATATTTTTCTGAAAAATCACTACTTTACGTAAATTTATGTTGACCACTTCAAATTTGATGTATTAATATGTAACATAAAATAAGACATCATGAGGGGGCCATACTATGAAAACATCCACATCTACCCGGCATAGACGTACGCCACGCTACGCGAAGACTCTTATGCACCTTTTGACAGGCGTAATGCTCGGCATCATATTATGTCTGAATCTCTATCCGCTGATGGCCTACGCTCAATCCGAGACGGATGTAACCGAACTAGGTGTCGTAAAACTGGCCGAGGCCCTGAAGACTGGCAAGATTACAAGTGTAGAGGCTGTCCAGGAATACCTGGATCGGATTAAGGCCTACGACAAAAAAATCGGCGATAAACCTGGTCTGGGTGCAATTATTACCCTTAACCAGAATGCGTTAAAAGAAGCCGCCGTGCTTGACAAGGAACGGGCAAACGGCCATATTCGCGGCCCGCTGCATGGCATCCCGGTACTGGTCAAGGACAACATCAATACGGCTGATATGCCCACCAGCCACGGCAATCAAGCACTCGCCACCTACCAGCCTAAATACGACGCTACCGCTGTCCAAAGACTAAAAGATGCCGGAGCAATCGTGTTAGGCAAGACAAATATGGCAGAATTCGCTATGTTTTGGGATACGGTAAGCTCCGTCAAAGGCAGAACGTATAATCCTTATGATCCTTCGAAAAATATTAACGGCTCCAGCGGCGGTACCGGTGCAGCAGTCGCAGCAAGTTTTGCTGCAATTGGCCTTGGAACCGAGTCCTGCGGTTCGATTACCGATGTTGCTTCCTTCAACAATCTAGTCGGATTCCGCCCCACAGTAGGGCTTGGTTCCATGGCTGGAGTTGATTACAATCCGCTAGGAGATGCCATTGGACCTCTGGCGTTGTCCGTTGAAGACGCAGCGATGCTACTTGATGTTCTTGCAGGCACAGACCCTAAAGATCCCTGGACCGCAAAAGCAAACAGCTACAAATCCACTTCATACCTGAACTCATTGAAAGGTTCTTCCCTAAAAGGGGCCCGCATCGGTTACGTCATTGCCCCATTTGGAGGTTATGATTATTCACCAGGCCCTGAGTCTAATAATATTTTAGCGACGGCGGAGAAGGAAATTTCAGTACTAGAGGCTCAAGGCGCCACAGTCATTAAAATCCCGCTTAACCGAAGCTGGTGGAATAAGTACGCCCCGCAGAATGCTTCCTACTGGGCAACAACCGGGCATGAAAGTTATTTCGCAAAGACAGAAGCAACCTGGCCAAAAGGTCTGGCTGGACGGACTGAACCGAAAAACGCGATTAATTTCGGCGACATCGTTGCAGGCAGCCCAAATATGGAGAAGACTACCAAAGAGTGGTTAATGGCGGACGACAAGAAGCCACTAGACAAGGCAGGATTCGCAGCAGCAGTCGCTGCCCGTCAAAAATTTGCTCAAGGGGTAACTGAGTTATTCTCCTCATATAAGCTTGATGCACTCGCATACCCGACAGTAGCTGCCCCACCTGCCAAAGTTCATAAGAATCCTGCCGAACTGCTCGATTCCGAGCAATTCGGCACACATTGCGGATGGGCTAATTTCACCGGCCGTCCTGTAGTGAGTGTACCCGCTGGCTTTGCAGACAAATTCCCTGTCGGAATCAGTTTGCTCGGGTCCAGGTTTGGCGATGCCAAACTATTGGGATATGCCTATAATCTGGAACAGGCATCCCCCCATCGCAAAACGCCTGAATTGACTCCGTCGCTCCTACACATCGCAGGAAGTACTGACACAACGACATCAGCTGCTTCGGCCAATCCTTCCGGAACCAAAGCTTCGCCCGGCTCTGGTGAAGCCTCAAGCGGAAACGCACTCTCCGCCAGCACTTCAAGCATGTCGCCTTCTGGCATTCCACTACCAATCGCCGCAGTCTTCATAGTAGCCATTGGCCTGATTGGACTCGTCGTCCGGCTACGCAAAAACTAACTTTCTCAAGCATATATTCTTAACTAAAAGAGGGGCAATCGATGATTGCCCCTCTTTCCTGTCTCATAAAATCTCTTCCCTTAGACGCAAAAGAAGCTCAAGCGCTAACTACGCTTGAGCTTCTTTTGAATACGATGGACTCTCAGGGACTCGAACCCTGGACCAATTGATTAAGAGTCAACTGCTCTACCAACTGAGCTAAGAGTCCATATGATGTTCTTGGTGGAGCCTAGGGGGATCGAACCCCTGACCTCATCGCTGCCAGCGATGCGCTCTCCCAGCTGAGCTAAGGCCCCAAAGGGCTTGTCTTCTTCAGGTGAACCGTTCCCTGCAAGCGACTTTTATATCATACAAAAGATCAGCTCTACTGTCAATACTTTTCTCGAAATATTTTGAAGAATGGATTGAACAGGCTGCTATGACTCTAGCAAGCTGTTCGATATGCAATAACATCAACTTTCACATCAAAAAAAGAAACCATGGCATTATACAAAATACCATGGTGTCATAATTCTTTTGACTACTATTAAGAACTGAGTTGCTATCTTTCAAAATATCATAACTCTCTTGCTTTAGAAGCACGTTATCGCTCAATGCTTTGCAATTGCTTTATCCTTATTTACAGTCTTCTTTTGCTTAAGAACAATGAAGGCAACCAATATACCTAGCAGTGTTACGATGGTCGTAACGATAAACGCAATATGAATGGAATGATTTAGCTCAGGCGTCGTCATCGTCTCCAATGTCACATTCGAGTTCATTCTCGAGGATATGATCGCCATAATAACAGCAAGGCCAATTGCGCCGCCAATTTGCTGACCAGTTGTAATAAGTGCAGAAGCCACGCCCTGCTCTTTAGGATCGATCCCTGTGCTGCCTGCGATGAACATCGTCGTGAATACAAGTGCTTGACCGATGCCGATAATCACAGTGCCCGGAATGACTCCCCATACAGAGCCCGTAGCAGATAACTGAGTGAGCATCAGGAAGCCGACACCTCCCGTTCCCATTCCCACAGCAATCGTGCCAGCGACTCCAACCTTCGTTAACAGGATATTAATCAGCCTGACTCCCAGAAACGCGCTAAGCGTAAGCGGCAAGAAAGATAAACCGGATTGAATAGCGGAATAGTGCAGAACATTCTGCGTATACAGCGTCAGGAAGTAATAGAGTGTACCGAACGATGCAGAAAACAGGAACGCGGTCAACGCGGCTCCAGTCAAATTGCGGTTGCGGAACAAACGGAAAGATAGCAATGGCGCTGCCGAACGTTGCTCGATGGCGACAAAAGCGATAAGTAAAACAACGCCGACCAGGACAAATGGCAACGTCCCAAGGCTAAACCAGCCTTCGACTGGGGATTGAATGAGATAGTACACGATTAGCAGCAATCCTGCTGTGACCGATAGCGTGCCGCCAACGTCGAAATGTTTTGCTTGGGACGAAATCTTGCTTTCTTTGAGCACGATCGGTGTCATGACAATAGCGAAAAGCGCAATTGGCACATTCACGAAGAAGGTGGCCTCCCATCCGATATAACTTGTTAAAACCCCACCAAGCAGCAGACCAAGAGATAAGCCCACTCCGCCCATTGAAGACCAAATCCCCATCGCTCGATTGCGCTCAGCACCTTCTTCGAAATTGGACATGATCAGTGATAATGTGGCCGGTGACAACAATGCTCCCCCAAGTCCTTGCAATCCTCTAGCAATGATTAATAGGAGTTGGGATTCCGAAAGGCCTCCGAGAAACGAACCTAAACCGAACAAGACCATGGCAATAATGAACATCAGACGTCTGCCCATTAAATCGGATAACCGTCCGCCAATTAACAAAAATCCTCCGAACGCAAGCGAATAGGCGCTAACCACCCACTGCAAATGATTGGCTGTGAAGCCCAGCTCCTCGCCAAGGGAAGGCATTGCGACAAAAATAATCGTGTAATCGAGCGCCATCATCAACTGCGAAATGGCCAGAATGAACAGCGCTAATCCTTTAAACCGACTTGCGTTCATAGAAGTATTCTCTCCTTTTTCAGACCAAATGGTCTATTTTTATTATATTTGACTGATCGATCTAGAATGATCAAAATAAATGAAGCAGGAAACTGCTTCACGTTATCTATTAAGCACAGACAGGGTAACCGCCGTGATTTCCTCCAACACTTTGGCATCATCGGATAATTTGGCAACTTGAGTCAACGCATATCGGGCATGATACAAATACTTCGCAAGCGCAAGCAGGTCCTGCTGGGTATTCAGCTCATTTTGATCCTTGGCCCGAATCAAGGCCTCATGAAACGCCTTCTCTAGCCGAATTCGGTCTTGCTCGAACAACGCCGCGATCTCCGGGTCATGAGGAACCTGGTCGATAGCGCTATATAGAATCAAGCATTCCTTGCGCCGATCCGCATCCTGTAGTGTCGCCACGATCTCACTGAAAATTTTCTCAATCGATTGCTTAACGGATCCCGTCTGCTCCAGATAGGAGACAACAGCCGACGATTTTTCGTTAAGATAATGCTTGACGGCTTTAACGAAGAGATCCCGCTTCGTGCCGTACGTATCATATAAACTCTGACGGGCAATGCCCAAGCCATCGAGCAGAATTTGCAGGGATGTTCCCTCGTAACCGTAATGTCCGAACACTTCCATCGCTTTGTGCAATACAAGATTTGTATCGAATTCCTTACTTCTTGCCACTTCAGCCCCTCCTTTCTGTCTCATAGTACCCTTACCGGATCGTTCAGTCAAGAAAAAAATAGCCCTAAAAATAATTACAGACTGATCGATCTAAAATAATCATTAAAACGACCTTCTTTGTTCCCAACTTTCCAAATCACCACGCGATAATTTCCTATCCCCCTCTCTCACTTCGTGACCATATCTTATCATTTCCAGACTATTTGGTCAAGAAAGAACAAAAACAGTCCATTCAAAAACAATTTTCCCTTAATCCCCCAAAGTATTTCAGTAATTATAAAGAAATAAACAAACAAAAAAACGGCATCTCTGCCGTTTCTTCTGTGATGGACTCTCAGGGACTCGAACCCTGGACCAATTGATTAAGAGTCAACTGCTCTACCAACTGAGCTAAGAGTCCATATAATGCTCTTGGTGGAGCCTAGGGGGATCGAACCCCTGACCTCATCGCTGCCAGCGATGCGCTCTCCCAGCTGAGCTAAGGCCCCGAAGGACTTGTCTTTTTTCAGGAAGATCATTTCCTTCAGTCGACTTTAATATCATATAAAAAATGAGCTCACCTGTCAACACTTTTTTGCAGGTTTTTTTCTGACACATTTATTTTAGTTGCAAATCCTCCTCAGTCTACACTCCCACTTTCATGATAAGCCGGAAGTTCAACGACCATCTCAAGGTAGCCTTTCTCAAGAGAAGCCGATACACTCCCCTTCATCCGCTCCACCAGAAGTTTAACAATAGCAAGACCTAACCCTGTCCCCTTGCTCCTGGCGTGATCCCCCGTATAGAATCGGTCGAACAGCCGCTTAACATCAAGAACAACACCATTGTTCACGGGATTACCGAATGAGAGAATGATCTTCTCTTCCTGATATTTCAAGCGAATTTGAATTTGGCCTGATGCATGCTCACAGCCATTACGAATCAGATTGTTCACGATTCTAGCGAGCATTTCCCTGTCAGCAAGGGCAAACCTTGGCGGAGTCTCCTCAAATTGAACGGACAGCCCTCTTTCCTCCAATAAGGGAACCGCTGCCGCTACACCCTCAGCAATCAGGTTACCCACATTCACTTTTTCCGCTCGGCATTCTGGTTCTGCATTCAACAGGTAGGTATATTCGAAAAAAAGCTCAATCAGCACACCTAAGGCCTCGGTATGCTTCCGGGCAATACGAAGCTTCTCCTGCTGGTCAGAAGGTAAATCACCATTCGCCAGCAGTTGCTGATAGCCCTTAACCGCGGTCAGTGGTGTTCGCAAATCATGGGAAATGTTCGCAATCAGCTCCTTAAAGTTCTTCTCTTCACGCATGGCCTGAAGGCGGAGGTTCTCCTCCGCCTTTAAGCATTGATTAATATGAATGGCTAAACGATTAAGCTCTTTGCTCAAAAGGTCCAGGCTTACCGGTTGCCGTGTATGCTCTGCCAGCCGCTTGCCTAATTGGCGATTAATGCTGCGTAGCTGCTGGTGAATAAAAACAATATACACACTCAGCAGCAGAATTAAAATTATCAAAGCTCCTAATGCCAATGCCATCGCCAACGACTTCACAGCCCTTCCTTACTTAATCTCAGATTTTCTAAATGCCGTAAAGGTGACGGCGAGCATGAATGCAATAAAAATTACGCTGATACCGATCGTTCGTGCCATATCACCTGCAGTTGTCTCCAGCGCCATAAGAGCATGCTTGTTCCCGTAAGGGGTAAGCGAAAAGATACGGCTGAGCACCGATGAACTCTCACTTCCTCCGGCCAGTTGTGCGCACAGAATAGAGAAACCATAATAGATAGCAACCACGAACACAGGTTTTTTCAGAAAAAAAGCAAGCGGCACACATAGGCTTAACTGTGCTATATAGACAATAATCAAAGTCAGCATAATAGCCGCCAGCTTCCCGATCTCTGCAATCTCCATTACGTTGCCGCTTTCAGCTGTCAGCACATGCAGAAAGCCTATTCCCACAGAACCTACGTCGAACTTATCCCCTGTACCAAGCCCCGCCGCCGTAACGATTGCATATGGCAGCAAAAGCAACATTAAGGCAACGGCGAGCGCAACAGCTTTGCTAATGATGATAGCGTATCTCCGGGAGCCGCTAGAAATTGCGTTGTGAATCGTTTTGTTCTCAAAATCGCCGCATATGATCATACCCGCGATCACCGCTCCGAGAATACAGGTCATGTTCATGTCCGAGAACATAAATTCGATGCCTGTCATGCGGGTGTCGATCTTACCAAGCGGAATGAGATAGGCCATAACCGCCGAGATCATCGCGCTTGCTGCTGATATAGCTATCAATACTTTGACCGCCTGTGATTTCATCAGCTTGAATAGATCAGCCCGGATCAGATTAAGCATCCCCTTCACCTCCTAAACAAGAGATGAAGTAGTTTTCTAGCGTTTCACCTTCAACATTAAACTTGGTAACAACAATGCCTTTATCATGAATAGCCCTGGCAACCCGCTCCAACTGGTCTAAACAATCATACAATTTAACCGTACGATCCGGCATAACCTTATAATTCAAGGTGCCAAGCTCCGTCTCCAGTACACTCGTCAACTTTTCCGGCTGGTCACAGCGAATTAGAATATGATGCTTGCAACGCTCATCAAGCTGTTCCTGAGTAAGTGTCTGCTTAATCTCTCCCTTGTGAATAATGATATAGTTGGTCGCGGTCTGATACAGCTCAGGCAGGTTATGACTGGAGATGAGAATAGCCATCTGGCGCTCTTCGCAGAGCTGCCTTAGCAAATTACGAATTTCGATGACGCCAAGCGGGTCGAGTCCGTTAATCGGCTCATCCAGAATAAGCACTTCCGGGCTGCCTAAGAGGGCGATAGCAATGCCAAGCCGCTGCTTCATCCCAAGCGAGAAGTCTCTCGCTTTCTTCCTGACCGTATCTGCCAGACCAACCAGCTCCAGCAATTCATCTTCAATCTCCTCGTTAGGGACACCTCGCATCATCCGATGCAGCTTCAGGTTCTGCTTCGCCGTCATATACGGAACAAATCCCGGGTGCTCAATCATGCAGCCAAGCCGCTTCCGTTCCTCTTGAAGAGGGTACTTTCCGCTATGGCCGAATAGCTCGATGCTGCCTTCTGTAGGGAAGGCTAGACCAGCCAATAGACGCATCAGCGTCGTTTTTCCGGCGCCGTTTTGTCCGATCAAACCGTAGATATGGCCCCCTTTTAAGCGGATAGAAACTTGGCGTAGCGCCGTATAATCACCGTAGTTTTTACTCAGATGATGGGTTTGCACAACGTATGAGTTCATTTTATTCACCTGCCCTTTCTGCCCTCAGTATAACGATCGCAAGTTTAGAAAAGGTTAAGGCTGACATTGAAAAAGTAAAGAAACCGATAAGTTATCCCTGATGTAGCCTATAGCCCAGTCCCCAAACCGTTTCTATGTACTCCTCTTCCGGGCTCATTTTTTTCAGTTTGCTTCTCAGATTGCTGATATGCGTCTTCACCGCATTGTCATCCCCGAGGTATTCGTCCTGCCAGACCGATTCGTACAAATTCGCCTTGGTGAATACCTTACCCGTGTGCTTGAGCAGCATCTCCAGTATCATATACTCTTTGGCAGTTAGCTCAATCTCCGCACCTCCCGCCGTCACGCGTTTAGCATTCTCATCCAACAGCAGATCTTTGTGACGCAGTACCCTGCTTCCCGGTTGATCCCGCCTTGAACGGCGTAAATTGGACTCCACCCGTGCCGCCACTTCTCCTAAGTCAAACGGCTTCGTTATATAATCGTCCGCGCCCAGCTTCAGAAGATCGATTTTCGTACCTACCAGATCCTTCGCAGAAATAATAATGACAGGGGCATCGGAAAACTGGCGCATATCCTTCAGAATTTCATCCCCGCTTTTATAAGGAAGCATAATATCAAGCAGAACCAAATCATACAATCCGCTGTGAATCTCCTGCAATCCATCCGCCCCTGTATAAGCAGACTTAACGCAGTATCCCGCAGAAGCCAGCGACTCCGCCAGCATGTGGTTAACATCTTCCTGATCTTCAATAATGAGGATTGTATTCATTAGGGACCTCTCGTTTCTATTTAAATTGAACTTTAGGTTCGAATATCAGGTTCGGCGCTGAAACTTCTTATATAGTCCCTGATTACGCATTAATTCGGCATGTGTTCCTTCTTCTGCAATCCTGCCTTCATTCATGACAATGATCCGATCGGCTAGCGAAACTAGACTTAGACGATGAGTGATGATAATAACTGATTTGTGTTCCAAGTACGTTTTTAGAGAGGCCACTACTTGTTGTTCTGTAGCAGGATCCAAGGCAGATGTCGGCTCATCCATGATGAACAAATCACAATCTTTATGTATAAAAGCTCTGGCCAAGGCAAGACGTTGTCTTTGTCCACCTGAAAAGTTACTGCCTTGCTCACTGATAACCGTATTATAGTTATCGGATAATTGTTCTACGAATTCTTCAAGCTCTGCGTTTCTTGCCGCGATGTGAATATCATGATCAGTTGCTTGATCATAGGCTAACTTGATATTATCTTGCACCGTTCCAGAGAATAGATATGGCGATTGATTCACATAAACCGATTGACCATGGACCGATACCTTTCCTTGCGTTGGTTCATATAGACCACAACATAATTTTGCAAAAGTGGATTTGCCCGAACCGCTCGGCCCAATGACGACTACCGTCTCTCCGCTTTTCAAGTCAAAGTTAATATGATTCAGAATAGCTCTATCACTGGATTCAGGTTGAAAAGACACATCGTGAAGAGATAAGACTTCTCTTTTATAAGATATCTCCGTCTCTAGCTTCTCATTACTGTTAGAACTTTTTATTGGCGTATTATTAGTCGTTCCCACAAAATCATATATTCGCTGAAACGCTCCAATCCCCTCTTGCACACGGCTATACTGATCTGACATGCCAATGACCGGCCAGACTACAAGCTCGAACAGGACACTAAACGTAATAATCGTTCCAGGAGTCAGTGCATTTCTCGAAGAGGCAATCGCGATGAATACTAATGCCACAATGTAAATGAGATTGAATCCGCTCTCCGTAAAGGTTCTGCTCATGGTGTTCGTCATTGCAAGTCTGGTTTGCGCTTTGCTCAGATCCTTCCTTCCCTGCATGAATGGATTGAGGTATAACTCGCTTACATTAAACACTTTAGCAACGGTATATCCCTGGATATATTCTTGTGCTGTCTCTCTAAGCGCCCGTTCCTTCTCTTGAACATCGCTCGACTGGGTACGAATTCTTTTATCAAACATACGACCGATCCAGAATAGAATAGGTGCACTTATAGCTCCAATCAGCGCTAACACGACATCAATTCGGATCAGATAAACAAACGATAAAATAATGAGGACAAGCACAGTTATAAACTCAATAACGGCGTCTATAATTTGCGAACTATGCTCCACATCGTCCTTCACCCGGGTGACCAGATCTCCGGAATGATATTTTTTTAATTTCTGATAAGGCATATGGTTTATAACTTCAAACAATCTAAGCGTTATATCTCTATGTACATAACCCAGCAGCTTAACGATTAAATGCCGATGGAGTGCCAATAAGATAATCCCTGCAAGTAGCAAACAAATGACTAGTTTAATAACATAGAATAATCTCGCCAACGTACCATGGTCTGCGGTATCAATGAACAGGCCCTGGATTTTAGCTACTCCTAATTCAAATGCAATATCTACCCCAATCAAAAAAGGAAGGAAGATAAGAATCATCCAGTAGCGCTTTACATAGTGAAAAAGAAGGGACAACACTGCCCTGGTATTGATCTGCGAATTCAACGGATACCCTCCCTCTTCATATTTTCCTCTTGCAGTAAACCGAAATACTCCCCTTGATTCCTTATTAAATCTGCATGTGTCCCTACCTCTGTCACTCTTCCACCCTCCACAACAATAATCGTATCCGCATGCCGAATCGTGTCCAGCTTGTGTGCAACGACGATCGTCGTCCGATCTTTAGCAAGCGCTTGCAGGGACTCTCGAAACTTTCTTTCATTCTCAATATCCAACGCTGAAGCAGGCTCATCCAGCACAAGAATGTTGGGCTTTCGTAAATATACCCTGGCGAGAGACAGACGCTGAATTTCTCCTCCTGACAACTGGACACCACGTTCCCCAATAGCTGTGTCATACCCCTGTGGCAGAGCACTAATATAATTATGAATATGCGCTAACTTGGCAGCGTTCACCACTTCGTCCATAGGCACATTCTCTACTCCAAAGCAAATATTATCCTTAATGGAACCAGAGAATACAATGGCCTGTTGTGAAACATATCCAATGCGGGATCTCCACTCCGCCAGCGGGATATCATGTATAGAAACATCGTTGTACAAAATCTCTCCTTTTTCGGGAGTATAGAGTCTTAGCAATAACTTCAGGATCGTAGATTTACCCGAACCGCTGGGTCCTACGATCGCTGCCATCTGTCCGCTTTTTATCGAAAAACTTATGTTATGAATAGTCTTTCTATCGTTGTTATACGTATATTTCACATGTTTAAGCGTAAGATCATGCCGTCCCGGATGAAATACTAGATTCGAATTCTTATTTAGATCATCCTCTTCATTTGGCAAATCTAACAGACTGAGTACTCTCTGCGCTTGGGATATCGCTTGAATCATGTCTGTCCATAATCTTGATATCGATAAAAGCGGGTTCGTTAATTGTCCACTTGTTACAATAAAGGTAGCCAGTGCACCTACCATTAGTTCCCCCTTTAAGACCTGATAGCCCCCGAATCCAAGTGTAAAAATCATTCCGCCAAACGTTGCCACCCTATTCAAAGCGTCAAAGCTTCTTTCCAGAATAGAGATGCGTAGTGATCTTGCCAGCACTTGATGAAGTCTTCCTTTTAAAACACCTTGAAAGTGTTGCTGCAGCCTATAGGTTCGTACCTCTTCAGCGCCTTGAATCGCTTCTTGAAGTATGGAATCCCGATCCGCCACCTCTTTCCCACGCTTGTCATACTGAGCACGTAGAAATCGGGAGATCGGATATGTAATCGCAGGATAGGCCAGTGTAAAACCAACCAGTCCAAGTGTTAGAGGCAAGCTAAGCCAGCTAAAATACGCCATAGCCATCATAATCTGCAGCGCGTTTGTGATAAACGCCAACAGCTTGTCGTTCACTCCGGTTTGCGCATCCGTTACTCCGTTCAACAACCGCCCCACAATGTCGCTGCTATGATAGCTTTCGATATGCTCTACCTTTTTCAGATGAAGCTGGTTCAGAACGTGTTTTTGCATATTGGTTATTGAAGCATTTTTAATTTTTACTGTGACTTGAGTTTGCATGATATTGATGACCGTCTGCAGAACGATCGTTATCCCGGCAAGTGCAGTTCCATAATACACAAGATGAAGAGATTTGGACGTCGCTCCCGCCACAATATTTCGTATTGATTCCAGATAGCCCAGATTTACAAAGGTTCCGCAAAGGATAATTAATAATAATAAAATGTACCGAAACGCTTCCGGTTTTGAGAAACTTAGCAATCTAGCAAATGCTCTTTTTGTTGAATAAGTAATCTCTTGGTTCATGATTAGCTCCTATGTATTGGAATCTTTTATAATATTTCCAGCCCGCCCGCTAACCATGATACATGAACACCTCCCAAGGTAACAAATAGTATAACCGTTTTTTATCCTCATCTTTTTCTGTAAAAAGAAAAAACCCTTGATGTACAAGGGATTTCTTCTATAGAGCCACCACGTACGGTTAAGAATTGCAGGCACGGTCTTATTCTATTATTAAGCCTTTCTCCACAACCTCCAGAGCCTCTTCCAATAATTTAGCAAACTCCAATCGGGTCACTTCTGCACTATAATCCATTAAGGATATATTGACCCCGACGATCACTCCGCCAAAGGTTCGGATCGCTGGATCATCTGAACTGCGTCCAAGTCGCTTGGCAACCATCTGTGTCAATAGGTGCATCATCTGAGTTAAGTTATTCATCGCTGCTGCACGCAGTTCCGGAACTGCCATGATCAGTTGATTGCGTTGGCGCGTTGTCTCCCATTCCTCATCCGTAATCTCCGTAATTCCCGAAATCATCGCATTCCTTACGGCTTGTAGCGGACTAAGCTCTGGTGATTGATTGTCAAAAGCATCCACAAGAAGAGGATCATAGTTATCGGTTAGCACCACATCCTCTTTCGTTGCAAAATAACGAAAAAAGGTGCTCGGGGAAATTTCTGCAGCTTCCGCAATTTGTTCAACCGTTGTGGCATGATAACCCTTCTCCTGAAAAAGCCTCAATGCGTGCATCTGCACACTCGCCATCGTCTTCGCTTTTTTCCGCTCACGCAATCCGATCTTTTGTTTCGCAGTCTCAGGCATTCCTTTCACTCCTAACCAAGTCAAATCACATTCAACATGAACCTTCAAACTTATTTTCATTGATAATAGAGTTCATGTCAAATTGTAGTCAAAAGCATAAACTATTGACTCTCATGAATTGGCAATCGTATTATTCCTTCGCTTCAAGAGCGGCAGTAGAGCTATTACACTCCGCTGATCGTGTTCGTAAGAGGATAACTGTAAAAATAATTCCCACAACTGCGGCCCCTGCACATACCCATAACATATTGCCCATGCCAGTGACGAAAGCATTTTTCACGGAATGAACCAGAGAGTCTGAGCCGGTTCGCTGAGCAGCGGCTAGCCCGGCTGACACATTACGTTGCGCCATTTGGGCAGCTTCTGTAGGCCATTCCTTCAGGTCAAGACCATTGCGATAACCTGCGTTCAACACAGCCCCTAAAATGGCAACACCCAATGTTCCGCCAACTTGTCTCATCGCCATTAGCAGGGCCGACCCCACGCCGCTTCGCTCGGGTGTGAGTGCAGAGATCGCTGTGTCCATAGCAGCGGGAAGGGCAAATCCAATACCAAGCCCGACGGCAGAAATCCAAATTAATTCAAAGCCATATCCGCTTGATATTGTCGTGGCACTCCCCATCGCCAGCCCTATGCCAAGCAGTATAGAACCCGCTATAATCGCCGTCCTGGTTCCAAAGCGCGACTGTAGTACATCAGAGATTGGCGTTCCAAGCAGTAATCCTAATACTAAAGGCAAGAGTCTCAGACCTGCACTGAACGCATCCGCACCTAACACGGCCTGAAGATATTGGGGCAATACGAATAATACACCAAATAGTGCAAAAGAAATGATCGAACCGATCAACGTTCCGCCCGCAAAACGCCGAGAGTGAAATAACGCCGGGTCCACCAATGGATGAGCAGTCCGAGTCTGATACCTAACAAACCATATTAATAGAAGGAAACCTCCAACAACTGTCGATAAGGAAAAGCTATCCCCCCATCCTTTTTCACCTGCTTGAATAACACCATACGTTAAAGCAATCAGTCCAACACTTGAAAATAGCATTCCCGGTAAATCCATTGGTCTATATTCCTGACTCCGTGATTCATGCAAAAGAAAGGAAACGGAGAGGATCGCTATAATCACTAGCGGAAGATTGATGATAAATACTGAGCCCCACCAATAGTGGTTAAGGAGCCAACCTCCAAGAATAGGACCAAGCGGAATGCCTATCGCATTGGCCATCATCCAGACTGCAATAGCTTTGGGCCTTTCCTTCTCCGTGAACAACACTGGAATAATAGCCATAGATAACGGAACAATCAGGGAAGCGCCCAAACCAAGAAAGGCACGCGCGGTTATCAGCTGCCAAGATGATACAGAATACGCACAAGCCAGAGAGGCTGCACCAAAGATGAGCAACCCGGTAAGCAGCATTTTCTTGCGTCCGATCCGGTCCCCCAGCATCCCCATCGGCAGCAGCATAGCGGCAAAAACAAGATTATAACCGTTGGCAAACCATTGAAGCTCAACATTGGTCGCGTGTATGTCTTGAGCCAACATCGGCAACGCCAAATTCAAAATCGTCATATCCAGTCCGATCGCAAGTATCCCGAATGCAAGCGAAGCGAGCACCCACCATCTTTGTTGATTTTGCGAACTCATATTTAATCCCCTCCAGTTATTGACATTAACTTTCTTTTGATAGTTTATTTATTTTGAATGTAACTGTCAATATTTATTTCTCGATGTTCAAGGTAGGCACTGCTTTGTCTCACTGGACCAACTTCTTCAAACAACAAAAAACCGCTTCACATTGAAGCGGTATCTTAGCAGATGCTTGACTTAGACTATACTCTCAAGCTTAAAGTTCTTTTTGCACCCGCTGCAAATCTACTTTAGAAAAGGTGAATAAGATATGAAATATATGGCAGCCGTAATGACAGGCTCAGCATGTTTTGGATTACTCTCTACAATCGCAGTATTGGCTTACGGCAGAGGCTTCCATCTTGGTGAAGTCGTGGGCTCACAGTTTTTTTGGGGATTTGTCTTATCTCTTGCATTTTACTTGGTGAAAAATTTGAGAACAAGCCGGCACAAACAGAAAGCAGCATCTAACCCTACGGACGACTCGAAATTAAGCTGGAAACAAAAGCTGACGCTGGTCAGCGCTGGTTTTCCGCTCGCTGGAGCTGGATTGGTTTACTTCAAGTCGTTAACCTACGTGCCTGCTTCTGTTGCGATTATTTTATTATTTCAATTTATTTGGATCGGCGCGCTTATCCAATCCATTAGAAACAGACGTCTTCCAGACCGGATGACCGTTATCGTCATCGTAATTCTGCTGCTCGGAACTGTGCTGGCTGCGGGTCTTTTGGATGATGGAATTAGAAGCTGGAACCCGCTTGGCATCCTATATGGCCTTAGTGCTGCATTATTGTATTCGTTGTTTATCCTCCTTAGCGGATCTGCCGTACCTAAGGCGCCCGCAGCCACTCGAGCGGTATGGATGCTGGCCGGCGGCATGGTGCTGATCTTCATCCTGTACCCTCCAGCATTTTTGTTTAACGGGAAGATTTTCGGAGAGCTACTGATCTATGGATTCACTCTAGGATTTTTGGGTTCATTTATTCCGCCGCTATTGTTCGCTTATGGCGTTCCGCATGTAGGAGAAGGAATGGCCAGTATATTGGGAGCTACCGAACTTCCAGTCGCTGTGCTTTCATCTTTTTTCATCCTGCATGAACCGATTAGCCCCCTGCGTTGGCTAGGTGTTCTGATCGTATTAACATCTATCGCCCTGCCTGAAATCATACGACGATTCACGCAAAAGCGCAGTCTCTCTAGGGCCTAAGTCGCCAAATATTATTATCCTATCAAAAAAACACCTCCGCCCCCCGCTTTCAGCATGGTGGTGGAGGTGTTCAATCTAATTATATTCCGTCTTGGAAATCGGCATTCAAGGCGACTTCTTTTTGGTTTTCGAAATTTTTCAGTGTGTCTGTATATTTGTTCACCGCGAAATGGTAAGCATCTGCTCCAAGCAGCAACCGAAGCGGCGGTTCTTGAGACTTGGCAACGCTGATAATGGCTTCTGCAGCTTTTTTGGGATCTCCAGGTTCTTTGCCATGGGATTCTCCATTTACAAATGGAGAGATGAGCTCCTCATACTCCTTAATCGATGATTCTGTTCTGGCGGCCGAGCGTCCGGACCAATCCGTACGGAAATTGCTTGGTTCGATCAGCGTTACATGAATATTAAAGGGAGCAACTTCTTTTGACAGGCTTTCTGATATGCCTTCAACAGCGTACTTCGTAGCGTTATAAAATCCCACACCAGGGTACGATACTAGGCCTCCAATGGACGATATATTGATAACATGTCCGGAACGCTGCTTTCTCATATAAGGCAATACAGCCCTTGTCATGTTCATAAGACCCCAGAAATTAATTTCGAACATCGCCCGGGTCTCTTGCTGGACGGCTTCCTCAATAGAGCTAAAATAACCGACGCCAGCATTATTGACCAACACATCAATCCGGCCAAATTTCTCCAACGTAGCTCTTACAGCATTCTCAACTTGTTCAGGCTTAGTGACATCAAGTTCCACGGCCAGAACGTTATCTGTATTCACGCTGACAAGATCAGCAATGGAATGGAGATTTCTTGCGGTTACAACAACCTTATAACCGGCCTCAATCGTTGCTTTAGCAAGCTCTCTGCCGAATCCAGTGGAACAACCGGTGATGATCCAGACGCTATTTTTACTCATTCTGCTCTCCCCTTTAGTCTAAAAATTTGATTACAATCAAACTCTAAACTTGAGAGTAATGTCTAAGTCAAGCTTCATTCCTCATAAAAAATCAGGAGTGTTACTTCTCAATCTCAAGCTATGCATAGCTTGTTGACTTAGAGTATAGTCTAAGCCGTATAATCATTTACTACGTTTTTAAAAAAGGTGGTTTAACCATTGGGATATACAGTTAGTGAAGTTGCCGAGATGAGCGGAATATCTGCACATACATTGCGCTATTATGACAAACAGGGCTTATTGCCCTTTGTTGACCGGAATAAAGTAGGTAATCGAGATTTTAAAGATAGTGATTTTGAATGGCTAGGAGTTATCACCTGTCTAAAAAAAAGCGGGATGCCCGTGAAAAAGATCAGGCAGTATATTGAATGGTCTATGGAAGGAGACGCTACATTAAACGAGCGGCTGGAAGTATTCGAAAACCACAAAAAGGTGGTTATTGAGAAAATAGCTGAAATGCAAAATTATTTGGATAAAATTGATTATAAGATTTGGTTTTACCAAACAGCGATTGAATCCGGGACAGCAGCCATACACGCCCAAAATAACTGTGTATTTACAGAGGGAATGGACTTATCAACAGTTCCAAATCTTCATTTTCCAGAACAGCAGTAAGCTTCTCCTGGTCACCAACGCAAAAACACCTTCAACCGTTCTCCATATCTTACGATAGGGATGCTTTGCGTGAAGGTGTTTTTTCTACGTTATTCAGTTTGCTTAATGATGAGCTGCTTCTTCATTTATATTCTCTTTAATCACAGCATCAACATTCTTTTCAAAGGTATTTAGAAGCTCACGTACTTCATCCGTTGACTTCGTGCTCATCAATTGATTGCATAGTTCACTTGCCCCTCGGAATCCTTTGACATAGATCTTGAAAAATCGTAAAAGGGCTTTAAACGGACGTAGCGTTAATTCTGGTGCATATCTATCATAAAGATCAAGATGCAATCTTAGAAGATCAAGCAATTCGTCACTGTTATGTTCTCTCGGCTCTTGTTCAAAAGCAAACGGATTATGGAAAATACCTCTCCCAATCATTATCCCATCCACACCATATTGCTCAGCAAGCTTTAAGCCTGTTTGTCGATCAGGAATATCCCCATTGATTGTCAAAAGGGTGTCTGGTGCTATGCGATCACGAAGTTCCTTAATTTCCGGAATCAGTTCCCAATGTGCATCTGCTAAGCTCATTTCCTTTTTTGTACGGAGATGAATAGACAGATTAGCAATATCTTGATTTAGAATATGGGTTAGCCAACCCCGCCATTCCTCTATATCGTAGTAGCCAAGTCTAGTTTTTACACTGACCGGTAATCCTCCCGCTTTAGCTGCTTGAATAATATCTGCCGCAAGATCTGGACGCAGAATAAGGCCGCTTCCCCTACCTTTTCTGGAAACATTGTGCACCGGACAACCCATATTGATATCCACACCTTTGAAACCAAGCTTAGCCATACCAATGCTCATTTCCTTGAAATATTCAGGCTTATCCCCCCAAATATGTGCCACCATTGGTTGTTCATCTTCCGTAAATGCTAACCGTCCCCGTATACCATATCTCAATTTAGGATGACAATAGCTCTCCGTGTTTGTAAATTCCGTAAAAAATACATCAGGCTTACCTGCTTTACTTACTACATGCCGAAAAACAATATCCGTTACATCTTCCATTGGTGCAAGTATAAAAAACGGCCGAGGTAAATCACGCCAAAAATTATTTAACACTACTTACTCAATCCTCTCACTATAGATCCAATGCTACGACAAAACCGTCACAATGAGTGTTAAGTGCCTCAACAATCCAAGCTCAAAACTCAAATTTAGCATTGACGCTTCTACTATATAAATATACCGTGGATACATAGTATAACATCTCATCTCTTTTTTTCGAACCATCCAAACAAGACTTTAGACAGATAACGCATATGGTTTAGCTCTATTACTGCTTCCGTATGGCGGAATAGACCTCTGGATTCCTCCTCCAGAATGGCCAAATCCTATACTTTCCACTAAACAACAATAAAAAACCACTTCGAGTTGAACTGCAGCTCCAATGTTCAATGATTCTAACAATTGGGGTGCAGTCCAATAATGAAGTGGCTTTTGTTTGATGAAGCCTAGGGGGATCGAACCCATGACCTCATCGCTGCCAGTGATGCGCTCTACCGCGGATGGTCATTTACACAGCTACGAGTATACATTGAGAATAACTATAAAATTGGCTGCTTCGCGAGGTTCGATCGGTAAGAGTATATGGAGTTAATCATCCAATCCTCTTCCCGCTTCCCCCATGCTTCCTCCGAACGGACATAATAATGATCACGGTTAGCAGAATCGGCGGGATAGCAGCAAGCAGGAAGCGTCTTTCGCCTGATAGAACAGAGATGATGGCAAACAGGATCAGAAACGATACTCCGATTGCAATGCCCTGCACGAGTTGAAGCTTGCCTTTGCCCGTCTCTTCGGGATCGTTTGTCATACGAGCATGTAGGATGATGGAAATCAGCCCCCAGCTGCCCAGATGAACGAATAGCAGAATCCCCAGCGACGGAATTGTGCCGATGGACAAGCCTAATACTTCCAGGGACAGCAACACAGAAATCGCCGCAATCGTGAAGTACCATGAGATCGAGCGAGACTTGGCTGCTATATAGGCGAGCACCTCATCCAGAGCGTTATTTTTGACCGCGCCTCGCCTGCCAAAATACCAACCTGCAATCCCGAACAGCAGACCTCTATATATGCCTACGTATAACATCTACTTCTCCTCCTTTTCTTCAAATACGAATACATCCTCAATGTACATGTGGAACGCTTTTGCGATTTTGAAAGCGAGCTCCAGCGACGGATTGTATTTCATCGTTTCGATCGCTATGACCGATTGCCGAGAGACTCCAATGATCTCACCCAGTTGCTCTTGCGTCATGCCATGCTCGTTTCGCAATGCCCGGACATGATTTTTAATACGAACCCCTCCAAATGCGGTAATCTTAATGTAAAGCAAGGTTTACGTTAAGTGTACTTTACATTATTCAAAATGTAAATATTTCCCTTGATGAAAATTTTGATGCTGAAATTAAAATAAGCATAATAAGAAACAGAAATTACCCAATGTAAATACAACAAAGGCCCCCTTGTGAGGGAGCCTTTGTTCCAATACAATATATTTTCATTGTTAGGTGTTTTATATCATTTTAATATCTCTAGTTCTACAATTGTATTCTATCTAGTTCGACCATAGTAAAATGAATACCCATCCGACACCCCAAGCTTTGTCGTCTCCGTCCCATCCACCAGCTTGACCGCTTTCAGCAGCGATACAATTTGTGAATGCATGAGGTTCACGTCAAATTTGTCCATCTCTCTGTTCTCACTATCCGTCAGCAAGTAATCTGGCATTGGGATAAATCCAAGCACTGGGATACCCGCTTCAAAAAGAGGCTGACTCTCCCCGAACTCAAACTTGTTATGTCCGCGTAAAATTACAGTACGTGCATCGTCTCTCTGCTCAACAGCCTTCTGCCAGATCGCCGCCATCATCTCATTGCCCGCATAGGTATATTCTGTACTTATACGTCCCGTCGGACCATAATACCCCGTGTCGTCATCCTTCCATTCCATGCTGCCGAGATGCTCGACCGTAATTCCTGCTACAGCTTTCATATGGCCATTCTCGCCATCCCATAGCTCACGGTGCCCTTCCATCCAGGTGGATGTCGCCTGAGAAGTCCCTTTGAACTCCGGCAACCGGAAATGTCCGGTCACAAAAGCGAAGATCATCGTCCGTTCCGGCTGCTCCTGCTGCAAGTAACGAATCATGGACAGCATGCCTACGGCTCCATTCTCCTCCACAACATTGATCCCATCGGTATGGGTATTGATGATAATCGCTTCGTCTTTCCTTTTCCCCTCGATCTTCACATAAAAGGATTTCGTCGGTGCGTTTTTTTGTTCATCTGCTTCTAAAATAACCGTACCTTCTTTGTGTTCCTTAGCTGCGCTAATCACCTTTTGCCCCTCTGTCTCATTGACCCAGACCGCAGGGATTCCGGCATAGTCGGTGGTAAACGGCACATATTGCTTCTCAACCTTCTCGTCCGATACACCTTTCCAGACTAAAACAACAGCCTTCACGCCCATTTCCTTCGCTTGCTCCAGTTTGGCCTCTTTTAAGGCTGTGGTGAGTACAAGATCACCTTCACTAGGGGCGATTTTGTTTTGCTTTGGCGATGAATCCCGCATGTTCATGACGATCCCTATCGGAAAATCTTTAAAATTCTCAATTTCCACTACAGCAATTTTTCCGCTTGCCTGTTCATAATCACCACGCTTCGTGTACACCAATTCCCCAGTTACACCCTTTTCGTCCGTTTCCCCGGAATAAGGAAAAGCTGAAGAGACATGAATGGGCTGCTGATCAATAATCAAAGAGCTGCTCTTTTCTTCCCATCGATCAAAAGTATATTGATCACGGTATACGGTCAACCCAATATCCGTTACCTGCTGTTCCAACCAAGCAATAAACTTATTATGGCCTTCCGAGCCGGTTGTACGGCTTCCAAAGGAATTCATCACTTCAATATTCTTTAGCATTGCTGCTGACGAATCCAATCTATGTTCATCAATGGTGGCCGTAACATCCGCTGCTAATGCCACAGGTTTAGTAATCGGCTTCGCATAGATGCCCAGAGCCCACAGCGCACTAACGAGAAGAACAGCAATGCTGAATAATACTTTTCGAACTACCATAAACGCAGTGACTTTTCTTCGTACCGATTGTCCAAAAAGTCCCCTCCATACGCCCGCCACGATCAGCAGCAGGATAGATACCGCCAGCAGCCAAAACTCCTTAGTCAGCAAAAATAACCCTTCTGTTACGATAGCGCCGATCAGCACCACTTGTAGCTTCTCACGTTTCTTTAGAAGTAAATATGAAGTGCCTAATTCGATCAGTAAAATGATAATCGTCGCTATCGAGATTACTGTTTGTTGACCGATAAATACGGTAGCACAGAATGCCAGGATCAACAGCAACACCGCTGACAATCGTCTGTATAAGTTTTTTAACATGACACCCTCCCATTTTAACTATATAGAACGCATTGAAGTGTAATTAACGGCATTTTTGTACCTTAAATCCTCTGCAGCGAGGGGTTAGTGGAGATTAAGTGCAATATTGTACCTTAAATCTCCCAGAAATACCTCTCCAGCGTGTTTTTCCGAAAAATAAGATACAATAATGCCCTTATTTCCCTCATTTAGCTATATATCTGAAAAATAAGGTACAAAAATGTCGTTAGTTGGGGAAGTACCCCCTCTTTTCCACTGTTCAGACGACTGGTGAAGGGAAACTTACCGCTTCTATATGACATCCCTGGATTTAACAGCCATGAATTATAGCTCTTGTTGTCGACAGACTATGATCCGGTGCGAGCTCTCCTATGGAAATCTCGTTCAGGTGAGCGCTTTGTGCCTACAGTTCCAAACTTCTCCTTTCGCTCATCTTCGCTTTTTTTATTTCTTATGTTCGTCTTATGTAGCTACAATTTTGACATTACATTTGTAATGCCTTATGGTTTAGCATATTGAAAAGAGTCATGAAAAACAATAAAACGAACGCCAGAACGTACAAATGGAGGGGAAATGTCATCGCAAATCATGAATTATACAGTCCAAACACCTCTAAACATAATTCCAATAAAGAAACCAATCGCTTGACCAGAGAAGCCATCTGCACGGCATTAGTCTTCTTAATCCAGGAGCAGCCTTTTAGCAAAATCAGCATTACCGATATTGTGAAACGTGCCGGGGTCTCCCGAACCGCCTATTACAACAACTATTCCTCCAAACAGGAGATACTGGTGGATCTGGTCGATTCGCTTATTTTCGAGATTAATCAAAGGCTCCTGCCTTACACCAATGAATTAACAGGCAAAGCCAAAGAGCCTGAAAAGTTTATTAGCGTGCTTTTTGAAGTTATTTTTCAGCAGCGTGATATTTACAGAGCCTTGCAAAGCGCCAAGTTTGATTATGTGATCTTAGATTGCTTGAATGAAATGATGCTGTCTAACGCGCATGACACAACAGACGAAAGCAGATACCGGATATACTTTAAAGCCGGCGCGCTATATAATGCGATCTCAAAATGGATTGGGTCCGACTTCGCAATATCCACGAATGAGATGACCCGAATTAGTCTCCACATTTACCATACTCCGATGTCTCAGGAATAACCTGTAGTGTTAGTAATTGAGATTAATTTCACTGGTGAAAAGAAAAGCCAAATAGCCCGCCACAAGTACAAGTTAATGTGGCGGACTATTTTTCATTTATTCTAATGTCTCGGCCGCTCCTGATATCTGCAGATGGTATCTCCAAATTAGCAGCGATGCAGCAAGACTCTTTACAGACTCTCCAACTCACCCGTTGTCTTGGACAGCAGGCCCTTCAGTTCCTTCATGAACATGTTGATATCCTTGAACTGACGGTACACAGAGGCGAAGCGGACGTATGCGACTTCATCCACTGGATAGAGCTGTTCCATCACGAGCTCGCCGATTTGACGGCTCTCGATCTCTGCCAGGGCGATCCCGCGCAAAGTCTTCTCAACCTCCGACACGATGACCTCAAGGCGCTCCACAGGCACAGGACGCTTCTCACAGGCACGGATCAATCCACGGAGGATTTTATCACGGCTGAATTCCTCGCGGCTGCCATCCTTCTTAATTACGATAAGCGGAGTCTCTTCAATCATCTCAAACGTTGTAAAACGCTTGCTACAGCGCTCACACTCCCGCCTGCGGCGGATGGACTTATTCTCGTTGGCCGGACGTGAATCAAGCACCTTGGTATTTGTATGATCGCAGTAAGGGCATTTCATAAGCTTAATCACTTCCTTTTGCAAAATGGTGTGCGTCCCGTTCCAGTACGCACCTGACTGCGATCGAACACAATCTCTTTTTCCATAATTCACCGTTTGTTTATTGTAATGAATCTGCCAAGTCCGGCACATAATACAGTTACCAACCGATAGGAGGTGAACAGCAATGGGCCAAAACAACAACTCCAACAACCTGGTAGTTCCTAATTCCCGCGCAGCTTTGGAACAATTGAAATACGAAGTTGCTCAAGAATTGGGTATCACGCTTTCTGCAGACGGATACAATGGCAATAAAACTTCTTACGAAAACGGTTCGATCGGTGGTTACATCACTAAACGTCTTGTAACTCTGGCTGAACAACAACTGGCAGGTCAAGTTCACTAATCTGCCTATAGCTTGACTAAAGAAGTATTAAACGGCTCACGGGCTGTTTAATACTTCTTTTCCTATACACATCTAAAATCCTTTGTAGATATCCGTGTACTGATTATAATAGTAAATCACCCGCTGGACATAATGACGTGTCTCCCCAAACGGGATATCTTTTACATTATCCTCCGTACCGTCCCAGGTCCCCTGCTTCAGCCAGTTCTGGACATTGCCCGGACCAGCATTATAAGCAGCAATGACTGCCGTACGATTGCCGTCAAACTGACGAGAGAGCGAGGATAGATACCAGGACCCAAGCTCAATGTTGACGGATGGCTCATGCTTCAGCCGCTCCAGCGATACATCGGGGAGCTTGGCCTTTTCCATAGCCCATTTGGCCGTATCCGGCATCAGCTGCATAAGACCGATCGCCCCTTTTTTCGACTCTTTTCCAGTCTTGAAGTTTGTCTCCACCCGGATAATCGCCGCCACAAGGAATGGATCAATCTCGTAGGTCGTGCTGTGCTTGCGGATCTCTTCTTTATAATGAATCGGATAAAACCACGACATCCAGTTTGTACTGAGGAACAGAATACCTGTAAAGCCGATGAACAGGAGAAGCAGGACTCTTTTTTTGCGCAGCCAGCTCATGACAACCCCAGCCTGTCCCACAAAGCAAGAACCTGGGCCTCAGTATGCTCAAGATCCTTGCTGTTGTCAATGACGTAACTTGCCTTGCCCGTCTTCTCCTGAAGATCCATCTGCGATTGCAGACGGCTCTCCGCCTGCTCCTGAGTCAGACTGTTCCGTTCCATTAACCGGGTCAACTGAATCTCACGGGGAACATATACTACAATAATGTCCTGAAAAAGACCTTCCAGCCCTGACTCAAACAGCAGCGGAATATCTACCACAATCAGCGACTCCGGCGCTTCCTGCTCCATGCGGTACATCCGGTCCTTGATCTCCTGGCGAATCGCCGGATGAGTCAGACTATTCAGCTTCTGACGGGCCTCCGGCTCATGAAAGACAATATTCCCAAGCTTCGCCCTGTCGAGCGTTCCATCCGGGTTCAGAATATCCTCTCCGAAATGTTCAACGACAGCAGCCAGCACCGGGTGTCCGGGCAGCATCACTTCCCTGGCAATGGCATCGGCATCCACCAGTTTGGCTCCCTTGTTCACGAACAGTGCTGATACTGTGCTTTTTCCGGACGCAATGCCTCCGGTTAAGCCCATGATCATGTACTCACCTCATAACAGCTTCATTATTCCCATAACAATCAACATTAAAGCAGGCAGGACAGCGGCATGCTTCATCCAGGAGCTGCCGGCGAACTTGAATCCTGTCTTCATCCCCATAATTAGAAAGCTTCCGCTAAACAACGCAATCGTGACCGCCGTCCAGCCCGGGTTGAACCCAAGCAGTGCGGCACCCAGTCCTGCACCGAACGCATCCAGTGACAATGCAATTCCGAGTATCATTGCCTCCAGCGGCGAAATGCTTCCCGAAGCATCCATATCCGCAGAGGAAGGCGTACGCAAGATCTGTACGACGATGCCGAGCCTCCGCAGCTCCAGTGAGTATACAGCCGGTTTCGCTGGCTGAGCGGACTCATCACCATAACCTTCCGAGTCAGCAGCTGCTTCCCCATATTCGTCTTCGGACGAGAGTTCAGAGATACTGACTGTGGAAATCTGTGCAGTTTCCTGTTCCTGCTGCTCTGCAATAAGATCCTCTTTCTCCTTCTGAATCCGCGATTGAATCAGTGACCAACAGCCCATAAGGATAAGAATAACAGCGCCTACGCTTGCAGCGATACTGGGTGATACCACCTTCGCCAGCAAGACGCCAACCTGCATGGAGACGTAGATGACGATGCCAGAACATAACGAGATGATCAGGATCGAGAGCAGCGGTATTTTCATTTTTCGCAAACCATATGTAATGCCTACGCCAAATCCATCCAGACTCAGGGCCAACGCCAATAACAGCAATGATAAAAATGGGCTGAGCACCCGCAATCCCCCCCGTGAAGAACCGTCCTGCCTAATAAGATTACTTAGGCAAGACGTTCGCTTGATTAGAGCCTTCTTCACACAGTATATGGGCGGGACACATTGAGGGTGTCAACCATCTGCAGCTTGGGATGAAGTTCAAGTACTACATTGAGAACTCAGGCAAGATCCGGCAAGCCGGTGTATAAGATTGATTACCGAGCCAGAACCGTACTGACACGCTGGCAGCTTGGACAATAATGCGTCCCACGGCCGCCGACCACACTCTTCTCAATCAATGTACCACAGACGGCACACGGCTGGTCCTTGCGTCCGTAAATCAGCAATTGCTGTTGATAGGTGCCGCTCTCCCCTTGGCCGTTCACATATGATTTGACGGAGGAGCCTCCAGCATTGACGGCTTCCGTAAGCGTGGATACAATCGCATGATGAAGCTTGTCGAGCTGTTCCCGGCTCAGCGCTTTAGGGCTGTCCTCCGGGTGAATGCCCGCACGGTGTAGCGATTCGTCTACATAGATATTCCCAATGCCGACCACATATTCCTGATTCAGCAGCAGGGATTTGATTTTGGTGCTTTTACCAGACACAATCTCCCTGAACCGTTCCGGGGTAAAAGAAGGCTCGAGCGGCTCCTCCCCCAGCTTGTTCAGCGGCGGCAAACTCAGGTCCTCCCCCGGCTGGAACAGGTGCATCGTGCCAAATTGGCGCACATCTGTGTAGCGAAGCTCGGTACCATCTGTAAAATGAAAAATAACATGTGTATGCTTGTCCAGCGGCTCATCACTGCCATGCAGTCCGTAACGGCCTTCCATCCGCAGATGGGAGACCAGGACAAGACCGTCCAGCAAGATCCGCAAAAATTTGCCTCTACGCTCCACACTTTCAATGGTATGACCCGCCAGCATGTGGGCGAAGGCCATGGTATCATCCGGGCGCTGAATAATCCGCGCCAAGCGGACGGTGACGTTCTCTATCTGCTTTCCTTTGACTAATTCGTTAAGTGTTCTCTTCACTGTTTCGACTTCCGGTAATTCCGGCATAGTTCTCACCTCTACTCCATTATACCGGATATCGGAGGCACGCGGGGGTTCTATTTCGCCTCATACCAGTTGCTTCCATAACTTACCTCTGCCTTGAGCGGAACCGACAGTTTAAGTGCGCCTTCCATGACCTCAGGCAGCAGCACCTTCATCAGCTCCAGTTCCTCCGCTGGCACCTCGAACACAAGTTCATCGTGTACCTGAAGCAACATGCGGCTCTTCAATCCGCGTTCGAACAGTGCCTTGTCCATATGGACCATCGCCAGTTTGATAATATCTGCGGCTGTACCTTGAATCGGTGTATTCATCGCTGTGCGCTCCGCAAAGGAACGCAGGTTGAAATTGCTGGCATTAATCTCCGGCAGGTAGCGACGGCGTTCCAGCAGTGTGGTGACATAGCCGTTCTTCTTCGCCTCCACCACAATCTCATCCATATAACGGCGCACGCCCTGGAATACTTCAAAATATTGCTCGATGAACCGGGCAGCTTCCTTCCGCGGAATATTGAGGTTCTGCGATAGGCCGTAATCGCTGATACCGTACACGATACCGAAGTTTACTGCCTTGGCAGAGCGGCGCATGTTGCTATCCACTTGCTCGGCAGTCACGCCAAAGACATCCATCGCGGTCTTCGTATGAATATCCATGTCATGCAGAAAAGCGTCCTTCAACAGCTCATCGTCAGAGATATGCGCCAGAACCCGCAGCTCGATCTGGGAATAGTCTGCGGCCAGAATGGACCAGCCCGGCTCCGAAGGTACAAATACTTTGCGGAGCTTGCGCCCCTCTTCCAAGCGGATCGGGATATTCTGCAGATTCGGGAACTGGCTGCTTAGTCGTCCGGTTGCCGCAATAGTCTGGCGGTAGAACGTATGGACCTTGCCCGTATCTGGTGAAATTTCCTTGAGCAGCCCTTCCACATAAGTGGATTGAAGCTTGGCGATCGTCCGGTATTGCAGGATCAGCCGCACAACATCATGATAAGGGGCCAGCTTCTCCAGCACCTCGGCATCCGTAGAGTATCCGGTCTTCGTCTTCTTGACGACAGGCAGCCCCAGCTTCACGAACAGAATCTCACCAAGCTGCTTCGGAGAGTTCAAGTTGAATTCCGTGCCGCAAATCTCATAGATCTCAGCGACAAGCTTGGCGATCTGAGCTTCGAATTCCTTACCGAGCTCCTTCAGATCCTCCTTGTTCACGGCAATCCCTTGCTTCTCCATGTCAGCCAGGATGCGCGATAGCGGCATCTCCAGATCATCGAACAGACCGTTCATGTCTGTCTCGTCCAGTTCCTTGTCCTGCTTCTGGACAATTCCCAGCACTGCCGCACTCTTCCGCGCCACATGGTGGCCCAGAACCTCCAGCTCTGGCACTTTGTATTTGGCACCTTTGCCAAACACACTTTCGTCCGTGGCCAGACGTGGCAGACTGTATTTAGCCGCAAGATCGCTCAGATCCTGGTTGGCTTCCGTCGGATCCAGCAGATAAGCTGCCAGCTGTACATCCTTCGCCGCCCCGGCAAAAGGAATCCCTTGCCAGTGGAGGGCCAGATCAGCCCGGTGTAAATCGTAGCCGCTCTTCGGGGTATGCTCGTCCCCCAGCCAATCCCGCAGCTTGGCAGCAGCTGGACTTTGCAACAGGGAAAACGGCACATAGTAATGCCGATCCAACGAAGACAGCCCAATGCCGATCACCTCAGCACGGTGCGGATTGTCCCCGTTCGACTCCACATGCAGTGCGGAGATACCAGGCAGTGCTGCAATCAGATCGTCCAGTTCATCCTCGCCCACAATGGTAATCTCAAGCTCAGCCTCTTGAGCTTCAGCAGCCTCTTCTCCCTCAGGAGCAGGGGCGCTACCACTCAGGGACAGGCGTTCCAGCAGCGATTTGAATTCCAATTTCGCCAGCGCTGGTCCTGCAGTCTCGCGGTTCAGTCCTGTGAAGACCATATCCTCCCAGCCATGTTCCAACGGAACTTCGCGGTAGATCGTCGCGAGCTTCTTACTCATGATGGCATCATCCGCATGTGCTTCGAGCTTCTCTTTCATCTTGCCTTTAAGCTCACCAGTGCCTGCGATAACCCCTTCCACAGAGCCGAATTGATGCAGCAGCTTCAGTGCAGTCTTCTCGCCGACACCTGGTACGCCGGGAATGTTGTCACTGGCGTCACCCATAAGCCCTTTAAGGTCGATAATCTGTTCCGGGGTCAGATCATATTTCTCACGAATCTGTTCCGGTCCGTACAGTTCAATTTCGGTAACGCCTTTGCGGATCAAGGCAACAGTTGTATGCTCCGAAGCCAATTGCAGCATATCCTTGTCCCCTGAGACGATCATGACCTCACGACCAGCTTCGTCCGCCTTGCGGGAGATACTGCCGATGATATCATCGGCTTCATAGCTCTCAATTTCGAACTGAGGCACGCCGAGGTTACGCAACAGGTCTTTCAGCAGCGGGAACTGTTCGGACAGCTCCGGCGGTGTTTTTTGCCGCCCGCCCTTATATTCTTGATACCCCTCATGACGGAAAGTAATCTTGCCGGCATCGAATGCCACGATCATATGTGTCGGTTTATGTTCCTCTATGAGACGCAGCAGCATCGTTGTGAACCCGTACACGGCATTCGTCTGCTGTCCTGCCGTATTCGTTAGAGGAGGCATTGCAAAAAACGCCCGGTAAATAACGTTGTTGCCATCTATAAGAATCAATTTATCCATTGTTGCACCCACCCTTTTATGTTGCATACTTTCACCATTTTAACATATGGCCGTACGAAGACGAAACGATTTCGCCTATCACCTGGCAGAACTCTGTAAATAGAACAAACGCCGGCGGGGGCCGGCGTTCATAAAGATTCATCTATTCTGTATTCCCGTATTAACGATTATTGATTCAGATCAGGGCGCTTGCCTGTAACCAGATATACCACACTTTCACCAATGTTAGTGGCGTGATCGGCAATCCGCTCGATATAACGGCCCACCAGCGTCAGCAGCATAACCTGATTCAGTGCATCCGGCTTCTCTGTCAAGAACGTGTACAGCTCAGTGATCATCGCACTATAGAGGTGGTCTACCTGATCATCGTCCTGAGCCATTTTGTAGGCCAGATCCGTGTTCTCATCCAGATAAGCAACGATCGCTTCCTTGATCATTACGTTGACAATCTCAGCCATACGCGGGATGTCTACCAGCGGTTTGATCAATTGCTGTCCTTGAATGCGCATTGTAACCTTGGCGACATCAATCGCCAGATCGCCCATCCGCTCCAGATCGCTCGATATTTTAAAAGCAACGATAATACGACGCAGGTCCTTGGCAACTGGCTGCTGGGTAATGATCAGCTTCGATCCGATCTCCATGATCCGGTCTTCCATGGCATTAAGGCGCAAATCGGCCTTCACTATTTCCTGAGCGCGCGTAGTATCGAGGTTTTGCAGCGCGGAAACCGCACCTTCGAGCGCATTCGTTACATGCTCACTCATCTGCTGTAGCAGACTGCGCAGCTCTTCCAAGTCCTTGTCAAATTCTTTTCTTTGAATCATATCCAGAGCGATCCTCCTCAGGTGGTATGTCAGTTGTCACTTCAATCCCGCTTTATTAAAAAGCTTAACCGAAGCGTCCCGAAATATAATCTTCCGTGCGTGAATCCTTAGGGTTCGAGAACAGCAGCTCTGTATCTGCCGCCTCCACAATCACACCGTTCAGGAAGAATACTGTTCGTCCTGAGACGCGTGCCGCCTGATGCATGTTATGTGTAACCATAACAATCGTATACTTGTCCCGCAGCTCCTGCACCAGCTCTTCAATCTTAAGCGTGGATACAGGATCAAGCGCTGAGGTTGCTTCATCCATGAGCAGGATGTCAGGCTGCACAGCGAGTGCTCTGGCAATACAGAGCCGTTGCTGCTGTCCCCCGGACAGACTGAGCGCGGATTTCTTCAGGAAGTCTTTAACTTCCTCCCAAAGAGCGGATTGACGCAGACTTTGTTCTACGATACCGTCCAGTTCACTCTTCGAGCGGATTCCGTGCAGTCGAGGACCGTAGGCTACATTGTCATAAATGGACTTTGGAAAAGGATTAGGCTGTTGGAATACCATGCCGACCTGCTTGCGCAAGCTTTCCACTTCAACATCGTCACTGTAAATATCTTTGCCGCCGATCTTAACTTTACCTTCAATACGTGTTCCGGGAATCATATCATTCATTCGGTTTAGGGTACGCAAAAGCGTAGACTTACCACAGCCGGAAGGCCCGATAAAAGCTGTAACCTGTTTCTCCGGAATCTGTAGTTCCACATTCTTTAGCGCGTGAAAAGACTCATAATAGAGATCCAATTTCTCTATGTCAATGATGGATTTCATTAGTTTTGCGTCTCCTTCTCATCATCTTCGTACCTCATGATACCCGGGCAGTGTAAATAGAGTTGTGGAGAAATGTTAACGCATTGTAAAATAAGACGCAAAAAAGAACCCCCGTCAATTATATGACAGGAGCCCTCTTCTTATTCACAACGAGTTTGTAGCCAACTCCGCGAATTGAATCAATATGAACCGACTCGGGATCAAGCTCCAGCTTTTTACGCAAGGAGCTGACATGCACGTCAACCGTCCGCTGTCCACCAATGTAGTCGAAGCCCCACACTGCATTCATCAGATCGTCACGTGTAAGCACAACCCCTGGCTTGCGGGCCAAGTACAGCAGCACTTCAAATTCCTTCGGACGCAGGTTGATGCTGTGTCCGCCAAGCGAAACCTCGTACCGCTCGGGATAAATCTCAAGTTGTCCCAAAATAATGGTAGATGCAGACGCCGTCGTTTCCGCCGGTGCCTCTTCTGCCAGTCCAGAAATCCGGCGTAGCACTGCGCTGACCCGGGCCAGTAGCTCTGAGACGCCAAATGGTTTTGTTATATAATCATCAGCTCCCGATTTCAATCCACGGACAACATCTTCTTCTGCATTTTTGGCGGTCAGCACAATAACCGGTGTGCGGATGCCTTGACCACGCAATTTATCAAGAATGTCAATACCGTTCATTCCAGGCAGCATTAAATCCAGTACGATGAGGTCAAAGGGCTCCCGGGTCGCACGATCATATCCTGCGGTTCCATGATCCTCTACCGTGACCTCATAACCTTCCTGTGTCAGGTTGTAGGACAACAGGCGGGCCAGCGTCGGTTCGTCTTCAATGACAAGCAATCGTTGTGCCATAAGTTCCCCCGTATTCATATGTTTTAAATTTTACAAAACAGCAACAATGCCATCATATCACCGAAATGTTAACTTGGTGTAAAAAAGATAGAAACGCTCAGCGATTAATTATCCCCACACTTATTCTTCATCTTCCTGAAGCAGCGGAAGTTCAACAGTAAATGTGCTTCCAATGCCAAGATCACTTTCAACACTGATATTTCCGCGGTGTAAATCCACGAGATGCTTCACAATGGACAATCCAAGACCTGTACCACCGGAACTTCTGGACCTCGCTTTATCCACCCGGTAGAAGCGTTCGAAGATACGCGGCAGGTCCTTACGCGGAATGCCCATCCCGGTATCACTGACCGCGAAGATCACTTTCTCAGTGCCGTCGTCCTCCATCCGGTTGGCCACGGTTACCTTCACATTACCCCCGTCCTGGGTGTAGTTGATGGAATTGGACAACAGGTTCATGAAGATCTGACGAAGCTTGTCCTCATCGCCCTCCATGAATAGCTCCGGCGGCACTGTGGCACTGAGGCTAATATTCTTCTTCTCTGCCACTTTGCTCATCGTCTCCAGTACGGAATCGAAGAAATCAATAACATGAACTGGCGAGCATTCCAGTTGAACACGCTTGGACTCAATTTTGGATAGTTCCAGAATATCACCGATCAAGCGGTTCAATCGTTCATTCTCATCATAGATGATTTGGAGGAACGAACGTGCGGTCTTCTCGTCTGTAACACCCCCGCCGAGCAAGGTCTCCGCAAAGCCCTTAACTGCGGCTACCGGAGTCTTCAGCTCATGAGAGACGTTCGCCACGAACTCGCTGCGCATTTTCTCCAGGCGCCGGATATCCGTAACTTCTTGCAACAGGAACAACATCCCTCTGTAAGAGCCATCCTGCATCATTGGTACACCGTCCAGGCGTACAATACGCTCTGTCGGATTATAAATACTGCGTTCCTCATGGATCGGCTCTCTTCGAGAGACCCCCTCATCCACTAGCCGGGTCAACTCGTAATGACGCTTTAGCTCCTGATACGACTGTCCGGCCATCTCGTTGTTGCTGACATCCAGCATATGCTCGGCAGCCCGGTTCAACAGCGCAATCTCGCCCTCTTCATTAATCATCAGGATGCCCCCGGTCATATTGTCGAGCACGCTTTGCAGCAGATCCTCGTTGTCGCGGATCGTCTTGAGTTGATTCTGCAGACTGTCCGCCATGGCATTAATCGCTTTGGCCAACTGCCCAATCTCATCCTTGCGCTTCATCGGCACCCGGGCGTCATAGTCCAGATCCGTGATACGCCTTGCCACCCTCGTGATCTGTTCAATCGGCGAAGTCATGCCGGACGCCACCCTGTAACTGACAAAGGTAGCGGCCATAAACAGGAGAACCAGACCTGCGGCCATAATCATCCAGGCCCGGTTCAGCCCTTCGGTCACAGCATCCAGGGACATCGAGAGACGAATATAACCGTGAAAACCTTGATCGGAATCCACAGCTCCGGCAACATACATCATTGTTTTGTTCAAAGTATCACTATATCGAATGGCACGGCCTATGCCTTCCTTGGCAGCCAGCACCTCTTCCTCCCGTTTGGAGTGGTTGTCCATCAGCAGCGGATCCTTCTCCGAATCCCCGATCACCTTTCCGTCCTTGGTAATGAAAGTGATTCTGGACTTAGTCAACCCTGCGATATGTCTGGCTTGCTCCGTGTAGTAAGTCATAGCATCCGGGCTGTTCATTTCCCTGAACTGAAACGTACCCGACAGTAATTTTATTTCCCGGGACATGTTTTCTTCGAGCGCTGAAATATGTGATTCCTTGAAGAGATGCGCCATTGTAAATCCGGCACCGATCATCGAAATCCCGATAAGTGTCATCAGTATGATTGTAAGCCGAATACGAAACGGTTTCATGAATAAGTTTCCTCTTTCTTTACATATGTTCTCTAAAAATAATCCTAACCTCATTTTTGTTAAAATGCCAGTTCGATTCTGTTCATTATACAGGCCAAGTTTTAACGCAATGTAAAATGCCAAAATAAAGAAGGGCCACCTCCGCAGAAAATCTGCAGCGGCGCCCTTCCTGGTTACATCCTGCTAAGAGGCACTCAATCTTGCGTACGAGTCGCAATAAACCACTGGTTCCCATGGGGGTCTCTAATGCCGGCACCGCGTTCACCATATGGTTTATCCACCGGCTCATCAATAATGATCCCACCGGATTCCAGGCATTTTAGATAGGTTTTGTCCACGTCACTAACATATAGATGAATGGTTTGCTGCACCGGCGGATATTTCTTATTGGCTTCGGACAACTCGATCATTGAGTCACCGATTCGGAGTTCGGCATGCTTGATCCGCCCGTCGTCGCTGCGCAGCATATCAATGATCCGGGCCTCAAAACAATGCACTACAAAATCTACCAAGCGGTCAGCATTAGATACAATAAAATAAGGAGTAATCGTCTGAAGCCCGTTTCTTACATAGTGTGGTGACATCTGTTTCTTCCTCCCCCGCAATTGAATAAGAAAGCCCGCTGAGTCCATCGCTATGCGTGGGGCATCCACATATAACAAGGCTATCAAACGGGCTAGATAATGACTTACTGGAATACCGGCTCCCGGAATTGAGCTAACTTGGCAGCTGAATCCTTCTCCACGTCAGCATGCAGACTGTTCCCGTGAGCGTCCATCGTGACGATGGCTGCGAAGCCATCCACCTGCAGATGCCACATGGCTTCCGGAATGCCAAACTCCATGAAATCCACAGCGTTAACTTTCTTGATGCATTCCGCATAATATTGCGCAGCTCCACCAATGGCATTGAGGTACACGCCGCCGTGTTCCTGCAAAGCCTTCAACGTTTTGGCCCCCATGCCGCCTTTACCAATAACGGCGCGGATACCAAATTTCTTCAGAATATCACCTTGGTATGGCTCCTCGCGGATGCTGGTGGTCGGCCCCGCCGCTTTTACATGCCAGCCTTCCTCATCCTTGAGCATAACCGGACCGCAGTGATAAATTACTGCACCATCGAGATCCACCGGCGCCTCGTGATCCATCAGGTATTTATGCAATGCATCACGTCCAGTGTGCATCTCGCCTGACAAAATAACTACATCTCCGACCCGTAGGCTGCGAACGTCCTCTTCGCTGATTGGTGTCGTCAGACGCACTTCTCGTGAACCGCCTGTAGCTGTCCCGGAACCTGCATTTTCCAAACCGCTACCTGCTTCGGAAGACTCCGACAAAGCCGCTACAGGAATTGCAGCCTCGGTGCCATCTTCCACAGAGATTCCAGTTCCACTTTCGTAAAGCCATTCTGTGATTCCGCCCGTAGTTGGATCGACCAGCACCCCTTGACGGCGGAAAGCCCAGCAGTTATAAGCAACGGAGACAAAAAAGCTCGCCGGAAGACGGTTCATCACACCAACCTTGCAGCCCAGCAGCGTCACTTCGCCGCCAAAGCCCATCGTCCCAATGCCCAGCTTGTTGGCATTCTCTAAAATATAGTCTTCCAGCTTCTGCAAATCTTCCAACGGATTGACATCATCGACCTTACGGAACAGCTGTTTCTTCGCCAATTCGTAACCCGTTGTGCGGTCACCGCCAATGCCAACACCGATGAATCCGGCACTGCATCCCTGACCCTGCGCTTGATACACCGCATGCAGGATACATTTGCGGATACCATCCAGATCACGTCCTGCTTTGCCCAGTCCTTCTAGTTCGGCAGGAAGGCTGTACTGAATATTTTTGTTTTCGCAGCCGCCACCTTTAAGAATGAGCCTGACATCTATGCCTTCTTCTTCCCATTGTTCAAAATGAATCACTGGTGTTCCGGCGCCAAGATTATCTCCGCTGTTCTCCCCTGTGAGCGAGTCTACAGAGTTCGGGCGCAGCTTGCCATTCTTGGTCGCTCTTTGCACAGCGCTGAAGATATCCTTCTTCATCTCGATCTGGTTGATACCCACTGGTGTGTGGATGATAAAGGTAGGCATGCCTGTGTCCTGACAGATCGGCGAAGCCTGCTGCTCTGCCATCCCGATATTTTGCGCAATCGTGGCGAGTGCCAGCCCCGACCGGGTCGCCCGGTCTTCAAGTGCACGTCCCTTGGCAACCGCCCGCCGGACATCACCCGGCAGATTCGTGGAGGTCTCTACAATCAGGTTATAAATGCTGTCTTCAAATTGCTGCATGCTTCATCAGGCTCCTCTCAGTCCTAGGTTGTCTCAGGTCTATTTATAATTAATATAATATCATATTGAGCCTCGTATGAAAGGGTTTACTTTAAATTTGACAGGTTGACCATCTACACTTTATACCTCCCGCTGCACACCAAAAAAAGCGCCTCTCCAAATCCTGTTCAAGGATAGGATAGACGCTTCTGTTATAACCTCCAAATACGCTTAGCCGTTAACAACCTCGCCACCGTTGACATGAATAACCTGCCCGGTCACATACGTCGAGTCGTCGGAGGCCAAATAGACATAAGCCGGTGCCAGCTCTTCTGGCTGTCCCGGGCGTTTCATCGGCTGAGTGGCCCCGAATTCACTAACCTTCTGCGCATCGAAGGTGGATGGAATCAGCGGAGTCCAGATTGGCCCAGGCGCGACCCCATTGACCCGAATCCCCTTATCGGCCAGATTAGCAGACAGCGAACGGGTAAAGCTGAGAATCGCCCCTTTGGTGGACGAATAATCCAGCAGCTGCGGGCTTCCGCGATAAGCCGTAATGGAAGTCGTGTTGATGATGGTCGAGCCTTCTTTTAAATGCGGCATAGCTGCCTTCGTTAAATAGAACATGGAGAAAATATTCGTACGGAAGGTCCGCTCCAGCTGCTCGGAGGTTATGTCCTCGATTTTATCCTGCGGATGCTGCTCTGCGGCATTATTGATGAGGATATCCAGTTTGCCGAGACCGTCCACAGATTTATTGATTAAATCCTGGCAAAAGGCCTCCACGCCGATATCCCCGGAGATCAGGATACATTTACGCCCCTCCTGCTCCACCTGACGTTTAGTCTCTTCTGCATCCGAATGTTCGTTGAGGTAGGAAATGACCACATCGGCCCCTTCTTTGGCAAAAAGAACTGCCACCGCCCGGCCAATCCCGCTGTCCCCTCCGGTAATTAACGCTGCCTTGCCCAGCAGCTTGCCTGCCGCCTTATAACCCTTCGGCTCATACTCAGGACGTGGATTCATTTGACTCTCGATACCGGGCTGGCTTTGTTGCTCCTGTGGCGGTAAAGTCTTCTTCGTCTGCTTGCTATCTGACATCTTCCCTGTCTCCTTTCGCGGTGCAATTGGATGTAAGCTGATCATCTTAGGATGGCTCAAGGGTCCATGTTTATGCGTTGCTGACAGTTTGGCCTGTCTTTACGTTATGTTACTTACCACACATTGGAGTGGATCAAACATAGCAGCTCAACAAGAGGAGATTAGAAAATTTATTATTTCTCACGCCAAAAAGACCGCCTCTCGTCAGCCATGCTCACAAGTAACGGTCTTTTATCCGCTTTCAATCTGTTCCATGCAGAACTAGATAATTTGGTTGTACACCATGAAGAACACCATCAATAACAGAACCACCATTAATAGTGCACTCATAGTACGGATTTTCGCAGTCTCGCCCGAGACATCACGATTCTCGCGCATACCGGCAGCGGCCAGACGCAGCGGCTTGCTCATAATGCCACCCAGGGCAAACATCGCAAGCAACAGCACAACTACGATAATCATCCACGGTACGGAGTACTCGCCTTTGGTCATCATGTAACCACCAGTCAGTAGTTGAATAACCAATCCATACTGGGCAAAACGGTTAAATCCGCCAATCGCGCTGAGCGTACCTTCTTTAGCAGCTGGTGACAGCTTCTCCGCACGGCCCAGAATAAAAGGCAGCACCAGATAAAATCCCAACGCCAGAGTCCCGATCATATGTAAGAAAAACAAAATCTTCCCGTCCATAATCTACCTCCTCCTGTATTCATTGTGATAAAAGTTATATCACTATCAATTATACCCAATATCAATAGCCAAGAAAAGGATATCGGGCTGAAATTGGAAGGTTGTTTGGGAAAAGGAGGTGTTGGGCAGAGGGTTGGTGGTGGGGGAGCGCTATGCTCCCACATGGGAAGCTACAATGCTTCTAAATTAGTTACTCAGACATTTGCTCAATTTCAATCTATGCTTTCGCATGGGGAGCGACGTCATAACTTCAGCGCTGGATCCGCTTAGTTCGATTTCAATCCACGCTCCCGCATGGGGAGCGACTGGTTACGTCCGGGTTATTGGTGACCACCTGAAAGTATTTCAATCCACGCTCCCGCATGGGGAGCGACTAAATCTGCTCCTGCTTCTCGTTCATAGCCATCAGATTTCAATCCACGCTCCCACATGGGGAGCTACCCTTGCAGATAGGTTAGGTATGCCTCCTGATACCCCATTTCAATCCACGCTCCCACATGGGGAGCGACGGAATCGCATTGTTTTCTCCACGATTACCCGCAAATTTCAATCCACGCTCCCACATGGGGAGCGACGAGGCTGAAGATCCGGCTATGACTCCTATCAAAATATTTCAATCCACGCTCCCACATGGGGAGCGACTTCTACTATTCGCGAACTTAATTTTTGCCCATCATTTCAATCCACGCTCCCACATGGGGAGCGACTGATTACGACTATGACGGACTTGATATAAACTATATTTCAATCCACGCTCCCACATGGGGAGCGACCTCCTTCTCTCGTTCTAACTCAATTCCCTGCTGATTTCAATCCACGCTCCCACATGGGGAGCGACAGCGATTTTCACCTATAAAAAGGTAAAATACCTTATTTGGGGCGAAAAATTACTCATTAACTCCAGTCCAAAGGATAAAACCACACTTTACCAACAAAAAAATATACAATTAATGTAATATTCGTGGTGCGGAGGACCCGGGATTTTTATGTGAGCTATACATTCGCACTGCCATTTGCAACGTACAAAGTCCATAGCCTCATATGCAAATTGAGTGATAGCGTGACTGGCATCGCCATATTCCTCTTTCAAGATTCTCCATCTTTTTTCAAAATCCTTGTTTTGCGATCTATCTCAAAATCAGTACTCGCTTCGTGTTTCGTATTGTAACGGACTCCAGCGACGTTATTGACTCCGACCGGCCACTTTTAGGAAAATAAAGGACTCCAGAGACCCTATGAACAGAAATCCGGTTAAAAATCCGCTGTTTGGGAGGAAATAACGTCACCTGAGTCCATTACATATTCCAAGGGCAGCTTAATGTATAAATAACGACCATAGGGTCCGTTAGCGCCTTTGCAAGAGCTTCAATCCTCTGAAACGGCTGTTTTTACGAAGTTGTTTGACGAAATTGCTCAGACAAAATTGGTAGACGAAGTTGGTTTGACTGAATTGGTTTTACGAAGCTATTTTGGCCAGCACTGATAGGGAGTTGAGCCGCTTTCTATATACAAAAAAGCACCCGAAAGCCTTCAACGGCTTTCGGGTGCTCTTCACTTCAACATTTACCGCAACTTAGACTGTAATGATGTTCGTTACGTCACGTACGGATTCTGCCGATTTATCCAATGCGGCCTTCTCTTCAGAAGTCAGCTCCAGTTCAAAAATCTGCTCAATCCCGCCAGCCCCAAGCCGTGTAGGAACGCCCATGAACAAGTTCTCATAGCCGTATTCACCTTCCAGCAGGGCAATGACCGGAATGATCCGCTTCTTGTCCTTAAGGATCGCTTCAGTCATCTGCACCAGCGAAGCCGCCGGCGCGTAGTAGGCACTACCGTTGCCCAGCAGGTTGACGATCTCACCGCCGCCCACACGGGTGCGCTGCACGATTGCTTCGATGCGCTCTGCTGGAATAAGCGTGTCGATAGGGATGCCGCCGACGCTGGAGTAACGAACCAACGGCACCATATCATCGCCATGGCCGCCCAGTACAAAACCGCGCACATCCTCAACAGAGACGTCAAGCTCCTCGGCGATAAAAGTACAATAGCGTGCGGTATCCAGCACACCGGATTGTCCGATGACGCGATTTTTCGGGAATCCCAGGGTCTTATAAGCCACATAAGTCATAGCATCCACAGGATTACTCAGAATAATTACGATGGATTCCGGGGCTACACGCTTCACATTTTCACATACTGATTTCACAATCCCGGCGTTCGTGTTGACTAGATCATCACGGCTCATTCCCGGCTTACGGGCAATCCCCGCTGTTATGATCACAATGTCAGAATCCGCGGCATCTTCATAGTTCGACGTACCGGTAATCTGACTATCGAACTTCTGCACAGGACTGGCTTCCATCATATCAAGTGCTTTGCCTTTAGTCGGATTCTCAAGCTGGGGAATATCAAGCAGCACCACATTACCAAGCTCCTTCTGAGCCAGCATAAGTGCTGTGGTAGCACCGGTGAACCCGGCACCCACGATTGTAATTTTATACCGTTTGATAGCCACCGTTTATCCTCCTAGATCGGTTTTGACGGGACAGCCGGACTGATTCGTCCATGACTGTCACCGGCAGCACTCTTACATGTGGTTGATAACTTCGTCAGCGAATGCGGAGCATTTCAGCTCAGTAGCACCTTCCATCAAGCGGGCAAAGTCATAGGTAACTGTCTTGTTGTTGATTGCAGTCTCCATGCCTTTGTAGATCAGATCAGCCGCTTCCTGCCAGCCCAGGTGCTCAAGCAACATAACGCCGGAGAGGATAACCGAACCTGGGTTTACAACGTCTTTATCTGCATATTTAGGAGCTGTACCATGGGTCGCTTCGAAAATAGCATGTCCTGTCACATAGTTGATGTTCGCTCCTGGAGCGATACCGATACCGCCGATTTGCGCAGCCAGTGCATCGGACAGATAGTCACCATTCAGGTTCAGCGTTGCAATGACATCGAAGTCCGTAGGACGAGTCAACACTTGTTGCAGCGCGATGTCCGCAATGGCATCCTTGATGATGATTTTGCCAGCAGCTTCGGCTTCTTTCTGTGCCGCATTCGCAGCAGCTTCGCCATCACGATCCTTGATTACATCATATTGGTTCCAGGTAAATACTTTATCGCCGAACTCCTGTTCAGCCACTTCGTAACCCCAGTTCTTGAAGGCACCTTCGGTGAACTTCATGATGTTACCTTTATGCACCAGCGTAACGCTCTTGCGTCCGTGCTTGATTGCATACTCTACAGCAGCGCGCACCAAGCGCTTGGAACCTTCGGAGGATACTGGCTTGATGCCGATACCGGAAGTTTCCGGGAAGCGGATCTTGTTCACGTTCATCTCTTTTTGCAGGAATTCGATCACTTTCTTCACTTCTGCCGAACCTTCCTGATACTCGATACCAGCATAAATATCTTCCGTATTCTCACGGAAAATAACCATATCTACCAGTTCAGGACGTTTTACAGGGGAAGGCACGCCTTCAAAATAACGTACTGGACGCAGACATGTATACAAATCCAGCTCCTGGCGCAGGGCCACGTTCAGGGAGCGGATACCGCCGCCGATTGGCGTCGTAAGTGGACCCTTGATCGCTACAATATATTCGCGGATCGCTTCCAGTGTATCGTTCGGCAGCCATTCACCATATGTATTGAAGGCTTTCTCGCCGGCAAAAACTTCGTACCAGGCAATCTGCTTCGAACCGCCGTAAGCCTTAGCTACCGCAGCATCGAGTACTCGTTTGGAGGCTTTCCAAATGTCACGGCCTGTGCCGTCGCCTTCAATGAATGGAATGATCGGCGTATTCGGAACAACCAGCTTGCCGTCCTCTATCGTAATTTGTTCGCCCTCTGTCGGCAATTCGTATTTTTCCAGTTTCAACATTTGTGTGTACTCCTCCCAATATTTTGTGATATGAATCATATACTTTAAAAATTACGGCGCGTACGCTTGGCTCTAATTCTACTAAAAGAGAGGAGCGGCCTGCAAGGCCGCCCTATCTTTCGTCGACCGGAACGTATGTCTGCTCTAGCAGACCGGTGTACTCTGCACGCGGACGAATCAGGCGGTTATCCTCATATTGCTCCAGGATATGCGCTGTCCATCCCGATGTCCGGCTGATGGCAAAGATCGGCGTGAACAGTTCACGCTCAATGCCCAGCTGGGTATAGACGGAAGCGGAATAGAAATCGACGTTAGGTCTCAGGCCCTTCTCGCCGGTGATCAATTCTTCGATCTTCACTGACATTTCGTACAGCTCAGTATTGCCTTTCATAGTTCCAAGCTCCCGGGACATCTTCATCAGGTGCTTGGCGCGAGGATCTCCGTTCTTGTAGACACGGTGCCCGAAGCCCATAATCTTCTCACGACGCTCCAGCTTGCCGCGCACGTAAGGCTCTACGGATTCAATACCGCCAATTTCCTCCAGCATCTTCATAACGGCTTCATTCGCTCCACCGTGCAACGGGCCTTTCAAGGCACCGATCGCGGAGGTAACGCCAGAGTAGATATCTGAAAGGGTTGCTACAGTCACACGCCCAGCAAAAGTGGACGCATTGAGCTCATGGTCAGCATGCAGCACCAGCGCAGTGTCCAGCGCTTTGACAGAAATCTCATCCGGGTCCTGGCCACGGAGCATATACAGGAAGTTCTCGGCTATGGAGACGCCTTCCTTCGGTGCTACAGGCTCCAGTCCTTTGCGGATACGTGACAGTGCAGCAACAAGAGTCGGAATTTGTGCCTGCAGCTTCACCGCCTTGATTCGGTTAGCTTCACGGCTCATATCGTCTGCCGACTCATCATAAAGGGCGAGGCTTGAGACCGCAGAACGCAGTGCAGCCATTGTGCTGGCATCTTTGGGATACAGCTTCATTTGGGCAATAACCTGCTCCGGAACCGGTGCGAATGCACTAAGATCACGCTGCAACACCTGCAGCTCAGCGGCTGTCGGTAGCTTGCCAAACCATAGCAAAAAAGCGGTTTCTTCAAAAGTAGCATGTTCCGCAAGATCGTCAATATCGTACCCGCGGTACGTGAGCACACCATCCACAATCGAGCTGATGGAAGAAGTGGTTGCGACGATGCCTTCCAGGCCTTTGATAGCTGTCATAGTACATCTCTCCTTTGCCAACAAGGGTATAAACGCCATTAGGGTTCATGAAAACATTTACAATTTGAAGGATTAAAACATTAGGTAATAAAGGCATTAAAAACGGTCGTATGCGGAGAAAGAAACGCCTCGAAGTACATCATATAATCATCATAACGGATTTTGACGGTTATGTGAACAACGTGGAAGCTTACCCGCGCATCAAATGATTTTATCGGAGAGATAGAAAAATAAATATGAAACACTGTTTCATGATTACGCTTTCAGTGTATAGGGGCGATTTTTTCATCCTTTTCATCTGCTGTTTTTAGTCTTTATCGTTGCTCCATGAATATACATAGTACGAGCATTCCCATCCTGCAAGGTTACCCTTGCGCCAGAGAAAAGGAGGTACCACATATGGACCGACTGGTGCTAAAAAGAGTCCTGCGCGGCCTGTGGGTAGTTCTGGCTGCCGTCATCTTGGTGCTGGCCACCTATGTATTGCTCCCCCTCCTCTACCCTCTGCTGCTGGCCTGGCTGCTCGCCTATATCATGCACCCGCTGGTACTTCTGCTTAAGGATCTAAAGCTTCCCGGGTGGCTCGCCGTCTCGCTGTCGCTGCTATTTTATATTGGAGGTACCGCTCTGGTACTGACCGCACTGATTACACGGCTCGTCAAGGAGCTGATCGTGCTGCTGCAGACCTTCAATTTACATACTGACCAGTGGCGGGAACTGTTACTATCCTGGAGCCGCAACGCCAGTATTCAGAATATTATCAACCAAATCAACCAGTTCTATCAGGACAATCCCGGCTATCACGCCACCATCGACAGCAATATTAGCCGTACCACCGAAACGGTCGGTTACGCTGTGACCCAACTCGTGACAGGGTTCTTCAACATCATTCTGAAACTGATCTCCGCCCTGCCCAGCGTCGGCACCATTACCGTTGTGGTCGTCCTGGCTGCATTCTTCCTCAGCACCAGTTGGGAGCGTCATAACGGTCGAATAACCAAATGGTTGCCTGCGCCGCTGCTCAAGCCCGTCTCGGATATTTGGCAGGATCTGCGCAAGGCATTGTTCGGTTACATCCGGGCACAGTTTATCCTGATCTCTATCACCGCAGTCATTGTCATTGCCGGTTTAGTGGTGCTGGGTGTGAAGTCAGCGTTTGCTATCGGGCTCATGATCGGTATTGTCGATCTGCTTCCCTATCTTGGGGTGGGCATCGTTATGATTCCCTGGTTAGTCTATTCCTACATGACCGGCAATCTGGCACTTGGTATCGGCCTGTCGGTGCTCTACGGGATCATTCTCATTACCCGCCAGGTACTGGAGCCGAAGGTCCTCGCCAGCAGCGTCGGGCTTGATCCGCTCGCCATGCTGATCGGCATGTTCGCCGGCCTTCAACTGTTTGGGATGCTGGGACTGATACTCGGCCCTGTCCTCCTTGTGATGTTAAATGCTTTCAATCGGGCCGGTGTTTTCCACGTGTTGCACAACTACATTGTCAGCGGTCGGCTCCGATAAATACCAGTTGTTGCAGGCTGATGCCCAGCACATGTGAACCATAGTCATGGGCTCGCTCCGGTGAACGCAAATTGTTGCAGGCTAATGCCCAGCACATGCGAACCATGGTCACGGACTGGTTCCAATGAAGGTAAGCAGTCTCAGAGCGTGCAAAGTAAATGATAGGATGAAAATGAAGATGGGAGTATGGATGGAAAGAAACGATGAGAAAAGTGTGGGATGCTCAGGAGTGCGGGGTAGCTCAGAAACGCGGGGTAGCTCAGAAACGCGGAGTAGCTCAGAAACGCGGAGTAGCTCAGATACGCGGGGTAGCTCAGATACGCGGGGTAGCTCAGATACGCGGGGTAGCTCAGAAACGCGGGGTAGCTCAGATACGCGGGGTAGCTCAAAACGCGGGGTAGCTCAGATACGCGGGGTAGCTCAGATACGCGGGGTAGCTAAAACGCGGGGTAGCTCAGATACGCGGGGTATGCTCAGGAGTGCGGGGTATGCCCAGGAACGTGGGGTATGCCCCGGAACGTGGGGTATGCTGCGGTAAGCGGGAATACTGCGGAAAGATGGATGATGCATAGATCGGGGGTGAAGATCGGAGATTGAGAATAGTAATCGGAAACTGTGTGAGCGAAAGCGTTCGCCTGAAAGCTTTCTATAGGGAATCCAGCCGCAAACATAGTTTTCTCTAGATTTAAACCACTACAAGCAGTAAAATATAAGAAATCTAAAGGCAAGTGCAACCAAAAGTGCTATCCTCACCGGAGCGACATCGATTCTTAGGCTAGGCGAAGAATTATAATGTTACCGAAATGTAATTAAGGACATTTTTGCACCTTAAATCTTTTGCAGCTATGGGTTAGGTGGAGATTAAAGGCAATATTGTACCTTAATTCTTCCACAATAGCCCCTTTCAGCATGATTTTTCGTAAATAAGATACAATAATGCCCTTATTTCCCTCATTTACTTATTTTTTCGAAAAATAAGGTACAAAAATGCTCTTATTTGGGAGGATAGACCATTTTTCGCTGTTAAAAATAGAGGTGCAGGTACTAGGAAGCTTGCATCCTAAATCCTAACTTCACCAAAAAAACACGCGGTCTTCTGTTTGAATATTAATTTCACTTTAATTATCTCGTAATCTGCTCTTAGCAAGAGCACGGACTCTGAACAAAAGGCCCCTGTTCTTCCACAATTCTGGAGGATGGGGGCCTTTTGCACGCGCGAAAATTCATTTTATGAGTGGTACAAAATTACAACTAATCCCTATTGCTTCTATCGTTTCTTCTTCTCCTGCTTCATTCACAACGAATGATCAGACTTACGGACTATGCGTTCTTCTCCGCACAGCCCGTCAGGCCAAGCCGATTATCGGCGGTAATACGTGAAGGTGCCGTTCTTCATTTTTTTCTCAATCCATCGCAGGAGAAAGGTCCGATATAACGGCCGTGTCAATGGAAACACCAGTGTAAATCCAATGATATCGGTGATGAAGCCCGGCAGAATCAACATCAGCCCGCCGAAAAAAATACATAAGCCGTCCAGCATGGTGCGGCCGGGGACACGCCCCTCCTCCACATGCCGTTTGCTGTCCTGCAGCACTTTCTTTCCTTCAAATCGCATCATCACAAGGCCGATCACTGAGGTTGTCAGCATCAGCAGCAATGTTTTGGGTGCGCCGAGAAAATCTGCAACATAGATAAACCCGAATAATTCCACGGCCGGGATAATAAATAATGCAGCCCACAGCCATTTGTTCCTCATCATACTGATCCCCCCTTTTCCCGCAGCGTCCCTGTAATCGCGTGAAACAGCTCCGGAAGGGCTCTGTCCAGCCTTGTAGGCTTCCATTCCCGGTTCAGCCAGACATGGCTTGTAGAGCCTGTAACCAGCAGTTCACCGGGGTGATTACCCGCATAAAGCGGCGCCTTCATCCCTACATAAAAGTCAGGATCACCGACAGAATTACTCCCTTCCTTAGGCAGCCGCCGAATTTCATATTCGTAAACGACTCTCAGCTGTGAAAAGGTCGTCAGGCGTGCGCACACGAGAATAAGATCATCATAGCGCGCCGGACTTTTAAATTGCAAATCTGCAGAGGTGACAGGAAGAAGTACCCCTCTATCTTCAAGATCCCGGTACGTAAAGCCAAGCTGGCGAAACATCTCCGTACGGCCGGTCTCGAACCAGTTCAAGTAATTGGCATGGTAGACCACGCGCATTTGATCAGTTTCCTGATAACGGACACGGAAAACTGTTCCGTACCAAGGGCTGGATGTTCCCAGATCACGTGAAGCCATAAGGAAATGCTCCTCTCTCTATTTAATAAAAATACGCTGACGTCAGGCACTAAGCCCTTTTGCGGGTATATTGATTTTCCGCCGCGCACTCCTTGATACATAAATAAGCAAAACTGCGCCTGCCGCTGAGCTTACCATGCACGCTACATTCATCGCCATAACCCCACCCTGATTCAACAGAAATCCGTTCAGCAGGTTGCCGACGATCCCGGCAAATCCGGAGAAAACCATACTGAACACACTTTGCCCTGTAGCCTGCATGTCTGCCGAAGTAATCTGTGATACATATTCCACCGCTGAAATATAGAACAGACCAAACGACAACCCATGCAGCACCTGTACCCCGATCATAACTGACGGATACGGAAATGCCACTTGAATGCCCCAGCGCAGCACATATATTAGCGCCCCGATCAGCAGTGTGCGTTCCCGGCCCAATCTGCGGATCACCTTGGAGGCGTACAGCATGGATGGCACATTAGTGACAGAGGCAATAAACAAAGCAATACCGGCAGAGCTGGTGGAGCCGCCGACTGTTTTGAAAGCAAGCACGAAATAGGTTCCGAACGCAGCCATCGTCTGATTGACAAGAAAACTGCCGCCAAGAAAGGCTAGAAACACCCGGTTGCCGAGCAACTTGCGCACTCCTTGGGAGAAGGACTGGCTCATCATATGATTTTCATCAGCTTGCTTAGGCAACGTCAAGGCAATCAGGACCGCAACCAGATTGAACAGCATAAACGGCAGCCAAATCGTCGACACAGAGAACGCAGTGATGTATCTGCCACCCAGATACCCGCCTACAGCTGCTCCTATACTCAACATGAGGCGAATGCTGCCATAGCTTGATCCCACCCTATTCGCTGCCGCAATGGCGTAAGAATCGGCGATAGGGGCCTGTGTGGAGGAGAATATCGTGGCAATGGTATATACCAGGAGCAGTACGAAGAAGTATTCGGACTGATAAAAAACAGCCAACACAGCCGGTACAGCTACACTTAGGATAAGCACAAGCCGTGTCTGGTTATACCGGTCGGAAATAATGCCCCACATCGGCTGGATCACAATAGCGATCAAGGTGCCAGTGGCCATCAGCATGCCAATCTGGCTGCTGTCAAGCCCGTTGTGGACGAGCAGCAGCGTGAGATACGAGCCGAATGAGCCGCCAGCCAGCCCCAGAAAGAGATAGAAGCTGCGCAGCTTCAGAAGTTTTTCCATGTATGCCAAAAGTCCTCTCCATCCTATTTTTAACGGAACACCCATGCCTCGTATTTCTTTGGTGCATTAGATACAACAGAACCAATGAAGGTGGTGAATCTATGAATCATAGCATTTCTGTCAAGCGCCATCAGCCCTGTATTAAAGATAAAAAATATATATCACAGGCTCGCAACAAAGGGTTCGGCTGGTCCTCCAGTAACTGGAGCGGATATGCGATCAGGGGTAAAAAAGGAGCCTATCATCGAATTTCCGGCGAATGGCATGTTCCCTTCGTCAAGCCCTCCGCCCGTGCAGCCTATTCGTCTGCCTGGATTGGCATTGACGGCTTCGGGAACAGCAACCTGATTCAGACGGGGACAGGTCATACCTTCGAGAACGGAAAAGCGCATTATTATGCCTGGTGGGAAATCCTACCGGCATTTGAGACTATTATTCCACTACCGGTATCACCCGGTGATTCCATGCAGGCCAGCATCATCAAGATCAGCCGTACTAAATGGTGCATCACGCTCCGTAATCTGACCCGGAAATGGATCTTTCGAACTCACCAGTGCTACACCGGACCGCAAAGCTCCGCCGAATGGATTTTGGAAGCCCCAAAGGTTAGCGGACGAATTACGGCGCTCGCCCGTGTAAGCCAAGTTCCCTTCAATCGGTGCCGGATCAACGGCAAACGAGTGAAGCTCACACCGGCACAGGGCGGAATTATGCTCCAGAACAAGATCACGATTGCTATACCTTCTTGTCCCAGCGCCTGTGGCGATGCTTTTACCGTCAGAAGAATCTACCGGCACAAAAGACCGTCCCCCTGTATGGGTAGCTCCGTTCGATCTCGCTCCATTCCTAGACATCGGCCCCACTAGGATACCACAAATCATAGCAATCCGGACGTGAAAATAACCCCATGCATATGGGGCTATACTTTGAAAAAAAAGCAATGGTGCATGCACCATTGCTTTTTGACATGGATCAACCTGCGGTAGGGGCAAGCCCCATACAGCCTTATTAGTTAGGAATTTGGCTCACTTTAACCAGGTTTGTGGAACCGGAACGGCCCAGTGGAATACCTGCAGTAATCACGACGAGATCGCCGCCTTGTACCAGACCGGAATCTTTACCACCTTTAAGTGCCGTTTCAAGCAGCTCGTCCGTAGAGGTTGCTACTTGTCCGTAAACCGGTGTTACGCCCCATACCAGAGACAATTGACGCATAGTTCTCTCTTGTGTTGTCACGGCAATGATAGGTGCTTTTGGACGGTATTTGGAAACTACACGTGCAGTATGACCAGTTACCGTGGAAGAAATGATTGCCTTAGCGTTCAAGTCCAGTGCGGAGATCGCAACGGATTGGCTGATCGCTTCAGTTACAGTTGTTTCTTGTGCAAATTGCTGTTTATTGAAGATTTCACGGTAATCCAGAGCGGATTCCGCTTTCTCAGCAATACGGGACATAGTCAGTACAGATTCAACTGGATATTTCCCTGCAGCAGTTTCGCCGGAGAGCATGATTGCATCCGTTCCGTCGAAGATTGCGTTCGCTACGTCACTTGCTTCAGCGCGGGTAGGACGCGGGTTACGTTGCATGGAATCCAGCATTTGAGTAGCTGTGATAACTGGTTTGCCAGCCACGTTGCATTTTTTGATCATCAGCTTTTGAGCCAATGGCACATCTTCAGCAGGGATTTCCACACCAAGGTCACCACGGGCAACCATCAGGCCGTCGGAAACTGCCAAAATTTCATCAAGGTTGTCAACACCTTGTTGGTTTTCGATTTTGGAAATGATTTGAATGTGGGAAGCGTTGTGCTTCTCAAGCAACTCGCGGATTTCCAGAACGTCGCTAGCTTTGCGAACGAAGGAAGCGGCGATAAAATCAATGTCCTGCTCGATCCCAAAAATGATATCGTTGGTGTCTTTTTCCGTAATACCAGGCAACGAGATAGCAACTCCAGGCACGTTAACACCTTTCTTGCTCTTAATCGTTCCGCCGTTGACAATACGGGTCTTGATTTCTGTGCCTTGAATGTCGACAACAGTCAAGCCGATCAGGCCGTCGTCGATCAGAATTGTGGAACCCACTTGAACATCGTTAGGAAGTTCGCTGTATGTGATAGAGATACGGTTTTGGTTACCCAAAATTTCTTCCGTAGTCAGTGTCAGATACTCGTCTTGTACCAGTTCAATTGGTTCTACTTCCAGCTTGCCTGTGCGAATCTCCGGTCCTTTGGTATCGAGCAGGATTGCAACCGTCTTGTTCAGTTCCGCAGATGCCTGACGGATGGTTTTAATCCGGTTTCCGTGCTCTTCGAAATCGCCGTGGGAGAAGTTCAGACGGGCTACATTCATACCAGCCAAAATCAATTTTTTGATATTCTCCAACGATTCACTAGCAGGACCGATCGTACATACAATTTTACTTTTCCGCATTAGGTTATCCTCCGTTTTTTCGTTCTCTCTGTCTCACTTTTTCCAACTACAGAATCTACTATAAGGCTTGTGGTTTGAATAGGAACTTTATCACATGTACCTTTTACTTCGCCCTTATGAATATTACTGCAACTCAGACACAAAATCAATGTTCCAGCGTCTTTTTGCTGTAATTTCACGTCGAATTTTCAGAAAATGCCCTCAAAATAAAAATAATCCCGGCATGACACCAGGATTATTTCAATGGTATAAAATGGTTAATGGAAACTTCCAGCAACGTGGCGCTCCAAAATTATAATATGTCAGAAAGTGCAAATAAAAAGCAGGGTATTACTCCTTGCTAAGCACTTCTTCTTCCAGTACCAATTGCTCCTGCTGGGCTTCGGAAAACTCGCCGATTTTGCGGAACTTAAGATAACGATCCTCTTTCAGTTCGCCGCAATCCAGATCCGACAGCTCCTGCAAATGACGCCACAGCGCATCCTTGATCGCTACTGCCGTCGCCTCGTAATCACGATGTGCGCCGCCTTTCGGCTCCGGCACGATCTCCTCGATAACCTCCATGGCGAGCAAATCGTCCGCTGTAATCTTCATCGCTTCAGCTGCCACATCTGCCTTGGAGGCATCTTTCCACAGGATGGACGCCGCACCATTCGGGGAAATCGCTGAATAGATGGCATGCTCCAGCATCAGTACGCGATTCCCGACAGCCAGCGCGAGTGCACCTCCGCTGCCGCCTTCACCAATCACCACACAGATTACAGGAACACTAAGTTGGGACATCTCCAGCAAATTGCGGGCAATCGCTTCGGACTGACCTCTTTCCTCAGCGGTATTGCCGGGATAGGCGCCTTTGGTATCCACAAATGTGATGATTGGACGCTTGAACTTATCCGCCTGCTTCATCAGCCGCAGCGCCTTGCGGAAGCCCTCCGGGTGGGCACTGCCGAAGAAGCGCTGGATATTATCCTTCGTGTCCTTCCCCCGCTGCTGCCCCACTACGGTCACTGGCAGGCCATTCAGCTTGGCGATCCCGCCTACGACAGCCAGATCATCACCGAACATCCGGTCACCGTGCAGCTCGATGAAATCAGTAAAGATCAGATTGATCAGATCCAGCGAAGTCGGCCGGCCTTGATGCCGGGCCAGGTGCATTTTTTGGGATGGAGAAATATTGGAGTACACCTCGTTCTCCAGCACCCGGTAACGATCTTCCAGACGTGCAACCTCATCGCTGAAATCGATACCCTTCTCTTCACCAAATTGCTTCAACTCAGCGATTTTTTTACGCATTTCAACCAGGGGCAATTCAAAAGGCAACTCTCCTGCCACCTAAACTCCCCCTTTCACATTATGCAGCTCCAGCAGCTTGGAGAGTGTGGCACGCATTTCCTTGCGGTGTACCACCAGATCCAGCTGGCCGTGCTGCAGGTTAAACTCTGCCGTCTGGAAATCATCCGGCAGCTTCTGGCGGATCGTCTGCTCAATTACAATCCGTCCGGCAAAGCCGAAGACAGCTCCCGGCTCCGCTATAATAATATCGCCAAGGCTGGCAAAACTTGCGGATACACCGCCGGTTGTCGGGTCGGTGATAATGGAAATGTACAGCCCTCCGACTTCGCTAAAGCGAGCCAGTGCAGCACTGGTCTTCGCCATCTGCATCAGACTGAGAATGCTCTCCTGCATCCGCGCACCGCCAGAGGTCGAGAAGATCAAGAGCGGTAGTCTTCTCTCCGTCGCCTCTTCAATAGCGCGGGTAATTTTCTCTCCGACAACCGAACCCATACTTCCGGTGAAGAACTCGAAATTCATCACCGCTACAATGACTGGCTGGCCTTCAATGGATCCCTGCCCGGTAATGACGGCATCGGGTTGTCCTGTCTTCAGCTGTTGTTGCTCCAGCTTGGTAGCGTAACCTGGAAACTCCAGTGGATCAACAGAAGTCATCTCGCTGTCAAACTCAATAAACCCTTCCGGGTCAAGTGTAATTGCTACACGCTCAGAAGCGTTCAGTCGCATATGGTACCCGCAGGACGGGCAGACCTTGAGGTTCTTCTCCAGTTCCTTGCTGTACTGGATCGTGCCGCACTTGCTGCACTTGCTCATCAGTCCTTCAGGAATCTCCCGTTTGGGGCGTTCGCCTTCCACCGGGCCGCCGCTTCGCTCCAGACGCTCTGAAGGAATCGTCGCGTACTTCCGTTTTTTCTGAAATAAATCTTTGAACAAGGGTCGCACCTCTTCAGCCGTTTATTTGAGTTATGCAGCTTGCCGCTGTCATATCTGCTTTATAAATAATCATTCAGGGATGCAAAATCAGATTAAGGACTTCCTGCACTTCTTCAAGTTCCCCTGAAGGCACCAGAATCTCAAACTGCTGCTTGGACATATTTACCGGACGGCATTTCACCAGAAATCCTTCTTCCGTAAGCTTGCTCTGAATCATATCCGCCACTCTGGCGGTTGGCGCGATATAGATTACCGTCCACATGCCCTGCAAGGCCTCCCCAATCTTAATTCCCACCCGTATCCCGTATAATGGAATCATGATAACACAGTTCTCTTTTTCCCCGCAACAGGACACCCGCCAGGAATGGAAGACCAGGGCAGACCGGTAAGCTCTGAATCATCCGTTGTTTATTGGTCGCTGCCAGTAGGGCCAGGATAGACTTTTGCCCCTTCGTGACGGTGTGCAATCCGCGCAGAGGCCGCCGCGGCAATGCCCGCCACGAGGTCATCCATGAACACATGAATCCTGCCTTTATCATCGTTCAGTTGGCCGATAATGCCAAGCTTTATTTTATCCAGGTACCCAAATCCGGTGAGACCGATCATCCCGTACACGCTGGTAATGCCAAGCGCTAGCGTCTCGTCCACCCCGTACAGCGATTCATCGGCTTCCAGCACAGCTTGCAGCGGCTGCGGCAATTGTTTCTGCTCCGCCAGCTCATCCAGTGCAATTCCTGTCATCAGCGTATACTGTACCTCCCGCTTGCCAAGGACCGCTCTCACACTTGAAAGGCACTCTTCCTCCGTTAAGGCGGGATAGTATGCAGACTGCAAGGTATATACAATTTTGGCGATGGACGACAAGGTTACGCCTCGGCTCTCCAGTAAATCTATTGCAAACTCCTGATATGACATGATGATGTTCCCCTTTCCGCACAGGATATGCCATGTGGTTTCCTAAATGTATGCGAAAAAGGAGTGAAATGTTCTTATTTTATTCTCACTGTACCTGCACCCAGCATGCTTTCAATGGCTGTGAGCAGGGCCGGAGAGGGATCGATCCGGTAGCTGTCACTGAGCGCGAGCAGCTTCTGCGAGCGCTCGTAGAACAGCACGGTTGCCACAGGCCCCGGATGGGCCTGAAGCAGCCCGTTCAGGCGCGGCAGCAAGCCTGACTCCTCGGTATGCGGCGTGATCTTGATGAACACGCGCTGACCGTTCTCTGTGGCCGGCGGACGGCTCTGTCCGGAGGCCACAGGCCCCCCCGGCGCTGGCGCAGGCGCCGACGGCGGGGGGGCTGGAGGCGCTCCGGCCGGTCCACCGGCGGCGCCGACGGCACTTGCGGCCGCAGGGCCGCGGGACGGCGCGGAACCTGCCGTCCGCCCCGCAGCTGCGGAGCGGCCCCCGCCCTGCGTGCGGGCCGCGGCAGCATTGCGGCGCTGCAGCAGACCGCGCAGCGCATCACCCGAGAGCGGCGCGACCTCCTCGGCGAGCAGCTTGAAGCCTTCGTCTTCCTGCTGCACCTTGGCCCGGAGGGCAAGCAGCGCGCCTTTATCGATCAGGCTGCGACTTCGCTTCCACACCTCGGGGAACAATACGACCTCGCAGCGCTCGATCTGATCTTCCCACTCGATGAAGGCCATGGCCTTGCCCGCCTTCGTCGTAATTTCCTTAACAGACACGACCATTCCGGCCGTGACAGTCTGACTCTCGTCCGGGACTTCGCTGAGGTCCATCAGCCGCTGGATGCCCTGCTCTTCCAGCAAGCCTGCACTGTCGTCCAGCGGGTGGCCGGACAGGTACAAGCCCAGCAGCTCGCGCTCCAGCTCCAGCTGCTGTCCTACTGAGAACCGAGGGATATCAGGGTAGCGAATCTCCCAATTGGGAGTCTCGACCAGATCATCGAACAACTGGATCTGCAGTTCGTCCCGCTCCTTGCGCCATTTTACTGCCGCATCCACTGTCTCATCCAACATAGCCAAAAGCTGAGCCCGATGCCCAGGAAGACGATCGAAAGCACCGGCCTGCACCAGCGATTCCACCACCCGCTTGTTGCAGACCCGCAGATCCACACGTCGACAAAAATCGAGCAAACTGTCGAACGGACGCTCCTTGCGGGTCTCCATAATATTCTCCACGGCCAGTGTGCCGACATTCTTCACAGCGGCAAGGCCGAAGCGGATATGCCCCGCGTCCTCACCAGACACCGGAGTGAACAGCACGCCGCTCTCGTTGACATCCGGCGGCGTAACACCGATTCCCATCCGGCGGCATTCCAGCACGTATTCCGCCACCTTCCGGTGGGTTCCCATCACTGCAGTCAGCATGGATGCCATGAACTGCACCGGATAATGGTGCTTCAGATAAGCTGTCTGGAAAGCCAGTACACCATAAGCGGCTGCGTGAGCGCGCGGGAAGCCGTAATCCGCAAAGCGCACGATCATGTCATATACGGCGTTGGCATCCTCTTCGGTGTAACCCTGCTTCAGACTGCCCTGCACAAAGTGACTGCGTTCCTTGTCCAGCGTCTCCCGCTTCTTCTTCGACACCGCACGGCGCAGCAGATCTGCCTCTCCAAGCGAGAAGCCTGCCATCAGGGAGGCAATCTGCATAATCTGTTCCTGATAGACAATGATGCCGTACGTATCCGACAAAATCGGCGCCAGATCAGCATGCGGGAATTCCACCTCTATATGACCATGCTTGCCGGCGATAAACTTCGGAATGAACTCCATTGGACCCGGACGGTACAGCGCGAGAACTGAAATTACATCCTCAAAACCGCTTGGTCTCAGATCCTTCAGCACCCGTCTGACACCAGCCGATTCCAGTTGAAAGACCCCTGTGGTCTCCCCGGCTCCCAGCATTTCATAAGTCCCGGGATCATTGTCTGGAATCAACCGGAAATCAGGTGGACTGCCAGTCATTTCCTTGATCCAGTTCATCGTCCGCTCAATAATCGACAAGGTCCGCAGGCCCAGAAAGTCCATTTTCAACAAACCAACGCTCTCCAAATGCTCCATGGAATACTGCGTCAAGGCTGTACTTTCATTGCCCTCTTGTAGCGGTACTGCATCCGTCAGCGGTCCCTTGGAGATCACAACCCCTGCAGCATGGGTCGAAGCGTGGCGTGGCATACCCTCGACCTTCATCGCCATATCCAGCAGTTCCCGTGTTCTCAGGTTAGTCTCATACATCGCCTTCAGATCCGGGGATGTCTCCAGCGCCCGGGCAATGCTGATGCCGAGTTGACCCGGAATAAGCTTCGCAGCCTTATCCACCTCGCCGTAAGGCAGGTTGAGCACCCGGCCCACGTCGCGCACTGCCGCCCGTGCAGCCATCGTACCGAACGTAATGATCTGCGCCACATGCTCACTGCCGTATTTATCCACGACATAGCTGATAACCTCGTCACGCCGTTCGTCGCTAAAATCGATATCGATATCCGGCATGGTGATCCGTTCAGGATTCAGAAAGCGCTCAAAGAGCAAATTATATTTAAGCGGGTCAACATCGGTAATCCGCAGCACATAGGCTGTCAGGCTGCCTGCGGAGGAACCCCGGCCCGGCCCGGTGGCAATACCCTTCTGGTGACAATAAGCGATAAAGTCCCACACAATTAGGAAATAATCGCTAAAGCCCATGTTCCCGATGACACCCAGTTCATAGGCCAGTCTCTCTTCGGCTTGCTTTCTTTGTTCCGGCGATTCCCACAATGGCGTATCTCCGTACCGTTCCTCAAGTCCCTTTCCGCAGAGCTGCTGCAAATAGGAAGCAGTATCCATCCCTTCCGGCAATGGCGAGTATGCTGGCAAAATGTGATTGCCAAAGACCAGCTCCAGATTGCACTTGTCTGCAATCACAGCCGTGTTGGCAATAGCCTGCGGCACATGCGGGAACAAGGCCGCCATCTCTTCTCCGCTCTTCAGATACAGCTGATTGGAGCCAATCTTCAGCCGCTCCTCGTCATCCACGGTCTTGCCAGTGCCGATACAGATCAGTACATCCTGCACCTCAGCATCCGCTTTGGTCAGATAATGGGCATCATTGGTTGCCACAAGGGGAATGTCGCATTCCGCAGCAAGCGCAATCAGCTTCGGATTCACGCGCTTCTGCTCCGCAATGCCATGATCCTGCAGCTCTAGATAAAAGTCTTCGCCAAAAATCTCTTTATACCGCAGCGCCGCCCGGCGCGCTTCTTCATCCCTGCCATGCAGCAGATGCTGCGGTACTTCACCACCCAGACAAGCACTGAGACAAATAATGCCCTCCGCATGTGCGGCAAGGGCATCCATATCTATCCGCGGTTTATAGTGATGGCCCTCCAGATGTCCGATAGAGACCAGCTTCATCAAGTTTCGGTACCCGATCTCGTTCTTAACGAGCAGGATCAAATGATAAATGGGCTGGTCCTTGCGGCTACCCCGCTCCCGGCGTGAACCAGCCGTCAAATAGGCTTCGCAGCCGATGATAGGTTTGATGCCTTTCGCTAGGCAAGCTTTATAAAAGGGAATGGCCCCGTACATCACTCCATGATCCGTAAGCGCCAGCGATGTCATGCCGTATTCGCTGGCCCGGCGCACAAGATCGGTAATCCGCGCCGCTCCGTCCAGTAAACTGTATTCGCTGTGCACATGCAAATGCACGAAAGAGCTCATGATCCCACTTCCTTCCACTCCAAAAATCAAACATAATTATGAAACTATTTTATCATATTAGAGGGGGACACGCCCATAGAATGGAGAGAGAGCATAGGGACAGGCCGAGTCAGAGGATGGCTGCGTTCCAGAAAGGGGCTAATATGAGCATTTTTTTGAGCAAGGCCATCCTTGATTTCTTTATTGCCTGCGGCATTGTCCTGGGCGGGGCGATGCTCGGGGGCATCGGTGCTGTCGTCTCCCTCCAGCCGCCAACACTGACAATGCTGGAGGTTGCTGACCGGATCAAAATCTGGGCGCTTGCCGCCGCAGTGGGTGGAACGATCGATCCCATGCGGGTCATCGAGAGCAACATGCTGGGCGGTAACCTATCCCCCGCCATCAAGCAGGTCCTGTATCTGGGATTCGCTTTCCTCGGCGCTCATATGGGAAGTGAACTGGTCAAATGGGTCTGCGGCAGGGGGCAGTGAGGTGAGGATTCCGCCCTTTCACCGCTACCGCCGCTTCTCCCAGATTACCGCCGTGTTTGTGGTTGGGATGGTCGTAGGGGGTGTTGTATACAACGCGATTTTTCATATGACCTATAATGTGTTGTGGCTGCAGAATCAGGATCTGCTACTCCAGATTGATCAATACCGCAAAGATATTCAGACTCTCAAGAAATACAACAATAGCTCTACGGTTATCCGGGAGATCAAGCTGCGCGCTGAGGAAGGCAAGATCAAAGAAGGCGAACCCGTGATGGATCCGGCCATCGTGAAGGAGATCATCAGTAAAATGAGCAAGGACCTCGCACCGATGCGTGGCCGCAGCATGTTCGAAATTGATACTGATGGCAAGCTGGCCCGCCTTCTGCTGGACGGAAAGATCTACATTGTGCGGGAGAAGGAATATGCCGTACGCATCCGCACAATGCTCGTCATGGAAGGCGTGCTGCAAATCTGGGTGGAAATTAATCCTTACAAGCGCAGCTGAGGACAATCATGATACAATAAAAGGCAGCGGCAGGCGTTCATCCTCGAACCCTGCAAACCGACTCTCGTAGACCTGAAAAGGAGCTGCCTGACCATGATTATGTTCGTCAAGTACACACTATTCATTCTGCTGGTCGCCTTCGTTATAGGCGCGGCCTACTACAGCTTCGCCTCCCGCCGCAGCACGGACCCCGTGGATCGCGGACTCAAAAAATCCTTCATGAATATGCTGCTGGGCGCGATGCTCTTAACCTTGGCCATGATGTCCATGTTCCTCTACCGCGGCTCCACCGTCGGCATCATTGTCGAGGCTGCCTTCCTGATCATCGGCATCTTCAATCTGTTCTCGGGACTGCGCAGCTTCGGGCATTACAGCCGTCTCAAGATAGCGGCCGAAGACAAGGCCACAGCGCACTCTGCGAGCTCTAAACGCTGATTAAGAGCAGAATGCATACGTTAAATGGGGCTGTCCCAAACTAGGTATATTCCTTGGTGAGATGTCCATCAGCTTAAAAAATAATGCGAAAAATAGAACATGGCGGTGCTCAGGAGAATTCCTGAACCCGCCATGTTCTATTTTTGGTCGACGCTCCCCTGTTGTGGTCGACGCCCTCCCCTGTTGCGGTCGGCGCCCCCTGTTCTGGTTGACGCCCTCCCATGTTCTGGTCGGCGCCCTCCCCTGCTTGAGCAAATGATGAGTAAGCCAGAACCATTCGGCCTTCAGCCGTGCAGATCCGGTAAAGTAGAAATGGATGTCATTCAGCGCTTAAATAACTGGATATTCTCCCGTTAATTTTCCGAAAATAGAGGGTTTCCAAAAAATAACGGAAATACTCCTGTTAATCTCAATGATCCCTCTGGATTTTCTTATACAAGGGAAAAATAGCTGGAGAATTTCCCTTTAATTCGAGCAAAACCCTTGAAAGGGGCAGCATTAACGGTATAATTTCCAGATAAATCAGAGGTAAGCTCAGGGCCTACTTTGAGCCAAGCTTTAAAGGTAGGACGTGAGGACGCGCCTTGCTCTGACTCTGACTAGCCCACCCACCATGCTGCGCTACATTTGTACGGAGGTGCACGGTCCCCTTTTATTTATAATTCATCTCCGGAACCTGTACCTTCAGAGCCAGTCGCCCTTATCCGTGGTCGATCGATTGCAGCATCAGCACAGCCTTGGCTACAAGCGTGTCCTGGTGGCTGATCTCAATCTCGATCTTGCAGGTCCGGCGGCTGCTCTCCAGCAGCTTCGGCATAACAATTACAGAATGCTCAATTTGTACCGGCCGGATGAAGTAGGTCGACATATTGTCCAGCACATAGTCATTGCCGGTGATGTCCTTGGCCGCCTTGAACGCAGACAGGGTCATCAGCGTAGACAGCACTCCCTCCGATATCGTCCCAAGATCCGTTGCCATCTGCGGGGTGATGAAGCCGTGAAAGAACAAATGCCCCTCCTCGTCCCGCTCTTCCGCGAATCCGTTCCAGATGAGATGGTCGAAGGTCTCGCCAAGCTGCGGCTGATTGCGGACATCCCGCAAGCTCTGCAGCACTTCCTTACGAGTCAGTGAGCCGACCAGCTTGCGGTTGCGGTCCACAATCGGCAGGAAGTCGATCCCTTCCCACATCATGATCTGAGCCGCTGAGGCCAGGGAGGTTTGCAGCCCGGCAGTGACGGGATTACGAATCATCGCCTTCTCAATATTTTGCCCTGCCGTCAGGGTCTCCACATCGCGGCGGCCGATGATGCCAATGACGCGGTTCCATTCATCAGTTACCGGGAACCGCTGCTCCCCGCTGTCCTGGGACAGCTGAAGCAGTTCACCGGCTGTACTGGATATTTTCAGCGTATGCAGCCTGGGCCTGCTATCCAGAATATCCTCCACAAGCATGATTTTCTTCTTAATCAGCCTGTCGAAAATCGCCCGGTTAATCATTGATGCGACTGTAAAGGTATCATGTCTGGACGAAATCACCGGCAGATCCAACTGGTCAGCCAGTGCTTTAACCTCCCGGCTTGTTCCAAAGCCCCCCGTGACCAGCACCCCGGCCCCTTGTTCCAGCGCCAGCGAGTGGACATCATCACGGTTCCCGACAATCAGCAGGCTGTCTGCATCGATATAACGAATCATCGCGTCGACCTTCATCGCCCCGATGACATACTTATGCAAATGCTTGTTCAAGCCGCCCGCGCCGCCCAGCACATGGCCCTCGACAATATCCACAACGTCTCCGAAGGTGAGCTGCTCGGAAATATTACGCGGCTTCTTCTCCACCCGAACGGTGCCGATCCGCTCCTTGGTAATTACAATGCCGAGGTTCTCAGCTTCCTTGACGGCCCGGTACGCCGTACCCTCGCTGACGGCCAATTCTTTTGCCAGTTTGCGGACCGATATCTTGGTACCGACCTTTAGACTTTCAATGTGCTGCAGCAGCTGTTCATGTTTGGTAATTGCATCGCCTTGACCTTCCAACTGTTACACCCCCATGACCCGATCTGTACTATACTGTTCTATTATACACGGGGAGAAAGCCCTAGTTCAACAGGGTTTCAGGGCTCGTTCAGAGAGAAATCCGGGATACTCCATCAACCTCAAAAACCCCCTGCGCTCACCATTATGGTGAATTCAGGGGGTTGTCCTGCGGCAATCTATCATTTTTGCACGACTCTCTTCTCCTCATACCAACGGCCCCAGGCTGCAATCTTCTCCTTACGTACAGCCTCCAGCCGCTTCTGCTTCTCCTCATCCACCCCAATAATAAAGTGCAGATGAGCAGCAATGACCAGAAAAGCAAAGACCGACCAAACAACCCCAAATCCGAACACCCAGCTCGGCCCACCAGCCAGCGACAGCTTCGGAATAGCGTACAGCAGCATAGCCAGCGCCATGATCAGGTAAAGACTGTGCTTGAACTTATTTCTTTTTTTCATGGAAAACAGCTCCTTGTTCAAAGTTTATTCACAGTGGCCGTGTGAATCTATATCTCTACTCTATGAACACAAAGCCGGAAATATGAGACAAGTCTACAAAAAACTTATCTTTGACTTTCAGGACTGGTATAATCTGTTACTGAAGAAGGTATAGCTCTATAGTACATAACGACAGCTGCACTTCATCCAATCAGAGAGGCGTGGAATGCCATGAACAGAGCCTTTACCCATACCGAATACGTTATTCGTAAAAAAGTATTTTCCGTCCTGGGGGCCAAACTCCATATCTATGACAGTGCAGGAGAGCTGGTCTTGTACTCCCATCTTAAAGCGTTCAAACTCAAGGAAGACATCTCCATCTATACGGATGAGAGTATGTACAAAGAACTTCTGCGCATCAAAGCCCGCAGCATCATCGACTTCGGGGCCACCTATGATGTTCATGACACGGAAACCGGAGAACATCTCGGTGCATTGCGGCGCAAGGGATTCAAATCGATTTTAAAGGACGAATGGACCATCCTCGACAGCCATGACCTGGAGATCGGAAAAATCAAGGAGGAGAGCATCGCTATGGCGCTGCTGTGTCGAATCTTCCCTATCATTCCCCAGAATTACAATGTCGTGATAGACGGGATATCCATTCCAGTGTTCCGCCGGAACTTCAATCCGTTCGTGTCCAAAGTGACCGCCGATTTCGCGGACGACAGAAAAACCATGATCGACCGAAGGCTCGGCATAGCTGCGGGCATTCTGCTCTGTGCTATTGAGAACAAGCAGGAATAAACGAGTGAACTTCTTTGATTACGGTTTGTTGTCAGAGTTGTCTATGAGCACACTAAACTATGTTGGGTCCATCTCAAAGTGGAATCTATCTCAAAATTAGTGCCTGCTTCTTCCGATAACGGACTCCAAAGACTTTATTGACTAGAGATTCCCCCCTTCAAGAAGCTAACGGACCCCAGAGACCCTATGCGTAGAAATGCTGTTCAAAATCCGCTGTTGGGGACGAAATAACGTCACCTGTGTCCATTACATTTTTCAGGAGTAGTTTTATGAGCAAATAACGACTCTACGGTCCGTTAGCCCACACGTGCAGTCTCCAACCTACAGTGGTTAGTCCGCATATGTGGTCTTCAACCTACAGTCGTTAGTCCACATATGCAGTCTTCGACCTCCAGTGGTTAGCCCACATATGCAGTCTTCAACCTACATAACGTTTGCTTACACGTACAGCCTTAAACCTACTGTTCGTTAGCTCCCACAGGCAACTTTAACCTTCTGAACGAATTGTTTGGTCAGGTTATTTTAGCAAGCAGGAATAATGACGTGAACCTCTTTGCTGTGTATTCTCATGTATTTTCTCACTAAAAAAGGGTACTACCCAGGCTTTCGCCGAGGGGAGTACCCTTTTTTACATATGACACGTAGAACGCTAAGGAATTAGCCCAGTTCTCCGTAAAGCTCCTGCAAGCTCTCCGTAATAATCTTGTTCACGTCCTCGATTACTACGCTCAGGCGACGTTCTGCATCAAACAGGCGACGGATGCCGAGATTCAGGTTCAGCACCTCAAACAGCTTCTCCATCTTCTCCATTTCTTCTTGTGCCGGCATCTCTCCACTCATCATACGCTGCTGCATTTCTGCCTGGTTCTGGCGGAAGCTCTCCAGCATCGCTTTACCTTCAGGGTCAGCATCAACCAGCTTCATCGCTGCAGAAATATCTGCCACCTCGCTGCTATCTTTGATGGCCCGTGCCAATTCATGTGCTTTGTCATAAACGTTCATTACTTCATTCCTCCTAGATTGTTATTAAAAAAATAGGTCAATCACCAAGGGTCAGATGTCTCCATATGATGAATGATATGCAACCCTTAGCTATCAATTTGCCGGCATCATGCTACCGGAAGGAGATCCAAGATGTCTAAGCTCAAGATCCCTGTCCAAACGGTCCAATCGAGCATCCTGCAGGAAAATGCCCTCATGCTTGGAGACCGATCCATGAAAAGATTGAAAATTCCGGCACACGGTACGCTTCAGCTCGCCTTCGGCTCATTCCGGCAGGACGTAACCGTCATTCCGGTTCCAAAGTCCGACGGTTTGCGCATAAGTGAGGGGCTGGCGGGGCGGGCCGGATTTAAATTCCGGCATAAACTTAACGTCTCCTACAGCACGGGCAGCCGCACCCTCCGGCTTGGACCATTGATCGGCGTTCTTGTCAGCCGCCACTATCCCGATCAGCCCGATCGGCTGTTTGGAGCCATCACGATGTTCTGCCGGGAATTGACCAATGCCTGCCATGCACAGGGAGCCTATGTATATTTCATTACCCCTGAAGCGCTGGAGACACCCAGTTCTTCCATTCAGGGCTGGGTATACGAAGAGGGCTGGCGTAAGCGAAGTCTGCCCATTGCCGATGTCATCAACAACCGACTCACCACGCGCAAGGTAGAGAACAAACCTAGCGTACAGCATTTCCTGGCCGATGTAAAATCACGCTACGGCACACATTTCTTCAACGAAAAATTCCTTGACAAAACAGAGGTGTTCGAAGCATTGAAACAGGATACCTCCTTGCAGCGGTACTTGCCTGAATCTCATATGCTGACCGGTTCTGCCGTTCTGAAGAGAATGTGCAGTCATTACCAGAGCGTCTTCCTGAAACCTGTACGCGGAAGTCTAGGCAAGGGTATCCTCCGCATTTCCAGGGAAGAAGGCGGCGGATACCGGCTGCAGTCCACCACACCTATGGGTACCCGCAAGCAGTCCTATCCCAGTCTTACGAAACTATTTCAGGCCATCGCCCCCAAAATGAAAAGCACCCGTTACCAAATCCAGCAGGGCCTTCCGCTGATGGAACTGGGTCGGAGGCCTGTCGATTTCCGGGCTCTGGTGCAGAAGAATGGCACTGGCAAATGGGGTGTTACTTCCATCGTCGCCCGTACGGCTGGCAACAATCATTTCGTGTCGAATCTGGCGCGGGGCGGTACTCTCAGCACCGTCCGGGAAGCGGTGAACAAAAGCAGCCTTCCTTCCGGTGTGAAGGACAGTGTGCAGCTCGGATTGCCCCGAGCCGCCCTTGCTATAGCCCGCGGGATAGAGAGTTATATCCCCGCTCACTTCGGTGAACTCGGAATCGATCTGGCTCTCGACCAATCCGGCCGGATCTGGCTTTTGGAAGTGAACTCCAAGCCATCCAAGAACGACAACACACCGCTGAACGATCAAAAAATAAGACCGTCCGTCAAACAAATGGTTCTGTACTGCCGTTACCTGGCCGGGTTATAAGGAGGACCTCATGGAGACATCGGCACTAGGGTTTCTTGGCGTCATGACAGGCCGCCACAGCGGCAGCCCTCCCATCGCAGAGCCCGCCTTTTGTAGTCAGCTGTGCCAGGCCGCCCCACTGTTCAATCTGGGTGTCCTCGTCTTCCAGCCTGAAGGAGTAGCAGCAGACGGATCAAGTATTACCGGGTATGTCTGGCAAGACGGCAGCTGGCGGAACGTTACGGCCGCACCCCCAGATGTTGTCTACAACCGCTGCTTCTACAGCAGCCGGGAGGAACGGCAGGAAGCATCGGCAGCACTAGCTGCCCTTCCCCGCTCATTGCCTTGGTCCCGCGGACTGCCCGACAAATGGAGCGTCTACAAGATTTTGAAGTCTATTCGCAGCACGGCCCCGCTACTGCCCGAGACCCGGATCTATACTGGCCGGGACAGACTAGGCACCATGCTCGCAGAGAGAGAATACGGCGTATTCCTGAAGCCCAGGGCCGGTTCGCATGGCAAGCGCACATTACATGCCAGGTTGATTCACGGAGGCACAGGGGGGCTTCGCGTGAGTGGCCGGGACGGTGCCAACACACCGTTCCATCTTGTTTTTGCCAGCGGGCAGAAAGGTATCGACTGGATACACGACTTCATCGATTCACGCCGCTATATTATACAGCCTTATCTGCACCTCACTGGCAGCACAGGTCAGCCGTTCGACGTTCGTGTTCTTATGCAGAAAGACGGCAGTGGCGTGTGGGGACTCACCGGTATGGCCGTCCGGCTCGGCAGCAAGGGGACACTTACCTCGAACCTGCACGGCGGAGGAACTGCCGTTTCTCCATTGCCCTTCCTGACAGCAGAATACGGCTCGGCAGGCAAAGAAATCGTGGAAGAGCTGGCCAGTTATGCAGCTTTCCTGCCGCCTGTGCTGGAGAATGCCTGCGGCAGACTTGGTGAGCTCGGCCTCGACTTCGGGATTGACGAAGGCGGACGAATCTGGCTGCTCGAAGCCAATTCCAAGCCGGGGCGATCCGTGTTCCGTCTGACAGGCGACCGCCGGGCGGTCAGACTTTCTGCTGAAAACCCGCTGCGTTACGCCCGCCATCTGCTACTTTCAAGGCGTGGGCAGCCGACATGGCCACCACTGCGACTTCATTCACACGGGAATAAATCAATGATTCCTAAGGAGGATTCATAAATGGGTCTCACTTTTTGCAACGTCCATTTCACCAAACAGCCCCAGAGAGTCGTATATGTATCGGGCTCGCTGATGAAAAGCCTGAAGCTATCTGGCAAGAAAAACATCCGCCTACGGCTGGGTAAGGATACGATTCCGGCGATCATCAAACCCATCAAGCGAGCCGGCAAGCATATGTTCCTCGCCTCTGGTGTGAAGAGCGCCATCAAGGTTCCGAAGTCGGGCGGCATTTACCTGCGCAATTTGGAGAACGATGAGGTGCAGCTCGGGCCGCTGGTCGGTATATTGTCCGACGGACCGACTTCCTCTTCCCAGCCCTTCGGTTCCCGCACAGGATTCATCAAACAACTGCTGCGAGAAGGAAGCAATAAATGCTATATTTTTGCCTTCACCCCACGCGATATCAATTGGCAGCAGGAACAGGTATACGGTTATTTCCTAACCTCAAGCGGAAAATTCGAACGCAAAATGGTGCCGCTGCCTGATGTCGTCTATAACCGACTTCCCAGCAGAAGAGCAGAAACCTCACCCTACATCAACCAACTGCGGGAACGGTTCATGCGCAAGAAGATCCCCTACTTCAACTGGAGCTTCTTCAATAAATCCGATATTTATAGGCTGCTGGAGAACGATTCCGCGGCGAACCGCTACGTGCCGGAGACCCACACCTATCCCGACGTAGATAAAATGCGTGACATGCTGGACCGTCATCATTTCGTATATTACAAACCGTCGGCAGGCAGTCTGGGGCACGGCATATACCGGCTTACCTATTTACCGAAAAAGGGCTATTTTGCCCGTTACCGTAAGAACGGCAAGAACGTGCTGCTGCGCTTCTCAAGCTTCGAGAGCCTGATGCGTATGCTGCGGGGCCGCCACGGTCAGCAGCTTCAGAATTATATCGTGCAGCAGGGCATTCGCCTCATTGAAATTGACGGCTGCCCTATCGATTTCCGGTTTCATATGCACAAGAATGGCAGTAACCAGTGGGTTGTCGTAGGCATCGGCGCCAAGAAAGCCGGACGCGGTAGCGTCACTACCCACCTCAAGAATGGCGGTGCACTGCTCACGCCACAGCAGGCGCTTGGCCGTGTATTTGGAAGCAAGGCCGATGAGGTGCTTCAGCGTGCCAAGGGTACTGCTATCAAACTGGCAGAGTCGCTGGAAATCCAGCACCGGCATCTGCTGGGCGAGATCGGCTTCGATCTCGGGATCGACCAGGACGAGGAAATCTGGATGTTCGAGGCGAATGCCAAGCCCGGACGCTCTATCTTCCGCCACCCTTCCCTGCGCGCTGAGGGCAGAGCTTCCATCGAGCATATTTTGGAACATTGCCTGTATCTCAGCAAATTCCGCAGGAGGGATGAGCCTTGAACACCCGCATTCCCGATGAGAGCAAGCCCATTATCGCCATTCTCACCACCAGTGACAAGCGACTGAAATTTTGTGGAAATCGCAGTAATTTCCGCGATATTATCCGTACGGGCAAAGAACTGGGCTACCTTGTATACGTAGTTACGGTCCGTGATCTCAAGTTGGAGGAACGGTTCATCAACGGTTTCATTCCTTCTCCCAGTGGCAAGCAGTGGTACAGCATCCCTGTACCCCTGCCACAGGTCATCTATAATCGGGTGGCAAACAGGGAAAAGGAAGAGCTAAAGCCGGTGGCCCGCAAAATTGCCCAATGTCTGGAGCATCCAGACATCCATCTGTACAATCCGTATTTTTTCAACAAATGGAATCTGTTCGAATGGCTGCACAGCTCCCGCTTCACCTCTAAGCATGTGCCCACGACCCGCCGACTGCGCAGCCCAGGCACCTTGACCGCCATGCTGAAAAATCATGATAGTCTCTACCTGAAGCCCGAGAGCGGCAAAGCTGGTAAAGGCATCATGCGGCTGAAATATCTTGCGGATACTGCACTGCCCTACAGGCTGCAAATCCAGACCGGCAGAAAAAATGTCACCTACAAAACAGCTTCCATGGAACGCCTCTGGAGTCGCATTAGTAAAGAGAAGGGATCGGCTCGCTATATCGTCCAGCAGGCTATTGACCTGGCCACACACCGCGGACGTCCCTTCGATCTCCGCGTGCTGCTGCAAAAGAACAGCCGGGGTAACTGGGGCGTAACAGGCATCGGCGCAAGGCTGGCTGGTGCCCGGAGCATCACCACACATGTACCGCGCGGCGGCACCATCGAAGAACCCTCCAGCATGCTGGAGGGTACCTTCAGTACCGAACGGGCTGCGGCCATTCTCAAGAGTGTGCCCACGACAGCTCTGTTAATGGCCCGCCAGATCGAGCGAGCCTCCGAGTATAGACTGGGGGAAATGTCCATGGATCTTGGAGTAGACCATAACGGGGGCCTCTGGTTCTTCGAGGCTAATTCGCGACCGATGAAATTCGATGAGCCGGCGATTCGCAAGCTATCGTTGGAACGGATCTTCCAGTACTGCCAGCATCTGTCCCAGCTCCCCAAATAAACTTGCCTGAAGGAAGTGACAAAGACATGCAAATCTCTTCCATTTATGACACATCCCCTGCACAGTGGACTGCTCGGCTGGACGGCCTGCTGCATTTTATCCGGCAGCACGGTGATCGGAGGATCACGCTCCAGGGTTACCGGGCACTGGCTACATTAACACCCGAGCAGCTTGCCCTACCTGGTGTCTCGCTGCTGATCGCTACCGTGCGCGGCCAGCATGGCCGCCAGCTCGCAGGCCTGAGCTTCGTGTCCGGCTTCGGCAAGGAAGCATGCCTTGTCGCTGTCCATCCACTCTACCGGGGAAAGCATACCGGCTCTTCGCTTCTAACGGCTCAGCTGCAACGCCTCGGCAGACTGGAATGCAGTGTCGCTAGTGACAATACCCCCAGCCTGAAGATGTGCTTCCGTGCCGGCTTGGCTGCCGTGGCTCTTACCACAGGGCCGACCGGCAAGCCTACGCTTGAGCTGCGTTCGCCCGAACATACGGGAAGTACTACCATCTCTACACAAGAAGGTGAACTACTGTGTCGCAACCCGTCTTAGGCATTCTTACGCTATATCTGAACGATGCCAAGCAGCTCGAAGAAAAAAGTGTGTATCGGAGGATGATTATTGAAGGCGGCAAGCTCGGATTGGATGTGTTTGTCTTTACGCCTATGGATGTACACGCCTCGAAAGAGCAAGTTTACGCGATGGTCTATGACCCCAAAACCGGAAAATGGTCCCGCAAGTGGCGGGCCTTGCCGGCTATGATCTTTGATCGCTGCCGTATTCAGAAAAGTGCCCGCTTTCAGCAGCTTCTTCGCTTCCGCACCCGCTACAATCATCTGACTTTTCTAAACCGGCCATTGCGTAACAAATGGACCATTCACCAAACCTTTTCGCAAAAGCAGCGTTTCCGGCAGCATCTCCCGGAGACGCTACTCTATCAGTCTTCCACTGATCTCAAACGGATGCTGAGAAGCCATCCCGTCGTCTATATCAAGCCAATTAACGGCACCGGCGGACGCGGCATTCTTCGTATCGAGAAGAAGGCCGGTGCACAAGGCATCTTCAATATTCAAGGCCGCCGGCAGAACCGCCGCATTATCTCCCCCCGCAAGGTCTCACTCTCCCAGCTTGACAGTGTAGTCCGCAAGTGGTGTATTGGAACTACCTTTCTCGCACAGCAGGGCATTCCTCTGCGTCTACCGAGCGGACGCTTCCATGATTACCGCATGCTGGTTCAGAAGAACGGGCATGGTGTATGGGAACTGACGGGGATGGCAGGGCGTGTCGGCGCGGCGCGAAGCGTGACCTCCAACCTGCATGGCGGCGGCCATGCCGTTCGGGCCGAGAAGCTGCTCAGGGGATGGCTAGGCAGTCAGGAGAGAGCTGTGAAGGTGATGAAAACGGCCGAAAAGCTAGGGATCGAAGCTGCTGCCTATCTGGAAGACTGCTTCAGCTCCCTCTGTGAGCTAGCCCTGGATCTTGCCATTGATCGTGAAGGGAAAATCTATATCCTGGAGGTCAATCCCAAACCCGCTCGTGAGGTCTTTCTCCGGTCCGGCGACATCGAAACCTACCGTAAATCGCTGGTACGACCGCTGGAATATGCGCTATGGATTCACAGGAACAAGGAAGCTCCGGCGTCTTCCAAAGTCACCGAAGAATAAGGAGGTATACTCCCTCCATTCTCCCTTCCCACTTCCTTCCTATATCACCGAAAAAGCCTCAGCCCGAAATACACGGACTGAGGCTTTTTCACCTGCATAGCTACTGTCGCTATCTTGAGTGGCCAGTACGGACAACTTCCAACTCGCGGGCTTTTCTTTCACAATCTTCGTTTTTCACAAGTAACATCCGTCTCTACACTGGTAATGCGAGAATCCGGGCGGAAGCTACTGTCGTATTTTGCAGAAAATATAGTTACAGCAGCATTAAAGCAGTCAAACTGCTTTATTCCGCATTGTCATAAAGCTCCAGCAGCTCCGCAATAGACTGGATAATCACATCGGAGCCCTTCAGCTCATCGTGACGTCCGAAGCCTGCATAGGCGCAGCCAATCACGGTCTGCCCGTTTCCTTTTCCCGCCTCTACATCGGAAGAACGGTCTCCCACCATCCATGCGCTACCAATTCCATGGTTGTCCAGCAGAATGCGCACCAGGTCAGTCTTGGTTGCTGTTCCTTGCCCCCCTGCACTGTACAAGCCCTCGAACAGGTCCTTTAATTCATGCACCACTACAATGCTGTGGATGTAGTCCTGTAGGCCGTTGCTGGCAACGAACAGACGCACCCCACGCTTTTTTAACGCCACAAGCGTCTCTGCCACCTGCGAATAAAGTAGCGTATTCCCGGCCTCAAGACCTTCAATCTCCAACTGCAGCAGCAGTTCATCCGCGCGGCGATGTACGTTCTCTCCGGCCTCCGGCATTACAATCTTCCAGATTTGATCCAGCAACATGCCGAGACTTCCAAGGATACGCTCCTCCGGTGGTGTTGGTCCTGTATATAACCCCTCCTCGCGCAATATGTCGAACATTTTGTGATAGGCCGGCAGCAGCAGACTTTCCGTCTGGAACAAGGTCCCATCCATATCGAAGATGATCGCTTCCGGCTTCTTCAGCTGTGGGATCTGAGTGTTCTGTTCAAAACTGGTCCCTTCCTGACTCATGAAGTAACTCCCTTCCAATGCTGTATTTATGCATTCTATGATATAGGAAAGTCACCGAGATAGCGAAGGATAAATCCAGCTCGCTCCTTGTTTATATCAATATAAGGTGGATCTATTATATACAGATGAATATATATTACATTTATAGATTTTATAGCTTTTATAGCTTTTATATCTTCTAGGTAGCTTCGCCAAAGCACCTGGTTTAAAAATGTTGGAGTTCACACACGGGAGGAAGCTAACGGACCGTACTGCCGTTATGTGCAAATAAAGTTGCTTGTGGAGCTTGTAACGGACTCAGAGGGCGCTATTTCCTCCCAAACAGCTGATTTGGAGCAGGATTTCTGCCCATAGCGTCTCTGGAGTCCGTTACATTCCTGAACGCTTGGCTGGATAGGCAATAAAGGCTCATGAGTCCGTTACGAGACAAAGCAACTGTTGGTGTTGGTGTTGGTGTTGGTGTTGGTGTTGGTGTTGGTGTTGGTGTTGGTGTTGGTGTTGGTGTTGGTGTTGACGCCAAATGCTGAGGTTCATGTTGAGGTAATCCACCAAAGGAGCACTCTAAGATCCCTTTTAAAGCATGACAAAAGGCCGGTCTGCAAGCACAAAACTGTGCTGCGGATCGGCCTCTTTAGGCTGAACATTTCCGGACTGACCGGAAAATGATTAGATTCTGTCGAAACTTGAAATCAGCTCATCGAGAACATCTTTGCTGACCATTTTACCTTTGAAGTTGATCAGGTTTTCCGCGCTGCCGGAGAAGATGCAGGTAGGCTCATATTTTCTAAGAATGATCTTTTCGCCATCAACGAAGATTTCGAGCGGGTCTTTTATGTCAATTCCCATTGTTCTACGCAGTTCAATTGGAATCACGATACGTCCCAGTTCATCTACTTTTCTTACAATTCCTGTTGCTTTCATATTAAGTATCCTCCCTTGAAATAACACCTAAATAATCACTAGAGTTAAAAGCTATCAAAGCTTCTATAAAGTAGTAATGATTACGCCATATCTGCATTGTAAGGTGCTATTTCTTTCCTGTCAATTTTATTTCTACATTTTTTGATATTTATCGACAACATTTTCGACAAAGATACGCGTTTATTCGACAAAGTTAAGATTTCGTAACTTATTTTATATGAAAATAGCTTTCATTGAAAGCTATTTATGGAAAATATATAAATTGAACATAAAATCTTTACATTTTAATAGGATTCAGAACCAAAATCAGCGGTTGACGCTACATTGGACCGCTACGGATTCGGAGAGTTCTTCGGGACTTTAGATCTCAGCCTAATTCCTATAGTATAATTGACAGAGTCACACCCATAACACAGGCAGGCTACAGGAGGCATAGAAAATGAATAACTCCCCCGCTTCTCCCGTTGCACAAGCGATCCGGGAACGTCGGAGTATCCGGCAATACAAGAGCACGCCTGTTCCACAGGAGCTGCTGCTCTCACTAATGAACACCGCCAACTGGGCGCCTAATCACGCGCTACGGGAGCCTTGGCGATTTATCCAATACAAGGGCGCTGCCCGGGAGACCTTTACGGAAGCCGTGCTAGGCGCCATGTCGAAAGAAGAACGGCAGAAATACGAGATTCAGCGGCGGAAGGAGTATATGACGATCCCGGTTCACCTCATTGTCGTCATGCCCGAAGACCCGCGGGACAAGCAGTGGACAGAGGACTTCGGCGCCGTGTGCAGCTGGATTCAGAGCTTCCAGCTCGCCGCATGGGAGCAGGGGCTAGGCGTCGTCTGGAAGACCAACCCCTACATGTTCGCCCCTTTCTTCCGGGAAGCCGTCGGCGTTGCTCCTGGCGAGAAAATCGTAGGCGTGCTGCATATCGGTTACCCTGAAGTGATCCCCCCAGCCAAACCACGTACTCCGGCAGAAGCTCGGCTCACGGTGCACGAATAGGCACTCCAGCCGTAGAGCTGCTTGTACCGAGCAAAAGGGTGTCTCATCACCATCGATCATGGTAAATGAGGCACCCTGTTTGTTATTGCCGCTATAGTCCAAATTCCAGAGCAAAAAGCCTTACTTCTCCCTCACCTCGCCTGACGAATCAATCTTCGCATTGTAAGAAAGCTTGTTGAGGCGCTGTATCGTCTGAGCATTGTAATCCGGCCCCATAAAATTGGGCTGACCCGCGATTATCTTCACGGGAGTGATCCTCCCCGTCATATCCGAGCCCTTGAGCTCAATGTTCAGCAGCATGGAATGAAGCGTCTTATCCCCTCCACGGGTGGAACGGTTAAACACAAAGTTGCCTAACGAATAATAGATGGGCTTGTGCTTGTAATACTCAATGCCCATCAGACAATGACTATGCGCGCCTACAATCATGTCCGCTCCACTGTCAATGATCTGCTTGGCCAGGGTGCGGGCATATTTCTCCGGATAATCCTTAAACTCTTCGTTCCAGTGGATATACACAACCGTGAAATCATTGACCTTGGATGAGGCCCTGATCTCGCTCAGCAGGGGCTCTAGCGTATACGCCGATGCCGCACCGGGGGTTGAAGGCCCCGCATACCAGGAAGGGCTGGGGAGCACACGGCTGACACCGAGCACAGCGATCCTCTTCCCTTTCACCGTCTTCACAAAGGGCTTGAATGCTTGCTTGATGTCGGCGCCTGCACCGGTATGTCCAATTCCGTATCTGTCCAGATGAACCAACGTGTCCAACATTGCCGTCCTGCCGTAATCCAGAATATGATTGTTGGCTAGAGTTACACCGTCAATGCCAGAAAAGGTCAGCCCGCTCAAAGCTGAGGGATTGGAACGAAAAACAAAACTTTTCTGTGAAGGCGTCCCCCGGACAGATACCGGTGTCTCCAGATTGGCGAAAGCCATATCTGCCTTTCGAAGGACCGGCGCGACCTTCGCAAATGGATAGTTCACCCCGTAGCGGGCAATTTGCTCGCCCACGAAGCCGTCCAGCAGGATATCGCCTGCAAAGGCCAGCTGAATACGCTGTGGTTCCGCCCCCTCTCCGTTAGCAGGAGATGCGGCCGTAACAAGTAGTAGCATAATAATCATAAGGATTGCTGATCTGCGCAACAGTTTAACCCCTCTATCTTATTGTTTCATTGCAGTTTGATGCTATTCTACTATACAAGGCACAAACTTCCAGATAAAGGGTATAAAGTCCAGTAGTCAACCTTAAACGGCCTAGGCATATGGACCTGAATAATTCATGTCTGTCAGACCTGCTGTTTTTTCAGCACAGCCCGAAAGCAATTCAAGCCACCCCAGGCTTCCGTCCGTACGGCATCCGCAGGCAGTTCAAAGTCCGTTTCGCCCCAGTACTGGAATCCCACCTCCAGCAGCAAGCCGTTCATGAGCTGGAGATTTACTGTTGGGTATTCAAAGGTCAGGATTAAGAGACCCTCATCGTTCAAAATCCGGTGGAACTCTCCCAGCGCGCGATACAGTTCCACCAGCGGCAGATGCTCCAAGACAGAGATACAGAATACTATGTCAAAATATTCATTCTCATAAGGCAGCGCTGTTAGATCAGCTTGGGCCAGATGCAGACGTGTAGTCCGTCTAGCCTGTACCTGCCATGCGGCCTCCTCCCCAATATCGCAGGAAATCTCCGCCATTATAGCATCCTTGCTGACAATTCGTGCATCCATATCACAGGCATGAACCTCCTCACAGACGCCGGTGAGGTAGAACTTAAGCGGATGGGAAATACCGCAGGCTGCATCCAGCACCACATCATGAGCGGAGACAAAGTGCGTACACCATTCATATTCATAAGGGCGACTCCACCAGGACTCCGGCAAATCATAAATCAACTTGTCGCGCCTTGCATCGGAGTTGACAAAGAAACGGGAGACATAGGGATGTTTTGGCATGGCCAGGACTCCTTTAACGGGAATTTCGGTAGTGAGAGTATATTCAAGATTCCCTGATTCATGCCTGAACCTCACATAGAGGGAGGGGACGCAGCACAAAAAGACGCTGATCCGCAAGGGTTCAGTCGTCTTTGGAAAGGGGCAGGGCCGGCATCACCTCAGGATCAGGTCCCAGCACAGCCCTGCTTTATCACACCCTACCGGGTAGTGGCTTACGTCATTAGGCTTGTTCCGCTCTAGGTATAGTACGAAATAGGCTTCGGCGCCGTACCATGTCTTTGGATCAGGTCATCCACGAGCGCCGACCATTCCGGGTCCACTGTGCAAAGCTCCGGGTGATTCTCAAACCAGGACAGTGAACGTTTGACGCCTTCGGTAAACGGAACTGTGCAGACAAAATCCGGTACCAGCGCCTTGATCTTGCTATTGTCGAATACGCTGCTCACCGCCTGGTCGCCAATCAAACCATCTGCGGTGCCGGGAGGCGTAAAAGCGGCAATGAAGTCTGTCGAGATATGCACCACCTGTGGCTCTGCGCCTGCCGCGGCGCCGAGCCCTGCATAAATCTGATTCCAGTTCAGAACCTCATCCGAGGTAATATGAATCGCTTCTCCCAGCGCTTCAGGATGTCCCAGCAGACCTACGAATCCTTTGGCAAAATCGGTGTTGTGCGTCAATGTCCACAGTGAGGTGCCATCCCCATGCACGATGATCGGCTGGCCTTTGCGGATACGGTCCACGAGCGTCCATGGATGCTCCCAGCTCGTCAGTGCTGCCGGAATCGCCGTTTCCCCGTAGGTATGGGACGGTCTTACGATGGTTACCGGGAAGCCGCTATTCCGGTATGCTTCCATTAACAACTGCTCACAGGCAATCTTGTCCCGGGAATACTGCCAGTAAGGATTCTCCATTGGCGTTTCTTCCGTCACCAGATAACTGCGCTGCGGCTTCTGGTAAGCAGAAGCGGAACTGATAAAGATATACTGCTTGGTCTTGCCGGTAAACAGCTCAATGTCGGTCTGAACATGTTCCGGTGTAAAGGCGATCCAGTCCACCACCACATCGAATTCATGGTCCTTCAGCACAGCCGCGGCCTCAGCCTTCTGGCGAATATCTCCCGTAATTACCTTCGCGCCTTCCGGCACGAATTCATCCCGTTGTCCTCTATTGAACAGATATAGCTCTATTCCTCGCTCTACAGCCAGCTTGGATACAGCCTGACTGATCTGACCCGTTCCTCCGATAAACAATACTTTCATCTGACACAGCTCCTTTTTGTAGGAAATAAGTAACAGAAATAATCATTGGAAAGTCCCTTGTCCAGATCTATAACGCGTTATCTCTTAGGGAAGAAAGTGCTGCCGTACGCTGCCTTTACCCTCGAATACCTCTATCTCGGCATAAGCTCCGTTAATAAGTGTCAGCTGCGGCGGGACATGCCCGAAATCCACCTCATAAATCACGGGTACGCCCAATTCTTCGGCAAGCTCTCTATACATGTCCTCGGCTGTATATCCATCAAACGGAGTATTAGCCGCACTTCTGCCGAACAATAGTCCCGAGCTGTTACGGAACCAGCCTGCCAGCTTCATCTGTACGAGGGAACGACGCAAGTCTGCAGCGTTCAGCTCGCAATTTTCCAGATACCACAGAATAGGCTCGTCATGGATGACCCCCTTCTGAAATGATTCCACATCGCCATATGGTGTGCCGATCAGATGACGGATAACATCCACACAGCCACCAAGCAATCTTCCTTTGACCGTTTCCGGTGATCCTGAGACTGTCTTCCATTTCACGGGTTCCGTCAGATTGAAGACACTTGACGAGGGTTCACTCTGCTTCTTCTCTTTATGATAACGGGGAGCAGAGTGCTGAATATTGGAGCCCTCTGCCTTCGTTGACAGCACGGACAGCCATTGCCCGGTAGTCTCATCGCTAAACTCTCCCCGTAAATCATAGAAGCATGCCCCATGGGCTGTAGCCAGACCTGTCTTCAGGGTCACCGCCAGCAGCAACGTGCTTATATCCGAATAACCCATAATCCATTTGCTTTGGCGTTCAATCTCTTCGAAATCGACAAACTCCAGCATCTCAATCAGCAGCTCGCCGCCCCAAGGCGGAAAAATCATCCCAATGGCTTCATCTCCCATCATGGCATTGAACTCTTTGCCACGCACCGGAGCTGGGGCTGACTTAGCCTTATGCTGTGTCCATACGGTATCTCCACAGACGACCTTAAAACCTTTCTCTTCCATACGCTCACAAGCTAACTTGAACAGATCATGACCTTTTGCACTCACGCCTGATGAAGGCGCTGTCACTCCTACTGTTGCGTTCTTCTCTAAAAATGGATATCTGATCATTTGTCTTCCTCCCGGGTCCATAAATCGGCCCTTTTCCCACTGTGATTGTCTTTCGTCTAAGCAAAGCTGCGGAAATAGAATAAAATAAACTTAATTATACGACCTTTTGCAGAGGTTTGAAAATCGGTTGAGGGGGAGAACGCCGAATGCCCAAGATAACAGTATTAATGTCGGCTTATAACACCAGGCCTTATATTAAAAATGCGGTGGATAGTATACTGAATCAGACTTGCCGCGACTTTGAATTTCTGATCATCGACGACTGCTCCACCGACGGTACACTGGAATATCTCCGGAGCCTGGAAGATCCGCGAATTCGTCTCATTACCCACGATTCCAACAAAGGGCTGGTTTATTGTCTTAATGAAGGACTGGACTTGTCCACAGGTGAATATATTGCGAGAATGGACAGCGACGATATCAGCGCGCCCCATCGTTTTGAGAGACAGCTACGGTATATGGAAGACCACCCCGAGGTCGGCGTGCTCGGCACCTTCATCACCCTTTTTCACAATGGAGAGCTCGTCTCCAAACCTACAAGTCATGAAGATATTCGCTGCTGGCAGCTTTTCTATTGCTGTGTTGGACATCCTACCGTATTTATGCGGAGCAGCGTACTGAAGGAGCATGACATCCACTACAATCCAGGCTTTACACATGCCGAGGACTATGAATTCTGGAGCCGGCTGTCGGAACTCACACGGATCGAGAACCTGCCCGAATACCTTTTCTCCTATCGTGTGCATGAGGGGCAAATCTCTACCCAGCAGCAGCAGGCCCAGCGTCTGACGGCAGACCGGGTGCGCAGGATGCTACTGTATAACCTGGGTGTCTTTCCTACCGAGGAAGAATTCGACATTCACATGCAATTCTATCGGCGTACCATTCCTGTTCATGATTATGAGGGCTATTCACGAGCGCTCGCCTGGGCGCATAAGCTGCTAGATCGAAACCAGGCGACCGGAATCTATGATCAAGAGACCCTTAACCGTATTCTGTCCACCTGCTTTACCTGGTCGGAAATCGCATGAATAACGCTTTAAAGAGGCTGTCCTGCGCTTTCTAGACTACCATAGGATGTAAAAAGAGGGGGTGCCCCGGCACCCCCTCTTTTATATGATTGCGGCTATCCCGCCGCCCTAGTTTGCATGCTATAGGCTTTTTCGTACATAAGAAATTGCGTCAGTAAGAATGGTCACCCGAGTGTCTTCCGCACCGTCTCTCTTAATTACGGTAAAGGTATCATCCGCGGATACAAGCTCACCGGTAAAGGTTTCCACTGCCGTTTCTACCTGAATGCTTTGCCCTACATATGCTGCGATCTTCTTGGAAAAACTCATTCTGCTTCCACCTCCGCTGGAATGCTAGGCTGAAACGCCAGTGTATTCCGGAAATTGACGATTACACTCGCGCCTCCCTCTTCGGTAAGCGCTGCATATCCGCTTCCAACTTCAGTTACAATCCCTTCAACGATTTCCCGGTTTGTTGTGATCAGCACATTGTTACCAATGTTCTCACGGGCCAGCTCTACGAACGGGACAACGCTGATTCGGCCCAAAACGCCCAGGATGCCACCGATTACATTGCTGCGTGCGGATGGCGTTCCAGCAGATGAAGCCTTGGCAGATGACGTACCGGACGCCGAATCGGCCGATGCAGGCTCACTAGCGGTTTGAGCCGGCTGGTCGGAGCCTGTCTTCAGAAAGTCTGCGATGCTTTTAGGAACAACATTATCCTTACCCAGAAGCTGGGACAGCAGGCCCGGCCGGGCCACTTTCTCGATCAGCCCTGTCAAATCCTCCAATTTAAACTGTGCCGCCATTCGTTCAAACCTCCATTTATATAGAAGATATGAAGCTTTCATTTCCCCTGCCAATTCAACCAGTTAATGCATAGAAGAGGCTGCCCCGCAGTCAGATACGACCTTGTGGGACAGCCCCTCGTCAGCCTATAGACGGCGTTAGCGTAACTGGCTGCCTATCAACTTTTGTACAGCAGCAAGCACATTATTTCCGTTCAGATTTAACGAACCCAAGAACGGCTGAACCTGAGTCTTTGCTTGCTCAAGGGTGCGGCTAAGCTCCCCAACTACTGCGTTCACATCCACATTAGAACCTGTAAACGAAGATTGCAGGTTGCGGAGTCTGCCGAAGACATCGTCCACAAATTGACCAGCGGAAACACTGCTTACTCCGCCATCTACTTTACCAATTGCACTCAACAGCTCGGATTTTGTAGCTTCATCCAAGTTCAGAGCGGCCATTTCGTCTTGCAATTGATTGAAGCTGGCTTGATCAATGTTGTCGCTCGCTGCCGTATCCACTTTGGATTGAACGGAACCCAGCTTTCTAAGCAATTGCCCCACCACATTGTCATCTTTCAAGACCAGCCCCTGTGCTTTCTCCAGCAACTGCGCCAGTTTGGCTTCCACATCACTCATCCTTATCCCTCCTTTCCTGCTGCTATATTATGCAAGAATCAGAGGTGTGCTTGGATGGATACATATTTCCTGAAATTAATAGGTCTATGGATTATTGCCAGTTTCAGGACCCTACCTTTTACCATATGCTGTCACAAACTTGTTTCTTCTATTAGCAATGAGAGGAAGAGTTTTATGAATACAGGCGAAGGAGGAAAGGAAAATCAATGATGCCCGCGCAGCAACAGGCAGATACCGCATTCTGGAGGAACAAGAAAGTATTCATCACCGGACACACAGGCTTTAAGGGAACCTGGTTGTCTCTGTGGCTACATTCCCTTGGCGCCTCAGTAACCGGGTATGCTCTGAAGCCTCCCACCAATCCGAACCTGTACCATATTTGCCGCATGGATGAACTGGTTACTTCTTATTTGGATGATATCCGGAATTCTGCTTCCTTATCCAATGCCCTTGCGCAGACTGCCCCCGATGTTGTGATTCATATGGCGGCCCAACCGCTCGTCCGTGAATCCTACATCCATCCTGCCGCTACCTTCGAGATTAATATGATGGGAACTGTGAATGTGCTTGAGGCGGTCCGCAAAGCCGTAACGCAGGGGAGCCCGATCCGGGCTGTTCTGAACGTAACCACAGACAAGTGTTATGACAACCGGAACTGGAGCTGGGGATACAGGGAGAGCGACCGCCTCGGCGGCAGTGATCCCTACTCCGGCAGCAAAGCCTGCTCGGAACTGATTACAGATAGCTACCGCAGAGCCTTCTTCCTGCCGGGGAGCGGTGCCGCTCAGGTCGCTGTCGCATCAGCCAGAGCCGGCAATGTCATTGGGGGTGGAGACTGGAGTAAGGAACGCCTGATTCCCGATGTTGTCCGGGCCGTCCTGAGCCAGAAAGCTGTCCAGATCCGCTATCCGCAGGCAGTCCGGCCCTGGCAGCATGTGCTTGAGCCGCTACACGGATATTTGCTGTTAGCGCAAAAACTGGTCGAGTCCGGTCCCCCTTATGATCAGGGATGGAACTTCGGCCCCGATGACGCCCACTCCGTGGAGCAACTGGTTCGCCAGTTATGCAACCTATGGGGAGAAGGGGCTAACTATGTTGTCGACCAGGAGACCACCCATCCGCCTGAGGCTCATTATTTACGACTGGACTCGTCAATGGCGAAGCAGGAGCTTGGGTGGACTCCGCGCTGGAATCTGGAGACGGCGCTGGCCCGGACCGTGGAATGGTACAAAGCGGACCAGCACCAGGAAGACATGCGTCAGGTCAGCCTGCAACAGATCCGCGATTATATGAAAGGAGTACAAGGCGGATGATCATCAAGCCAGGCAGACTGCAGGGAATTTATGAAATCAGCCTTAGTCCGAGGAGCGACCACCGCGGCCATTTCACGCGGATTTATGATCAACAGTTATTCAAGGAGCATGGGTTGGACTGGAACTGGGTTCAGGAGAACCGCTCATTTTCAGCCAAGAAAGGAACGATCAGGGGAATGCATCTGCAGTATGGCGAGCATGCGGAAACGAAGCTCATCCGGGTAACCCAAGGTGCCATCTTCGATGTCTTTGTAGATCTCAGGCCTGATTCCCCTTCATTTGGCTGCTGGGACTCTATACTGCTGACGGAAAGCAACAACAAGATGGTATATATCGGCAAAGGATTCGGTCATGGATTCTGCACGCTTCAGGACGATTGTGAAGTTGTGTACAAAGTAGACCGCTGCTATGCCCCACAGCATGAAGGCGGCGTACGCTGGAACGACGAGACGCTGCGAATTACCTGGCCGATTCTGAGGCCGGTTATGTCAGACAGGGATATGCTGCTTCCCACCTTGGAGGAATTCAAGCGTCGTTTAGACCAAAATTAAAGGAGCGATCAGGCATATGCAACCACTCGTTAGTATTTTGATTCCCACGTACAACCGGCCCGACTATTTTGAACAGGCCCTAAGAAGTGCTCTTGCCCAAACCTATTCCAACTTTGAAATCGTCATTAGTGATAACAGTGACAACACGGAGACTGAACAGGTCGTGGCACGCTACCTGGCACATCCGAATGGCTCCAAAATACGCTACCACCGAAACCCCAAGAACATCGGCCCTATTGCCAACCAGCAGCAATGTCTCAATCTTGCGAACGGTGAGTACATCAATTATTTAAATGATGATGATCTGTTCCATCCGCAAAAAATCGAAAAAATGATAAATTTCATCCTGGGACACGCTGGTGTAGTCCTTGTCAGTTCCCAGCGGAGAGTCATTGATGCCAACGGCAAGCAAATTTATGTCCCGCCGGTCTTAACCTTCAGGAAATTCTCTACCCGGGATACCGTAATCAACGGCCGGGTGCTGACAGAGAAGATGCTGCGCAACCAGACCAATTATCTCGGCGAGCCTACCACTGTACTGTTCAAGCGCAGTGCGCTGACAGAGCCTTTCGGTGTGCTTGCGGGTAAACAGGTCTTCTTCGCCGTGGATATGGCCAGCTGGGTCAATCTGATGACACAAGGCAATGCAGCGATTCTGGTTCAACCGCTTAGCTATCTCCGCTATCATTCCACACAGTTGTCACAGCATAAATACGCTAGAAAGGTCGGGGAGTTGGATATCAAGACCTTTGAACGATTCGCCAAAATCCATGGATATATCCAATAACAAACGAAGGGATTGTTCTGTATGAAGGAGATCCTGCGGACCTACAAGCACGCAGATGCTAGGCAAACTTCCTCTTACTGTATCCCTATTGTAGTCAATGGTACCGTGCGCGGCAGATTACGTCCCATCACTGCAGAGGTTATTCACAACTCTGAGGAGATCACTCAACTCACGGAATGGAGAAGTTCTTCCTCCTCCTGGTTCACTACCCAATTCCCGGGGTCCGAAGATGGAACCCGGCGCTGGCTGGAGCATCAGGTGCTTGGCGCAGACGACCGGATTCTTTTCTTTGTCGAGGATGAAGAACACGCTCCTGTAGGACAGGTAGGCTTACTGAATTACAATGAAGCTGCCAAAAGCTGTGAGTTCGACAATCTCCTGCGGGGACGCAAAGGCGCATTCGGGAATATTATGATCCACGCCCTCATTGCACTCGGAGAATGGAGTATTGAGGTACTGGGCGTCGAGACCGCTTGTATTCACGTGCTAGGAGACAATTACCGGGCGATGCGTATCTACAAGGGGCTGGGGGCGGTGGAATCGGAACGGGTACCTCTGCTCAAAGTGGAGGAAGAAGGCGTCATTCGCTGGGTTCCAGCCTCCCTTCCTCTGACCGAAGCGCCGGAGCGGGAACTGGTGACCATGACCATTACACGCGAGGCCTTCAGACAAATAATGAGTGCCGCATTCCATAAAAGATAAGGTGGGTATCACATGAAAATCAGACTGTTCAAGCCTTCTGTCGGTGAGGAGGAGTTGGCAAGCATCAAAGACTCGTTTGACAGCGCATGGCTTGGTCTGGGACCCAAGGTTGCCGAATTTGAGCGGCAATGGAGCCGCTATGTCGGCTCACAAGAATCTGTGGGCGTCAATTCCTGTACAGCTGCGCTTCATCTGGCGCTGTCTGCTTATCGATTCCCGGAGGGAAAAAAGGTGCTTGTGCCTGCACTAACCTTCGCCGCCACTGCCATGGCTGCACTATATAACCGCCTTATTCCCGTATTCGTAGATATCGACGAACACACACTGGGCCTGGATCTTGCAGATCTGGAACGAAAATATGACAAGGACTGCGTGGCTGTCATGCCGGTGCATTTCGGTGGACATCCTGTGCCTATGGACAATCTGGTGTCTTGGGCCAAGGCACGCGGCCTGAAGGTGATTGAGGACTGCGCGCACTCCGCTGGCGGCAAGTATAAAGGCAAGACGCTCGGTACCTGGGGAGATATCGGATGCTACAGCTTTGAGGAGAAAAAATGCATGACCACCGGCGACGGCGGGATGATCTCCTCAGACGATGCCGAGCTACTGAAGCCGCTCCGTCATTCGCGCTGGATTGGCATCAACAAAGATACCTGGGAGCGTTATGAGGAGTATCAGCTAGGTCAGCCTGATGTGAACAGCTGGTATTACGAGATCTCGGATATCGGCTACAAATATAATATGAATGATCTTATGGCCTCTATCGGCCTTGTTCAGCTCGGCAAGCTCGATCGTATGAACCGTAGAAGAGAAGAGATTATAGGACAGTACACTGCGGGGATTCAAGGCTTGACGAAGGTAACATCCGCCATTCCTTATGATCTTCACGACTCCTCATACTGGGCCTTTGTTGTACGGGTTCAGGAGCGGGAGCGGTTTATCGCCGCCATGCAGGCCCGCGGCATCGCTACTGGTGTTCACTATATGCCACTGCCGATGCAGCCTCTGTTCATGAAATACGCTTCGGAGAATCCGGTGGCCACCAGGATCTGGCGTGAACTTGTGACTCTTCCGCTGTTCCCTGACCTGACACCGGAAGAGGTCGAATATGTGATCTCAGCCGTTCAGGCGTACCAATAAGCGTAACCGGCACGACCATGTTCTGAAAAAGGATTGACCACCTTCTACGCCCGTCCCCCGGGACGGCAAAGCAGGGGTCAATCCTTTTTTGGCTGGAGGCGGGATCATTCCACCGCCTCCTATGTGCCAGCCTGACCGCTTCCTGCGGCCAGGCACAAAATAACCCGAACCTGAATCCCTTAGAAGAGGGGATCAAGTCCGGGCTATTTTCATAATAACGTGTGTCATATTCTTCTCAGCAGCTCCCTGAACTCCTGGCCTGCTGCATGCAGATTAGCATTTACCGCACAAATCTCCGCCAATTGTGTGATTCTTGAGACAAACTCGTGGTTAAACAACCGATTGGTCTGCGCATTCCACATTGGAAACTGGTTCACGGCCACCCCCTTGAGCGCCAATATTGTCCGCACCCATTCTTCGTCTTGAGGTAGTATTCCCGTATGAGTGGCAAGCAGGATATGATCTACCCAGTCGCAGATCTCGCCCATTTGGGACAACGGACTGACCGATATTTGTGTTGAATGCCTGCGAAAAGAACTTAAAGGATCTGTAATATACACCAAATCGCCGCGGGACAGCAGGGTCAGCCAGGTCGCTACATCGACATTATTGAAAGCTTTGCGGCCATAGAAGACACCGAAGGGCTCTGCCAGATCAGCTTTCCGGAACAATCCGGTCGTCGGTTCCCCGATATAATTGATCCGATCGCGCAGCATGGTGGCCATCGCAGCCCTTCCACTAACAAACGTTTCATAACCATTGAAATTAGCAAAAGGCACCGTGTCCGGCGAAAGCTGGGTCACACGGTTGGCCCTGTCGATAATGCTTTTCCGTGATGATACTAGCGTGACTCCGGGAAATCTTTTTAGATAGGTTGCCATTCTCTCAATCTTGACAGGATCAAACAGATCATCATCCATTAAATAGTTGACGTATTCGCCACTAGCCAGCCTCATGCATTGCAGTTGGTTGGCCACTGGACCGATGTTGCGTTTGTTCTTTACATAACGGATGCTCGAAATACCAAGCTCTGACTGGAAATGGTGAACCAAGTGCTGGGTATGGTCATTGTCACTGTTGTCGCTGATGATAATCTCGATGTTCGGGTACGTCTGGGCTAAGGCACTTCTTAATGCCTGCTCCAGATAATGAGGCCGGTTGTAAGTTGGAATCAGAATGCTTACAAGCGGAGTTATCGCACTCATGCTCATCACCACAGCTTCCAGGGGGCTTGACCGGAATCCCAAAGCGCTTGCAGATGATTCTTGTCTCTGAGCGTATCCATCGCATACCAGAAGCCATCATGCCGGAATGCATGCAGCTCCCCTCCGCTCGCCAAGCTGATCAAAGGCTCCTGTTCGAAGATCGTATGGTCCCCTTCTATATAATCAAAGACTTCCGGCTGCAGAACCATGAATCCCCCGTTGACCCACTTGCCGTCCCCTTTCAATTTTTCATGAAAATCATTGACCCTGTCCCCCGCGCCAAGACCCAGCGCACCAAATCTCCCAGCCGGCTGTACAGCGGTGACCGTAGCCAGCTTGCCATGCGCCTTATGGAACTTCAGCAACTCCTGAAAATTCACATCACACAGCCCGTCGCCGTAGGTGAGCATAAAAGGTTCATTGCCAATATAACGCTGAATGCGCTTGACTCTCCCGCCCGTCATAGAATCCTTACCTGTGTTCACCAGTGTAATCTGCCAGGGCTCGGCTCCCTGCGAATGGTACTGGGAATCACCGCTTCTGTAGTCCAACGTCAAATCCGACTCGTCCCGGATGTAGTTGGCGAAATACTCCTTAACCATATGCCCCTTATACCCCAGACAAATCACAAATTCATTAAAGCCATAATGGCTGTAAGTCTTCATAATATGCCACAGAATCGGTCTCTCACCAATCGGGATCATTGGCTTGGGTCTCGAATGTGTCTCTTCACTGATTCTTGTCCCGTACCCGCCCGCCAGAATTACGACCTTCATCCTCATTCTCCGTTCTATATATAGAATTAATAAGCTATAAGATAGTATATGTGAAGGATGTGGGGATGACAGGTACAGGTACTGCTACGGGTGGAAGTATAGGTGTTAATTGCCTGCTACACGGGTTCAAAATAGAGGAGTTAAGTCTCCTATTTATTATTTTCGATAGTCGTAGGAATAGCATGCTTCTATGGTTTATTAACCATTGCGTTCAGTACTGGCGACGGGTTGTTATCACATAAAGATCCTGCTCTTGCCACTTGGACTGGAATAGCAGTCGTGCTGGGTGTTGGTGGTTATTTGTTTTTGGGGATAAAGCTCGACAGAAGGCTATTGCCTTCAGCGTTGGCTCTCATGATATTCGGTTTGTTTGCCGGCTTGCCTGCCTTGCAACTGTTCGATAGCCTGAGGGATTTGTGGAAGTAAAACTATGCTTCCGGGCATGAAGACACTTAGATGAACGGCGGCATCAGTAGGAGTGCTGTGCCAGCAAACGACAACCAGCCCACGCTAAGCGGGGCTGGTTGTCGTTCATTTTTTAAATGGAGGGAAAGCATGTTTTTTGCCACCCCAAGCCACAAGAAGTGCGATGAATATGAGAATGAACAATGCCCATGAAAAAGATTTGGCACCAAAGGTATCAAGCAACAGACCCCCTGCCACCCCTCCGCCAGCGATAGCGAGATTCCATACTGTAGTGTTAATTGGCATGACCATATCCACTCTGCTCTCTCCCGCAGCGTCAGCAAGAGCCGTTTGCAGTAGTGTTGCTGCCCCGCCAAAGGTTAATCCCCAGACCGTAACAATGATATAGATCAAAAGGCCACTAGAGTTGCTAAAGCTCATGGCAATAGAGATTAAGAGAAAAGCACTCAGACTAATCAGAACAAGCTTCCGCAGGGAGCGGTCGATGAATACACCAGTTATCCATATGCCTACCAGTGCCGCAACGCCGAAGAAAGCCAGCGCCAGACCCACTCTCTCACTCATGCTATTAGCTGCAAGAAACGGAGCAATATAAGTGTACAGAATATTATGGGCTGTCATCCAAGTCAGTACAACCAACAGGATGGGCCTAATTCCCGGTGTAAGGAAAACAGCAGTGATCGATGACTGCTTCCCGGTGGATTGTCCTGCAAACTGAACAGACCCATCCTTTGGGTTGTTTAGTCATATTGTCTGCAAATACTTGTTCACCGGAAAACAATCATATTCGTGAAATATTAACCCTTGAAAGGGCCACAACAAGGAGAAAATTCTATACTTGTATTGAAAGAGCGATTCAGACCGGAGAAATTCGAGAAGGTACAAATGTTGCAATGTTAACCACATTATTTGTTACCTTTTTAGAAGGAATATCTACGGAAGCCAGAGATGGTGTGCCCCTCGACAGCATTAATGCAGCAATTACGAAATTGATGGAACTATGGGATTCTTGTGCCTGAAGCTCCAGTCTCTATTAACACTGCGCAACCACAACCACCATCCCATATGATTGACGGTGATTTGCTATGTATGCTCTAATACTAAAGGGTGTATTGGACTTAGGATGGGATTTTCTCAGCTCACTGCCGGGACCACCACTATTTGTGAAGGGTGGAGCTACATGCTTTCATTGTTACTAACATTAAAACGATTATTTTCAGGTTTATGGAGAGCATTCAAGCGTAAAAATTTTCAGGTATTATTTCTTCTGGTTATGATGACGCTGTTGTCCGGAACCATTTTCTATGTCAAACAGGAAGGCCTGTCTGTCATTGATGCTGTTTATTTTTGCGTTGCCACGCTGAGTACATTAGGACATCCAACGTTCGTTCCCCAGACAGATCTCGGAAAAATATTTACGATCGTCTACATTATTGCGGGTACAGGATTGTTCTTGGGAATGATTGGGTATATTGCCTATGAGTTGATCAAGCAAACAGGGAAAAATGGAGATTAATACGAAAAGGCCTTGTTTAGTAAAGCTAACAAGGCCTTTCTTTGTTGAATATGAAACGATAATAATCATCAAATTGCGGCAAGCTATCCTCTCCATCTTGCTCGCAATTCCTGTCCTACGCCCGCCACTTGGTCGTCAGCGATTCCCCCGCTTCTCAGCCCAGCGCAGCGCGGGCAGCAGTAATCTGCTCCAGATGTCCCGTAGCAGGATCAATCACAAGCCCATATAGATCACGTGCTTGCTCCAAGCTGATATAGCCGTCCTTCCAATCGGCCAGCACCTTGTCAGCGGGACGCAGCAGCGGGTTACCGTAGCCGCCGCCCGTAGCCGTGATCAAGCGTACCACGTCTCCTTGATCAAGGGGAACTCTGGCGCAGATGCCCAGTTGCTGCACTTGCCGGCCATCCGCCTTCCGGATTTCAATGACGTTGCCTGATCCTGCAAGTCCGCCATTTAAACCCCATGGGACAATCTCATGCCGCCCAAAGGTACCCGAGAAGGAGTGCCCGTCACTTAAAGTACGATAGGTACGGATCACTCCGCTCCCCCCACGGAACTCCCCGGCTCCCGCACCGTCAGCAGTCAGACTGTATTCATCAACCCTGATCCCATAGCGCGCTTCCGCCACCTCAACCGGAACGTTATAGGTTTCCCCATCCCCGATACAGAATTGACCGGCCAGCCCATCCATGTCACTGCCTGCTCCCCAGCCGCCTACGGAAGGCTCAACGATCAGATAAGGCTCCTGTGTAACGGGATGGACGCCGCTTAGTATAATCCCGCAGACCGAGAGCAGATGCCCCGCGTTCAAACGGTCCGGAATGACCGGGGCCAGCGCCTTCCAAACCAGCTCCGCCCCGAACTGCATGCTCTCCCAATAGGTTGATACCGCCGCTGGCCGCTCCGCCGACAAAATCGATTTCCGGTCGGTAATGACACGCAGCGGACGGAACACCCCGTCATTCACATCCTGCGAAGGATTGGTCACTGCCAGAAAAATCGTCCGTACCGAGGAGACAAGCGCAGTATAGGAAGCATTCATCGGCCCTTTCACCTGCGGATGACTGCCCCGGAAATCGCAGATGAACTCATCGGCGGTAATCGTCACCTTGACCCTTACCGGAAACGGCCCGTTGCCGAAGCCATCATCCTCTACCTCATCTTCCGCTTCATAGACCCCTGCCGGCAGCAAGCTCAGTTGTTGTCTGGACACTTGTTCCCCATGATCCAACAGAAAGTCTATCGATGCTTGCACCGTCTGCTTGCCGTATTTACTACAGAGCTCGCCGAATCTTCGCTCCCCCGTCCGCAATCCGGCAATTTGGGCCCACATATCTCCAAGCGACAAGTTCGGAAAACGTACATTAGCTTCGATCAGATCAATGAGCGCCTGATTAATCTCCCCTTTGTTGAACAGCTTGATTGTAGGGAATTGCAGACCTTCCTGATAAATTTCAGTGGAATCGGTCGTCCATGAGCCAGGATCTTTACCGCCTACCTCTGTCCAGTGCGCTTTATTGGCCGCAAAGGCCACCAGCTCCCCTTCATGGAAAATAGGCATGACCAGTCCGACATCCGAAAGATGCGAACCGCCGCCGCCATAGGGATCATTCAGAATAATGACATCTCCGGGATGAAGTCCCTCCGGACCAAATTTGTCCAAGGTATTCTTCACCATAAAGGTAAGCATGCCGATGAAGCCTGTAACCCCGTTCCCCTGGGTCAGCAATTGACCTTTGGCATCGGTTAGTCCACTGGCGAAATCCAGCACCTCATAGATGATCGGGCTCATGGAAGTGCGGGCCAGCGAATAGAACATCTCCTCGCCAATGGCGACGAGCGAATCTTTGACAATCTCTCGGGTAAAAGGATCAATCATGCTGCCAGTCGTCATCTGCTATGCACCTCCGTCTCAATGATCAAATTTCCGTAGCCGTCCATAGCGAGCCGCTGCCCCGGGTACACGACAACCGATGAAGAAGGCTCCTCCACAATGGCAGGCCCTTCGATCTCATTCCCCGGCTGAAGTTTATTTCGGTTATAGACCGGAGTATTCAGCCAATTAGCCTCATCGAAAAGCACTGGGCGGGTTCCTGTATGCGCATCAGAAGCATCAGAGCCATGTCCCGCCAGCGGCTTCGGTGCAGGCTTGCGCACAGAACCAATGATACTGACATGCAGATTCACTATCTCAACAGGTACCCCCTCCAGGCGGAAAGTATACTCCCGCTCATGGATCTCGTGGAATTGGCTGCTCAGCTCCGCCAGCAGTGCTGCGGTCAAATCTTCTTCAGGCATGATTACCTTCACGGTATGTTCCTGACCCAGATAACGCATATCTGCATAACGTACCCAGGCAATGTCCTCGCGGCGCAAGCCTTCATCAAGATAAGCCTGGAGACCCGATTCCTGAATTTGCGCCAATATCCCGTTCAATTCCGCAAGATCCAGACGCTCAATGCGCCGAATATACGTCTGGATATGGTCCTTCCGCAGGTCGGTCATGAGCATTCCCCAAGCCGAAAATACGGACGAGGCAAAAGGCACGACCACCTTGCGCACACCGAGCTCCCTGGCCAGCGCCGCCGCATGCAGCGGTCCGCCGCCACCGAAGGCGATCAGGGTGAAATCACGCGGATCATAGCCTCTGCGTACCGATACTAGCTTGAGTGCATTCAGCATATTCGAATTGGCAATCCGAAGAATCCCCAGCGCAGCCTCATCAGCAGAGAGGCCGAAGGGTGTGGCAATCTGTTCTTCGATTGCTTGCCGCACTGTCTCCATACTGGCAGGAGAAGCGAAGTTGTCCAGCGATAAGCGCCCGGTCAACAGGTTGGCATCCGTCGTGGTCGGCGCTTGACCCCCACGGCCGTAAGCTACCGGACCTGGCAACGCCCCAGCCGACTTAGGTCCTACGCGCAGCGAGCCCCCTTCATCGATCCAGGCAATCGAGCCTCCGCCAGTCCCGATCTCTACAATATCGACCACAGGAACCTTGACCGGGTAGCCGGCATTGCGCTCGTTCTGCTCAATTTTATAATCCGTAGTCACCTTCACTTCACCCTTGTCGATCAGCGAGCACTTCGCAGTCGTTCCTCCGATGTCAAAAGCGATAATGTTCTCCTCGCCAATCCATTTCCCCAGGATCGCTGCACCAAAAATCCCCGCTACCGGACCTGACTCAACCATCTGGATCGGAGTCAGCTTCGCCTGTCTGAACGAGGTCATTCCCGCATTGGACTGCATCACATACCTGCGCCCATTCACACCCTCCGCCGTTAGCCGCTGCTCCATATGGTCAATGTAAGCGGCTGCGGTTGGCTTTACATAGGAGTTCAGCACAGCAGTGTTGGTGCGCTCATATTCGCGCCACTCCTGAGAAATCTCATGCGAAGCCGTAATTTGGACCTCAGGCCACCATTCGGCAATCAACTGGAGCGCCTCCTGCTCGTGGGCAGGATTGGTGTAGGCATGCAGGAAAGAAATCGCTACAGCCTCTACTCCCTCAGCCTTTAGCCGCTGCACAGCAGCCTTCAATTCCGCTGAAGCCAGCGGAGATACGACAACACCTGTATAATCCAGACGCTCGCTCACCTCCAGCCGAAGATGTCTCGGCACGAACGGAGCGGGCTTCAAGTAGCGCACGTTGAACAGATCAGGACGGTTGCCGCGGGCGATCTCCAGCACATCGCGGAAGCCTTTGGTTGTAATCAGTCCGGTCTTCGCCCCTTTGCGCTCGGTCAGCGCATTAATGATTACGGTAGTACCATGAATAAAATCGTCAATATGATATGGGTTCACACCGCTCCGCCGAATGACGTCGAGCACCCCCTGCTCAAATTGGCCGGGGGTGGTGTCACTCTTCGCGACACCGATCTCACCAGCATCATTCACATAGACCAGATCGGTAAAGGTACCTCCGATATCTGTGGCAATACGCATCGTTTCCCCTCCTCGAATCATAAGATTTCTGAACACAAACAATAAGCACCCTGCAGGGCCTACTTGACGGCAATGACCTGCAGGGTGCTCTCTCACTTGCGGGACTGCCTTTTCACTGCCACGGATGCCTATTCTATCTAGTGCCCGCAGAATTGGACGTGCACGTCTACATGGCCAGATGGCAGCGGACGGATCGGTCTCCGTCCAATTCCCGCAGGCTCTGATTCTCCTGGGTACATTTCTCAGTTACATGCGGACAGCGCGAGGCGAAGCGACAGCCGACCGGAGGATCGATCGCTTTAGGCATCTCTCCGTCATAGAATGTCAGCTCCGCATTCCCCTCAATATCAGGGACTGCTTGCATTAGCATACGTGTATAGGGATGGAGCGGATGGGCAAAAATCTGCTCGGTTGTCCCGGTCTCCACGATCTGTCCTAAATACATAACCGCCATACGGGTGCACATATGCCGCACCACGCTGAGGTCATGCGACACGAACAGATACGTGAGCTGCTGCTCCTCCTGCAAATCCTTGAGCAGATTCAGAATCTGCGCCTGAACGGACATATCCAGCGCGGAGGTCGGCTCATCCAGGATGAGCAGCTCCGGCTGCAAGGCAATGGCTCTGGCAATTCCGATGCGCTGCCGCTGCCCTCCACTGAGCTGGCTCGGGAACCGGCGGGCAAAGTCGGCGGGCAGACCCACCTGCTCCAGCAGAATAGCAACTTTCCGGTTACGCTCGGCAGCCGACAGCTTCGTATGTGTCCGCAGCGGCTCGCCCACGACATCCCCGACCCGCAGCTTCGGATTCATCGACCAATAGGAATCCTGAAACACCATCTGTACGTTCCGGGTATTCCGGCGCCGCACCCGCCGCGTGACGGACGAGATATCCGAGCCTGCAATCCGGACTGTTCCCGAGGTGGGCGCATACAGTTGGAGCAGCGTCCGTGACAGCGTGCTCTTGCCGCAGCCGGATTCCCCAACGAGACCAAAGCACTCCCCCTTATGCAGGCTAAGACTGACGTTGTCCACGGCATGCAGTGTCTTACTGGCACCGAACCAGCCGGAGCGTACAGTGAAATATTTACTTAGGTTATCGATTTCGACTAGAACTTCTGTCATTGTCTCTTCACCGCTCCTCTTCCCAAGGATGAAAGCAAGCTATCTCATGGCTGGAGACCACAGCCCTAAGCTGGGGCTTCTCCGCCGTGCAGCGCTTAGTCGCCCGTGGGCAGCGTCCAGCAAAGCTGCAGCCTTGTCCGCCTGCCGCCTCCTTCAGCACCGCAGTGCCAGCGATTACGGGCAGCCGGTCCCGGCGCTCCCGGAGTCTCGGTATGGCGTCAAGCAGTAGCCGGGTATACGGATGACGGGGAAACCGGAAAACTTCATCCGTCCGCCCTGTCTCCACGATACTTCCGGCATACATCACAGCGATGCGGTCAGCCATCTGCGAGACAATCCCCAAGTTGTGGGTAATGAAGAGCACCGACATGCCTTCTTCTTCCTTCAATTTGTTGATCAGGTACAGGATTTGCGATTGGATGGTCACATCCAGTGCTGTGGTTGGCTCATCGGCAATTAACAGCTTAGGCTTACAGACCATCGCCATAGCTATGGCCACCCGCTGACGCTGTCCGCCGCTAAGCTCGTGCGGATAGCGGCGCATGATGCCGGATGGGTCCGGCAGCCCTACGAACTTCAGCGACTCTTCCGCCAGTTGCTTAGCCTGTTTTTTTCCAGCACCCGTGTACCTGCGGATAATTTCTAGCATCACCTTACCGATGCGGAAAACCGGATTCAGCGAGCTCATCGGGTCCTGAAAAATCATCGAGATTTCTTTCCCGCGAATGCCATTCATCACGCTGGGTGATGCTTCCAACAGGTTGGTACCATTAAACAGCACCCGGCCTCCAGTAATCCGGGCTGCCGCTGTTGGGAAAAGCTGCAAGATCGACGATGCCGTCAGGGATTTACCCGATCCCGTCTCCCCCACCAGTGCGAGCATCTCACCCTTTTGCAAAGAAATATGGTCCAGATCCAGCGCGGTAACTTGACGCTCCCGGGTCTCGATACGGACTCGAAGCTGCTCCACTCTCAGCAGTTCATTCATGGATACACCTCTTTTCTAGCTGTTTCTGGTCTTCGGATCGAGATAATCCCGTAGCCCGTCGCCCAGAAAATTAAAAGCCATGACCGTCAGCAGAATGAACACGCCCGGAAACGTAACATACCACCAATTGGTCAAGAAGTAAGCTCGGCCTGTACTTATGATCAGTCCCCACTCCGGTGTCGGCGGCTGCGCGCCAAGCCCAAGAAAGCTGAGCGATGCTGCCGTCAGGATGACCGAGCCGAAGGCCATCGAAATCTGCACGATAATGACAGAAAGTGAATTGGGCCAAATATGCCGAAAAATAATGACGAGCGGATGAACGCCCATCGACTTGGCCGCTTCCACAAAGCCCCGTTCTTTGATCGCTACCGCCTCACTGCGCATTAACCGCGCGAACCAAGGCCACCACGACAGGGCAATGGAGAGCATCATATTATTAAGCGATGGCCCGAGCAGGGCTACAATCGAAATAGATAGCAGCATCGACGGAAAGCTCAGAAACACTTCACAGACCCGCATCATCACATTGTCCACCCAGCCGCCGAAATAGCCGGAGATCAGACCATAAGGAATCCCGATCAGGATGGACAATAAAATAACCGAAATGCCGATTTGAAAAGACAATCTGGTGCCGTAAATGGTCCGTGTCAACAGGTCTCGTCCCAATTCATCCGTCCCGAATAAATGCGCCCAGGAAGGGGGCAGCAGCTTGTTCTCCAGATGAACTGCTTTGTAAGCATCATCAGGATAAGGAGAGATCAGGGGACCAATCACGGCAATAATAAGCAGAATCACAATAATAGATAGGCCTATAGCCGCTAGCTTGTGAACCCGCAGAAACAGGATAAACTCCTTGAGCTTATAAGCCCGTCCTGCAGATGTCTCTTCGATCACCGGAGGAAGCGGCGCCGGCAGCGAGTTTGAATTCATCAGTCGTTTTCCTCCTAATCATGTAATGGAGCATAGCTGCTCTAAGCGTTCTGATACAGCTTAATCCGGGGATCGAGCATAGCAACTACAACATCAACAAGCAGATTAATCAGAATATAAGTCACGGTAACGAGAAATGTAATCGCCATCGTCACCGGATAATCATTAGCCAAAATCGCCTGTGAAGCATACATGCCGAGACCTGGCCAGCTGAACACCGCTTCGATCAGAAACGTGGAGGTCAGCGCGTAGGCAAAGGTCAGACCCAGCGAGGTCGCCGTAGGACCCAGGGCGTTTTTAAGTCCATAGACAAAGACTCTGCGCCAAGCCGGGATACCATAGGCCTTCAGCACACGGATATGCTCCTCGCCAAGCACGTCAATCATCGACGAACGGATCATGCGTATAACCAGTCCCAAGGGATACGCCGCCATGGTCAGCGCGGGCAGTACGAGATGCAGCGCTGCATCCTTGAAGAAATCAAAGTTGCCCTGGAGCAGGGAATCCAGCAAATAGAATCCAGTCCAGTTATCAATAGGATACAACAGCGAAGTATTTGTGCTTACCCGTTCTCCAAGCGGAAAAAGACTTAGCTGACGGAAAAATACCAACTGTAAGATCAGACCCAGCCAAAAGGTAGGAATGGATACACCCCCAACACTGAAAGTGCGGGTTAGCTGGTCAATCCAAGAATCCTTTTTAACCGCTGATATCACTCCTAATGGAATGCCGATGACTACTGCTATTAGCATCCCCGCCAGAATCAGCTCCAAGCTGGACGGAAGAAAGGACAATAACTCTCTCAGCACCGGCTGGTGGGTACGGATCGAGGTTCCCCAGTCTCCTGTGAACAAGCCCTTCATATAAGTGATGTATTGCTGCGGCAGCGGCTTGTCGAGACCAAGCTCGATGCGTGCCGCCGCAATCTGCTCCGCATTCGCGCGCGGCCCCACCCAACGTGCAGCGGGGTCAGACGGAACCACACGCGCAACTGTAAATGTAATCACGGAGACTCCTGCCAGGACAAAGAGTCCCAGCAAGAGTCTTTTAATGATAAAGCGGATCATCAGCCTATTCCCGGTAAGTGTCGTAGAAGAACACTACGTTGGCATAATAAGGGTTGCTGCTGAAGCCCTTGAAGTTATCACGCAAAGCATAACCGTACTTCAGATCAAAAATAGAAATACCCGGAGCATCATTGATCAGAATTTCTTGGGCTTGCTTGTACAAGGCAGTTGCTCCGTCGCGGTTGGAACCGGCGCTTTTCCGCGCTTGGTCAATCAAGCTGTCAAACTTGGGATTGCTGTAATAGCCTAGGTTATAGACAATTGGATTTTCAGTTTTGTAGGCAATGCTGAGGTAGCCATAAGGATCCGAATAACCCGACCAGTAGTAGAGCAGGAACAAGTCCTGACGCTGGCTGGCATCCGGAGACTTGGCCAGATCCCATTGAGCATCCCAGGTCATTCCTTTAATCTCAAGATCCAATCCGACTTTGGCCAGCTCAACCTTCAGCAGTTCAGCCACTTGACGCTCAGCCTCGTCACCGGACAAATACGTGATTGACAGTTTCCCTCCGGATACACCTGCTTCTTTCAGTAGCTCTTTCGCTTTGTCCGGATTGTAGGAGTATTTGAACAGACTCGAATCTTGGCCCCATAGACCCTTCGGCAGGTAACCAGTCGACTGCTCTGCCATGCCGCCCATAATATCTTTGACAATGCTGTCGTAGTTGAGAGCATAGGCCAGCGCCTGACGCGCCTTCGGATTGTTGAATGGTGCTTTCAGCGTATTCATCTGCAGCGTCAGGTTCTGGAACGCCTCTGTCTTCAGAACTTGAACTCCAGGTTTGCCGTCCAGAGATTTCAACATTTCAGGGGTAAGCTGGTTAGTGATATCGACTTCGCCTGCTTCCAACTGCTGCTGGCGGGTATTGGCTTCCGGCGTCGTTTTGAACACTACCTTTTCAAAATTTTTAGGCGTCCAGCCTTTCCAATATTCAGGATAGCTGGTCAGGACTAGATCGCTGCCCTTGGTCCACTTCTGAACAGTGTAGGGACCGGAACCTACGTCATGACCTTCGTTGATCCAATCTTCACCGTTCTTATCCAGCGCGTCAGCATCAAAGATAAAGGCGGAGTAGCCCGCAGAAACCACGTTATCCAGTGCTTCGGCATATTTCAGCTTAAACTCTACCGTGTATTGATCGACTACGTTGATTTCCTTAACGGATTCCCAGATGTAGGAAGCGCCCTTACCTCTCTTGATGGTTCGCTCAATGGACTTCTTAACCAGATCTGCACTCAGTTCTGCTCCCGTATGGAATTTAATACCTTTGCGCAGCTTGAAAGTCCAAGTCAGGCCATCCGCCGATTTGCTATAATCTTCAGCCAGCACCTTGTCGAAGGTCTTCGTTTGCGCATTGTAGCGCAAAAGCGTTTCGTACATATTGTGCATCGCGATAATCTCATTACTGAAGCTGTCACTCGGGTCCCAGAAGGTCATCACATCGCTGTTCACGCTGTAAACGGCAATTCCGCCTTTCGGCGCATTTCCGCTCGAAGTGTTGCTCCCTGTATTGCTTCCAGTATTGCTGCCTGTGTTAGCTGCCGTTGTATTACCCTTGCTGCCGCAGGCTGATAACACCAACATTACACTTAGCATCAGCAACAGCAGCGTATTTCTTGATCTCTTCTTCATCATTCTCTTCTCCCCGCTTTCTAATCTCCTATTGGCAGTCCTAATCTATATTGTGAGCTGACCGACAGCCTTCACCCGGATACGTACAGCATTCCCTGGCAAGTAAGCCAATGGCACCTCTTCAATATCAACAATCTCGACGGAATCAGCACTTGCGCCTGCCGCTTCCGCTTCACCGGCAGCCAAACGTTTGGCTTCCTCCAGCGCCTGGTCTCGTCCCCATTCCTCCAAGGAATAGATTTTCTCTACCTGACCGCTCACTTCAGCAATGGTCACACCAATGGCATTTGCCACCTCGAAGTGGAGCGGGCGAATGACTTCGGACACACCAGTCAACTGATCGGGAAGAATAATGCTGCCTCCACCGACCACGATGGCCGGAATATCATCAGATGTGGTCTTCATCTTGTCGATAGCTTCCTCCACCAGATCAATCATCGTTGCATAAGCCGACTCCACCAGTTGCGGAGACAAGCTGCCCAATTTACCGCGGTCCCCCAGTTCAGTCAACCCCTTTGCGACAGCTATGTCAGTCGCTGTGAGATCCGTGCCGCCGAAGACCAGCCCTTTCTCAGGCAACAGATAACCCACACTGTCCGGTCCGACAGTCAAGGTATCACCCTCTCCGCGAATCCGAGTTCCACCGCCAAGCCCAAAGGACAGCAAATCCGGCATTCGGAAGTTCGTCCGTACGCCGCCAATCTGAGCGACCAAAGACGATTCACGCGGGAAGCCCTGAACTAGCACACCGATATCCGTCGTTGTTCCGCCTACATCTAGCACCAGCGCCCCCTTGGCATCAGTCAGATAGGCTGCACCTCGGATGCTGTTTGTCGGACCGGAAGCAATGGTCAGCACCGGGAAGCGGAGCGCGTAATCCGAGGTCATGAGCGTACCGTCATTCTGACCGAGGAAGATTCTCGCCCCACGAATGCCATTCTCAGCCAGCGACTCCTCGAATCCCCGTACCATCAAGCGCGCCACATGAACCAAAGCCGCATTCAAGATCGTGGCATTCTCACGCTCGATCAGTCCGATGCTGCCAATTTCGCTTGACAGCGAGTAATGGATGTCATCGCCGAGAATCTCCCGGAAGATCTCTTGTGCGCGCTGCTCATCGCCGGAGTCTACCGGTGAGAAAATAGAGGTTATAGCTACCGCCGCCACCTTGCCCTTCCATTCAGCGGCCATCTCACGTAGTGCAGCCTCATCCAACGGAGCGATTCTACGTCCGTCGAACTCATGGCCCCCACTGATAATATGGCTGCCGACGAATACCTTATCGAGCAGTTCCTTCGGCCAGTTCAGGAACGGGGGAATCGCCAGGCTCGCTGGCGCGCCAATTCTCACGACTCCAATTTTGGCCAGATTCCGGCGTTCGACGATAGCGTTGGTACAATGTGTTGTTCCCAGCATAGCGAACTGAATTTCGCGCGGGTCTAACTCGCTCTGTGTAAGCAGGCCGGCGATGGCGCGCTTAATACCTGACCCGATGTCTTCGGTTGTGGGCACCTTTATTTTGCTGACCAACTGCCTGTTGTTATCCATAATGACCGCATCAGTATGCGTACCACCAACATCAATTCCGATTCTGTAGCTCATTGAAGCACCCTTCTTTCCTTGCTTTCTTCACCCAACGGGATGTAATCTACGTTGTATCCGAAATAACGCGGACCCGCCGTTTCAATCCCCTTCACCGTTCTCCATTTTTCGTTGCAGGGAATAGCAATTACCGCTAGCCGGTTGCCGTAACGCAGGGATTCGGTAGTCACCGGAACCCCTGTCTCTACATCCACAACGGTCAGCAGATCCGGTGTGGTTGCCACCACTTCTCCGTCAGCCTCTGCCACCAAAAATTCATTCTGGAAGTACAGGGTGAACGTCCGGCCTTGATCCTGCCCCAGACCGCTTAGACTCACTTCGCCTTTGGTGAACCCTCCGCTGTTCCGGCGCAACAAGTTGTTGACCTTGCCGGTGAACAGCAGCGTTCCCGCTACTTCTTCTACCAGCGCCTCGACCGGGCTTTGGTTCCGATGCTTCAGACTCCGAACCGTCTCCCCGATACGCTGTGCCAAGCTGAAGGTATGATGAATGCCTGCTTCCTTGAGCTGGAAGCCCTGCATCAGATAATCGCAGGTCGTCACCGAGCCGCCCATCGTAGTCAGTGCTTGGCGGCCGATCCGCTCACTCCATACACTATCCACGCCATTCACAATTACGGAATTTCCTTTCTCATCAGCCATCGCCACCGGACCGGAAGGGATATCCACCAGATGGAAGGTAACCATCTGCAGCTCTGGAAATGCACGTCCCATCCCGTCAATATCTACTAATGGCAAGCCTGTTGTAGCGGCGAGAATAACGGGAATCAGAGAATTAATACCGCCGATCTCAATCGGAAAAATCGCGCTGATCTCCTTCCCCGTATGTGCTTTTAGCGCTTCAAAGGCCTGTAGGGGTTCTTGCCCTCCGGGAATCTTCTCCACGACTACCGTGGGCGCCCCCATCATACCAACGGACACTACCCATGCTTCATCGTCCAGCTCTTCTGGCGAGATCAAGTTCACAGGGCCATATTTTTCAATAGCCGCCATAGCCATCAGTTGGCCCACATAAGGGTCACCTCCCCCACCCGTGCCCAGTACAGCAGCGCCTAATGCAATATCCTCCAAATGGTGACTTTCAATCTTACGCATACGCTCGGCTCCTTCATATGTCTTATCTTTTTTAGCAAATCAGTCCTGACTGTTAATCAAACGTTCAACTCGTCAGAAGCCTCTATCACTCATGCTGCTCTCACAGCTTAAGCTGTCCTACCGCTCTAATCCGGAACCGGATCACTTCTCCTGAGTAATAGTCAAAAGGAATCTCTTCCATCTGGACAAAAGAAATGCTGTCCTCCAGGGCTCCGTCCTGCAGCAGCTGCTGGATCGCCTCCTGCTTGACCTTCTGCAGCGCCGCCTCCTTGGTCTCGTTCTGCAGCCAACAGATCCGATCCAGCTGCACCCCTACCGGCGCTACACAAGCGCCGACCGCGGTGCACAGCTGAAACGCCGGCGGCTGCACAAGCTCGCCGTATTTATAGAACAGCTTCTCCTTCAGCAGGGCGCTGCCTCCACCTACGAGCACAACCGGCAGCTTGTCCCTCGCGGTCTGGAGCTGCTCAATCGTCTCGCGCAGCGTAGCAATGGTGCGGCGAACCACCTGTTCCGCGTCTACTTCCCGCCAATGCCCAAGCGGTTTGCCGTATTCTCGGCGCAAAGGATGTTCCTCTGGCAGCCGCCGCAGAAAAGCCTCGGTCAAGCTGCCCGCCGCTGCTTCCAGCGGTTCCCCCTTTAGATGTTCGGGATTGGCTTGGCCCGCTTCTGATCCCGAAACGGGCCAGTCATGCCCAACAGTAATCTCTCCATCCCTGATATACACCGGGGTCTCGCCGCCAAAAGGCAGAGTCACCACCTTCGGCAGCCGAAGGTTAACACGGATACCCAGCAGTCTGGCGCTTTTGATATGCTCCTGCGGCTCTCCCCCGATGACCAGCCCCACCTCTGTTTTGCTGCCGCCCATGTCCACAACAATACAGTCGGGAATGCCGGTCAGATAGGCACTGCCTCGCAAGCTGTTGGCAATTCCCGATGCTACGGCAAATCCGGGAAAAGCAGCAGCCCGATCTAGGGAGAGAATCGATCCGTCGTTCTGTGTGAACCAATACGGGCAATGTAACTGTGCTTCACCGAACAGCCCTGAAAGCTGCTGGATTGAGTCCCGCATAACTTGGGAGAGCATGGCATTGATCAATGTCGCATTCTCCCGCTCCAAAAATCCTACACTGCCGATCTGGTGAGACAGGGAGATCGAGAGCTGCGGCAGCGCCTCACGGAGCAACGTCGCCATGCGCTGCTCCTCTTCTTCATAGAGCGGAGCGAAGGTGCCTACGATTGCCACTGCGCCTACCCCACTCTCTACCAGACGCCGGATGAGTCGATCCAGCTCCGGCTGGTCATTTTCCCCGCTTAGCTTCCGGCCCGTAAAATCAAAGCCGCCGGGAATCTGCTCCATCCATTTCACATGCTCCAGGAGCGCAGGCGGCCAGCCCAGTCCGTAATGGATTTTGGAAGGTTTGCAGATTCGTATGAGCGCCGTATCCGCAATTCCTTGACCATGGGACAAGACATTCAGTAGATGTGTGGTTCCTATGAAAATCCCTTTGACTTGCTGCGGTTCTATTCCATTCTCTTCCAGCAACTGTCCGATGACAGTCCGGATGCCTGACAAAATATCTGCCGTTGTCCTGGACTTGGCTTGCCCAAGCAGCCTGCCTGATTCGCTGATAATTACAGCGGCAGTGTAGGTGCTGCCCACATCAATGCCCATTCTCATTCCAGCCACCCCTTGCCAGCCAACAATTCAACAGGTGTGTAAGGCTCCATAATTCCACTGGCCTCTGGACCGATGTAACTCAACAATTCACCTGTCCGCAGGACGTTGGGAGCTGGAATCCCCATTACCGTCACCGTTATGCCTTCTTCAATCTCATCCACCATACAGGGAGATAGCCGTTCTTCATCAAGAACTAGCAGCAAATCCGGGGTGAGACATACGTATGAGTCACCGCGGCGGGCCGACAAATACTCATTTTTGTAGCGGATTTCTAGTGCAGCTCCTTCGTAGCGGCCGGTGCCGGCAATGTGAAAGCTACCCTCTACCAATCCGTCAACAAACTGCCGCAGCACGCCATAGATTTTGCCTCTAATCAGGACTTGCGGACGACCATAGATGGAATTAGAGAAGCAGGCATGGAAATCGCTCAAGCATTGCGGCACATCATTAGCCTCATGAGCAATCCGGCCAAGCTCGCAGGAGGTGCTTAACGTATTCGGAATAATAGCAGTAGACAACGCTTGTCCACTAACGCCTAATCCGGCAAAATAAGCAACTCCGCCCATGTCCTGCGTCGTCTGCATCACAAGCTGTGATAACAAGATATTATCCGGTTCGGCTAAGTACACCGTTTCTCCAGACACACTAGTCATCGCCAGCGAGTTCCCTTGGACCCCAGCTAGATGCAGTGAGGACATATGTAACTCAGGAAAGGTCCGGGACATGCCATCTCCATCCACCACCGGCAATCCGCACTGGGCTGCCAGAATCAGCGGAATAAGCGCGTTCGCGCCTCCAATATTAAGCGGCATCACTGCTGTTGCCCGGCGTCCGAGACGTTCCTCATAAGCACGGAGTGCCGTGATCACCTCCTGTCCTGAAGGAATCATCTCTTCACATAGGGCAGCTGATCCGGTGGCCCCGATGATCACAACGTAATCTTCAGCTCCCAGTTCACCGAAAGAGATAACTTCAATTCCACGCTGGTGATCGATTACCGACAGAGCCAATGCCTGAAAAGTGTAAGTATCTCCACCCCCGCCTGAGCTAAGCAGATTCGCACCTAGTCCGATATGTGCCAACTGTTCACCGGTAATTCTCCAGCCCATCTTTCTGCCCCCTTTCTTATGTCATTTTGTTTCTGAACACAGTTAATTCCGAGAATCTTTTCAAATATTCAAGCTGGTTATTGGAGCCATATCACTTTTATCATTTTAATTATCACTTTGAATTCTTTAAATTAGTTTAAATAAGATAATATTTTAATATATATCTTTGTTTTTCTCTGTTTTTATCTATTTTTCTCACTTTTTAAATACAATAAAAATCCGATGATTCCCTGTGCTGAATTTTAAATCTGGATTATTTAATTTTTAACTTCTTGATTTTGCGATACAGGGTCGGCAAGCTGACCTGAAGCTTCTCTGCTACCATCCGTTTGCCTTCAGTATCTCTTCCGAGCTGATTCAACAGCTGAATGATCGTCTCTTTTTCGTGATTTTCCTCCAGATGACGAGTGCTACGCCGTCCCGGAGCCATTACCCCTGGAATTTGCCCGCGGATTTGCGCTGGCAGACTCTGTAGCGTAACCAGATCACCAATCTCCAGTTGAACAAAATGCTCTACTACGTTCTCTAGCTCACGCACATTGCCCGGCCAGTCATACAGCAGGAGCCGTTCCAGCACCTGTGGCGAAAGCCGCTTCGGCATACGCCCGTATTTTAGCGAAACGTTCTTCATGAAATATTCCAGCAACAGCGGGATGTCTTCCTTCCGCTCACGCAGCGGAGGGATGTGCAATGGAATGACGTTCAACCGATAATACAGATCCTCGCGGAATTTCTCTTCGGCCACCATTCTGTCCAGATTACGATGTGTAGCGGCGATAATGCGGACATTTACATCAATCGGCTCCATGCCTCCGAGCCGTTCCACCTTACGCTCCTGAACTACTCGCAGCAGCTTACCCTGCAAATGCAAAGACATATCTCCGATTTCATCAAGGAATATCGTTCCGCCATCGGCTAGCTCGAAGCGTCCAGCCTTACTCTCATTCCGGTTTCCAATAAAAGCGCTGCTCTCATAACCAAAAAGCTCACTCTCCAGGAGCGTATCAGGGATCGCTGCGCAGTTGATCGCGATGAACGCGCCATCCTTACGGGAACTAGCCGCATGGATAGATTGGGCAAATACTTCCTTGCCCGTCCCGCTCTCTCCCAAAATCAGCAGGTTTACCTCGCTTAAAGCTACCCGCTGCGACATCTCCTTGATCGTACGAATCGGGGCACTTGTGCCCTTGATATCCTCGAAACGATAAGTCGTCTGCTTTTGAAAGAGATATTTCTTCCCTTCCAGCTTCTCGGCTTCGACTTGAAGCAGAATCGTTGCAAGCTGCCCACCATCATACACCGGCTTCACACGTATCTTCCAATTGGCCCTGCTGCGGCCTGATCGTTCAGGAACGATCGTCCGCTCCTCTAAATCTCGGGCTGCTCTGAGATGCTCCCAATCTCCAGGAGAAATCCACTCCTGAATAAAACTCCCCAAGACCTGTGTCCGCGGAGATTCCAGCAGACTGGACATTGCCGGATTCAACTCTACGATTCTTCCATCCGGGTCCATCACCAGCAGCGCCTCCTGTGCCACAGAGAGCATGGCACTTAGCTCTTTCTTGAGCAGGCTGTTCTCCGCGGCAAGCTTGCGACTGCTCTCGCTTCCAGCAAGCATCTCCCTAAAAGAACGGGCATAGCCTCTGATAACTGGAAGATTGGCAGCAAGCCACGCTGCGCCTTCCGGATTGTCCGCCTCCACCCACAACATGACTGTGGTGTTCAATCTATACCATAGGGCACGCAGCCCTTCTGACTCCTCTCCCGCTATTGCAGCAGAACCATAATCATTATTCTCCTGAATGGCCAGGCTTTCGACAATAACCTTCAATTCTCGAGCAATGAACGCAGCATCATAATGAGCTGTACCCTTCCATTGCCTAATTTCCAGATTTACAGGCAAGAGACTCGATAACTGCTCTGCCAGACCGTAAAGGCCTTGCCAGCTAAGACTCTCAAGTTGTTCTATACTCAATAATCAGCACCCTCTCATGAACAGGACTCACTAGTATACTCTACTAAATTATATGAATTCCTGTATACATGATTAGAAATATTGAATTCATTCTCGCATTTTTTGTCGAAAGAGTCCAGATGTTTTTAAATAATTCCTATGAGTATTATTGGAATTAAATTTCACCAGTGTTTTATCAACTGCTTTTATTTCATTAAATTCAATTTCCGCCCAATTCAATGCTGTAATTGTGAAGCATTAAAATACAAAAAATCCCGTCGCCCCTTGGATGACAGGATTTCTGGATCTGATTGCCTACCGATAGTTCTTTATTTAGTTCATTTCTGCTATAGATTCTCTGAGGCGCTTAGGAAGCTTTTTGAAAACCATATCGTAAGAGTGATCAATCATATCGAAGATATCCTGCTCTGGTAAAGAACCATCTATCGTGATTGAATTCCAGTGCTTTTTGTTCATGTGATATCCCGGCCGAACGCTCTCATGCTGCTCTCTCAAGTTTTCCGCAATAACCGGGTCACATTTCAGATTTAAACGAATATCCTTGCCCTTTTCCTCAAAAATAATCGCGAACATTTTATCAGCAACTTTGATCACGACTGGCGTGAATCCAAAGGGATAATCCTCGGTCGCTCCCTGCTTCTTTAAGCAATACTCGATAATATTATTTTTCAAATCAGTCTCTCTCCTTCGCCGTTCAACAGCCTTCAATATGGTAATTATAAGAACTCCTGTTCCATTTATCAAGTTAGTATTATTTTTCTTTAGCTAATTATGGATACCTAAAACTGCTACATAGGAAGTTACTACAGGTGAGTTCGACCTAATTAAGGGTGATATCATGGTATGTATGTAGAGCGCATTAAAACAACAATCATAGTCCAGAAAATAGAACTTGCATAAAAAGGATCAAAGTGTGATTAACGGCATTTTTGTACCTTGAATCGTCTGCAACTGAAGGTTAGAGAAGATTAAGTGCAATATTGTACCTTAAATCTTCCATAATAACCCATTCAGAGTTTTTTTTAGGAAAATAAAGTACAAAAATGCGCTTATTTCTCTTGTTCGCCTATTTTCAAGATAAATAAGATACAAAAATGCTGTTAGTTGGGGAGGTTTCCCCTCTTTTTCACTGTTAAGACAACTGGTGAAGGGGAGTTTACCGCTTCTAGTGTTTACAGCCTAAAATTAAAAAGAGTAAAGCGAACTATGCAGTCGCTTTACTCTTTTGATCTCCCCACTCAGAAAATCTTCTTCTTTCCCCGATCATCAATCAGAATCTGCACCGACTCTTTAAACCGCAGCGCGTGGACAATCTCCCGCTCCCGCAGGAATTTCAGGCTGTCTTGCAGATCCACATCATCCGTCATGTCGATCAGCCACTGGTATGTAGCCCGCGCCTTTTCCTCAGCCGCAATGTCTTCGTAGAGATCAGCGAGCGGATCGCCTTTGGCTGCAATGTAAGTAGCGGTGAACGGAACACCGGCGGCGTTGTTATAGAACAGGGCGTGATCCCGGGTCGCATAGTTCGGACCGAGACCGGCGGCTTCCAGTTGCTCAATTGATGCGTCTTTCGTCAGCTTATAGATCATGGTCGCAATCATCTCGAGATGCCCGAATTCCTCAGTGGAAATATCGGTTAGCACTCCAATTACTTTGTCAGGAATCGCATACCGCTGGTTCATGTAACGCAGCGCAGCGGCGAGTTCACCGTCCGCTCCACCATATTGCTCCATCAGATAACGCGCCATCCGCACGTCACATTTGCCGACTCGTACCGGATATTGCAATTTCTTTTCATAAATCCACATTCGGGACGCTCCCCTCCTTTAGTGAACTGCTGCTATCCTATTAGACCACTACACTTGCCAAGGCCAAGGGGGCTGGTTCCACTCCCACGGGCATTTGGAAAAGGCACGCCCAAAATTCTGTAGCGGACCATACAGCTCCTGAAAATGGCCTGCCAGCCGCGTCCGCTCCTGGGTAAGCTGGTTGAACTGCTCGATCGCCTTTAGATCCTCGGGGTGGGTATCCAGATAGAGATTCAGCTCCACGAGCGCAAAATCCAGAACCTGCAGCTGCTCCAGCAATTCGTAATACCGTTGGTCGCATGGCTGTGCCTCCATGGCTTATTTCCCTCCTTTCGACTTGGACTCATACGGACTGAACAGCGCCGGCCACAAGGTTCCGTACCTTAACGCTTCCGGCAGACTGAATTGCGGGAGATTCGGCGGCTGAAAGTTGATGAACTGGTTGGGGGGTACGACGAACGTCTTGAACGGTACTGGTGGGCAGGGATCAAACGGCCCTCTAAACGGCGTATACACACGCTCCTGGGAATTCAATATGAACATCCTCCTTTGCTCATTTCACTGCTGAGTGCAGCAGTTATTCTGAACGCTTACCTTCATAACTAATTTATGATAGGCAAAGGCGGAATAAGACGGTTTGTGAAAAAAAACTCTCTTGATGTCCATATACGACAAAAAAGCCTTTCCCTTCGTGCATAATACATTACGCGAAAGGAAAAGGCTTCGTTTATAACTGAACTATGGTTAGTACTCGTTTCTTTTCTTCAAATCCATACTTACTTCTCATCCGCTTCAGAAGATTCCTCTTCATCCTTCGCAGGTGCCTCACGGTGAATGTTAATCCGGGTAATCCGCAGCCGGGTAGACTCTTCGACCTCAAAGACGACCTCGCCGACAACGACGCGCTTGCCTTTGGAAGGATTGCCTTCCAGCTCTTTGAACAACCAGCCGCCGATGGAATCCACTTCATCATCTTCAATGACTACACCGGTCAAATCGTTGACATCCTCGATAAGCATACGGCCTGCGACTGAAATGTACTCTCCATTCCGCTCCACGCTAGGACGTTCATCCTCGAACTCGTCGTGCAGATCCCCGACGATCTCTTCCAGAATCTCTTCCGCAGTCAATAGCCCCGCGGTCCCGCCGTATTCGTCGACGACAAGCGTCATCTGAATCTTGTTCTTCTGCATCAGCCGCAGCACATGACTGATCTCCATCGACTCTGGCACGTTCGGAATCGGGCGGACTAATGTAGTCAAATCATTCTGCTGTTCCAGCGGTGCGAATAGTAGGTCGGTAATGTGAATAAAGCCAATAATCCGGTCTTTATCCTCCATCGCTACCGGGTAACGCGAATGCTTGGTTTCCGTAATAATACGCATATTCTCTTCCAGGGAAAGGTTACTGTATAACACATCCATGTCGGTACGCGGCAGCATAACCTCACGGGCCAGCAGGTCGGAGAACTCGAAGATATTATCCATAAGCTTCATCTCATCTTTATCAATAACGCCACTCTTGGCACTCTGATTCATGAGAATACGTATTTCTTCCTCCGAATGCGCGGCCTCTGCCTCACTGGCAGGCTCCACCCCGATCAAACGAAGCAGACCATTCGCGGATGCGTTAAGCACCCAGATGAACGGCAGGAATAGATTATAAAAGAACATCAGCGGTGCGGACAAGAGCAGTGCTGAGCCTTCTGTTTTTTGAATCGCTAATGACTTGGGAGCAAGTTCACCAAGCACAATATGTAAGAAAGTAATGATGGAGAAGCCAAGCACCAAAGATACGGTAGAGATCAGTGTAGGATCTGTGACCCCAAGCTTGAACATCAGAGGCTCTACCAGCAGCTCCGAAATGGCGGGCTCTCCTACCCAGCCGAGACCGAGCGAGGCAAGTGTAATCCCGAATTGGGTCGCAGACAGATAAGCGTCCAGCTTCTTGTTTACTTTTAGCGCATATCCAGCCATCTTGTTGCCCTCACTAACCAGCTGGGTCAGGCGTGACTGCCTGACCTTCACCAGTGAGAACTCTGCCGCGACGAAAATGCCATTTAATAATACGAGCACCAGAACAAGCAAAAGATTAAGCAGCAATCTCCCTACTTCAAATTCCGTATGCACAATAACAACGCCTCATTTCTACAGATTGATCGCTTTTCTTGATTTGAAATCAACACCCGGATAATACATATCCGCTACCAGAAGATTCGGTCCGCAGCAGCTAGCTGCATCACAGTGACAGTTCACTTCTTGGTTAAGCGGGTGCTGGGTCTGCCAGTCTGTAAAAATATCATCCAGCTTGTTGCTGCTGATGTTGCCAAACGCTGCGATATCTGCAAAATCCGTAACGAATACATCGCCGGTGAACATGTTTACATTCACACGGTTGCGTCCGTCCGGATCATTGCGAAGCGTAACATTCTTCTCGGAACGCAGTCGCTTCAGGAGCTTCTGGTCTTCTTCCAGGAAGCTGCAGGCGAAGAATGGAAGCGTACCAAACAGCATCCACATCTCGGGATCACGGTGGTCCAGCAGATCATGAATAGCAGCCTGCATATCCTTAAGCGACAGAACCGGAAGCGCGGAGGCAAAGCTTGAAGCGTACATTGGATGCACCTCATGGCGTTTTGCTCCCATATCGCCGATCAGCCGGTGAATCTCCGGCAGCTTGGTATGCGTCCGATAGTTAATCATGGATTCCGCAGAGATGAGCATGCCGTCATCACTGAGTCTGCGGGAGTTCTCGATCATCGTATCGTACAAGCGGTAAGCCGCTTCCTTCGCTACAGGATGGCCGCTGTTCGCAAAGCCAACTTCATGAAAATCATCACCATTAACATAGTTGAAAGAGATATGCATTACGTCCAGATAAGGAAGCAGCTTCTCATAACGGGAATATGGCATGGTTAGATTGGAATTGATTTGCGAGCGGATTCCCCGCTCCTTGGCATACTTGAGCAGCGGGACAATCATATTGTCTACGGTGGAAGCGCGGAACATCGGCTCTCCGCCGGTAATGCTGATCGTCTGCAGGTGCTCGACTTCTTCTAGCCGATCAAGCATATTCTTAAGGGGCAGCATCTCCCTTTCTTTCATGGTGAGGCTGTCACCAACGGCGCAGTGCTCACACCGCATATTACATAAATTCGTAACCGTCATCTCCACACTGGTCAGTACATGCCGCCCGTACTGCCGCAGGGAAGTGATGGGATCCCAAGGGTCATAGCTCGGGGATAACTCCTTCTGCGGGGATAATGACATTGGTCTTATAACATTCATTTGTGATAGCTCCTTTAAAGCTTATTCCTTATTATTAACCTAAAAATCATCCGTATGAACGGATTATTATCCTATATCATACCACGAAGAACGAAAAAACTGCACTTTTGAGTTGCTCTTGCTTGCTATTTACTGATATTTTCTGAAAAAAACAGCATGCAGCGAAAAGATATCCGGGCCATGTGCACCTTGCGTGCCCACCCGTGTATCGATCTCGCTGCATGCCTGAGAGGCTGAAATTGCCTCATTGAGAAGTCTATGAAGCGGTGCCAGCAGGCACCCTTAATTGGCTACATCCACAATAACTACAGAAAGCATCACGGCGAGGTCCATCTCGAACGGAGCCACTGGCTCTCCTTCGGGGCCGGTAAGGATACGAACCACCGGACGGTGTGGTGTGGTGGAGTCAATTTTGACCACAACTCCGCTCTGACCCGTGCTGAGCTTCACTGTAAGCCCCAGTGGATAGATTGCCACACGGTCCCGGAACAATTCAAGCTGCCGTTGCTCATACAACGTGCCGGAGCCTACATAGAGCGCCTCTACCGCCTGATGGGGGAGCATCGCTTTTTTGTAGACACGACTGGAGGTCATCGCATCATAGGAATCGGCTACGCCAATCCATTTGGCGTATTCATGAATTTCCGCTCCCTTGAGTCCGCGGGGGTAGCCGGAACCGTCAATCCGTTCATGGTGCTGCAGCGCACAGTGGGCGGACAGCAACGGAATGTTCGGCTCGTCCTTAAGAATCCGGTAGCCGATTTCGGTATGGGCCTGCATCTGCCGGAACTCTTCATCCGTCAGCTTGCCAGGTTTTTGAACGATTTTAACTGGAATTTGTGTCTTGCCGATATCGTGCAGCAACGCACCGAGACCAATGACTCGCAGTTCCGCTTTACTATAACCGTGAGCGATAGCCATAACAAGTGTATAGAGGCAGACATTTAACGAGTGGACATAAAGATAATTATCCGCTGTATGCATTTCCAGCAGCATGATCATAGGCGTCTCCTGGGCAGACATTTCGTCCAGAATCGAATCCATCACGCCCGAGAATTTTTTATCCAGATGATAAAAGCCTTTGGTAATGCCGGAAGCACCAGACATGTCCTGAAATTGTGTCTTAATAACCTTGAGCGCCTGGTTGCGCGTCTCATCCTGCAGCATTCCCTCGATCACTACATCTTCAGTGAGGGAATCTTGCACATATACATAGCCGATGTCGATTCTGCCGAGGCGTTTGATCAGTGAATCGGTAAGCTCTACGCCGTCGGAAAGCAGAATCATGCCTTCATCGCTATAAATTTTTTTGCCCAGCCTCATGCCCGGTTGAAGCCGGCTGACGGATACTAAACGCACTCTGGTTCACTCCTGCCTTTAACGGTAGATTGCTATTCTGCTTAAAAACTTTGGGTCTCACACCGTGTCTATACCGTTACCTTTGGAGAACAGGCAAGCACACCTACATCGGTTTGCCTCGGACAACGCTTCCTTAGATACACCTTCAGGAAACAACCATAGCCGGGTACCGCTGTACCGATGGAATCTTGGAAATGATTAACGCATGATAAATAGCCAGAAAACAGCGGCTAAAATAAAGCGGTAAATCGCAAAATGTGTCAATCTGATCTTTTGAATCCATCGCATGAACAGAATAACTACAAGGTAAGCCACTACGAATGAAATCAGGAAGCCAATGATAAAGTAACCAATGGTCTCACTGGTAAAATCGCGGTAAGCATCCAAAAGCTCATACCCGGAAGCCGCACACATAATCGGAATCGCGATCAGAAAAGAGAAATCGGCTGAGGCCTTATAGCTGACCCCGCTGAGCATCCCCCCCGAAATTGTGGAGCCTGAGCGCGAAAAGCCTGGCCATAATACAGAGATAATCTGGTACAAGCCAATGGCTAGCGCCTGTCCATAGGACAGATCATCCAGCTCATGCGCGGTAATACGGATCTTGCGACGGTTGACCCACTCGGCAACAATCATTAAGATCCCTCCGGCTACTAGCGCCCAGAGCACCGTACTGGCTCCGAAGAGGCCCTTGATGAAGTCACGTGCGAAAAAAGCCACGGCCAAGGCCGGCGCAATCCCCAGGATCACATGGATCAGATTAAGACGGGACTGCGGCATCACGCCTCCCCGATGACTCCGACTGCGCCCGATTCCCAGCAGGTTAAGCACCCGATGACGGTAGACCAGCGCGATCGCCAGAATAGCACCTAATTGAATGACAATCTCATAGGTCTTCATTATCGATTCCTGCTCGGCAAAACCCATCAGCTTGGCCGTCAAGATCATATGACCTGTGGAGGATACAGGGATAAACTCCGTGATTCCTTCAACAATGGCCAAAATAATGGCTGTAATAGTGTCCATACAATCCTCCTGTTTGTGGCGGAATGAATATCGGGTACAACTTTGTTATTTTTAAAAATCATCCGGCTCAGCCGTTATTCAGGTTTTACCTTATGTAGTACCCTTGTTCCAACGGGAAATGAAACTCTCCTCAAGACTGCCCGGCCGCTGCAGCTCCATCCGCAGCAGATCACGGAGGAAATGCGGAAGAAGATACACCGCATCCTTGCCATTGGCGAGCGTCTCATATCCGATCCGGAAAGTGAACATATCCAGCGTCCCAACCTCATACTCCAGGTCATCTTCCAGAGGCTGCCCTTCGACAAAAACTGCAATATCGTTATCATACGGCAAAACAAGTGAATCGTACAAGATATTTAAGCCATCCACTGCAAGACTGCCCAGCTGTTTGCCCCGGAAACCATAGCCGAAGATAGCTTTATTACGGAATTCTTCTGTCAAACTTTGCTCCAGAGCTATGCGGATATCCCGCCCTTTAAGCTTCACTATGCTAGGATTGATCGGCGAAGGACACAGTCCGTGCAGCATACCCAGTGAAATATCCCCCTCTGGCAATGGTCCCAGAAGCTGTCCTGTATTGACAATCGCTATTTTGGCGCCGGTAAATCTGCGCACAGCCTGAGCAAGAAAATTACCGAATGGGGATTCCCCCTGATAGTCAACCGGAAGCTCTCGGTCTGTAATGGCCACCGATTCATGCAAAGCTTCTCTTCCCCGTTCCAGATGGGTGACGGCCGCGGAATGAACCCGTTCCTCCCTTAGCTCAGGGGAAACGGCGAGGCATTCTCCCTCTACGAGTCTGAAACCAAGATCCGGCTCCTGTCGTTCAAAAACAAGCCTGCCCAAATAATTACCAAACTTGCCGGCGCCGCAGACGGCAGTACCAGCAATAATCTGTGGACGCTCCAGCAAATGGTGAGTGTGTCCACCCAGAATGGCATGAACGCCCTCCAGGTTCTCTGCCAGCCGCTGATCTGTAGGCAGACCCAGATGAGACAGCACGATCAGAATGTCTACCTGTGGAGCCAGCAGACTGCATTCCTTACGAAGCGCCTCTTCCGGGTCTAGTGCATCCCAGCCCAGCAGCGCATAGAATGAAGCAAAAGCCGCTGTCGCTCCAGTCACGCCTATGCGGATGCCTTCCCGCTCCAGAATAACATGGCGCTTCATCCAGTGCGGCGGCTCTCCAGTCGCAGTCTCTACAAAGTTGCAGCATACTACCGGACATTGAAGTCCGGAGAATACCGCAGAGAGCATCTCGGCTGTGAAGGTAAGCCCCTCATTATTACCAATGGTGACCGCATCGTATCCCGTCAGATTCAGAATATCAATGTTCGCCTGTCCCATCGTTCCTTCTGTCTCTATAGCCGCTCGATCCATATGGTCGCCAATATCCAGCAACAAAAGTGGTTCATCGCCTGCTGCGGCCCTTTGCTCAGCAATGACTGCCGCAAGTGGGCTCATCATGTCGAAATGACTATGTATATCATTAGTATGAAGTATTGTCAGTCGCTCTGATATAGGCTTCATCAATAACATCCTTCCCACCTGTGTAAGGCCACCTTTTTTGGAAGCTTAAGGCGCTTGTTCTTTCAGAGTTTAGCATAACATTTCCAAGCTCAATATGGTATATTTCAGTACTTACAAAACCATTATACCAAGGCCTGCAAGTGCTGCGAGGCCTGCGTTTCTGTACCCCTCTTTGAACCAGAATCAAGAGGATGGCTGTGCCTCCCCTTCTCCTTTTAAATACCGCGTTAGTTCGCAATCATGCATTATATAGGCCTTAAAACCCACAATATATCCTTAGAGAAATTGTTGTAATCATCCACTTAGCTATAGTCAGAATATGCCGAAAGTTCGGTGCCTATCTGAAGATTGTGAATATTAATCGTTAACCATTGAATGTTTGTCCTTTTCTTGCTATGCTGAGAAAAATTGACACATAAGGTGGCATAGGCATTGAGAGTACACGTCATGGATGTTAAGCCGGGGGATTACCTCGGAACAGACACCTTCAACGCCCGCGGACTTCATGTATTGTCCAAGGGAACCCAGTTGCGCATGGATGAAATATCCAAGCTGTTACAACACGGTATTGATTACATTGATATCGAATCCCTGGAAGAAACACTCTCCCCGCCGCATAAACCGTCCGTTATTCAAACCGTTACGGCAAGCTTTGATACTATGATCGACGGTTTCGAGTCCCTTTATTTAGAAGCGTTAACCAAAGGCAGCTTTAACCCATCCGTGGTAGACGATGTTCTTCAGCCAACCCTGCAATCCCTGGACAAGCATAAAGACGTGGTAACCCTCCTTCTGCTGCTGGACCGGGAGGATGAATATACCTATAATCATTCCCTTCAGGTAGGTATGCTTTCCTATTATATTGCAACTTGGCTCGGTTATTCCAAGCAGGAATGCTATGAGATCAGCCGGGCTGGTTATCTGATCGATATCGGTAAATGCCGAATCTCACCCGATGTGCTGAACAAGCCGGGGAAGCTAACACTCGAAGAATTCGAAGAAGTGAAGCGACATACTACATACGGTTACGAAATTATCCGCAATTCCATGGACGACCCTACCGCTGCACTGGTTGCTCTCCAGCACCATGAACGGGAAGACGGCTCCGGCTATCCTGCCAATTTAACCAAATCGGAGATTCATCCCTATGCACAGATTGCCGCTGTGGCTGACGTGTATAGTGCCATGACTTCACCCAGAGTCTATCAGTCCAAGCGAGAACTTATCTCGGTACTGCACGAATTACATAACCTCAGCTTCGGCAAGCTGAACGGCAAGACTGTTCATGCCTTTATCCAGCATTTGATGCCGAATTTCATCGGCAAGCGCGTCCTTCTTAACACCGGTGACATGGGCGTCATCGTCATGAACAACCCCATGGATGTGTTCCGTCCACTGGTGCAGGTCGATCATAAATTCCTCGACCTGTCCCGTGAGCGGAGTGTGTCGATTGTGGAGATCTACACCTAGGGGCGGTCGCCATCCCTCCCAAACCCTCCCTTCCTAAGGGAGGGCCCCAAGGGCGCCGCCCTCTGGACACCCGAAGGAACAGCGTGCTTGGCGGAATGACGGGGCGTCTGCGGACAGATGTTTTTGAGGGTGGGTGTGCTCGCCCTTGAGCAGTCCCTGTCTTGCTCCGCAAGATACAAGACTGCTCAAAGCTTTACGGCGCAGGCCGTCCCCCGGGTAATGAAACCCGGGGGGCGGCTTTTTTCGTGGCCTCCGCGATTCTCTTGCGGAGGCGGGGCTGTTATAGAGACGGCCAAGTTTATGGCCGGGGGCAATCGGTTAGACTGATCAATAGAGTAAAACGTTGATCAGTCTAACCTGAAAGGATGAAGCCTATGCTGCCGATTCACGGGCGCCTTGCCGAGCTGTATTCACTGAGCCGCCAGCGGAAGCTAACTGAATCTGAAGAGCTGGAGCAGCAGCACTGCTTGCAAGCGAATGCAACTTACTGCTGGGAGATGGCCCGGCTGAACAATGAAGCCATGCTGGCGGCGCGAACGCAAGATATCGGCTGGCAGCAGAACATCGGCGCACAGATGGTTGAGCTGCGCACCTCTGGCCGGATTTCTAAACGTCGTAAGTAAGGCAGCATCTTAGAGAAAGCAGCACAGTTAATGTCCTAGATAAATTGAACTGAAGCATGAGCGAAAAGGAAAATATATAAGCAGAACAAAAAAATGACAAGCAACAAAAATGAACAAACAACAAGGATGAACAAACAACAAAGATGAGCGAACGTAAAAGTTTGGAGAACTGCAGGTGCACTGCGCTCGCCTAAAAGCTTTCCAATAGGAAAGCAGCCCCCGATCATAGTTGTTGACTGCAAGACCTATATCCAGAGCTGTTCAAAACCAGCGTTGTCAATAGAAACGGTAAATTCCCCTTCACCAGTCGTCTTAACAGTAAAAAAAGAAGGCCACCGCCCCAACTAACGGCATTTTTGTACCTTATTTTTCTTGAATATAGGCAAATGAGGGAAATAAGGGCATTATTGTATCTTATTTTTCGGAAAAGCACGCTGGATGGGGGATTCTGGAACAATTAAGGTACAATATTGCACTTAATCTCCTCTAACCCTTAGCTTCAGAGGATTTAAGGTACAAAAATGCCGTTAATTACACTTCGAGACTTCATGTATACGCTCTCTTTTTTACTTGGCTTTGTAAGCTACTTTGCGTTCTATTTGGAGAAAAAATTCGATACGTTGATACGATAGCATGTAGATTTAATAGCATCCACCTGAAAAGGATCAGCGGATAACTGTTTAGGTTTTGAAGTTGATCACATGCATGAGTAGAGTGGAGGGTCGGGGGACTCTGGAGAAACGGTAGTGGTCGCCTTTAAAGCCCGATTTCAACCTCTAATTCCTTTTACAATCAAAAAATCGGGCTTTAACAGCGATCGGAAGAACCCCCGACCCGCAGCGGCTTCACTCCCCCGAACCACTGTTTTCTCCTTTGATCCTGAAAACGAACAGCAAGATACTTCCATCCTGTTCCACATTACCAGCGTCCTAACCAAAAAAGCCCCCAACGCCACAATAAAGTGGAGCTGGAGGCTTCTTTTAATGTCATCTTTTAATGTCATCTTTTGAGTTATTCTTTTGAGTTCTTCTTCTGAGCTCTTCTGTTGCATGAATCGATTTATCCACTTGCCGTTAAAAGCGTTCTTCAGTTGCTTGCTACCTAGGCACCTACAGGAACCGGAACTGTGCTTCGATCAATCCGTTGTAGACACCGTCACGAGCAGTCAGCTCGCTGTGGTTGCCCTCTTCCTTGATCTCGCCGTGATCCAGTACCACGATCTTGTCAGCGTGGCGGATGGTGGACAATCGGTGAGCGACGATAAAGGAGGTCCGGCCTTGCAGCAGGGTTTTAAGAGCTTCCTGAATCTTGAGCTCGGTCTCTGTATCGATACTCGCTGTAGCTTCATCCAAGATCAGAATCCGTGGGTCCGCTAGCAGCGCTCTGGCAAAGGACAACAGCTGACGCTGACCCATGGACAGCGCACTACCCCGTTCTTCGACCTCTGTATCGTACCCGCCAGGCAGTTTAGTAATAAAATCATGGGCATCCACCGCTTTAGCGGCCTCCTCCACTTCCTGATCCGTAGCATCCAATCGTCCGAAACGGATGTTATCGCGGATCGTTCCCGAGAAGATGAAGGTGTCCTGTAGCACGGTTCCGATCTGTCCGCGCAGGCTGTCCAGGGTGACATCACGGATATCTTTTCCATCGATCGTGATTTTACCGCTGGTGATATCATAGAAGCGGCCAATCAGGTTGATGATAGTACTTTTACCCGAACCGGTATGGCCCACTAGCGCAATGGACTGTCCGGCTTTGACATCAAGATCAATACCTTTGAGGGCCGCCCGCCCCTTCTCATATTCAAAGATGACCTTTTCAAACTTGATATCACCTTGAATGGTTGGCAGCGGAGTCGCACCCGGCTTATCGGATACGTTAGGCTTTTCGTCCAGATATTCAAAGATCCGCTCCGAGGAGGCCATAGCCACCAGAAGCTGGTTGTACATTTGGCCCAGACGATTGATCGGATCCCAGAAGTTGCTGACATAAGTACTGAAAGCCACCAGGAAACCAACAGTCAGTTCACCCGACTGGATCAGATAAGCACCAAGCCAGAACAGAATCAGGGTACCGAAGCCACCAGTGATCTCGATAATTGGACCGAATGCCTGGTTCATCGCCGAGGCTTTATCCCATGATTTCTTACTTTCGCTATTCATTGCATCGAAGTATTTCATGTTCTCTTGCTCTTGCGTATACGCCTGAGTCACTCTGATCCCCTGAATGGATTCATTCAAGTGAGAATTGATCCGTGAGTTCTTCATCCGTACATCCTGCCAGGCAATACGAATCTTCTGCCGCAGCTTGGTGGAGACAAAGAACATAATCGGTACAGTAACCATTACCGCAAGGCCGAGCTTCCAATTGATGAAAAGCAAGATGACCATAATTCCGACAAGCTGCACACAGTCGATCATCAGGTTGACGACCCCGTTGGTGAACAGGTCCTGCAAGGAATTGATGTCATTCGTAACCCGTACCAGCACTGAACCTGCCGGGCGCTTGTCGAAGAAGTTAAAGGACAGCTTCTGGATGTGTCGGAACAGGTCTGAGCGCAGGTCATAAATTACTCTTTGCCCAATGATATTGGTGAATTTGATCCGGTAAATTCCGGCAATCCATTGAATCAGATACAGGACCACCACGCTCGCCGTAAGGGTGTAAAGGAGCGTCAAGCTTGGACTTCCTGTCTTGGGTGCGATCGCCTTGTCTATCGCCATACTGGTCAGGAACGGCACCGTAAGCTTGGTGACGGTTCCCAGTACCATCATCACCAGTACAAGCGGTAGCATTTGCCTGGCATAAGGCTTCATGTAGCTAAACAGCCGTGTGAACTGCTTCCAGTCGAATGCCTTGTCAATAATATCGTCGTCTTTGTAGACGAACCGTTCGTCCAGCGTTTGTTCAGGTGCCGTTTTTTTCTTTGTAGTGGCTCCTGCACCCGGGTTGACTTGAGGTTCCATCACTTTACGCCTCCTTTCCTTCGGTTACTTTAGCGAGGTAATCTGCATATTGAATCCGGTACACATCCTGGTAAGGTCCAGGCACCTCGATTAACTCTTTATGGGTTCCCCGTTGCTGCACATGTCCCTCGTTCATCACGATGATCTGGTCAGCATGTCGCAGGGAGGAAATCCGGTGGGCAATAATCAGCGTAGTGCGTCCACGCATAACCTCTTGGAAGCCACTCTGAATCTCATGCTCAGTCTCCATATCGACGGCGCTTGTCGCATCGTCAAGAATGAGAATCCGCGGATTCTTGAGCAATGCTCTGGCGATAGCGATCCGCTGCTTCTGACCGCCGGAGAGGCCCATTCCCCGCTCCCCGACCACGGTATCATAGCCCTCAGGCATTTCCATGATGAAATCATGTGCTTTCGCCAGCTGTGCTGCACGGATAATTTCTTCCATGCTCACATTTTTCAGGCCATAGGCAATGTTATTGCGGATGGAAGAGGAGAATAGGAACGTCTCCTGGAACACGGTAGCGATCTGGGATCGCAGGCTGTGGACACTATATTCCCGGATATCCACCCCATCCAACGTAATATGACCTTCGTTCACGTCATAAGCGCGCATCATCAGTTGGGTAATCGTCGATTTCCCGGAGCCAGTGCCCCCAAGGAAGCCGATGACAGACCCCGCTTTAGCTTCAAAATCAATATCCGTAACCGCTGGCATCTTATTGCCGTATGCAAAGGTAACATGATTAAACGCTACATCGCCTCTGACTTCGTTATGAACAAGCTCCCGGGCGGTTTCACTGTCCTTGACATCGATCTTCTGGTTCAGCACTTCAAGTACGCGCTCCCCCGAAGCCTTGGACTGCGTATAGTTGTTGATATGGAAGCCCAGACCCCATACCGGACCAATGATATACCAGATCAAACTGAAGAATGCAACCAGCTCACCCAGTGACATTTTCTCATGAATGACCAGTGTGCCGCCTACTCCGAGCAGGATCGCCACGCTGACCGATGCCAGCAGCTCCATCGCCGGGAAGTATTTACTCCACAGCACTGCGGCAAAAATCTGATTGTCCTTGTACCGTTCATTCCGGTGCGAGAACTTTTCGACCTCATGGGCTTCTCTGGCAAAAGATTTGACTGTCCGCACACCCGTAACGTTCTCTTGAACCGCTGTGGTCAAAGAGCTTAGCGCCAGGCGCATCTCCTGAAAAGCAGGGTGGATTTTGGACTCAAATTTAAGGGCGACGATAGCCAGGAACGGCATCGTGATCAAGGTGATCAGCGTCAGCTGCCAATTGATCGAGAACATCATGATGGAACCGAATAATACCATGAAAAATACGTTAAGCAGCTGAGCGAATCCGAAGCCGATGAACATCCGGATTGCTTCCAGGTCCCCGGTCAGCCGGGACATCAGGTCGCCTGTCTTCGCCGTATCATAATAACGGAACGACAGGAATTGCAGTTTTTCATAGCAGGCATTGCGTAGACGATACGCCAGGAAATTTCCGAGACGCCCGCCAAAGAATCCGTGTGCAAATTGCAGGCATGCTTTTACAATTACAACAACCAGCACGGTGAGAGCCAACACAGGCACCTCGGTGAATTTCATTGGAACAATAACATCGTCAATCAACCTTCTTAACAAATTCGGGGTTATAAGCCCCACTGCAGTTGCGGCAGCCAAGCATACAATCGAAAGAATCAATAAGTGCAGTTTCTCCCGATAAAAGCCCCGCAGTTGCCTGAGAACATCCATGTCTCTCCTCCTTACGCTTTACGCAGCGTAGCTGGCTATCATTCTTAAGCCGGCTTCACAAGTATTTTTTAGCGCTTCCATTTTAGTGACTTTATGCAGTTTATCATCCATGTTTTAATGCAGCAAAGGGGAGAATCGACCGTATAACCCGTTATTTGCAATGAAAATGACATTTTCATAAAGGAAAAGGTCGCCTATGTCTTTAAATGCTTCCATTTCCTCTTGAATACTGTTGAATTAAGAATAAGCGAAATTCTTAGCACATGGACTTCCCGTCGACATCTCCTTCTCTCCTCTTTACATAGTGGGATTTACTAGCTGAAAAATGTAAGATTCTTCATCTTCCTTCCAAGTAAAAGAACAGCATGTAGCGGAACCACGTCACCCTAAGATATACTCGATCATGAACCCATACCAATTGGAGGGATGTAAGTACATGTATAAGAGCATTATTTTTGATGTAGATGGAACATTAATTGATACAGAGATAGCTGTACTAGGTTCACTCCAAGCGATGCTTAAGTTCGATTACGGCAGGGAAAGTAATACTGAGGAGTTAATGTTTGTTCTGGGGATTCCAGGTTCCACCTCACTGCCACAGCTTGGCATCTATAATATTGATGAGGGGATGCAGCGCTGGAACGAACGAATGAAGGATTTTTACGATTCCATCAAAGTGTTTGAGGGCATTCCTGAGGTGTTAGAAGCGTTGAAGACCGGAAGCATTGTCCAGGGTATTGTGACTTCCAAGACCGCCGAAGAATTACGGGATGACTTCATTCCTTTTGGTCTGATGGATTATCTGGACCATACGGTCTGTGCGGATGATACGGAAAAACATAAGCCCCACCCTGATCCGCTGCTTGAATTTCTGGAGCGTTCTGGTGCTGAGGCACATTCCTCACTCTATATCGGGGATACCTTATATGATTATGAATGCGCCCGGGATGCGGGTGTAGACTTCGGGCTCGCCCTGTGGGGTTGCAAAAACCATGACCACATCCCGGCCAAATATAAATTTGAACATCCAACGGATATACTCCGCCTGGCAGCGATGCCGTCTAAATAGTACGCCATCATAATAAAATGCCCCCGTGTTCCGCGCCATCCGGCGTCGGGCACAAAGGGGCATTTTTATTTTAAGTGGGAGCACCCTCCCAAACCCTCCCTACAGGGAGGGCCCCAAGGGCTGCCAGCCCTCTGGACACCCGGAAGTGTACACCCGCAGACAGTGCGGCAATCGCGGACAGAAGCAGACGGTAGCGGTAGGCCCGGCCCTTTAGGCCTCGTCATGCGGCGCGGGCGAATGAGTTACGGGGATGCAGGATGCGGCGGCTCTCCCTTCGGGAATCGCCTTACTCAGCGGGCCTCTGAAGACTCGCCATTAATATCATAGAATCCAATCCGCGCAGAACGCTTTTGCCCGGATATCGTCATCTGTCCCTTCCCGTCGATCATGCCAAAAGTCGTACTGGCCTTGGGATAATCATATTCAAAAAAAGCGATTTTACCGCTAATGGCCGGTATCTTCCCATCCTGAATCCTTACAGGAAAAGGTAAGAAGCTCAGCTCAGACGTGCTTGTCTGGTCCTCTAGATCAAGGGTGGCCGTCCACTTCAGCACACTCCGGTTATCGGTGATTTCATAGTAGCGGATGTAATCAGCCGTTCGGATGAAGAATTTTCCGGCTTCTCCTTCCGGAAAATAATAATGATCCGTCAGATCATCCGCATATTGACTGCTCACTGCCAGAGACTTGAGCGCTTCGATCCGCGGAAACTCGATCGCAGCGGCACGGGCTTCAGCCAGCTTGGAGCCCGACAACCTTGTAATCAGGGCATCCGATGCTTTAGCCACGTATACCGTATGTTTTCCCGGTACCCACTGAACATAAGCACCTGCGGCTTCAGAGATAAAACGTAGCGGCACCATCACCCGGCCCTGCTCCAATGATACAGCCACAGGCAATGTGAGCTTCTTGCTGCCTACCACCACTGACTCTTGTCCCGGTACCAAAGTGATTTTCTGCGATTTATTTGTAATCGTTATGGTCTTTGAGCTGTTGTTCCAGGCAATGCTGACGTTCGGGAGCTTCTGCACAACGCCAAGGGGAACAATAACCGTATCATTCTTGATATAACTTTGAACATCTGTGTCGGCTGTTTCATTGTTGACAATCACAGAGATGGGAGATTCGGCAAAAGCTTTGTGCTGTAAGGAAAAAGACAACACAGCAGCTAATACCACTGCAAATCCGCAAGTGAGCAGAAGTTTTTTTAACATGAGGCCTCCTTGATTAAACACTATAATTAAACAGTACACGCTGTCTGCATTAATGAAACATCTAATATTTGTCATGATGATAACAAACAAAAAACGTGTCCGCACAGCCTGGACGTTTGCACCTCCAAGTTGCTGCGGACACGTTTTATATGCCAAATCCTAAAGACAGCTCTTGATTAACCGATACTGCCTTCCATCTCGAACTTAATGAGACGGTTCATCTCTACCGCATATTCCATCGGAAGTTCTTTGGTGAATGGCTCAATGAAGCCCATGATAATCATTTGAGTCGCTTCGGCTTCCGAAAGACCACGGCTCATGAGGTAGAACAATTGCTCCTCAGATACCTTGGATACGGTCGCTTCATGCTCCAGGATGATGTTATCGTTCTTAATCTCATTGTACGGAATGGTATCCGAAGTGGATTCATTATCCAAAATGAGTGTATCGCACTTAATGTTCGATTTCGCACCTTCCGCCTGACGGCCAAAGGAAGCCAGACCACGGTAAGTTACTTTACCGCCGTGCTTGCTGATCGATTTCGATACGATAGTGGATGTAGTGTCTGGAGCCAAGTGAATCATTTTGGCACCGGCATCCTGATGCTGATCTTTACCTGCTACTGCGATCGAAAGAACGGAACCTTTCGCTCCGCGGCCTTTAAGCACAACAGCTGGATATTTCATGGTCAGCTTGGAGCCGATGTTGCCATCTACCCATTCCATAGTCGCATTTTCTTCTGCAACCGCACGTTTAGTAACGAGGTTGTAGATGTTCGGCGCCCAGTTCTGGATCGTTGTGTAACGAACACGTGCGTTCTTCATGCACAGGATTTCAACAACCGCACTGTGCAAGGAGTTCGTGCTGTAGATCGGTGCTGTACAGCCTTCTACGTAATGCACGAAGCTGTCTTCGTCAGCAAGGATCAGCGTACGCTCGAATTGTCCCATGTTCTCGGAGTTGATACGGAAGTAAGCCTGCAATGGCACTTCACATTTCACACCCTTAGGAACATAGATAAAGCTTCCGCCGGACCATACGGCACTGTTCAATGCAGCGAACTTGTTATCCGCAGGCGGGATAATGGTTCCGAAGAACTTCTTGAACAATTCCGGGTGCTCACGCAGTGCAGTGTCGGTATCGGTGAAGATAACCCCTTGATCTTCAAGGCTCTTCTGCATGCTGTGGTAGACAACCTCGGACTCATACTGTGCCGAGACACCCGCCAGAAATTTCTGCTCCGCTTCCGGGATACCCAGCTTGTCGAAGGTTTCCTTAATCTCGGAAGGAACTTCCTCCCAAGTCTTTCCTTGCTTCTCGGAAGGTCTTACATAGTACTGGATATCGTCAAAATCGAGATCATCCAGATTGCCGCCCCATTTTGGCATCGGCATTTTGTAGAACTGTTCCAGCGATTTCAAGCGGAATTCAAGCATCCACTCAGGTTCATTCTTGATCGCTGAAATTTCACGTACGATCTCGGGAGTCAGCCCTTTACCGGACTGAAAGATCGACTTGTGCTCATCGCGGAAACCATACTGGTATTCCTCCATATCAGGCGCTTTCTTAGCCATGGTGTCAGCCTCCTTGTTTGCTGTTATTAATGTTTCTCTTCTTCGTCTATACCTTTACGAAGCGCGTTCCAGGCCAATGTGGCACATTTGATCCGCGCTGGAAATTTATTCACGCCCGAGAGGGCCTCGATGTCTTCATAGCCTTCGAACTCCACCGGTTCGCCTTTCATGAGGCCGGAGAAACGATCCGCCATATCCAGCGCCACCGCTACGGTTTTGCCTTTAACAGCTTCAGTCATCATGGATGCAGATGACATGCTGATTGAGCAGCCTTCACCGTTATAACGTGCATCCTTGACAACACCGTCCTCCACCTTGAGCTGAAGCGTAATGCGGTCGCCGCAAGTCGGGTTGTTCAGTTCAATCTTCAAGGCATCGTCCTCGAATGAGCCGCGATTCCGTGGGTTCTTGTAGTGGTCCATAATTACGCGTCTGTACAAATCATCCAAGTTCATAGGTGAAATACTCCTTTGCCTTGATTAACGCATCCACCAGCCGGTCGACATCCTCTTCGGTGTTGTAGAGATAGAAGCTGGCCCGAGCCGTTGAACTGACCTGCAGCCAGCGCATCAGCGGTTGGCAGCAATGATGGCCTGCACGAACGGCAACGCCTTCGGCGTCCAGTACAGTTGCTACATCATGGGGATGCACATCCCCGAGATTGAAGGTTACAACGCCAACCTCGCGGTTGCGGGGTCCATAAATCGTCAGATCGTCGATTTGAGACAACCGCTGCTCAGCATAAGCGGCAAGCTTCATCTCGTGATTGTGAATGGCATCCATCCCGATTTCCTGCAGGAAATCAATTGCAGCCCCCAGTCCGACAGCGCCAGCGATGATCGGAGTGCCGCCTTCGAATTTCCACGGAAGCTCTTTCCAGGTGGATTCATACAGGCCCACATCATCAATCATTTCACCGCCGAATTCCACAGGTTCCATGGCTTCCAGCAGCGCTCTCTTTCCGTAGAGGGCACCGATGCCGGTAGGTGCGCACATTTTATGCCCGGACAGTGTGTAGAAATCACAATCCAGATCCTGCACATCAACCTTAAGATGCGGAGTACTCTGCGCACCATCCACTACAATCACTGCACCATGACGGTGAGCGATAGCGGCAAGCTCCTTGATCGGATGGGTAACCCCCATAACATTGGACACATACGCGATTGCCACGATCTTAGTCCGGTCTGTAATGGTTTTCTCCGCATCCTCCAAGGTTATGTTGCCATCTTGTTGCAGTGGAATATACTTCAGAGTTGCTCCTGTCTTCTTAGCAAGCTGCTGCCAAGGGATCAGGTTGCTGTGATGCTCCATTTGAGTAAGCACAATCTCGTCGCCTTCGCCAACATTGGCAGGGCCATACGAGGAAGCAACCAGATTCAGAGCAGTTGTAGTACCACGTGTGAAAATAATTTCCTTCGTGCTCCGCGCATTGATGAACTTGGCAAGCTTCTCACGCGCGCCTTCATAGGCATCCGTCGCCCGGCTGCCCAGAGTGTGCACCCCGCGGTGCACATTGGCATTGTCCCATTCATAATAATGCTTGAGCGCATCAATCACCTGGCGCGGCTTCTGCGAGGTTGCCGCACTGTCCAGATACACAAGCGGATGCCCGTTAATATTCTGGTTCAGGATAGGGAACTGTTCGCGGATGGTGCTATTCATTGTCCTAACTTCCTTTCCACTAGGGATTGGAGCTGGGTCCGCAGTCCCTCCAGTGGAATTTGAGACACGACAGGTGCCAGGAAGCCGTAGATGATCAATGCTTCCGCGTCACGTCTGGAGATTCCGCGGGACATCAGGTAGTAGACCTGCTCGGGATTGACCTGTCCTACGGAAGCGGCATGGCCTGCTGTAACATCATCTTCATCTATCAGCAGAATCGGGTTAGCGTCGCCGCGTGCTTTTGGACTCAGCATCAGAACTTTTTCAGTCTGCTGACCGTCTGCACGGGTTGCGCCCTTCTCGATTTTGGTAATTCCGTTAATGATCGAATTAGCTTCCTCACGCATTACTGCACGAGTGATCATGTCACTTGGTGTGTTTTTGCCAAAATGCTGTGCTTGTGTAGTATAGTTCAGCTTCTGTGAACCAGAACCTACAGCAATAACTTTAGCATCAGAGCTTGAGCCATTACCCTTCAGGATCGACTTGGTGTCACTTGCGGTATGGCCATAGTTCATCTCGCCGACGATCCATTCGATCGTTCCATCGTTATCCACAATAGCACGGCGATAGGTAATATCGGCAGTATCTGCACCCAGTTGGTGAACGGTAGCATAACGCACATGCGCACCAGCACCAACGAACACTTCCACAGCACCGTTATGCAGACCGGCTTCCGCCTTGTCCGATACATAGTTGTCTACGTAGGTTACAGAACTGTTCGTGTCCGCAACAATCAGGATATGCGGAACGAAGGCTGCTTCTGCATCATCTGTAAGCAACACTGCCTGCAATGGCGTTTCAATAACGACGTTCTTCGGCACGTAGAGGAACACCCCTCCGTTCCAAAGTGCAGCATGTAGCGCGGCAATGGAGTGCTCTTCAGGCTTCACGGCTTGATGCAGGTACCGCTGTACCAGCTCACCATGCTCTCTAGCTGCAGTCTGCAGATCAGTAAAGATCACACCCTGTGCTGCGAGTTCTGGGGAGAGGTGAGTGTACACTGCACCAGAGTTGCGCTGAATAATCAGGTTGCCCTGCTCCTGGTCCTTCACCAGTTCTGCAATAGAAGCTGGAACTGCACTCAGGTCAGTCAATACTTGGCTTGATTTATAGGTTCCGTAATTGTCCACGTTCCATGGATCAATCTTGGTTTTTTCGAGTTTAGGCAGCCCCAGTTCGGCTGCCAGTTCCAGTGCACTCAAACGGCTTGCTTGAAGCCAGTTTGGTTCGCCGTTGCTTTGCGATAGCTCGCTCAGGGCTTTGGCGTCCACCGGAAGAATGGTTTGCGTCGTCATAAGTGGTCTCCTCCTTCCTGGCGTCTCTTAAGCTTCTTGTCCTACAGTCTCGTCTTCAATACCCAGCTCTTCCTTAATCCATTCATAACCCTCAGCTTCAAGGCGCTGTGCCAGCTCAGGACCACCGGATTTCACGATGCGGCCTTGCATCATTACGTGTACGAAGTCTGGTTTGATGTAGTTAAGCAAACGTTGGTAGTGAGTAATAACCAGGAAGCCGCGCTCTTCGCTACGCATAGAGTTAACGCCTTCTGCTACGATTTTGAGTGCATCGATGTCAAGACCGGAGTCAATCTCATCCAGCACGACAATCTTAGGATCCAGCATCATCATTTGCAGGATTTCGTTACGCTTCTTCTCCCCGCCGGAGAAGCCTTCGTTCAGGTAACGGTGCAGGAATTCAGGATTCATGTCGAGTTCCTTCATCTTCGCTTCCATTTGACGGATAAAGCGGATCAGTGAAATTTCGTTGCCTTCCTCACGACGTGCGTTGATTGCACTGCGCAGGAAGTCAGAGTTAGTTACTCCGGAAATTTCGCTCGGATATTGCATTGCCAGGAACAGACCGGCGCGTGCGCGCTCGTCTACAGCCATCTCCAGAAGGTCTTCACCTTCAAGTGTTGCTGTTCCTTCAGTTACTTCATATTTAGGATGGCCCATCAAAGCGGAAGCCAGTGTACTCTTACCTGTACCATTCGGACCCATGATCGCGTGGATTTCTCCACCCTTCATGGAAAGGTTAATGCCTTTCAAAATCTCTTTTCCTTCAATCGTCGCTTTCAATCCCTCGATGACAAATTCTGCTGCCATAACTGTTATTCCCTCCATTGTTCGTGATTTGCGAAATCAGAAAGCTGCATGTGTATTTAGCAGGGCGTTCCCTGATTGCCAGCACAATTAGATTGTATATCACATTAAAATTATTATAAATTGAAAATCCCTGATTATCAATGATTCTCATTAATTTTATTATAAATGCGGTTCTTTTACAAACGCTGATCTACAATTTTCAGGGCTATAGGACTGGCATCGGCGAACATTCTCTCCCTTCCAGCTAGATATACATGAATTATAACTTTTGTGACAGAAGTCTACAAATTTTCATGAAGCGCATCCCTCAATCAACAAGAAGAGCCTCCCGCCGGGAGGCTCTTTTGAATCCTGAACTATCATTATTTAACTCAAAATGACTTGTCTGCTATCCAGCAGTTTTATCCCAGAAAAGAACGTAGCATCCATTGCTGCTTCTCCAGATCGCTGCGGATTTTGATGAACAGATCGGCTGTCGGCTGATCGTTTCCTTTTTCCGCCAGTTCAATCCCTTCCGTCAGCTCCTCCGATACAGTCGCGAAGTCTTCAATCAGGGTCTGAACCATCGCTCGTGTATCCTCCTTGCCCGTTGCTTCCTGGATGGTAGCCAGTTCGAGATATTCCTTCAATGTAGCGGCAGGACGTCCCTTGATGCTCAGCAGGCGCTCCGCCACCTCATCCATTTTGAGCGTGATATCGTCATATAACTCTTCAAATTTAACATGCAGGGAGAAGAACTGCTCTCCTTTTACATACCAGTGATAGTTATGAATTTTTACGTACAACACATTCAGGTTGGCTACCTCACGGTTCAGAATTTGTTCCAGCGAGGCAGTATCGACTTTGTTGGTTGCTTTAGCCATGTCTCTATCCCTTCCTTATCCGTAGATTAACCGGCTGCAGGTTCCTGTCCGGCCTAGCGTTGTCTATTCTCCATTTACCCTTCCGTATGTAGGATGAACCAAGAAGCAGCCCCTTATGCCCCCTTCATGACATTCAAAAAAGGGCCCGCAGGCCCTCTGGACTTCTTATCCTCAGTAAAAGATAGCTGGAATCTCAAAGCATGCGGAGCAAAGCCTCCGATCCGGGCATGCCCGGGAGAATCCCCAGATTCTCTGCTTCTATAGTTACTGACTCCAGCGGTGCTTCAAGTAGTTGCGACAACGTCCGCACGCCTACTGCACGCGCAGCGATGATCCCGCGGTCGCTCAGCTTCTCATTCAGCAGGCCTACATCCAGGGCACCGCACATAATGTAACCCCGGCTTGTGCTGATGGTAAGCAATGTTGTTTTGGGGAGTTTGACTTCCACTCCGACCAGGACATGGCCCCCTACCGTAATGGGCTCCAAAGTAACCACAGACAACACCTCCTTGTTTTGACGATCCACGATGTATTTGTATTCATACCCAGCTTTCCGCGTGTGGACGATAGACCTATAATTTCCATATGGGCAAAAGAGAAATGAAGTCCGCGCTCCCCCATTACGAGGTATATGCTTTCGTCCTGTTTAGTGGTATAGTTTATTAAGCTTTATTATTATTTTGAAAGATCGTTTCCAAACGATTTGAGCTGGGGGAAATATGGACAAGAAACTGCAAAACACGGACGGTAACTATCTTTTCAACGTCGACATCCTGATCAATGCCCGTACTAACCCGCTTGCCTTGCAATATTTGCTTGAGATGTTGAACAACAATGACAAGATTACCGATTTTAACATTAATTCGGGCCTTGAATTGGGGCGAACAATAGACAGTCTTCTCCGTTCGGCTAAAATGGCTCTGCAGCAGGAGACTCCCCCTCCTACACCCATAAAATTGCCAGCGAAGCAGACGAAGAAGCAAACACCGCAACAAGCGGAGCCAAGAGCAGAGAAAGCTCCCGACAACGGACCTTCCGATGTTCATGGAAAGATCCGTCAGTATATTCAGAATAATCAGTTGGTCCGCCTTAGAGCGAACCGCCGCGGACAGCAGGTATCCATTCCCTGCCGCATTTTGAATTTTGATGAGACAGACAACTCGATCAGCGTCTATCATGTCGATGAGAAGCAAGTGTACACCTTCAGCTTGTACGAGATCGACGAGTTTTCGTAAAGAACGGCATAACAGGCCAACAACAAACAAGCACCCGCCTTATGATCAAGGTCGGGTGCTTGTTTGTTGTTAAATCCAAGACATTCTAGTAAATAAGATCATATAGTGGGCGACTAGCGTTGAGGTTTGCGCGCAAAGGCTTCCAGTGCCAGACAGATCCAGCCTGCAATGAAGCTCACACCACCAAGCGGCGTGATGGCGCCGAGAACCTTAATCCCGGTTATGCTCAGAACATACAGGCTTCCTGAGAACAGCACGATACCAATCATCAGCAGCCATCCAGCCCAGCGAAGCCGGGCACTCTCTCCCCATTGTCCCGCAACCAGAGCAATCAGCACTAAGCCAAGCGCATGGAACATATGGTACTGGACGCCAGTCTCATAGACCGTCATGTAATGCTCGCTGATGACCGGCTTCAGTATATGGGCACCAAAAGCGCCAATGGCTACCGCCAGCATCGCCAGCAAAGCGCCCCAAGCCATAAATGTGCGTTGCATCATAGACAACTCCTTAGAATAAGCTTCCCCTATCTTAACGTATCACTACAGATCATTTCCAGCCGGAATCCATGAACTTTTTGCGTCCGGGGACTTGCTTTTAACACCACCTTATGAAAAAGTTAGGAGTACACATTTATTCATAGCTTCTAAAGGAGTGTAGCCTGTGGAGTATAATCCTCAATCGAAGCAAGAGCCGCTGGACACAGAATCAGAAGACAGGTTTGCTAGCGAACAACCGTCTGAATTCCAGCAACCCTATCAATACCAAGAGATGAAGCAGGATTTCAAACATTCCGGGCCCGGCATCGCTTCATTCGTCATCAGTATGGTCACCGTGCTCGGCTACGTCATTGCTTTTGTAGTCGTAGGCGCGATGGCAACCTCCGTATTCGATCAATCAGGAAATCTATTGGCCAGTGCATCTGAAGTCATTATCACTATTGGTATTTCCGTACTGATTCTGTCAGCCCTGAACGTGATAGGCGTAGTTGTCGGGATCGTCGGCCTCGCCCTGCGCAACCGCCGCAAGGTGTTTGGTATTATTGGTACCATTATCAATGGGGTCATCGTACTTCTTTTCATGATGCTGATCTCTACTGTCTTCGTCAACGCTGGCGGACTTTAATCACGGTAATCACCTTAGACACAAACGGGTGTGCCATCCTTTTCAGGAATGGCACACCCGTTTTCCTTTATAAGTCCACTGGTAGTGCGTCAGCCTCCCGTATCTGCCAAAGAAAGGTTCAACAGTATGTGCTGCTTAAGACTCTCATCGCCTTCTACGGTTTTCTCCACATATTCAAAGATAACAGAGTCGCCTTCATTCAGGGTCTCCGGCACATTCTCCATCCCGAGTCCCAATTCGAATGAGGTAGCTCCATCCTTCGTCTCAATCTCCACAGAATGGTTGTCAATTTGACCATTATAAATTCCAGTTCCCATGATTGCATCAGCTTCGGAACTAGGGGAAGGTGTGGGCTCATTGCTTTCAGCCGGGGTCACTGTCGGCACCGGTGTTGCACTGTTGTCGGCGGGCTGAGCCGAGTTATTTCCGCTACAAGCGGTCAAAGCCATCAGCAATACAGCAGCAGCTGCTGTGGCAGGGAATAAACGTTTCTGTCTCATCTTGGCTGCCTCCTTGGGGTTCAGATCGTATTCTCTATCAAACTTTTTAACCTACCCTATTATTAACGTAAACCTGGGAGTCTTGGTTGCAAAAATATCCGGCAGGCACCTCTGCAGCCTAACCATGGCTCAGGTCGCGCTATACGCCACCTGACCGTTCACGACGGTCATTTGGACCTTCACCTGCAGCAGCTCCTGCGGATCGGCATGAATATCACGGTCAATAACCGTGAAATCCGCCCAGCGCCCGGGAGCGATGGCGCCACGCTCATGCTCTTCTCCGGCCGCCACAGCACTGCCAGACGTGAACAGTCCCACAGCCTCTTCTACACTAAGCTTCTCCCCAGGCAGGTAGCCGTCATGAGTCTCCTCCGGCTTGCGGCGGGTGACGGCGGCGTGCAGGCCAAGGAACGGATTGATCGGCTCAATCGGTGCGTCGCTGCCACCGGCACATGGGATGCCTGCGGACAGCAGCTTGTTCCAGGCATACAGATAGTCTCTCCGCTCGTTCCCCACCCGGTCCAGTACCCAAGGAAAGTCGCTGGCGACGAACCTGGGCTGGACATCTGCGATCAGCCGTAACTTCTTCATGCGCTGGACCAGTCCGGCATTCAGGACCTGGGCATGAATGAACCGGTCCGGCAATGCAGCGGACATAGGCAGCGGTGCATGCTCCATGGCGGTAAGCGTCATGTGCGCAGCGGCATCTCCGATGGCATGAACCGCAATCGGAAAGCCCAGCCTCCGGGCAGCAGCGGTGATCTCATGAATCTGCTCCTGCGTGTAGATGGCGATGCCTGACGTATGCGGTGCATCGCTGTACGGCTGCTCCAGAAGCGCCGTCCGGCCGCCGATGGCTCCATCGGTAAACAGCTTGACCGCGCCAAGCCGAAGCCACTCATCGCCTTGACCAGCATGAAGACCTAGTGCCTCCACCTCCGGCAGATAGGTGTTGTACAAGAGCTGATGAGTGCGGAAGAACAATCCTTCCTCCTTCAGCTCCCGGTGAATCCGCAGCATCGTCTCCACGCTGTCCAGTAGCCGCAGATCCTCAGTGTGGACTGCGGTTATCCCATGCGCCAAGGCGTCCAGATACCCGCGGCGCATCGCCTCTTTCTTGGCCGCATAGTCTGGCGCGGGCTGTACGGCCATGAACGGCGCGGAAGCATCCTCGTACACCCAGCCGTTCAGACGGCCGTCCTCGCTGCGTCCATATGCACCTGAGGTGAAATCTGGCGTTCCTTCTGTGATCCCGGCCCGGCGAAAAGCCTCGCTATTCCCCAGATATGCATGGAAGCAGGTCCGGGTCAGAAACACCGGATGACGGTCCGTGATCTCGTCCAGCTCTCCGATATGGGGAGCAACCGCCGGGCTGAACTCATTCTCGTTCCAGCCCAGGCCGAGAATCCACTGTCCGGCGGGCGTCACTTCTGCGCGTTCCCTGATCATGCGCAGCATCTCTTCCTTGGAGGACACGCCGGTAAAATCAAGCATGTCCAGCTTCATTCCATGCATCCCCAGATGCAGATGGGAATCGACCAGACCGGGCAGCACATGGGCGCCTTCCCAGTCCACAGTAGAGTACGACCCGCCTGCAAGCTGCAAGGCCAGCTCCTTGCCGTTCCCTACGGCGGTAATTAGGCCGTTCTCAGCTACAATTGCATCTGCCGCTCCGTGGCGGGACGGCAGCTTTCCATTTTTATATAGAATCGTTGTCATTAAGCTCTGCTCCTTTACGGGTCACTTCACCTTTTACTTTCTGAGATTATCACATATCCCTCGTCGCCATGAATATACTTTATTTACAAGCCGGCAAGGTCCGGCTGCACAGCGCAACTTATATCCATGGGGAGGTGGTCATCCTGTCGCAATCATCCGGTCCCTTTACCTTTGTCGTATCCAAAGAAGACTGGTCCCTGCACCGCAAAGGCCATCAGGATCAGGAACGCCATCAGCAGAAGGTCAGGGAAGCCATTAAGGATAATCTGCCCGACCTTGTTACCGAAGAGAATATTATATTGTCGGATGGCAAGCAAATCGTCAAAGTCCCTATCCGCAGTCTGGATGAGTATCGTATTATCTATAACTTCCGCAAGCAGAAGCATGTCGGGCAGGGCGACGGAGACAGCCAGGTCGGCGACGTGCTGGGGCGCGATTCTTCCTCTGCGCAGCCGGGCAAAGGCGAGCGGGCCGGCGATCAGCCAGGTCAGGATACCATCGAGGCCGAGGTCGATCTGGAGGACCTGGAGGATATTCTGTTCCAGGACATGGAGCTGCCGCACCTGAAGCCGAAGGACAAGGAAGAGATTGAAGTGAAGTCCATCGTCTTCAACGATATCCGCAAAAAGGGTATGATGTCCAATATCGATAAAAAGCGCACCCTGCTGGAGAACCTGCGCCGCAACGCAAGCAGAGGAACGCCCGGCATCCACGGCATCAGTCCTGATGATCTGCGCTACAAGACATGGGATGATATCACGATCCCCCATTCCAATGCCGTCATTATTGCGATGATGGACACATCAGGGAGCATGGGCTCCTTCGAAAAATACTGTGCCCGCAGCTTCTTCTTCTGGATGACCCGCTTTCTGCGCCGCCAGTATGAGAAGGTTGAGATTGTTTTTCTGGCGCATCACACGGAAGCCAAAGAAGTCAGCGAGCATGATTTCTTCACCAGAGGCGAGAGCGGTGGAACCATTTGCTCCTCCGCCTACCAAAAGGCGCTTGAGATTATTGATCAAAGGTACCCGCCGTCCAAGTACAACATCTACCCCTTCCACTTCTCGGACGGCGACAATCTTACTTCTGACAACGAGCGCTGCGTCAAGCTGATCGGCGAGCTGCTGAAGCGCAGCAACCTCTTCGGCTACGGCGAAGTGAACCAGTATAACCGCAGCAGCACACTGATGTCAGCCTATCGCCACCTGAAGCATGAGCAATTCATGCATTATGTGATCAAGGATAAGAAAGAAGTCTATCAGGCACTGAAAACTTTTTTCGGCAAAAGAGAATCCGTGAACAGCTAATAACGCTCCGATTGCCATCCATAATGAAAAGGGGCTATCCCAAAACAGGCGAATTCCTTAACGAGAAGCCCATCTGCCTAAAAATAATGCAAAAAATAGAACATGGCGGTGCTCAGGAGGATTCCTGAACCCGCTATGTTCTTTTTGTAGTCGACGACCCCTTATTGAACAAGGGATGGGCACGCTGATAAGCACGCGGATAGGCAAACGAAAGCCACTCATTCTTCGGGCGTGCATATGGCATTCAAATAGATAAAAACAAAGCCACCCATTCTTCGGTCGTGCATATTCCCTTAAAGGAAAAGAGTATATCATGCAGCGAATTAATAACTGGAATTTCTCTCGTTATTTATTCAATAACAACGTATTCCTAAAGAATAACTGGAGAAATTCCCGTTAATTCGAGCAAAACCTTTAAGAGGGAAGAATTAACGGTATATTTTCCTGTTATATCAGAGCCAACTCTACCGCATCCGCTTTTTAAATTAGCAGAATAACCCCCACTTGGCTTAGCAGGTTGTTGATGATCTCCGTCCGCCGAAAAGGGAGAGTATCCATTAGGATCAACCCTGCTCAAGGTTAATGGGCATTTACTTTTTTGTGCTGGCTATTTGAAGGGTAGTGTTCCCTTTTGGGACAACCCCATTTTGTTGTTTCATGATCTCCTTTACTCAGGAGGAGCCCTGAAAAGAAACCAGCGACTTCTTCAATTCCTCAGCTAACCCCTCCAGCTTGCCAGACAACGCCACCAACTCTTCGCTGACCACGGACTGCTCGGTAGACATGGACGCAACCTCTTGCGTGGAAGCGTTACTCTGCTGCACCACGGCGCTGACATTAGCCATAGCATCGCCCAGCTGCCGCTGAAAGGCAATCAATTCGTTAACCGCAGCCGTAGAATTCGTAATGTGCCCGAGAAACTGTTCCATTTCTGACCGGACCTCACCAAAGACCGCCGAAGATTCACGTACCGAGGCAATCTGCTTCCCGAATAGCGGTGCTGCTTCATTGACCACAGTCACCGTGTCTTCGATATTCTGACCGATTTCCTCCGTAATCTGGGATACGGACTGGATAGACTGATTCGACTGGTTAGCCAGTTGACGGATCTCATCAGCGATCACCCGAAAACCTCTTCCCGCCTCTCCGGCTCTTACCGCTTCTATAGAAGCATTGAGAGCTAGAATATTCGTCTGCTTGTTGACAGCGATCATGGGGCTGAGGATGCTGCGGATCAGATGTGTGCTTTCCCGCAGGTTGGCCGAATTCTCCTGAATGAGATTCATGAGGTTCAATACCGACTCACTCTGCTCCACCAACTGCCGCATGGTTTCCGAGCCTTGGCCGCTGATGGCAACGATTTTGCCAGTCGAAATGTCCATGGTAGCGTTCAGTTCCGTGACCTCCTGCATTTTCTCACCCATGACCTCCACATTGCGGTGGCCACGTTCGGCCTCGGCGGCCAGACTTGCTGCACCACCAGCGATTTCACTGGTTGCAGCAGCCACCTCTCTCGCATGCAGCGAGATGGTGCCCGACACCTTCACCAGCTGCGCAGAGGTCGACAACACCCCGTCTGCTGACAGACGGCTCTGGGCCGCCAGCCTTGAAATCTGCTCCATCATCCGGTTGAAGCTGTGGCCGAGCCGGCCGATCTCATCTTGGCTCTTGAAGTTCGTACGAACCTGGAGGTTGCCCTTCTCCCCCTCCTCCATCAAGCTGGCCAGCTTCCCGAGCGGTTTGCCAACCAGGCGCAGCAGCAAATAACCGATCAATAAGGCCACAACACCCGCTGCCAGCACGACGGATAACGTTATGTATAACAGCTTGTTGGCTGAGCTTGTAAAATCACTGACCGGCGCATAGCCCATCATCGTCCAGCCACCGATGCCCAGCGGCTGATAGACTACCAATTGGGACTGCCCCTGCTCATCCGCTGCCGTGAAAGAATGATTGAGCTGCGGCCCTCCTGCAGCATTCGGCTTGTCCCGGCCTTTTGACATGTCCGGAACCTTAATGAAGGCTTCTTGACCCAGCAGCTTGGAGTCAGCTGCATACACAATCCCGCCTTCGGGTGTGACAATGCGGATCTCACCGTCTGCCCCGATTTGAAGATTGTCCAGCAGACTGGTGATGGCACTCCCTTTTACCTCAATCAGCATGTAATATTCAGCCTCGGGATGCTGCATATTTCTCAGCAATCGGCCCATCGTCAGAGAAGGCTCGCTGTACACGTCGAAGAATCCTTTCTCCCTAACAGGGAACCAGACCGGATTGCCCTTTGCGTCTTCGATCTGCTTCACCCGGGCGGCTACACCCTCATCAGTCCGGACAGCACCGGTCCCCGTAGACTTGTAGGAATCAACATCAATCAGACTTTTCGAGAGCAGCCGGATCCCGGCCATCCGTTTGTCCGAATCCCGGACGGAATCCAGCTTGCGGCGGATGCGATCCTCCGCAGCGGCTTTTGACACCGTTCCCACCTGTTTATTGTTAGCGGTCTCCAAATCGGCTTTTAATACCGGATCTACAGCGAACTGCCGGGAGAGCGCCTCATATTCGGCCAGCAGAAAATCCAGCTTGTCCGCAGCCTGTACAATAGACTGGCCTGAAGCCGCCGCCACCTCATCCATGATGATCCCTTTAGCCGTATAATAGGACGTTAAACCAAGCACAGTGGACAGCAGGACAATGGAACAGAACACAATGAGAAATAGCTTCATGCCAACTGACTCGAATCGTATAATCCATGACCGTCTCATAACTCTTTCTCTCCCCATAATTCTTAAGATATCAAAAAGAGGTACAGCCCTCATATCTTGCGTACAGGCTGTACCCCTTTCCCTTGAAGCTTATGTGTTGACTTGCCAGTTGAATCTTATAATAGTAACAGCGCCGGAACTAACCTTTGCTCGCCCCTGCTGTCAGACCGTCTACAAGCAGACGCTGCAGGAAGCCGAACAGAATCATGATCGGCACCGCGATCAGCACCGCACCGGCAGAGAATAACGTAAAGTTAGTATTCTGTTGGCTGTTGACCATATCCCACATTCCGACCGCCACGGTCCAATTCTCCTTGGAGCGCAGAATCAGGCGGGCAAAGATAAAGTCTACCCATGGGCCGACGAACTGGGTCAACGCCATGTAGGTAATCATCGGACGGGACAGTGGCAGAATGATTCGGGCAAAAATCCCGAAATTGCTCGCGCCATCAATCCGGGCCGCTTCATCCAGCGAGCGTGGAATGGTGTCCAGGAAACCCTTGGCGATAAAGGTACCACCGAGTGGTGCGCCAGCCGCATAGACAATGATCAGCGCCAGATGCGTATCGAGCAGATGGAACTCTTTTAACAGCAGGTAAATCGCGATCATACTCATGAACCCAGGGAACATGCCGAGTATCAGAATGGTGGACAGAGCCGTCTTACGGGCCTTGAATCGGAATCTGGATACCGCGTAGCTCGTGAGCAGGGTAAGCACGACACCAATCAGCATGGACATAATCGAGATCTTCAGCGTATTGGCATACCACTGGCCGAACATATAGACCGGCGAAGTAAATAGTTCAGTGTAATGGGCCAGTGTGAATTGCTCAGGCCAAAATGTCTTGCTGTACAGCGATTTACCGGGACGGAAGGACGCCAAGAGAATCCAAAGCGCCGGGTACAGCGCGGCTATCGACAGAATGACAAGGACGATATAGCTCGCGGTCAGGCGAACCGTTTTACCTAATTTGCGTCCGATCATTGGATCATATCCTCCTCTTTGAACGACTTCGTCCGGCGGTAATTATACAGGGAGAATGAAGCAACAATGATAAAGATGATAATCCCTATTGCCGAAGCCATGTTGTATTTGTTCTGGTCAAGTGTCAATTTGTAGAGCCAGGTTACGAGCAGGTCTGTTGATCCGGCGTATTGATAGTCGCCATTCACCGGACTACCGCCCGTCAGCAGGAAGATGGCGTTAAAGTTATTAATATTGCCTGCAAACTGCGCAATCAGCGTTGGCGCTGTGGAGAATAGTATCATCGGCAGCGTTACAATACGGAATTTCTGATATGCAGATGCCCCGTCAACCTCAGCAGCTTCGTACATATCACGCGGAATGGTAGTCAGGACACCCATAATCAGCAGCATGGATACCGGAATTCCGACCCACATGTTAACGACAATAACCGTCACTTTGGCCCAGAACGGATCGGTCAGCCATGGCAAACCATCTAATCCAAAATAACCAAGGTACTGGTTGATCGGCCCGAATTGGCCGTTGAACAGGTTGCGCATCAGAAGGAGCGAGATCAGCTGGGGTACCGCGTACGGCACAATCAGGATAGCTCTCCAAATTCCTTTGAAACGGATGCCCTGCTGGCTGACCAGTAGCGCCACAAGCAAACCGCCAAAATAGGTAGTCGCTGTAGACAGAACCGCCCAGATAATCGTCCAGGTCAAGACGCCATAGAAGGTATGGCTCCAGGATTTCAGCACCAGAAGACTGCGGAAGGTCTCGAATCCGACCCAATCCACCAGCTTCGCCGGCGGCATATGTCCGGGTGCAGAATAGTTCGTGAACGCCAGCATGATCATGAAGATGATCGGCATAATGGTGAAGAACAGAATACCTACGGTTGGCAGAATCAGAAACGTCTGCGCAAACTTGTAATCCATAATATAGCGAACCGTCTGCTTGAAGGAGTTCGCTTGATGACCGGCCTCGCGCTCAGCACCGATCTTATAGGCATCTCTAATATTCATATACCAAGCGGCAAGAAAGATAATAAGTACGAGAATGGTGATCAGACTTTGAATCAGGATGAAGATGGAATGGTCTCCCTGAACCATCTTGCTGACGCCCTTCACTTTCTCCAGGTGGCTGGGGGTTTCCCCGAGCGTCACGATTCCCCATAAGGCTCTTCCGAGATTTTGAATAAAATAATAGACGGCTAAAGCTTCAGCAGCTATGAAAATAAGTCCCTTGATGAATTGGCGATTATATATTTGTCCCAATCCCATAAATATCGTCGACAGTATTGCGGCTCTCGTTCGGTGTCGCTGCATTTCTCTTCCGTTCTCCTCTCCGCGCGGAATTCAAGGAAACTGCCCGCCGTGCGGCGGGCAAGTGGATTCCACTGTGTGCTGTTCAAGCTATCGCTAAGCGCACTTGCTATTATTGAGCCGATGTACCATTGTTCAGATCCTTGATCTGTTGAACTGCTTTGTCCATGGCTACCTTAGGATCAACATCCTTATCCCAAATTTCAGGAAGTGCAGCATTCACAGGACTCCATACGTTGCCCATTTCAGGAATGGAAGGCATCGGTTGGGAGTTCTTGGCTTGTTCTGCAAAAGCAGATACGTACGGATCGTCCTTGATTTGCGGATCTTCCAGCGCTTCTTTGTTCGTTGGCACCGAACCAATAATCTTGTTCAGCTCAAGCTGGGATTCCTTGGAGGTTGCAAAATGTGCATACAACTTGGCCGCATTCGGATACTGTGAGAACGAGTTGACGGCATAAATTTTGATACCGGAGAACGTGACTGCTGTTTTACCAGCAACAGTAGGCACTGGGGCAATTCCGAGATTGTCGCCCAAAGCTTCTTTGTAACCAGCCAGTTCCCACGGACCTGTAATATCCATAGCTACGTCCCCGGAGTTGAATAGACTGCGCTTGATATCAGCATTGATATCGCCGCTCTTGATTGGCAGGGCTTCTTTCAGCTTGGCAAAAGTATTCAGGCCTTCGATCGCGCCTTCATTGTTCAAACCAATATCATCCTTGTTCGTACCGTTGTCACCAAAGAGGTAACCGCCAGTTGAAGCGATGAACAGATAGTTGTAATACAGGTTGCCAACTTCCCACATAATTCCGTATTTATTCTTGGATTTATCCGTGAACGTTTTGCTGAAAGCAAGAACGTCATCGAAAGACTTCGGCGCTTCTTTTACCAGAGATTTATTGTAGTAGAGAGCATACGTCTCAGCCGCTCTTGGATAGCCGTACAATTCCCCCTCAAACGTCGAACCTACGATCGAAGCTTCTGTGTTGTCAGCCTTAGTCTGCTCGGCAAAAATATCGTTTGGAAGCACAAGGCTCGCACTTGCAGCTTTACCCAGGTTGTCATGCGGAATGTTGATGACATCGGCTGCAAGCCCGGACGGTCCGTCCTGGGTCAGCTTGGTCACTTGATCCGGACCTGCTACTTCTTCGATTTTGACAGGAACATTATATTTGGCCGTGAATCGCTTCGCGATTTCTTCGGTGAATGGTCTTTCCTCTTTGCTCTCCCAGACGATCAGGGATGCGCCGTCTTCAGGGACGATGTCACCGGCAGCTGCGTTCCCGCTGTCTGTACCCGCATTATTTGCTCCTCCATTGTCAGCAGGTGCGTTCGTCGCGGCTGCATTTCCTCCGTTATTGGCTGTATTGCTGCCGCACGCTGTAATGGACAGGACCATAGAACACGCTGCGGTGAGAACCATGAGCTTTTTCAACTTCATTGCAATAACCCCTCCCAATTTGAATACCACTTTTGATGAAGCATTATGATGATGACAAAATGTTGTGCAAGAACTTGCGCAAACGATTTCAGGAGATGCAAAAAAAATATTTGTTTTTCTGTTCGCCCTGTATGTATTCGCTTAAACAAGTTTTAGAAAGCGCTTCATCGCTGAATTAATCATACAACAGGAATGAATGATTGTAAAAACGTTTGCACATAGTGTATTTAGCGTTTTTTCCTTATTTATATAATAAAATAGGCGTATATCTCGCTTTTTCACACGATATCTCTTATTTATTCTGAATTATTAAGATTTCACTATCAAATTCCCCTTTAATAGATACTTATATATCTTAGCAAGCGCTTTAAGTAGAGCTTTTAGAACCCTTTAGGACCAAGAGTAGTAAGATTACAAAGTGAAAAATAGTGCAATGGTTTGAACAAAGTTATTGAACCCCTTCCCCTTCCATGCTATAATCCAAATCTATACAGGGTGCTTTATCCAATACAAAGGCAATGTTACTTTCAGGTACAACCTCGGCAGGCTATTACGCTAGGTTGTGCCTTTTTTGCCTTGACCGGACAAGTAAAGTGCGGGAGTTCCCTTCAATACCCCAACCCGCGCCGCCTACGCTGTCTGTTCTACCTGGAATGTGTATCCTGGCCTGTACTGAAGTTTTGGTAACCGTTTTCCGTTTAGGAATTATGCTTTTTTTTGCACAAAACTTTGTGCAAATCCATTATCTGTATGCATAAAAGGGCACACTAATTTCATAAGTTCCCTTCAGGCATACGACAACCACTTTTTGGGAGGAATTCATTCATGTTACTGGAAGCTATATACCATCGTCCGCGCTTGAACTGGTCTTATGCCTATGATGAAACTACCATCCACCTCCGCCTCCGGGCCAAAAAAGGAGATCTCACCGAAGTATTCGCCTGGGCCGGAGACAAATACGCCTGGGATGCCACCAAAGAGCTGATCCCGATGACACTTTTCACCTCTGATTCTATGTTCGACTACTGGGAGTGCGAATCGGTGCCGCTGCACCGCCGTTTGAAATACGGTTTTCTGCTGCAAAAGGACAATGAACGCATCTGGATGACTGAGAGTGAATTTCAAACAAACCGTCCCGAGAACCCTAACAAGCTTTTTGAGTTCCCGTTCATTAACCGGATTGACGTCTTCACCCCCCCGGCATGGGTAAAAGACACTGTTTTCTATCAAATTTTCCCTGAGCGATTCGCCAACGGTGATCCGAGTCTGGACCCTAAGAACGTGTTGCCTTGGGGTGGAACCCCGGCACCGGACAATTTTTTTGGCGGCGACCTGCAAGGCGTGATTGACCACCTCGACCATCTCAGCGAGCTTGGCATCACCGGCATCTATTTCACACCCGTTTTCTCGGCGACCACGAATCATAAGTACGACACCGAGGATTATATGAGCATCGATCCCCACTTTGGCGACACGCAAACGTTGAAAAAGCTCGTCGACGCCTGTCATGAACGCGGAATCCGCGTGCTACTGGACGCTGTATTCAACCACTCCGGGCGAACTTTCGCGCCGTTTGTGGATGTGCTAGAGAAAGGTGAAGCCTCCCGCTATAAGGACTGGTTCCATATCCACAGATTCCCGCTGGAAGTCATCGATGGCATCCCGCCTTATGATGCCTTTGCGTTCGAGCCAATGATGCCGAAGCTCAACACAGAGAATCCTGAGGTCAAGGAATATCTGTTGAAGGTCGCTGAATACTGGATCAAGGAAACCGGGATCGACGGCTGGCGCCTGGATGTGGCTAACGAGGTCGATCATGAGTTCTGGCGCGATTTCCGTAAAGTTGTGAAAAAAGCCAATCCTGACGCCTACATTCTCGGCGAGATCTGGCATGAGTCCGCTCCTTGGCTGGAGGGCGACAAGTTCGACGCAGTCATGAACTATCCATTCACAGATGCTGTGCTGGATTTCTTCGTTCACGGTTCCCTCGATGCCGAAGGCTTCGCCAACTCCATTGGCAGACAGCTGTCGCGTTACCCGCTGCAAGCCAGCGAAGTGGCTTTCAACCTGCTGGACAGCCATGATACACCACGCCTCCTGACCTTGGCCGGCGGCGACAAGAAGAAAATGAAACTGGCCGCATTGTTCCAATTCACCTACATGGGTACGCCTTGCATCTACTACGGCGATGAGATCGGTATGGACGGGGGCGGCGACCCCGATTGCCGCAAATGCATGGAGTGGGACCCGGAGAAGCAGGACCGTGCCCTGTTCGACTTCTACCGCAGACTGATCGACATTCGTGCCAGCCATCCGGCACTACGTACCGGTACAATTACTTTCCTGGAAGCAGCAAGTCATGGGACCAAGCTGGCTTATGAGCGCCGCCTGGGTGACGACATCGTCATTGTTATGGTGAATACCGATGAGACGGCTCAGACCTTACGCATTGACGCTAGCGAGTCCCGCTGGGAGAATGTGCTCACGGGCGATCCACTCCGCGCTGACCGCGGCAAGCTCACCGTCAAGCTCCCGGCTTACGGGTACACGATCATTAAGGCTGTTATTTAAACAGCTTATGCATTCAAGGTGCTCAACCCTGTCCTAGTGACAGGCCAGATAGATAAAGAGAAAGGACTATCCTCTTAGCGATATGCTCTCTATATAGTAGACAGGTGAAATAATAAAAACCTGTTTCTGTATGGGGAGCATACCATTGGAGCCAGAAATGGCCTGGGGGATAGTTCTTTTTTTTAACCATACAAATCCAATGTATAAATTAAAGTCATCGCAAGATATTAATATTGTTGTATCAATTATGGTTATAACTCAAAACCAGTGCTTGGCTCGTATTTCGGCTTGTAACGGACTCCAGAGGCTTTATTACCTGTAGTTTCAACCACTCAGGAAGATAACGGACTCCAGGGACCCTATGCGCTGAAATACTGTTCATAATCCACTGTTTGGGACGAAATAACGTCACCTGAGTCCGCTTCACGATCCACGGGCAATTTCATGCACAAATAACGATCATATAGTCCGTTAGGTTCCACGTTATTAAAAAAACTTGACCTCAACTTAGGTTTAGGTTGTATCTTTCTAATTGTAACTAACTGATAGGAAAATTGGAGGAACTAGACATGAAGAAATTCGCCTTTGTAACAGGTGCCAATAAAGGAATTGGATATGAAATTGTGCGTCAATTAGCTGAAAAAGAATATCATGTGTTTTTAGGAGCGCGAAATGAGGAGCTAGGACAAAAAGCCGTGCAATCCTTAGGCTTTTCAAACGTCTCGTTTGTTCCTGTTGATATTTCTGATACACTATCTATCCAAAGCGCAAAAAATAAAATTCTTGAAGTAACAGATCACTTGGATTTATTGATTAATAACGCCGGAATCGCCCTTGATTTTGGTATTCTACCCAGTGAATTAAAACTAGAGACACTACGACAAGAGTTTGACGTTAACTTCTTTGGTACATTCCAAATGATTCAAACCTTCTTACCTTTAGTGAAAAAATCTCAGGGTGGCAAGATCGTTAACGTAACAACAGATATGGCTTCACAAACCATGTTCGCAAATGGAGAAATTCCTCAACTCAATATACTGGGCTATAATTCAACAAAAACGGCTGTGAATTCATTGACATTAGCATTCGGTACAGAATTTGGGACGAGTGGACCTGAAATTTTAGGGGTTACACCTGGTTTTACAACTACGGATCTTAATCATAATGCTCCAGGTGGCAAAACAACTGCTGAAGGTGCACAAATCATTGTTAAATACGCATTAAGTGATACAAACTATAACGGAAAAATTCTAGATAAAAATGGGATTATCCCTTGGTAATCACCTGAGGAGAGCGTAATGAATTATACTATTGGACAAGTTGCAGCAATGAATCATTTATCCATCTCACAGCTACGTTATTATGATAACAAAGGACTGTTTCCTTTCCTCAAAAGAACTGAAAAAGGCGATCGGGTATTTAACGAGGATGCACTTAAATTTCTGGAAATTATCTTATGTTTAAAACATACCGGGATGCCAATAAAGGACATTAAGCAATTTGTTGATTGGTCGATGAGTGGGAATGCCAGCTCCCCTCAACGGCTAGAAATGATGAAGCAGCACGAAATCACTGTCTTACAACAAATTCGAGATGCTGAAGAAAATCTAAAAAAAATTCAACAAAAGATCATTAGAATTGAATCTGAAATGAATTAAGACACTAAGCATTTAGCTACAAAAAAATGACCTCATCCTCCACTTAAGCGTGGATTTTGAGGTCATTTTCAGGTTATTCCCGTTCAATGTAAACACTAGTTGGGAAGCGTTAGTAGCACTTGGTTAGTAGCACTTGGTTAGTACATTGGGTTAGTAGCGTTTAGAGCTTGGAGCGATGCCTACTCTGCAGCTATTCAAAGCCAGGGGCTGCCACTCGTCAAGCACTGCCCTCCCTAGCGTTAACTTTTAGCTGTTAGGCCTTATAGGGCCAGCAGATTATAGATTACCTGCGCGCTTTCAGCACGAGTCAGTTGTTCCTGAGGAGCAAATTCACCGTCCTCCCGCCCTTGCAACAGCCCTAGTTCCACAGCTGTATTCACCTCAGACTTCGCCCAATCGCTGATACGCAATGCGTCGGTAAAGTCACTTGAGGCGGCTTGCACATTAAATTTCTTGCCTTGCTTGATCTCTAGCGCTCGGACGACCATAACGGCCATCTCTTCGCGGGTAATTGTCGCACTAGGCGCGAATGTATCCCCGCTTCGTCCATTCACAATCCCCAACTGGGCTGCTGTCGTTACATAAGAAGCATACCAAGCGTCACCTGCAACATCTTTAAATTCGTTCTTTCCTTGCCCGCTCACGCCAAGCGCACGCATTAAGAGCGCGGTGAATTCCGCACGGCTGACGCTGCGTTTCGGTTCGAACACAGTAGCGGATACACCGGTTACGATTTGCTTCGCGGCCAGGGATTTAATTGCAGGAGAAGCCCAGTGTGTCTGCGGCACATCCTTGAATGTGGTATTGATCTCAAGTGCGGCATATTTGCTGAAATGCGTAATCCCGGCGGTTATAGTATCGTCCTGAATCAGGCCGCCTGCATACTCTGGTTTCCCTTGCTCCGGCAAATGGAACACGCCGGTCCAATCCTTGTTCGGCTGGCCTTTGAGCTTGAAGGACAGGGTCAAAGGCTGCTGGAATACCGTTACCGGGATGCGGCTGCCGTCTTTTTTAACAACATATAGATTGAATTCATAGATATTTGATACTGAAGCAACGCGTACGCCATCCTTGCTCAGTTCGTCCAATAGTGACCGGACCGCAGTTTCCTGCAACCCACTAACTTCGAAAAGAATCTGGGCCGTCTCCGTATCTTCCCCAGATACGTACCCTAACAAGTCTACAAGCACCTTGTTCGGAAGAGTAATATTCAGAGAATCCGTCTTAATAACCAGACTACTTGTTCCCAATACCTGTGCAGCTTGAACCGGCAGCAGAACTGCAGTCTTGCCTGGGGTAAGCTCCACTTCAACCTTGCCGTCTTGGCCACCCTTCAGACTGTCCGCGGATACAATCTGCGGGCTACTGGACGGTGTAGCGGTTGAGACCGTGCCAGGGATAGGGCTCTGCGTTGGTTGTGCCGTGAACGGCGACGCAGGATCTGGTCTAGGTGTTGCCAGCGGTACTGGCGTTGCTTCCGGCGTAGGAGTGACACCCGGTGTAGCTGTAACATCAGGAGTCTGTGTCGCTACCGGTGTGGCTGTGACCACAGGTGTTGGTGTTGGCGTCACCACAGGCGTTGGAGTTGGCGTCGGCTCCACGCCAGCCACAGCCGCCAGAATCACGGTTCCGCCTTCATTACGACCAGGCAGCTCAATCGTAAGCTTTTGATCACCCGATACGGTATAAGTTGTGTCACTATATTCGTCTTTGACAAGCGTTCCAGCTGCAAAAGGTACCGGAACCTCAGCAGAGACAGCGTCCGTCTTCGTGTTGATAACTGTCACTACATTTTCATTGTTGTACTGCTTGTTAAAGGCCAGATAACCCACCGCATCCGAGCCAGCCAGCTTCGTTCGTTCTCCCTTGGCGAATACTTTGGAGTACTTCGCCCGGATGTTCAACAGCTTGCTGTAATGATCGTGGAGCCCTTTCTCCGCAGTTAATTGCTCCCACGGCATATCCGAGCGGTTCTCGCTGAACTCGCCTTTGGACATATCTCCGGCATTTTTACCTGAGCGGCCCAGTTCTTCGCCGTAGTAAATCACCGGCTGTCCCTTAGCCGTAATTTGCAGCGCAGCTGCAACTTTCAACTTGCCTTTGTCCCCGCCGACATATTCGGACAGGAAGCCGTCTTCATCATGGCTGCTCAGGAATTGAGCCATCATCCGGGTATTGCCGATCTTGCCTTCCCGGTCCTGAAGATAGGCGTCGGTATCATTGATTTTACCATTTGTGAAATCACGGGCAGCGCCCTTGAAGCCAAAGTCCAGCAGACTGTCCATCTGCCCGCTCTCCAGCGTTCCTCCGTCGTTGTCTGTTGTTCCGCCAAAGTATTCTCCTACTAATTTAAAGTTCGGGTCGATGGCAGTCAGTGCATTCTTGAAGGCTTTCCATGTGGTATCCTCTACATGCTTCACGGTATCCACACGGAAATAGTCGATGGTGTCCCCGCGCTGCGTCCGGGCATTGTCCAGCCAGTCACTCTGCCAGGCAATCACTTGCTTCCGCACTGCAGGGTCCTCAGTCCGGAAATCCGGCAGACCTGCTAGTTCACCACGGATCGGGTCTGTGTCGGCAGATACGCCATCTGTGCGCAGCATCCCGGCAAAACGGGCTTTATCTTCCGGTGTAATCGTAGGACTGTTATCCTCAGGCTTCAAGCCGTACCCGGTATGATTGAGTACAACGTCCACCATGATTTTGATGCCCTTGTCGTGCGCCTTATCGATCAGTTCTTTGAAGACCTCCATATCGCCAAGATGTTCATCAAGCTTAGTAAAGTCCTTGGCCCAATAGCCGTGATAAGCGTATTGCTTGCCGCCAAAGCCAGTACCCTGATTAAAATCTATGTTATCTACAATCGGCGTGATCCACAGCGTGTTGATGCCAAGTTCCTGCAGATAATCCAGACTGTCAATCAACCCTCTGAAATCCCCGCCGTGATAGGCTTCGAGGTGATTTTTATCAACATTCTCATTGTTGTTCGGATCCCCGTCCTTGAATCTGTCCGTCAGGGCAAAATATATCCGTGCCTCATCCCAGTCAAAATCAAGGGGGTCACCGGAATAGGTTCTGGCCTTCACTTCAAGGGTAGCCGTGTGCTTATGCTTATTGCCATACTGGTCGACCAGGACAACCGGAATATTCTTTATTCCCGCCGGGATGGTGTCTTTGACAGCAACAGTCTGCTGCATCAGCTCTGTATCAAAGCTCACCTTGGCAGATCCGCCCAGTGACGTTAAATCCATATAGGCTTCCTTATACGTTACAGTTTCGCTGGAGTCTGTCTTAAGGGTTACCACCGCATTCTGATTGGAATGAATTGCTGCGGGGGATACCTCCGAGACAATGCTGACGTCTGGAATATGGTAGACGACCTGGGACTCGCCATTCACTGTATTTTTGGGATCTGTAAATTCAGTCGTATTCCCGTCTTTGGTGACCAGGAATGTGTATTTATAGGTTCCCTGCGCTATGTCAGTCAGAGAATAGCTGAACCATTCGCTTGCCTGATCATACACCATCGGATATTCCGTACCGTTCACTTTGACCTTGACGCCAGTGATTGCGTCTTGGCTGCCACTACGGAACAAATTCTCGTCACGGTACCGGAACGTAATCGTTCCGTCTTTCAGCACCGGACCACTGATGTTCGGCTTGATATCCAGCTCTTTGACCATGCTGGTGACATTAACCTTGGTGAACGCTTCGCCAGGCGTGAGCGGAATCAGACGGTCGTCTGGATAATCCTGCTTCGCCGTGTTCCAGTCCGTACCTTTGCGGAGCACGAACCCGACATTCGTGGCGTTCGGTGCCACTTCGATCAGAACGCTTGCCGTTCCTTTTTCAAACGTTGTGAAGTCAATCTGGTCGTTCTTCGCTCCGGTGTTCCAAACCCAGAGATTCCAGTCTGTATAGTTCTTATCCTCACGGGTATAGGTAAACTGGACATAACGTTTGTTATTCACCGGTTCTGTCGTTACTGTAACTGCAACTTTGGTAGAGAAACCGCCATAGGATGCAGTAATCACAGCGGTTCCCGCTGATTTGGCTTTAACCAATCCTTTGTTTGTGACCTCAGCCACAGCCGGCTGATCGGACACAAAGGTTGCTTTTGCCGTCACATTGCTTCTGCTGCCATCATCGTATTTGGCGAATACAGCACTCTGATGAGTGTCGTTCACCTGAAGCGTATAACTCGCAAGATCACTTTCCAGTGAAGTCAGGGCAGCTGCGGCAGAGTCTTTTCTGATCACCACTGCGGTGAGCGGCTCTAGCGTAATAGAATGGGTCGTCAGATTGAACCCGCTCTGGCTCGTGACAGGAATAGGCATTGTTCCTGCCTTCGCACCGTCAACCAGCACCTCACCGTCTGTCAAATCCTCAGATAGCGTAAGCGTTCTTGCAGTGCTGTCCCCGTTCATGAAGACATAATAGGTACCGGTTCCATCGGTAGCCTTGTTTTTGTAGCCGATGACCAGATCGCTGACCTTAACTTCAGGGGCCGCAATAAGTGTCACATTGGAATCCACGAGGCTTTTGTCAGCCAGTCGGAAAGCATTGGTCGATTTCCTTAGTTCCATCAGGCCAGTCGTGTATTCTCTCGTAATATTTTCTACGGGGAAGCTTGCTTCATCCGTTGCCTTACTCCAATCGAACATGTTGATAGCATCCGAGGAATCATAAGAATCATGGATAAAATAACCGAAGGAGACCCCATCCTTATCCTTCATCTCCGTATATTTATCCTCGGGAACGCCACTCGACTTCCACTGCTTTGTGCGGCCGTATTCCTGACCCGCATGGATAAAGGCTGTGCCCTGGGAAGTCAGAACCAACAGGTTGCCCAGTCTGATCCGCTTCTGGATCTCCAGCTCATTCTCCGGGATCGCCGGATCTTTCTTAATCGACTGCGCAATCACATCATGAAGCGGCAGATTGTCATGGGCATCAATATACTGCACCATATCTCCCGGACTATCTGCAGGTGTATTAGACGGTTGTCCCTTGATATTGTTCAGGATTGTGCTGATCTGGCGCGCACCGCCTGTAATGAATCTTGGCTCGCCCTCGGAGCCGAAGCCGGATTTCAATTCATTACGGAACTCATCAGAGAACACCCCGACACTATCCGTCTTATCCATCCAATCCTGATCTGCGCCTTTGCCGGCAAGGGCTGGATCGGACGCTGCACCACCGAAGGTCCGCCAGCCTTCACCAATGAACAGCGCCTTTGGATTCAGCGCGGCAGCGGCATCATAGGCGTTCTGCACCGATTCGTACGTGGCATCGCCCATCATGTCCCAGCGCATCCCGTCGATTTTATACTCGGAGAACCAGTACTTCACAGAATCGACCATCAGCTTCTCGGCCATCTTGTGGTTGGTTGCCAGATTATTGCCGAAGCCGCCAATAAAATTACCATTCGCATCCTGGAACGCATAGTAGTTCGGCACGATGTCGTTCAGCAGCTCGGTCTTCGCCATGTGGGTGTACACCACATCCAGCACTACACCCATACCGGCTTTATGCACAGCATCGATCAGGGCTTTTAATTCCTTGATCCGCAGTTCCGGGTCGGCAGGATTCTGTGAATAAGCCCCGTCCGGGGAAAAATAATTGTGGGGATCATAGCCCCAGTTGTATTCATTTCCTTTTGCCGAATAATTCAGCTCCCGCTGACCCATCTTCGTCTCGTCCCCATAATACCAAGCCATTACAGGAAGCAGCTGAACATGGGTTACGCCCAGGGATTTGATGTAATCCAGCTTTTTCTCAAAAGCCGCATAAGATCCCCAGCGCTCGCCGTCCAAACTGACTTCGATAGAAGGGTCAGAGGTGAAATCCCGGACATGCACTTCATAAATGATAGCGTCTTCACGATTCTCATAGCCACTAATATCGGCATAGCTGAAGTCAGCAGGGTTGCTTCCGTTCAAATCGACAATCGCCGCTTTGCCGACGGTATCGCCGCCCTCTCCCGGTGCCCCTGTCGTGTCTACCGTGAACACTGCCATGGATTTCGCATAGGGGTCCAGTACATCCTTCGTTACCCCGTCATTAGTGACTTCATATTGATAATAAAAACCTCTCACATCGCTTGCAGTTGCACCAGTCAGATCCTCCGGCTTCAGCTTGACCGACCAGACACCCTGTTCGCCCAGTGCCAGCGCGACTGTGCCTACAAGAAGATTGGAATCATTCTTATCGTATACCTTGGCCGATACCGAGCTGGCTTTCGGAGCCCAGAGCTTCAGCGTCGCAGTCTTCTCCCCAGGGTGATAAGTTGCTCCAAGATCGTCCCCTGTATAGTTGTATATCTCATCCAGCATTCTCCAGCCGGAAGAAGCCGCTACGGTCTTGCCCCCGTAAGTTACACTCAGTGGTGTCTGATCCAGCTCAAAAGCTTCAGTATCCACCTCGATCGCGGTGGGACTGGTGATCGATACGGATGTAACTGGAATGACGGTTCCCGCCTTGTCTTTTACCGAAATCTCTGACTGAAGTGTTGCCGAATCCAGGCCGTCCGTCAGGGTGAAGCCGAGAAGGATTTTTTGAGTTGACAGAACCTCAGCAGATACTAATCCGATCGGCACCTCACCAAACGGAGAGACATAAACGTTATTATCGCCTTCTCTTACCCAGAGCTGATTGTAACGGTCCAGCAGTGTAAAACCTTTATCACCGCCATCCTTATCTCCGCTTGCCTGGTCCAGGACAAGAAAGCCGATTTTCTTCGCATTCTCTTTCAGCGGAATATCGGCATAGGCCCCGAAACGGTCTCTTTGCCCGTCCGAAAATGGGGTTGCTCCAGTAGGCCAATTCGTAGATTCTGCCGTAACATCTCCCCACAGCCACAATCCATGCGAGCCGTAGTTGTTATCCGCTCTCATGTAATGCACCCGCACCGTATTGGCAGGAAGTATAACCGGCTCATATGGTGTAATGACGTCAGAGCCTTCCTTGATCCAAATCTCGTTTGTCTGCGGTGTGTTAATGGCAAAAAGCTTATCCCCGGCATCCTTCGCCTGCGTACTGCGGTTTACCACCAGGAACGAGAATTTCTTGGCCCCTTCCTTCAGCGGGATATCAACATAAGCCCCGTAGGCATCCCTCAGTCCTTCCGGAAATGGTGTTGCCCCACCCGGCCAGTTCTCGGAAGGCGCTGCTGCACCATCCCACACCCACAACCCTTGGTCGCCATAATCGCCAGACGTCCGGTTGTAGTGAACCCGCATGTGCCCGTCTGGTACAGGATTTACTGCACCCGGTTCCGAAAGGAGCTGCGTTTCAGCGCTGTCACTGTGAATCCCTTCATTGAATTCCAAAGCCTCTTCTGCCGCTGCCGGCTGAGAAGTTTCCACAAGCACGCTTTCCAATGCCGTTGCCTGTACAACTGCGGGATGAATTCCCAAGCAGGATAACAGCAGAACTATAACCATCCCTGCCGCAAAATATTTCTTGATCCAAAGCGTCCGTTTCATTCCGTTAACCCCTCCAATGATTCCATGATTTCATTACAAGTGCGCTTTAGTCATAGATTACTGCTCTACTTCTCTCATCCGATTCAGCTGCCTGATCCTGAAGTTCTTAAGGAACCCCTTTATGTAAGTTTTGCCCCAGCTGTCATCGAATGGCAGGCAGCACATTATGTCTTATAACGGCTTGTCAGGCCTCTGATAGACACACATCCTCCTTCACAGAATAAGCCAATGATATTTTCAAGGTAGTGCATAGCGAAGTGAACATCTGATAACATCACTCTCTAACAGTGAACACTAGCAAAAATTGCGCAAACGTTTGCAAAAAGTTCCAAGAAAAATCTACTCTAGTAACGATTACATAACCATTCTGTCATGTTCCAATAAAAAATATCACTTGAAAGCGCTTGCTACAATTTGATTAACATACTAATCCCAAAATTAAGAAGTTGTCAACAAAAAATTGTAGTATCTCCGCTCAACTTCCACTTTACAAAACCTCTCCAATGCACAACGTTTGCACTAAAATATCAGGGACAAATCACTATTTACACCCTGTTTTCTCCAAGAAACTCATGAAATCAGCGCTATTCTAGCACTTTAGTGAAAATATACAAACCTGGTGGCAAAAATCCTGCACCCTCTCCAAAAGTCGCTTATCCCCTGTTCTGACGGACTTTTTCTATTTACAATTGGCAGTACTTCGATTAATATTACTGTGTAAAGCAAACGGTTCCATAAGGAGGTTTCTATGACAGTTACCATTAAGGATGTGGCGAAAAAAGCGGGAGTATCCCCGTCCACAGTATCCAGGGTGTTGTCAGGCCATCCCAGAATCAGCCTGGAAACCTCACGTAAAGTTAAAGCGATTATGGAGGATATGGGCTACACTCCCAATATGATGGCCAAGAGTCTGGTATCGAAGACTACCAACAGTATTTGCATTATCCTCCCGAAACCGGCTGAAGAGTTGTTCTCCAACCTGTTCTTCATGGAATTGATTCGCGGGATTGTCACGCAGGCCAGCCGATCCGGCTACGATGTACTGATCAGCTCCGGCGCGAATGAAAAGGAAGAACTGGAAGCCGTCTCCCGCCTCCTGAAGGGGCGCCGTGTTGACGGTGTAATTCTGCTGTATTCACGCAAAGATGACGCTGTGATTGATTTTCTACAGGGTGGTGGCTATCCCTTCGTGCTAATCGGAAGAAGCGACCGCTATGAGAATATATTATCTGTCGATAATGATAACGTCATGGCAGCGTATGACGCCACGAATCACCTGATTTCCATGGGACATGAGCGGATCGGCTTCGTCAGTGGCCCACCCAATCTCATTGTTTCCCGCGATCGTCTGGAAGGCTACCGCAAAGCTATGGAGAACAGCGGGCTGACCATGCGTCCGGAATGGATTGTGGAAGGTGAATTCTTGCAGGATAGTGGCTACAGGGCGATGTCTTTCTTCATGAATCTCCCGAACCGGCCCACTGCGCTGGTCGCGGTGGACGATATGGTGTCCTTTGGTGTGCTGCGCGGATTGAACGAACTGAAATATAAGGTTCCCGATGATCTGGCGATTGTCAGCTTTAACAACATTCCGTTGTCCGAGCTGTCCAGTCCCCCTATCAGCAGTATTGATATCGGTATCTACCATCTGGGCTACACTGCCTCGCAGGTACTGATTCAGGGCATACAGAAACCTAATAATGATGCGGGTTATACGAATAGATTTGTGATTCCGCACCGCCTCATTGTCAGAGAGTCCTCCATGCATACACCAAGCAAGCCGTAACAGACCGGGAACGAACAGGAACGAATAAATGAAGCGCAGATGCTTCATTTATTTTTTGGATCTTTGTTCAAACGTTTGCGCTAATATGCAGAATAATGATTCCTCAGTCCATTCTAATACGCATGGACAGAAGCAATGCCGCGTATATCTTTCTAGGAGGTTCCATTCATGACAACAATTCATGCCTGTTTATTCGATTTGGATGGTGTGCTTGTAGACACCGCCAAGTATCATTACATTGCCTGGAAAGAGCTGGCTGACGATCTCGGCTTTCCTTTCACCGAGCAGGATAATGAACGCCTTAAAGGTGTCAGCCGAGCGGCGTCGCTCGATATTTTGCTAGAGATAGGCGGGCTAACTTTAGATGAGAACGAAAAAGCGCGGCTGGCTGATAAAAAAAATGCCCGTTATGTTGAGTATATCTCCTCCATGGACAGCTCAGAGATTCTGCCGGGCGCCCTTCAATTCCTGATGGAATGCCGGCAGAATAGCATCAAGGTCGCTCTCGGCTCCGCCAGCAAAAATGCGATGACCATCTTGAACAACACCGGCTTGACCCCATACTTCGATGCCATTATTGACGGCACTCACACCAGCGCGGCCAAGCCTGATCCTGAAGTGTTCCTGCTGGGAGCCAAAGCTTTGGGCGTAGAACCGGAACATTGTGTCGTCTTCGAAGATGCTGAAGCTGGCATAGAAGCCGCTACCCGTGCCGGAATGACCAGTGTCGGCATCGGCTCTCCAGCCACCCTTGGAGCCGCCAATATAGTCATCCCTTCCCTGCAAGAAATGAAAGTTTCGACGCTTAGGGAATCTTTTACCAGTATTTAAGCAACATTAAGTTATACACCTATCGGCCGCGAAACGGCCCTGTCTTATTCAATATAAAATGAATAAATAAATGTTTTGGATGCTGGGAGCGGAAGAAACGGAGAGGAAATTTGGAACTGTGGAAGCGATAGCGCTCGTCTGAAAGCTTTCCGCAGGAAAGCTCGCATCGGAAGCGTAAGCTAATCAGATTTCTACCTTATATAGGATGAACAAAAGAAAGTAACAAAAGCGAGAAGGAACGAAGGGGGAAGTTTGGGACTGTAGGAGCGACAGCGCCCGCCTTTGTCTCCGGATTTCAACCGCAAACAGCGGGACAATTAAAAGAAATCCGGGGACAACAGCGGCCGGAAGTCCAAACATTCCACCGTAGTGACGACCGAGCCTTATGTTAGGGTCTTAAGTTCGTCTTATATACCTTGAAGTTTACATAGGAAATAGGATTATAACAGCGATCGAAAATCCAAACTTTCCTTGGAGTTACTGACCTTTGCACCCAAGCACCGAGAGAATTTATTTTTCAGTTTATCTATCCCCAACTTAAAAGGAGCCGATAATCTTGAAGCAATATTTGAAAATTGATGAATGGTCCATTATTGAAGAATCATTTGATCCGGGAACCCAGGAAATTTCCGAGAGCGTATTCAGCATCGGGAACGGATATATGGGCGGACGCGCCAATTTCGAGGAGCAATACAGCGGCCACAGTCTGCAGGGCAGCTATATGGCTGGCGTATACTATCCGGATAAGACACGGGTCGGCTGGTGGAAGAACGGCTATCCCGAGTATTTTGCCAAAGTGCTGAACAGCACGAACTGGATCGGCATCAACATTGATATCGACGGCACCCCGCTCGATCTCGCGAAATCCACAGTGACCGACTTCCGCCGGGTTTTGAATATGAAGGAAGGCACGTTATCCCGCAGCTTCACCGCTGAACTGGAGGACGGCAAGAAAGTCCAGGTCGAGAGCATCCGCATCGTCAGCATGGCCCGCCAGGAAATCGGCGCAATCCGCTATTCCATCGTTCCGCTGAACTTCGCCGGCCAGCTGACAATCACCCCATACCTGGATGGCGACATCAAGAACAAGGATGCCAACTATGACGAGAAATTCTGGAATGAAGTCGAGAAGCAAAGCGCGGAGGACAGCGGCTATCTCACTCTGAAGACCAAGAAGCTTGATTTCCACGTTACCTCGGCTATGGCCTTCGACATTCTTGTAAATGGAGACAAAACCACGGCGCAGGCGGAAGCCATCGAGCAGGAAAAATACGTTGGCAGCCGGGTTGCTATAGCAGTACAGCCGAACGATCAAGTCGTAATCTACAAATATGCGGCCAATGTAACCTCCCGCAATCATGGTCTCGGACAGCTGGTGGATGCCGCCAAGGCTGCACTGGATAGTGCCCGTGAAGCCGGATTTGTAACGCTTTTGACTGAGCAGACAGATGCCTGGAGAGATAAATGGAAAGAAAGCGACATTATTATCGAGGGTGACGTGTCCGCGCAGCAGGCGATCCGCTTTAATATTTTCCAACTGAATCAGACCTATAACGGTGAGGATGACCGTCTGAACATTGGACCGAAGGGCTTTACTGGTGAAAAATACGGCGGCAGCACGTACTGGGATACAGAAGCCTATTGCGTACCTTTCTATCTTAGTACGGCAGATGCCTCCATCGCCCGGAATTTGTTAATCTACCGTTACAAGCATCTGGAAAAAGCTAAGGAGAACGCCCGCAAGCTCGGCTTCACCAAAGGCGCCCTCTATCCGATGGTGACAATGAACGGCGAGGAATGCCATAACGAGTGGGAAATTACATTCGAGGAGATTCACCGCAACGGGGCGATTGCCTATGCTATTTATAACTATGTGAACTACACTGGCGACCAATCCTACCTTGGCCAGTACGGACTTGAGGTGTTGGTAGAAATCTCCCGCTTCTGGGAGGAACGCGTGCATTATGTGCCACGTAAGGACCAATATGTCATGCTCGGCGTCACCGGGCCGAACGAGTACGAGAACAACGTCAACAACAACTGGTACACGAACCGTATCGCGTCCTGGACGATGGAATACACGCTGGAAGCTCTGGCTTACCTGCAAGAGAATGAACCTGCCCGCTACGCAGAATTGCTGGAGAAGCTCGAACTTCAGGATAGTGAGACAGGAAAATGGAGCGAGATTATCGCCAAAATGTACTATCCGGTGGATGAAGAGATGGGCATTTTCCTCCAACAGGACGGATTCCTCGACAAAGAGATCATTCAGGTCAAGGATGTGCATCCAGAGCATTTGCCACTGAACCAGAAATGGTCATGGGACCGTATCCTGCGTTCCTGCTTCATCAAGCAGGCGGATGTGCTGCAAGGGCTATATTTCCTTGGTGACCGTTACGATTTGGATACGAAAAAACGGAATTTCGACTTCTACGAGCCGATCACCGTACATGAGTCCTCCCTCTCCCCTTGCATCCATGCGATTCTTGCTTGCGAGCTGGGCTACAAGGAAAAGGCTTATGAAATGTACCTGCGCACCTCCAGACTGGATCTGGACAACTACAATAATGATACAGAAGACGGTTGCCATACCACGAGCATGGCGGGTACCTGGATGTCAATCGTTCATGGCTTCGGCGGTTTGCGCGTATTGAATGGACGGTTGAACCTGAACCCTTCTAATCCAGGTCACTGGACGTCCTATTCCTTCAAAATCATGTTCCGCGGCTCTCGACTTCTGGTCAGCGTAACCGACACTCAGGTAACCGTGACCAACGAAACCGATATTCCGGCCTCGCTCACGATTTATGGCCAGGAATATACAGTGAATGGACTAAGCAGCGTTACTGCTCAAGGTACTAACATTACTGCATAATCAAACCGTATTCTCCCGGCCCCCGAGGCTGCCTGCTTTCGGGGGCCGGTTACTGTTTAAAGGGTTGTATAGGCTGGACTATAAACAACATTTAAGGAGATCTCACAATGAAAAAAGCTTTTTGGAAAGAAGCCGTAGTATACCAAATCTACCCTCGGAGCTTCATGGACAGCAACGGTGATGGCATCGGCGATCTGAAGGGAATTATCTCCCGTCTGGATTATCTCCAGCAGCTCGGCGTTGACGTCGTCTGGCTCTCCCCCGTCTATAAATCGCCGAATGATGACAACGGTTACGACATCAGCGACTATGAAGATATCATGGATGAATTCGGCACGCTTCAGGACTGGGAGGAACTGCTTGAAGGCCTCCATACCCGCGGTATCAAGCTGATGATGGATCTCGTGATTAACCATTCCTCGGACGAACATGCCTGGTTCGTGGAATCCCGCTCCTCTAAGGACAACCCTTATCGTGATTATTACATCTGGCGTCCCGGCGGTCCGGACGGCAAGCGTCCTAACAACTGGAGCTCTATTTTCAGCGGCCCGGCGTGGGAACTAGACGAGACTACCGGTGAATACTATCTGCACCTGTTCTCCCGCAAGCAGCCGGACCTGAACTGGGAGAATCCGCAGCTGCGTGAGGCACTGTACAAGATGATTACCTTCTGGCTGGATAAAGGTGTAGACGGATTGCGGATGGACGTCATCAACCTGATCTCCAAAACGCCAGGCCTGCCTTCCTCAGGCGATGCCGAGCTTGGCGGTGGTGGTGAATACTACATGAACGGCCCAAGAGTACACGAGTTCCTGCATGAAATGAACCAAAAGGTACTCTCCAAATATGACGTCATGACCGTCGGTGAAACGCCGGGGGCGTCTGTAGAGGATGCCATTCTGTATACCGGCGAAGACCGGGAAGAACTGCAGATGGTCTTTCAATTCGAGCACATGGACGTCGACTCCGGCCCTAGCGGCAAGTGGGAAGTAACACCATGGACTCTTCACCAACTGCGTGGAATCCTGCATAAATGGCAGGTCGGCCTGGCCGAACAAGGCTGGAACAGTCTGTACCTGAACAACCACGATCAGCCACGTATGGTATCCCGTTTTGGTAATGACGGCGAGTACCGTGTCATCTCCGCCAAAATGCTGGCGACTCTGCTGCATACACTGAAGGGCACCCCGTATATTTACCAAGGGGAAGAAATCGGGATGACCAACGTGAAATTCCCTGTGCTGGAATACTATCAGGATATCGAGACCCTTAATATGTACCGTGAAAAAGTCACCGAGGGCGGCGCCGATCACGAGACGATTCTGAATGCTATCTATGCCAAAGGACGGGACAACGCCCGGACGCCTATGCAATGGGATGGATCTACTAACGCAGGCTTTACTACCGGAACACCTTGGCTGCGGTTGAATCCGAATTATAGCGAAATTAATGTGGAGCAGGCTGTCGCTGATCCCGATTCGGTGTTCCACTACTACCGCAAGCTGATCGCGCTGCGCAAAGAAAACCCGATCATGGTCTACGGAGAGTACAAACTGCTGCTTCCTGAACACGATAATATTTATGCATACACCCGTACCCTGGACGATGAGCAGTGGCTCGTGTTACTGAACTTCAGTGATGTTGCGCAGTCTGTAGATCTTCCTAAGGAGCTGGCAGCCGTCAAGGAACTGGTAATTGGAAACTACGGAGAAGCATCCTCCGACCGCAGTGTTCTGCGGCCGTACGAAGCAGGCGTGTACCGGTTGGGGAAGTAATGAGGTTCGTGCTAAGTAACTGAAGAAAACCGTGCTAGGTGACTGACGAGATCCGTACCAAGCAGGCGTAACAGGTTGGGGAACTAATGAGATCCGTACGAAGTAACTGACGAGACCTGTCTCCCTGAGTTATACTTTAGAAAGACTGAATTTTGAACTGTTTCCACCGCGTCCGCCTCCCTGCGTTCGGTACGTGGCCCAAGGTGGTGGTCAAACCTGAACATAGTGACCTGCCTCAACATCAGTGCTCACTTCGCCAAGTAGCGGACTCCAGAGACCTTATTGATTATAGATTCAGCCATTTCGGAAGATAACGGACACCAGAGACGCTATGGGCAGAAATTTTGCTCAAATTCCGCGGTTTAGCAGGAAATAACGTCTCCTGAGTCCATTACATTTTCCAGGACAATCCCATGTGGAAATAACGGTTCTACGGTCCGTTAGCTCCCATAAATGAGCCTCAAACTACCGAATCGGTTGTGTTTATTAAGTAGTTTTGACCAAGTTCTTGTGGCAAGCACTGATTATGATATTGGGCCGTAAAAAGTAGAAAGAATAGGCTGGAGCTGTAGGAGCGATAGCAGCCGCTGAAAGCTTACCATAGGAAAGCTCGCATCAAAAGCATATGCTGCCTCCCGATTTACACCGTTAACAACGGAACAATTCCAGACTCTGGCGACGACAGTAGCCGAAAGTCCAAACCTTTTCAGTAATTACGACCTTATTCTATTTAAAAATCAGGATCTGTCTTAGAGACAGAACTGTCCTCCCTGTCACCTGTCTTCAGAACGCACGGAAGAACCGGATGAACGAACCCGGGAATGATAGTATGTATTCAGAAGGAGATGGCGCACTTGGAATGGTTGATTCGAATGAAGGATGCTCTGAATTATGTAGAGGACAATTTAGAGGAACCGCTGAATATTGATGAGATCGCAAGGGTAGCTTGCTCTTCGCCCTTTCACTTTCAGCGTATGTTCAATCTCCTGACCGGATTCACGGTATTCGAGTATATCCGCAAGCGGAGATTGTCGCTTGCGGCGCAGGAGCTGAGTGTGTCGGATATTAAAGTGCTAGACGTAGCACTGAAATACGGCTACGATACCCCTGAATCTTTTTCCAAAGCGTTCCGTAAGCTGCATGGGGTGTCCCCTTCAGCCGCCCGCGAGAAGGGCGTACAGCTCAAGGCCTTTCCACGCCTCTCTTTCCATCTATCATTGAAGGGAGATAAAGAAATGGAATACAGAATTATCGAGAAAGATAGCTTCAGAGTGATCGGCAAGTCTATCGAGGTATCCTTGAAGGATGGGGAGAACCTGCGGGAGATCCCAGCCTTCTGGAGTGCCGCCAACGGAGACGGAACGTCTGACCAACTGACTGAAATCGGCAAAAAAGAGGATATCCTCGGAATCTGTATGGGTGTGGATCATCCCAATGAGAAGCTCTCTTATTGGATCGCCGTAGAAGACGATTCCAATACGGACCCACAAGGCTATGAAACGGCTATTGTACCTGCCTCCACCTGGGCTGTCTTCACCTCGGTTGGACCGATGCCGCATGCGATTCAGGACGTCTGGAGCCGAATCTTCCAGGAATGGTTCCCCAGCACAGCGTATGAACATTCGGGCGGACCCGAACTTGAACTCTACCCGCTTGGTGATGTGAACGCAGAAGACTATCGTTGTGAAGTATGGATTCCGATTAAGCAGAAATAAGCATTATATTCGTCACTATCGAAAGATCCTCCATAACCCAAGAGGCCGCCCGAACAACGGGGGGTCTCTTTTCATATCATAGAGTAGAAGCTTAGTAATCCATCCCCGTGGCTATTTTCCATTTTGAGAAATGGCTTCGTCTTGGTATAATAAACAAATTATGTGGATTTTATAAAAAGTCCGATACTCGGTGAAGGAGAATTTCATGTCTACTGTAAAAATTTTTTCAGACAGCACTTCCGATTTGCCGCAAGGCTGGAAAGAGAAGTATGATGTCGGCATCGTCCCGTTATACGTAGTATTCGACGATGGCACTTATAAGGATGGAGTGGATATTACGCCCGAAGAGGTGTACCGCAAGGTTGCTGCCAAAGGCAGTCTGCCTAAAACCGCCGCACCTTCGCCGGCTGACTTCATGGCGGCCTTCGCTCCGGTCATTGAGAGTGGTAATGATATTGTCTATATCAGTTTGTCCTCTGCCTTATCTTCTACATATCAGAATGCCCTGCTGGCCGCAGGTGAGTTCCCGGAAGGAAGAGTGGAGGTCGTAGATTCGGAGACGCTGTGCGGGGGAATCGCCTTGCTCGTCATGAAGGCCGTGCGCGCCGCTGCCAAGGGGCACAGTGCAGCCGAGATCGCAGAGCTGCTTAAGACCGCCCGCAAACACATGGATACTCAATTTGTAGTCGATACGCTTGATTACTTATATATGGGCGGACGCTGCTCCGGCATGCAGAATTTTATCGGCAGCCTGCTCAAAATCCGGCCGGTGCTGAAGCTGATTGACGGCAGTATTGTCCCGGTCAGCAAAGTCCGCGGCAAGAAGGAAAAAGCCGTCGAGCAGATGCTTCAGAACGCGTTGCCCGATATCAAGAACATGGATAAGGAACTGCTTATTGTAGCCCATACTTTGGCTGAAGAGGATGCGGAATACCTGAAGCGTGCGCTGCAGCAAGCCACTGGTGCTCAAGAAATTGCAGTTATCGAAGCCGGCTGTGTAATTGGCAGTCATTGCGGTCCGCATACGGTGGGTCTTATGTATTTGCGTGAATCATAATTTCAATACGATATAATTAAACATGGCGGGCTGCCCGGAAGTCAGGAGATGACTACGGGCAGCCTTTTTTAGGCTCTGGTAGCTAAAGCGCCTGGTTACCGATGAGATAACGATAAGACGACTGTGGCCCACCAGCTAAACCTACAGTTCAAATCCGCCCCTGTCTTCCTCTTTCAAAAAGGGCAGCATGAAGCGAAAGGTAGACCCTCTCCCCTCTTCGCTTTCTACAAAAATCGTGCCCCCCATCAGCTCTACCAGCTGTTTGCAGATCGCCAGCCCGAGACCTGTCCCGCCATATTTACGGGTATGCGACGGATGAAGCTGTGAGAAGGACTGAAACAGGAGATTCAGCTTGTTATCGGCAATGCCGATACCTGTATCCCGTACCGAGAACTCCAGCAGGTAATTCTGGGAATGCGGCAGCACTATATTTTTCACGGACAAGGTCACGCTTCCCTGCTCCGTGAATTTCAAGGCATTACCTACAAGATTGACAATGATCTGCCTCAGGCGGCTAGGATCGGTAGTCAATACCTCTGGGACACTGGTATCGGCCCACCACCGCAGGGCCAGCTTCTTCTCCTCGGCTTTGGGCGTGAACAGGTCCACAATACTGGACATCATTTCACGCAGGTCGAACATTTCAGACTGCAGGATCATTTTGCCCGCTTCCATTTTGCTAAAATCAAGGATATCGTTCAGGATGCTCAGCAGACTGTAACTGCTGCTACGCAGAATCTCTGCATAGCTCCGCTGCTCCTCGCCGAGCTCCGTCTCCAGCAGCAGATCCGCCATCCCGATCATCCCGTTCATCGGTGTCCGGATCTCATGACTCATCATCGCCAGAAAGTCGGCCTTGGCCCGGGCAGCCTTCTCCGCAAACTCCTTGGCCCGGATGATCTCCCGTTCATTCGTAATGTCGCTGAATACAATAACAGCACCTTCGATCATACCATTGTCTACAATTGGAGCTACCCGATAATTCACCAGAAAGCTTGTCCCATCTTTACGCCAGAAGATTTCTTCCTCCATGCTGCGCGTAACTCCATCTCTGACCGTCCGATTGATCGGAGATTCCTCCAGGGCGTAATGGGAGCCGTCCGACCGGGTATGCTGGATGTGTGAGAAACTATGAATACCGATGAACTCATCCAGCGTATAACCCAGCATCTCCATCCCCGCCGGGTTTATGAAGATCGTATGCCCCGTTTTGTTCACACCGAAGATGCCCTCTGATACGGAATTTAGGATCAGGCTGTGCCGATCGTTCAATTCTTTGAGATGCCCAGGACTGCGGATGTCGTCCACACCAATATAATTGGTGATGTCTTTGACGATCGCGTAGACACCTGCCACTTCATTCTCAGCTTCAATGGGTAAAAAAGTAATAACCACCCGGTGAAATTCCCCGTTAGGACGGACCGTATCCATCTCAAAGCTGGACGATTCACCCTGAAGCGCCTGCGCAAACTGCCTCCGGCATACCGCCTGATAGTCCGCGGTTGAAGCTTCCAGCACCGATGGGCTGTTCAGTCCCTCAAATTCCACTCCCGACCGTTCCCTCGCGGAACGGTTCACGCCCAGGCAGTTCCCCTCTGTGTCCAAAATGTAGATGGGATCAGGGTGATTCTCATATAGAATAGAGTGGTTGTCCTTATCCATAGCTTTCATCCTCTCCGTACTCCCCCAAGATTAGCTTGTGCAAGGTCGTCATTACGTTCAATCCACATATTATAACAAGTTCTGCAGGGTAAATCATGAGTAAAGAGAGGTGTTTTCTGTACCCAAAAATAGCCTCCTGCATGGGTGCAGGGGCTATTCTATGACCTAAGGCATCAGGTGATATCGTCTGTTTCGATCTTACGAATGGATACATAGGCAATGGCGATTCCAATGAGGCCAAGGCTGATGGAAATGGCGGCAAAATTACCTAGCCGAGCCTGGTCAAATCCTCCAGAAATCAGAGTCACAAGCACCACCGACGAAATGATCGTGGCTGAGATCGATTTTTTCCGCATCCCGAAATACAATGGAATGAGTCCAATCCCTGCCGCATAAAGTGCCCCTGTCCCCAGCTTCACCAGTTCGTCTTTCACCAGGATCCAAGTTAGTTGACCCGGAATGATCTGTAAGAAGTGATTGATCCAGAACAGCAAGGCCCCTAGCACCAGATCTGAAATGATAATCGTACAAAAAGTGAAGAGGAAGACGATAATCAATTTGGCGGTAAGCAGTTTTTTACGTGGAATAGGATACATGAAGAGCAGGCTGATCGTATTGCTTCTGTATTCTTCGATAACCAGTCTGCCCAGTAGAGCTGAGGCAAAGATGATGAATACCGCTTTTACAAAAACGAAGAGTCCTTCAAAAACATCCCCGAATGATGTGAATGTGGAGACCTGCTCATTCTGATCAACGAACAGTACAAGCACCATAAAGCCTAGGATGATGAGGTTAGCGATCAGCACGCCCTTGATGAGTCCTGTCAATTTATGCTTACGGATTTCCAGCGACATCAATTTAAGCAATGCCCTCACCCCCAATCAATTGCAGAAAATAATCTTCCAGCGAATGCTGCTTCCTGCTGAGGCTCGCAATATAAACATCTCCGAGAACAAGCGCTTTGTTCAGTGCCTGCTGCGAAACGCCTTCGTCATATATGCGGATGATTCCAGCGTCCATCGCCTTGAAATTGGTGAGGCTCAGCTTATGCTGCAGTACATAGACCGCCTTGGTGACCTCCGGAGTGGAAAGCTCGATATAATCTGTATTCAGTCCGCGAATCGAATCCATCGCCACTTCTTCTAACAAACGGCCCTCACGGATGACACCGATCGTATCCGCAACCTGTTCGATTTCGCTCAGTAAGTGACTGGAAATCAGAAGGGTCATGCCATACTCCCTGCTCAGCATGCGGAACACGTCGCGCATCTCCTTAATGCCCACCGGATCGAGACCGTTGATCGGCTCATCCAGAATCAATAGCTCCGGCTTCGTCATGATCGAACGAGCAATGCCCAGCCGCTGCTTCATCCCCAGAGAGAACTGCTTTACCGGCTTGTTGTCGATGCCCGAAAGCTTCACTAATGCTAACGCCTCTTCGATTGCTTTCTTGTCATAGTAGCCCATATATTCTCCATGCAGAAGGAGATTTTCTCTGGCGCTCAATTTATCGTAGAACACCGGGTTCTCAATAATGCAGCCCATCCGCTTGAGCATTTCGTAAGAACCGGGGGTCACTTTTTCCTCGAAAAATTCAATCTCTCCGCCCGTTGGCTTCACCAGATTGGTGATCATTCTCATCACTGTCGTTTTGCCCGCACCATTCGGTCCCAGGAATCCGTAAATCTCGCCCTGCTTGATCGTCATATTGACACTGCTTACCGCTTCCCTGCCATGGTATACCTTGGTTAAATCCCGTGTACGAAGGATTGAAGTCATCTCCGCGATCTCCTTTGTGTTCATCTCTCTTCCATGTTTTTATTGTACACACCACAATTTTCTTTTTTCTTACCCTATTCTTACGAATTTCTTAAGTACAGTTCTTTAGAAGCGCATCCGGGGAAAAGAAACCGTAAACGCTGTTTTGACATGCGGTTTGCTGTTCAATGTGATCGTTCCGTTCATCTGCTCAGTCAATCGCTTTGTAATAGTCAGTCCGAGACCACTGCCCTGATAATTCCGGTTGCGCGAGTCCTCCAGGGTATACAGCCGCTCAAACACCTGATCCTGATGGGAGGCGGTGATTCCTTTTCCCCGGTCCCACACCTCCACACTGACGTTCTTGTCATCAAAAAAAAGCCGTAAACCCAGTATCTTCCCCGCATCGCCGTAAGTGATTGCATTCGAGATCAGATTGGAGAGAATCCGGTCCATTGACTCTTCATTGCCCATTATGTACAGCGGCTCATCCGGAATCTCGATCTGCACCTCACTACCCTTACCGTTCAGAATGTCGTAGAAAGATAAAATGTTCTTCCTGCACACCTCATTCATGTTCAACCGGGAGAGTGGAAGGTTACGGTCACCTGATTCCAGCTTCGCCAGGTCAAAAAAAGTATTCATCAGTGTGATCACCTCACCCGCCTTCCGGTGAATGATCGTCAGCATAGCGTCCCGTTCCGGTTCTGTCATATCTTTGTCTTGCAAAATCGTCTCGATATAGCCGAGCACTACCGTCAGCGGGGTCTTGAGATCATGCGATACATTGGCTAACATCCCCCGCATGGCTTTCTCCAGTCGCCGCCTCTCCACGCCGCCTCTATGATTGGCATCCAGCAGATGGTTCAGGTCAGTCAACAATACACGCAGCTCCTGGTTGCCGCTAAACAGCAGTAGCCTTTCCTGTGTCCCGGCATCCAAAATACTGTTCAGCTTCTCATGAATATAGGTGAGCTGGCTGGCAGTAGCTTTTGCTGATTTATATTGCCACAGGATAACGAGCAGCAACAGTACAATAACTACGCCAAGAACAACGATCATTGCACTTCCGCTCCCAGTTTGTATCCGATTCCCCACAGGGTCTTGATATATAACGGATGCGAGGGATCGTCTTCGATCTTCTCCCGCAATCTTCTCATATGGACATTAATCACATTCTCGTCCCCGTAATACTCATCAGCCCACACGCTGGCATAGATCTGCGCCTTCGTGAACACCCGGCCCGGGTTCGTCACAAACAACTTAAGAATGTGGAATTCCTTGGCTGTTAACTTCACTTCCTCCCCATGCTTCAAGGCCGTGAAATTGTCGAGATCCACAGTCAGCCCTTCCAGGCTAATTGTCTGGCGTGCCGGAGCCGTTGCTTCCGACTTAACACCTGCGGCTACACCGCCGTATCCCGCCCGTCGAATCGCTGCCTTCACCCTCGCTACTAGTTCAATCATAGAGAAGGGCTTCGTGATATAGTCATCCGCCCCGAAGCCCAGACCCAAGGCCTTGTCTACATCGCTGTCCTTTGCAGACATGATCAGCACAGGGACAAGGCTATTAGCCCGGATCGTCTGCAGAATATCAGTCCCGCTTCGCTTGGGGAGCATGAGATCCAGCAGAACAAGCTCATATGTACCGCTGCAAAAAACGCGCTCTGCCTCCTCACCGTCATACACTGCCTTGACCTCAAAACCCTCTTTTACAAGATAAGAAGAGACCATTTCACTGATACTTTCATCGTCCTCAATCAGCAAGATCCGCTGCTGCATTCCATCGTCGCCTCCAATAATAAAGCTATAAAATAGCTGGATAATCTTCTAAATAGAAAGCATTAAAAAAAACAAACATACCCAAGAAAAAAGAAAGCTTATATAAGCAGGATCGAAGTGTAATTAACGGCATTTTTGTACCTTAAATCCTTAGTAGCTAAGACTTAGTAGAGATTAAGTGCAAAATTGTACCTTAAATCTTCCAGAATACCCTGTCCAGCGTGATTTTCCGAAAATAAGATACAATAATGCCTCTATTTCCCTATTTTTACGATATTAAAGAAAATTAAGGTACAAAAATGCTCTTAGTTGGGTGGTGGCCCTCTTTTTCACTGTCAGTATAGTTAAATTTCATATTCTTTTATCAAAGTATACCAATAACTTCTAAATCTGAGTAGCGAAAACAGGCCGCTCACCAGTCAAGAGTGACTGCAAGCGGCCTGTTTATTTATATAGATTGCAAACGTTTATCTGATTATCGAGCAACCACCATCAACCATAAGCACATGACCTACGATATAAGAAGCCATGTCGCTCAGAAGGAAGACTACCGCGTTGGCTACTTCTTCTGGCGTTCCGTAGCGTTTCAGAACCGGAAGCTGGGCAATAGCTTGCTCAAGCGCATCTACATCGTCTGTGAGCAATTCTTCATAGCGTCTCATCATTTTGGTAGGAACCGGTCCTGGAGCGACAATATTCACCCGGATTCCTTTAGCTGCAAGCTCGGCCGCTGCTGATTTACCCAAACCAATAACCGCATGTTTACTTGCAGAGTAAGCTACATCCCCCGCCATAGCAATCGTTCCATGCAAAGAAGCACAGTTAACGATCGCACTGCCCGGTTTCATGTGAGGCACGGCATACTTCATCAGAAGCTGCTGCCCTCTGACATTGACATCAAACACTCTATCGAATGTTTCAGTCTTATAATCCTCTAGAAGCTCATTATCCCCTGTAATCGCCGAGTTGTTGTACATGTAGTCAATCGAACCAAAACGTTCAATAGTTTGGTTGACCAGGGCAATAATTTGTTCTTCCTTGGCCACATCCGTTTGGATGAATGCCGCACTTCCTCCAAGCTCCTCAATTTCGCGTACAGTCGCAACTCCATCCGCTTCAGACCGGCTTGCGATAACAACATTGGCTCCGAGCTCCGCTAAACGCAGTGCTGTAGCTCTGCCAATGCCTGTACCCCCACCTGTGATAATTGCTGTCTTCCCTTTGAATTCCTCAAATACTCTGAACATTATGAAGCACCTCGTTGTTAGTTTTTCAGAATACGATTGAACCATATACACCCTGTGGAGGTATAGGAAAATCTATCCTTTGTCTATCATAACATCTCTAGAATTAATTCATATGTAAATTGTTCCAGATCAATATTAATTTAGCTCTTAATTTCAGATAAAATCCTGGGCGATGCTGAATTAAGCCGCTACGGGTTCGGAGGTTTCTTACGATCGCTGTTAAAGCCCGATCTCTAGATTGTAAAAGGAATTACAAGGTTGAAATCGGCCTTTAAAGGCGAACACTTCGTTTCTCCAGAAATCCTCCAACCCTCCACTCTACTTTCAGCATAAAGTCAAACGCTGATTCTAAGATAGAATCAGAATTAATAGGGACAGAAAAGGTCTGTACCTTGTTTGTGGAAATCTTTTTAATTGCTAATTATTTGGTACAATAAAGAGACAAAACCAAGCGGAGGTGCCAGCCATTGCAATGGGAAGAAGTGCGTAAGATATATCCCGATCAATACGTCAAGCTGCAAATCCTTGCATCACATACCGAAGGTAACACCAAGTTTGTTGATGAAGTCGCATTGATTCGAGCCATTAAGGATCCGAAAGAAGCAACGAAAGAGCTACTTCAATCTAAGAATGGTGTAATCGTATCTCACACTGCTAATGATGACCTGAAGATTGAAATCCGTGCTCTCACTCAGGTAGCCTCTTCAATCCGCCTGAGCCATGCCTCAAAATAGCTTCTGCTGAGATCCTCCACCCAATGATTGCATAACAAGTAATTGGTTCCATAGATCGTATACGGTTCTGCATAGAATCTAGGACGCCCGTTTACTTTCTGCTGTTCAGTCATGGAACTAGCTGAATCGATCCTTTTTAAAACAGGATAAGTAATATTAAAAGTTCTTTTGGCATAATCAAGCCGCTGCAACCGCTCAACCTCCTGCTCTGTTAATAAATCCTCTGCAATCAGCCGATCAAAACTAGATCTAACCAAAGCACCAATTTTTATAATCTCAGCACCTTTAAAATCAGCAGGTACTTTCTTCGCCTTGATTGTGGTTTTCGGCAAGCTACTAACCTGCTTCTCCTCCGCGAAAAGATTGTACATTTGTATACTTCGCATAAACAGCTCCGAAGTGTCTGACACTGAATTTGATAATGCTGTGACTACATTGAATATTTTTTCCTTAAACTCCTCATTGCACAGAAGCTCAAAACGAAAATTCAAACCTTTACTTCGAAATAACTCTTGGAGTTCACTTATGTAAAGATGCAGCGGCTCACGTATCGAACTAGCTATCTTCGGAGCAGCAAATATGATATTTCCTTTATTCAAATCGAAATATCCGTGAATCGCCATTGATGTACGAATCATTTTCTTCAGCACTCTGGATATCGTCTCTTCCTTGTTGGAACCATAATTCAGACCGCTTTCATGGAAAGCAACATCGATGCCGTATATATTTTGAACTCTGCCTGCTCCTCCTACCTCAAGCCCCAAAGTATCGATCTCAGCCTGTTGAAGAAGTTGCGAGTATGATCGATTCAGCTTAAACAAATCAAGATTGTACTTGTCTTTAAAATATTGATCTGATTCCTTCATCATACTCTCGACAATTACCTCATTATGGATATCCCAAGACTTCACCGATGGTTTCCAGTTAAGTTGGACAAGCTGACAGTTCTTTGCATGTTTCAGCCATGAAAGCATTAAGGACTCTCCGATTTCAATTTTCATAGATCTACACCCCTCACAGTATGATTCCCTTCGTTTGTGATAAAATGAGCAAAAGGAAGGTGACCCAAATGTCTATTTCCAAGAAACAATTGGAGCAAAGCCTCCAGGGCAAATCTTACGTTGACCTTAAAGACTTGGTCCAGCTAATCGAAGAAAACTTTGGATTCAGCGTTACGCTGCAAAGGAAAGATGAACAGTCCAAATTTACAGAAGAACAAAAGATCAAAATGGCTCCAGTTATTTTTAAAGATCAAGCTGTTTTGTCCCAACTTCAGAAAGCTCAGAAGGATCGCAAGGATGGGATTTCCACATACAGTGACAGCGACGAAGAATTTGCAAAATTGCTGCAAGAAGTCCAAAATGCCGCTCATACATATAGTGAATAATTAATTTTCTTCTAATTTTCCGATATATCCTTCTCTTCTAAGATAGTACTTAAGGAGAAGCGTTTTGGTTTCGTCTACACTTACATTGGAGGTTCGGCAAAACTTTTCATAAAATGAAGTTTCAATATGATTTCAAAGAACAAAAACAACCGGTCGAGATTATATCTCGCCGGCTGATTGTGTTTGTTGTTATAGATTAAAAAACGTGTTCATTGGAACTTGTAAATCTTTAAAGACAACGGACTGGATCGTCTCCTGCTCTGTATATAAATGGCGCACCTGATAACTGCCGTCCTCCAAAGTATAGACGTGAGCCGTTTGATTTCCAGGATCAACAATCCAATATTCCTGAACTCCATGCTTCTGATATAAATTGATTGAACTTCTCATTAAAGTCTTTCAAGGCAGTGGCAGGTGACAGCACTTCAATAATGAGGGTCGGGGCACCGTTACAGCCGTTCTTAGATATTTGGTCCTTAGAACAAACAACCGAAAGATCTGGTTGAGTGACCTGATCGGGTGATTGATAATCTTCACTTTCAGAGAAAAGCACATCAAACGGAGCCACAAACACATAGCAACTCCGATTCTGGAAGAATGTCCTTAGCGCAAAATGAAGTTCACCTACAATAAATTGATGCAATGCGGTTGGAGCTGGATACATGTTATAAGCTTTGTTGTTAATTAGCTCCCAACTCCCCTCCCAAGTCAGCCAATCTTGATAGGGGTCGTTGCTAATTTCCACTCGTTCAATATTGGTGCGCAAATCACCAATTCTACCCTTGGCTTCTTCTGACAAATGCCACTCTTTCCTCTCTCAGGCATCCCCCTCCTCATCATACTTCCATCTCTCCACCCATATACATAAGAAGAACGGCTCCCCCTTAAGCTGGAGCTTACGTTAAACCTGCCAGTACACGGTGCGTTAGAAGAAGGAAGGAGAGATGGGTTCATGCCCGGCGATGATGAACTGAAAGCGCTAGAGAGGGCCATTGCGGAGATTACGGAGATTGCTACCGGCTTCGGGCTGGATTTCTATCCGATGCGGTATGAGATCTGCCCTGCCGATATTATTTACACGTTCGGTGCCTATGGAATGCCAACCCGGTTTGGCCATTGGAGCTTCGGAAAAACTTTTCATAAAATGAAGTCTCAATATGATTTCGGCTTGAGTAAAATCTACGAGTTGGTCATCAACTCCAACCCGTGCTATGCGTTCCTGCTGGACGGCAACTCGCTCATCCAGAACAAGCTAATTGTGGCCCACGTGCTGGCCCACTGCGATTTCTTCAAGAACAATGCCCGCTTCTCCATCTCCAACCGGAACATGGTCGAGAGCATGTCGGCTACGGCTGACCGGATCGCCGACTATTCGGTGACCTACGGCACAGAGGCGGTAGAAAGCTTCATTGATTCCGTGCTCGCGATCCAGGAGCATATCGATCCCAGCCTGATCCAGCCGCGCAAGCTCGGTAAGACCCATCTGCTGGAAGCAAAGATGAAGGACCGAAAGGATACACCACCTGGCAGCAACACTCCAGCCAATCCTTATGACGAGCTCTGGAATCTGGATCAGGTCAGCGCAGGTCCCCCAGAGCCGGCACCTAGTAATCGGGCTTTCCCGCCAGAGCCAGAAAAGGACATCGTGTGGTTCATCCAGCAGTATTCCACTTCGCTCGAAGATTGGCAGCGGGACATTATGACAATGCTGCATGACGAGATGCTCTATTTCTGGCCGCAGATGGAAACGAAGATCATGAACGAAGGCTGGGCTTCCTACTGGCATCAGCGGATCGTACGGGAGCTCAACCTGACGTCGGAGGAAACCGTGGAATACGCCAAGCTAAATTCCTCGGTCGTTCAGCCCTCCCGCCAGAGTCTGAACCCCTACTATCTCGGCCTGAAAATATTCGAAGATATCGAGCGGCGCTGGGACCGCGATAAAATCTTCGAGGTTCGCGAGCTGGATTCCGATACCTCTTTTATCCGCAGCTATCTGTCCAAGGAACTGGTCAATGATCTGGATCTCTATGTCTTCGAGAAGAAAGGCCCGGAGTGGAAAATTACCGACAAAGCCTGGGAAAATGTTCGAGACCAGCTGGTACTGGCCCGCGTGAACGGTGGCTCTCCTTACCTTGTCATCAAGGATGCCGATTATGAGCGGAACGGGGAGCTGTATATTGAACATCGCTATGAGAGCATTGAGCTGGACCTGAAATATTTGGAGCGGACGCTCCCGCATATCTATGCCTTGTGGGGTCGCACGGTGCATTTGCAGACGGTTGTCGAGGAGAAGAAGGCGCTGTTCACCTATGATGGAAAAAAGGTACAGCGACGGTTTATGTAACAAAAGGTTTGACCACCGCGTTGAGCCAAACCCCGCGCGCCTAGAGGCACACGCGGTAAGGAATTTTCAAGAAGATGCACCTACAGGAAAAGCCCGCTCGCACTTGTGTGCGCTGCGGGCCTTTTTGACGATCGATACAATAGAAATACTATCAGACAAATAATGTGAGGGGCGTAGAAGTCCAATCCCTCGTCAGTTAGACTTTTAACCGAACCACATCAGGCACACGGATTATTATTGCTCTGACCGCTCTTTCACAGGCACATAAATCTCCATCACCGTATCTACCCGAGAATGGCAGCGCTCGTCATAGAACTCAAAGTCCAGCTTGCCCTCGTCATATATATAATTGCTCCCAGGAAACCAGTCTTCAAAAATATACTTCCAAGTGCTCTTGATCACCTGAACAAAATCGCTCTGATCCTTCCCTTCCGAGGTATCCACAGGCGGCGTGGTAAAGACAGCATATTCCGCTTCAGGCACGCTCGCAGTCAGCATATCCCCGTTCACCTGGTTGAAGTCTTCTACAATCACACCCAGGAGATATGTGGCGTTACCGCTATCCAAGGCAGGAATGCACAGCCCCACTTCTCCATGCTTAGGCGGATTCAGAATCTCGTACATTTTGGATTCCAAATTTTCTCCTTCATATTGACTCCAGAAAGAAGCGGCATCCTTCGTATAGTTGCCTTCAGCCACATTCGTTTGAATGCCATAACCGGCAACCTTGAACGCTGGCTTTTTTACAATAACAGGGTTCATCAAATAACCTCCGATTTCGAAAATAGATTCATTCTGAAGAAATCCGTCCATCCGTGCAGCATACTGCGAGGGACTGTAACCAAAAGCTTTTCGGAATGCCTTGGCAAAACCGCTCTGTGTCTCAAAGCCATAATCCTGCGCAATATCTATAATCCTTTTTCCATTAAATAATTCGATTGAAGCCAAAGACAGCCTGCGGCTCCGTACATACTCCATTACGGACATCTCTTTGCACAAACTGAACACCCGGCAAAAATGGTACAGCGAATAACCGGAGGCAGCGGCAATATTTTCAGGCGTTAAATTTTCTTTAATATTTTGTTCAATGTATTCGATACATCGCTCAATATCCTTACTGTAATTCAAGCACTCACCCAGCCTTTCCCCGTACGGTGATTTCATTATAGCAATTGGCTGCCAAGGTGACTGTTCCTGTTTTGCTGAAAAAATAGGGTCTGGGAGGATGCTCTCAGCGCTTTATGCTGTGTCATTCAGGTTCCAGGATGAATAGAATAGGCTGATATCATTATCTTACTAATGGAGGTATTTCGCATGACCTATGGGAATCAGTATCCAAACCGTCAATATCATCAACAGCCAGTTTATCTATATACCCCTCGTTACATTCAGTACCCTTATTGTCATTACTTTCATCACCGCTCGGAAGTCAGTCCAACATCTCCTCCCCAAAACACCCAGAACCCGAAAGAGCATATTGTGAATGGTCAGTTGAACGCAAGTGTGGGCAGCGGGCAAGGCGTTACTGTAAAAACAGGAGCGGATATCGGCGGTAAGCACGGCGTTGGCTTTAATGCCGGTGGACATCTGAACTACAATGGCGTAGGTACACAGGCTGATGCCCACCTGGGGTCAAAGCAATATGGCATCCATGCGCAGGGCAACGCACATCTGGACACTAGTCAGGGGCTTGGGTTCAATACTGAAGCGCAAGCCTTGGGCCAATACGGAATTAATGCACAAGCGAATTCGCATCTCAGCATTGGTCAAGGCGTCGGATTTAATACTGAAGCGCAATTGGGCGGTAAGTACGGTTTAAATGCTAACGCAGAAGGTCACTTGAGCCAAAGTCAGGGCGCCGGGTTCAATACCGGATTGCATCTAGGCGGAGATAACGGTGTCGGCGCACAGGCCAAAGCTCAGTTCGGGGGCGGTCAAGGAGCGGGCCTTGGAATCAACGGTCACTTTGGCAAATATAACGGGGAGTTAGGCTTTAATTTAGGCGGCAAAATCAATGAATCCAAGGATTCAGCAGAGTAAAGAAAAGGAATATCCTTAGCCAGTTGTGACGGCTTAGGATATTCCTTTTTAAATTAGCGGTTCAGCAGGCTTCCGACATAGCGCAGCAGCTCGTTGGCGCATACCGGGCAGTAGTTATGCTCGTCGATCAGACGTCTCGTCACCTCGTTGATCCGTTTCAGCTGGCTCTCATCCGGTGTTTTGGAAGAGGTGGTGATTTTGACAATATCCTTGAGATCTGCGAACAGCTTCTTCTCGATGGCTTCACGCAAGCGGTCATGGTTGTTGTATTCGAACTTCTTCCCTTTGCGGGAGTAGGCGGAGATTCGAATCAGAATCTCTTCCCGGAACGCCTTCTTGGCATTCTCGGAGATGCCAATCTGCTCTTCAATAGAGCGCATCAGCCGCTCATCCGGCTCCATCTCCTCATCCGTGAGGGGATCACGGATTTTGGCCCAGTTGCAGAAGGCCTCGATGTTGTCGAGATAATTCTCGAACAGCGTTTTGGCCGACTCCTCGAAGGAATAGACGAATGCCTTTTGCACTTCACTTTTCGCCAAAACATCGTATTCCTTGCGGGCAATGGAGATAAAGTTCAGATACCGTTCCCGCTCCTCCTTGGTGATGGAAGGGTGCTGATCCAGACCGTCCTTGATCGCCCGCAGAACATCCAGTGCGTTCATGCACTGCAAATCGCCTTTGATCAGCGCACTAGAGATCCGGTTGATAACATAACGTGGATCGATGCCGGACATCCCTTCGTCCTGATATTCGGTTTGCATTTCCTTCAGGTCCGCTTCCTTGTAGCCCTCGACCTCTTCTCCGTCGTACATCCGCAGCTTCTTGATGAGATCCATCCCCTGCTTCTTGCTCTCCTTCAGACGGGTCAAGATCGAGAAAATCGCCGCTGCACGCAGCGCGTGAGGAGCAATATGCACATGCTTCATGTCACTCTGGGAAATGAGCTTTGCATAAATCTTTTCCTCTTCAGAGACTCTGAGATTGTACGGAACGGGCATAACGATCATGCGGGACTGCAGCGCCTCATTCTTTTTATTCGAGATAAAGGATTTGTACTCCGTTTCGTTGGTATGGGCCACAATAAGCTCATCCGCACTAATTAACGCGAATCGCCCAGCCTTAAAGTTCCCCTCTTGGGTAAGCGACAACAGGTTCCAGAGGAATTTCTCATCGCATTTCAGCATCTCCTGGAACTCCATCAATCCCCGGTTGGCTTTATTCAATTCCCCGTCGAAACGGTATGCGCGCGGATCGGATTCCGAGCCGAATTCGGTAATGGTGGAGAAGTCGATGCTACCGGTCAGATCGGCAATATCCTGCGACTTGGGATCAGATGGACTGAAGGTACCGATGCCCACCCGTTCTTCCTCTGATAAAATGACGCGTACTACGCCAACCTTCTCAATGTCGCCACCATATTCATTCTTCAGCCGCATTTGGCAGGAGGGGCACAGGTTGCCCTCAATACGCACGCCAAGCTCTCGTTCAATCTCGGGACGCAGCTCATGCGGGATCAAATGCAGCGGGTCCTCATGCATCGGGCAGCCCTCAACAGCATACACAGCACCTTCCGGCGTTCTTGAATATTGCTCCAGGCCACGTTTGAGTAGCGTAACGAGTGTCGATTTCCCTCCGCTGACAGGCCCCATCAGCAGCAGAATCCGTTTGCGAACATCCAGGCGCCGCGCGGCAGAATGGAAATATTCCTCCACCAGCTTTTCCACGGCCCGGTCCAGACCGAAAATCTCCTGTTCAAAAAACTTATACCTTTTGCGTCCATTAATTTCCTCTACGCCGTGAGATTTGATCATGTCGTATACACGGGCGTGAGCGGTTTTGGCGGGAGATGGGTCTTTCTTCAGCAGTTCAACATAATCCTTGAAGGTGCCGTTCCACGCCAAACGGTCGTTCTCAGCCCGATACGAAGCTATACGCTCAAAAATGTCCATTGCTCGCTGCCTCCTCTTGCGCTCCTAATGCTCCTCTATGGCTCCAAATGGGTTTCAAAAGTGTATTACATACCTATGCGGCAAGCCCCGAATAGTTGACCTATTTTTTGCTGTGCTATAATAGAGAATCAGTAAATCACCCCACAAAGTTAGAGATGGGCGATCATGCCTGTTTTAAATACCGGGCAGCAGACCCTGTGAATATGGGGTACAGGAGTGACAAACTATGGCCGTACGGCATGAGACGGAGCTGTATGCTCCATTGAAAGTTTTTTTTGAAAAGCAGGGTTATGAGATCAAGGGTGAGGTGCGGACCTGCGACCTGGTAGGCATCCGGGAGAATGGAGAACCGCCGCTGATCGTGGAGATGAAAAAATCCTTCAACCTCGCCCTGCTGCTGCAGGGGGTTGAACGGCTGAAGCTCAGCCCAAGCGTCTACCTTGCGGTCGAGCGCAACCGGGACAAGAAAGGCGCGGTCAATCAGCGCTGGGGCGAATTGAGCGGACTCTGCCGCCGGCTCGGTCTCGGGCTTATCACCGTAACCTTCTACAAGACGAAGGCTCCGGTGGTAGAGGTGCTGGCGGAGCCGGACGAGACCTTGCCCGCCCAGCGGGGCGGCGGTCGGCGGCGCGAGCGTCTGCTCTATGAGTTTCACGAGCGCAGCGGCGACTACAACACCGGCGGCAGCACGGGCGTCAAGCTCGTTACCGCCTATCGTGAGAAGGCGCTGCGCGTGGCCTTGGCACTGCAGGAGGCGGAGGCCGAGCTGCAGGGCGTCCGTTCAGCGCGCGGCAGCGCTGAACGGGACGATGTGACGGCTGCTGCGGAGCAGCCGTCCGAGTTCGCTTCCGCTGCAATGGCGGAAGCGGAACAGGCCGGGCAGCAGCTGCTGGCTGCCCGGCCTGAGATTGCCGCCGCTGGCAGCGCGGCGGCAGAGACCTCCGCCGGTATCACCCCGGCGGAGCTGCGCAAGCGCAGCGGAGTGCCCGGCGCAGCGGCCATCCTGCAGCACAACTACTACGGCTGGTTCCTGCGGATCACCCGTGGCCGCTACACCCTCACCAAGGGCGGGCATGCCGCCCTCGTGGAGTATGCCGCTGTCACCGGGAACGTGACAGCGGGCGTGTAACAGCCGCCCCGCCCCATAACAAAAAGCATCCCGGCCCACGGGATGCTTCTTCACGTTATTCAAGTCACGCCTGTTCCGGGTCAGCGTACACCCGACCAGCCGCTTTAACTACGAGCGGTGAACTCGGTAACCGCCTCGCTCATCAGATTCATGCCGAGCAGCAGCTCATCGCGGCCCGGATGGGTAAAGTTCAGGCGGATATATTGCCCTCCGCCATTCACACTGCACAGAGGCCCGGGCAGAAAAGCAACACCCTTGCCCAGCGCGCAGCGGAGCAGTGCATTGACGTCCATTCCATCAGGAAGGGACACCCAGAGGAACATGCCCCCTACAGGAAGCTCATATGAGCTCTGCTTCCAGGCGGGCCGCTTTAGCAGCTCGATCATCAACTTGAAACGTGTATGATACTCCCGATTCAGCAGCTTGATATGTTCCCGCAAATCAAATGCGGAGACATCCAGCAGATGATGTAGCAGCCGCTGGTTCAGAGAACTCGACTGCCAGTCCGCCATTTGTTTTGCCGCAGCCATTACAGAGATCAGCTCACGACTTCCAGCCGCCCAGCCTGTGCGCAGCGCAGGAGCAACCGTTTTGCTAAAGGAACCGATGTAGAGTACATGTCCACCGTCGCTGACATTTTCCAGCGCATACAGCGACGGATACTTGCCGAGAGGATGCTCATTGTACCGCTCAAAGTGAAGATCTCCATAAGAATCATCTTCTACAATCAGCACATCATGCGCGATACACAGCTCCAGAATCTCCTTGCGCCGTGTAAGGCTCCATAGAACTCCGCTTGGATTGGTAAAGCTCGGTGCTGCATACAGCATCTTGGGACGGTGCTGAAGGATCTGGCTTCGCAGATGATCCGGAAGCAATCCATCCCTGTCGCCCTGGACTGGAATAATCACAGCCCCCTGCATCCGCAGCGCCTGGAGCATACCTGGTGAAGTCGGATTTTCGACCAGCACACAGTCCCCTGGATCAATATAGACCCGGGATAGCAGATCAATAGCTTGCTGGCTGCCTGTTGTCAGCAGCACCCCGCCTTCGGCGACGGCCACTCCTTTGGCTTTTAACCAGTCCCCTATTAACCATTCACGCAGTGGCCCATATCCTTCCGGGTCTCCATACTGGAGCGCACCGGCATCGGCAGAGATGACCGTGGAAGCTGTCTCGGCCAGCAAGGATAGTGGGAATAACTCTTCCGCAGGTAATTCTTCGGCTAGCGATATCATGGAGCCTCTCCGCGTTTGGGTACGTATGCTCAGGAGCTGTGATGACAACAGCGTGTGAGCACGTGCGGAAAAGTCATATTTCATGCGAAATCCCCCCTCCCTCGTTCCAAGAATATTCAGGCCCTGCCAGCATTATGTCGTCCTGCTCTAGCTCAAGCGTAGATTTGTCGGTGCTGTCTGGAGAAGAGTGCGAATTTTTCAATCGCTTGTGCCCTTGTAGTGACATCCAGCTTCACATAGATTTTGCGGAGGTAGTTATCAATAGAACGGCGGCTCACATCAATCTCCAGCGCAATTTTGTCATACGTAATCCCCTGCACAATTCGTTCCATTATAAAAGTCTCTGTCTGGGTTAATTGTAGAACGCTGTCGAGTCCTTTGGACGGGGATATCGGCCAGAAGCCCTTCTTGATCCATTCTAGCGGGATAGAGATAAAGCCTTCACGTAATCCTTTGATCAGCTGCAGCAATTGTCCGGGTGATGCCCCTTTGGATAGTATGCCGCTGGCCCCAAGTTCTATAAATGATTGCAGCAGTTCTCTGCCGTCTTCGTCGGTCATAACAACAAAATGAGAGGCTGGCGAACTGTTCTTCATGTCAAACAGCACACTCTCTACCTCTCCATCTGGCATTTGATAATCGGTAAGCACCAGATTAGGCTGCTTCTCCCGCACTACCGCGGCCCCTTCAGCCCATGTAGAATACATCCCCAGAACCTCCAGTTCCCCTCCTTCTTCCAGAATCAACTTCGTTCCCAGCATGCTTGTGGGATGACATCCCACAATGACCACCTGCCAAACCTTCATCATTGACGCCCAGACCTCCTGCTATATATGTATTTACCCAGAATGGAAAGCGCCGCGGCGGTTCCGGTTTGACGCAAGCAAGGATGTATGATGTCTTATTGGCCTAATTCTCTCTGTTACTTACCTTGAATACGTCCCACAGATATTCCAATCTATAGCAAATTGTATCGCAGTAGTTTAATAGGATGCAATTATTTTTTATCATGATCTGGCTCTCTTACATTTTTGCGAAAATAATCAAAGTCTGATAGAATGGGGACTTGAAAAGAACAAGCCCCGAGGTGATAAAATGCAACCGCTAGCGGAAACGACACCGGTTCAATCGCGCCGTACGGCTGCGAGAAACGGATCTTCCGTAAAATGGTTTTTACTGTTCTGGGTTGTGATGATCGGAATTGGCGTTTATGCCGTATACAGCTACACCAACCATCTGAAGCAGCAGGTGCTGAGTCAGCTCAGCGCACAAAGCCAGCAGCAGCTTACCGTTTTGAAGACCGATTATGAAGCTAGAATCTCCGCCCTCTCTGATGAAGTTAAGGAACTGCAGAGCACTGTGCAGACCTTCAACGAACTGTTGACCTTCACCAAGGATAACGCGAGCGCAAAGACAGACAACAGCAACAAGCTATATACCCAGCTCAGCGAGGTACGCAAGCAGCTTGATGCACTCAAGAAAGAAATGGATCTGCTCAAATGATGACACCTGTCAAAAGAGTCAATCGCTTCTTCATGCTGTTAACCGCTCCGTTCATCGGCCTCTTGATTGGTCTATTGTGGATTCAGCCCCCGCTTGATTTGCAGCTCCATGTAGATCAATTCTCTCCTGTGCAAGGACCAGTGAAGGAGACGAGCTTAATCAAACAAGAACTGATTCAAGCCCAGGCTGCCGCAGCCTACACAATAGATTCCGTTAGTGCCAGTGCCAAGCTCTACAAGGCCACCACGAGCGAAATGAACCAAATTGTGAATACAGCAGAGACGCAGGCCTCTCGCCCACAGATCATTTACAATCGCCGGATTAGCGTGAAGCTTGGCATTCCTTCCGAAGTCGTGAGCAGCGACCGTATTGTCATCGAGCTGTTCCAGCTTAACCCTGGAAATTATAAAGCTTATGCCTTGAAAATCAAGCTTAAAGATGCGTCTGCAGCGACCATGAGCCTCGCGGATGCAGTAAGTGGAGCAGAGACCACAATGCGTGCCGTCAGCCGCAGCGGCGCCATCGCCGGAATTAATGCCGGCGGTTTTGCAGACAAGGATGGCAAGCGTTATCCTTTAAGCACAACTGTAGTCGGGGGCCAATACTTGAACGGCTTTGAGTCAAGTTTCAAGGATCTTAGCTTCGTCGGGCTGAATAAGAACGGCCAACTGATCGGCGGTAAATTTTACAGCCGTGAGCAATTGGACCAGCTGGAACCACAATTTGGTGCAACCTTCGTTCCTGTTCTTTTGAAGGACAGCATGAAGATGCCGATCCCCGAGAAATGGAAGCTATCTCCCAAGCGAGCTCCTCGTACGGTGATGGGTAAATATAAAGATGATCAACTCCTGATTCTGGTCGCCGACGGATACAATGAGAACGGCAGCTCTGGAGCCACGTTAGAGGAATTACAGGACAAGCTCTTTAATATGGGAGTTATAGATGCGTATAATTTAGATGGAGGAGGCTCTTCCTCGCTGATCTTTAACGGAAGAGTGGTGAACAAGCCTTCGGATGGCAATCTGCGGCCTGTGCCTACGAATTTCCTGTTTTTTAAGTAATAGGATAGATTGTCTATGTCACTTCTCACATTTACGTTTATTTTTACCAGATGAAAGGGTATAATCATGATAACGAATACAGTCCCTTTTGGAGGTGCCCGGCATGTCGTTTTCATTGACCTTTTGGATCGTTACCCTTGTTTTCGTTCTATTCCTGACCGGCATTTTAACTGCTTCTTACAACGAAGATAAAACCAAAGGCCTCTAAAGAAATCCTTGTTTGCGTGAAGCAGACGTTGGACTGCTTGGCTCCTTTTAGGAAAGTGACTGGCGAGCCCGGCCTACATAAGAAAAAGCACCGCAAGAAGCGGTGCTTTTTCTTATGTAATCATAGTTCGAGCGACTTCTCTAATGAGAAGGCTTAACCGTTATATTATGCATGTCTTTGCAAATGAGTCATCTCTGTAAGGCACTCGGCACAAATATAACGATCTTTATACTCGCTTACTTCTTCCATCGATCCGCAGAATACACATTTCGGACGGTAGCGCTCCAAAATAATGTGGTCGCCTTGTACCAAAATTTCCACCGGATCTCCTTCATTCATTTGATATCTCTTGCGCAGGGATTTTGGCAGAACAATTCTACCAAGTTGATCCACTTTGCGAACTACACCAGCAGGTTTCATATCTAACTTACACCTCTCCTGTTCAACTAAATAATGGATTACATATTTATATCGGACCTGTACTAAGATTTCGTTATGAAATTGTCGAATCCTGCTGAATTAATAAAAAAACATGTCTTATTTTAAACAAGTTGTGGAAAATCCAGCTGACGGAGGGCTTCGTAGACAATAATAGCTGCCGAATTTGATAAATTAAGCGATCTCACCGCTGTACTCATCGGCATCCGCATACAGGTTTCTTTCCCTGCTTCGAGAATCTCCGCCGGGAGCCCCTTGGTTTCTTTGCCAAACACAAAGAAATCGCCATCCTGAAATTCAAAATCACTGTACCGCTTGTCTGCCTTTGTCGTTGCATAGAAAAAACGCCCTTCGCTATATTTCTCCAAAACTTCCGCGAAGGAATCATGATATTCAATATGAACCGCGTGCCAGTAGTCCAATCCCGCCCGTTTCAACGTAGCATCATCCGTGCGGAACCCCAGTGGACGTACCAGATGCAGATGCGTACCTGTTGCCGCACAAGTGCGTGAGATATTACCGGTGTTTGCCGGGATTTCCGGCTCGACTAGAACGATGTGAAGTGCCATAGTTTGTAATTCCTCTCTGTCCGGACTATAAATCCTTGTATTGTTAAAGCAGAAAACCTTCCGCCTGTTGGCGGAAGGTCAGGAACAGCATTGATTAACCTTGAGTTTGCCGGAAATGCTTCATGAAATCGGCAAGTGCCTTAACGTTCTCGTAAGGAACAGCGTTGTAAATGGAAGCGCGCAGGCCGCCAACACTACGGTGACCCTTAAGACCGATAAAGCCTTCCAGTTCCGCAGCTTTTACAAATTGCTTCTCCAGGTCTTCCGACTGCATCCGGAACGTAACGTTCATGATGGAGCGGCTGCCTGGATCGGCGACGCCACGGTAGAAACCGTCACTTCCATCAATGTATTCATATAAGAGACCGGCCTTTTCACGGTTTTTGGATTCAACCCCAGCCAAGCCGCCTTGCTCTTCAATCCATTTTAACACTTCATTAACCATATATACAGAGAAGGATGGTGGCGTATTGTACAAAGAGTTATTCTTCGTATGAGTGCTGTAACGCAGGATTGTCGGAATATGGGAAGGGGACTCAGCAATAAGTTCTTCCTTGGCGATAACCACCGTTACCCCGGACGGTCCCAGATTCTTCTGGGCACCTGCATAAATCAGCCCGAACTTATTCACATCGAACGCGCGACTCAGAATATCGCTGGACATATCTCCAATAAGCGGAATGGAACCGGAATCCGGGAATTCGGCGTACTGTGTGCCTTCAATGGTTTCATTCGACGTTACATGCAGATAAGCTGCATTGTCCGCAGCCTTGATGGAGCTCAGCTCAGGAATCTTCAGAAATTTCTGCTCTTCCGAGGAAGCTGCGACATGAACGCCGCCCACCAGCTTGGCTTCTTTGTAAGCTTTATCCGCCCAGCTGCCTGTCATCACATAGCTGCCCACTTTACCTTCGGAAAGGAAGTTGAGCGGGATCATTGCAAATTGGGTACTCGCTCCGCCCTGAGTGAACAAAACCTTGTAGCCTGTCGGGTTGCCCAAAAGCGAAAGCAGACGTTGTTGTGCTTCGTTATGCACAGATTCGTATATGGCCCCACGGTGCGACATCTCCATAATAGACATTCCGCTCTCCCGAAAATCCACAAACTCCGCTTGTGCGCGTTCCAATACTTCTAACGGCAGTGCCGCAGGACCGGCATTAAAATTGTATGCTCTCTTGCTCAAAACTCTCCCACCCTTTCTCTCCTATCAATATGGATATCGATATGATAGCAGTAATCTCACACACCAGCAAGTATAATTATTCACATAGGAGACGAGTTTATACCTTAGGAAAGCTTGAAAAACTCGTAAGAACGGCGCCAGTGCTTGCTTTGACGCGGTAAAAGACTAATGTTCACAAAAACTTCAGGAGAGATCACATGCCCTACTCCCCACAAAGCGATTTGTGAAATGGGAAAATCTCCAATTTCCCTCAGCCCGACTCCGCTTGGCTTATGAATTAGCTCCCAGTTGAAGTCAGCCTCTCCTTTGGCATCAGAGGAAAGCATGCAATAGAAAGGACGGTCCGGCTGGCGCTTCCAGCTAAGCCGTTCTCCTTCCGTCAGCAGCAATTCCGATGTATAAGAGGATTCGGGCTTTTCAATGGAAATAACACCTGGCAGTCGTAGTTCATAGTCCACACCGACCGCATTGCCGTCGATCCCGATGAAATTATGAATATATTCTTCTGTTTCGATAGTCTTTGTTCCTTTGTTTTCAAGCGCATAGTCAATGGTCAATGTATTCTGATGGATGGCTATTCTCTTAGTTAAGAGCATGCTGTATCCATTACATTCCATTGGCTGAACCGTATATGTGATAGAGTCTGAACTTGCCTCTACTTCGGCAACAAACAAAGTCCGCTCGTAATCCCCCATAAAGCTGTAAGAGTCCAGATTTCTCCTCTGCAGCAAGCCGACACCTGGCTTCGGGAACCAGCCCCCAACCGGAACCTCGTCATATCCAATTGCCCGGGAAATGCCAAATTCGTTGCATAATCCCCTGCCTCCGCTGCCTTGTCCGGGAATCAGACTTTCCGGCACACAAAACGTATGTTTCCCTTGTTCCAGGGTTACTTGAGTGATAAATCCTGTCCAATCGAAACGGGAGCCTGTATAGGCTCCCATCTCAGCAATTTCGACCGACAGGATGCCATTCGATAATATATTGCCCATAAAGATTGCATCCTTTCAGCAGTGCAAGGGTAGAGATGAACCGTCGATTACGCCAGTTCCACTTCAAGTAAATGACGTTTGTCAGCTGACAGAGCGTTTAGTACTGCACGTGGGATGATAACTCCTTCTAAACTGTGCTGTAGCACCACAGGAGTGCCATTCAATGTAACTCCCTGAATTTGATACTCCCCATAGGCAGAACGATTAGTCGACGTATAGACGACCTCCAGCTCACGGCCTGCGAAGATAGTCTTAATTCCTGCCTGTCCGTTATTGTCGAATTGCTCTTGCACCAGTTTAGGCTGGAGCAGCAAGTCGCCCAGCTTTCCTTTGACACCGAACACTTCAGTGACCATGGTCAGCAGCAGCCAGCTAGCCGAGCCGGTCAAATACGTATACATGCCGCGTCCCTGCTCATTGATATACTCCGGAATCCCCGGATACATGCGGCTGGTTGCAAAATCAGCACTAAGCTGATACAAGGAATCCAGCACTTTCCGCCCTTCCTTAACATATCCGCGTTTATAGAGCGCGTTGCCGTACATAACCGTCATATGGCTGAACATCGCACCATTCTCTTTATGGCCGAAGGCAAAACCAAACGCACGGCCGAGGTTCTGCTGAATCCCGCCAAAACGGGAATTTAAGCGGTAACCGATTTTATCGTCTAGCAGATTTTTCTCCACAGCGTTAATAATATTCGGAATCTGTTCAGGTGCAGCAGCATGGCCAAGGAGCGGGAATACCTGACCTGTCAACGTCATGCGGACGCCACCAGGGAATTCGCCCTCTACGCGTTCACCGTCATTATTGTAATAACCGTTGAACCAGCCGCCACCGTCTTCCGCTTGTACCCATTCATTGCTACGCAGATGTTCGAAGAGCCAATTAGCCTTGCGCTCCAGGTCTGCTGCTACCTTGTCAATATCCAGTGCTACCCGGACACCACTAACTTTATTTGGCGCTGCCGCATAGTAGCGCTCAAGCTGCTCGTGCTTGCCCGATACAGAAGTATAATCCACACCTTCGCCAAGAGAATCAAACAGCACCGTCATCTCTTCCGCCAGTTCAACGGTCGACAGACCCTTGCGCTCCTTCAGGTCGCGCAGCAGGCGGGCAATATCAAGCAGGTTGCTGGCATAGAAGGATGTGAAGGTCACACTTTCCCCGCGGTCTGCTGCCATATCCAGCCCGTCATTCCAATCCGCGCCTTCAAGCAGAATGTTGTTGTGCTCGCCAACGTTGAAGAATGGAACCAGGTTTTGCAGAAGGATATGCTCCAGAATGGTACCGGTATACACTTCGCCGGAGGCCGTTCTTAGCGAGCTGCCTGCCTCGGCATCCCATGAAGTATCGCGTTTCTGGGCACGGTTCATGAAGACATCGCGGAAGTAGATTTGCTCCTGCAACAAGAAATCAAGATCACCACTCTGATCCAGATACAGCATGGTAGTCAGGAACGGCCAAGCCCCGTGGTCCATCCAGACCCGCGGAATATTGTTGCGGTCAGCGATAAATTCGCCTGGCTGCGAGCCAATAATGGTCGCATTACTGCCGTCAATCCGCACACCGGCATAGTTGTTCAGAAGAAGGCTGCGTACTTCTTCCGGCTCCATGATAAGCAGCGCAAGGCAGTCTTGCCAAAGGTCACGCCAGCCGCGTCCCCCTCTGCCATAATCGTGATATGGAAGGAAGGAGTTCCCGTAAAGTCTTCTCAGTACCGGTTGAAGGGTTACCCACTTCATCCACTGGTCAACATCATGTTCACCAGTCTGGAATTCTACGGTATTTACCTTGTCATTCCAGAACGATTTATTCTCTTCCAGCTTGGCATCGAAGGCTGCGGCTGTGCCGAATTTCTGCATAAGCACAGGAACATCGATCCGCTCGCCTTCAATCGCCAGCACAATAATGTAAGAATGGCTTTCACCTGGATTCAGTACCGTCTCGGCAAACCGGAGCCCGCCCAGCGCCTCATAACCTTCCAGTTCGGCTTCAGAGTAGATGGCTGGCTTACTGTTCAGCACTACGGCCTCCGGCCAGTCCAGGCTTCCGCCTTCGCCGATGAACTCTTCCTGCACAGGGAAGAATCCGACCGGACCACTGCCGTTCTCTTCCGCTCCGAACACCCCGTACGAGGTGTGATTCACACGGTGACCGCGTTCATCGAAAGAGAGTGCCGGTTGAACTTCAATACCGAACGGAGAAGTGTAGACCCGGTTCAGCAGGGATGTCACATGACGGTGATCGCGCAAGTCATCTGCGGACCGGGCATACAAAGGAATAGCCGCTGTTGATGTCAGTGTGATTTTCTCTGCTCCTGTATTCGTCAGAACAACCTTCGTCAATTCTACCTTGTCTTCGCCGCATGGCACAAAGCTGGTAATCTCAGCAGAAACGCCGAGTTCTTTGTTACTGCGGGTCACCCGGTGCCAGAGCAGACCAGCCTCCAGTTCAGACTCGTCAGCGTTGTCCTGATAGAAATCAGCGTTTTGTTTGGCAGAGTTTCCCGCTGCCGACCAAGCCCCTTTGCCTTCTACATACACCCAGAAGTTACGGGAGGCCCGCGAATTATGCAAATCCTCTACCGACAATGGAGGTGTCAGAAACGTATTATGCCCTGAAGTAGCCTGGCCGTGAAGCTTTGGCGTGATCGAAGACATCATGCCACCCTCATTTACCAACGGAAAATATAAAAAACTGCTGCGATCCGGCTGCGGGAGTCTGAACTCCCCATTCTTTCCTGTAAATTTCCAGCCTTTGATTTCATTGCGCTCCACTAATATCCATCCTCTCATTTGTATTGCTGCTTACGCTTTAACCGCACCTGCCAACGCACCATCGACAATGTATTTCTGAATGAAGGTGTACAGAATAATCAGCGGAGTAGATACGATCATAATGCCACAGGCCAGCATCGGCCAGTTGTTGCCGTATTGTCCGCGGAATTCCTTCAATCCGAAGGTAATCGGATAATTGCCTGGGCTTGGCAAATACATAACCGGGCCCACAAAGTCATTCCAGATGCCGATGGCTGTCAAAATGACGCCGGTGGCAATCACTGGTTTCATCAATGGCATAATAATCTGGAACAGATAACGGTTATAGCCGCAGCCGTCCATCCCTGCTGCTTCATCAAGTTCACGGCTTATAGATTTGATATAGCCGGTGAACATCATGAAGACGATGCCGGTTCCGCTTGTTTTTAACAGGATATAACCCAGCTTTGTATCGTAACCTACAAATCCGAGTTCCTGCTTCATGGCGAGCATCAGCTTGAACTGAGCCACCATTGGGTTAGGCAGAAACTGCGAAAGCAGGAAGAACATATAAATAAAGCCACTCCACTTCACATATCCCCGTGCCACCGGAAAAGCGCCGAAGAGTGACACAATAAGTGTCAGCACCGTAGCAACCCCCGTATACAGCAGGCTGTTGAGGAAATAGTTAGAGAAATTCCCTTGCACCCAGGCATCTTTGTAATTGCTCCATTGAATATTGGATACAATCCCCATTGGGTCCAGCAGGTAATCTGTGAAGGACTTGAACGAGACGTTAAATACGAAAAGTAGCGGTATGATGTACAGTATGAGAAGTATCGCTACAACGGCGTAAGAAAGAATTTTGGTGGACTTAGAGTCTTTCATCTAGTACTCCACCTCTCTCTTGCGCATTTGCTTTACAGCGATCACTACAAAGACAAGAATGATCAGGAACTGTACGACAGAAAGCGCCGAAGGTAATCCCATCTCCAGACTGCCCCGGAAGGTTTCTTTGTAGACATCATAAGCCATAGTTCTAGTATTGAAGCGTCCGTCTGTTGTAGCCAGAATAATATCAAAGGTGGACATGGCACCAATGATCGACAGGAGCATATTGACCGTAAAGGAAGGAGCGATCAGCGGAAACGTAATGTTTTTAAATGACTGCCATTTACTTGTACCGTCGATATATCCTGCCTCGTACAAATCCTTCGGTACGGATTGCAATCCGGCCAGAAAGATCAGCATGGAATAGCCCATGTACATCCAAATTTGTACAAATATAATATAGCCGAAAGCATGGGTAAAGCTTCCAAAGAACATATCTTTATAGCCGAATAACGCATTGTACAGATAGTTCACAGGACCGCTGAGCGGATCGAACATCATACTCCATACCAGTGCCACCACCGCGACACCAAGAACTACCGGTAGAAAAAATACCGCACGGTAGAAATAATCGCCCTTTAGCTTCTGATTAATGATCACGGCCACCAATAGCGCCAGGCCGTTCTGCACAATCGTTACAATCACCATGAAATAAAGCGTCCGTATAATAGAGTCCACACGTTCCCCTGAATTACCGGAGAAAAATACATCATAGTAATTTTGCAGACCGACAAACTTCAATTCGCTACCTGGCACATTCTTTATGTCGGTAAATGAATAAATAACCGTCATCATTGAAGGCCCGAAGTAGAAAATAATATATAGCACCAATGGCACCAGCAAAAACAGAAAGGGAACATAGCGCTTTAAACCTTTACCGAAGGGATACATTGCTCTCACCCACCTAATCCTGATTCAAAATAAAGGATCGGGGTCTGCACAGGACAGACCCCGAAACTGCACAGTATGTTTAATTCTTGCTACTTAAACTGCTTATTTAGGTGCAGCCGCTTCCCATTCTTTCTGTTGCACATCCGCCAGCTCTTTGGCTGTCTTGAATTCGCCGCCTGGAGCCAGGTACTCTGTGTGTACGCCTTCAGCAGCAAGGTGCTCGCCGACATTCACACGGTTGATCATCAGAATTTCGTATGCCAGTTCAAAATCTCCGCCAAGATAGGGTGAAAGCTCTTTATCGATGAACTCACTATCCGTTTGAACATTATCTTGTGTTGGCAGGAAGCCAGCCGCTTTCACATACGCTGTGTAGTTATCCGGCTCGGAGAAGAACTCCAGCCATTTCAGCGCGCCCTCTTTGTTCGGGCCTTTCTCTGCGGCATACCAGGTTACATCATATTTACCAACAAGCGAATTGTTCTTCGCAGCATCTTCAGTAGCAGGGATCGGGAAGTACCCAAACTTCAGATCCGGATTAGCCGTTGCAATAGTTGGCGCATCCCAGGTTCCGTCAGCAATCAGCGCTACTTTACCAGTAGCAAAGAAAGAAGGTGCTGTTGCATAGTCGATACCCATAAATCCGTCAATGATGTATTTATCCTGAAGCGTCTTCATTTTATCCAGAACCTCAACAGCCTCGGCATCATTGTAAGCCGCATCGCCCTTCCATACGCCTTCGATCCATTTGTTCTGGTCACCACCGCCAAGGATTTTTGCTTGCAGACCGAAGACTGGCAGTTTCAGTGGCCACACGTCTTTACCAGCCACGACGATTGGTGTAATATTCTTATCTTTCAAGGTATCAAGCACTTTGATGAACTCCGTCCAGGTCGTTGGAACGGAAAGTCCGTTTTGCTCGAAGATTTCTTTATTATAGAAGAATCCCGACATCGCTACTTTACCAGTTGGCACGGCGTATACTTTTCCGTTATAAGTACCCGCTTTGGCAATATCGTTGGCATTGTAGTTTTTCACAAAAGCTTGATCGGACAGATCCGCAATCAGACCAGAATCGATCCACTGCTGCCAATCCGGCACTTTCGCGCCCGGTGTCCAATCCTTAGGAGATAGTCTCATCCCGGAAAGATCCGCGAGAACATCCACATCCCCAGCTGTAATTCTTGCTCTTTGCGCCTGCTTGAACTCGTCATCAGGTCCGGTAGTAGTGTACTCCACCTTGTATTCAGGATATTTCTCCTCGAATTTCTTATTGATTTCTTGAATGGCTTTGTTAATGTTCTCTTGCTTCCAATGCAGGATCTTAACAACCTTCTTCTCACCGGATGCAGGTTTTTCTGTTGCCTCTTTCGAAGACCCGTTCGTAGCTCCCCCACTTGCACCATTGCCGTTGTTTCCGCCCCCGCATGCTGTCAACCCCAACAGCAGAACAGAACTTAGCAAGACCGCAGAAAGCTTCTTTACCATTTTGTTACCCCCCAGAGTAAATTCTTCGAACATTAACGAAACACATTTTCGTAAATCTTCTAAATACTCGAAAAAGAGAAACACAATCCAGAAAGCGGTTTCGTTATTTTCATTATTACATCGTTGTCTATTTTTGTAAAGGACTATTTAGAATTCATGTTTTCGTTCGAAAAACCCTTGGTACAAGTAGAATATCCTCATTTTTGTCCTCCAACTGCTTTCCAGACATTGACTACTTTCTATTCAAAATATAAAATAAATCCGAAACCATTTTCGTAAATATGGATTCGATCTCTAAAAAAAATGAAGAAACCAGTTGATTTTTCGCCTAATACGACGTTATTTAAGATAAGGAGGCCCTATAATGACCTATAACATTAAGGATATCGCTAAAATTGCAGGCGTTTCGGTTTCAACGGTCTCCAAAATCATTAACAATTACACTGACATCTCTGCCAGTACACGCAATAAGGTGCTGCAGATTATCAAGGAGACCGGCTACACTCCCCCCATCTCATCCAAAACTCCATCAAGCAAATCTTCGTATTTGATCGGTGTTATTTTTGCCGGTATGCTGAATATCGATTTGACCCATCCATTCTTCATCGAGGTTCTGAACGCCTTTAAGAAGCAAATGGGTCTGCTCGGCTATGATCTTATCTTTTTCTCTAATGAAAAGTTTCAAAACGGAGGCGTTAACGACTATCTGGCCCGGTGCTGGCATTACAACGTCGATGGATGTGTACTCCTCTCCGGGCAAGAGTTAGAGACGTCCATCAGCAATCTGGATCAGAGCTCGATCCCTTGCATCGGTGTCGACATGAAGCTCTCCGGTTCTAGCTCCGGCTACATCATGTCCGATAATTTCAAGTTATCCGCCAAAGCCGTAGAGCATTTCTATTTGCTAGGCTACCGTGATCTAGGTTATCTGGGCAGCACTCAGGAGTCAGAAATATCAAATATGCGTGAGAGCGGCTACCGAAAAGCTATTGAGGATCTGGGAATGTCAGTTCATGAGAACTGGTTTTTAAACGGGGACAATTTCTATGAATCCAGCGGCTATGAAGCTATGACACGCATGATCGCTACCGGCAGCCTGCCCCGGGCAATCTTTGCGGCCTCCGACCAGATTGCCATCGGCGCCATGCGCGCACTCAAAGAAGCTAACATTTCAGTACCTGATACGGTCGCCATTATCGGTTGCGATGATATCGAGGCCTGCAAGTACACCACACCTTCTCTAAGCACCATCCGGCAGAATAAAAATAAACTCGGCCGGCTCGCTGCATTGATGCTTTATGACCTTATCAACAATCAGTCGAGCACCAGTTCCTTCATTGTTGAGCCTGAGCTGATCATTAGAGAGTCCTGCGGCGCCTCTGAGCCGTCATAAGGCCAATCACGACTGAAGACTACCACTGCACCGCTGTAAAGCCACAGGGGCCACTGAGCGGGCTCCAGCATATTACGTGATAGAAAAGCCCCCGGGAGGTATCCCGGGGGCTTTGAAGGTTAAAGCTTTTATTAGATTAGTAACGGATTAGCAATCGAAGTACAGGGAGTACTCGTGCGGATGAACACGAATTGCCACCGCTTGAGCTTCCGAACGCTTCAGAGAGATGTAGTTGTCGATGAAGTCTTTGGAGAATACGCCACCTTCAGTAAGGAATTCGTAATCTGCTTCCAAAGCATCAAGCGCTTCGCCCAGGCTGCCTGGAACACTGCGGATCTTCTCTTTGTCTGCATCTTCCAGCTCATAGATATTCTTGTCAAGTGGACCATAACCCAATTCTTGCGGGTTGATCTTCTTCTTGATTCCGTCCAGACCTGCCATCAGCATTGCGGAGAAGGCCAGGTAAGGGTTGGCTGTGGAATCCGGTGTACGGAACTCGATGCGACAACCCTTAGGTGTCACAGCAGCTACCGGGATACGAACTGCAGCGGAACGGTTACCTTTGGAGAATACCAGGTTAACCGGAGCTTCATAGCCAGGAACCAGACGTTTGAACGAGTTGGTGCTTGGGTTGGTCAAAGCGATCAGCGCCGGAGCATGGTACAGAATACCTCCGATGTAGTTCAGAGCCATTTCGCTCAGGTTAGCATATCCGCCTTTTTCATAGAACAAAGGAGAATCGCCGTCAAAAATGGATTGGTGTACGTGCATACCGCTTCCGTTATCACCGAACAACGGTTTTGGCATGAAGGTTGCTACTTTGCCGTATTGACGAGCTGTGTTGTGAACAACGTATTTATAAGTCATGAGATTGTCAGCTGTTTTCTTCAAGGTGTCAAAACGGAAGTTGATCTCCGCTTGACCTGCAGTTGCCACTTCGTGGTGATGGCGTTCAATGCGCAGACCGACTTCAGCAAGCAGACGGCACATTTCACTGCGGATATCCTGTTGGGTATCTACTGGTGCTACCGGTACATAACCGCCTTTGACTCCAACCTTGAAACCAAGGTTGCCGCCTTCTTCCTTGCGGTTTGTGTTCCAAGCTGCCTCTTCGGAATCTACGAAGAAGGAAGAGCTGTTCATGCCGCTCTCATAACGCACATCGTCGAAGATAAAGAATTCAGACTCTGGTGCGAAGAATGCCGCAGTACCTACACCGCTCTTTTGCAAGAACTCTTCTGCCTTAACTGCGATACCGCGCGGATCACGCTCATAACGTTCGCCATCAGGAGTAAAAATGTCGCACATGATGTTGAGCGTCGGGTGTGCAGTAAATGGATCAATATATGTTGCTTCCGTGTCTGGCATCATAACCATATCGGACTCTTCAATACCGCGGAAACCGGCAATAGATGAACCGTCAAAAGCTACGCCATTCACAAAAGTTTCTTCTTCTACTTCAGAAGCGGGCAACGAAATATGATGCGCACGTCCACCCAAATCTACAAACCGGAAATCCACCCACTCAATGTTGTTCTCTTTGATTGTTTGCAACACTTTTTCAACCGACATGAAATTTTCCTCCCCAAGTTTCCGAACATTAAGCCGCTCACAGTATGCAAATGTTCTTGTTTTATAATTTTTTTGCTGTCGTCATTATAAATCTCATACCTAACATCGTCAATGCTTATGTCAGGTATTTCTTATTCCAATGTAAGATTTTCTAACGCTTTAGTGAATTTGGTAAAAGAGACCCTACCAGCCGCACATCTTACCCTAGCCAAAATCAAATAGCCCGCTTATCCCAGCAGTGGTGCGGGATAAGCGGGCTGATGAACAGCAGATATATGCAAAGATTACACAGTTACAACAGGTTCTGGCCCTGGAGAGAACTTACGTCCAACCAGCGGAGCAAGCTTCTCAAGGTCTCTAAGCAGGTTGTCGAACTGATCCGGGAATAGCGATTGTACACCATCACCAGTCATGGAATTGTCCGGATCGGTGTGCATTTCGATAATAAGGCCATTGGCGCCTGCAGCAACAGATGCCTTGGACATTGGCTCTACCAGTTCACGACGTCCGGTGCCGTGGCTCGGATCAGAGATGACCGGAAGATGGCTCAAGCTTTGCAGAACCGGAATCGCAGAGAGGTCCAGCGTATTGCGGGTGTATGTCTCGAATGTACGAATTCCGCGTTCGCACAGCATAACATCACGGTTACCGCCGGCCAGAATGTATTCCGCTGCATTCAGCAACTCATCATAGGTCGCGCTGAAGCCGCGTTTGAGCAACACAGGACGCCCGCAGGTGCCCAGCTTACGCAGCAAATCAAAGTTCTGCATATTACGTGTACCTACTTGCAGAATGTCCGCATGCTCCGCACAAATATCTACGTATTCCGGAGTCATGACTTCAGTAATCGTCAACAGTCCATGACGTCTGCCGGCTTCCGCCATCATCGTCAATCCTTCTACGCCCACACCCTGGAAGCTGTATGGTCCTGTACGAGGCTTAAATGCACCGCCACGGAGCACTTGAGCACCAGAGGCCTTTACCAGACGGGCAATCTCATCGATTTGCTCTGGGGATTCAACGGCGCACGGGCCGCCCATGATGACGAGGTTCTCGCCGCCAATTTTGACACCGCGAATATCAATGACAGTATCTTCCGGGTGGAAGTCACGGCTAGCCAGCTTGTAGGATTTAGAGATTTTAACAACATTCTCTACCCCCTTCATCTGCCGCAGATGCTCAGCCAGCTTAGGTGTAACGCCTCCAATGAGACCAATAACGGTGCGGTCAGCACCGCGGGAGAGATGAACTTGCAACCCCTCTTTTTCAATAACTCTGATAATATCCTGAACTTGCTCTTCCGGAGTTTGGTTCGATGTAATGACGATCATAATTAATCTTCCTTTCCACATGTTAACGTAATTTATTAGTCAGTGTTTGTGCACTCTGTTTCGCTACGACGCTTTTAAGCTTTTTAGCTTTTATGCTTTTAATCACTAAAGCAATTTTAGCCGAAAATCTCTATTTCGTCAACCCGTCGTGGCCCATTTTCACAAAACAGCCCGATTTGAAAACACTCCAATTTTCAGAGCTAAGCGCCAGAAACTACATTCAGAAAATTACGAAATGGAAGCGAAAGGAATATTATCATCACATCTGTAAGTTTGAATGAAGACCCTTCTCCCCATAACAAAAGAGCGCACACGCCGGAATCCGCTGTGTTACGCTCTCTTAGTCAACATTATAAGTTCAATTTCAGGAGATTAGTTCGTGCTCGCTGTCTTGTTCTTAACCGGCGGCAGCAGCTTCGCCATATTCACAGTACGCTTGATCTCCCAGGTTGCGGGAACCTCAGGATCATACTGCTCCAAATAATTGATAACTTCCTTCGTGATCGGGGTAGGTGTAGAAGCGCCTGAAGTGACGCCGACCTTCGTGACACCCTGCAGCCATTCCGTCTTCAACTCAGAGAGGTCTGAGATCCGGTGGGCTGGTACGCCAGCAATTTCCTCCGATACCTGTGCCAGACGATTGGAGTTATTGCTGCGTGGATCGCCCACGACAATGACAAGATCGGTTTGTCCCGCTTGCTCTGCCACAGCCTCCTGACGCACCTGAGTGGCCATGCAGATCTCATTATGAACTTCGGCGCCGGGGAACGTCTCCAGCAGCTTCTTCATAATATGCTTGATATCCCATTGACTCATCGTGGTCTGGTTCGTGATACAAATCCGCGAGGAAGAAATCGCGAGGTTCACGATCTCTTCTTCCTTCTCAATCAGGTGCACATGCTCCGGGGCAATACCCACCGCCCCCTCAGGCTCAGGGTGTCCCTTCTTGCCGATATAAATGATTTCATAACCTTCTTCAACCTTTTCCCGAATCAGATCATGCGTCTTCGTCACATCGGGACAGGTAGCATCCACAGTGGTCAGGCCCTTGGCCCGAGCCACCTTACGTACTTCCGGCGACACTCCATGTGCAGTGAAAATTACTGTGCCGCTATCGATCTTGTCCAGAATATCCAGACGATTAGTGCCATCGAGGGTAATAATTCCGTCGTCCTCAAACGAGTTGGTCACATGGCTGTTATGCACAATCATGCCCAGTATATAAATCGGCCGAGGCAGATCGAGATTTTGCGCGGCCTGACGTGCCATAACCATGGCATCGACCACACCGTAGCAATAGCCCCGGGGCGATATTTTGATGACTTCCATGACTTCACCAGCTTTCTGCTGTCGTTGACTGCTGTAATAGTTCTCCTAAATTATACCCTATTCCAGCGGCGGAGCAAAGAGAAGGGGCAACCAGATCACAAATGTGGTGCCTTCTCCCTGCCGGGTGACAACTTCAACCGAGCCGTCATGCTCGTCAATAATCCATTTGGCGATGGAGAGACCAAGGCCAATGCCTTCCGTGATTCCCCGCGATTCATCCGCACGATAGAAGCGGTCGAAGATATGCGGGATCTCATCCTTATCCATTCCAATTCCCGTATCGCTGATCCGAATACCTACCTGATTCTGATAGAACACAGTGTCAAACACTACCTCACCAGATGGTGTGTATTTGAAGGCATTGTCGATGAAAATAAACAGCATTTGCTGCAAATAGTCCTTGTTGCCGACAATGTATTTGCCATTCAAGTGAGACATTGGGCCAGGTTGCCATTCCGCCTGATGCGGCAAGAAGGATGCACGTCGCGCTACTTCCATCATCATCGGCTCCAGAGCCACCGGTTCCTTGTCAAAAGTCCGTCCGGTATCGGCACGGGCCAGAGAAAGCATATCGGCGACAAGGCGGCTCATCCGCTTGGATTCATCCGCAATGTCCTTCACCGATTCGATAGACAGCTGGCGGATCGCAGCATCGTCGAGCGCGGGATTTGCTCCCGGCTCCATCTCCCAGACCTTCTGCAGCAGGTCGATATTCCCCCGGATCGTCGTCAGCGGGGTTCGGAGTTCATGGGAAGCATCCGAGACGAAGCGCCGCTGCGCGGCATAGGAATCTTCCAGCTCCGTATAAAAACCCTCCATCCGCCCCAGCATGCTGTTTACGGTCTGAACCAATCTGCCGATTTCATCCGGCGGACCGTCGTATTCGATGCGCGAGCTGAGATCTGTTCCGGTCTGGATGCCGTTCGCTGCCTCGATTACCTTGCCGATTGGTCTCATAGCCTTGCGGGCCAGGAACAAGCCGAACGTGAAGGCTGCCACCAAGGTCGCAAAGGAACCGGCGACTAGAATGTTCTTCAGCCTCTCCATCATCCGGTCTTCCTGGTTGGTTGGTGTGGCTACTTGCAAAACCGCCAACGGGGCACTACCAGGGAGCGGCGTTAACGGCGTCTGATACATGATGAAATGATAGCCTGCAAGCGTCACCTGCTTGAAGCCCTTTTCTTGCATAATGTTATTCTTATCTGGAACATCGAATTTCAGTCCCAGGCTCATCATATTATCCGACTGCTGAATAGCCCCACTGTCATAAATACTAATTTGCACCAGCATATTAGCTTCCTCCAGGCGCGTTGCCTGAGAAGGAATCACATTGACGTTTAGCAAGGAACCGTCATATCCCCAGCGCGGCAGAAGCTGTAGCTGCTCAACCTGCTTTTCAACACGGTCCTTTAAATCGCCGTAAGTATTTATATACACGAAAGCATATATTGCAGCTGATAGGCCCAACAGCATTACAGCCAAAATTCCCGAATACCAAGCAGTCAGCCGCAGCTTAATAGACATACTAGTTGTCACCTCTTAGAATGTAACCTGCTCCTCTGATGGTCTGGATCAATCGTTTGCCACCGTGTTCCTCTGTCTTCTGGCGCAGCATGGCGATATATACCTCAAGTACATTGGATTCTCCACTGTAGTCATAGCCCCAAATCTTGTCCATAATGAGATCACGCGACAGTACCCGCTTTGGGTTCTGCATGAACAGATGCAACAGCTCGAACTCCTTGGCGGTCAGCTCCAGACGTTTGCCGTCACGTGTGACCTCCCGAGAGTCTACATCAAGAGTAATATCCTCATAAGCCACCGCCTGATCACTGCCGCTACCCTGCTCGCTCTTACGCCTTAGCAGCGCACGGACACGGGCCAACAGTTCCTCTAAGGCAAACGGCTTCACCAGATAATCGTCTGCACCCAGATCAAGACCCTTGACCCGGTGCTCGATCTCATCCTTGGCGGTGAGCATCAGGACAGGCACGTTGCTGCCACCCTCACGCAGCCTCCGGCAAACTTCAAAGCCATCCACCTGTGGCATCATCACATCAAGAATAACCACATCAGGATCATTTGCTATTACCGCACGCAAGCCGTCTGCGCCATTCGCAGCTGTCTTGACATCATATCCTTCAAAAGCCAGGCCACGCCTCAGCATGGAGATAATTTTCTCATCGTCATCAATAATTAGAATATTCGGTCGCATCCATACAGCCCCCATTGTCCAGTTCTATATATAAATATTGTACCAGCGAATCGGTAAAAAGACATCTTTGTACATTAAAGACGGAAGGGCGAACCCTTCCGTCTGATTGTATGGTGCCTTTGCTATTACCGTTGTTATTGCCGTTGTTATTGCCGTTGTTTCTGTGTAGTATCAAAATCGTTCTTGTTGCCAATTGTAACATCAAGGTTCAATGGTTTGCCGTCACGGACAACGTTGAGCGTAATCTTGTCTCCAACCTTGAGCGTTTGAATATAAGTGATCAGGTCCTGATTGGTTGCATACTTCTTGCCGCCTACTCCGGTAATAATGTCGTAAGGACGGAGGTCTGCGTTATAAGCTGGCGATCTGAAAACAATATCTGCAACTACAGATCCTTCTTTAATATCAGTACCCATTTGTTTGGCCACTTCATCTGTAATCGTCATGAGGGTTGCACCAATGAACGGAACGGGCTCTTTCGGAATCGCCTGATTCGCTTCCAGCTTGTCAACGACATTCTTGATTGTATTCACAGCAATCGCGAAACCAATACCTTGTGAATCAGTACTTACAGCTACGTTCATGCCAATGACCTCACCGTTCACATTAAGCAATGGACCGCCAGAGTTACCTGGGTTGATGGACGCATCTGTTTGGAGCAGGTTTTTGTAGTTTCTTGTACCACTGCCATCTTCTTCGTTAATATCAATGCTGCGGCCCTTGGCACTTAGCACACCTGCAGTAACGGTATGATCGAATCCTTGCGGGTTACCGATGGCTACAACTTCCGAACCGACTTTCAGCGAATCGGAATCACCCAGTGCTACTACAGGGAAATTATTGTTGCCTTCAATCTTCAGTACAGCCAGATCCAAATCTTTGCTGGAGCCGAGCAGTTTGGCTTCATAAGGTTTGGTGTTGCCATCCACAGTAACCTGAATGACATCAGCACCGTTGATAACGTGCTGGTTGGTCAGGATATATCCAGCCTTGTCGTAGATGAAACCTGTACCAATCCCGTATGGAACCAGTTGAGAGGATGAACCCTTGTCAGATGGGGATTGCTGTTCCGGTTCTGACTGGGAAGAGCCACCACCACCGAACTGGTCTCCGAAAAAGAATTGTGAGAACGGATCATTGCTGTTCGGAATACTTTGTCCTCTGCTGCGCGAGCTTTGGTTCACCAATGTCTCAATCTTGACGACTGCCGGGCCAACATGATCCACTACGCCTGAAACATCGCCTTTTCCAGTAACCAAGGACGCCGTTGTCGTCGTAGGTTTTGCCATAGCACTTTCGCTCGGCGCCGAAGCAGAAGTGTTTGTTCCGCTTCCGTTAATTGAGCTTGCTGTATCCGGTGTGAACCAATTGCCGCGGTCGGCCATGTACATCGACCCTGAAAGCACGATCATTCCGGCGAGAAAAGAAACCAACACTGTTTTAAACGAACTTTTCGGCTTGCGATTGTATTGCCAGCCGTTACCGCCGCCATCACCGTTCCCACCATTGCCGCCCTTGCCTCCACCGTTTCCGTCATAACCTGTGGGGCGGACCGCCGGGCTGTAAGAAAGAGGTCTTACAGGCTGCGGAGGTGTAATCTCCACCCGCTCCGGTTCCCGCCGGTTGTAGTGTTCTACATTACTGTCGTTGTCCAGTTCTTCTTTATTCAAGGATTTAAAAGGTCCGTAAGAGTAGTAATATGATGAGCTTGTTTCGGAGGACTGGTTGCCATTGCTACCGTTGTTCCATTCCCGATCAGATTCAGGTTCGTTGTCACGGTTAAATCTGTTTTTGTTCTCGTCCATGTTTCTTTCCTCCCGCGCCCTGCCTATCGTGTGGCAAGGTTTAATTTGTTTTCATGGTCTTATTTTGTACTTTAAACCTTAAGGTCACATTAAAAACAATTTAAGCGCAGATAAAAGATAGGTGCGGGCGAATAGAAAAGGAAACATAGGGGGATCGCTGACGGGGCTCATTGCATATGGGCTGGGATCGCTGATGGGACTCATTGCATGTGGGCTGGGATCGCTCGGCGGGGCTCATTGCATGTGGGCTGGGATCGCTGGCGGGTTTCGTAGCACGTGGGCTGGGATCGCTGACGGGGCTCATAACATGTGGGCTGGGATCGCTCGGCGGGGCTCAGGCTCCACCGCTGTTGAAATCATGTTCCTTGAATAGAACCCTGCGGGTGGAACATGATTTCAAAGGCGGCCGTAAACTTTGCGCCCTGATCCCCGCCCGCTCACCCTCTACAGGGAGTGAACAAATAGTTCGGGCGCGGTTCCCATGCGCCCGTGGCAATTACTGATTAGTTCAGCTATAGACAGTGTTGAACGAGTGATGAACGTGAATAGGTGCGCTCAATTATTTGAGCTTGCTACCATACCCAACAGAAAAAGGCACTATAACTTGGATCACACCCCCAACTTATAGTGCCTCTCTATTTTTGCGTCCAAGTTGGATACAATATAAAACGTGTTAATATATCAAACAAAGCCTAGACGTTACTCTGAAGTGTAATTAACGGCAATTTTGTACCTTAAATAGTCTGAAGATGGGAGATAGACGGAATTAAGTGCAATATTGTACGTTAATTCTTCCATCATAACCCTTTCAGAGTACCTTTTTCGAAATTAAGATACAAAAATGCCTCTATTTAGCGTATTTGTCTATATTAAAGGAAAATAAGGTACAAAAATGCTCTTAGTTGGGAAGGTAGCGCCATTTCACTATTAAGAAGCCTGGTACAGAGGATAGGAGATCTTTGAGCTAAGCCCTAACTTTACAGAATAACGCCTGATATTCTGTTTGAGTATAAACTACAACTTCAACATAAGCTCTCCACTTCTACTTTAATTTTGACCTACCATATGTTCAGCACTTAAACTTTAACTTTAGCCTCAACACAACCACAACTACCCCTGCGCCCAGCCCTTCCGGTGAGCGTAAATGGCAAGCTGCGTGCGGTCATCCAGCTCGCACTTCATCAGCAGGTTGCTGACATGTGTCTTGACGGTCTTAATGCTGATATGGAGCTCCTCGCCAATATCCTTATTGCTCTTGCCCTCGGCAATGAGCAGCAGCACTTCCTTCTCCCGCTCGGTGAGGCCGGAGGAATCCCCCTGCACGGTACGCTGGCGAATACCACGTGTCAGCGCCTGTGACACATCACCGGTCATCACTGGCATGCCCCGATAAGCGCCCTGTAGTGCATAGATTAGCTCTTCGGCGGATACGGTCTTAAGGACATAGCTGACCGCGCCGGCTTCAATAGCATCTACAACCAGATCATCCTCCAGAAAACTGGTCAGGATGACGATTTTGAGCCCAGGAAACTCCGACAAGACAGCTCTGGTCGTCTCCGCCCCGTTCATAATCGGCATCATCAGGTCCATTAGCACAAGATCAGGAAGATCCTGTCCACCGCCGGCACGCAGCATCTCCAGCGCTTGCTGTCCATTAGAAGCTTCGCCAATGACCTCGAAGGTTGGCTCCAGCATAAGATAAGTTTTGAGGCCCATCCGAACCATATCATGATCATCCACCAGCAGTACTTTTATGGCGCTCATATCCCGTCCTCCTCTTCCCGATATTCAGTGCCGGAGACCTTCGGCAGTTGCCGTCCCTCATCACCCTGGATGAACTTGGGAATATGTACGCGAATGGTCGTTCCTGCACCTTTGCGGCTAATAATCTCCACCTGGCCGCCCAGCTTCTCCGCACGCTCGCGCATCGTGGTAAGTCCGTACGAACCCTGCTTTTGCTGGACATGCTCAAAGCCCTGACCGTCGTCACTGATACTTAGCACAACCTGCCGGGGCCCTTCACGTAGTGACAGACTGACAAGACGCGCATCCGCATGCTTGACGATGTTCGCCATCGCCTCCTGAATAATCAGGAACAGCTGATGCTCTATCGCTTCGGATAACTCTCCCTGCAGTTCAAGCTCCTTTATACCTTTGAGGCCATTTTGACGACAATAATCAGGAAACCATTTTTCCAGCGCTTCGAACAGGTTTCGTCCCTCCAGCTCCACCGGGCGTAACTGCGCGATCAGCGCACGCATCTGCTTCTGCGCCATTTGAGACATCGTAATCAACTGATCCATCACAGTCTGCCCATGCGCCTGGTTGCGTTCCAGCACTTTAGGCAGCGAAGAAGCGGACATATGGATCGCGAACAGCTGCTGGCTCACCGTATCATGCAAATCACGGGCCATCCGCCGTCGTTCCTCCAATACCGCACTCTCCGCTGCCTTTTCCTTCTCGATGACTTCCTGCTCTCCAAGACGCTGCAGAAGCTTCATCTTGTTCTCCACCGCATCCATCATCACATTAAATTCATGATACACTCTGGCAAAAGACTGATCGTCACTCTCCGGCATCCGTACAGACAGGTTCCCTTTTGCTACCTGCAACATATTCAGATCGAGATGATCAATCCGGCGCTGGATACGTTGGACGGCCATATAGCCTACAATGACCGTGAACAGTATTATTCCGAGTGTAAGATACAACCACATCCGATAGTCCACGACCTCAATATAACCAAGGCAGGTTCCCGCATACACCAGTCCGGCTGACACTCCGCCGCTGAGCAGAAAATAGAGCAACAACACCCATTTCGTATTATGAAGTATCGTTCCCATCTTCCTAGCCCACCGACTTCACTTTAACATCTCCGATAAAAGCACTGACGGTTATCCGGACTTTTTTGCCGCGTTCCTTATAATATGGCGTCTTGAACTGAACATTGCTCATGAACCCGCTACGAGATTCATCCAGCACTTGCATATCCCCGATGAAGGAGCTGCTGTTAACCGAAACGCCCAAATCCATATCATCGGGAATAAATACCTTAATGTCACCGACAAAGGCCGAGATGTTGATCTTGGTCTCTCCGTAGGCAATCTGCGCGTTGGTCAGATCAATGACGGTGTCGCCAATGAATTGCGAAATGTTCGTGTGCTTAAGTTGAAAATGGTCGCGGCCCATATGAATATCGCCGATAAAAGCTGAACGGTTTGTCGAATCCTTGCTGCCGTGATGGTGATGGTCATACTCCTCGTCCCATTCTCCATGTCTGCGAGCATGGCGTTCTTGGCGCTCCTGGTCTCTGTGGGCATGGCGTTCCTGGCGCTCCTGAAATCTGCGTGCATGACGTTCCTGACGGTCATAGTGTTTGTTCAAATGACGCTCATGCTTATCTTTCAAGCGGTCGAAGGCAGAATTGAAGCGAGGCCCATCCTCCTCGTCATCATTTTGCGGGTACTGATCCCAGTTTTTTCGTTCAGAAGAGGCCTTTGGGTCTTCAAAGGATGACGATCCAAAGGGCTTGCCGAATTTCTGCTCAAACTGTTCATCTAGTGTCGACTCCAGCGGCTGTGGAGGCTCTACATCGACCGTTTTCTTGCCTGGTGGGAAGAAATCCGGTGGCGATGGCGGCGGTGGTGGCACAGGAGGATCATTCCTGCGCGGTTTGAAAATAACATACAGCCCGCCGCCGATCAGCATCACCGGAATGAACATTTTGAAAAAATCACCGGCCGACAGGTAAAACCAACCCAGATTTCGTCCCAGGAAATAGACGCCTATCGCCAGAAAAAATAGTCCGCCAATTGCGGATGAACCTCTGGAGCTGTAATCGCCGGTGGACAGCAGACGCTGCAAGCCCAAAAAAATCAGAATGGCCGGCCAGAAGTTGGAGATTAGATACCCTATGCTAAAACTGGTATATCCCATCTGCCTCAGCAAAAACATGCCGCCGATAACGATGAGCACTAGCCCGCTCAGGATCTGGCTCGAAATTCTTCGTTTCATACTTGACTTCCCCCTTTTAAATGAATTTACATTCTTCGCTAACCTTATGACCTCAGTCTACAGGAAGACAAGGTCTTGGTACAGCGGCGGGAGAAGGAAAAGCATCTCAGCCTCAAGACCGAGGAATATGGGATTATATTACATCTAATTACAGGTTGTAGTTGATCTTAGTGAATCTTAAAACGGAGCACAAGCAGCCGCAACTGTTCTGCCATCTGGCCTAAACCTACGGAAGAAGAGGTTATCTCCTCTGTAGACGCAAGCTGTTCCTCAGTAGCTGCTGAGACAGAATCCGTAATACCGGCAGATTCCTTAGAGATGCTCCGAATCTGTTCCATATGCTCTGTCACCCCCGCTACTTCATGGGTCATAGCTTCTACCGCCTTGGCAAGCTCTCCCAGGGTTGAAGCCGACTGGTTCACAGTTCCTGTAATCTCGGCAAAAGAATAGCCGGACAGACTGACCGCTTCGATTCCGCCGGACACTTTCTCCTTCGCATGCTGCATTTCCGTTGCCACTTCCTCAACATGCTGCTTGACTGCTTGTATCAATTCACTGATTCGGGAGGCGGATTCCTCCGAGTTAAAAGCCAGCTTCCGCACCTCATTGGCAACCACTGCGAACCCCCGGCCCAGCTCTCCGGCACGGGCTGCCTCAATGGAGGCGTTAAGTGCCAGCAGATTGGTCTGCCGGGAGATGCCGGTAATTACATCCACGATACTCCCAATCTCCGACGAGCGTTCCTCCAGTTTGAAGACAACCTCGTCAAGCCGCTCCACAGTCTCCTGCACACGGTGGATTTGTTGGACCGCCTGTTCTGCCGCTGCGTTACCATCTGTGGCCGCCGCAGAGGTCTGGATCATCCCGGCTGATACCTCCTGCATGCGGCTCGACAATATCCCAATTTCCGCTGCCATGTACTCCATACTCTGCGCTCCCTTTTGCACACGCTCGACCTGACGCTCGCTGCCCGTACACAGCGACTGTACCGCCACACTAACCTGTTCTATAGCCTGATTGGTCTGCTCTGCGCCAGCGGCCAGCTCCTCAGCGGACGACGATACCAAATCCGTCGTTTCCTGAACACCCATGATCATTGCTCTCAGATTATCAACCATGTTCTGAAAGCTACGGGCCACGTCTCCAAACTCATCCTTTCTTCGGGTATCCACATTTTCCGTCAGATCACCTTTGCTGATCCGTTCAGCAGCTGACTTGAGCTTGTTCAGAGGCCGAATGATGGTGCTGACAATAAACTGGCTAACAGTGATCATAATAATCAAAATGATGGCAATCGTAATATTCACTGTTTTCTTAATAGCCTCGGCACCCGCGTTCATCTCACTGACGTAGAGTGTTCCCCCTATTTTCCAGCCAGTCAGCTCATTGGTCGTAAAGAACATTTCCTTCTCCCGGTCATCCAGCAAATACTCAAAGTTCCCACTCTTGTCGGCAAACATCTGCTCCGTGTAGCTGGCTCCACCTGGTTCAGCCGTTTTAAGGTTAGGATGCACCACTATCTTTTTGTTGCTGTCCAGCACGATGACATATCCTTCCTTGCCTATTGTAATGCTGGACTCCGTTCGGATCGCGTCGAGGTTAAGGGATACACCTAACACTCCTGCGCCATTTGCAACCGCTTTCGACATAATGATCTCTGGGCTGCCTTTGGCATCCAGCACAACGGGAGTAAGGCTGATTTGACCAGGGTCTGCCAAGGCAGACTTGTACCAATCCTGTTCACGAGGATCATTGTTCAAACGTTCTGTCCCGCTGCCCTGAATGGTTGCACCCTCTGCGGTGCCTATGTATGCATTATTGATGTCTGGGTTCAGTCCCAGATATTGTTCCAGCATGGGGACCAGATTCTGAGCAGCCGGACCTTGCAGCGTAGAACCTTCCAGTGTCCTAGTGATGAAATCAACATCACTTTTTTTCGACTCGATGCTGTGACTGATAATTGAATTAACCGTCTCCACACTTTGTTGCGCACTATTCAGCATTTGCTGGCGCATATGGTTCCTGGAGCTTTGCGCAGCCATCGTACCAATGATCAGCGAGGGCACAATTACTACTCCAATGAAAGAGACCACTAATTTTACTCTCACAGTTAATCTAAAATGCCTCTTCTTCATACGGACAAAACCCTTTCTTCGCTTATTTTATATGTACTATACAAGAAGAACTTAAGATCCGAACGCAAGGCCTGGTCGTCACTATGGTGGAATGTTTGGGCTTGAAGAAAATATTTCTTTTTTATCAATATTAACACTTAAATTGGTTAAAATATACTTTTAAGGTTGAAAATTATCTTCCCTACAGATTTCATAATAAAAAGACTGCCCCCGGCAGCTTTATCGCTGATGAGGGCAGTCTGATTCTTCAGCAGAGGTCTGCTGTAAGATAATTATTGCTGCGGTTTTTGAACCGGCTTAGCAACAGATGTGTTGCTCTTGCTGTTTGCGCCGTCATTTTCAACCGCAAACTCAGCATTGTATTTTTCATTCGGTGTTTTATAGTTTTCTTGAACTTTTGGTTTCTTGGAGTTAGCCACGGAATTCACCTCCCTTTTTCTCCTCATGACATGGTTACACCAGGCCAGTGAGGTTGGTCCGGACGAGGCAATGAATCATTGCCCCAGTCCGTATTATGGGAAATGGCCGCATAGATTATGCATGGCCAAGTGAATTATATTTCAAACCGTGAAGCAGATGCCGCAGTTCTCAATGCTAGATGACTTCTTCCAGCAGATTTGGCGGAACGGAATTGTAAGTTTGGATCGCATGGCTGAGGTTCTTCAGCATAGCTTCTGTACATTTTCCATTACCCCGCTTGATCACATGCACCACCACTGTTTTTTTACCCCATTCCTTGTAGACCTGCTTGGTAGTGGCAAAATAAAGATCGATTTTCCGTCCCTTAATCGCAGAACCTGTATCTGCTACCACAGCATAGCCATAGTCAGGAACATAGAGGATGCTGCCTAGCGGGAGCACTTTAGGGTCCGCTGCTATCGTTGAAATCGTATTTTTGTCGCGGCGAACTTTAACACCAGAATATGTAATTCCATATTCCGGGTGCTTGGCGGTTTTCCCGGTCGATTCGTACCCTGCGGTATAACCCGTTGCTGTGACCTTCATTGACGTAATAATCTGCTCTCTTGCTGGTGCTGCTACAGGTACGGATGCGGGCGCCTTCGCTGGAGCCTCGCTACCCTTCTTCTGCGTTACGGGCGGCGTTGAAGCCTTAGGAACTTGTACAGCATCCCGCTGCGTAGGTGGTGCCGTTACCGGTGGTGTGTAGACTTCGTTCGAATATATTGTCGCACGGGCGGTCTGGATTCCAGGACTCAGACCGTCTGCTTGCACTGCCTTTTGCCGTGACTCCGGGTATATTCCGGCTACGCCCAGCAGAAGCGCTGCAGTGACGATTAAACACCAAAACCTCTGAAACATGCCCATTTTGTTCATAAGATAAACCTCCCCCTATTAGCGAAGGTTTCCCTATTCTCAAAATTTTATACGTAGGGAACAGTAAAACTGTCGCCCACGGGCATATATTCAGAGGTTTTTTATATAAGACGAACTTAAGATCCTAACGTAAGGCTGGGTCGTCACTACGGTGGAATGTTTGGACTTCCGGTCGCTGTTGTCTTCAGATTTCTTTGATTAAACTGCCTCTAGCAGTTGAAATCTGCTGACAAATGCGAGCGCTACGCTCCTACAGTTCCAAACTTTCCCCTTCGTTCCTTCTTGCTTTTTGTTACTTTCTTTTGTTCTTCTTATACTTGGTAGTTAGATTAGCTTGTTGATCTTAGGAAATAACACGATCAGCGATTTCCTGGGACAGCAGTTCAATGACTTCCTGAACCGGCTTGGCTCCAAGGTCACCTTCACCACGCTTGCGGACTGAGACGGAACCAGCATTCATCTCGTTCTCACCCACAATGAACATGTAAGGCAGCTTCTCCAGCTGTGCTTCACGAATCTTGTAGCCCAGCTTCTCGTTGCGCAGGTCCGCAACGGCTGTAATTCCGCGGCGGCGAAGCTTATCGGTTACTTCGTTGGCATAGTCATCGAATGCAGTGGAGACCGGAATAACCTTAACCTGCTCAGGCGACAACCAGAGTGGCATGGAACCCGCAAAATTCTCCAGCAGGAATGCGACAAAACGCTCCATCGTACCCAGAATACCACGGTGCAATACTACCGGACGGTGCTTCTGGCCATCATCGCCAATATACTCCAATTCAAAGCGTTCTGGCAGCAGGAAGTCAATTTGGACTGTGGACAATGTTTCTTCTTTGCCAAGCACAGTCTTGATTTGTACGTCGAGTTTCGGACCATAGAACGCCGCTTCGCCTTCAGCTTCGTAGAATGGCAGACCCGCTTCCTCTACAACTTCACGCAACATACGTTGAGCGGTGTCCCACATTTCATCATTGGCAAAATATTTCTCAGTATCCTTCGGATCACGGTAAGACAAGCGGAAACGGTAATCGTTGATGCCGAAATCCTTGTATACCTGCTGAATCAGCTCAATTACACGAATAAATTCGCCTTTGATTTGATCCAGACGACAGAAAATATGGGAGTCATTCAGGGTCATTGAACGCACACGGTGAAGACCAGTCAGAGCGCCAGACATCTCGTAGCGGTGCTGGATACCCAGCTCTGCGATACGGATCGGAAGGTCACGGTAGCTGTGCATAGAGCTCTTATAGATCATCATATGGTGCGGACAGTTCATCGGACGAAGAACGAACTCTTCGTTGTCGATAGTCATCTTAGGGAACATGTCTTCTTGATAGTGCTCCCAGTGACCGGAGGTCTTGTACAAATCTACATTTCCCAGTACTGGAGTGTATACATGCTGGTAGCCCAAGCTGGCTTCAAGATCGACAATATAACGCTCAAGAATGCTGCGCAGCTTGGCACCCTTAGGCAACCAAATTGGCAGACCTTGACCAACGAGCTGATTGAATGTGAAAATCTCCAGCTCTTTCCCTAGCTTACGGTGATCGCGTTTCTTCGCTTCCTCGAGCAGACGCAAGTGCTCATCCAACTGAGCTTTCTTGATCCATGCTGTGCCATACACGCGTTGCAGCATCTTGTTCTTGCTGTCTCCGCGCCAGTATGCACCAGCAACGCTCATCAGCTTGAAGACTTTGATCTTAGAAGTGGACGGTACGTGCGGACCACGGCACAGGTCAAAGAACTCGCCCTGCTCATAGATCGTAATAATGCTATCCTCAGGCAGCGCCTCAATCAGTTCCAGCTTGTAAGGATCACCCAGGTCTCCGAAAATATCGAGTGCTTCCTTACGGCTAACCTCTTTGCGCACGATCGGCAGATTCTCGTTAACAATACGCTCCATTTCCTTCTCAATCTTGAGCAGATCCTCAGGATTAAGCGGATGTTCCAAATCCATATCATAATAGAAGCCATCTTCAATGACTGGACCTACGCCCAGCTTGACTTCTTTAGCTCCGAACAGGCGCTTAGCTGCTTGAGCCATCAAATGCGCAGTACTGTGACGCATCACTTCGAGACCTTCCGGCGAATCCAGGGTCACGATCTCTATCAGCGCCCCTTCCTGAAGTGGGGTCGACAAGTCGACGACGATTCCGTTCAATTTGCCTGCAGCGGCGTTCTTGCGGAGTCCGCTGCTGATGGAAGCCGCTACATCATCAATTGTGCTGCCTTCCGCGTATTCCCGGACTGAGCCGTCCGGTAGCTTAATGCTTACTGCCATTATATTTCCTCCTCAAGAATCATTAGACCCGTAGGTCGCTTACTTGTACGGAACGAAATGTTCCATGCAACAAAAAACACCCGTCCCGCAAAGGGACGAGTGATTGCACCCGTGGTTCCACCCAAATTCGATTCCTCACCCTATCGCCAATAAAGCGACTTCTTGGGGACAGAATCCTTAGTCAGCATGGGAATAACGGCCATGAACCGGCGATTCTTACTGTCCCAAGACTTGTCCAGAGGACGGTTCGCGGGAGTTCATAACCGCAGCTACAAAGGGGTAAATCAAAAGCCGGATACCGGAGGAACTTGCAGCCATTGTTTCCTCTCTCTGGACGGTCCAAAGCTATTGGTCCATATCTTTGTCAAAGCTGTTCGCGTGAATTTACCAGTAAATTATAAATCGGACCTCCCCTGGCAGTCAAGCCAGAAGAAGCCCATCCTTGTTATACATGAGAAAATCATTATTGATGCTGCCAGCCGCCGCACTTCCCGAATCAGAATCATTCTTCGCGGCGTTTCTTTTGGGGCAAGCGACCAGCACGCTTCAACGACTCACGCAGCAGATACTCGATGTGTCCGTTTACGCTGCGGAACTCCTCCCCTGCCCATCGCTCCAGCGCTTCATGCAGCTCTGGATCAATCCGCAGCGGAAAGCTTTTCTTGGCCGCCATAATATACCGCCTTAATACAACGAGCCAGCGTTAATGACCGGGCTAGCTCCACGCTCGGACACGATCGCCACCATCAAATTATTAATCATCGCCGCTTTGCGTTCTTCATCCAGTTCTACTACACCGCTCTCTTTAAGCTGCTTGATTGCCATATCCACCATGCCCACAGCACCTTCAACAATGATCTGCCGTGCGGACAGAATCGCCGACGCCTGCTGACGCTGAAGCATCGTGCTGGCAATTTCAGTCGAGTAAGCCAAGTGCGTTAGCCTTGCCTCAATGACTTCGACGCCAGAGATAGACAATCGGTCCTGCAGTTCGCTTGCCAGCTCCTTGGCAATTTCATCGGCGTTAGCCCGCAAGGACATTCCGGCTTCATTGAAGTTGTCATAAGGATATTTGCTTGCTACATGACGTAGCGCTGTCTCACTCTGTATCTCTACGAACTCCATATATTTATCGACATCGAAGAGTGCCTTGGCAGAATTAATCACCTTAAATACAATAACTGCTGCAATTTCAATCGGGTTCCCCTCAACATCGTTCACCTTCAATTTGGCGCTGTTGAAATTACGAACCCGCAGCGAGACTGTCTTACGACCACTGAACGGTATAACCGCCCATAACCCGCTCGCAGATATCGTTCCAACGTACTGCCCGAAGAAGGTCACCACAACTGACTTGTTCGGTTGAACTACCGTAATACTGGTCAGCAGTACAGCTGCTGCTACGAACAGTATGACAGGAACGACAACATACTCCTGAACAGAGCCGTATATCCCACCAGCCAGACAAAGAATCAGCAGAGCAATAACCCAAAAGCCGCTAACCGGGCGAAGATTTTTTTCCGTCATGTGAATCCCCCTAAATAGATATTCATTTGATATTTAAATGATATCACTTTTGGATATTGATGTAAATTATTATTTCAGCAAAAAAATAAAAGACTGTAGACACATTCGTTTTCCCCGAATGAATCTACAGTCTATATTTAGCCTCGAAACTCTAAAAGTAGCAGCCCCTATGCTTAGTTCTGCATTACAAAATCATTGTCGATCTTCGCATTGGCATCATCGAACACCCGCAGGATATCGTAACGCGTGTTGCGTTGTGCCGGGATTTTACCAGCTTCCCGGATCAGTTGGGTGATGGACTCGATGTTAACTTTGTACGTAGCGCCCGCAGAGGACACAACGTTCTCTTCAATCATTGTGCTGCCGAAATCGTTGCAGCCATATTGCAGCGACAGCTTGCCGACTTCCGGCCCCATAGTTACCCAGGAAGATTGGAAGTTCTTGATGTTGTCTAGCACCAGACGGCTGATCGCTACTGTCTTCAGGTACTCTTCAGGTGTCTGTCTGTCCAGCTTCAGGTTGGTATTATCCGGCTGGAAGGTCCAGGAGATAAAGGCCAGGAAGCCTTCGGAGTCATACTTATTAGCAATGCACTCATCTTGAGCTTCACGCACTCGCAGCAAATGCAGTGCCCGCTCTTCCATAGTCTCGCCAAGACCAATGACCATAGTCGCCGTCGTGTTCATACCGACTTTATGCGCGGTCTGCATAACGTCCATCCAGTCGCGCCAGGAGCCTTTAAGACGGCTGATTTTACGGCGTGTACGGTCATCGAGAATTTCGGCACCACCGCCTGGAAGTGAATCCAGTCCAGCTGCATGAATCTCGCGGATAACTTCTTCCAGTGACAGACCAGAGACTTCCTTCATCTTCATGATTTCAGCAGGTGAGAAGGAGTGCATCGTAATTTCCGGGAAGCGTTGCTTGATCCCACGCAGCAAATCGGTGTAGTAATTGAAAGGCAGATTAGGGTTCACGCCCCCCTGCATTAGAATTTCAGTCCCGTTGACAGCAATCGTCTCGGAAATTTTTTGGAAAATAAGTTCATCCGGTAGTACGTACCCCTCATCAGAGCCCGGTCTGCGGTAAAAGGCACAAAAACGGCAGTACACATCACACACATTCGTATAGTTAACATTGCGGCCAATGACGAAGGTCGCCATCGGGTCCGGATGCCAACGTTTCATAATAATGTCGGCAGCAGCGCCCATTTTCTCAATCTCGTTACTCTCGAACAATCTTACGGTATCCTCCAGCCCAAGCCGGTCTCCCCGCAGCGCTTTATCCAAGATCAGGTCTATCGCACTCATCGTTCGCAGCCTCCTTTAAAACCCATATCTTTATGGTATTTTCATAAAATTTATAAGACAATTGAATATGTTCGTTCCTTCATCGTAACACAATCCGGACCGCTTGAGAAATTTTTTTCACAAAGTCTAACGACCTTAACCATCTTTTGGAAAAGGCCTTCCTCCATGTAAAAAAACATACCATCCCCGCTCACAGAACCGTTTCTGAATTCAAAAAGGACAGCTTCGTCCGAAAACGAAACTGTCCGTCCTAACCTTAATTATTCTTCCGCAAGCGCCTGCTCCAGATCAACAATGAGATCCTCGATGGACTCTAGGCCGACCGAGAAGCGAAGCAGTCCGTCTGTAATACCGCGAGCCGCCCGAACCTCTGCCGGCATCGCCGCATGGGACATCAAAGCCGGGTAGGACAGGATGCTCTCCACTGCGCCAAGGCTGACCGCAACAAGCGGCAGCGTCACCTTGTTCAGCACACGCTTAGCCCGCTCACCGGAGCCAACATCGAACGAGACGACCGCGCCGTAACCGCTGGATTGCGATTCATGGATCTCGCGTCCCGGATGATTTGCCAGTCCCGGGTAGAACACAGCCGTAATATCGCTGCGGGCGTCAAGCCAGGCCGCAAGCTTGGCTGCGCTGATCTCGCTATGCGCCATGCGCGCCTCGAGCGTCTTCATTCCGCGCATCAAGAGCCAGCTTTCCTGCGGAGCCAGCACGGTGCCGAGACCGTTTTGCAGCATTTTGAGCTGCTTGCCAATCTCTGCGGTACGCGCTACGGCAAGACCAGCCAACACATCGCTGTGACCGCCAAGGAATTTTGTCGCACTGTGCAGGACAATATCCACGCCCTGTTCGATTGGACGCTGGTAGTACGGGGTCATGAATGTATTATCCAGGATAGTCAGAAGCTCATGACTCTTGGCCCATTCGCAGACAGCGGCAACATCCGTAATTTTCAGCGTCGGATTCGACGGAGTTTCCATATATACGGCTTTCGTGTTCGGCTGAAGCGCAGCTTTGACCTGCTCAAGATCCGTCATATCCACAAACGTGCTTTCAATGTTCAGACGGTTCAGGATGAGCGTCAATAGCCGGTATGTACCGCCATAGACATCCTCAGTAACGATCACATGATCACCGGAGGACAGCATGAGGAACGTGCTGGAGATAGCTGCCATGCCGGAGGCATAGGCGAAACCGCGCTCCCCGCCTTCCAGCAGAGCGATATAATCCTCAAGCGCCTGACGGGTCGGATTGCCTGACCGGCTATAGTCATGCAGCGGCGGATTATGAATATCCTCATGATGGAACGTCGAAGCCTGATAGATCGGCACACTGGAAGCGCCAGTGGCTTTGTCAATCTCGCTGCCAAAGTGCAGCAGACGGGTAGCGAATTTGAGATTATTCTTCTTATCTTTGTTCACGTTGTTATCACTCATTATGCCTGGCCTCCTTGTGCATCTGCTGTTTCAATCTCAATACGTGCCTGTTCCAGTGCATGGCCTAGATCCGCGATCAGATCATCAATATGCTCTATGCCAACCGAGAAGCGCAGCAACCGGTCATCAACACCCACCGCATCACGGATTTCAACCGGAATATCGGCATGGGTCTGCACCGTAGGATAAGTCATTAGCGATTCTACACCACCAAGACTTTCGGCAAAGGCAATTAGACGGATGTGGCGAAGAATTGGCTCCACATATCTCGCATCCTTCACTTTGAAGGAGAAAATACCGGTATTTCCGGATGACTGACGGTTCTGGATCTCAAAGCCCGGATGCTCCGGCAGACCCGGATGGAAGACCTCAGCGATAGCCGAATGTCCTTTCAGATAATGAGCCAGTTCCAGTGAATTGCTCTCATGACGCTCCATGCGTAATGCCAGCGTCTTCATACCTCTCATCAATTGGTAGCTGTCGGTTGGCCCCAATACTGCGCCGATGGAATTATGCAGAATCGCCATTTCAGCAGACAGCTCCGCTCCCTTGGTCACAATTAGACCTGCCAGCACGTCATTATGACCGCCCAAATATTTGGTAGCACTGTGGATAATGATATCGGCTCCGAGTTCCAGCGGACGCTGGAAGAATGGCGTCAGCAGCGTATTGTCTACAATGGTAAGCAACTCATGCGACTTGGCCCATGTACAGACAGCCTCTATATCCGTGATCATCATTAATGGATTGGTTGGTGTCTCGATCACAACGGCTTTCGTCTCCGGACGGCGAACCGATTCCAGCGCCTCTAGATCGTTGGTGTCCACATAAGAAGCGCTCACCCCGAACTTGGACATGATCCGCTCCAGCAAACGGTAAGTTCCCCCGTAGAGATCCAGTGATACAATCAGATGATCCCCTTGTCCGAACAGGCTGAAGATCGTTTGTAATGCGGCCATACCGGAACTACAGGCAAATGCAGCATCTCCGGATTCCAATTGCGCCGCTGCCGTTTCCAGCACAGAACGGGTCGGGCTTTTAGTGCGGCTATAGTCAAAGCCTGTACTTTGCCCCAGCTTTGGGTGGCGGAACGCCGTTGCATTATAGATAGGGAAGTTCACCGCGCCAGTGGCCGGGTCTTCCAGCGATCCTATTTGGGCTAGTCTGCTCTCAATCCTCAGTTTGTCGTCCATTCCATATAACCTCCTAATAGTAAGTACACTGCTGCATGCTCATCTATAACTTAAATGATGGGACCAATGTCATAGGGTGTTTCTTGGTATACATAGTAATTGAGCCAATTAGAGAACAATAAGTTAGCATGAGCGCGCCAAGTCGCCGGCGGAGTACGCTCCGGATCGTCTTTTGGAAAATAGTTCTTCGGCAGCGCCATTTCCATGCCCTTGGCAACATCACGATCATACTCCCACTTCAGAGAAAGGGGATCGTATTCAGAGTGGCCGGTGACAAAGATTTGTCGGCCATCCTTGGTAGCTACCAGATAAATGCCCGCTTCTTCCGATTCAGCCAGAATTTGCAGATCCGGGTTACTCTCGATATCTTTGCGGGACACATCCGTGTGCCGGGAATGCGGAACATAGAACAGTTCATCGAACCCGCGCAGCAGCTTTACATTATTATGGTTCAGTGTGTGAGGGAATACGCCAAAACATTTCTCAGACAATGCTTCCTTGCGCACACCGAAGTGATGATACAGTCCGGCTTGTGCAGCCCAACAGATATGCATAGTGGAAGTAACATTGTCTTTACTCCACTCAAAAATCTCTTTCAGCTCTTCCCAGTACGTTACGTCTTCAAAATCCATCTGCTCCACAGGAGCACCAGTCACGATAAGTCCGTCAAACCGGCGGTGGCTAATCTCATCGAAGGTCGTGTAGAAGCTGTTCAGATGCTCCGCCGACGTGTTCTTCGAAGTATGGGAACGGGGACGCAGCAGCACGATGTCCACCTGAAGCGGCGAGTTACCGATCAACCGGAGCAACTGAGTTTCCGTGGTTTCTTTGGTAGGCATCAAATTTAGAATGGCAAGGCGCAAGGGACGTATATCCTGATGAAACGCCTCGCTCTCGTCCATGATAAAAATATTTTCTCCCGACAATATCTCTTTCGCCGGCAGACTGTCTGGAATCTTAATTGGCATTTCTCGTCTTCACTCCTTGGTAATAGAATACCGCTTGGCGGCTGTTAACATTGGGTAAACAAAAAAGACCTCACTCTGAACGAGAAAGGTCATATTTATTCACATATGCGCCTCTCTCATCTGCCAGAAATCTTCACCGGACATCAGCCCGCTTCAAAGTCTCCTGCAAGAATTAGCACCGTGCGTCTTCACGCCGGTTGCCGGGTTTCATCGGGCTAGTCCCTCCACCTGCTCTTGATAAGATTTAGCTGTATTCAGTTGAATTTTCTTAAAATTCACTTTAAATCATGAACCCACTTCTCGTCAAGTCCATACAATGCTGAAGAGCCTTGAAAATGACAAGAATTTTCCTTGAAAGAGGCATACCCCGGCGTTATACTAGACAAGGGTTTTAAACTGGACGACAAGATGAGGTGAGAGGATTATGGAGGGCGACCCGAGTTCGCAGCTCAATGTACAGAACGAACAACCACACAGGATTAACATCAGCTTGCCGGCGGCGGGAGCAGTTCTTCTTCATGCCCTCGAAACGTCATTTGCCGATTCACCTTGACATGACCCCGGCCAAGCTGATTTTTTCTCTGTGCTTTTATTAGCATGTCCCTGAAGAAGACAGGGATCGAAGGAGTGAATCAGATGAAAATCCGGCTGGTCAACGCAGGGGTTTTTACACCTATTGATGATATTAATGAAACATTATCCCCTCCTAGTGAGGGATTTTATTGGATCGATGCTGATGTGGAGGATCTGGAACTCATTCAGCCCATGTTCAATCTGCATGATCTCGCCGTTGAGGATTGTCTCAGCGAAGAGGAGCAGCGTCCAAAAATTGAAATTTACGAAAGCCACTACTTTATTGTAGTGAACAGCATCCGGTTTGATGATGAGGAGATTTTCCTACGTGCGCTTAACGTCTTCCTGGGAAGACATTTTATCATCACAGTGACGAAGCAGAAGATCAATGAACTACGTGTCCTGAAACCAATGCTGTGGGAGCAAGAAGTCAGCGAGCCGGATAAGTTTCTGTATCTGCTCATTGACCTTGTAGTGGATAACTATTTTTCCGTCGGCGACCGGATTGAAGTCCGGATTGAGAAGCTGGAGGAAGATATCCTCATGCATACGAAGAAATCGCATCTTAGTGAAATCATCGGTCTGCGCAGTGAAATTCTGTGGCTCAAGAAAATGCTCGGTCCGCAGAAGGAAGTTATCAACACGTTGAACAAAAAGGATCTCCGGCTGATCGACGATCAGCTTCAGAAGTACTTCAGCGACATCTATGAGAATGCCGTAAAAATTTCCGAGACCTTTGAGACCTACCGCGATCTGATGGGCAACTTACGAGAAGCTTATCAGTCCAGTATCGCTAACCGTGCCAATGAAATTATGAGAGTTTTTACCGCGATTACAACGATATTCATGCCCCTGACTGTCATTACCGGCATCTACGGGATGAACTTTGACCATATGCCCGAGCTGCACAGCAAGTATGGCTACTACACCGTAATTGGTCTGATGCTGACCCTCGGCTGCGGAATGCTCTATATCTTCCGTAAAAAAGACTGGCTATGAAGGATCACTAACGAAAGTACAAGACGAAGGAATTCACACCCTGAGGGGCATGATTCCTTCGTCTTTTTGCTATGTAACGTGATGCTAAAAGCTCATCGCCGAATCAAGGCTTCCAGCCTGCTCCCGCCGGAACCGGATGCGAATCAGCCGCAGGCGTTCATAATGGACTTCCAGGCCGCCCGCAGCAGCAGGTGGTGTATCGCCATAGACCTTGTACAGTACCGGCTTCAGGAACAGGTCGCCAAACTCTTCATAGGCCTTCCAGACCGCCTGTTGCTCTTCATGCGCCATGCTTCCAAGCTCATACTGTATCAGTTTCTCCACAGAGTATCCGTCTTTCTCCAGTTCCTCCAGCGCTTCCAGCAGTTCTCTACGGCTGACACCCGTCTCGTTCTTCAACTGCTCCAGTCCGAGGCCACTCTCAATACCCTGAAGCAGAGTCCGATTCAGCCGCAGCCGCTCTAGCTGTCGCTTATACTTAAGCTCCTTCTGCTTATATAACCAGGAGGAGAATTCATCGTCCCCAATCTCTTCATAGACCCAATCCAGCGGAAAATTACGCTCTCTTGGTGCGGCAGAGGTTATTGCCAGCCAGTCTGCGCCATATTGAGCTGCCTTGGCTTCGCCGATGCCGGGAATTTGCAGAAGCTCTTCTGTCGTCTTTGGCAGAAAGGTACTAAGCAGGCGCAGTAGACGATTGCTCGCCAGCATGTAAGGAGCCTTGCGTTCACTGGATGCACGGCCCCGGCGCCAAGAGCATAGTTCATCATAGATACTTTCCTGACTATAATGCTCACTGTAATACTGCAGCTTCAGCTGCTCCCGGCCCCGGCGGGGCAGTACCTCCTCTTCGTGCAAGCCGCCGTCAATCAATGGACGGTATCCGGCCCCCATCTTCACCGCCAATTCATGCCGGTACACACAGAGCATCTCATTCCATGATCCACCTTCATACCAAAGGCTGTCCGTACTCTCCTCGGCAGTATTTACCGAAAAATCACGCCAGCCCAGGCTCCACACACCCTCCTCCTCGCCGATCCATAGCTGCGCGAACTCCTCTTCTTCCCTGCCAGCCAACCTCGACAAGCGGTTCATGAATATTATCTGCATAACAATCCCATCCTTTCCCGTCTTACAGCAAGCATGTTAGGGACATCGGGGCAGCACTTTAATCGACGCTTCACACCTCCACATCCGGCCACTGTCCCATTCTTCCGCTACGGAAATACAAGTCTTGTCCCAAACCACGCCAAAAAGCACCTCCTCCGCGATCAACGCGAAAGAGGTGCTTCCTCATGACAATGCTATACTGTTAAATCCTACAATACCATATATTACCGCACAGTCAATACCTATTTCTTACTGCTCTCTGTCCAAAGCCAGCTTGGCAAGACCGATCGCACCGGCCAGACCTGCATTGTCTCCTAATTGAGGCGGCACAACATAATTACCGATACCTTCATTCAGAGCCGGATGCTGCACATAGCCGTTCAGCAGTTCCTGCAACTTCTTGTGGATCAACGGGAATAACTGACTTTGCTTCATAACCCCACCGCCCATAACGATCTTCTGCGGAGACAGGATCAGCACGTAATTCATCAGGGCATGCGCCAGATAGTGTGCTTCCATCTCCCATGCAGGATGATCGGCAGGCAATTCACCCGCAGGCTGGCCCCAGCGGCTACCAATAGCCGGACCGGCTGCGAGGCCTTCCAGACAATCGCCATGATAAGGGCAGAAGCCCTCGTATTTATCTTCCGGATGACGGCGAACCAGAATGTGGCCCATCTCCGGGTGTGAGAGTCCGTGAATCAGCTTGCCGCCCACCACTGCGCCAGCCCCGATGCCTGTTCCAACAGTAATATAGAGACAGCTGTCCAGACCACGCGCTGCACCCCACGTGTATTCACCAAGTGCTGCACCATTGACATCCGTATCAAAACCGATCGGCACATTAAAGTGCTCCGCCACAGTGCCAACAAGGTTATATTGCCCCCAGTGCGGCTTCGGTGTAGTGGTTATATATCCATAAGTAGGACTGCCGAGGACCGGATCAATCGGTCCAAACGAACCGATTCCGATCGCCTCCACGCCTTTATCCTTGAAATAATTCAATACCTGCCCCATCGTCTCTTCCGGTGTTAATGTCGGAAAACTGATCCGGTCAATAATATTGCCATCCTCTGTTCCGATCCCGCAGACAAACTTTGTTCCTCCTGCTTCTATCGCTCCCAGCAATTTCACTGCAAGTAATCCCCCTTCTCCATAAATGGCAGACCCGTATTGGCTGCCCATTATTAAAGCGCTCTCTAATCCACATTATACTTGGACTACAGGGATATAACAAGCGGTTGACACAACATCAAAAAAACTCCTTTCGGAGTCTGTTTTGATGCCACAACGGAGTAACTGCGGCACTACTGCCCAGATGATCGCACCAAATAAAATGTGATCTATATAAGCCGAACAAATGAAATTAACAAAAAGTGAAGGTGAGACAAGAGGGGCCGCCTTCCCAACTAACGGCATTTTTGTACCTTATTTTTCTTCAATATAGGTAAATAAGGGGAATAAGGACATTTTTGTATCTTATTTTTAGAAAATGCACGCTGGGTGGGGTGTTTTGGAATATTTAAGGTACAATATTGCACTTAATCTCCACTAAACCCTGGTTGCAGAGGATTTAAGGTACGAAAATGCCGTTAATTTCTATTAGTCTCTATATAAACTCTCTTTTTCTTGATTATGTTTGTTTTTTTAATGCATTCTATCTGGTGCAAAAAAGAGCCTCCTCATTCAAGACAGATGCAGGATCGGCACAGTTCTCAAATTCAAGATCCCGTTTCTTTTTTCACATTCAGCGGGATTATAGCCGTGCGTCGTTTCCACGGAAGCTTTCCGAAGTTGGTGCCAAGCACCCCAATAATAATCATGACTGTCCCGATGATATGAGCCACTGTCAATTCTTCGTGCAGAATCAAAGCTCCAGCAATAATAGAGATTAAAGTGGACAGGTTATTGAAGACGCTGACCTTGGAAGCTTCCAGGCGACCTAGAGCATAGGTAGATAACATGTTGCTAATCACCGTAGACAGAATGCCCAGGTATAACAAAGCCAACAAATACTTGGAATCTGCGAACGGTTGGAAAAAGAGGTTCAGTGACCCTGCCGATCCATGCCTGATCAGGGCTGCAGCCGCGAACAAAATAAAGCCCATAGCCATAGTAACAAAAGAGATTTCCAAAGGCGTATACTTCCGTGTCAACGGCCGGGCTAGCACACTGAAACCTGCCATGCTCAGTGCCGACAGTACTAGCAGTACCAGTCCAACTACACTACCTCCACTCCAGCCAGCGCCTCCCTTCATCGCGAAGATGAAAATGACACCCGATACAGACAGCAGGATGGACAGCTTCTGGATAAGGTTCGTCCGTTCTTTAAGAAAAAAAGCCGCAATCGGCGCAGTAAATAGCGGAACCATTGCCAGAATGATGCCAGCTTCCGACGAGGAAGCGCTCATTAGGCCAAAAGCCTGAAACGCAAAAAACAGTACTGGAGACAGCAGTCCCAGCGGGAGTAGTCTGCGGACATCACTCCAAGTGAAACGTAGCTGGACCCAGCCGAAAAGAAACGGTACAGCCACCGCGATCCAGCCGATCGCGAAGCGATGCGCCAGCACATCCAGCGGATTGGCCTCGGTAACCGTCATTTTGACGAATAAAAAGGAAAAACCAATAATTGAGGCATAAAGAATAGCGGCCAGATAAGCCGACGTATTACTGTTTCTGGATTTCATACATGCTACCTCCGGGACAAATAAATGTGTTATCCAAACACTGAACTCAATATACTATGCAATCAGAGCGGAGCAGTCACAATTCATGTGCACCCGCATATGTACCGATACAGATTAGGGTACTGGCTGCTATCCTGCCACTCCCCTTGAATCCATACCAAAAAGCCCTGCACCGCAGGGCTTTTCACTAGACATTAACCTTATTTTGCTCTAGCCCAAATCGCCAAGCTCAATCTGCACAATACCTTCTTCTTCCTGAATCTCGGCGATCAGGTGCATCAGGCTGCCGAATTCCAGCTCCTTGAATTTGCGGGCGGCAGACTCGTGCCGTACTTCCCACAGACATTCGGACAGTTCGCAGGCTACCGGTACATCACAGCGGATTTGTGCAAGATCCCGTGACAAGTGCAGCATGTCAAGATCAGCTTCGATCTTGGTCCGCACACCCTTAGGCAGCAATTGCAAATTCTCGATAACGCCTTCGACTGTACCATAATCTGTTAGAAGCTTAAGCGCCGTCTTCTCACCGATCCCGCGAACGCCAGGATAGTTGTCACTCGTGTCGCCCATAAAGCCTTTTAAGTCGATGACTTGAGCAGGCGTAAGGCCTTTATCAGCCAGCAGTTCCGCAGGGTCATACACTTTATAATTGGAACGGCCTTTTTTCATAATCACGACTTTCACGTTGTCCGTAACAAGCTGCAGCATATCATGATCTCCAGTAATAATGTAAACCTCGGATTCTTCACCATAACCCGCTGCCAGTGTACCGATGCAATCATCAGCTTCATAGCCTACCAGCCCGACATTGGGGACGCCAAGCTCTGCTACAACTTCCTTGACCAAATCAAACTGAGGAATCAGCTCCAGCGGCGGCTCCGCCCGGTTTGACTTATAACCATCATATTTCTCGGTACGGAACGTGCCCTTACCCATATCCCAGCAGCATACTACATGCGTAGGATTAAATGTGCTGACCGCGTCGAAAAAATACTGCAAGAAGCCGTAAACGGCGTTTGTCGGCAGTCCTGCACTGGTCTTGCGGATATATCCGCCATAAGCGGTGGCGTAATAGGCACGGAACAGCAGAGCCATTCCGTCCACGATCATCACGCGACCCTTCGTTTCTGCTGTCATGTGTAAACCTCTCCTAATTCATCTTATTCGTTATTGGGGTCAGATGGTGCTCCAGGCCCCCGCATACTGGTCTTCCTTGAATCCTACGGTAACCTTGGTTCCATCGCTGACGATTGGGCGTTTAATCAACATTCCGTTGCTGGACAAAAGCTCCAGTTGCTCTTGCTCGCTAAGACCTGGCAACTTATCCTTGAGCCCCTGTGATTTATAGACATCACCGCTGGTATTAAAGAACTTCTTCAGCTCCAGTCCGCTGTTCTTGAATAGCTCACGCAGCTCCTCCACACCTGGAGGCTGTTCCTTAATATCCTGCAGATCCAGTTCATGGCCTTGTCCCTGCAGCCATTTGATCGCATTGCGGCAGGTGCCGCATTTTGTATAATGATAGACTTTCAATGTGCTCATAGTGTGCTCCTTAATTATAGATAGCGGGCAAAGTGCCACAGCACTTCACTTTTCCGCAAATGTACAGCTATAGTGATTAAGATCCGAACGAAGACTCGGTCGTCACTGCGGTGGAAGGATTCGGCTTCCGGCTGCTGTTGTCTCTAGATTTCTTTACATTGCACCACTGCTTACGGTTGAAATCCGGAGACGGTATTTGCTTACGGATGCGGGCATAAGGCGAAAGGAAATATTTAACGGTATGTTTTCCCGCTATCAAAGCCCAACTTAAGCTTCAAGCGTAGGCTTAGGCTTCCCCTGCTTCAGCTCCCTCTCCAAAGCCGCCATATCCGGCGGCAATGGCGCTTCAAAGATCAGGTTCTCCGGCAGCACCGGATGCCGCAGCGAGAGCCTCACTGCATGCAGCGCCTGACGCGGCATCGCAGCATCCAGCGCAGCAATCCCTGCCAGCTGTGCTTGCTGGGCAGGCGTCGGCACGGTCTCGCTGTACAGCGGGTGCCGGTACATACCGTCACCGATCAGCGGACAGCCGATAGAGGTCATATGCACACGAATCTGATGCGTGCGCCCGGTCTCCAGCTTCAGCTCTACTCGTGAGCCTCCGCTATAGGTTTCCATGACCTTGTAACGGGTCAGGGAAGGATAGCCCTCCGGCGTCACAATGCGCCGGTGGGGCTCCGCCGGATCACGATCGATTGGCCCATCGATATCACCCTCCGGCGCTGCCGGTACGCCATGTACGAAGGCCGTATACCGCTTGTCCACCGTTCCGGCAATCATCTGCTCAGAGATGTGCTGATGCGCAAACGGGTTCTTGGCGATAACTAGAACGCCCGAAGTCTCCTGATCCAGCCGGTGTACCGGCCGGAAGCGGTAGCGCTCCCCTTTTTCCGCCCAATAATGAACAATGCCGTTAGCCAAAGTGTCCGTATAATGGCCGTGGGTCGGATGCACGATGATCCCTGCTGCTTTGTTGACCACCAGCAGATGCTCGTCTTCATACAGCGATTCGAAAGGAATCGGCTGGGGTAAAATATCCTCGGAAACTTCTGTCTCCATGCGGATCTCCACAATATCTCCGGTCTGGATCTTCACGCTGATATAAACGCGCTCCCCGTTGACCATAATGCCTTGCTCCGTCATTTTGAGCCTGGACAAAAGCTTGCGTGAAATATCCATCCGTTTGTGCAGGATGGTCTTGAGCAACCAGCCGTCCTCTTCCGGTGGAATGATATAAGTTATGGGTGAATAATAGCTAGTCATGTTAATTCCGGAACACCTTTTTACCGCGCACATATTCTACGTCAGCAATCCCTGTTCTTGTATTAGCAGTACGGGCCAGTGCGAAGAAGTAATCAGATAGACGGTTCAGGTATATGACGACCTCCGGGTTGACCTCGCTGTTTCGAGCAAGCGTCACGGTCCGCCGTTCAGCACGACGACAGATGGTGCGGCAGACATGCAGCACAGACGACAGCTGACTTCCTCCAGGGAGGATAAACCGTTCCAGCGCCGGATTCTCACTTTCCAAACTGTCGATCCAGCCCTCCAACCGCTCGGCCATCTCCATATTCACCTTATAGTTATTGTCGCTTAGTGTTACGTAAGCCAGATCTGAGCCGCAGTCGAATAACTCGTGCTGAATCTCCAGCAGCTGCTCCCGGACATCGGCGAACTTCTCGTCTTCCATCAGACTACGTGCCTGTCCTACAAAGCCGTTCAGCTCATCGATAGTTCCATAAGCTTCTACCCGGACATCGTCCTTGGCTACCCTGCCTCCGATGACTGAGGTCTCCCCTTTATCGCCGGTACGTGTATAAATTTTCATAACGTACTCTCCTCCACTTTTCACCAATACTGTGAATCAATCTATTCCATCATGGCTTTAATCGCTGCAATGCTCTGTTCCAGACTGTCCGCCGAAACGGCAATTGTCAGAAACGCATCATCAGGCGCAAAGCCGGCATCCTTGAACATCTTCAGCTTGGACAACGGAATCGCAAACAAATGCTTCTCCTGAACAATATCCTTGCTTCCTTCCTTCACTACCCCGCCTTCAAAGACGCCTTCCGGGTAATCGTCCGGATTAAAATATTCGTCCAGCGGGCGGTTGGCTCCGCTTTTGCCATAGTTGAGCACATCTTCCTTCGACAGGATTACAATATCATTCATAGCAGCCGCGTATTCAACCATCAGCTTCTGGATATTATAGATCGGTGCTGTGCTGAACTCCACCTTAGCCTCGTCGCCCAGCTTGTCCTTCAGGTGGCTCTCAAAGCCCTGAACAACCTTGGTATCGGGATTCACTCCGTTCAACATCATAAAGATATTCACCGTATCCTTCGTGTTCCCCCCACCGCAGCCTGCAATCAATGTCATCATTACCAGCAGTGCAACGGCTATGCTGCCTTTCCACTTTCCCTTCAATCCGCTTCCCCCTTAGTCCTGAAAATCACATAATAACAGTTTAAACGCACTTGCGCAAAGAAGGCAAATATATAGAAATCAACTTGAAATTTTTACAATAAACATAGCAAGGCCTGATTGAGGAAAAGGTTCGGTTTGTACCGTAGCCTCGTAAGTATGTGACACCCTAGAGAAGCAAAAACAAGCAACGAGCCGGATCCCCATGACCATGGCTCGTTGCTTGTTTTCAATTCTGCAAATAAAAATCCTACCTTTTTACACCATTCCCCCGTTGACACGCAATGTCTGGCCGGTCACCCAACCGGATGCGTCGCTGGCCAGGAACACAACCGCCCCTGCGATATCCTCCGGCTCTCCCAGACGTCCGAAAGCATTCATTTTACGAATACCGTCAATCTGCTCCTCCGATTTACCCACAGTGAACAGCTCGGTATTCACAGGACCCGGTGCGACAGCGTTAATGGTGATTCCCTTAGGTCCAAGCTCCTTCGCTAGTTGCCGGGTAAATTGCTCTACTGCACCCTTGCTGCCTGCGTAAACGCTGTACGTCGGGAACATTACACCAGCGACAGAAGTGGAGAAATTGATAATCCGGCCGCCCTGACCCATGTGTTTGACCGCTTGCTGGATAGCAAAGAAGGTTCCTTTCACATTGATGCCGAACTGCTTGTCAAAATCCTCCTCAGTGACTGCCGCAAGCGGCTTGGTCATCATTACACCAGCATTGTTCACCAGAATATCCAGGGCGCCAAAAGCCTTCACTGTTTCTTCAAACAGCTTCTCCAACTGGGCTACATTGCTAATATCCGCCTGAATGGCTACAGCCTCGCCGCCGTTTTGCTTAATTTCGGAAACAACCTCTTCCGCTTTATCCGGGCTGCTGCTGTAATTCACCACAACCTTCGCCCCGTTCCGGGCCAGTTCCTCTGCAATTGCACGGCCGATGCCTCTCGATGAACCTGTTACGACTGCCACTTTACCAGAAAGATTGTTTCCCATGTTAATAACCTCCAATGATTTATTAAATAGAACAAGTAGTACTATACAAGCCAAACAAAAGAAAGTAACTTACCACCAATATTTAGATTTAATCAACAGTTACAGCAGCCTCTAACAAACCGCCGAGTCCAATCCGCTCCAAAAATTCAATCCGCAGTTTCTCCGAAAGCTCCGTTACTTCAGCCGCACCGTCACCGACAAAGTCGATAACAGATCGTACAGGACGCTGACCAGCGGGCAGGCTGACAATACGGGCCACTTCATCCGCTACAGCTTGAGGATCAGCGTCATCAGGTGTAAGCGCGCTTAGCCTATCGCCAACCTCATCGAGCAGCCCGTTGATTCTTGCGTAAGCTGCTGAAGTCTCTCCATCAGCTGGAGGGGTAGCATTCGGAAAATGTGAAGTCCCTTTCGTGAAGGCACCGGGTACTACGAAGGAAGTCTCGATCCCGAAAGGAGCGACTTCATACGCCATCGTTTGGGCAAGTGAATCCATAGCCGCTTTGGCAGCTACATAAGGTCCAAGGAACGGCGGGAAGCCGCCGCGAACGGTAGTGCTGCTGATCCAAAGCAGCAGGCCAGATTCCTGTGCTCTCATATACGGCAGAGCCGCCCGGTTCACCCGCTGTGTCCCGAGAACGTTGGTGTCATATACCTTAGCCATTTCTTCCGGGGAAAAAGCCTCAGTCACACCAACTACTAGGTGACCAGCATTATGCATAACCACATCCAAAACACCCTGCTCTTTCACAATGACCTGCACCGCACGGTCTGCCGATTCCTGAGAGAGAACATCCAGCTCCAGAGCCTTAAGACTGAATCCATTCTCCGCTGCATAATCGTGCAGTTCCTTGGCCCGGGGGGCGTTCCGCCCTTCAACATCGCGCATGCTGGCATATACGATATGTCCTGCGGCCGCCAAAGTGCGGGCGGACAAGTTGCCTATTCCAGTAGAAGCACCTGTGACGAGAATAACTGATTTGTGAGTTTGATTCATGTTGTCACTCCTTAAAAATGGATTGATTACCAGTCCAATCTTCATAATGTCGGCACGTTTCTTCGCTGCTATGCATCTCCTTAAGATTTTGTTGGCGTATGAGCCCAATTGAATTCTGTGCTGCATCCGTCCGGTGAATTGATTATATAATAACAAATATCAATAATCAACTGACAATTTTATATATTTGTCATTTTATTTTTTTCTTTTCTATTTTGCAAAAAAAAAGAAGCACCGCTTATAAGTCTAATCAGCAGTACTTCCCTATGTTTTTGTTACACATTACCTTTAGCCATTTGAATTAAGAGGCTTTGATCCCTTCAATCAGCAGCCCCCACACGGAGTCAAAATCCTGACCAAGTGTGGTCTCGGACCATTCGTAAGCATGCGCGGGGTGATTAAAATGAGCCATTGCAATAAACAGCGCTCTCGCCATCACTTCAGGCTGACCCGGCTTCAATTCTCCCTGCTTTATCCCCCGCTCAACGATCTGAGCGATTTGGGAGATTAAGCAGTCTACATGTTCCGAGATGACATCCGCAGTCTCCAGGGTAACCGCCGTGTACATTGCGAACATCTCCGGATCTTCTACAGCGTAAGCCAGCTTACTCTGTGACAGGACCAGAAACCATTGCCTCAGCCGCTGGGCCGTACTACCGCCCTTCTCCTCCGCTATTGCCTGCAGCGGATCAGAGATTTGGTGCAGCCACCGCTCCGTTACCGCTGCCCGCAAAACTGCCTTGCTGGGAAAATGACGGTAGATCGTTCCATGGCTTACCGATAGTACACGGGCAACATCTACTACCGAGCTTTTATCAGGACCAAACCGGCGCAGCACGCTCTCCGCTGCATCCAGAATCATTTCTTTAGTTAATGCCTGTTCATTTTTCATATTGATCGAAGTTACACAAATACCGGACAAAAGGGCCCTCAGCATTCGCTGTGCCTTCTTTACCCCCTTGCTTGCTTTACGAATACCATAGCACAACAATTATAGGGTATCAATATTGTTATTTTGTCATTCATAACCTCACACCTTGTATTACTGGATACAAGTACACCCTAAAATACTCTGCGGGCCGTCACAAAACGTTTCATCCACTTGCTGTCCAAGGTTTCGTAGTGAACGCCTTGTTCCTTCGAATAGGTGTGCAGAATCCGGTTGTTTCCGGCATAAATGGCGACATGCCCAATATTTAGTCCGCGCGCACTGAAGAATAGCAAATCACCCTTACGCAGGTCTCCGATACTTACTTTCTTGCCCTCTTTGGCCTGATTGTAGGAGACACGCGCCAGATCAATGGACAGAACCTCCTTGAACACCCGACCGACAAAAGATGAACAGTCGAATGTACGTGTCTGATCCGGAGAAGCACCGAATTCATAAGGGGTACCCAGGAACTTCTCTCCATACGCCAGCAACGCATTTCCTTGCAGCTCTGCAAGGGAAGGACTGGTGTAGTCGCTAAAGCCCGGTTTTGCAGATATATAACCTGTCTTATTGTCCTCTGTGCGTACTTTCAGCCATAGGGCATCGGTCTCTTCAAGAACCTGAACCTTCTCCCCAGCCGGTAGCGATTCAATGACACTGGAGTCCGTTCTTGAATCCGGCACGGTGCGTAGGTTAACGGCGCTCACAATCTTGGTGTTGTACTCTTGGGCTGAATGAATACGGATTTCATGACTAACCGGGTCCCATTTCACTTGGTTGCCCAGCGCCTCACTAAAATATCGCAGCGGCATCATCGTATTCCCGGCAACGATCTGACCCGGCACGCTCAGTGTGACAGGCTTACCATTCGTATAAGCAGCCCCATCTCCGATCCGGTAACTCAACACGGTCTCTCCCTTGGTCGCTGTCACCGATTTGGCTTGATTGTCCCAAGAGAGCTTGGCTCCCTGCTCCTCAAACAGCTTGCGCATCGGCACAAGGACCGTATCATTCACGAACAGTGGCTGAACACCGAATTGAAGGGGTCGTCCATCCAAATAGATGGCAGTCTCTTGATTGACAGTTGCGCTATCGGCATGTGCCGGAGCTGAGTACAACAGCGGTGCCAGTAGCAGAAGCAGTGCCGCTTGTCTAGTTCTCTTCATGTTGTCTTCACCTCGGGTGATTGATAGATTCAAGAGTTTGTACTCAGGCCGGTTCCAGAAGTTTTGTGCCAATTGTTTCCAGGTTCATGTGAAATGTCAGGCAATACACCCAGATTGGCTTCTTTATCGTCATAAAAAAGAGGGCCCAAATGGGCCCTCCGAGCTGCGCCCCGGACGATTATCTTCTACAGGGACGTACCTTCATATATTCATTTATCTTTAGATCCAGCAGACTGCTGATTTCAATGACGTTGTCCGAGGTGAACGATTTCTCCTGCAAAAAAAGCTGCTCCATCTTGGTGCGTAATACCCGAATTTCATCTTCCAAAGAGAGCCTGCGTACAGAAGCATCGCCCTTAGGGGACCGTTTCCCGCTTCCTGAAAAACATTCCCCGCCATAGGAAGGTAAGTAATAATCGGCACTGAGCACAATCATACCTCCTAAAAATCTTGTTGAGCGTCTGCTAAAAAATAGCATCGAAACAACCGGCTAGAAAGCATCCGCTTCGTTTCCAGAGCAACGTTGACCTCCAACTGTCATTAAAGGCTACACTTACTCTCTCAAAGTAAAATTATACCATGCAATTGAGAGATTTACTAGACTATTTTCATAAATTTTACTCTTTATTCCGTTCTTTCCCTTTCGAGCTTGGTGACAAAGGCTCCAATACGTTCGATGGCCTCATTCAGCTGCGACACTGAAGTCGCATACGAGCAGCGGAGATAGCCTTCGCCACCCAAACCGAACACACTGCCCGGAACCGCGGCGACCTTACTTTCACGCAGCAGTCGCTGGGCAAATTCATCAGAACTCAGACCGGTATGGCGGATGCTTGGAAAAGCGTAAAACGCCCCTTGCGGTTCATGGCATTCCAGCCCGGCATCCCGCAGGCCCTTCACGATCAGACGCCGCCGCTGGTTATAGGAATCGGTCATCCGATCCTTCTCCTCCAGCCCGTTGGTCAGCGCCTCCAGCGCGGCAACCTGCCCCATGGAAGGCGCACACATTACCGTGTACTGATGAATCTTCAGCATGGCGGAGATGAGCTCCGGGTGACCGCAGGCGTAGCCCATACGCCAGCCTGTCATGGCAAAGGCTTTGGAGAAGCCGCTAACGAGAATCGTGCGGTCTTTCATACCCGGCAGCGACGGGAAGCTTACATGGTTGCTGCCGTAGGTCAGTTCCGCATAGATTTCATCAGAAATTACGATGAGATCATGTTTTTCCACGACTTTGGCAATAGGCTCCCAGTCCTCGCGTGTCATAATCGCACCCGTCGGATTGCTCGGATAGCATAGGATCAGCACTTTAGAACGAGGTGTGATCTTAGCTTCCAGCCCTTCCGCAGTCAGCTTGAAGTTATGCTCGCCAAAGGTCTCAATGCCAACAGGAATGCCCCCGCCGATGGCAGTTATAGGAGAATATGAAATATAACACGGCTCCGGGATCAGAATCTCGTCGCCTGGTGAGATCAGTGCACGCAGGGCAAGGTCAATCGCCTCGCTTCCCCCTACTGTAGCAATGATTTCGTTAGCCGGATCGTAATCTACTGCAAAACGGTTATGCAGGTAGTTGGCAATTCCCTCCCGCAATTCAGGCATACCTGCGTTGGAGGTATATCCGGTGAAGCCTTTTTCCAAAGAATATACGCAAGCTTCCCGGACATGCCAAGGGGTCTTGAAATCAGGTTCACCGACCCCCAGTGAGATAATGTCCTTACTGCCAGCTGCCAGATCAAAAAATTTGCGGATGCCTGATGGCTGAATCTCCCGGACCAATGGGGCCAAATAGGAGTTCATGGACTTGCCGGTGTCTCCGTTAGGTTGAGTATTGTTCGTGATCATATGGCGTTCTTCCTTTACGGAGAGATCATCAGACGGTTGTCTTCCTCATGCTCCTCGAAGATGATCCCGTCCTGTTTGTATTTTTTGAGCGTAAAGTTGGTTTTAGTTGAGAGCACAGAATCGATAGGCGACAGCTTCTCGGATACGAAATTTGCGACTTCACGCAGATTGCGGCCTTCCACTTCGACCAACAGATCGTATGCGCCAGACATCAGATAGACGGATTTCACTTGCGGGTACAGATAAATCCGCTCGGCGATGCCTTCGAAACCGCGGCCCCGCTCCGGCGTAATTTGTACCTCAATCAGTGCGGTTACCCGCTCGTCATCCACCTTATCCCAATTGACGACTGTGGAATATTTTACGATAACATTGTCTTGTTCCATCTGCTCAATCACAGTCTTTACATCGGCTTCTTCTGCCCCAAGTAGCGTCGCCATCAACGCTGTGGAGCTTCGCGCATCCTCCTTGAGCAGTTCCAGCACTTTCCTCTTCAATTCATCCATTTCCTTCATGCCTTCCCTCCGGAATACCTTCGCAGAAGATGTAGCGCGGTAAAGCGCCGCTTTGCGAAAAGAGTTTAATAATACTAATATGACACGAAAATGCCGTCTCTGCAAACAAAATAGACCCGCTTGAGCGGCCTGTTTTCACAGACCGGTCAAGGAGCCATGCGGCATTATGCTTTATTGGGCACCGACCAAGACCTCGATATCCAGCCGGGCGAAGGCATCCAGCCATTCCCTGGAGCAGCCGGAATCAGTAAGCACCATAGCTATGCCTTCAATCGGCGCAATCTGGGCGAAGGTAGTGACACCGAATTTGGTATGATCAGCGACAAGGATCGCTTCCTCTGTTCGCTGAATCATTTTGCGGGAGATTAATGCTTCATCCAGATGATAATCAGTAATCCCGTCTGCCAGTGAGACGCCACCCGCGGAGATAAAGGCTTTGTTGACCTTGAACTGATCCAGCAGTTCATGGGCAATCACACCTGTTGCAGCCTGATACAAGGGATTCACCTCTCCGCCGGTAAAAATCAGCTTGCCCTGAAACCCCTCAAGCGCACAGCTCAAAATCGGCGCCGAATTGGTAATAACCGTGACCTGAGCCCGATTCTTCAGAGCGCGCATGATCTCAAGCGTCGTCGTTCCATTATCGAGAATAACAGTCTCTCCATCACGCACCAGCGATGCTGCTAACTGGCCGATCGCCTGCTTCTCGCTCAGCTGCATCTGGGAGCGCCTCAGAAAGGTCGGCTCCGTCATTTCGGAACGCATCCGTACAGCGCCTCCGTAGACCTTGCGTAGTCTACCTTCTTTCTCCAGCCGGTCCAAATCCCGCCTAATCGTCTCTGTTGTGACATTGAACAGCCCGGCCAAGGCATGAACCTGTATCTTCCCCTCCATTTCAAGCCGTGAAAGAATCGTTTCCTTTCGTTCCTCGTACGTTAGGGACATTCTGCTTCTTCCTCCTGAATCGTGTCTGACCATATGATTTCATTTAAAATGTTTTATGTGTTTTGTTGTTGTTTTACTGCCGTGAACAGTTCAAAGTGTAAAATCCTTTGCCGCACTTGTCAACCTAAGGGGGACTATAATAAAGGTGCAAACCCTTTGTAAAATGAGGTTTGACAAATTTTAAAACGCGACCTAAAATCAACATGAAACCAACTAAAAACACATAAATCAACACCAGATGCTGAATGGAACAGACAGAGAGGAGATGAAAAGGATGAGCACCCGCTTAACTTTTCGACAGGATGGAACATTTAAAATTGTACAATTCACAGATCTTCATTGGATGGACGGCAGAGCGGAGGATCTTCAGACCCGCGCTCTAATGGAAGGCGTGCTGGAGGCGGAGCAGCCGGATCTCGTCGTGTTTACAGGAGATGTCATCTATACCGGACCAGTCTCCCCAGGAAAGCCGGAATGCGAGAAGCCGAAGCAAGCCTTCCGTGATGCAGTCGCTGCTGTGGAAGCCCGGAATATCCCTTGGGCCTTTGTCCTTGGCAATCATGATACAGAGAGCCGGATTACCCCTGAAGAGCTGATGCAAGTAGCGCTGGAACACCCGCATGCTTTGGCTCAAGCGGGACCGGCTGAAATCGCTGGAATGGGCAATTATTCGCTAACCATTAATGGACGAAACGGTGAATCCGCAGCGGTACTATATTTCCTTGATACTGGCAGCTATTCGGAACTTGCGCATGTCCCCGGGTATAATTGGGTCAAGCCGAGCCAAATCAACTGGCTGACAGCGGAATCTGCAAGGCTTAACCCGAAGAACGGGAAGGACAAGCTGCCTGCCCTTGCCTTTTTCCATATCCCTGTGCCGGAATATCAGGAGGTCTGGGACACTCAGGTCTGCTACGGAAATAAGTTCGAGCGCGTGTGCAGTGCACCTGTAAATTCGGGCTTGTTCGCGACCCTGCTGGAGATGGGTAATGTGCTGGGCACCTTCTGCGGTCACGACCATATCAACGACTACAGCGGAAGCCTGCATGGTATTAAGCTGAGCTATGGCCGGGCCAGCGGCTTCAATACCTATGGCCAGGAAGGCTTTATGCGCGGGGCCCGGGTCATCAGACTATCTGAAGGCACCAAGACCTTCGACACCTGGCTGCGCCTGGAAGACGGCTCCTTCATTGAACATCAGCCTCTGCATGAACCCGATCCGGCTTCCGGGCACTAAGTAGCAGGGAGCGAAACCATTCATGCTGCTGCCTATACTGCTAGTTATCGCCTCCGGCATGGCGCATGCCGTCTGGAGTCTTTTCACCAAGAAAAGCCGCAGCAAAAGTGTCTTTTTATGGTCTATTATGATGATATCCACTTTATTGCTCCTGCCTGTGCTGATCATTGAATTATGGCGCAGCCCTCTTTCAGTCAGCGCCTATGGTCTGCTGCTGTTGTCCGTGGTTCTCCAGGGCCTTTACGCCTGGCTTTTATCCAGAACCTATGAGCTAGGCGACCTCTCTCAAATTTATCCGATCATGAGAGGCACAAGTACTCTGCTTGTTCCCGTCATCGGGATTGTCGCATTAGGCGAATCGCTAACACCAGTGGGCTGGGCAGGCATTCTCTGTATGCTGGCCGGGTTCATCATTCTAGGTTCATCAGGCGGAGTCAGGAACCATCCTAGCGCTACTGCGCTCACACAAGCAAAACCTATTCTGATGGCGCTCAGTGTCGGTTTATGCACCACCTGTTATGTATTCGTCGATAAGCTGAATCTTCAGCACCTGTCGCCGCTTGCTCTGCTGGAAGTGACCAATATCGGATTCGTCCTAGGATTGACTCCGGCAGTACTTTCTTCGCCCCGCATCAGGGAGGAATGGCAGGCCAACCGCAATACTTTGCTGCTTGGGGCCATTTTGAATCCTGGCTCCTACCTGCTGTTTTTGTTCGCAATGCAGCAGGCGCCCATTGCTCATATCAGCCCTCTACGGGAGATTGGAACGGTGTTTGCCGCGCTTCTCGGCATCGTACTACTTAAGGAGCAGCAGGGTCTAAAGCGTATTTCCAGCTCTGTAGTCATTTTCTGCGGAATTGTGCTGCTTGGCGTCTTTGGGTAGTGTAACGTTCTAATTTCGTTATAAAATGTAAAAAAGGTTAACTCCTACTGATTTCAGGAGTTAACCTTTTTTGTAAGCAAGCTATAGCTGGCAGACAGTCATGTCCATCTGCTTCACATGCTTCAATGCCGGGTTACATATAGTAAGAATTATGTGAATTGTTCTGTTGATGAGTCACGCTGGGATTATGGCTATAATCGCCTACTCCCCCTGTTTTTTGCTGCACAAACTGCTGGCATTTTTGCTGTGTCTGCTGTGCAGTCTGAATTTGCTTATCCACATCCTGACGCAAGGCCTTGGAGGGAGCTGTGTACATATTCATTTGCGACATATGGGTATACAAATCCCCTTGAAGGCGCAGCGTATCCATCGTCAAATTGTTGAAGGCTTGACGAACGGATGGACAGGCAGATTCTGTTGCGGCAGTGGTATATTCGCGTACCGTCCGTTTCAGGTCGGCCAGCACCGTATTCATCAGGTCCTCATCCGCCATAAATGATCCGTTTTGTGCGTTCACTAAGATAACCTCCTTAAAGTTGGAATAGTGTTATTGTGGCTGCGTTGGGGCATATTGCTGGTGCTGCTGAAGCATTTGTGTCAACATGCCCATGTGCTGGGTATGACTTTGGATATGCTGAATGCAGATTTGGCGGACGGCCTGATTCTGTGTGGATCCAGCTGTAGCCGCCAGTTGCTTGATCAGCAAATCCTCATTAGAAATGGAGTCGGCGATGTATTCCAGCTCTTTACCGCTGAGTGCCTGCATTTGTGTAGATTGCATATGATGTTTTCCCTCCTTATAGATGGTTCAAACCAACATTAGTATGACCCTGTGCCCAGCACATTATGTGCCAAAAAGCGCAAAGCAGCACAGGCAAAACATGCATGAGTCCATCGTTTACTGCGAATACTACGCCGGAAGATACGAAAGGGAGATCGACGATGAAATTAATCAGCGGGCAAACGCCCTGGAGTGATACATTGCTGAATCCGCCTGCTTACCCGGTGTTGCAAGGAGATGCCTATTGTGAGTGTCTGATAGTAGGCGGCGGAATGGGCGGAGCCATGACTTCCTATCAGCTGTCCGTGAACGGAGCAGATGTGATCTTGATCGACAAACGATCCGTAGCTGGCGGAAGCTCACACGCTAACACCGGGCTATTGCAGATCTCTAATGACAAGTCATTGACTGCTTGTATCAACACGTTTGGAGAGGATCAGGGCGTGATGTTCTATAAGTTGTGTCAAAAGGCACTTGGCAACATCCTTGGTCTCCCTGCTAAGCTGGATATGGACCCACAAATCATTCCCCGCTCCAGCCTGCTGTATGCCAGTAAGCCAGAGGATGTGTCCGCGCTGCGTGAGGAGCACCGGAATCTGACTACTCACGGCTTTCATTCGGAGTTTTGGGAGCAGGACCAGATTGCTTCACTGTACTCTTTTGCCAAACCAGCAGGCCTATACTCCAGGGGTGATGCGGAGACCAATCCCTTCCGAACGGTGCATAGCCTGATCCATCAGGCGGCCAAGAATGGGGCTCGTGTATACGAACAGACCAAAGCACAGCATTATGAGTTTAAGGAAGACGGCGTGATTTGCCACACCCGGCATGGGCGGATTTTTGCGAAGAATGTTATTTTTGCTATGGGATATGAGACACAGGAGATGAAGAAGGACCGGGGTGCCGAACTGATTAATACATATGCTATCATGACCCGTCCCTTAAAAGAGCTTCCCAAATGGCACGAGCAAAGCCTGCTCTGGGAAACAGCCCGTCCTTACCTTTACTTCAGAACCACTCCGGAGGGACGCATTATTGCCGGTGGTAAGGATGAACCTCTGACCGATGACAAGCAGCGTGAGGTTAGAGTTCTCTCCCAGGGTAAAAGGCTGCTGGAGGAGCTGGAAGCATTGTTCCCGGAAATCCGCGGCATAGAGGCTGAATACGCCTGGGGCGCCGTATTTGGAACAACGCGTGACGGCCTGCCCTATATTGGGCCGCACCCGGACTATCCACATAGTTACTTCATTGAAGGCTACGGCGGCAACGGCACTGCCTACAGCAATATTGCGGCAGAGCTATTGACGGACACTCTTGGCGGCAAGCACAGGCCGGAACTGGAACTGTTCTCGTTGACCCGTTCATCCAAGCCTTCACCCCACAGCGTTTTATGAAAAGACGAGCTGTATATAGTTGTGACTACACCTACAACAAAAGCTTGGACTGGAATCAGTCCAAGCTTTTGTTTATTTTCAGATATGAGGATGAATGGTATTTCTTAGTTTGCTTTTACAAACTCTGCAGATTTGATCCCCGCTTGGCGGCCGAAAATAATGATTTCCGCAACCGAGTTCCCGCCGATCCGGTTTTGACCATGCAGCCCCCCTGTCACCTCACCTGCAGCAAACAAACCTGTAATAGGGTTACCCTCTTTATTTAGAACTTCTGTGTTGGTGTTGATTTTCACACCGCCCATCGTGTAATGAACCCCAGGACCGATTTTAATCGCAAAGTAGGGCGCGCTGGACAAGTCGTTGTCCATCCCTGTTGTTCTGCCGAATTCGGCATCCTTTTTACCTTTTACAGAGCTGTTCCAGGTATCCAGTGTTTTTTGCAATTGATCACCTGGCACGCCCATTTCTTGAGCCAATGTCTCGATAGAATCGGCTTGGATCACGAAGCCCATCTTCTCATATTGTTCGATTGCCTTAACTCTGGATTTCACGCCAGAATCAAAGACCAGAAAGGCTGCATTTTCAGGAAGTTGATTGATTGCGGCGGTTACTTTATCACGAGTACCCAGATCGTTGGTGAATCGTTTACCTTCGCTGGATACGAGGATAGCTCCTTCCCCGCGAACAGCTTCCCCAATGAGATAGGATTTCTCTTGCTGCACCGTCGGGTGAACTTGGATCTGATCCATATCGACAGTTACACCACCAAGCTTCTGTATCATCTGAATGCCGTCGCCTGTGCTGCCGATTTGATTGGTTGTCACATATCCGTCTAAATCAGGTCTGACTTCAGAGATCATTTCCTTGTTGGACCCAAAACCTCCGGTTGTCACAACGACCGCCTTCGCTGTAATGGTTTTCTCATCCGCTTGGTCAAAGATGACTTTGACGCCATTGACCTTGCCATCTTGTTCGGTAATTCCCTTGACATCGGCGTTCACAAAAAGCGGGATTCCTTGCTCTTGAACATTGTTCACTAGACCTTTAACAAGGTATTGCCCTACTGCGGAGCCGTCTTCAGGACGATGTGTACGCTTCTCGTTCATACCACCTGTGATGGTGATATTGTTCAATTTAATTCCGATAGAGTCGAGCCAGTCGATAGCACTTGCGGAATGGTCAACGAAGAAACGCAGCATCTCTTTGTCGTTCGTATCATGCCCACCCTTTAAGCTCTCTTCATAAAATAAATCATTGCTGTCAGCAATGCCTTGCTCCTTTTGGAACTTCGTTTCCGATGCGTTCATTCCCGAAGAGGATTTGGTTGTATTCCCGCCGGCCACCGGCATTTTTTCGAAAATAACAGGGTTCATTCCTTTGGCTTTAGCCTCCAGCGCGGCAGACATCCCTGCCCCACCTGCACCGACAATAATGATATCGTATGTATCCTTCAGTTGATCGAGCGGTGTATAGCTTGCTTCCGATGCTCCTGAAACAGCTTCTGTGGTTGCTTCCTTTGCCGCTTCCTTGTTGTCCTGATTCTTGTTCCCGCTGCTGCTGTTATTGACGGAGTTGCCTTTACTGCTGTTATTGCTACTATTCCCGCACCCTGCGATCACGAGCATAACAGCAAGAATGAGAATAAGCGCAGCCACTGATTTCTTTTTCATAATTTATAATTGCCCCCTTGTGCATTTTTTCACAATTAATCATAACCGTAAAAGTGCTGTTCATGATAGTTTACGTAATTAAAGAAAACGTTTCGTCATTAAAGTAACAGATACTTCATAATTTTAATGAATTTCATGTTATAATATATCATCTACGTGACAGAGAGACTTTTATCACTGTTCGTATATTCACATTAAATGTAATATGTTGCATATCAGAACACCGTCGCTACTCAAACATAAACTTCATAAATCACAAGCTATGATTGCTATGGATCACACTATAGCAGGAGCAGCTTCTGGAGAGACCGCAGGTAATCTGCGGCGCCGAAGGGTTCACAATCTCAGGCAAAAGGACAGAAGAGTACTGAATATATATTTGTCATGCTGATTATCATTAGCGGGGCAAATATTATTTAATATTCTTTTTACCTAGAGATTGGATGACATCCAGTCTCTTTTTTATTGGCATTATATCCATTTAGGGGGAAACAGGTATGGCACAAACAGAATTAAAGCGAGAGCTGGCTAATCGGCATGTTCAGCTCATCGCTATTGGCGGCACCATTGGGACGGGATTATTCCTGGGATCGGGCAAAGCGATTCAACAAGCAGGTCCTTCTATCATGATCACGTATTTAATCGTGGGGATTGCTGTGTTTTTTGTAATGAGAGCATTGGGAGAGCTTCTGTTGTCTAAGGCAGGTTATCAATCGTTTACGGACATTGCTGAAGACTATCTTGGCCCCCGAGCTGCGTTTATCACGGGTTGGACCTATTGGTTCTGCTGGATCATGACAGCTATGGCTGATGTTATCGCCGTTGGCATATACGTGAACTATTGGTTTGATATCCCGCAGTGGGTACCGGCCATCGTCTGCCTGATCATTTTATTAGGGCTCAATCTATTAACTGTGAAAAATTTCGGGGAATTGGAATTTTGGTTCGCGTTAATCAAAGTAATCACAATTCTTGCCCTGATCGGCATCGGGGTGGTTTTGCTGATCATGGGACTCAAAACGGATGCAGGATCGGTAACTGTACGCAATCTCTGGGAACATGGCGGCTTTTTTCCAAACGGCGCCTCCGGTTTTTTATTTTCTTTTCAAATGGTGGTATTCGCTTATGTCGGCGTGGAATTAGTTGGTGTTTCGGCAGCGGAGACATCCAATCCAGAGAAAAACATTCCATCTGCTATTAATAAAATCCCTTTGCGGATCCTATTTTTTTACGTTGGCGCACTGTTTGTCCTCCTGTGCATTAACCCATGGACAGAACTCAGTCCGGCGGAAAGTCCATTCGTGCGAACCTTTAGTTTAATAGGAATACCCATCGCTGCGGGAATTATTAATTTCGTCGTATTAACTTCAGCCGCTTCCGCCTGCAACAGCGGGATGTTCTCGACAAGCCGGATTCTTTATAGTTTGAGCAAAAAGAACCAAGCATCCCCTCATTTTGCCAAGCTAAATAAAAATCATGTACCAGGGAACTCGTTATTTATTTCTACGCTGGTTATATCGGTTGGTACTTTATTAAGTAAAATCATTCCAGGTCAAGCTTTTGGGATCGTCACTACTATAAGTGCAATTTGTTTTATATGGGTTTGGGGTGTTGTTCTAGTATGCCATATCAAGTACAAGAAGACTCGGCCGGACTTACAGGCTAAATCCAAGTTCAAAGCACCGTTCACCCCGGCTATTAATTATGCGGTCCTCACATTGTTTGCCGTAATTCTCATCATAATGCTCTTCGCAGAAGAGACACGACCGGCTCTATTGTTTACCCCGTTATGGTTCATATTACTGTTCATACTGTATTCAATACGTAGCAATAAGAGCAACAACAACCATGATATCAACACGATCAATCCAAAAGGCTGATCCTGAGCGACGTTCTGTACCATTCTACACACTTAAAGAAGCCCCAGGTCGTAATGACCTGGGGTTCTCGCAATTTCAGGCTTTACAGCCTCTTTACAAACACCTTGTCCACTCATATATTAGGAGATTCACCTGTGTGCCCCTCTGGCATTACCCTGTACATATATACTGGACGCCCTATCGCCCCATAGCTGATCTCCATAGACAACGCGCCAATCTCCGTCAGATACATCAAATACTTGCGCACCGATATTCTGGAGATAGGAGCCTTTGTAGAAATATCGTCAGTGGAGAAGGAATCTTGTGATAGACTGTGGATGATCTCCCAGATGTTGTCCAAGGTACTCTCACTGAGCCCTTTGGGAAGCACGGGAGCAGTAGACACTGCGACAGGAGTCTTCTCTGTCTCCCCCCGATGCCGGACAAGCTTATCCAATTGTTCCTGATTAAGATTTTCCCTATGCCTCATCAGCAGGTGGTTCTCCCGGTAAGTGGTCAATGCCGCCTGAAAGCGGGCAAACTCAAAGGGCTTGATCAGATAATCCACTGCACCATGCTGCAAGGCATTGCGGATACTGACATTATCACTGGCTGCCGATATAACAATCACATCTACCGTACTTCCTTGTTCACGTAAAAAGGATAATAGCTGAAGCCCGTTACTCTTTGGCATATAGATATCCAAAAGAATCAAATCCACTTTTTGGCTCGCCAGCAGTAAGTTAGCCTCTTCAACTGAAGCAGCACATCCCGTGTACCGAAACCCATCCATCTGCTCCAGATAATGCCGGTTAAACTTCGCTACCATCGGATCATCTTCCACGATTATTACGTTAATCATCTAGACTCATCACCTTTAGTCAAATACGGCACATTTACCACAAAAACTGTTCCTGGATCATGACCGGGAAGCAACTGCAAATGTCCGTTCAGTTTATTCACACTTCGCCGGACCAGATGGAGTCCCATCCCCCGGTTCTCCCCTTTTGTGGAGAAGCCCTGCGTATAGATATTCTCTTGCAGCGGTTCCGGTATGCCGGGACCGTTATCCCTGACTATACAGATCAAACGGCCTTCGTCATAGTAAAAGGCCAGCCGTATTTCCTTGTTTTCAGACGTCATATCGCTTAGGGCATCCCTTGCATTGTCCAGCAGATTGCCGGCAATCGTGATCAACTCATGGGTTATCTCCGCTTGGGCTGACTCCGGCAGATAGCTGTCTTCCTCCAGCACAAGGTTAATGCCGTCCTCGCGGGCCCTGCTTAATTTCCCTAGCAGAAATCCCGCCATAACCGGATCTTTGATTGCTCTTGTGATGGAACCAATCTCGCTCTGGTAATTGCTTACCGTTCCGGAAATATACTGCTGCAGTTCATCATACATTCCCATATGGGTCATACCCAAAATGACATGCAGTTTGTTCATATATTCGTGTGCACCTGCCCGCAGCGCATCCGCGTAAACGGATATCCCGGATAACTGCGCTGCAAGTTGGGTAATTTCAGTCATATCTCTGAAAGTGACGATCGCTCCAACAATCTCGCCACCCACACGAATCGGCAAACTGTTAGCCAGCAGAGAGATCCCATTCAGGTCAATTTCTTCATCCAGCTTCACATCGCCTGATTTCAAGACCTTATCCAGGCGCAGAGCTGGCCAATAATCATCTATGTATGATTCCAAGGCCTTTCCGGTAATTCCGGCAGCCGTTAACAGTCGTTCTGCTTCCACATTAATCAACGTGATTCGCGCCTCAGCGTCTATGGCAATGATGCCCTCACGGGCTGATTGCAGCATGGCACTGCGTTCTTCCAGCAGTCTTGAAATTTCCGATGGCTCCATCCCGAACATCATCTTCTTAATCTTTTTCCCAAGCACAATAGCGCCTAAAGTGCCAAGCAGGGCCCCGGATAACAGGATCAAGATGATGGTCCACTCGTTTTTCTTTATAATATCATGTACCCGTTTCATGGAGAAGCCGACGACAACAACTCCAACCTGATGTCCTTTGTCGTTATATACCGGCACGAATGCGCGCAAGGATTTGCCCATTGTCCCCCAGCCCACCGAAATGCTGTCCTCGCCCTGCATCGCAAATTCCTGTCCTCCGCCAACAAAAGGCTTGCCAATAAGGGCTGGATCGGGATGCGAGTAGCGGATACTCTTCATATCTAGTACCACTACGAACAGACTATCATTGCGACGAGCGATTTTGCCCGTATAAGCTTGAATATCCTTGCTTACACCCTCCTCCAGGCCTTTGGACACCAGCGGTGTCAGGGCAACTGTGTGGGCGATGCTTAGGGCCTTACCCTCCAATGCTTTCCGGGTCTGGGGTAAAATATGATTAATGAAGATAATATACAGTACAAGCAGTACGGAAAACACCACTGCGGACACCATGATGGCAATCGTCGTCACCATGCTGTTAATCCGTTTTCTTTTGACCAATGTAGGCCTCTCCCATAACAATAAAATAAAACGTTTTAGACCGGATGCCTGTCCTCCTGACGGGACAAAGAACGCCTAAGGACCAGCCAGCTCCCCAGCGGTGCAAACCCAAGCACCAACAGCAGCACTGTTATCGTACGCGGAGATCGGTTGACAGACAACACAGCAATGAACACCAGGATACCCAGTATTCTGCCACACATCAAACTTAACTCCCGCAGCACGACAAGCTCCACCCGATTGCTCACGCTTTCTTCAGATGCTCCAATCAGATCAAAGCTGGTTGATGTCATCGGCAGCATATACAACGGAATAAACAGCGAGGTACCCATTCCCATGATCAATAAAGTTCCGTAGTTCACCTGCCACAGCAGCGGCGTAATCACTCCAACCAGGAGCACTCCGCCAATCAGCATACCGGCAGACCGGTATGTGGGCTTAAAGAACTTACCTGCAATCCAGTAACTAACTAACGAGACTGCAGATGTAACCAGTGCAAACTGACCGAGTTTGCTCTCTTCCTTAGCGGCAACAAAGACCAGCAAACCAATTAGAAACGAGAAGACCCCTTCTCGCAAGCCCTGAAAAAAAAGACCTGCAGCCACTCTTCGCCACTGGCCTGAACCCTTCAGCTGCCGCCATGGCTCCAGCCAACCGTAATCCGCCTCGCTCTTGCGCTTTTTGAGAAAAAAGCTTAGCCCTACCGCTGCTCCGTAGATACCGAGCGAGATCATAAATACGATCCGATAACCGCGGTCTCCGGATAAAGAAGAGATTAACCTCCCTGAAGCCCAAGGTCCAACTATCCCTGTCAGCGAGCCCAAGAGTCCCATCCAGCCGTTCCAGAAGTCACGGTTTGCGGCATCCGTAATCTCGAAATAGACGATATTAAAAGCTAGCCAGAATAATCCGATAGCCACACCCAGGAGCAGGCCTAGCGGCCAGATATACTGAATCGCATTTCCGCCAATTCCCAGCACGATCAGATAAAAAAGACCTGAAACGGCAATGCCGGTCCGCAGAGCGTTCATCTTGTTGCGCTCCTTGACCCATTTACCTGCAAGCCAAAAACTAAGGCCCAGCGCAATCTGCTGGGCCACGGTGAACCAGCCGATCATCATGTAATCCTGACGGCTTTTCCATAAATAAACGTTAAGAAACGTACCCGACAACGCTCCCGCCAGTAAAAACAAACCGTTCACTCCCAGCAGCAGCGAAGCCTGAACCTTTGTTGATGCAGCCTTCATGATTGTCCCCCTGCCTATAGCCATGATCCTGAATATCATGCCCATACAGGCAGGAATTGATCAATTCCCTAGCTGCCGATGCTCAAATTGCGAACAAGCTGTACCCGGTCCTTCTGTGCCAGATTGTGCTGGACATGGAAGCAAGACGGGCAGACGAATACATTCAGTGAGAACGGGGCCTTCAGTACAGGTCCGCCAAGGACAGCCGGGGTCGAAGGATCGAACTCCTTCACTTCCTGTGTTCCAGCAAGCAACAGCAATTCATGGCACTGCGGGCATTCCGGTGCTTCTTCTTGCTGCGCCAGAATAGCAGAGCTGTTCTGTTCATACTTCTGGAGATCGTAATCGTCCCGGAATTGTTCCAGTGTGTTGAAAATAGGCACTACGCCATCCTTTTCACTGTCATCCCACAGGTCTTCGTCATTCACAGACTCTTCGTCCGTGTCCTCTTTCACTTCCAGCTCGTCCTCCAGATCGTCACTGGTGACATTCACTGTCCGGTAGCCTTTCAGCTCATTGTTGCAGTGCGGGCAATACTCCTCGGGTCCGAATTCTTCATCCCACACAATTTCGGTATCACACCAAGGGCATACAGTCGTTTCCATCTTTAAAATCTCCTTCTTAACATGCTTGATATTTAATTAATCGTCAGATATATGATGCCACCGAGCAAAAAAGCAACGGCGCAACCAAACAGGACCCGGGTTAAAATCTTCATGGTTTCCTCCTACATGATGGAAGCTCCAATAACATACGATAAGGATACCGAGATCAGCAGTGCGGTCAAGCCTACGGCCCGGTTGTCTGCGGCAATCTCCTCATCAATAGAAAATACGGGCGTTAGGAACTCAAAGAGAAAATAGGCCAACAGCAGCAACAAAAAGCCCACAACCGACCATTTCATCGTCTCGTAAATCGAAGCCCCGGCCTGGATGCTGAAACGGAGGATGTTGCAAATTCCGAAGATTTTGCCTCCCGTTGCCATGGCCGCCGCTACATTTCCTTTGCGAATTTCTTCCCAGCAGTTATACTTCGTCACCATTTCAAAAAAGGAGAGGAATACAACCAGCCCCAAGATTGCTACGGTGAAGTAGCCAAGCAGCGACCCCAGCGGATGCCTCAGCAAAAGATCAACATTTTCCTGCATGCTCACCCTTCTCTCCTCCACATGGTTCCTTCGCTATTGCAGCTCGGCTACCGTCACGCCTGCTCCGCCTTCATTATAATTGCCTAGACGGTAGCTCTTAACATTCCGGTGCTTGCGAAGGTAATCATGAATGCCTGACCGCAATACCCCGGTTCCCTTGCCGTGAATAATCGCAATTTGGCCCAGGTTGCCGAGGAACGCCTCGTCGATGAAGCGATCCGTCTCCAGCAGCGCTTCCTCTAGATTGGCCCCGCGCAGATCCAGCTCCCTGCGGATATTCTCGTCGCGCGTACGCTTGACGGTCGTAGCTTGCCGCAGTGGCGTGGGATTGCCCGATTTCTGGGCAGCGACCAGTTCCAGATCATCCAGCTGCACCTTCATCTTCATAATGCCTAGCTGCACTACTGCTTCCTTGGAACCGCTCATTTCCACAACATGACCCTTCTGATTCAGGCTGTAAACCCGCACTTCGTCTCCAGGTCCAATCTGCCTGGGCGGCTTGACCGCTGTGCGGGAAGCTGCTTTCTTGCGCGGCGCGGGCTCAGCTTCATCCAGACGGCGCCGGGCCTCGATCAGCTTATGCTCCTTAACCGAAGCACCTTCCTCCAGCGCCAGCTTGCGCAGATCACTAATGATCTGTTCAGCTTCTTTGCGCGCTTTGTCCAGAATATCGCTGGCTTCCTTCTCGGCCTTCTCCAGACGCTTGTCGCGCTGGCTCTCCAGCTTCTCCAGTTCCTGCTTCTGTTTACTGCGGAACTCCTCGGCTTCACGGCGGATATGCTCCGCCTTCTCCCGCTCGTTCTCCGCGCCAAGGCGGTTCTCTTCGAGGGAAGCGATCATATGCTCTACGCGCAGATCCTCTTCCTTGACCTCGCCGCGCGCATGCTCCAGAATAGCACTCGGCAAGCCGAGGCGCTCTGCTATCGCAAATGCGTTGCTTCGTCCAGGCACGCCGACCAGCAACCGATATGTCGGGCTAAGGCTCTGTACATCAAACTCCATACTGGCGTTGATGACCCCTTTGCGCTCGTAAGCGTAGGCCTTGAGCTCGCTATAGTGGGTAGTCGCCACCATCCGGCATTCCGTCCGGTGGATGTTCTCCAGAATCGCGATAGCCAGCGCCGATCCTTCCGCCGGGTCCGTACCCGCACCGACTTCGTCCAGAAGGATGAGGCTCTTCGGAGTCATTTTGCGCAGTATGGAAATAATATTAGTCATATGGCTGGAGAAGGTACTAAGACTCTGCTCAATACTCTGCTCATCGCCAATGTCAGCATAGATTGCGTCAAACACGCACATCTGGCTGCCTTCCTCCGCCGGGATGAACAGACCAGACATGGACATCAGACTCAGCAGCCCAATCGTCTTCAAGGTCACGGTCTTACCGCCGGTATTTGGTCCGGTAACGATAATCGTGCTGTACTGGTTCCCGAGTTCCACATCCAGCGGCACTACATGCTCTGCCGGGATCAGCGGATGACGCCCCTTGCGCAGCTTGAGGTATCCCCGGTCATTCATTCGCGGCTGGGAAGCCTTCATATCCCGGGCCAGACGAGCTTTGGCAAATATAAAATCCAGTTCGGCCAGAATATCGACATCGTATGTCATCTCTTCCGCGATGTCACCGACCAGAGCCGTTAACCGGTGCAGAATAATCTCCACTTCCCGCTCCTCACGAAGCCGTGTCTCCCGCAGCTTGTTGTTCATCGCCACAATGGATTCAGGCTCAATGAACAGGGTCGCACCGGAACCGGATTGGTCATGCACAATACCACCAAAGTGAGCGCGGTATTCGGCTTTGACCGGAATTACGAATCGGTCGCCGCGGATCGTGACGAGCTGATCCTGCAGCATCTTGGATACCGAGGAGGAGCGGATCATGGAGTCCAGCTTTTCGCGAATTCTGGCCTCGCCCCCGCGCAGCTCGCGGCGGATATTCGCCAGCTCAGGGCTGGCGGAATCCATCACATCAGCATTCTCGTCAATACACGCGCGGATGGCATCTTCTACATGCTTCTGCTCTGACAAAAGATCACTGAGGGCAAACAAAGATTCAACAGCCTCATCCTCATGCATTGCAGCCAAAAAACGCTTGATTCTGCGTGCTCCGCCAATTGTGAAGCCGACAGAAAGCAGTTCATGCGTTCCAAGCAGTCCACCAATAGACGCCCGCTTCAGCGCCGCCTTGATGTCGGTAATTCCGCCAAACGATGGAATGCCCTTCAGACGATCCACGTTGGCAGCTTCATCGGTAGCCTTCAGCAGCAGCTTAACGCCTTCAAAATCACCGGAAGGTCTTAGCTGTTCCGCCATTTCACGCCCCATCGAGGTCTGCGTATATTGCATTAATTTATTTAAAATCTTGCGATATTCAAGCGTATGCAAAATTTTGTCGTCCAATTACAGTCACAACTCCCTTCATAGATGATTCCATTATACCGAATATGGGCGATTTTCGCTATTTGGGTATCGTTTCCCAACATAACAATTCCGTATCCGGGTCATAATAACAACTGCACATATCCTTAGCTTGAGCCAAAGGAGGTTAAACCAGTGAGATTTTTAGGTCATGTAGTCCGTTTTGTTGTATCAGCGATTGTCTTGCTCATCGTCGGCTGGATTGTTCCCCAATTCACCATCGGCGGCTTCTGGAGCGCTTTGGTTCTGGCACTTGTGATTGCCCTGCTTGGCTGGGTGGTCGAAGGGATTTTCGGCAGAAAAGCGACGCCGTTTGGTCGGGGTATTGTCGGTTTTCTCGTCAGCGCGCTAGTTATCTGGATCGCGCAGTTTGTAGTCAGCGGTGTTAGTGTTACCATTCTTGGCGCGATTCTGGCAGCTCTGGTCATCGGTATTATCGACCTGTTCCTGCCGGTATCCACACCGTTTGAAGCTGCTAAATAACGATCGCCTCAAGCGCGAATACAGCCCCCCTCTTCCGGTTACACCGGAGAGGGGGGCTGTTCATATTCGTCCGTAGGACAGGATATTAGCTTCTTGTGGATCAACAGAAGATGTAACGACTCTGTTCTTGCCGGATCTTTTCGCCTGATACAACGCATCATCCGTCTTGCGAAACAACTGTTCCTTACCGTCGCCAAGCTGATAACGGCATAAACCGATACTAACCGTTATAGGATGGCCGCCCGCATAGGGATGCTCCATCTGCTCGATGGTTAACCGCAGCTCCTCTGCTGCACTGTAAGCTTCAGAACAGTTCCGGTCTGTAAAAATAACCGCAAACTCTTCTCCGCCGTAACGCGCCGCAAAATCATTAAGCCCGATCTTCCCGCCCACTTTGGCTGCGACTTCCTTCAGCACCAAATCACCGACCCAATGCCCGTAAGTATCGTTCACCCGCTTGAAGTTATCAATATCAAACAACGCTAGTTGCAGCATTAGCCCGTTGTTCTCACACTGTTCCAGCAAAGAATCAAGGTATTCATGAAAGGTCTTGTGATTGTACAACCCAGTCAGCGCATCAATCTTCAACAGCTTGTCCGAAATAGCCCGCTCTACCAGCAGGCCTTGTTCCGATTTCGTCAGCTGCTCCAAGTATTCCCCGGTTTCCTTCGACCTTATAATCACAGCCCGTGCCATAAGCAAAAAGAGTAAGAAAACAAACTCCATAGCAATAAATTCGAGCAACGGTTTCTTCAAGTACACTCGTTCCAGCCCGAAATATACCGCAGCGTAAAAGAAAATGCTAAAAAGGCCCAATGTGTACAGAAGCTTACGATCAAAATAAATTAACGAAATCATGATCGGCATCATCAGCGCCATCTGGGCACCGTCCACAAAAGGCTCTATTACAAAATAAAATAAATAAGAAATGATAAAACCGCAGCCAACAATGGCTTGCTTGTTATACTGCAAGGTGGAACGCAGCCAAATCTCCGCAGAAGCCACACAAATAACAATCAGGATATTGGAAGCAATGAACAAATAGCCGCTTTCAGTCCCTGGACTACTCTTCAGTCTAAGCTGATCCGCACACAGCACAAAGAGAACTTGGGCGATCAGCATGAAAGCCAACACAATCCAATACCCATTCATTATTTTACGGTGCCAGACCTCCGCATTCAGCGAATCAGTTGCTGCGATCATGTGGATCCCCTACTTCTAACCCATGATATAATAGTTTACATTATAATAAATTTAAATTGTTTTTGCATCATTTATTTGCATTCTTCGACAAATAATTTGCGAAAAATGTCGATTATTATACCTTCAGCACACCTCACTCTGTTCACCAACTTTTCACAACTTTATAGAGCGCTTCCTAAATTTTTAAGTTATGATGTCTACAGAATTGTCACATTTAACCATTCTTCAGGTGAGGGGGAGCAAAATGAAGTCTAAATTTGCACTTTTTCTGGCATTATTCTGTATTCTGATTCTCGCCGCCTGCGCCAATAGCGGGAGCAACGCCGCCGGGAGCAGCACTAACGCTGCAAAGGAACCTGAGATTCAAGCTGAGACCGAACTCGTCATCAAGGCCAAAAACTACAGCTTCGACCAAGAGGAGTACCACCTGAAGAAGGGTGTACCCGTCAAAATTATTTTCGAAAATGAAAGCGGTAATCACGGCATTCTCGTTCCCGAGCTGAATCTGCAACTAAGCGGCAAAAAAAATAAAAAGGTCATCGTCCCGGAGGAAACCGGAACCTTTCAAATGACCTGCTCCATCATGTGCGGCGCCGGCCATACCGGCATGATCGCAAATGTGATCGTCGAGGAGTGAGGACTGGGAGGAGCTGACCAGGTAGAGCCATTAGGTGGGGCGGTTAGGTACTGCGGTTAGGTACTGTGGTTAGGTAGTGCAAAGTGGCGGTAGTATGCAGGAGATAGCGGCTGGGAGAACATCTGCTTGCCTTGGGGCAGCATGAACCTTACGGAAATAACGGGAATTGTTCCTGTTATTTCGTCAAATCAATCCTTATTCCTTATTTTAAATGGAAAAACTCCTGTTATTTCGCACTTTGGACTGCTCTTTTGCTCCAATATGCGATATTAACGGGAGTTTTTCCAGTTAATCTTCACAAACTGCATGTAATCCTTAATTTAACAGGAGAAATTCCAGTTATTCTACTATAGACTGCTGAAGCGCCTGCTTGAGGAGAGCTAGTTACTACTCTCACTTACTACTCTCACTTACTACTCCCACTTATTGCTCCTACTTACTACTCTCACTTATTACTCCTACTTACTACTCTCGCTTATTACTCCCACTTACTACTCTCACTTATTACTCCCACTTACTACTCTCACTTATTACTCCCAGTTACTACTCTCACTTATTACTCCCAGTTACTACTCTCACTTATCACACTCAGTCACTACAGTCTATTTACCGTAGTTGGTCTCTTCAGCAGACAATCCAGTTTATTTCCCATCAGCAAATTTCTGCGAGAGGATAATCTCCTTCAGCTTCTCGGTCCCAAATCCTCCTGGGTGAATGGCATTAGCTTCTGGATAAAAGACCATCCGCAGTGAGGTGCCATCCTGGAGATGAACACGCAGAAAAATCCGCCACTCATTCTTCGTGCGGCTTGTTACAGCATAAATCTCCTTAAAATCAGATGCCCTTATGCTTAACAACTCTTCTTCAAAGACCTTCGCTGCCTCAGGATCAAAATCCCTGATCCAACTTCCGTCATTCCCACTCTCAATACTGACTTTACTAATCTTCCCCCCAATATCGAGTAAATCGCCAATAGTCTGCGCTTGGGGATTGTCGCTCACTTCATAGATAGAATGGTTAGCCACCACCCGAAACTCTGGCCGGTATCCTTTCAGTTCATAAATCTCAGTGCCAACTGGCAGAAAAGCTGCATCTCCATTCACCGTGATATGGCCAGAACAAGCATTGTCGTTCAGCATGTAGGCTACCTCCCCTACCTTTTTGCCGATCTGATCAGCTTTAACCTCTTGTGTACCTTCATAATTCCGCTCGTATTTGATATCGTTGATCATCAAGATATCTACCCATTCGATAATAGCGTAAGAACAGTTTTGTTCTCGTTTTTGATTGTTATTTTGTTTATAGTCCCTTTTGGGCTCGAATGTTGTATTCGGCTCCGCTCCCTCAGCAGTCTCCTCCGCGGCTTTCAACCCGGCAGAAGCAGTTGATGTAGAAGCATTTCCCTTCTCCACATCCCCACAGCCTGTAATCAGCAGAACCAGTATGGCTGGTAGCAGCACTAAATTACGCTTTAGTTTCATCGGTATCACCTCGTTCTTCAGACGACTCGAAGCTGGACAAAGTTGCAGAATATGGAAGTGAATTTCTTTGTTTCTCTAAAAAAGCCGGCCCCGCACGCTTACGCGTTGGGACCGGCTTTTCTACCTTCATCCGTTATTCAACTGTCCTGCTCGATCAGTTGAATCCATTCATTATATTCAAGCTGCAGCTTGGAATATTCCGCCTGCAGGCTACGATATTCCTGATTGAGCTTGTCCAATTCGTCCTGATTAACCTGGGACTGAATCTGGAGCAAACGGAGTTGGCCTTGCACCAGCTCGTAATGCTCCCCAACCTCGTTCAGCTGCGCCAGTACCGTGCTATGCTCTTGATGTGCCGCTTCCCGCTTCGCCTCAGCCTCTGTGGCCTCCTGCTGCCAGATCTCGATCTCCTCGCGCAGCTTGGCTTCCGCCTCGGCCCACTGCTGCTGACGCGCTGCCAGCTCATCATATCTGTGCTTCCAGGAAGCTCCGTACTCCTGAGCTTCTTTTAGCACATTCTGCTGCTCGGCTGCCGCAGCCGCCGCTTCGCGACCGGCCTCAGACAGCTCTTCGAGGCGGACCGCCATCTCCTCGCGTTCCTCCTCCAGCAGACGGTATCGCTCTTGAAGACGCTCCCCGTCCTGAAGAACTTCATCATACTGTGAGATCATGTCCTCATAACGGACTTGCAATGCTGCCAGATCCTTGCGCACTTGCTCTCCCTCGCCGATCAGCACTCCGTTTTGCCGCTCTGCTTCCGCACGCCGGGTAACTTCGTCATCTAGCTTGTTCACCAAGCTGTTCAACTGGCCTCGCAGGTTCTCGGTTTCGCGGTTTAGCCCCTGAGCCTTGTCCTCTGTCTCCAGGAGACTCATTTCCAGCTCATTGATTTCATCCATACGCTTCTCAGCAAGCCCTCTATAAGAAACCGCCTCACTCACAGCACGGTCAAGCTCTTGCTGTACCTGGCTCAGACTGTCACCAGTTTCCCCCAGGGAGGTTCGCAGATCCGAAGCTTCCTTCACCGAAAGATCATAACGTTCGCTCAGCTCCTCCAGTTCCGAATTCAGCACCTCGCCAAGCTCTGTTGTCGAACGCAGTTCTTCTTGGACACGGAGCAAGCTGTTCTTAGCTTCTTCCAGAGCATCCTGCAGCACTGTCACTTCATTCTGTGACGTAGTATAACGCTGACGCAACTCTTCCAATTCAGCGTCCAGCATCTCGCCAAGATCAGTTGAAGACTGAAGTTCGTTCTGAAGCTGGCTCAGACTGCCCTTGGATTCTTGCAGATCATCACGGAGCCCCGTGATCTCCTCTTGTGAATCAGCATGGCGCTGGCGTAGCTCTTTCAGCTCAGTATTGAAGACTGCACCCTGTTCGTTCGCTGTGCTTAATGCTTCCTGCACTGAACTAAGATTGCTCTCGGCTTCCTCAAGAGAACTTTGTAGCTCCTTAACTTCCTCTTGCGAAGCTACATGGCGCTGGCGTAGTTCTTCCAGCTCACCATCCAGCATCTCGCTTAGCTCCGTTGACGAGCGCAGCTCTTCCTGCACACTGCTCAGGCTGCCCTTGGATTCTTGCAGTTCTTCACGGAGCCCCGCAATCTCCTCTTGTGAAGCGGCATGAAGCTGCTGCAGCTCCTTCAGCTCAGTATCCAAGACTTCGCCCAGCTCGCTCGCTGTGCTCAATTCTTCCTGCACCGCTCTCAAGTTCTCTTCAGCTTCCTCAAGAGAACCACGCAGTTCCTTAACTTCCTCTTGCGAATCAGCATGGAGCTGGCGCAGCTCCTTAACTTCCTCTTGTGAAGCTACATGAAGCTGCTGCAGCTCCTTCAGCTCAGTATCCAAAACTTCGCCCAGCTCGCTGGCTGTGCTCAATTCTTCCTGCACCGCTCTCAAGTTCCCCTCAGCTTCCTCAAGAGAACCACGCAGCTTCTTAACCTCTTCTTGTGAATCAGCATGGCGCTGGCGCAGCTCTTTAACTTCCTCTTGTGAAGCGGCATGAAGCTGCTGCAGCTCCTTCAATTCTCTGTCCAAGATCTCACCCAGCTCGCTCGCTGTGCTCAATTCTTCCTGCACCGCTCTCAAGTTACTCTCAGCTTCCTCAAGAGAATCGCTTAGCTCTTTAACCTTCTCTTGTGAAGCAGTAAGAAGTTCCCGCAGCTCCTTAACTTCCTCTTGTGAAGCAACATGAAGCTGGCGCAGCTCTTCCAGCTCAGTGTCCAACATCTCGCCCAGCTCCGTGGACGAGCGCAGTTCTGCCTGCACATGGCTCACGCTGTTTTTAGCCTCTTCCAGAGCCTCACGGAACACCGCGACCTCCTCTTGCGAAGCGGTATGGCGCTGGCGTAGTTCTTTCAGCTCAACATCCAAGGCTTCACCTATCTCGTTGGCCGTGCGCAATTCTCCTTGAACTGCGCTCAGATTGCTCTCAGCTTCCTCAAGGGATCCGCGCAGCACTGTAACCTCATTCTGCGAGGCTTCATAACGCTGACGCACTTCTTCCAGCTCAGCGTCCAGCATCTCACCCAGTTCGTTAGCTGTACGCAGTTCTGCCTGAACAGCACTTAAGCTGCTCTCAGCCTCTTCAAGTGAGCCTCGCAGCACTGCAACTTCATTTTGCGAGGAATCATAGCGCTGACGCACTTCTTCCAGTTCGCCACTAAGCGTCTCGCTAAGCGCTGTTGCAGTCTGAAGCTCTCCGCTGAGCTGTTCCTCGCGCTTGACAATAACTTCATATTGTTCCAGCAAAGTAAGACGCGCTTCTCGTTCGCTCTTGACTCCAGCTTCCGCAGCCCGCAGTCTGGACTGAAGCTGTCCAGTACCGCCGCGCAGTTCGGCCAATTGCTTCTCCAGCTCCTGCATGCTCTGCTTGTGCCTGTGCTCCTGAGCTCCCTGTGTCTGGCGCAGCTCCTTGTTCTTAGCCTGTTCCTTATCAAGCTCAACCTTTGTATCTTCAAGCTCCTTGCCCAGCGTCGATTTGGCTTCTTCTAACGCTTGGCCAAGCTGAGTCTTCGTATCCTCTAGCTCCTTACCAAGCGCAGTCTTCGTATCTGCCAATTCCTGACCAAGAAGCGCTCGAACTTCTTCCAGCTCTTTGCCAAGGGATTCTCGGGTTGCCGCAAGCTCTTTATCGGCAACGGCCAGTGCCTCCACTTTCTCCTGCACCAGGGCCTCTTGAATGCCCTCCAGTTCGAGAAGATGTGTAGCCTTCAGATCTTCAACCTCTGCCAGACGTGCAGCTTCTGCCTCGGCCAGCTCCTGGCGGTGGCTCTCCCGCTGGGCCTTCTGTTCCTGCTCATAGCCAGCCTTCAAGTCCTTAAGCTCCTGCTCACGGGACTGAAGATCCTCTGTCAGCTTGCGCCGGACGTCATCGGCAGCCTGCTCCGCTTCCTGCAGCTGCTGAAGATGCAGGGCTTTCTCCTGCTCCTGTGCTTCCAAATGCCGTTTGCGCTCTTCCTCCGCCGTAGCGATCAGCCGCTTCGCCTCTTCCTTGGCGGCAGCATCCAGACGTTCATACTCCTCCTGCCGTTCCCGCTGCACCTCCAGCAGGCGCGAAACCTCCACCCGCAGTTCGCTGCGTTCCCCGGTCAGCATTTTCACTTCGTTCTTAATGTCCTGCACCTGAAGCGCCTGCTCGGCCATATGTACAGCAGCAAGCACAGCAATGCGCGGTGTATCCAGCCGGTTATGGGATTTAGAGATTGCACGCATGTGTTCATCCACATAGTCTGCAACCTGTTTCATATATTCACTACTGCTTCCTACAAGTTTATAAGAAGTTCCGTATATCTCCACGGCGACACGTGTCCGGTCCATAGCCACAGGTTGTGCCCTCCTTTATATATGTGCAGATTCTAAGCTGGTCTCCCTGCTTCCATTGTATCTGTATAGTTAATCATTTAGCAAAAATGATGCTCGAATCAGTAGATTGAACCGGGATTCCGCATGTTTGCTGCATGAAAAAAAGCCGCGGCGAATCTCGGTTTCTAATGGATTCGCTGCGGCTTTACACAATTCCTGCTACTTTCTCAATTCTGCGCCAAAAGTTTGCTGAAGCTCGGATAGTACTTTATCATGCACTTCTGCAACCTCTTCATCCGTCAAAGTATGTTCATTATGACGGTACACCAGAGAGATAGCCACGCTCTTCTTCCCACTCTCCAGCTTGCCGCCGGTATAGAGATCAAATACCTGTACGTTCTGTAGCAGGCTTCCTCCGTTCTCACGGATGGAATCCATCAATTGACCAGCTGGTACAGCTGTGTCTACAACCACCGCGATATCCCGCTCTACTCCTGGGAATCTTGGCAGTTCATGATATTGCAGCTTATTCCGGGCCGCTTCATACAGCGGCTGCAGCGAAACTTCAGCGACATAAGTATCGGTCAGATCAAGCTTACGCTGCAGGTCGGGGTGAAGCTGGCCCAGCGTTCCGATTCTAACTGCTCCTTCAGGTCCTTTCAGAAGGATCGAAGCAGAGCGTCCCGGGTGATAGCCTTCCGGCGCATCCCCTTCATAGACCACTCGGCCAGTAAGCCCCAAGTGGTCGAAGACGGTCTCAAGAGCACCCTTCAGGTCGAAGAAGTCAACCGGTTGCACTGGCACGTTCCATTGTTTAGCAGCGCGCGTTCCGCTCAGCAGTAAACCAAGCATCGGCAACTCATGAGGTTGACGAGTCAGCACTTCTTCTTCCGTGTAGAACACATTTCCGATCTCAAACAGTGCCAGATCGCTTTGGCGGCGATTTGTATTGTATCCGGCAATATCAAGCAACTGAGGCAGAAGGCTGGTTCGCAGCACACTGCGCTCTTCGCTCATCGGCATCGCCAGCTTCACAGCCAGGCCCTCACCGGTCAACGCAGGAAACAGCTTGCTTTGTTCCGGCTGAATGAAGGAGTAGCCCAGCACCTCTTGGTAACCGCCATGCGATAGCAGACGGCGGACTTCACGACGAATCGCTTGTGATCTGGTCAAGGTTCCAGGAGTGGTAGGACCTTCAATCGGCGTTGTAGGGATATTACCGTACCCGTAGAGACGAGCGATTTCTTCAATAAGATCCACATCATAGCTGATATCACCGCGTCTTGTAGGCACTTGCACCTCGATCAGCCCTTGTGCGGCATCACCGCATTTGAAATGCAGCCGTCCGAACAATGTTTTGACTTCCAGCAGGGACAAGTCTGTACCAAGGTAACGGTTCAGCTTATCCAGCGACAGCGTGAGGACCTTCTCTTCCACAACGTCAGTTCCTGCTTGAATGATTCCTTCATGCACCGTACCACCTGCATACTTGGCAATAAGCGCTGCTGCACGGTTAAGAGCCGGAATAACTCTATTCGGGTCCACTTCTTTCTCAAAACGCAGCGAGGCTTCGGAACGAAGGCCAAGCTGGCGTGAAGTTTTGCGGACCGTGCCGCCGTCAAACTTGGCCGATTCCAGCACGATATTCACGGTGCTACCCGTGACTTCGGTCTCCAAACCGCCCATCACTCCAGCAAGCGCCACGGCTTTTGCCGCGTCGGTAATTACCAGCATATGCGGCTCCAGCTTCCGCTCTTGCCCGTCCAGTGTGGTCAGCACTTCGTCTTCATCCGCAAGACGCACGCCAAGGATGCCTCCATCAATGGTATCCGCATCAAAAGCATGCAACGGCTGTCCGTATTCAAGCATCACGTAGTTAGTAATATCCACGATATTGTTGATAGGACGCACACCTGCTGCCATCAGACGGTTCTGAATCCAGAGCGGGGAAGCAGCGGGCTTAACACCTGTAATGTATCGTGCAGTATAATGGCTGCACAGTTCTTCATTAAGAATTCGAACGGAAATATCATTCGCGGCAGAACCACCCGCCTCCACGATATCCTTCTCTGGCTGTGGAAGCTTCAGCTCACGGCCAAGAATTGCACTTACCTCGTAAGCAGCACCAATCATGCTGAGACAGTCGGAACGGTTCGGTGTCAGGTCAAACTCCAGCACCTCGTCGTTCAGATCTAGCACCTTGGTAATATCCAGACCAATTTCCGTAGATTCCGGAAGTACAAGAATGCCTTCCTGTAATTCCTTCGGCAACAGCTTGTCATTCAGGCCCAGCTCTTTGGCGGAACAGATCATCCCTTGGGACAACACGCCGCGCAGCTTCGCTTTCTTGATCACAAGTCCCGGTAGCTTTGCGCCTACAAGCGCAACAGGAACCTTTTGTCCGGCTTCGACGTTCTTCGCGCCGCAGACGATTTGCAGATCTTCGCCCTGTCCGGCGTCAACGATGCAGACATTCAATTTGTCCGCGTCCGGATGTTTTTCTTTAGATTTGACATAGCCGGTAACAATGCCGGTAATGCCTTTATTACGATTTTCCACACCGTCGATCTCGATGCCTGCAGCCGTAATCTTCTCAGCCAGCTCATCGGCGGTTACTCCATCCAGCGATATATAATCACTCAACCATGACGTTGATACTTTCATTTCGGCTCACTTCCTCTTAATTCAATGTATTTATTGCCTACAGTCCCTTGAACTGCTTCACAAAGCTCATGTCATTATTATAGAAATGACGGATGTCATCAATTCCGTACTTGAGCATTGCTATCCGCTCTACGCCCATACCGAACGCGAAACCGCTGAATTCCTCAGGGTCATAACCACCCATACGCAGTACATTCGGATGCACCATTCCTGCACCAAGGATTTCTAGCCAGCCACTTTGCTTGCATAGACGGCAGCCTTCGCCGCCACATTTGAAGCAGCTCACGTCTACCTCAACGCTTGGCTCTGTGAACGGGAAGAAGCTTGGACGCAGGCGAATGCCTGTGCTTGGCCCGAACATTTCCTGTACGAATTGTTGAAGTGTGCCCTTCAGGTCGCTCATACGGATATTCCGTCCGATCACCAGACCTTCAATCTGATGGAACTGGAAGGAGTGGGTTGCATCATCATCATCGCGGCGGAATACTTTGCCGGGACAAATGATTTTTACCGGAGCTTCTCCCTTCATGGCTTGCATGGTGCGGATCTGTACCGGAGAAGTCTGGGTGCGCATGAGCAGGTCTTCTGTCAAGTAGAAGGAGTCCTGCATATCACGTGCCGGATGGTTCTTCGGCAGGTTGAGCGCCTCAAAGTTATAATAATCCGTCTCCACTTCAGGACCTTCAGCCACACGATAGCCCATGCCGATGAAAATATCTTCGATCCCCTGCACCACTCTGCTGAGCGGGTGAATTCCGCCCTGCGGCAAACGGCGTCCTGGCAGTGTAACATCCACTTTCTCCGCTTGCAGACGGTTTTGCGTCTCCTGCTGTTGGAAAACTTCCTGCTTGGTTCCGATAATCTCTTCAATCGCACCCCGGACGATGTTGGCAACTTGCCCGATAACCGGACGTTCTTCGGCGCTCAAGCTGCCCATGCCGCGCAGCACCTCTGTCAGTTCACCTTTTTTCCCCAGGTATTTCACGCGCAAGTCATTAAGTACCTGCGGGTCTGAGACCTCCTGCAGCTTCGCCAGCGCCTCAGCCTTCAATGCTTCCAACTTTTCTTTCATGGCCGTGTACAGCCCCCTTCAATCATTGTGTAGTCAGCCAAGCCAACAAAAAAAGGCCTTTCCTCCCGGTAAGGGACGAAAAGACCGTGGTACCACCCTTGTTAGACAGCATAGCCTGTTTCGTTGAAGAGTATAATCTACACCCTTCACTAACAACAGCCCTGTCTCACTTTATGCAGAAGTAACGGTCTGCGGCCGGTATCCCCTACCCATTTCCAGAGAGCTGAGCCTCTTAGATAATTTCAGGGAACTGCTCCGGAGTGAACTTCAGCAGCTCTGCATCCTTAGAAACGCTCTCAATCACCGGCGTCTCCTCCCTGTAAGTCAGGCACTGCGTACTCTTCTCCATCACTGCATTTGGCAGTTCTTTCAAATGTGCATTGATCTTTCCCTATGAAAAGATATGTCACTTTATTATATGCAAATTCATTGGCATTGGCAAGCCGGACAAATTTGGGCAAATCTTTATCTTCCTTTAAGCTGGCTTTAAGGTTCATGGCCGGTTTGGGCAACAATTTTCAGCTAGCATTCAGCCACATTTGATATTTTCAGGCGACAGCAAGCAATGATCCAGAAATTTAACGATTAAACGGAGGACAATGATGAAAAAGAAGAAAGTAGCACTACTGTCCATTGGGGCAGCGGCTGTCGTAACAGCTGGACTGCTGGTTTATGCCTATCTGCCTGACAAAAGCAACGCTTTAGCAGAAATCCCCCTCAATACGGCTGCTGTCACGAAAGGCGACATTGTGGTGAGTGTTACCGGTGCAGGATCTGTCACAGCTCCCCGTACGGGCAAAGTTAAAACCAAGGACTCCGGCAAAGTCTTGAAGGTGCTGGTCAAGGAAGGCGATGTCGTCAAGAAGGGACAGACTCTGATTACGTTCGAAGGAGCAGACCTCAGTGATAACCTCCGGCAGGAAAAAAACAACCTTGCCAATCTCGAGCTTGACCTCGAAGACAAGCGAGAACAGTATCACAAGCTGGCTGATAGCGGTGCTCCAGAGGATCAAGTAAAAAGCTCCAAACGTTCGCTTGATAAAGCAAAGACAGATATCGAGAATCAGAAGTATAAAGTTGCCTCTGTGGAGGAATCCATGGTGCCGCCTGCTCCACTGACTGCAACGATTGACGGAACCGTTACGGCGGTAAATATTTCGGATGGTGAAAAAGCCATGGATGGCTCGGAACTGATCGACATTACCGATTATTCCAATCTCAGTGCTGTCGTTCAGGTTGATGAGCTGGACGTTCCATCCATCGAGCTTGGTATGCCGGCCACCATTAAGCTGGACGCTTTGCCGGATAAGAAGTATCAGGGAAAGGTGAGCGCTATTGCTAATGAAGGCACCAGCTCCAATGGTGTGTCTCTGTTCGATGTCACGGTTGATCTAACAGACTCCAAGGGAGCACGTGCAGGAATGTCAGCGGAAGTATCCATTACCACGGCTGAGAAAAAGGATGTCCTAACCGTGCCCATTGAAGCAGTCCGGGATAGAAACGGCACCTACATGGTCGCCGTACCGGCAACCTCTGGAGAGGTCGGCACCGGGGTAGATCCCGGGACCGCAGGTACAGGGCAAGTTCCCGGTAGTGCAGGCGGCGCAGCTCCCGGAACAGAAGGTAGCAGTGCCGATTCGGGCAGTACCCCTGGAGCAGGGGGCCGTGGCGGCTTTGGCGGTGCAGGCAGTGGAACCGGGGCTTACGGCGGCGGTGCCCGAGGCACCCGCGGAGGCATGGGGCAAGCCGGTAAAGCAGGAACTGGAGCTGGCACAACACCTGCCCAACGAATGATCACTGTTGAAGTAGGCCTGCATGACGAGAGTCGCATGGAAATTACCAGCGGCCTTAAAGAAGGAGATCAGGTCGTTATTCCAACCGTCATTTCTTCCGGTAATAGCGCAGCAGCTCAGCAAGGTCAAGGCGGCGGTAGCTTTGGTGGTTTCGGCGGCTTTGGCGGCGGTGCGACTGGCGGTATCCCAGGGACTGGTGGCTTCGGTGCAGGCGGAAGAAACGGCGGTGGTGGCTTTGGCGGCTCTGGCGGAGCCGGGACTGGTACGGGCAGTGCTGGTACAGGCGGTGGCGGTACAGGGACTCGGGGTGGCGGTCAATGAGTACATCAGGCACGCTAATCGAGGTCAGTGACATGAGTCATGGCTATACTATGGCTGGTGAGCGGATGACTATCCTGAAGAACCTGTCGTTTACGATAGACTTTGGCGAGTTCGTAGCGATTATCGGCCCTTCCGGTTCCGGCAAGTCCACACTTATGAACATGCTCGGCTGCCTGGATGTTTCGGATACAGGCAGCTACCTTCTAGACGGACAAGAGATCCGCAAGCTATCCGACAACAAGCTCGCAGCCATACGTAACGAGAAGATCGGCTTTATTTTTCAGAGCTTCAATCTGCTTCCGAAGCTCTCGGCGGTGGAGAATGTGGAGCTTCCGCTCGTTTACCGGGGAATATCACACCGGCAACGACGGCAGCTTGCCGAGGATGCTTTGACCAAGGTCGGTCTGGGTGACCGCATGCACCATCGGCCAGCCGAACTGTCCGGCGGACAGCAGCAGCGGGTGGCTATCGCGCGGGCGATGGCCGGCTCCCCGCCTATCCTGCTTGCCGACGAGCCTACCGGGGCGCTCGACACCCGGACCGGCAAGGAAGTGATGGGAATGATCAGACAACTGAACGAGCAAGGCCATACGATTATCCTGATTACACATGACCTGGAGATCGCCGAACAGGCCAACCGCATCATACGCATACAGGATGGCAATCTCGTAGAAGATCGGAGGAAGGCGTAGGTGAAGTTATTTCAAAGCATGAGAATGGCATTAAAAAGCATCTACAGCAGCAAGGTCCGCTCTCTGCTCACCATGCTGGGAATTATAATCGGCGTCTCTTCCGTCATTATTCTCGTATCCGTAGGCCAGGGCACCACCTCACAAATAACCGAGCAGTTGAATGGACTAGGGACCAATCAATTGACTGTCAATATTACCGGACGCGGAGCAACCACCTCTCTCACCTACGATGAAGCGCTGGCGCTGGGCGATATACCAGGTGTCAAGGATGTCGCACCAGTAATCAGCGGCAATGTGACAGCCAAGCATAATACGGATAATGTTAGTGTCTCTGTGGAAGGCATTACGCCTTCCTATGAGGATGTGAAGGATTTTCACGTCCAATCCGGACGTTTTCTGCTGGATATTGATACCCAGTATCGGCAAAAGGTGGCTCTGATCGGCTCCAGTACAGCGAATGATTTGTTCGGAACAGATAGTCCTGTCGGGCAGACGGTCCAGTTAAATGGCATCAGCTACAAAATCGTCGGCTTGCTGGAAACCAAGGGCAGCAGCCTTGGGGGCTCCAACGACGACAAGATCCTGATTCCGATCTCTACAGCAGAACGCCAGCTGCAAAGCAAAGGCGTGCGCTCCATTACGATTGCTACCACTTCAGCAGATACAGTAGCTACGGTTAAGAGTCGGCTTGAAGGCATTTTGGCCGCTAAATTCAGCAATGCTACCAATGCCTACACCGTATTCGACTCCCAGCAAATGCTGGATACAGTCAATTCTACAACTAATACCCTGTCGATGGCGCTCGCTGGCATCGCCGGAATCTCGCTCTTGGTTGGTGGCATCGGCATCATGAACATTATGATCGTATCCGTTAACGAACGAACACGAGAGATTGGCGTTCGCAAAGCGATTGGAGCCAAGAAGCTCGATATTCTGGCCCAGTTTATGATCGAATCCGTTGTCCTTAGTGGCCTCGGCGGGATCATCGGCGTAGGAATTGGAGTTGGGGGTAGCTGGCTGCTCGGCCACTATTCCCCGCTTTCGGTATCCATCGCCTGGAATATGGTGCTGGTATCGTTCCTCTTTTCCCTGTTGATCGGTGTGGTCTTCGGAATGATGCCCGCGAATAAGGCAGCAAGACTGCGGCCGATTCATGCACTTCGTGTTGATTAAGCATATGCAAGGCCTAAAGACTTATCAGGTCGACTGTCACCTCCCACAATTATGGGTAGGTGGCAGTTTTTTGTGTTGAAAACTATGTACTAGGTCTCAGAATCCGGAATATGAATAAGGCAACAGGCCCCTCAATATTTTTGGAACTTTGAGCAGATGAAACTATGAATGCTTTATGTTTTCTACAAATCTTACATAATAGATAAACCTATATGTGAGATTTGCAAATTCTGGTATAGTAAAGAAAACTACCATTTGTACTGGGTAATATGGTGAGGCTGAAATTCCTACCGCGAATAGGTTTGAAGGAGTGAATGAAAGTGGCTGGTATGTACGAAGTCAGCATACGAAGAAAATTGATTCTATTATTCTCCTCTATCTCTGTGCTTCTGATCGGCATCAGCATCGCTTCACTGGTCTATTTGAATAACAGCCTCAACAAGCTTTCTGGTACACTGGACAGCGAGATGTACCAGAGCTCCAAACAAATCCTTAGTAAAGATCATGGTCCTCATCAGACGGAGCTGAGTTATACCGAACAGTTGGGCCATGAATTCCAAAGCAAGAAAGTCACCCTGTTTGCCCTATTCACAATTCTATTATCCGGACTCCTTTTGGTCATTATTTATCTGGGCCGCAAAATCCTTACTCTCCAAAATGAAAAACTGGAGGAACAGAACCTCTATCAGTTGATCGGTGAGAAAATGTCCGACTTCATTATTCTGACTGATCCGAACGGCCTGATTCTGTACGCCTCCCCTTCCCACTCAGCTATTCTGGGCTATGTTCCACAAAAAGGCGCGCCTCTGTCCAATTATATCCGTGAACCGGAAATCGCCTGGGCCAAGCTGAAAAGCATTGTCCAGGGAACACCGCGGACCTCAGAGCTTCGCATGCGTGGATCCGAGGGGCATTGGGTATGGCTGGAGACCAAAGTCACACCTGTGCAGGACAGTGGTGCCTTTCCAGCGCAATTCATGCTGGTATCCCGGGAAATTACCCAGCGGAAGCAATATGAAGAACGGCTGCACAAGCTAGCCTTCTATGATCATCTGACCTCCATCCCCAATCGAGCGCATTTCATCATGTACATGGAAAATCTGATCTCGCAGCCACCGGAGCGCAGACAGGAAGTTGCCCTTGCAATGCTCGACTGCGACCGTTTCAAACAGCTTAATGATACACTCGGTCATCTTGCCGGTGACGAGTTCCTGCAGTTACTCTCAGGTGAGCTGCAGCAGACGGTCAAAGGCGTGGGCCAGGCCTTCCGCATTGGTGGAGATGAATTCGCAGTGGTACTACACCGCTTCACAAGCCCTGAACGACTTGAGGAAATGCTGAAACGAGTGCTTCATCTGTTCAGCAAATCATGGTCCTTACAGAATAGCTCCGACTTTCACACCTCGGCCAGCATTGGCGTAGCGCTCTACCCCCAGCACGGCAACACCATCAATGAACTACTGCATGCCGCCGATGTTGCAATGTACTACTCCAAGAGCTGCGGCGGTAATCAGTCCAATCTCTACAATCAGAATATGGAAGAAGAATATGTTGTGCAAAAGAATGACTGAGGCGGCAGACTGCTTCTCCCCAATAATTAAAAGGCTATTCACCAGGACTACCGCTACGATAGGACCGGATGAACAGCCTTTTTGAATTTACACTCATTGTATACTTCATCTTAGTCGCGCTTCCGCTTAGGCACTTCCATGTTGGCAAAGCAGCCGATCTCCGTTAGGTCATTAGCTGCAAATGTTCAACGGTCGCCCCGCCGTTCCCTTGTTCACGCTCCAGGATCAACACCCGGATGACATCTTCCCCTGGGGGACAATCGATAAAGCGATCGCCTTCCCCGTCTTTCTCTTCCCAGTCATTCAGGCGCAGAATGTAGCCAATGGATTCCACTTCAGGCATCACTTCTATGCGGGCTACCGCACGTCCATCCTCCAATGCCCGAAAATCACACTGACCATCCTGAATGCCAGTATCCCATACCCACAAGTTCCAGCCCCGGTAATCGCCATCCGGACGCTCATAATGCACCTCGACTGTCTTGGACCGGGGGGCCGGTTCTCCATACACATCGTATAGCACCATCATGGACAGCCCTTCAATCTCGACCTCGCTGCCTTCAATCAGCCGGAAAGCATCTTGACCGGCAGCAGAGTGATCCGCCACCACATTCCAGCGTTCAGCCACATTTGGAAGACTAAGAGTTACAGCCCCTGGATTGGCGTTAAATATAACAACAATATTCCGCCACGAGTCGCCCCCCGCATGATTTTTGAGTATATAGGATACAATCCCGCTGTCACAGCGCAGAATTTCCAGACAGCGTTCAATCTCCTCACGTCCGTGCAGACGGAAGGCCGGATGGGACCGCCGCAAGGCAATCAAGCCTTTATAATATTGAAATACAGGTTTGAATACCTGCTTGTTACCCCAACGAATCCCATTGATGGCATCGCTGCTCCGGTAGCTGTTATGGTCGCCATATTTGCTGCGTAGCAGTTCATCCCCGGCATGGAGGAATGGTATACCCTGTGAAGTCAGCACAATCCCATTGGCCAAAAGAGAACGGCGAACCGTTTCATTCTTCAAAACATCCCCTTTGTCCACAGTGACATAGGGATCAGCCAACGCGACAGCAGCCTCTACGCTGCCTCCATTCTTCAGCCTACCGTTCTCCAGTTCCGGCAGCGCGGCATTTTCGCGCAGGCCTTGAACGGTCAATATTTTATCCCACAGGTTGAGGTTATCATGAGCTGTAGTATAGTTCACTGTCTCCACCGGCGAGTCGGCAAAATCATAAATGGCCCCCTGAATACCTGACGCAACCTCACCTTCCTTACCATATTCCCCGGTGGCAAAGCCCTTACCCCAGCCGTCGCTATCCCCTTTAATGGCGGAACGAAAGTTGTCATTGAACACTGCGTAACCTTTGCCTCGCTGCGCACCCTTCAGCGTTTTGTCCGGCAGTGGGGAATCTCCGCCCGTCCACGGTTCGCCGTACAGCAGCAGTTCGGGATTGATCTCCAGCCGCAGTTCCTCGGCAATCTCCCGCATCGTTACACGATCCATCAGTCCCATAAGATCAAACCGGAAGCCGTCAATATGATATTCTGTTGCCCAGTAGGCCAGGGAATCTTTAATATATTTGCGCACCATCGGAAGCTCCGTAGCGACTTCATTTCCTACGCCTGAACCATTCGATAATTGGCCGTACACATCACGGCGGTAGAAATAATCTGGCGCCAGACCATCAAAGGGTCCTTTTTCCACCGAAAAGGTATGGTTGTAGACTACATCCATGATGACAGCGATCCCGTGACTATGCAGCGCCTGCACCAGTTCCTTAAGTTCAAGGATACGGGCAGCCGGATCAGAAGGATTAGTGCTATAAGAACCTTCCGGGACATTATAATTCTGCGGGTCATAACCCCAGTTATAGTCGGTAAAATGCGGAGCTGCCGCACTTGGGCCATCCTGCTTCAGCTCGTCAACTGTCTGATAATCGAACACTGGCAGCAAATGCACATGAGTGATGCCCAGCTCGACCAGATGGTCAATACCGAGGGTATTTCCGTCCGCATCCGTTAGTCCGGTTTCTGTGAAAGCTTTGAAAAGTCCCTTGTACTGCATGCCCGAGCTACTGTCTGAGGAGAAATCACGCACATGCAGCTCATAAATAACAGCGTCTGCCGGATGAGCCAACCTTGGCGAGATATCGCTATTCCAATGCAATGGATCGGTATCTCTCAGGTCTACAATCGCTGTCCGCGTACCGTTAGCCGATACGGCCACTGCATAAGGGTCTACGGCCTCCCGGATGGTTCCATCGGAGAAAACAGCCCGGTACATGTAGTACTTCCCTTTGACATCATCGTGAACCGTGGCTTGCCATACGCCGGTAACCTGGCGTTGCATCTGAACGATCTTACCGTTGTCCTTGATGCCGCTTCCAGTTTCCGGAAGATTATTTCCACCGGTCTCATACAACACCAGGGACACGGCAAAGGCCGCAGGTGCCCAAACTTTAAATACACTGCTCCCAGGTGTATACGTTAGACCCAGATCCTTGTCCTCGTAAAGCTCCACCGCAGATTCTGCATTTATATAATTGCTGTTCATTTGTAATCACCATCCTGAGTCACTCCCTGTCTTGAAACAAGGAGCTTTTAAGTCCATATATTTCCATTAGACGCCATATTAATACTTGCACTGCTCTGCAAGACATCTATAAGTAATCAGGTATTTGCTTCTACTCATGACTCGTTGGGCCCCTACATATTACTATAATATGTAACCGTAAGTTCACATGTCTGGGTGTATCACTATACTTCCTACCTACTACTATACTATCGGCGTACACCACTGTGCATTTAAGTTGTCCAAAGAACACACAACCGTTGTATAGAAAGTATAAAGTCCGCCAGATAACAGAATCAAATTTCATAATGCGGATTTCAATCCGAAAATTTCAATCCGAAATGGACTTATGAAATTGATTCTCCTGCATAAAATATTGGCGGAGTACCCCGACCCATAAAAAAAACCGGCCCCGAAGGGCCGGCAAAAGAGTTCGGAAAAGTGAGTAAAACGGGAAAACCTTGGCGAAATCTTACTTGTTGATACTTTGCACCAGCGCAGCCACTTCTTCAGCAGTGCCGAGTTGCAGCGCTTTAGCAGCCAATTCCTTCATATCAGCAGCGGACAGCTTGGAAATCTGGCTGCGCGCCGGCAGGATGGAGGTGGCACTCATGCTGAATTCATCAAGACCGAGACCCAGCAGCAGCGGAATCGCTGTGCTGTCACCAGCCATCTCGCCGCACATGCCGGTCCATTTGCCTTCGGCGTGGGCAGCATCGATGACGATTTTGACGAGACGCAGGATAGCCGGGTTGTACGGCTGATACAAATAGGATACCTGCTCATTCATCCGGTCAGCGGCCATTGTGTATTGGATCAAATCGTTCGTTCCAATACTGAAAAAGTCCACTTCCTTGGCGAATTGGTCAGCCAGCACTGCAGTGGATGGAATTTCCACCATAATGCCGAGCTGGATGTTCTCGGAGACTTCCTTGCCTTCCGCAATCAGCTTGCTCTTCTCTTCAAGCAGCAAATCGCGGGCTGCACGGAATTCACCAAGCGTAGCAATCATCGGGAACATGATCCGCAGATCACCGTGCACGCTTGCTCTCAAGAGTGCGCGAAGCTGTGTGCGGAAAATATCCTGACGATCCAGACAAAGTCGGATCGCACGGTAGCCGAGGAATGGATTCATTTCCTTCGGCAGATCCAGATACGGCAGTTCCTTGTCACCGCCGATGTCCAGCGTACGCACAACAACCGGCTTGCCTTTCATGTTCTCCAGCACCGTGCGGTACGCATTGTACTGAACCTCTTCGGAAGGCAGCTTGTCACGGCCCATGTAGAGGAATTCTGTACGGTAAAGACCTACGGCTTCCCCGCCATTGTCGATAACTCCGTTCACATCGTTCGGAGTTCCGATGTTCGCAGCCAGTTCCACATGCTTGCCATCCGCTGAAACGGTCGGCTCATCACGAAGCTTTTTCCATTCTGCAATTTGCAAATTGTAAGCTTCTTGCTTCTTCTTATATTCAGCAACTACATCGTCAGTTGGGTTAATAATGACATCCCCGTTAAGTCCGTCCACGATCACAAGATCGCCAGCCTTCACCTGGGAGAGAACACTCTTCGTTCCGACAACAGCCGGAATCTCCAACGAGCGGGCCATAATCGCCGAGTGGGAAGTACGCCCACCAATGTTAGTCGTGAAGCCCTTAACATACTGGCGATTTAGTTGCGCCGTATCCGATGGCGTCAAATCTTCAGCAATGACAATAGTCTCTTCACTGATCTCGGCTGGGCTGATATAGTGAATGCCCAGCAAATGGTTCAGCACACGCTTGGTCACATCTCGCATGTCGGCAGCGCGTTCCTGCAGGTACGCGCTCTTCATGTTCTCGAACATTTCAATAAATTGTGCGGCAACCACATTCAAAGCATAATCTGCATTGACCAGTTCCTCACGAATTTTATCAATAACAGGGCTTATCAGCTCTGGGTCTTCAAGAATCAGCAGATGTGATTCGAAAATCTCCGCTTTCTTCTCGCCCAGTTCAGCCAAAGTGCGTTCCTTGATGGCCGTAAGCTCGGCTTTGGACTTTTCCAATGCATCATTCAGCTTGGCAACTTCCGCTTCAGTATCGGTGATGACAGCCTTCGCAATGGAGTAATCCGGGTGTTCCAGGATAAACGCACGGGCTACTGCAATCCCTGCTGAAGCCGCGATTCCTGAAATCTTACTCATGAACTTCTCCCAGCCCTTCTTTAACCATGATTTCTTGAAGTGCGTTCAAAGCTTCTGCTTCTTCGCTGCCTTCAGTAATCAGAGTCAAGGTATCGCCAGCTTCAAGACCAAGGGACAATACTCCCAGAATAGATTTCAGTGTTACTTTCTTGCCTTTAGCTTCCGCAAAAGCTTCAGTACCTTTGAATTTTGTAGCTGTATTCACCAGCGCTGTTGCCGGACGAGCGTGAATTCCATCTTCGTCGATAATTCTGAATGTTGTTTGCATAATATCCAACTCGCTTTCTAGGTATAAGTTAATTTATGGTGAAAGACCTTGCACTCCCTTTAAATTATAAAGGAAGTGCCAGGCCATTGCACATTATTGGATGGTGATGATATCCTTGTCGCCAATGGATACCTTACCTGGTTTCTTGAGCGTAACGGAGGAACCTTCAGGCAGATTAGAGAATATAACCGGTGAAATAACGGAAGGCGCATGAGCCCTCACATACTCCAGGTCCACTTCCATAATCGGCTGTCCAGCCGCTACAAGATCCCCTTCTTCTACAAGAATAGTGAACCCCTGCCCTTTTAGCTTAACGGTGTTCACACCGATATGAACAAGAACTTCTTTGCCCCCATCAGACATGATGCCGATGGCATGCTTGCTTGGGAATACGTTGAATACCTTGCCGTATACCGGTGAAGCGATTTTACCGTCATCCGATAGGAAGGCGAAGCCATCACCCGTCATTTTTTGCGAGAACACGGCATCTGGCACCTGCGTAATATCCAGCAGTTCTCCGTTTACTGGTGACACAATATCCTCAGGAATGATTGCATCGCCCTCTTCACCAGCTTGCTTCTCAAGCACTGGCTGCGGGTCAGCTGTGACCGGAGACGGCGTTCTGCCGCTAATGACATCCTGAATCTGTGACTTGATTGTATCGGAACGGGTGCCAAAAATCGCTTGCACGTTGTTACCGACCTCCAGCACACCAGAGGCGCCCAGCTTCTTCAGCCGATTCTTATCGACCCCGCCTTTATCCTTAACCTCGACCCGCAGGCGGGTGATGCAGGCATCCAGATGGGTAATGTTCTCTTTACCACCCAGGGCGGCCAAAATATTACGCGGCAGATCATCTCCGCTGGTTGACACGCTGGCCGTATTCACCTCGGTGTCTTCACTCTTGTCTTCACGACCCGGTGTCTTGAGGTTAAACTTGCGAATAACGAACCGGAATCCGAAGTAGTAAATCACCGCGAGAACAAGTCCTACCGGAATCACCAACCACCAGTGTGTACGGTTCGGGATAATCCCGAAGAGCACAAAGTCGATAAAACCGCCGGAGAACGTCATCCCAATCTTCACATTCAGAAGATGCATTGTCATAAAGGAGAGTCCTGCAAATACGGCGTGTACCGCAAACAATAGCGGAGCTACGAACAGGAATGAGAATTCCAGCGGCTCGGTAATCCCCGTCAGGAACGAGGTCAGCGCAGCGGAAATCATCAAGCTGCCGACAACTTTCTTGTTCTCCGGTCTTGCCTCATGGTAGATCGCCAGCGCCGCAGCGGGAAGTCCGAACATCATAAACGGATATTTACCTGTAGTAAACGTACCTGCTGTGAACGGCACACCATCGCGAAGCTGTTGCATGAAGATGCGCTGATCTCCGCGAATCAGGTCACCTGCCTTATCGACATAGCTGCCGAACTCATACCAGAACGGCGAATAGAAGATATGGTGCAAGCCGAACGGAATGAGCGAGCGCTCGATCAAACCGAAAATAAAGGCGGCAAGTGTCTTGTTTGTATCAATCATGCTCTGCGATACATAGTTCAAACCATGCTGGATCGGTGGCCATACCAACGTCAAGACAAGACCAAGGATCAATGACGTAACCGCAGTCATGATTGGAACGAATCGTTTACCTGCGAAGAATCCAAGGTAGGATGGCAGTTCGATTTTGAAAAACCTAGTGTACATTGAGGCCGCTAGTATCCCGACGAGAATACCGCCAAAGACCCCGGTCTGCAGTGTTGGAATCCCTAGCACATTAGCATAGGCAAAATTGCCCTGGCTGAGTACGTAATCATTAACGCCTACTACCGTACCCATCGTAATGTTCATTACGAGATAACCAATGATTGCAGCAAGCCCCGCCACACCTTCACCGCCAGCCAAACCTATGGCTACACCGACTGCGAATAGCAGCGACAGATTGTTAAAGACTACTTGCCCCGAGTTCATCAATACGTTAGCAATGGCTTGAACTACGCTATTCTCCAGCGCAGGCACGTATTGAAGAAAGTCAGGGTTCACCAGCATATTGCCGATCCCAAGAAGCAGGCCAGCCGCTGGCAAGATCGCCACTGGAAGCATCAGCGCTTTGCCGACTCTTTGCAGGACGCCAAATAGCTTTTTGAACATTGTGGTCACTTCCTTAGTTTCTTTATGTTCATTCAACAGAAGCCAACAAAGTCAAAAAAGGCATGAGCAATACAGCATACAGGTTGTAATCTAACTCTAAAGTTAGATTACCCCAACAGGGGATTAAACAACCAAAATACTGTAAATCACTCATGCCTGATCGTATCAGTTACACGTTGGATATTCTGTTTTGTTTCTTAACTGAAACCAGTTTAGCACCGTTTATTTGAACTTGCAAGTCACTTTTGCAAAAAAAGTCATTGGCCGTCAGTGCTCTGCCGCATATCTGCCTCATCTTCTTTTTTCTGCGCCAGACGCTGCAAATGTATCGTCAGGTAGCTAACCTCTGCGGGGTACACAGGGATGCGCATACGCTGCTCAATCACCTTGGTCAACTTCCAGGATAACGAATACATCTCAGGATACTCACGCTTCATAAGCCCATCTAGCGACGACGTCTCCAGCACCGCTTCTCCCCGGCGCAGTCTCTCCAGCACAAACCGCAGATGAGTTACCAGCCGGGAGTAATCCAGCGATTCGCGCGGAATATGGTACTCGAGAATGTTCTCCACCAGATTCACAAGGTCCCCGATGAGCTGGGAATGCTCCTTGACCTCCGAGATATGTCTGTTGCTGATCGCACTGACAATATGCAATGCAACGAAACCCACTTCATCTGCCGGAAGCGTAACGCCCATAGCCTCGTTAATCCGATCGACCGCGTATTCAGCCATGCTGTATTCCTCGGGATAAATCTCCTTGGTCTCATACAGAAACGGATTATGGATGGCAATGTCCTGTTCATGGCGACGTATGGCAAATGAGATATGGTCAGTAAGGGCAATATGAATATGCTCATTCAGCGGCTGACGGCTGCTATGCATGATATGAAGTACAATCTCCTGAACTACCTCAATCAGCCTCTCATCAACTTGGGGGACGAGCTGTTTATATTGTTCCTGCTCCTCACGGCTGCGGAGAATGAACATCTTCTCTACGGAGGACAGATTTATATGATCGCGTACTTTGCGGTTAAAGCCAATCCCCTTACCAATCACGACTACTTCGGCATATTGGGGATGCTCGGCAATGATAACATTGTTATTCAATACCTTGGCTACGGTGATACTGCTCAATAAAGACACCTCTTTTAGTTATGAATCCCCACTGCTGGAAGCAGCCATTTCGTTAAAGGGCACTAGTAGATTATACATGTGCAGCCAACCCCACAGCAAGGCTTAGGGAAAAGAAGGGCCTACTGAACCATTAGCATTACTAGGAAAAACAACACAAGCAGGATTAGGAAAGGCATTACACAAGTAAGCAATGCTTTCCAGGCAGAGAAGCGGTGTGCTTCTCCAATAGCCTTCATGGTGATTACCAAACCCCAGACTCCAAATACTAGCTCCAGGACTACGCAAGTAAAATAAACCACCAGTGCGGCTATGTTGCTCTCCAGTGTCGGCATCTCTGAGGTGAACATCTCTTTGCCAAGGAATAGCAACTCAGGAATCCACAGCAAGCCGAGCAGGACTGCCGGCATAAACAACCCTCGTGCCAGCGCCGTTTGCAGCTCTGCCCGGCTGCCTCTCCCTCCCAGCCAACCTCCAATTATTTTCAGCAGGAAGCTGCCTACATAAAGCGTAAACAGCCCGACGACGATGCCCACTGGGATGGACATCAGGAAGATCGTAGGCAGTGACATTTCGTCTCCGAAGTTCTTGGAAGATGCACGCCCCAGCGCACTTAGAAATCCTGCGGCCATAGACAGCCAGATCATATTCCGGCGCGGGTTCCCGGAATCCAGAAATCCCCGGATCGTCCGGCGCGGTGCAGTCCAGACGGCCAGCCATGGTGTCCGACTGGCTTTGGCTGGAGAGGTGTTATTAATATCAAGCTCAGTGTTCATTCAGTTAGCTCCTTTGGGTATCTTGTTATATTGCTACGTTGTTATGTATAGCAAACACGGGGATGATACCGTCTGAACAACAAAATATGTCCGGCAAATTGCCGGACATATTTCACTGCAACTATATTAGGTATTCTCTATTCCCCAGGTTTTTCCTCTACGGCTGCTTTGAAATTAGTGACAGGCGCTTGAACCGAAGCTACCGGAGCCACGGCAGACACAGGAGTAGATTGTGATTGGCCCACCGATGCCGGAGCAGCTTTACGAGTCAGTCCTTTGATCAGTTCTTCCACATCAATACCGGAGACGCTCTTCAGCATTTCAGGCGCAGTGGACATGAGCTGGGTCACATAATTGCTGACCCGGGCTGCGCCCTCGCCGTTGCCGGTATCGACCACTGTAAGCTTGTCGATAGATGCCAGCGGCTCGGCAATTTTGCCCGCCAGTTCCGGCAGCATCTTGACGATGATATCCAGCACGGCAGCTTCGCCGAACTTCTGGAACGCTTCCGCCAGCTTCTCCTTGGCTTCTGCTTCCGCCAGACCGCGCAGACGGATAACTTCGGACTCCGCCTTACCTTTGGCCAGCTCCGCATCCGCAATCGCTTGGCCCTCAAGCCGCTTCTGCTCCGAAGTCGCCTTCGCCTGCGTCTCGATGCTGTATTGCACCGCATCAGCCTCACGCATTCTTTTCGCCTTATCGGCTTCTGCCGCCTGCTCTACCGCGTAGCGATCTGCCTCGGCCTTCTTCTTCACTTCCGCATCGTACTGCTTCTCGCGAACCTGAATCTCTTTCTCTTGCAGGTCAATCTCCCGCATCTTACGAACGAGCTCAACCTTCATCTGTTCTTCTACCACAGTCTGCTTGGCGCGCGCCTCTTGAATATGGTACGCCTGGTCAGCTTCCGCCTTCGCCGTGTCCTGATCGCGTTTGAAGGCTGCCACCTTCAACTGGTTCTCCTTGGAAGCTTCAGCGATATTCGTATCACGCAGCAGTTCCGCCTTCTGCCCTTGTTCCTCGGCGTTGGCCTTCTGGATACGCGCATCCCGCACGGCTTCCGCTTCAGCAATCTCCGCGTCCCGCTTCACGGCAGCAATCCGCGGCTTCCCGAGTGCATCCAGATAACCGTGCTTGTCTCGAACGTCCTTAATAGTAAAGGAGACAATTTGCAGACCCATTTTCTTAAGATCCCGTGCCGCTACACCCTGTACCTCCTGTGCGAACCGGTCACGGTTACGATATACTTCTTCAACGGTCATGGTACCGAGTATGGCCCGCAGGTGACCTTCCAGCACTTCCTGAGCTTCGCTCTTCAGGGATTCAATCGGCTTACCCATGAACTGCTCTGCGGCAGTCGCTACGTCTTCAGTAGAACTTCCAACCTTGATGATCGCCACACCGTCGGCAATAACCGGCACACCTTGCTCTGTATACACTTCCGGTGTCGTTACATCCAGCTTATGAGACAGCAAGGACATGAATTCAGCCTTCTGAAAGATGGGAAGAATAAAGGCGCCGCCCCCGCGGACAATTTTGATTTTCCGGCCGGAGCCGTCATCGGAAATATGATTATTGCCAAGAAATGAACCCGTAACGATCATCGCTTCATCCGGTCCCACCGTTTTGTAACGAGCCCAGAACGCTATACCGAGCACCAGCAGAACACCAACAACGACAGCAGGAATTAATAAATAGTCAGGTATTTCAAACATTAAATATCCACTCCTCTTCTCTCTTCAAATTCTGACACCAGTGCTACACCATCGTTGACATCGATCACAACAACCTTGGTTCCGGCCAATAAGGGCCGATGGTCAAAGCTGGACGCCGTATGCAAACTGTTGCCAGCTCCGAATTTCACCATGATCTCTCCATAGCCCTCTGCCGGGATGGGAATCGTAATCTCCCCGATCATTCCAGGCAGGTCCTGCATAGAGAATCCATTTGAGGTCTGGCTCTTATCCATTGGTTTCACGAACCCCAGGAACAAGAGCACCCCCATGAATGCAGCAGTCAGCAGGGATAAAGCGACAATCGGCCCGTCATCAAGTGTGCTGTAGCGGGTTAGCAGAATACCAGCGCCGCCGAATACGGTCACTGCCCCTGCCAGGACGGTGGGATTAAGAAAATCAAAGGACACAATATCGAAAATTCCATCCAGTGCACTTCCGATCAGATCTCCCACCAACACGCTGACTATGGCAAAAATGACGCCTAGCGCCAAGCAGCCCAAATACAGCGTTTGCATAGTTTTCTCCTCCCGTCTTTGTTCCGGACTGTCATACTATATTAAACGTGAAAAGTTCGTCCTTGGTTTCACAAACTTTGGATTTTTTTCTAGGAATCCCTTTGAATACGCTTGTAATGCCGGTTCCACTTGCAAACATAACCCTTAAGAGCGATAGGCGCACAATTATTATTATATTACAATATGCTCAAACCTAATTTTAAAGTGGCAAAAATCCATGAAGAGGTGATGAACGTGAAAGTACGTACAGTAGGAATTTTCCTGTTTGATGATGTTGAGGTGCTTGATTTCGCCGGACCCTTCGAAGTGTTCGCCGTAACCGTTACCCAGCGTTCTACACCCGAAGCTTTCGCGCCCTTCTCTGTTACGACTGTCTCTGAGCAGGGGGGAATGGTCACTGCCCGTAATGGGTTAAAGGTCACCACCGATTACAGCTTTTCAAGCGCGCCCTCATACGACATTCTCGTCATTCCTGGAGGGATGGGTACTCGTAGGGAAGTGCATAACCCGAACGTGATTTCCTGGATACAGGAAAAGTTCCCGGAGGTAGAGCTCATGACTTCGGTCTGTACAGGGTCTTTCTTGTTAGCGGAAGCAGGCATTTTAGAGGACAAAGCCGCCACCACCCACTGGGCTAGCATCGAACGAATGAGAGAGACTTATCCATCTGTTAGGGTCGAAGAGAATACGAAGTTTGTGGACGCTGGAAAGATCGTCACTTCAGCAGGTATATCTGCTGGTATTCATATGGCCTTTCACGTCGTTCAGCGACTGCTGGGCACAGATGTGGCTCAAAACACCGCTAAACACATGGAGTACGATATTCAGTTCTAGTTTAATTTTTTGTTAAAATGAACGTCCCTGGCATAAAAAAACAGCCCAGACTCTTAACAAGCCCAGGCTGCTAATATTATATTATGACGCTTGTCGTTAAAGCGACATTGTATAAATCTCTACAACATCCTCACGGTTCAGCTTGCGGAAGTTGCCGAAAGGCCCAAAGCGCATCGCCTTGTCCGCCATCACGCCAATTTGGCTGTCGTCGATTTCGTAATCGGCCAATGTTTTCGGTGCCCCGATGGAATCCCAGAACCGGCGCAGCGCTTCAATGCCCTCAAGTCCAATCTCTTCGTCAGTCTTGCCTTCAGGGTTCACGCCAAAAGCATTAACCGCCAGCTTGCGGAAACGGGCCGGATTGCTGGACAAGTTATATTTCATCCATTGCGGGAACAAGATCGCTAGTCCGCCGCCGTGTGGAATGTCGTATACTGCGGAGACTGCATGCTCAATATTGTGTGTGGCCCAGTCGCCGGCAAATCCCATGCTAACCATTCCGTTCAGCGCCATAGTGCCACAGTAGAGGATGGTCTCACGAAGCTCATAGTTCTCAAGGTCTTCCACCAGCTTAGGTCCGGTTTCAATCACAGTACGGAGCAGACCCTCACAGAATCCATCCTGCGCGAGCGTGTTACCGTCTGTGTGGAAATAATGCTCCAATACGTGGGACATGATGTCTACCATGCCATAAACAGTCTGATCACGAGGCAGGGTAAAAGTATGCACGGGATCAAGAATGGAGAACGCCGGATAAGCATGAATGCTGCCCCAAGCCAATTTCTCTTGCGTAACTTCGTTCGTAATAACAGAACCACCGTTCATCTCCGAACCAGTGGCAGCGATTGTCAGAACCGTACCCAGCGGCAGAGCAGCTTGTGGTACCGCCTTGCGTTCCAAGAAGTCCCACATATCGCCGTCATACTTGGCACCCACTGCAACGGCCTTCGCACAGTCGATTACACTTCCCCCACCTACGGCCAGGATGAGATCAATGTTGTGTTGATGACAGAGCTCCACCCCTTTATGTACTGTGGAAAGACGAGGATTCGGCTCCACGCCGCTAAGTTCAGTAATCTGCACATCCAGTTCCTTGAGATGAGCAATAACTTTATCGTAAAGGCCGCTGCGCTTAATGCTGCCGCCTCCATACATCAACAGTACGTTCTTTCCGTACTTGGGAACTTCATTACGCAATGCTTCCAAGGTATCCCGGCCAAAGATCAGCTTCGTCGGGTTGTAGAATTCAAAATTCCGCATGTGTACAGGCCTCCGTAATTTCTTGAATTGGTAATGCACCCACTATTATAGACTTCTGTCTGTCTCCTTTCAAATCGGTGACGAAAAATAACCAGATATACAAACAGTAGCATCGTCTCTACAGTAGGAATTCCCCTTGTTGTGGGGAGATGATCCTTGTGAAATACATAAAAAACAGGGATGCTGAGGAGTTCACGACTCCAAGCATCCCTGCCTGCAAGATTGTAGAATAGATTACTGTGCTCCAAAGCTGCCGACAAACCGGCGGAAAGCCGCTTGCCCTTCCGGAGTGCGCTTGTAGACACCGGCATGCTCAAGAATCTGTGTGAATTTGATACCGACTTCGTTCTGTACCGTCTTCACAGCAGCTTCCCGTTCCAGGGAAGTGCCGAAACGTTCGGCCAGTTCCTCCACCCAGGCTGCATGCAGCGCCAGTGGATGATCAGCATTACCTTTTAACGCCTCACGAGAAGCCGTATCCCCGGCAAGAATGCCAGCGATAGCATCCAGCTCTTCCTTCAGGCGGCCAGGCAGAATCGCCAGACCCATGACTTCGATCAAGCCAATATTCTCTTTCTTGATATGGTGCATCTCCCGGTGCGGGTGGAAAATCCCCTCAGGATACTGCTCGCTGGTCCGGTTGTTGCGCAGCACCAGATCCATCTCGAAGCTTCCGTCTTCACCGCGACGCACAATCGGCGTGACCGTATTATGAGGCTGCTGCTCGCCATCCACTTCGCTGAAAGCGAAAACTTCGGCTTCAGGGTCACTGTAAGCTTTCCAAGCCTCATAGATGGCATTGCCGCATTCCAGCAGCACGGCCGGGTCCTGGCTGTTCATGCGCAGTACAGACATCGGCCACTTCACAATGCTGATGCTCACGCCCGGATAATCCGGATGGCTGAAGGTATCTTCCTTCGGTGCCTTCTGGATCGGGAACGTATGACGTCCGCCCTGGAAGTGGTCATGCGTCAGGATCGAACCGCCGACGATCGGCAGATCGGCATTGGAACCGATAAAGTAATGCGGGAAAGATTCCACGAAGCCAAGCAGGCGCTTCAGCGTATCCTTGGTCAATTTCATCGGCACATGGTCATGATGGAACACAATGCAGTGCTCATTGTAATAAACATAAGGAGAGTACTGGAACAACCATTTCTCCTTATTGAGTTCCAACGGAATAACGCGCAGATTCTGGCGTGGCGGGTGGTTGACCCGGCCGGCATAACCGACATTCTCACGGCAGAGCAGGCATTTCGGATAGACTGGCGGCGGAAGCAGCCGGGCCATCGCGATTTCCTTTGGACTCTTCTCAGGCTTGGAGAGGTTGATCGTCATCTCGATGTCCCCATAAGACGACTCCTGCAGCCAGTAGACGTTCTTGGAGATGCGGTCCATACGGATATAATTGGAATCAATGCTCAGCTTATAGAAACGATCCGTTGCAGCCTCAACGCCCTGTTCCTGTCTCAAACGATTGAACTCCTCGTTCACTTCCGAAGGACGGGCCATTAGCTGGCCCATAATCTTGGCATCCAACAGATCCCGGTAAGTATCGCTGTTCTCCGGGAACAGACCGATTTCGAAGCCGTAATCAATCAATTGGTCCAGAGGACCTTGCGGGCCTTCCAGCACCGCCTGATCCACTTCTCCGGCAAAGGGCTCAGTGAACCCAAACTGGTCCAGCAGCAGGTTGCGACTATAATCAATATCCGCAGGCTTGATGAGGTCTTGCCGCAGAGCAAACAGAACCAACTGCTCTATAGCATGCAGTGCCTCTTGCCCGGAAGCAGCCGTTATCTTCTCGTTGTCCATTTCAATTCTCCTTCATAAAGGGTGTGTGTGAACGCAGTCTTAAACAGGCTGCGGTTCATGGGAATGGGAGTCGTCCCTTATTCCCCGTACCCTTGCGGATTAGCCGAATGCCAGTTCCATGCGCTTTGGATGATGTTCTCCAGATCCGCATGCTGCGGATTCCAACCTAGTACAGAGCGAGCCTTCGCGGATGAAGCTACAAGTACAGCCGGATCGCCAGCACGGCGTTCCTGAATGACTACAGGAATTTCTAAGCCGGTCACTTTTTTAGCTGTTTCAATGACTTGCTTCACGGAGAAGCCCAGGCCGTTGCCAAGGTTGAATACGTTGCTGTCGTTTCCGCTGCGCAGATAACTCACTGCACGAACATGGGCGTCAGCCAGATCGCTGACATGAATGTAGTCGCGTACACAGGTCCCGTCTTCCGTCGGATAGTCGTCACCGAATACGGCAATGCTCTCACGCTGCTTCAACGCAGTTTGCAGTACCAGCGGAATCAGATGGCTCTCTGGACGGTGGTCTTCCCCGATCTTGCCGCTGGCATGTGCACCTGCGGCGTTGAAGTAACGCAAAGCCACATATTTGATGCCGAGCACTTTATCGAACCAGGACATCATGCGCTCCATGGTCAGCTTGGTCTCACCGTAGACATTCGCAGGCTCGGTGCGGTCAGTCTCTTCAATCGGCACCTTTTCCGGTTCGCCGTAGGTTGCGGCCGTGGAGGAAAAGACGATTTTGTCCACGCCTGCCTTCTGCATAGCTTCCAGCAGACATTGGGTGCCATAGACGTTGTTGTCATAATATTTAACCGGGTCCTTCATGCTTTCGCCCACCAGGGAACTGGCCGCAAAGTGAATGACCGCCTCAATGTTGTTCTCGGAGAACAGCTTGGCCAATAGTTCCTTGTCGCGCAGATCGCCTTCGTACAATTTTCCGCCCAGCAATGCCTCGCGATGTCCTGTCAGCAAATTGTCGATGACTACAACTTCTTCGCCGCGTTCCAGAAGCTCAGCTACTGTGTGGGAACCGATATATCCGGCTCCGCCCGTTACCAGAATCGCCATGTTTACTTCTCCCCCTTCAGTTCTTCTACGCCATTGCCGATGCCGCATACATAGAACTCGCCAGTCAGACCGGATCTTTCCTTGTAAGCCGCGCCTACTTCACTAATAAAGCGTTCCACATCATCTTCATGCACCAGGGATACCGTACAGCCACCAAAACCCGCACCCGTCATGCGCGCGCCAAGCGTACCTGGAATGCGCTGTGCTTCTTCCACCATGATATCCAGCTCCGTACAACTTACTTCGTACAGATCGCGAAGGGAAGCATGGGAATCATTCATGTACTGGCCGAACTGCTTCAGGTCGTTGTTCTTCAGCACTTCTACCGAATCAAGCACGCGCTGGTTCTCTTCCACCACATGGCGAGCGCGGCGTCTTACCGTCTCGTCAGCAATCTTGTCCTGGTGAGCCTCGAACTGCTCACGTGTGAGCTGGGCCAGATAGGACAGGGACGGAACTTCTTTTTGCAGAATGGACAGGGCTTCATCACATTGCTGACGACGCTCATTGTACTTGGAATCCACCAAGCCTCTGCGTTTATTCGTATTACCGATGATCAGTTTATAGGAACCGGTCACGAAAGGCACCAGGTTGTATTCAAGCGTATCGCACATGAGCAAAATGGCATGATCGCGCTTGCCGTTAGCAACGGCGAACTGGTCCATGATTCCGGAGTTCACGCCAACATATTGGTTCTCGGCACGCTGGGAGAGCAGGGCAATCTCAACAGTGTCGGTATCGCCGCCTTCAAGTGTCAGGAATGCATAGGCGGTTACTACTTCAAGCGATGCGGAAGAAGACAAGCCTGCTCCGTTCGGGATATCCCCATGGAACAGCAGGTCGTAGCCTTGCGTCAGCGGTTGGTTCTTCTTCTGCAATTCAACCATTACGCCGATCGGGTAATCCACCCACTCACCGGTCTTGGACTTGCCAATATCACTGAAATCTATAGATGCTTCGTAAGGGAAGTTAGTCGATGCAAAAGTGACCTTGCTGTCACTGCGCGGACGCACGATCAGCGTGGTACCGAATTCAAGTGCTGCCGGAAGCACATATCCACCGTTGTAATCCAGGTGCTCACCAATGAGGTTGACACGGCCCGGCGCGTAAAACACGCTTGCTTCCTTGCTGCTCTCCCCATATTTTTCGATAAACTTCTGGCTAAGTTGTTGTATGCTCATAAATGCCACTCCATCCTTTCACTATTTGCGATCGCGGGATTTGGTAATGCTTTCTTTCTGCTTATATTATAATAAAATCAGACTTGGTCTGATAATGCAATCATGTGTGTAATGTATGGATATATGTGACTTTTCCGGATATAATCAATACTAAAAACACAGCCTGCTGACCAACATTTTTCCGAGCAGCCGATAAAAGGGGTTGTCCTGCCTTATGGATTCATCCGGTTCCCATTCATATACCTATTCCGTTGGCTCTAATCCCGTCTCTTACGACAGCCAAACACTGCATGTACTGTTCGCTGGCGAGAGCCAGACACTGCCGCTGCATCAGGCCGGTCCCAAGATCTACGATTATTATCTGCTCCACTTCATTGAATCAGGGTCGGGCAGCTTTCATACGGAGCAACACAAGTACGAACTGGGCGAAGGAGACTGCTTCCTGATCCATCCTGCCCAGTTGGTTAGCTATATCTCCGATCCGAATCAGCCTTGGCGCTATCGCTGGGCAGCTTTTACCGGAGCGGAGGCCGACCGGCTGGTACAGCAGGCCGGGTTCAGTCCCGACACGCCAGTGCTGGCCGCTGCCGAGGGCAGGGTGATTCCCGATGCGCTAGCGGGGATGATGGGCGCCTTCAATGCTAACCGGGAGAGTGCGCATCTCACCTCACTAGGCTATTTGTATCTCATTATAGGAGAAGCAGCAGAGCGTTTATCCACTCACTCGCGTCTGCCCGGTACGGGCTCACAGGTGCAGCGGACCGTGAAGCAGATGATTCACTATATGTCCTCCCAGTATGCCCATCCTGTCTCTATTGAACAAATGTGCGACAGCCTGGGTTATAACCGGGCCTACCTGTCCCGGGTGTTCAAGCAGGAGACGGGCTTATCCCCGGTGACCTATCTGTTGAAACTGCGTATTGATAAATCCAGGCAGCTGCTGCGGGAACGCCCGGAGCTGTCTGTAGAACAAGTAGCGTCTTCGGTTGGCCTGACGGATGCGCTGTATTTCTCGCGCCAGTTCAAGCGCTTTTGCGGCCAGTCCCCGACGGCTTACCGCATCGCCACAGCGAGACGGGGAGACAATTCCTCACGCTAATCATTTTCACTGGAACCAAGCGCTCCTCCCAGCGTTAACATTAGGCATAATAACAGCCCGTTTCTGCACAAGGAAACGGGCTGTTTGAGCCTGCCATACGCCGCTTTGGTTATAACTCAGCTTGATCTTCAGTGCCACCTTTGGGAGGGTGTTGCGCACCCCCATACTCGCTCGGCGTAAAATCCGTATTCATTCGGGAGCAGAGAGCGACTTTCCTCAATTTATATAGATTGCATTGAACAACACACTATTATAGAGCACACCAAACAACATAGCATAACTGGAAAATGACTCCAACGTCTCAGTAACGGTCATCTCGTAGCTTACGAAGGTGACAAATGCGCCAAGAAGGTCAACTTCACTCGATAAGGGATGGAATAACGGGAATGGCTCCTGTTATTTTGAATCAATTATTTTCTTTTTTTAATATAACTGGAAAAAATCCCGTTAATCCTCTCACAACTACCCAATTTACGGAGAAAAGAGGTTTTTAACTGGAGAAATTCCTGTTATTCATCAATAAATACGGAAAAGGGAAGCATTAACGTTATTTTTTCCCGTTATTCAAGCCCCTCTTAATTTTCTAGCGTACTAAACTACTTACTGCCTTTTTGAACCTTAGAGAGCCCCTTGTACTCTTAAGCATTGTGAAAAAACAACAATCAAGACTCCCGCAGTAACTCCCCCACCTTGCCAAGCACCTGACCGATACGATCTGTAATGATAAGATTCGCACGGCGATCATATGGTGTAGGTTCTCCATTCAACAGTACTGTATGTCTTCCGCGAAAATAAGTAATCAGGCTAGCTGCCGGATGCACGGTCAACGAGGTGCCGCCGATCAGCAGCAAATCGGCCCCCCGGATGGCCTCCACACTCTCTGTAAGTACCGTATAGTCCAGTTCCTCTTCATAGAGCACCACATCCGGCCTAACAATGCCTCCGCAATCCGGGCAGCGGGGCACGATGTCTTTGCTCGCTACAATCTGCTCCAGCCCGTAATCACGGGCGCAATCCATGCAGTAGTTCCGGTGAATTGAACCGTGCAACTCCAGTACCCGGCGACTGCCCGCTTTCTGATGCAGACCGTCAATATTTTGCGTAATGACGGCTTTGAGCTTGCCTTGCTGCTCCAGCTCCGCCAGCAGAAGATGCGCCCCGTTCGGCTGAGCCTGCGGATGAATCATTTTACTGCGGTAGAAATCAAAAAAAATGTCCGGTGAGGACATGAAAAACGTACGGCTAAGCATCTCCTCAGGGGGATAAGGCGACTGATGCTCGGTCTGATACAAACCTGCCGCAGAACGAAAATCGGGAATTCCGCTTTCTGTGGAAGTACCCGCCCCGCCGAAGAAAACTATAGATTCACTATCTTTGATCCAGGAAGTCAAGGTTTGTAATTGATCCATGGGCATTCAGTCCATCCTTTCTTTACTATACTTAGGAAGAAATCGATAGTTCATGGAAGCCCGAAATCACGATATCGGCATCCAGCAGATGTGCGCTTCCGCCGTCTTGACCCGCAATACCGATGGCCAGCGACACACCTGCGCCTTTAGCGGTCTGCATATCCGCATTACTGTCCCCGATCATTACGGTCTCCCCGGGATTCAGGCCAAGCTCGATGCAAGCCTTCTCCGCCATTTCGGGGTCCGGTTTGCCGTTTACTACATGGTCTCTCGTCACTACTGTCTGAAAATAAGCTGCGATCCCAAGCCACTCCAGCTGCTCCGCCGTCGTCTTAGTTCCATCTGAAGTCACTACCCCCAGCTTCAGCGAGGCATCCGCACATTGCTTCAGGAAGGGCAGCAGCCCCTGTAGCGGATACGCCGCCTGTCTCTTGCGCAGCTCATTCATCGCGTCCTTGGCGATATGCTTCACCTTTGCTAAGGCTTCGTTCCACGAAAGGCCTGAGGCATACAGCTGCCACGCCAGCAGCCCCTCCGTTTCTCCCGCCGTTGCCATAGAGAACGGTCCGGAGGGGTCATAGCCAATTACCTTCCCGCTATCATCGTGGATGGTACCGAGCAGTCCAGATATTCCGCCTTCCAGTGTCCTGCCCCTAATTGCAAGCTGCGTTTCCATTCCGCGCAGAACCAGTTCCGCCCAAAGTCCCCATGTAGCCAGGATATCCAGCAATGTGCCGTCTTTATCAAAGAGAATGCCCTGGCAAGGAATAGTCGTATGATTCACATGTAATAAAGGCATGTTGTCATTGTCCCCCAGTCTATCGGTTAGCCCAGATTACTCAACCAGTCGAGCAGTGCGCGAACCGTGCGGCTCTGCTGCTCTTCCTCGGAGATTGTGGCTTCACCATCTCCCTTTTGCTTGCCATAGCTGCCAAACTGGGCATGATTACCGCCCTCCACAGAGTAATAAATGGTATTGTCCGGCAGGTAAGAGCGTCCTTTGCGGTAGCTGGTCCTATTGATTACCCCATCCTCCGTGCCCAGGATCGACAGAACCGACAGTGTAGTATCTTTCAGACTGCCTTTCTCATCAGGATAGGACGCCAGAAAGAACACACCTTTAAGTTGACCAGGATGTTCTGCAGCATAACGGGAAGCCATAACGCCTCCCAAAGAGTGACCGCCCAGTACAAAGGTAAGCTTGGGATGCACACGGATAATCTCTTCCGCCGCATCTCCCTTCGTCACCGCAAGATTAAATGGCATCTTGGCGATATACACGGGATGCCCGGCCATGGCGATGGCCTTCGCTAGCGGGGAGTAGGCTTCTGCTTCCACCAGCCCGCCAGGATATAGAATTACCCCTGCACCTGTGGCCAGACCCGGTTCAAAGGATATCCAGTTGTCGTTCTGCTCCACCGAAATGCCCCCGCCTGAGATGAGAGCCGTTTCAGCGCTCTGCTCAGGTGCGTAGGGCGTCAAGTACCTCCATAGAAGCAGCCCCGCAGCGACGAGAATGATCAATAGGATGACGAACACGCGGCGTTTCGTTATTTTACCCTTCACATATGTCCACTCCCGGCTGGTTCTGCATATACTGCTTCCTCTTAATATGAAAATTATAGTTGAATCGGTGCTTCCAAACAACCTTCAACACATCGCCACATTCACTTTGATGACAACGCTTACGCTAGTGATATTAATCACAAATCAAAGGAATGAAATACGGTATTTTAAAATTAAAGTAATGGAGATGCTTGGAGGGACAGCAAGATGGGAGACGACGCTCTGGAAGAACGCGGGGAGACCTTTTTTCTGAATCTGCGCTTTATGCTTATTGTCACTGTCTTCATCGGAAATGCCATTGAACCGCTGGTAGGCGGGGTGAGTGCGATGCATCAACTATATCTGTGGATTTTCAGTTTCCATATGCCGCTTTTCGTGCTTGTGACCGGATATTTTGCCAGAAAAAATCTATACGGGACTGCCGGACGCCGTCTGCTATTGCAAATCGGATTGCAGTACATTATTTTTCAAAGTCTATATTCACTGCTGGACACTACCTATTTCCATGTGAACGGTATTCAGCATTCCTTCTTCGCACCTTATTTGCTTCTATGGTTTCTTGCGAGTCACGCCTTCTGGCGCCTGCTGTTGATCGGAATGAGGGGATGGAAGCTCGGCGCTCAGTTCACTTTTGCTATTATCGCGGGTGTGCTCGTGGGGTACCTCCAGCTTGACGGTGTCTGGTTCAGCATTAGCCGCACCTTTGTATATCTGCCCTTTTTCGTGATCGGCTATCACTTCTCGTTCCCCGCCTTCCTTCGTCTGTATCACAAATGGGCCAAAACCTCAGCCTGCGTCTGCTCCATCCTGCTGCTGATCCTGCTCGGATTGTGGGGAAATATTCTTCCACATGGCTGGCTGTATGGATCAATGACCTACATGCAGCTTGGCCACCATGAGTGGTATGCCGGACTGTACCGTTTGGGGCTTTACGGATGGCAATTTGCAGCTTCCCTCGCCTTTCTCGGATGGGTCCCTTACCGAATGAGCCGTATGACTGACTGGGGACGCCGAACGCTATATGTCTTCTTGCTTCACGGATTGATTATCCGCCTGGCAACGACATCCGGTATATATAATGTAATCAGCGGTGCTACTGGAATTACAGTGCTGATTGGCACAGCTATATTACTAACTATTCTGCTAGCCCAGCCCGCAGTCAAACGCCTCCTGCACCCGCTAGTGGAGCCTTCCACTGCCTGGATGGTTGATCTGCAGCGCGCTGCCTTGCGGCGGTCGTTATAAAAACGCTCAGATAAGCTAAGCCCAATATCCAAAATAGAATATGTGATCGTTCCTTCTGTCGACAACGGTATTGGTGATTATCCATATCATTGGAAGGAGCGGTCTTTTTGTCTTGGAGAGCAGATATCCTTGATAGAAGATCGGTAGAAAAAACTACCCGTTTGTGATAGACTCACTATTAACAATGACATGTTCGGCTTCGGACAGCCGTCATTCACAGTCATCATTGGCTCATTGCAAGCAGTTATAGAAACGGCTTCCCCTCTTCTCTTTAAGAAGCTGGACCCCGTTAATTCTATAAACCGCATTTCCTTGCCTCTTATGAGTGCAATGCGTTAATGCGCCACTATATCAGATTTTGCAATTTACTAGGGGGGAAATTCATAATGGCAGTCAAGAAAAAGCGTTCAGACATGATCACCAAAGGTTTCGACCGTGCCCCGCACCGCAGTCTTCTGCGTGCAGCCGGCGTAAAGGAAGAAGATTTCGGCAAACCGTTTATCGCGGTCTGCAATTCCTATATTGATATTGTTCCGGGCCATGTACACTTGCAGGAATTCGGTAAAATCGTCAAAGAAGCTATCCGTGAAGCCGGCGGCGTACCGTTCGAGTTCAACACGATCGGTGTAGATGACGGGATTGCCATGGGGCATATCGGCATGCGTTACTCTCTGCCAAGCCGCGAGATCATCGCAGACTCCCTGGAGACTGTAGTATCTGCTCACTGGTTCGATGGTATGGTCTGCATCCCGAACTGTGACAAGATCACACCAGGAATGATGATGGGCGCCTTGCGTGTCAACATTCCAACGATCTTCGTCAGCGGCGGCCCAATGAAGGCCGGTGTGGACAGCAAAGGCAAGAAGCTCTCCCTTACTTCTGTATTCGAAGGCGTAGGCGCGCACCAAGTCGGCAAGATCAATGACGCTGAACTGCTTGAATTGGAACAATACGGCTGTCCTACATGCGGATCATGTTCCGGTATGTTCACCGCTAACTCGATGAACTGTCTGGCTGAAGCTATGGGTCTTGCCCTGCCAGGTAACGGTACAATTCTGGCTGTAGCTGAAGAACGCAAAGACTTTGTACGTAAATCGGCGAAACAGCTGATGGAACTGATCGAACTTGATCTGAAACCACGCGATATCGTAACTATCGAATCGCTCGATAACGCATTTGCACTGGATATGGCTATGGGCGGTTCCACTAACACTGTACTGCACACATTGGCCCTGGCTAAGGAAGCTGAAGTGGATTATCCGCTGGAGCGTATCAACGAAGTGGCTAACCGGGTTCCTTATCTGGCTAAGCTTGCTCCTGCCTCCGATATCTTCATCGAGGACGTAGACCGTGCGGGCGGCGTTAGCGCGGTGCTGAACGAATTGCTGAAGAAGCCAGGCGCATTGTACGGTGACTGCATCACCGTTACCGGCAAGACACTGGCCGAAAACGTAAGAGGACATGAGATTAAGGACACTTCCGTTATTCATACGCTTGATAATCCTTATTCGGAAGTTGGCGGCCTGGCTGTGCTGTACGGCAACCTTGCACCGGAAGGTTCCATTATCAAGGTTGGTGCGGTTGATGCTTCGGTAGGCGGCTACCATAAAGGTCCAGCAATCTGCTTCGATTCTCAGGAAACTGCGCTGGAAGGCATCGCGAACGGTAAGGTTAAGGAAGGCCACGTGGTGGTTATCCGTTATGAAGGTCCAAAAGGTGGTCCTGGTATGCCAGAAATGCTGGCACCTACCTCCCAAATCGTGGGTATGGGCCTCGGCGCTAAAGTCGGCCTGATCACAGACGGCCGTTTCTCCGGCGCATCCCGCGGAATCAGCATCGGGCACATTTCTCCAGAAGCAGCTGAAGGCGGACCGATTGCTTTCGTTGAAGACGGCGATATCATCGAGCTGGATCTGATCAATCGTAAGATTGAGCTGCTGGTGGACGAAGAAACCCTTGCGACACGCCGTGCAGGCTGGAAAGGCTTCGAACCGAAGGTGAAGACTGGTTATCTCGCCCGTTACTCCAAGTTGGTAACCAACGCTAGTAACGGCGGCGTATTAAAAATCTAATTACGTCCCTAGCCATACCAGAACGTAATTCTTATTGAAGCGGTCCCTCGCAGCAGTTATTCTGCTCTGAGGGACTTTTTTTGTGCAACTAAAGATAAAAAGGGAACACCTTCAGCCAACATACGCAGGCCTGTGAGGCATTCCCTTTTTCCATAATACTACCTATAATTCCTGTACATTAATGAACAACCGTTGCACCTGGCAGTTCCACTTCATCCACAGCATTGCTGCGGTTTCTCTCTTCTTCTATCTGCTCCCGTTTGCGGTTCGCGCTACGTGGCTGCATCTTCTGATCATGCCGTTTCAACAATTCAGACACCGGCATCAGGATTAGCTTTGGCACAAGCACCTCGGTACGCTCCTTCAGTCTTGCTCCACCAGCCGGATGGATCACACTTAACAACAGACTCAGGTAAAGCTTGCTGGAACGGGCGAACCAGCCGTTGGGCATATCCAGTACTGTGAAACCGAATTTCTCCGGTCCCCGATTGATCATGCTGACCCCGTACAATGCCTTAGCTTCCATAAGCGCCTCGTCATGGGCAATTTCCTCGGCGAGTACCGGCATATCCTTCTCCATCCGGCGAATCATGCGGATCGCAAGCTGGGCAGAGGAGCGGGAATGCATGCCAAGCTCGAACAGCTCCCGGTTATCAACATGTAGCTCAATTACCTTGTCACCTTTGCTTAACGTGGTTCCGTCCTCCATAGTGATCGGCTGCCCCTGATACTTGCGCAGACGATAATGCAGGAAAGGCTCGGCCGGTGAAAGAGTTCTTAATTTAAACAGGAATTGAAATAATTGCTCCCAGCCCAGCCATAGTCCCACAATCAGGCGTTTTCCGAAGGAAATTTGCTGAATGGACGATTTCTCAGCCGTCTTGATCATCTGGTCAATACGGATACTACACAGCCCGCGTCTTTGCGCTTCCTCCAAAGTTCTCTCCAGAGCAATCAGCATCAGTCCCGGAGCATCAGGATCGGCACCGAGTGTCGCACCGCTGTCATGCAGAAGCATCACTTCGCCGGGATTAAGGCGGGAGAGCATTTTCTCTGTGAGCTTCTCGGCCCCTTGCTTCTCACGCCAATCGCCGAACATCGCTGACCACAACACAATCTGCACACGGCGACGCTTCGAGAAATCGAACAAATTCACAATTCCCCAAGGCGGACGATAGTAAGTGCTGTGTTCACCGGTAATGCTGTAAATAATTTCGTCTGTGCGCTGGATCTGTTTACGTACCGTTGCCGGACGCATCAGCCAATTGGTCTTGTGCACATAGTTATGAATACCGATGAGATGGCCCTCCGCATGAATACTGCGGATCAGGTCAGGATAACGCTCCGCATGGGAGCCCACCACGAAAAAGGTAGCCTTAGCGTCATAACGCCTTAGAAGTTCAAGCACTTTCGGCGTAAAACGAGGGTCCGGACCGTCATCAAAGGTCAGCGCAAATTCATGGCTTCCGGTTCCTTTACGGAACACGCGGTAACCGAAAATACGGCTGATAATACCGGGTATAAAGGCATAAAAAGATGAGATGTAAAACAACCAGAGCAGCAAAGTCTGCATGTCTATTCCCCGCTTTTCCAGAGTTGACTTTGGCTCGCCTTAGGTCTGCAAGCAGATACAGCGATACGGCCAAGTGTGTATAGCTTTCACCGCCTTTTTGCGGATATCTATCATCGGCACAAAAAAACGTTACCCCCTATTTTAACACAGCTATCAAAGAAATAGACGCTTTTTAAGTAAAATCGTGTACAATGGACTCAAGTTGTAAAGACCTGACATTTCATCGGAAAAGGAGTCGTTCAAATCTTATGCTCCCCTTGTACAAAAAATATTGGCGCACCTTCTTTGACATTGGGTTAATTGTGCTTACGGTGTATCTGGTTATGTTTGCCTTCAGCAAGCTGTACCATTTGGCTGCCCCTGTGTTCCTGTCTTTCTTCGTATTTATCATTATTGAGCCACTGGCACGGTTTCTGAATCGCCGAGGTCTCGGCAAACCGTTCGCCTCAGCAATCTCGGTTCTGTTCTTCCTCGTTCTGCTGCTAGGAACGCTGTTCGGTGCTGGCCTGCTAATTACGACTCAGGCAATGCTTTTTCAGGACAACCTGCCAAGGTATACAAGTATTGTGCAAGAGCATTTCGTGGAGCTTACCGGCTATCTTCAGCATAAAGTCGACACGCTGCCGCCGGATCTGACCCATAAAATCAACGGGTATTTCAAGGATGCCACCGACATCCTCTCTTCATGGCTCGTTATCTTCTTTAAGTATATGATCGGACTACTGGGCTCGTTCTCTTCTTTTATGGGGAATTTCGGAATCGCCATTATTCTGGCCTTTTTCCTCAGCATGGAAATCAAGGACTGGAAGAAAATCGCCCATGAGAAGATGCCGAAAACCCTTAAGACAGCTTATGCTTTTCTGCAAGGAAATGTATTTAAGGCGATTGGCGCCTATGTCAAAGCCCAACTCATTCTCATTAGCATTACCTTCGTCATCGTTCTGGTGGGGTTGTTCATCCTAGGTACCGGCAATGAGCTGACGATGGCCTTAGTCTGTGCCGTGTTCGACGTTCTCCCGCTGCTCGGCGTATCGACCATCTTGATTCCATGGATCGTGTATCTCTTCATTATCGGGAACACCTCCATGGCGATCGGTCTGATTGTGCTTCTTGCTGTGGTGTTGATTCAACGTCAGATCATGGAACCGAAAATCACTGGTAACTCCATCGGTGTATCTTCCGCGTTCCTGATGCTCTCATTCGTTATCTTATCCATGTCAGCGTTTGGCGTAGCAGGTTTGATTCTGTCCCCAATACTGCTGATTCTGATCAAGGAATTGATCCAGCAGGGCTACCTTCAGCGTTGGATTTACCTGCCTCAGGAAGAGTTTATCGTCTCGCCGTTCGCGGCATCCGGGTCAGAAGCCGAGTCCTCCAAGACAGACCACAGCGATTCTGAAACAGAACGCCAGGCAGATCAAGCTCCTGAAGTTGATGAGAGCAAATCAAATACTTGACCGAACAACTTCGTAGCTGTATGGGCGCTGCCAGGAGCCACGTTCTGAACAGATACGGCTACGGCATATCGCGGCTGGTCTACAGGACCGTAGCCAATGAACCACTGATTATTGCGGGGAGCACCCTTGACCTGCGTCTGGGCCGTTCCTGATTTACCGGCCAGCGGCCAGTGGGCGGTCATCAGACTCCGTCCAGTGCCCTCGGTCACCACCTGTCTCATCCAAGACAGCAGCAGCCTGGTCGTGGATGCTGAGATTCTTCCGGTCCCGGACGGTGACAGATGTCCCGGCAAATCCTCCAGCTTCTGGCCATTCGCAAAAGTGACCTTCTGCAGGATGCGGGGAGCGGTGACCTCCCCGCCATGCAGCAGAGTCACTACCAGATTAGCGGCCTGAAGCGGGGTAACCTGCACATCGCGCTGCCCGATGGCAGCCTGCACTCTTGCGCCGCTATCATCAGGCACCAGGGACGTGAATATCGTCCCATGCTGCTCCCCCGCCAGCGGCCTCAGAAGTGGCAGTCCCAGCGTATTCTCGGACTGCCAGCCAATGTCCCTTCCCAGTCCCAGCGCCCACGCGGCGGACTGGATCTGCGCGCCGCTCAGACGTTCGGCGAGCGCGGCGAATACAGTATTGCAGGACACGGCGAACCCTTGCGCCAGCGTAAGGGGGCCGTGTCCTTTTCCTTTTAGGCAGGAAAATCCGTACTTCTCATATTGACCGGAGCAAGAGAAGAGTTCCTGAGGTGTTGTAACTCCGGCCTCCAGAGCGGCAGCGGCGGTGACAATCTTGAAGATGGAGCCGGGAACGGCAGCTTGCAGCGCCCGATTATTCCACTCTCCACCCTGAGGAGAAATATCCTGCGGGTTATATAAGGGCAGAGATACCATGGCTTCAATGTCCCCTGTCCGTGTGTCCAATACAACAATCGCGCCTTCCTTCATGCCACTCTGAATCGCCAGCTTCTCAATGTCATCCTGAAGTTTTTTGTCTATCGTTGTGTATAAAGATAACGGGTAGTACGGATTGCCCGGCGAACGGACTTTGAGCGGACTGCCCGGAAGACGGTTTCCCCTCGCATCCACCTGCACATACGCCTCAGTATGACCTACACCCCGGAGCAGCGGCTCCAGGGTCTTCTCCAGTCCATCCGTTCCGGTCCTTGGAATCCTGAGGCCTGAAGAGCTTGCCTGCTCGCCGCTCGCCTGCGGAACCGCTTCAGACAGATAGCCCAGCCACTGTTGGCCTGACAACTGACCGTCATACCTCCGTGCAAACGGCAGTACCATCACACCATCGATATCAAGCTCTTTCAATTCAGTGGCTTGGGCAGGGGACAGCGCCAGAGGTGCTTTTCCTTTAGGGGATGGCCATAGCAGAGGTTCCTTCAGGACTGCAACTCTGCTCAGCAGCTGCTGATAGCTGACTCCTAAAATGGCCGCCAGTCTGTGCATAGGGCCATCTTCACTTCGCTCCACCTGCGCCTTCACACTAGCCGCCAATTCTTCTTGCGGGAAAAGAGCGGCTGTCCAGATCGTTTCCCCGGCGAGAGGAATTCCGTGCCGGTCATAGAGACGTCCACGCCCACTGTCCAGCACTGTTTCACGCTCACTCTGGATTTCTGCCATCTTGGCCAAGGTATATGGGGTACCAGGAACAGGCCGATCCTTGATCACGAATTGCACCCAAGCCAACCGCAGGATCAATATTCCCATGGCAGCGGATAAGATCAACAGCGAGCTGAACAGACGACGATGGTGATTGTTGGTACGCAATGTTGCCTTCCCTCCTGACAGGATTCCTTATCCCTATTATGTCCCAGCTTTCGTCATTAGAATCTTTCCCATGGTGATAAACAAGCACAAGAGCACACCCCAACTTCTGGAGCCTGCTCTTGTGCAATTCACATTTTGGGTTAAACAGAAACTATACTCTGAACCTTGCTAGGCTGGTCTTTAATTTGGCGGAAGCCTTCTGCAAACTTGCGGAGAGCTCCACCAGATGGTCGCTGACACTCTGCTGCTCGCCACTGAGCGAAGCCACCTCTTCTGAGGCTGCTGACGATTCTTCAGCAACAATACTGACGCTATCCATCGTCACTGAAAGCACTCGCTGCGATTCCCCGAGCCCGTCAATCGAACCCGTAACTGCGTCCAGGAAGGTGATGAATTCATTCATCTGCCCTTGTACAGACACGAAGAGATCGCTGGTACTTTGTACCGAAGCGCTTTGCTCTCCGAACATTGGAGCCACCTCATCAAGTACCGTGACCGTTTCATTCATCTCAAGCATGATTCTGTCAGTGATTTCTCCCACCACTGCAATCGAGCTTCTCGATTGATCGGCAAGCTGACGAATTTCACTGGCTACGACCATGAACCCCTGGCCCGCATCACCAGCCCGTGCAGCTTCAATGCTGGCATTCAGGGATAAAATATTCGTCTGCTGCGCAATACGCTGCATGACATCCAGAACCTGAATCACGGACGAAGCCGTTGTCTGGAGGTTGTTCACTTTGTTCACCAGCGTCCGGGTTCTTTCCTCCGTAATCTGTGTCCGGCTCTTGAGTTCCTTCAGCATCGCAACACCTTCGGTGCTGAACTGTCCAACACTGTGTGCTCTGCCGTTCATCTCATGCGTAGCCGCTGTTACCTTGTTCATCTGCTCCGAAATCTGCCCGGACAAGGCATTGCCATTGTCCGCCTCCAGAGCCAGACTGCCCGCTCCCCCAGCAACCTCTTCCATAGCAGCAGCAATATCTTTAGCAGCAGATGCCGTCTTGCGGGAAGCATTGCTTAAGACATCCGACATCTCCAGCACCTCCTGAGCGGTCTCATTGGTGCGGTCGACGAGTTCCGTAATTCGCTCCATCATAGTATTGAAGGAGAGCGACAATTGGCCGATTTCATCCCGTGATTTGAACGACGTCCGTACACTAAGGTTCCCCTCAGCTCCCTGGAACATTAAGTCCTTGAGCCGGGTTAACGGCCTTGCGACCATTCGCACCATCCACAGCCCAATCAGAATAGCAATGACTGCGGCAGCGCCAACCGCGATATAGGTCGTCTTCAGAATACGTACCGCATCTTGGGTTAAATTCTCGGCAGGCACGACACCCAGCAGCTTCCATCCTGAGCTCTGCATCGTTCCATATACCGCCAGAATTGACTTTCCCTCCTCATTCTTGGTCGGCAGAGCGCCTGAAGAAGCTTGCTTGAGCCCTGTAAATAAAGTGCCCCCCAGACTTAGATAAGTGTCCGTCTCGTTCTGCATAGAGGACGCGATCAGCTCATCCTTTTCAGTCAGCAGCTGAATGTAGGAGCCTGTCCCCAGATTCACCTCGCCTAGCAGCTTTTCGACCTCACTAACCTTTATATCACTGATCGCGACATAGCCCGAATCTCCGGATTCTCCTGCAATCGCTTTCGCATAATGAAAAACCTCTGGAGCTCTCGCTCCCTTCATCTCTTTGGTCAACCATAGCCCTTCTGGCTTGTCCGACAACTGGCTGAACCAGGATGCCGAGCGTGCGCTCTCCATAAAGGGTTCATCCTTGGCCCCGGCAGCCACAATCGGCAATGATTCCTTCGCAGGAATGAGATACACCGCCTGCACGCCCTTGGCGCTCGACAGCCAGTTACTTAGCTCTGCAGCAATAACATCGACTGACAGCCCGGAAGCAGACTGGCTGGCCTCTTTCATAGCGCGCTGTATCTCTTTGTTGTAAGCGATTTGTCCCAAATTGTCCTGGTAACGGAGCATGGTAACATCCAGCTTCTCCGCAGTTTGAATAACCGTCTGCTGGTTGGAAGACAATGCATTGTCTTCAATGGTCTGCTCAGCAACGGAGTAGGAGGTATAGCCGAGCGAGAGCACTATTATCATAGTAGCTACGAAAAAAATGAGAAAAAGCCGCAGTCCCAGAGATTCAGCGGGATGCAGCCGGGAAAGAAGGCTGCGTTGTTCGGTTGTTGACTTCATCAGTACAGGTCACCTGCCATCATCTACAATTATAGGTTACTTAAATTATTACAAACTACTATTTTAAACCAAAAACCCTGAACAAGCTGTGATATAGTTGTACGCGGCCAGCATGAGGTGTAACTTTTCATTGGCTTACGTTCGGTTCGCACCCTGAAACTATAAAACAGCCGCCTCTTCGCGGAGAAGAGGCGGCTGTGACAGATATTCGTAGGTATTCTAGCTTCTCAGTAAGATTATTTAAATTTTGAACAGAGACAGCTTTTCCTTCAATTGTCCCGATACACTTTCCAGTTTCCCGGACAACGATACCAGTTGATCGCTGACATTCTGCTGCTCGCTACTTAGCGAGGCGACTTCTTCCGAGGTAGCGGATGATTGCTGAGCAACGGCACTTACGTTGCCCATCGCTTCAGACAAGACGCCTTGCGAATGATTCAAGCTGTTGATGGAGGAGGTTACAGACTCCAAGCTTGTAATAAATTCATCCATCTGATCTTTTACAGAGATGAAGATATCACTGGTGTTCTTCACCGAACCCATTTGTGCCTCAAAGAGCGGTGCAACTTCAGACAATACCGCGACCGTCTCATTCATCTCGGTCATGATTTTGTCAGTAATCCCGGCCACCAGCGCAATCGACTGCTTGGACTGGTCTGCGAGTTGACGAACCTCGCCAGCTACGACCATGAAACCCCGACCGGCTTCGCCTGCCCGAGCGGCTTCAATTGTAGCATTCAGGGACAGAATGTTCGTCTGCTGAGTAATATTCTTCATGACATCAAGCACCTTGATCACAGAGAATACTGTTTCTTTCAGATTGTTGACACGCGCAACCAGCGCTCCTGTCATCTCTCCGGTACGGCTTGTCTGACCCAGCAGCTCCTCCAACTGATTTGCACCTCTGCTGCTGGCCTCACCGACACTACGTGCAGCTTCATCCATCTCAGAATTGGCGTACACGACGGTCTGCATTTGCGTAGCAATCAGTTCAGTCAATTCATTGCCGCGCTCTGCCTCCAGAGCCAGACTGCCTGCACCACCAGCAATCTCTTCCGTGGCCGCAGCAATTTCTTTAGCAGACACAGCTGTTTTACGTGAAGCATCGCCCAGCTCTCCGGCAGTTTCCAGCACCTCGCGCGCCGTTTCCGTCGTCTGCGCTACAAGCTCTGTAATCCGTCCCATCATGGTATTAAAGGATGCGGACAGTTGGCCGATCTCATCTTGGGATGCATACTCGGTACGAACGCTCAGATCGCCTTTTGCCCCTTCTACCATCAGATCCTTGAGACGGGATAGCGGACGGGCGATCATGCGGACCATCCAGTAGCCGAGCAGAATGGCAAGCACGGCTGCGCCCCCGGCTGCGAAGAAGGTTGTCAGAAGGATTGGATAAGCCTCTTTGACCAATTCACCAGTAGGAATAATGCCAGACAGCTTCCAGTCTGCTTTGGTCATCGGATTGAAGACAGCCAGAACCTGCTTGCCATCTTCATCTTTATTTTCCTGACTCTTATTCTTTGTCTTGCTATCTTTGATGAATGCAAACTTGGATTCTAATCCATCCTCTGCAGGTGTATTAGAAGCGATAACAATACCGTTAGGATCTACCAACTGTATGCGGGCGCCATCGCCCAGTTTGACACTCTTGAAGGCATCCTCCAGCATTTTATTCTTCAGTTCCAGCAGCATCACATATCCCGAATTCTCGCCGAGATTTCGGAGTGAGCGCACCATAGCGATATTCGTTCCGCCTTTGCCCTCAACTGCAGTTGAGAACCAGTAATTCTGCGCGCCATCGGTATCGGAATAATGCGATTTATACTCCTTGGTCCGTTCAACCGCCTGTTTGAACCAATCCGTGTCCCTGATCCCTTCAAGCACCAGGCCCGAACTGCCAGTAGTGATAACATCGGAATCCGCTTCCTCCGGAATCAGCGAGATACTGACTACGTTGGAATCGGAGGTCGTTTGGCTCGATAGCTTCTTGCCGATTGCACTTGAAGCCACAAATTTATCGTAATAGTTATCCGCTTTGTCCAGTGACGTCAGATCATTCTGAATCTGCGGATCAAAAAACAGCTGAAGCGCCAAAGTTTCATATTGTTTGAGAATAATATCCATCTTCTCCGAGTTCTGAATAACCGTTTGACGGTTCGCCTCTGCGACATTACTCTTAATCGTACTTTTGGCTTTTGAATACGACAACAAACCCAGAAGCAGTACGACTATGACGATGGACGATAAAAAGATCAGGAACAGCTTGACTCCGACTGATTTCAACGGATTCACTTTTTTCATCTGACTCACCGAGCCCCGCAGCACGCTTTTCATGCTTACGCCTGATTTAACGCCGTCTTTGAGCTTGCCGATACTGGATGCACCGGCCTTACGCTGATTCTTTTTCTCTGTGTTTTCTTTCACCGACTTCTCATTCTTTCCCACTCTCATCCTTCTCTCTTTCTGCTCATCACTCTTACTCTCCTGTTCCGGAGTTCCCATTAGATCACCCACCAGTTTGATTAGAGATATATGTAAGCGTTGTCTGACTTATATATCGGCAAACAGTCCTTTTTTCCTTAGGCTTTTTGAATAATCTTTTCCATGAGTATGTAACTTTTAGCCTATTTGGGAGTAGAAAAAAACGGGACCATCCTCTCTCAAGCGAGGTTGGTCCCGTTTTTACATCAATTCTTATTTTCTTTTGCGCATCATATCAAAATAGGCCACCGGTGCATCCACTTTCATACGCACCTTCTGCAGCGGGTGACGGGCAGCATCCAGTGAATTGCCTTGCTCGTCCCAGATTTCTCCCACCGTTTGCTTGAAGAAGGTATCGTCCGGTCCAAAGAACTCCACTTGCTGTCCCGGCTTGAAGTGATTCCGCTGCTGAATCAGGGCAGTGCCTGTCTCGGCATCATATTCCAGCACCAGTCCGGCAAAATCATACGGAGCCGCTTTTTCTTCAGGCTCATAGATATGATCCTCATGGTCAGGTGTATCGTAGAAAAAGCCTGTATTGAGCGGACGGTTCGCCGCTTTATTCAGCTCTTCCAGCCATTCCGGCTTCAGTACATAGCCTTCAGGATCAGCCATATAAGCATCAATGGCTTTGCGGTACGCATTAACTACTGTAGCCACATAGTGAATGGATTTCATCCGGCCTTCAATCTTGAAGCTGTCGATGCCGACCTCGATCAGATCGGGAATGCTCTCCAGCATACACAGGTCTTTGGACCCCATCGTGAACGGATTGTCCTGTGGCTCATGCAGAGGAAGCTGGGTCACTCCTGGCAGCAGACGTTCAGGTGACTGCATAGCTTCCGCCTGCTCTTCTTCAGACACCCAAGTTCCATCCGGACGTGCATCCTCGAACAGATCATATTTCCAGCGGCAGGACTGGCAGCAGCCCCCCCGGTTAGAGTCCCGGTCTGTGAAGTGGTTGGATAGCACACAGCGACCGGAGTAGGAGGAACACATCGCACCATGAATAAAGCTCTCGATCTCAATATCCACATGCTTCTTAATTTCGGCGATTTCCTCCAGGCTTGTCTCCCGGCCCAGAACGACACGAGGCAGCCCTTCTTCCTTCCAGAAGGATACGGCTTGCCAGTTCAGTGTGGACTGTTGGGTGCTGAGATGCACCTCCAGGCCCGGAACCAGGCGGCGTGCTGTATCCACAATAGCCGGGTCGGCTACAATGATCGCGGCAATGCCGGCTTCATATAAATTACGCAGGTATTCTTCAATCCCCGCGACATCTTCGTTGTGAGCATAGATGTTTGTGGCTACAAACACCTTCGCGCCATATTTCTTGGCAAATTCTACGCCTTCGCGCATTTCCTCGAAGCTGAAATTGTCAGCATTGGAACGCAGGCCGTATTTTTGTCCACCAATATAGACGGCATCTGCACCATAATGTACGGCGAATTTCAATTTTTCCAAATTGCCCGCCGGAGCCAGGAGCTCCGGTTTGTCCAGACGGTAACGTTTGCCCTTATGCTGCGGCTTGGTCATGGTACTCATTCCTGTTCTCCCCTCCATTTCCCCGTTCTGCGGGGTCTATACGATTAATACACTTGCTCTTTATAAAAGAATCCGAAAGACAGCTCGCGCTCAGGGTCCTGCAGCTTACGAACCTCATCCAGCCATTCATCCTGGAAGGCATAGCCTTCAGGATCAGCTGCGTACGCATCAATAGCTGTGCGGTAAGCCCGAACTACGGCAGCATTATAGACTGTCGGCTTCAGCAACCCTTCAATCTTAAAGCTTTGCACGCCCGCTTCCATCATGATATGCAGGTCTTCCATAATGCAAATATCATCCGAACTCATAATATGAGTGCCGTTATCATCTTCGTAGATCGGGAAGATCTCACCCGGACGCTCCGCTTCGACCAGGAACAGACCGCGCTCCTTGCCCATGCTTCCGCCATCCGTTGGGCGTCCTTGGTGTGCCATATAGCTCGCTACGAGCTTGCGCTTAGAATGGTAAATGTTGGTCATTCCATGCACCTGAACCTGGGCTTCTATTTCCAGCAGCGGCACCATCTCCGTAATCTCGTCCATGTTCAGCTCACGGGCCAGCACAACGCGGGATGCGCCTTTGCGTCCCCAATAGTTAGACGTAGCGTAGTTGGTGGAAGTCATCTCCGCATTCCAGTGCAGCTTGAGACCAGGCGCCTCCTGCTTCACGGCAGCCAGCACAGCCGGGTCACCAAATTCAACAGCGTCAACGCCCAGCTCGCCTATAGCCTTTACATAGGCTGGCAGCTCATCAAGCAGACTATTGGGCATCAGACCGCCCAGCCCCGCAACGACTTTGCAGCCCCGCGCATGAGCCATCTCTATAACTGCCTTGGTGTCCTCTAGCGTGAAATGCCCAGCCAGCCTCATGCCAAAGCGGTCATCCCCGATCAACAGCGCATCTGCACCTGCATCCAGCAAGGCTGCCGCTTCTTTGAGCGATGCTGCCGTCGCCAGCAGCTCCGGTTTTTTGTTCATTGATAATCCTCCTACGTCTGTCACAGCTTACAAGCCGGTGATGTCCCTGCGGCGCCTTGACCAGGCCCACAGTCTGCACCACTCTCCATTGTAATGCGTTACTGCGAAGTTTGTTTACTTTTTTGAATATTGGCTAAATGTTCCTTATATGTCTTGGCAAAAAGATGACCCTTACTGCCATCCTTCTTCGTGACATAGAAATAATAATCGGAAGCTTGCGGCTCCAGCGCCGCCTGAATCGACGGCAAACCAGGGTTGCAGATCGGTCCCGGAGGAAGTCCTGTATGCTTGTACGTATTATAAGGACTCTCAATCTCAAGATCCTTGTAGAGCAGCCTTTCTTTTGGTTGATCTAGCAGATATTGAACCGTGGCATCAATCTCCAGCTTCTGTCCCTTTTTCAGCCGGTTATAGATCACTCCCGCCACCAATGGACGTTCTGTATCGACTACAACCTCACGCTCCACCAATGAAGCGACGGTAAGCAGCTCATGCAGACTGAGGCCTCTTGCCTTGAGTTTTTCGTGCCAATTCGGAATGGTATCCAGCTTCTTCGCCAGCTGTTCCAGCATCGCTTCCAGGATTTCCTGCGGCGTGCTGTCCTTTGGCAGCTCATAAGTCTCCGGGAAAAGATACCCCTCCAGACGATAACGCAGCTCCGGCTCTTGCGGAATGCCAAGAACGTCAGCCTCTTTCAGCGCCTTGCCGGAATTCATAAGATCCACAAAGACACCCGAATCCAGCTTAGAGGCAGTAGCCAGCTTGCCAGCGGTCTGTTCTGCCGTGTATCCTTCGGGAATGGTGAACATCAGGGTCTCTTCCTTGACAACATCGCCGGCATTCAGCCGTGCAATGAGCTCATCATAAGTATCGCCTGGTTTTGCCACATAGGTGCCAGCCTTGAATTTCGAACCTTCCTTGGTCCATTTCAGATATCCTTTAAAGAAAAGACTGTTACGGATAATCCCATTCTTCTCAAGCAGGTCAGCAATTCCAGCGCTGCCCGTGCCTTTCTCAATTGTGAACGTTACGGGCTGCCCGGCAGGAGCTACCGGCTGCATCCCGTTCCAAATGTACCACGCTCCTCCAGCTCCTGCTGCAATCAGGAGAATTAGGATCAGTAGCACAGTGCGGACTGCGGATTTCAATGGATCTCCTCACTTTCCGACTATAAAGTATAAAATTGTATCGTCCCAAATTCAACAATAATTTTATTAAGGCTTTCCATGCAAAAAGAGCGCGGAATACTCCGCCCTCCTTCATGCCAACTGTAAATGTAACGTACGCTGATCTCGTCCTATTCCAAATCCTCATCTGGAAAAGTAAGCTCGTCGTACAGCTCTGAAATATCTTCCCATTCTTCATCGTCGACGATGCTTTCCAATTCAGGAAGCCCGTCAGGCGAGACTACAATCCGAAGAATATCATATTCTCCGTTCTTGCCGGAACCCTCCAGCACCGCGTAACCGCGGCCACCGACTTCAAACTCCGCAATAATATCGTAAACGGAAGATTTGCCTTGCTCATCTTCCAGTTCTACAGTCTCTCCGTACGCATCTTTAAGACGGGAAGTCCATACCGCTTGATCAGCGGACAACTCAGTCATTCTCTGCTCCCCCGTCCAGCTCGTCGACCAGGGTATTGAACGTCTCTTCGACGATCGCCCACTCCTCGTCATTCTCGATCATGAACAGCTGCAGATCATCGCCGTCTTCCTCATAACGGAAGGCGTACACTTCGTCGGACTCTTCGTCTTCGGAATCCAGCGGAACTACCATCATGTACTTGGCATCCGAACCGTCAACCTCAAACTTCATGATGACCTCGAATTCCTCTTCATTACCTTCCTCATCGGGAATATAGATAATTTCCGGTTCTTCTTCTTGGCCAATATGTTCGTTTGTCATATGCGCACCCCTCACCTTTTACTGTTAGCATCCAAAAAATTTTGCAAAATCAGGGCTGCGGCCATTTTGTCCACAATCCCTTTGCGCTTCTTTCGGCTGACGTCCCCTTCAATCAGCACCCGCTCGGCGGATACCGTCGTCAGACGCTCATCCCAAAGGTGTACGGGCATTTCCAATTGTTCCCGAAGCTTGTCAGCGAACTCTATGCAGATTTCACCACGGGGACCTACGGTGCCGTTCATGTTCTTCGGCAGCCCAACCACGATTTCTCCGATCTCATGCTCCTTGACGAGTTCGCGGATGCGTTCGAACTCTCTTCCGTCTCCGCGCCGCTCAATGGTCTCCAGAGATTGTGCCGTCCAGCCGAAAATATCACTCGCGGCGACGCCGATTCTACGGTCGCCATAATCCAAACCTAGCTTCTTCATTTGGCGTTATCCACCTGATGATTGGCTAGATAGAACCGCACCAGTTCCTCAATCAGCTCATCACGTTCTTTTCTCCGGACCAAACTTCTAGCATTGTTGTGACGGGGAATATAGGCCGGATCTCCGGAAAGAAGATACCCTACGATCTGGTTGATCGGATGATATTCCTTCTCTACGAGCGCATTGTAAACCGCAAGCAGAATTTCCTCGGGAGAAGCTTCCTTCTCATCGCCCTTCACATTGAATTTAACCGTTTTGTCCATGGAGTCCATATGTGACACCTTCCTTCTGCAAATCACCTGTAGCAGGCGGCTTCGCAAACTCGCTGCTGTACAGCTTACTTGCTGCCCTCATCATAACATATTCATGCCCCAACAAGAAAATCCTGCCTGGATATAACGCTTTTTTTGGCATTTCATCTACAAAAAACGTGAAATTTTTGGTCTTTAAGCTATTGCCAAAACCACATTTCGCCTAAATCAGATGGCCCGGCCACGAAGCAGCGGTACTGAGAGGAAAGACTCAGTACCGCTGTCTGTCTTCGCAAATGCAATTTGGGCTTCGGGCCTTTGGACCGGGTTCGCTCTCTAGCTTATCCCAGCGCTGCTACCAATTCTTCAGCCTTGGCCAAAGCCTCGCCCAGCTTCGAAGCATCCTTACCGCCGGCTTGTGCCATATCCGGACGTCCGCCGCCGCCGCCGCCGCATACTGCAGCCACTTCTTTCACCAGCTTACCAGCATGATAGCCGCGCTTCACCAGCTCTTGAGGTACGGCTACGACAAAGTTCACTTTATCGTCCATGGCTGCGCCCAGAACAAGCACTGCGTCAGGCAGCTTGCTCTTCAGCTCGTCGGCTGTGGAACGCAGGGCATCCATGCTGCCTGCTTGCACAGATACAGCCAGTAGTTGCGTTCCGCTGCCAACCGTCTTCACGCTGCCAGTCAGCTCCGCTGCAAACGTAGCGCTCAGCTTGGATTGCAGCGACTCGTTCTCACGCGACAGCTCGCGTACTTGACCATGCAGAGCTTCAATCCGCTTCGGCACATCGTTCAGGGAAGACTTCAGCAGTCCAGCGGATTGCTTGAGCAGATCCAGCTGGCTCTCAGTGAACTGGTATGCATAGCGTCCAGTTACAGCCTCAATCCGGCGTACACCGGAGCCGATGCCGCTCTCGCTAAGCAGCTTGAAGATTCCAATCTGCGAAGTATTGCTAACGTGGCAGCCACCACACAGCTCCAAGCTGTAGTCGCCAACCTGCACCACGCGGACGATATTACCATATTTTTCCCCGAACAATGCCATAGCTCCCATTGCCTTGGCTTCGTCAATCGGCTTGTTCTCAATCACTACATCCAGACCGCGCCAGATTTGCTCATTCACACGGTGCTCAATTTCACTGAGCTCTTCCGGCGTAATGGCGCCGAAGTGTGAGAAGTCAAAGCGCAGACGTCCACCTTCTACCAAAGAACCTGCCTGATTAACATGTCCGCCCAGCACTTCCTTAAGCGCTTTGTGCAGCAAGTGAGTCGCAGTATGGTTCTTCACGATGTCCTCACGCTCGGCACGGTTTACCTCGGCACGAACGGTATCTCCTACGCGCAGTTCACCAGCTTCTACTGTTACCAGGTGTACATGCTGACCATGTGGCGCCTTGAACAATCCCTTGACTTTCGCGGTTACGGAACCGCCGCTCAGCACACCCGTGTCGCTTACCTGACCGCCACTTTCCGCATAAAACGGAGTAGTGTCAAGAATAACCTGAGCTTCTGTGCCTTCGCCAGCGAGGTCTGCCAACTCGTTATCGACAACGATCGCAACAATTTTGGATTCAGTTACCGAGTCATTATAACCAACAAATTCGCTTTTAACCGTCAGTTCAGAAAGGGCTCCGCCTTGAATTTTCATGCTGCCGCCATCTTGGCGTGCAGCTCTTGCACGGTCACGTTGCTCCTGCATCGCTGCATCAAAGCCCTCGCGGTCCACCGTCAAGCCCTGCTCAGCAGCGAAATCTTCTGTCAGGTCGAACGGGAAGCCGTAAGTATCATACAACTTGAACGCGTCTTTACCGGCAATAACACCAGCGCCGCTCTCTTTGGCTTTGCTGCTGATTTCGCTCAGGATAGCCAGACCGTCGGATAGCGTCTCGTGGAAACGTTCCTCTTCTGTACGGATGATCTTCGCAATATATTCGCGGTTCTCCACAACGGACGGGTAGTACACGCCCATAATTTCGCCTACTGTTTCAGTCAGCTCATGCAGGAATGGACGATCCAGACCCAGGGTCTTTCCGTAACGGACTGCGCGGCGGAGCAAACGACGAATAATGTAGCCACGACCTTCATTAGAAGGAAGTACGCCGTCGCCCACAGCGAAAGTAACTGTACGCACATGGTCGGCGATGACTTTAAGTGCAATATCCTGCTCCAAGCTATCCTTATAAGTTACACCAGCAAGTTGTGCTGTCTTCTGAATAATCGGCTGGAACAAGTCAGTGTCGAAGTTGGAATCTACATCTTGCAGGATCGAAGCAAAACGTTCCAGACCTGCGCCTGTATCAATATTCTTGTTAGGAAGCGGTGTATAGCTGCCGTCTTTATTATGGTTGAACTGGGAGAATACCAGGTTCCAGACTTCCAGCCAACGCTCATTTTCCCCGCCTGGATACATTTCAGGGTCACTCAGGTCATTGCCGTAAGCTTCGCCGCGGTCATAGAAGATCTCCGAGCAAGGACCGCATGGGCCTTCGCCGATATCCCAGAAGTTCTCGTCACCCAGCTTAATGATGCGTTCAGCAGGCAAGCCTACTTTTTCATTCCACAGTTTGAAAGCTTCTTCGTCCTCGGCATATACAGTTACGGAGATGCGGTTTGGATCAAAGCCGATCCACTCTTTACCCGTCAGGAATTCCCAAGCCCAGGTAATCGCTTCTTCCTTGAAATAGTCGCCGATGGAGAAGTTACCCAGCATCTCGAAGAACGTATGGTGACGACGTGTCTTGCCGACGTTCTCGATATCGTTGGTACGGATACACTTCTGGGAGTTCGTCAGACGCGGATTCTCCGGAATCTCACGGCCGTCAAAGTACGCCTTCAGCGGCGCCATCCCGGCATTGATCCATAGCAGAGATGGATCGTTGTGAGGTACGAGCGAAGCGCTCGGCTCGATTTTGTGGCTTTTACTTTCGAAAAATTGCAGCCATTTGGAACGGATTTCACTTGCTTTCATGATATACAGCCCCCGTCTTATGCTTAATTTTGAGATCACGGTTATTTCCGAAAAACAAATGGAAAACAAAAAAACGCCCCTGAAAATTCAGGGACGATTAGATCGCGGTACCACCCTGGTTATCGCCTTATCCCGTTGTAGCAGGAGAATTGCAGACGATCGCCTTGTCGCGGCTGTTAACGGGAACCCCCGGCGGACTTGTACCCGCACTCCGAAATTAGCTTTCCACCGGCCTGTCTCCAGGGTTCTCACAGCCATTACGACAATCTTCGTAAAGGAACCCGTTCTCTGTGCAAGCCATCTTCCGGTGTACTCCATTTCATCAACGTTTTACACATTTGCTTTTTAACATTTCAAGTATATCCACAGCCCCGATTCCTGTCAATCTAACCCGCACATATTCCGCATCTTGTCACCGAGATTCCTAATTACACTGTATTCACAATTAATATTTGCTCAATATAGATGTTAATACATCCCCATTAATGTTGCCTCCGTTTAAAACAAGCTCAATGCCAATCACCAATTGTATCTCCCCGGATAATCGTGTATAGTGACATTAACAATCTCATAAGAACCGACACTAGGGGAGCCGCGAGGCTGAGACGAATGCAACATTTGGACCCTTTGAACCTGATCTGGTTAATACCAGCGTAGGGAAGTGCGCGTTAAGAGTCCGGTCTTGCCTATTTTGTGGCTTGTTTTCCGTTGTCGTACTTAGCCGTCTTCCGATCAGGAAGGCGGCTTTTTTGTGCTCTATTCGATGGAGATTAACCACCAATACACAATCAGGAGAGATTCTTTTTATGAAAAATCGACTTCCCGCCGTTAGCGGCCCTGAACTGCATCTGATCTCCCCGGAAGGAATTTCACTTGCAGATTGGCTGCGTCTTTCTCTAGCCGTTCTCCCCTACGTTGACTATTTCCACCTGCGGAATAGACAGCTTACCGCCAAAGCCCTACTCGAAGCCGTAAATCAAATGCAGCAAGCAGGCATTCCTATTGAATCCATCGTGATCAACGACCGGCTGGATGTCGCGCTCGCCTCAGAAGCGGGCGGTGTACAGCTAGCAGGACATAGCCTGCCTGTAGCTGCGGCGCGGCCGTTAGTCTCAGAGATGCGCATCGGGTGCTCCATCCATTCACCAGAAGAAGCAGTCGACGCGGCAAGTGAAGGAGCAGATTACTGCCTTTTCGGTCATGTCTATGAATCTACTAGTAAGCCTGATCTGCTTCCCCGTGGGCTGGACATCCTCGAAGTAACTGCATCCAGGTGCCCTGTTCCGGTCATTGCCCTCGGAGGAATTCATCCGGGCAATGCCGGAGCAGTCATCAGGCGCGGCGCAGGGGGGATTGCCATACTATCCGGAATTAGCAGTGCAGCAGATCCAGCGGCACAAGCAGAAGCTTACCGCGCAGCCATTCAGACTGCATGGCTTGAGAGGAGGTGAAAATATGCAGGTCCAACTTAACGGAAAAACGACTCTCCTAAGCGAGCATTGTATTACTATTGCCGATGTTTTGGCAGAATCGCCCTGGAGCGGACGGCGAATTCTTGTGGAAATTAACGGTGAAGTCGTGCCGAGGGAAGCTTATGGCCGTACCTCACTCTCTGAAGGTGACCAGATAGAGTTTGTACATTTTGTAGGAGGAGGCTGAGAGAATGGCTTTGACTGCGGCAGAACAAGAGCGGTACAGCCGTCAGGTACGTTTTCATGGCATAGGTTCGGAAGGTCAGGACAGATTGGCCCGCTCCAGTGTGCTTGTTCTGGGTGCAGGTGCACTGGGGTCTGCTATTGCCGAGACGCTGGTCCGTGCCGGGGTAGGCCGAATACGAATCGTCGACCGGGATTATGTGGAATGGAGCAATTTGCAGCGTCAGAATTTGTACAGTGAAACCGATGCGGAGCAGAGACTACCAAAAGCAATCGCAGCCGCACAAAGATTACGAAGCGTGAACTCGTCTGTGACTGTGGAAGGGATAGTAGCCGATGCTGCCGCCGAAGAGATCGGGGAGTATACAGTCGGAGTCGATTTGATTCTCGACGCTTCCGACAATTTTGAAATCAGAATGATTATTAACGATATCTCGGCCAAAGCAGGCATCCCTTGGATTTACGGCGCTTGCACAGGAAGCAGCGGTATTTCTATGACAGTCCTCCCCGGAGAGAGCGCCTGCCTCCACTGCCTGATTGACGAGCTTCATGCGGAAGGCGATACCTGCGACACGGTGGGCATCATTCAACCAGCTGTTCAGATGACGGCCGCTTACCAAACGACCGAGGCGTTAAAATGGCTCGCCGGACAGAAGGATTCTCTGCGCGGCACGCTGGTTTCCTTTGATCTGTGGGAGAATCGGCATGTCTCGGTCGCTACGGAACAGCTTAAACGTGCCGACTGTCCGAGCTGCGGCGAGAAACCGGTCTATCCCTTCCTGTCTGCGACCAATCTGTCCAAGACCGCTGTATTATGCGGCAGAGATACCGTACAGATCCGGCCGGCCCGGGCGGTTCTCCTGAATCTGGAACTATGGGAAGAACTGCTGGCAGTACACGGTGAAGTTAGGAGAAATCCATACATGCTGTCGTTGGAACTGGAAAAGCACCGGATTGCATTGTTCCCGGATGGCCGGGTACTCATTCACGGCACGTCGGATACCGCCGTGGCCCGTACGCTCTATCATCGATATTTTGGCTAAAAATAACTTGGCTTTAAGAGAGGAGTTCTACGTATGAACGACATCTTTCAGATTGGCGGCAAAGCACTGACCAGCCGCTTGTTCATTGGTACCGGCAAGTATAACCGCAACACACTAATTCCCGAGGTGATTGCAGCATCAGGCGCTGAAGTCATTACTGTTGCGTTAAGAAGAGTCAATCCCGAGTGGGGTGAGGAAAATATTTTGCAGCATATCCCTGGCAGTATGACGCTACTTCCCAACACCTCCGGTGCCCGGACTGCAGAAGAAGCCATTCGTATCGCCCGGCTCGCCAAAGCGGCTGACATGGGCAACTGGATCAAGCTTGAGGTCATTAAGGATCAGCGCTATTTGCTGCCCGACAATATAGAGACGATCCGCGCGACAGAAGTATTGGCTGCGGAAGGCTTTGTCGTGCTCCCTTACATGACCCCTGACCTGGGCGCTGCTCTCAGGTTGCGGGATGCCGGGGCGGCGGCAGTTATGCCGCTTGGATCGCCCATCGGCAGCAACCGGGGACTGCGGACCAAAGAGCTCGTCGGTATCATGATTGAGGAAGTAGATCTGCCTGTCATCGTGGATGCAGGGATCGGCCGCCCTTCAGAAGCAGCGGAAGCCATGGAAATGGGCGCCGCCGCTGTGCTGCTGAATACGGCCATCGCCACTGCACGTGATCCGTTAGGTATGGCGGCTGCCTTCCGGAATGCGGTAACTGCAGGCCGACTCGCTTATCTGTCAGGGCTGGGTCCGGTACAGCAGGAAGCCGCCGCTTCTTCGCCATTGACCGGATTTCTGAGCCAATAGGAGGGTAAAACATGAGCTTCTACGATAGACTGCTAGAATTAGAACGCTTCCCGTTTAGAGAGCGGTTCCCGGAATATACGGACCTGGATATCCAGCGCATTTTGACTAAGCCTAAAATGAATGAAGACGACCTTCTTGCCCTCCTCTCTCCTGCCGCCGGGAGACATCTGGAGGCTATCGCTCAGAAAGCGCAGCAGGTCACCCGCAGTCAATTCGGTCAGGTGATGCAGCTCTTTACGCCGATCTATGTATCGGATTACTGTGTGAATCATTGCGAATATTGCAGTTTCAGCTATATTTATGATTTTCCGCGTAAGAAGTTGGACATGGACGAAGTCGAAAAAGAAGCAATCGCGATTGCCGGGACCGGCATTCGGCATATCCTGCTGCTGACAGGCGAATCCCCTAAAGACTCCCCTGTCAGTTATATGAAGGAATGTGTTCAGGTACTGCGGAAGCACTTCTCATCCATTGGCATCGAAGTTAACCCATTGTCCGTTCAGGAGTACCATGAGCTTGGAGAGGCGGGCGTGGACAGCTTGACACTCTTTCAGGAAGTCTATCATCAGGAGACATACAGAAAACTACATATAAAAGGCCCTAAACGTAATTTCAGGGCTCGTCTGGATGCTCCTGAACGAGGCTGTGCGGCTGGCTATCGCTCCGTCACGATAGGCGCGCTGCTCGGCCTGCATGATTGGCGGCAAGAGGCTTTTATCACAGCACTGCATGCTAATTATTTGCAGAGCAAGTATCCCGACTGCGAAATCAGCCTGTCGATCCCGAGGTTCCGCCCGTTTCTGGGAGACTATCATCCCGATTCGGATGTCACCGACAGTGCGCTGGTGCAGGTTATACTCGCGTATCGCCTTTTTCTGCCCCGGGCCGGAATTACCCTCTCCACCCGCGAACCGGCACATCTGCGCGACCGGCTCATCCATCTTGGCGTAACCAAAATGTCGGCAGGTGTATCCACCGCAGTAGGCGGACACGTTAGCGACGGAGGCACCCCTCAGTTTGAGATCTCCGACGGTCGAAGTGTGTCCGAAATCCGGGAGATGCTGTATCAGAACGGACTGCAGCCAGTGTTCAAGGATTGGGATATACTGGTGTGATAGAGCGCAGACACTACTTGATTTTCGAGAAATCTACTTTATAACGAACAGTATCTTTTTTACTGCCATATTGATAGATTAACTCCGCATCCTGAGCGTAGTTAATCTCAAAAATATCAAAAGGCACAAATAACCGATTTATGTACGCAGGCGAGTTCGGCCAGTTTTCAGATTCTACAGCATCATTATCTTTATTGATGATGACGTAAGGATGGAGAACTGTACTTCCCTGCTTTAAGGAAATATCAACTTTGCGTGCAAAATCAATTTCATCCCCCTTGGCTGTGACTTCAAAGAATATCAATAGCAAATTTTCATAATCATCTACTACCTTCTTGGCTTCGGTCAAAGAAAAATCTTCGTCATTTTCAAATTTCATATAAGCTTTTCTCACAATCAACAGATAAGGTGTAATTAATTTTACTTCTGGTTGATCGTGATTCATCTTATCGGTAGCGCTCGGTAAATACCGAGAACGTTCAAAGGATTGAAGGACAGTATCATCATCTCTAGCCAAGGCAATCGCATCGTTCAGTGTTTGATCAGACAGCTTAAATATCTTATCTTGGATGATTTGACTCTGTTGTGCAGACTTTGTCTCAGCATCAGATAAGGCTTCGGATAAGGATGAGTTCATAGCGCTACCCGTACTTAATAAAGACAACACTACAATGGAAACAATTAATTTCTTCAATTTCCAATAACTCCTATCTGCTCTTGATCACTTCATATTATCCTATGAAGAGTAAATAGGTCTATTCTATCTTGCTTACAATCCCAAAGATCACTTTAAATGCGTTTCCCTGTTTCCTTGACACTTTGAACCCTTGCTTCAAATCGAGAATAAGGACAGTTTTCCTTATCCAGATTCTGAGGTACACCGATTGGAAACGGATGGGGCCGGCGATTCCTTTTTCCTCCACTTCAGTGCCATCACTTAATTCGGTCTCTGTTCGAATCAGCCATTTATTGCCGATCCCAAATTCTATGTATTTTAATGGACTCACCTCATTTTTCTTCACCACCCAAATAATAGTAAACAACTTCTCAAAAAACAACAGAACAGCGCCCCCCGGGGAAGCGCTGTTCTGCTTTTTTCTATTTCAAGCTGGGAACACCAGCTTAAATCAAGTCATTAAGAATGCAGCAAATTAATATGATCCAAATCCGTGCTGCTGTTGAAAATAAACTCCAGTTTATAATCACCGCGAACATAGGTTAGTTTTGTTTGTTTGAGCTTGCCATTTTTAATGGTAGTTGTAGAGGACGGAGCAAACCAATTTTTCTTCAGCATACTCATCGTGATGCCGCCGATGTTGGTCTGGCGTTCAACATTTGTGCCCAGGTAGCGAATTTCGCGAATCTTGTCCAGTTTATAGGCAATTGCATACCCCGGATGGCCCATTTCAGCATGATAGACATCAAATGCGTCCGCATTATTGCCCTTCTGCTCCGGTTCACCGAGTAGCTTGGATACCTCTTGGCGTGTACTCTTGCCAACGGTCAAGCTGCTAACAGAACCAGGAAACTGGCCTTTCAGTGCTGGTTTATAGAAACTATTCAATGTCTTCAATGCTTGCCCCGAATCGGTTACACTCGCACTCGCAGTTGCGGCCTGGCTCACAGGCAGAAGGCCCGGATTCGCTATAACGGCCCCTACACCAACTACGGTCGTCAATGCAGCAGCAAGGGTTATTTTTAGAATTGGTTGTTTCAAACGCATTGTGAACTTCCTCCTTGTGTATAGCGCTTATGTTAGGACCATCTTAGCACGGAGAATCCTGAGGTAAGTAACGATCTAATGAAAGAAACCTTACTGGTTTGTAACTTCGAATCAGTTAATTAAAACACTTACATGGATCTATCCCTCTTCAATTCCAATATCAGGTGTATTGTATTAACCAGAAATACATCTGTTATAAACACGAGGCAGAGCATGCTTCGATCAAAGAATAAGCCTTGATGTCAATAAAAAAAGCCGCGTCCAGCTACCACATGCTGCTTGTGGCGTACTGCGCAGCTAATTATGTAGATTTTCCAATCATCGTTACAGAAAATTCATAAAAAGATCAAAAATATTGTTTCACACTAATCACAAACTGGTAGAAGAAATACCCTGCAAAACCGATCAGGACTACGCCCGCTGCAATTGTCACCCATTTGATGGCCGTGTGGTTCAACGCTCTCCGCGTAGTCGCTACAATCGTCATTAGGCCCAAGTCATGGATCAGAATGCCGAGCATGATCCCCAAACCGACGATCAGGAAGCTTCCTTTATTGGATTGGTCGAATGAATCCGCGAGCACGGTGCCGAAGACGCTCACCCAGAACACAAGATTACCTGGCGAAACGGCAACGAGCAATCCATTTTTATAAGATGAAAATAGCGATTTGGTGTTCTTCTCTCCGGCTAGTGAAATATCATGATTCGCATTCTTGATGCTGTCATAGCCCACGTAACATAAGAACAGCGCACCAACCAGCCACATAATCACTTGTATGATTGGAAGAGATAGTACCGAAGCCAGGCCCAAATAGAGGCCGATGATTAACAACATGTCCACGGTCATTCCGCCCAGTCCGACAATCCATCCGTGCATGAATCCATTCTTGAGTCCCTGCTTCGTCATTTCAATTGTAATCGTACCAACTGGAAGAGCGATAGAGAATCCTAATAGAACGTAAGTAAGTAATAGTGCCATTTCTTTAAAATCACCTCTGTATATTTATGCGTAATTATTTATTTTACACGATGAAATCATTAGGATCAATCCCTTTTTCTTCAATTTACTATACAAAAAAAGAGAGCCACATATTTTATGCAGCTCCCCGCTATACCCATCTCTGTCCTGTCTCTTATTTAGCTTATGACAGACTCTTAAATTAGCTTATGCGCATACCACTTCTTGCCGCGGAACCGCCACAGGAAAATACCCCCGCGGACGGCCCACTCGCTGTTCATCGCCAGCCATACCCCCAGAATGCCGTAGCCGAGCACGATTCCCAGAATATAGCCAAGAATTACCCGGAACAGCCACATGGTCAGCATTGAAGTGATGGAAGTGAATTTGGAGTCCCCCGCAGCCCGTAACGCGGACGGCAGGACAAAGCTGATGGCCCACAGCGGCACCTGTGCGATGGAATTGACCAGCAACACCACAAACAGATCATGAATAATCTCCGGTGGCGGCGAGAAGATCGATACCAGCGGGTGGAACAGCGGCATCAGAATTAAGGCAATCAGCGCCAGCGACCCGGAACCGATCCAGAGAAAGGCCTTGATGAACTTTCTGGCATCAGCGACATTCCCCCGTCCAATACATTGGCCGACCACCGTCACAATGGTAAGTGACAACGCGCTGACCGGAATCTGAAACACCATAGCGAGCGAACCCGCGATAGCATTGGTCGCAATGGCGTAGGTACCCAGGCTGACAATGAATACTTGTGTCAAAAGCTTACCGCCATTGAAGAACATCTGCTCTGCTGCGAATGGCAGGCCGATGAACATGATTTTTCGAAGCATAGCCATTGGAATATGGAATAAGTCGCGCACGCGGACTCGTAGTGCAGTGTCTACTTTGAACAGATAGTACAAGGCACAGGCCATCCCCACATAACGGGCGATATTAATCGCAAGTGTCATTCCCAGCACACCCATATGCAGCAGGTTAATGAAAACTACGTTGAGGACAACGTACAGCAAGTTCATGATCAACGACAGTACCAGGGACGCCCGGGTTCTACCGACACCCCGTAAGGCTCCGCACACCGCCTGAACCGTAGCGATACCCAGATAAGAGATACTGCTGCCGATCAGATAAACCCGCGCGCTATCCAGTACGTCGGCCGAAGCTGACCCGAACAGAAGATTAAGTATAGGCGTGTGGAAGCCCATCAGAAGAAGGCCGATGCCAACCGCGATCAGTGACACCGAAGTGACGGAGCCTGCTGTCGCCTGAGAGACCATTCGGTCATTGCCGCTCCCCTTATACTGTGCAACTACTACCGTTCCCCCGGTGGCAACCGCGACAAAGACGTTGATCAGGAAAATATTCAGCGCATCCACCATATTGACCGCACTGACCGCCGCTACTCCCGACGAGCTGATCATCGCGGTATTCACCAGGTTGAGCCCGATAATGAAAGCCTGATCAATCAAAACCGGAATAAACAACGCTATAATTTGCCGGTAATCCATGCTCTCCCCAGAGAGGTACTTTTCCAGGAAACGTTTCTTCGGAAGACGAGCGCGAAGCTGCATAACCATCATCACATTCTTTTCTGTAAAATTGGAAAAAACTCTTCACATGAAGAGCCTTTTCAGAAAAACACTAACTGTTCCGTAACCACTTTACATTCAGTTTACACTAAATACGATGTTAAGTCTGTACTCCAGGGTAACATATTTATCTCAAAAGCTGGAATACGGATCGATTGGGTTGTCCACGCCGAAATAGTGTAGAATGAAAAAAACTACCCTAATCAGGATTAGCAATGGCAGGTGATAAATATATGTGGAAACCGAATCGGCAAAGCAACAGGCCGGTGTATCTTCAAATCGCTGATCTTCTGGGAGAAAAAATAGCACAAGGAGAGTACCCTCCGGGCAGTAAGCTGCCCTCGGAGAGGAAGCTGGCGGAGCAGTACAAGGTCAATCGCAGCACGGTAGTGCTCGCTTATTCGGAGCTGCGCTCACAGGGTGTGATCGAGACCCGGCCTGGCAGCGGGACGCTTGTCAGCCCGTTCAGACAAAGAAGCGTGCCTCCTACGCCGAGTTGGCAGGCTTACGCGGATAGCGGCAATTTTCTGCCCAATCTTCCGCTGCTTCGCCGCGTCCGCGAAGCACTGGAGCATGATCCCGGGCTGATTGATTTTGCCAGTGGAAAGCTCTCGCTAGAATTGGTGCCATCAGACGAGATCAATCGTATTATTGCCGAATACCGTTATTCTCCGCATGAAGGGCCCGATCTCCCGCAAGGGTATCTTCCTCTGCGTCAGGCCTTGGCAGACTTTCTTGCACGCTATAGGGGCATCCAGACGACTCCGGATTCTATAATGGTCACCTCGGGCTCACAGCAGTCACTGCACTTAATTACCCAGTGCCTGCTGTCACCGGGTGATGCCATTGGGGTCGAGTCGCCTTCTTTTTTCCGTTCATTGTCGATGTTCCAATCAGCAGGATTACGGTTATTCAGGCTGCCAGTGGATGATCAGGGCATCTGCCCGGATAGTCTGCGCACACTGCACAGGAAGCATCGGATCAAGATGCTGTTCATCAACCCTAATTTCCAGAATCCTACTGGAACGCTGCTGAGCAGGGAAAGACGCAAGCTACTGCTGGAGACAGCCAGCGAGCTGCGGCTTCCGGTTGTAGAGGATGATCCGCTGGGCTTGACCGGATACAACGGGGAACAGGCCTTCCCGCTGAAATCTGAGGATACAGCCTCCGGTATGCTCTATACGGGCTCCTTCTCCAGAATTGCTGCACCAGGCCTGCACATTGGCTGGATTGTTGCCCCGAAGTCTATCCTCAGTCGGCTTGCCGATGCCAGACGGCAGATGGATCTTGGCTTCAGCATCATCCCTCAGCATATTGCGGCAGAGTTTATGTCTTCGCCTGCCTTTGTGTCCCACCTGGAGCTTTTGCGGCAAAGGCTTCTGTACAAGCGGAATTTAACCATCAGTGCCTTGGAGCGAGAGCTGCCTGGGATAGTCAACTTCAACAAGCCTGAGGGTGGAATCTATCTATGGTGCAAGCTGCCGGGCGAGATCAACGAAAGCCGGCTGCTGGAAGCAGCACTGCAAAGAGGTATAGCGTTTGTGCCGGGCGGGGTATACGGCGCTGAGTCAGGTTATCTGCGGCTGGCCTATAGCAGGCCGCCAGATCAGGACATTGTACCTGGCATAACTGGCCTAGCGGACGCTGTGCGCGCTGAATTGCAGAAATAATAGAGGATTAAGGACACCAAACAAACCAAACAAGAGCCAGCCCTTAACGGGACCGGCTCTTGTTTGGCTGTGCTCTGCGAATGAGCAGCAGATAGATAAAGTAAGGCGCACCAATCAGGGCGGTGAAGATTCCCGCCGGAATTTCCAGGGGAGGCAGCACCACGCGTCCAAGCAAATCTGCCAGCGTAACCAGCAAAGCTCCCAGCAGAGCAGATACAGGTAAGTACAATCGGCTGTCAGGACCGACAAGCCATTTGGACAACGGCGGGATGACCAGTCCGACAAATCCGATCGTACCTGAGACAGCCACAGAGCTTGCGGACAGCCCTACTGCTGTAAGCAGCAGCAGCACGCGTACCAACTGAATACGCAGCCCTAGTCCGGTTACGGTATCTTCGTCCAATTGCAGCGTATTGATCTGACGGTGACTAAGCAGTGCGAGAGTCACTCCACCCAGTGTCCAGGGCCAGAGCATCTCCACATGCTGCCATGAGCGGGCATAGAGACTACCTTTTAGCCAGACAAGTGCCTGGGAAGAATCCAGTGCATATTTGACGATCAGGAACGTAATCAGCGAATGAAAGCCCAGAGACACGGATACACCAGTTAATGCAAGCCGGGTAGGCCGGATTCCGCCGCGCTGGTAAGCGAACAAGTAGACGATCACAGCAGCTGTCACTGCTCCGGCAAAAGCTGCTATCGGGAGTCCCGCCGCGCTCCATGTCGGAAAAACAAGTAGCACAACCACTGCACCAAAACCGCCGCCGGCGGTGACACCGACAATATCGGGTGCAGCCAGCGGGTTCCGGGTGATGCTCTGCAGGATGGCCCCGGAGACAGCCATATTGATCCCGGTCAGGACTGCGATAATCAGCCGCGGCAGACGATATTTAAGCACCAGCGGTTCTCCGCCGGCCAGTTCGGCCAAAATCTCCCGCAGCGGCGTATTCACCGCTCCAAAACGGAGACTCAAGACCGCCGCTATAATCAGCAGCAATAACAATAACGCAACGATCTGCCCAAAACGGGTCCATTTTCTCAGTTTCATTATCTATGGCCCTCCCGCTGACGGCGCAGCAGGTACAAAAAGAAGGGTACCCCCATGAATGCCGTAATAATACCTACTGGCAGATCAGCAGGATAAGTCAGCCATTGCGACAAAAAATCAGCAGCAGACAGCAGCACCGCTCCCATAATCGCGGACAGCGGTAAAATAACCTTGTGATCTAAACCGCCGAGCCGTTTCGCCATATGCGGTACCATGAGTCCGATAAAACCGATTGGTCCCGCTACGGCGACAGCACTGCCTGTCAGAACAACGATCAGTACACCGATCAGTTGCCGGACACGGGGCACATTTACCCCAAGCCCGGTGGCCAGCTCTTCCCCTTGCCCCAGCAAATTCAACGTTCTGGCCAGCAAAAAAGCCACGATTAGGGCGGGAATATCCAGTGCCCAGACCAGTTTGTTGTCACTCCATGTAGTCCCTGTCAATTTTCCGGCCATCCAGTACAAAATCTCGATAAGCTGCGTCTCAAAGAGCAAAATAAATCCGGTTGTTAAAGCACCCATGAATGCACTTATCGCAACACCCGCCAGCATTAGCCGGGAGGCATCATTTCCACTGTAACGGGATAACCAGGAAATTAAGAGACCGATAGCCCCGGCACCGCATAAAGAAGCCAGCAGAATCACGGTCGAGCTGTCCCGCTCGCCAAATCCGACGATGGCAATAACTGCGAAGCAGGAAGCACCTTGGTTAATCCCCAGAATCTCGGGATCAGACAGCGGATTGCGGGTCATACTCTGCAGCAGACAGCCCGCAACCGCAAGCCCGGCGCCCAAAATGATGGACAGGAGAAGCCGGGGCGCGCGAATAGACCACAATGTGTAAGTCAAGACTTCATCGTTTGTGGTGGAGAACAACGTTGACCAGGTCAATCCCTTTACCCGGTAGCTGAGGGTGACAGCGGCTATAGCAAGCAGAATCACTCCGAAAATGCTGAAAACCAACCACAAGGGGGGCGCTTTACGCGCCTCCCCTTCTTTTTTCAAACCGATATCACTCAAAAGAGATCTCTCCCTACTTGGATGCACTTTTTTCCTTCAGGATATCCTGAACCTGAGTCAAAATCTTATCCGCTGCAATCGGTCCGCGGGCACGCGCCCATAGATCACGGTCTACATTCACAAGATGGCCTTCCTTCACAGCCTTCATATCTTGATATAGCGGGTTGGACTTGAGCTTATCTGTGCTGTCGCCATACATCATGATATAATCCGGGTTCAGCTCATGCAAACGTTCCAGTGCCATACGCGTCCCCTCGCCCTTGCCTTCCGTACTGGTAATCTCTCCATTGAAAGCATAGTTCAGGCCGCTTTGCGTCAAGAGCGTTCCGATAAAGGAATCCTTGATCCACACCGTGAAGTGATCGTCGAAGTAGCCGACTACCAGAACCGAAGGGGAGCCTTGCATACTACTCTTCACTTCTGCAATCTTCGCTTTCAGTCCATTGTTCACCTTGTCGGCTTCTTCACTCTTGCCCAGCATTTCTCCAATAGTGGTTACATTGCTCATGATTTGATCAATACTCGCATCATCAAAAGCAACCGTCTGCGTAATACCCTCCAGTTCCTTCCGAATCATGGCATGACGGTCCACACTGGCAATGATCAGATCTGGCTTCAGGGACTGGATGACCTCCAAATTGGGAGCCTTGCGCTCTCCCACATCGGCCACTCCAGTCACTTTATCCGCCAAGTATTCAGGAACCTTGGTCTTGCCTACGCCTGCATTCCCTACCGGCGTCACTCCAAGGGCAGTCAACGTATCAATAAAGGAAAAATCCAGTGTAACGATTTTTTGCGGCGTTTGTGCAAACTCCGTTTCGCCCCATGCGTGCTTAATGGAGACAGCCTTGGAAGCTTGCTCAGTGGGAGCGGCCTCCCCTTTTGTTGTGTTAGAGCCGGAAACCGACGCTTGATCTTTATTGCCGCAGCCAGCCAAAGCAAGGCTTAGCAGAATAGTAAAAACAATTCCCATATGTAGCTTTCTTTTACGCATCTCTGTTTTTCTTCCCCTCTTATGAAAATGATAATTATTATCAATGATTAGTTTAAGACAAGACCGCCACTTTTACACCATCCGGTTTTTCAAACAGGACCTCATCCAGTTTGGCTCAAATAAACAAGAAAAAACCCTGCCACTTTTCGGCAGAGCTCTTATATCTTTATATCTCTCTGTTATATCGACGTTCACTGATTCCCTCTCACCGTTTCACATAGCGCTTCAGCGCCGCAGTCTGAATCTCGATCGCCTGGTCGATCTTCAGGGCTTTGATCTGGGCTACGTAATCGTCGAAGTTCTCTAGCGGCTCGATGCCAAAAATAATCTTCAGGGACATTTCATCCACCAGTGTCGTAACATCCGCCATGATTGCGGAGAACTCAGTACTCTCCTTCTCGGTTTTGGAGATTTGCGGCAGCATAGTGTGCTTGGCATCGGTGTCTGACCAGATGCTTACAGCATCCTTCTGCTCAGGCAGGAAGTAATACTGCTCCAGATAACGGGCATCCTGTACAAAAGGGCCAAAATAACTGGCCCGCGTATACATGGCAAGTGATTGAGCCGGTGCCAGCCTATCCTTGTTCTGCATGATAAGATCGGTATAAAGCGGATACCCGTTCTTCATCTCATAGCTAATTCCTTCAATACCAAAGTTGAAGAGCAGATGTCCTGCGGGACTGTAGCCGTAATCCAGCATGCGAACCGCTTCCTCTACATTCTTGCTACTGCTGGAAATCGCTACGCCGCCACTGCCCATGTAGGCATTGGCTCTCTGCCCGAATTTCGGCTTCTCTCCAGCATGAAGCACCGGATAAGGAGCCGGGACGAACTTGGCCTGCGGCCATTTGTCCTTCACAGCGGGCTGCCACATCCCAATGCCTGCACCAGCATTCCAAATGCTGGCCCCGCTTCGGCCGGAGATCATATTGGCATCGAGCGTCTTGGTGTCGACGGAAGACATATTTTTGTCAATCAATCCTTCAGCATACCACTCTCGGAACAGAGCCAGAAAGGACTTGTATCCAGGCTCCATTGCCCCGTACTTCACTTGACCCTGATCCAGATAAAAGCCTTTCTTGATTCCAAAAGCTCCGACAAAGGCTCCACTCTCGATACCGAACAGCGGGCTGGGGACGCCCAGGAAACTAAGGGGTGCCGCAATCCCCTTCTTCTCCTTAAAGGCCTTCAGGACGGTATGCCAATCGTCAATGGTGACAGGCACCTGAAGCCCCAGCTCATCCAGCCAATCCTTGCGGATAATCGGCCCCTGGTAAGTAAGCAGTTGTTCTTCTCCCTGGATGAAGGGGAATACGTAATAGCTGCCGCTATCCGTCTTAATCTGCTTATCGATCTCGGGATGCTCACGTAGATATTGCTTCAGATGAGGTGCATACTTGTCCATGACTTCATTCAAGCGCAAAATGTACCCGTCGCTGATCGCCTTCTCCGGCCCCCCAGGAAAACCGGCCCATTCGTATTCCAGCATATCCGGTAGATCCCCCGAAGCCAGTAACACATTAATGGCCTCTCTGGCCTGATTGGCTGGAGGCTGAATGAAATCCAGCTTTACCCCGGTCCGGCGCTGCCATTCCTGAAAGAAGGGGACATCCTGAAAAGTAGGTTTGATATTGCCGGCGTTGCCATTCAGCTCAGCCCAATACGTGAGCGTCTTATTCGTATGGATCGGATAACCGTCCTCTTGGGGAATATCCGCCTCTATACTATTTTGTGCGAAAGGTGGCAATGAGGCCTCCTGTTGCCTTGGTTCCTGTGCCTTGCAGGAGGATCCCAACACCGCAAGCAACAGCAGCAGCCACAGGATGTGCCGGGATTGACCGACTATCCCCCGCTTGCCATCCTGGGCTGATTCGTTCTGATCATCCAGACTTCCTGTATATTGTTCTCCAGCAACTCTCTCTACACCATTGCTCTCCGTTCTATGTTCTCTCATGAAACGTCCTCCTTTCTTCCGGATGTGTCATTTCATTTCCTTGAATTTGCCCGGGGTAATCCCCTCATATTTCTTGAATACACGAATAAAGGTCGCCACCTCGTTGTACCCGGCCTGCTTAGCAATATCGGAAATTGAAGCCTGCCTCGTCTTCAGCATCTCCTTAGCCTGCCCGATCCGGTATTTGTTGATATAATCCAGCACGCCTTCCCCGGTCTGGCTCTTAAACAACTTCGATAAATAACTGCCCTTCATGTTAAAATGCTCACCGATCATATTGACGCTCAGATTGGAATTACTATATTGGTCCTCTATATGCGCTGTAACCTTCAGAACCAAATCGCGCAGCGATTCTGCCCGTTCGTGTGAGACGTTCTGCTCCAACTTGGCTGCGGCAAACGTACAGACTTCGGCAACCAATGTCTGGAGCTCCGCCTTCATCTCCAGGATGGTGTCACAAGCAATGATTTGATCCAGCCATAAAGGGTTATCGCCCAATATGCTACTGTCCCCGTCGCCAAGTTCGTTCATCGCCTTCACCATAGTTCCAGCAAGATTAAAGATCAGACACCTTGCAAGCGTTAGTGAAATAACCGGCTGATTGAAGTTACGATCTGTCACCTCGTCGATGATTTTGGTGACCTGCTCCATGTCACCCACCTTGATCAGATTGATAATCTGTTGCTCCACCAGTAACGGATAATAATATCCGGTCTGTGAATGATCCGTTGTCTCTCTGCGAATTTCGTCATAGGCAATGATCTCCTGTTTGCCCAGCACCATTTTGTAGGCCATGGCGTCTACTGCCTCCCGGTACGCTTCAGCAATACCTGACAGGGAGGAATGAATGCCGCCGATGGACAGCGTCAGTACCATCTGATAGCTGGCCAGAAAGCGCTGCGCTTCCGCAGCAATAGCTTTCAGGTCGTCTTTGAACACAGTGGACTCAGGCTCTCCACAATTCACCAAACACACCATCATATCATCCACTTCCACCGTATATCCGACATGGTGATACTGCTCCGCCAGCTCCTCTACCACATTACTGATGATGAACTGAATCAGCTTGCTTTTCTCATGCAGATCAATGCCTGGCAGCTGGGCGGACAAACTTTCACCGTTCTCCACCATGAACAGGATCACCGCAAACTCTTCTGACAACAGCTTGATGTCAAAAGACTCAAATGCCTCTTCGTATGGAATCAGCGGATCTGTTTTACCTTTGAGAAGCCGATTGAGCATATTAGAGCGCAGCACATGCTGTTGAGCCTCCAGCTGCAGAGCGATTTTTTCCTTTTCACTTCTGGTTTTCGAGATGGATCTTTGAATAAAGCTCAGTTCGTTCCAGTCGGTCCGTTCTTCATGAGAGTTCTTGTCTGTCAGAAGCTGTACAAGCTGCTGAATCGGTGAATAATTGCGGCGCATAAAGAACCAGGTCAGCACCCCCGCGCTCACAAAACTGAGAAAGAGGCTGATATAAGTGAATCTGCGGACATACTCCGCTTTTTCCCAATAAATACTGCTCGGGATCATCAGGACATATTTTAGTTTAGATATGGAAGATTGAATGTAAAAAAGCTCGGAATCCCCGTCTCTTGCCGGAATATTCATGACTTGGCCGCTGTCGGCCGGTAAATCCTGCAATAGCTGATCCAGATTGATGGATACTGGCAGGTTGGACAGCAGTACCTCGTTCTCTTCATTAAGGACCAGGATTTGACCACCGCTGAAGCCGGATATGCCCTCGATGGCCTTCTGGAACCTTGCGGTATCCGCCATAACCACTACCGTCCCTGTCTCCCTCCCGTTCAAATCCTTCGGCAAGTGGGTCAGGTAGGCTATGCCGGTCTGCGGTTTGGCCGAATCTAGATGAGGCAGCAGCAGAAAACGGTTATTCGCCGATCCATGGATCGTATTCAGCCACTGTTCATAGGTCAGGGTACCGGTGTTGTGAATCGTATTGAAAGCGGTTTCCAAATCACGTACATTACCGGACCGGATAACAGACCCGTCTTGATCCCAGGTGACATAGAACTCGTCAATGGAGGCATACGAGGTCTGATACATCCGCAGCTCTTTGACCAATTGATAGACCGTGAACTGGGCATCGCCCGGGGTTTTGCTGGAATACATCAGATCCTGGAGCTTGCTGTTCCAAGTCATCTCCATATTGAGACGCTTCATCAGATCAATCTGGGTGTCAATGGTATATCTAACCTGTCTCAGCATGGAATCATTGGCACGATGAATCTCACTTTTCAGCGCCTGACTCGACTGGGTGTATACCAGCAGGCTGACAATCATCGGCACAAACAAGACGGCGCTGTATGAGATTAACCAGGTTACGATGATACTTTTCCGTTTCTCCCACAAATATTTTAGATTCAAAAAAACCCCTCATCTTCTGATATGATTTGGATTCGGCGTATCCTTATTATAGCGATCATTTCAGCAGAGGGAATGTTCAAAAAGTTAAAATGGATTGATAAAAATGACAATGACCCGAGTGGAAGGTTCCATTTCGGGTCATTGTCATATGGGTGTTTACACCTGAAAAAAGCCGTAATTACAAGGATGTGGGGTGACAACAGCTCAAAAAATCCGATGCTGTCATCAAAAAATCCGGTGCTGCCAGCCCTTCAGCTTGGCGATGGCCTCCGCGAAGAAGTAACTGTGCCGGTGCGGGTGACAATACCTCAAAAAATCCGATGCTGCCATCAAAAAATTCGGTGCTCCCAGCCCTCTAGCTTCGCGATGGCCTCCACGAAGAGTAGCTACGCGGGTGCGGGGGACAACAACTCAAAAAAATACGGTGCTGCTATCAAAAAATTCGGTGCTGCCAGCCCTTCAGCTTGGCGATGGCCTCCGCGAAGAAGTAGCTGCGCGGGTGCGGGGGACAACAGCTCAAAAAATCCGGTGCTGGCATCAAAAAACTCGGTGCTGCCAGCCCTCTAGCTTCGCGATGGCTTCCACGAAGAAGTAGTCGCCATAAATTAGCGACACGTCCACGTTCTCACCGGCCGGTTTGTGGCCGGTGCCGTGGAGGAGGATGGCCTCATGGCTGTCATCCTCCCACGTGCTGTAGTGCGCATCCAGCGAATGCAGGATGCGCTCCGCCGCCGCGCGATAGACCCGGCCTTCGGCCGGTGTCAGACGCTCGGCGATCTCCAGCAGCCCCGACGCGGCGCAGGCGGCTGCTGAGGTGTCGCGCGGCTCGCCAGTAAGGCTCGCTGCCGCGCGGAAATCCCAGTGCGCGACCTCATCCTCCGGGAGGTTCGCGAGGAAAAAATGGGCGACTCGCCGCGCCGCATGCAGAAATACCTCATCGCCCGTGTGGCGATAGGTATTCGCCATGCCGTAGAGCGCCCATGCTGCGCCCCGGCTCCAGCCGGAATCCGGGGCATGGCCCTGCCCGCCGAGCACTTCGAGGCGCTCGCCGGAATCCGGGTCGAACACCACGATGTGGTTCACCGACCCGTCATCCCGGATGAAGTGCTTCAGCACGGTCTCCGCATGGGACCGGGCGATCTGCGCGAACCGGGGATCGCCGGACTGCTGTGAAGCCCAGAACAGCAGCGACAAGTTCATAGAGGTGTCGATGATAGACCAGCCATGCTTGTCGCCGTTCCAGGCCCGGATGAACCGGCCGTTCAGGTTATAGCGTCCGGCAAGGAAGTTCGCCGCGGACAGCCCGCGGCGCAAGCCGTCCGCATCGCCGGTCAGCAGATGCTTAAACACCGCCGTGGGCAAGAATTGAAAGCCCACATCATGATCGTAGGCATTAGGCTCCAGCATGAGCCGCTCCAGCCGCTCGTCCCAGCTCCAGGCGGCTTCCTTGTAGGCTTCCTTCCCGGTCATGTCATACATAAGCCACAGGATACCCGGCCAGAAGCCAGACGTCCACCAGTCGATCCGCTTGTCGTCATACTTGCCGTCTTTCCCGGCTACATGTGGCGATTTATCGCCAATCAGGCGGAGCATAAGCGTCGTCTTGCGCTCCATTCTCCCCCAGACTGCGGCGGCATCGAAGGTATTTTGTGTTGTTTCCATCATAAAAGTGCTCCTTTCTATTTTTCTTTTAGATATTCTTGTTATCTCAGCAGTTTTAATGTCTCGTTAGCCCTTTATATCTCGTTAACTCCTTGTTATCTAGATGACTATTTATCGCCTTAGTTATATAAGGGATTTTAAAATTCAAACAGTGTTCCCCGTGGCTCTCCAGCAAAGATGAGCTTTCCGCCACAGTTGTCTTGGACGCCATAAAGATGATCAACGCTATTTCATTCTTTATTCCAAATTAACGGCATTTTCGTACCTTATATTTCTTGTTTAGAGGAAAATTAAGGATATAAGTGCATTATTGTACCTTATTTTGTGAAAAGTGCCCTCCTTGGACCGTTTCAGCAAGAATTAGCATACAAAAATGCACTTATTTTGCTCATATCATCCATTCCAACAAAATTAAGGTACAAAAATGCCGTTATTTACATTTGAAGTAGCTTGGACTCAGATCGTAGCTTCGGAGCAGCTTGAGTAACTTAGGCGATGATCGAGTAGCTTCGGAGCAGCTTGAGTAGCTTAGGCGATGATCGAGTAGCTTCGGAGCAGCTTGAGTAGCTTGGGCGCTGATCGTAGCTTCGGAGCAGCTTGAGTAGCTTGGGCGCTGATCGAGTAGCTTCGGAGCAGCTTAGTAACTTGGGCGCTGATCGTAGCTTCGGAACAGCTTGAGTAGCTTGGACTCAGATCGTAGCTTCGGAACAGCTTGAGTAAATTAGGCGCTGATCGAGTAGCTTCGGAGCAGCTTGAGTAACTTAGGCGCTGATCGAGTAGCTTCGGAGCAGCTTGAGTAACTTAGGCGATGATCGAGTAGCTTCGGAGCAGCTTGAGTAGCTTGGGCGCTGATCGTAGCTTCGGAGCAG
>NZ_JABWCS010000219.1 GCF_013359945.1 Paenibacillus agri | reverse complement strand
TTTGTTTGTTTGTTTGTTTGTTTGTTTGTTTGTTTGTTTGTTTGTTTGTTTGTTTGTTTGTTTGTTTGTTTGTTTGTTTGTTTGTTTGTTTGTTTGTTTGTTTGTTTGTTTGTTTGTTTGTCTGTTTGTTTGTTTGCTTGCTTGTTTGCTTGTTTGCTTGTTTGCTTGTTTACTTGTTTGCTTGTTAGTCTGTCTGCCTGTCTGTTTGTTAGTTTGTTGCTAGTGAGTTTAGAAGACTTCGGTTAACCCTTCACCACACCGAGTATAAATCCATCATATCCCTTGCTGCCTACGGTCTGTAGCGCAGTCGCATCGATTCGCGGTTCGGCGGCTAGCAGATCGGTGAACTGGCGAATTCCCTGAACCCGATTATCCCCGCTGTCTCCATTCACGACTTCACCGTCACGAACCACATTATCGGCAATGATAACTGCGCCCGGGCTGGCCAGCTTCAGCGCCCACTGCAAGTAATGGGGATTGTTCGGCTTGTCAGCATCTATGAAAATAAAGTCAAATGGCTCTACCCCTTGAGCCGCCAAAGCAGCCAGCGAGTCCAGTGCGGGTCCTTCGATAACCTGTACGTTGTCAGCTAATCCTGCCGCCCGCAGGTTATCCTCGGCTATTTGCACATGCAAGTGTTCAAACTCTAGTGAGACTAGCTTCCCCTCGACAGGTAACGCCCGAGCCAGCCAGATGGTGCTGTAACCGCCCAGCGTTCCGATCTCCAGAATACGCTTCGCTCCCTTGATACGGGCCAACAGATGCAGTAGTTTGCCCTGGTTCGGTGCAACGTCAATCGCGGGCAGACCTGCTCCTGAGTTGGCCGCCAGCACGGCGTCAAGCACGTGATCTTCAGCCAGTAGCTTGCTGTTAAAATAATTATCCACTTCGCTCCATCTCTGTGTTCTTTCCATCGTTTCATTCCTCCTCATAATCGTTGACTCAAATATTTGTCTTGTTCCTGATTACAGCTTATGATGAAAGAAATCATAAATCTAATATATGTTTTTAACCCCTTCATATATTTTAGTTATATAAGGAGTGGCAGACAGGATGAATATACATGCGCTCAGGCTGTTCTACTATGTTGCTGAGACGGGGAGCGTGACGAAGGCGGCCGCCAAACTCAGAATCAGCCAACCTGCAGTTACAAGTCAGATCAAGAAGTTCGAGAAGGACCTCGGACTCCCCCTGTTCACACCGAGCGGGCGAGGTGTATCCTTGACTCCCTTTGGCATGGAGCTGGCGAAGCAGGCCGGAAACTTTTTTACGTATGAGGAACAGATTGATGAATTCATTGAGGATTACCGGCAGGGCCGAATCGGCAAAATCCGCATTGCCGCAACGTATCTTCCGGCGAATTTCCTGATTCCCAGCTGGGCCGCCCGCTTCAAAGCCCGCTATGACCAGATTGAGGTCGTCATTACGACCACGAACTCACGGCAAGCTTTTGAACAGCTGAACCGGCACGAGGCGGATGTGGCCATTTATGGCGGCGGTTTGGAGGGCAGGCCGGAGAACATGGACTGGGTGGAGCTTTTTGAAGATGAGCTGTGGTTTGTAGTGTCTCCCTCCCATCCCTTTGCCAATCGTTCGGTGACCCTGGCTGAGATGATGAAGGAACCGTTTATCATGCGCGAAGAAGGAAGCTCTACGCGGGAGCGGTTATTTTCCCTGTGTAGGACCTATGATCTGAAGCCACCGCAGGTGGCGCTGCAATTCAACGGTCTCAACGAGGCGATCCGATCGGTGATGGCGGGATACGGGGCGAACTTCGTCTCCTCACTGGTCGTTCGTGAATACGTCGAGCGCGGCCTGCTGGCAAGGGTATGGGTGGAGGATATTCATCTCACTAACAATCTGGCGATCTGTACCCGCAGCAATGAGCAGCAGCCGGCGATTGTTCAGCAGTTCATAGAGATCTGCAAGCAATATCCTACAGAGGTTTAGATTACAGTGGCTTGACAACAAAGTTATAGCTTCTATATATTTTAGGAACTATAGGAATATTGCCAAATTGGAGTGGGCTTATGAGTGCAAAAACAAACAAGGACCAGGCCATCCATGCTGTTATGGATACCATGGCCAGTGTGCAGCGGAGTTCCCAGGCTTTTGTTGAAAAAATAATCCGACCGGAGTCGCTGACACAAAATCAAATCATGCTGCTGTTTCAGCTTCAACTAACTGGAAGCCTGAATATTACAGATATAGCGGAACGGTTCGTTATTACACCTGGAGCCGCTTCCTTCATGTGCAATAAGCTGGAAGACGATGGCCTGATTGAAAGAGTCCGTACCAAGGAAGACCGCAGAGTGGTCCATATTGTGATCACGGCTCTGGGAGAGCAGCGCGTCCGGCAGCTTTTTGACAGGTTTGATAAGGACGAACTTGAGCAAATCGCCGTAACGCTTCAAAAGGTCCAAAAGCTAATGAATGACATTGTAGATTAACTTCTCTGAGCCTGCTCAGATTAGATTTACAAGCAAAGCACTGCAGGGTGTGGCTTTAAGTCACAATGCAGTGCTTTTTGGCATGCTCACGGTCAAAATAATGTTATATTGAATATATATTATAATTGTTATATATTTTAATCATTAAAATAAAATCCTGCAGAGGTGGTGAACGGATAAAGTGAAAGATGACATGCCGTCTGAACCTGCATTCAGTCAGCTCCCGCTAAAGGTGAAGGGCTCACTCATACGAAGGGATGATATTGTGGAGGACTCTGTGGAAGTGCTGGGAGCCCTGACTGCTAGGGGAAGCATCACTACAACACGGTTAAAAATATCCGGAGAGTGCTCTGTTGCTAATGCCTGTGTTGCACGTCAAGTCAAGAATCTCGGAAGTTTACGAGTACGCAGTCTTCAAGCTGAGGAGATTCGTTCATCCGGTTATTTGTCTGCAACGCAGGGGACGGAGACGGGATTTTTTTATGCTGAGGGTGCAGTGCGGATGAAGATGTTGACAGCCAGAAACTCCATAGAAATCCGTCTGGGAAATGCGTGTTCCATTGATGAGATGAGCGCAGGCGGAGAAATATCGGTCCTTCTATCTTCCACACCTTTCAGCTTCCTGATGGGACCGTTGCGTAAAATGAACTGCTGTACCATTACAGGAACCACGATCAAGCTGGAACGGACCACTGCTAATCTGGTCTGCGGCGAGGATGTCACCATTGGGCCGGGCTGTATTATTCAAGAACTCCATTACAGTAAAAGTCTAACGGTAGATTCTAAATCAAAAGTTAAAAAGGTGGTATTCCTACCTGACAGGGAGGCAACGTGATGAACAGCAGTACCTATTCCAAAGCTAACCTTTTTAAACTTACGATTAAAAGTTTCCTAATCCTCTTCTGTGTTCCCATCCTCAGTGTTTGGACGGTGGGGAGCCTAATATGTGCAGCAATCTCTCTGATCGCTGCCCTGCTGGGGCTTTTCGGCTGGAACGGCATCGCTATGAACATCTCCCCGGGGCATGCCTTGCCTGGAATCCTCGGCTTTCCAGCGGGCTTGCTACTCGCTTTTCTGCTGGTCTTGTCTTCCTATTACACTCGGTGTTTCTTGAAAAAGTCCCTACAGTTTATTAAATCATGAGCTTAGGATTCCCCCTCCATTTCTTATCTCTTATATCTTTTCAGTACGTTTTATTTAGCTGTAAAAAAGGCCAACCAGCAAAATCGCTGATTGGCCTTCTTCTATAAAAAGATACTACTTACTCAACTAAACAGTCTGTAGCAGAGAGCACTAGGACTGTGGAACACCATACACTCCAAATTCCCATAACGAATATCCGTAAGGCAGACCACGCTTCGTACCTACCAGGCGTACATGCCGAGCCTGAACATCCTGTAATGAGAGCTTTTCCAGTCCGCCAACTCCGTTGTCCGTGGAGAACACGGTTTGCCAGTCTCCATCCCCCGGCTCCGCCGCGGTAGAGACTTCGATCCGGTAGCCTTTTGCGTATGCCCCTTCCCAGTTCAGTTCAATCCCGCTTAGAAGATAGATTGCCCCTAGATCCACTGCGATCCAGTGATTGTCACTGTGTTCCGATTCCCAGCGGGTACCTGGATCACCGTCAAAAGCCAAAGCTGCAGGAGTAAGAGCTGCAGATGAACTCGCCGTTTTGTGAAGCGCCACGTTCACGGCAGTCGAAGGCGCTGCCTTGAGCGTCTGAACGACAGTTGTATCGGCATAACCCGCCGCTGATACTTTAATCGTATAATCCTTGGCCTGAGTAAATACCGTAGGCTCAAATGAAAGGGTTCCTGCTGCAATCGTGTACCCTTGAGTCAGAGTGACACCATCTACTTTCACCGATGATACGGCTTCCCGCCAAGCAACATTGTCTGCAAAACTCACCGTAATGTGCTGACCGACAATATTGCCCAAGGAATCCGCCGTCAGAACCGGGGCCGTTTTCAATTCCGGCTGACCGGGGCCTTCCGGCCCTTCTGGTTCTCCGCTGCCATCACGGGTGCCATACACTTCAAATTCCCATAAAGAATATCCGTACGGTGTTCCGCGTGTAATTCCATACAGTCTGACATGACGCGCTTCCACACCGTTCAATGTGATTTCTTCCAGACCTCCGAGACCGTTTTCCTTGGTGTATACCTCTTTCCAGTCCCCTTCGCCGGGAACCGCCGCCGTAGAAGTCTGAATCCGGTATGCCTTGCCGAATGCACCTTCCCAGCTCAGTACGATACTCTCCAGTTTAGAGACAGCACCAAGATCAACCGCGATCCATTGCGGGTCCGTAGCATCAGACTCCCAGCGGGACTGCGCATTTCCGTCAAAAGCATTACTTGCCGGCTGCTTCGTACTGGAGGCTGTGGCTTGTTTATGAAGTGCCAAATTCTCTGCATCAGTCTTGATTTTCTGCACTACAGTGGCATCAGCATAGCTAGTAGCCGAGACTGTAATTGTATAGCTGCCCGCGCTGGAGAACAATCCAGCATTCAGCACTATTGCCCCGGCACTAACCGTGTATTGATCCTTGGCAACAACAACATTATTGATCTTCACCCCTTGGATGGCCTCCCGCCATACCGCGTTGTCCGCAAAACGGAGTGTAATTGGACGGCCAACTTTGTTATCTGTTGTATTTTCCGCGAGTACCGGCGAAGCCTTCACTTCCCTAATCGCCACATCGTCGATAAAAATACTATGCTCCTTGCCATTGGTCGTACCATCCACATTACCGAGCAGATAGATCAGCTTCAGCGTCGTTGCATTACCTGGAGTAATCGCAGCCTTATACACTGCTTCACGATCTCCGTTAATGTTGTAAGTAAGCTTATTCGCGCCTGCATAACCGTTCAGTTCAACAACAATCGGACGATCTAGTGTAGACCATGCTTTGAAGCTAAGTTCATAAGCCTTTCCGCCTTCCAGCTTGATCCCTTCCTGCATCAGTTGGGTTGACCAGCTAAAAGGAACTTTCCATTCGTTATCGTTGCCGCCGTCATAATGGATATCAACCTTGGAGACTCCGTCTACGACGTTCCAGTCAGACCAATCGGCAGCATTTTTCCATACATCCCAGTGGGCTTTTCCATTAGACATGGAGCCATTATAGACGAGATTGCCATCACTGCTGAATATGGATTGCTTTACTGTAGCTGGAGCGTACCCGTTCGCTTCTACCGTAATCGTATAAGTTCCATCCGTTTCAAAAAGCTCCGCTGCCAGCGTCAAACGGTCGCCCGAGACAGTATACTTGCTTGCAGGAACGACGCTCTCTCCAATCTTTACAGATTGAATTGCCTGGCTCCAAGCTTCAGCCCCCTTATAAGTGATCACTACTGGTTCGCCCACAACATTGCCGGTCCGGCTCGGTACCAGTGTCGGCGGACGTTTGACTGGCGCGTCCTTGATCTCGAACACAACGTTACTAATCACGATATCATGAATAGCAGACGGGCTGGACGAGGTCTTGCCCAGAATGAACTTCAACGCAACCAAATCATCTGATCCAGCTCTGAAGGTATACGCAAAATGCTTCGTTTCCGGAGTCAGATCAATCGGTCCGGTCTCAAAACGCCGGGTGTAGCCCGCATTCTCCAGCGATACCTCGATATTTCGGGCAACCGTGGAGCTCGCATCAAAGGACAGGACATATTCGAAGCCCTTCGACAGCGGCAAGCCCGATTGGTTCAGCATTACATTCCAGGCTTCGCCTCCGGGATTGGATACTGTGATTTTGGCCTTGCCACCTTCACCAGAGAACGTTGCTGCGCCGCCTTGAACGAATGGCTCCCAGCCTTCCAGACCGAGCGCGAAATCACCGTTGACCAGCGGGAACAGCTTCACGCCCGAGTAATCCACATTATTATTGGTCGTGCGGATAAGGCGGACATTGTCGAGGCTGATATTTCCCAGCTCCCCGCCAAGGCCAAAGGCCAGTATCGCTTCTATATCCGTTGTTCCAGCAGCCATCGTGAATTCCAGCGTGTAAGTCTTCATATCCGGTGTTAGTGTATAGCTCTGTTCAGCATAGACCGTACCGCCATCCTTACTAAGCAGTGAGGTCTTCAAGCGTCTATCCGCTGCTGATTTAGCATCAAAGGTCAGCTTATAGCTATCCCGCTGCAACAGATTGATCCCTTTCTGCGTGAGCTGGATATCATCTGGCCCCGAACCCGGTTTACTGATCGAGACCGCCAGTTCTTTAGTAGCAGGATCTACCGACGCCTCAGCAGAAGCATCATTCTTCGCTGCAAAATTCCAGAAAATCATCCGGTCCATCGTTCCAAGCTCGAAGCCGCCATTATAGACATGATCTCCATTGTCCAATGGCGCCTTAGGCGCATTCAGATCAACCAGCATTTCTGTCTCTTCCACCTTGACGTTGCCAATCCATACCGGAAGGGTGCTCTGCCCCATGTTGAATTCCAAGCGCGCCCCAAGATCCGTATTCTCCGTCATTTGGAAAATAAAGCTGTAGTTCTCCAGCTGCCCCTTCAGCGCCGCAGAGAACACATCCGAGTAGGCTGCCCATGCTCTATCCGCTCCACCGGACAGCTTGACGTTCAGGTTCCGGGCTGCGCCGGCCTTTGCATCGAAGCTCACTTTGTAATAGTGGCCGGAGACCAAAGAGACCTTCTGGATCATCTGTACCGAATAATCGTTGTTGCCCCCGGCGGTGATGTTCATCTTCGCGTAAGGTGTCCCATCGATGGTCTCGACACTTGCAGCCCCCGCCCCTCCTGTTCCGGTCACCGCGTTCCAATATACAGGATCAAGAGTATCATCAGGTGTAATCGCCTTGAATCCCTTCTCGTAGGCAGTATCGTATACATAGTTTCCGTTAATTGCTTTCTTGGCATTCTCCGGAATTGGCTCCTTGACCAGCTCAGGCTCCACCGGTGTCTTGTATTCACGTCCTGTCAGCTCATAGACACGGACATAATCCACTAGCATTTGTGCAGGCAGCTTCGAGGCAGGTGGTTCCAAACCACCGTCATAGTTGCCCCCAACAGCCAAATTGAGAATCATGTAATATGGCTCGTCGAACGGTGCCGGATAAGCATTTTTCTCCGGTTGTCCTGTGCTCCAGCTGTACCAGTTACTTTCCTTGAAGAAAAGGACGCCATCCACGTACCAGCGGATTTCTCCCGGCTCCCATTCAACCGCATAGGTGTGAAAATCCGTAAAGGATTCCCCCTCAGGGAAAGTATAATGTCCCCCGCTGGCCTTGTTGTTGGGACTACTCTTTCCATAGTGGAGAGTGCCGTCCACGACATTAGGAACTCGGCCGCGCGCTTCCATAATATCAATCTCACCGGAAGCCGCCCAAGTGCCGTACGCCTGATCCTTTGGCATCATCCAGAACGCCGGCCACAGTCCCTGGCCTTCCGGCAGCTTGATCCGGGCCTCGAATTTTCCATAAGCTTTGGTGAAAGTAGGATTGGTCCACAGCCGGCCCGAGGTGTAAGGCTTACCGCCAACATTCTGCTCCTTCGCCTCGATGACCAAATGACCATCCTTCACTTTAATGTTGTCCCTTTGATAATACTGTTTCTCATTGTTACCCCAGCCGTCCAGTCCGAACTCCTGGCCAGTTCCGTTCTGGTATGCCCATTTGCTCAAATCCACGCCGTTGGTATCCAGCTGTGTACCCGTGCCGGAAAATTCATCATTCCAGACCAGGCTCCATTCACTTTCTCCCACAATACTCTGGGTCACGGACACAGGCTCAAAGCCTGCCGCCTTAACAGTCACTGTGTATTCCCCTGTGTGCTCGAAGACACTGGCATTCAGTGTCAGCACCCCTGCTGTCAATGTGTACGCAGAATCTGGCAAACGGACGTTGTTCACTAACACCTCGGTGACGGCCGTTCTCCAGGCAGGTAGATCAGCAAAAGTAAGCTGAACCGGTGCTCCTGGCTGATTGGCTGATGCATCCGGGGACAGCACAGGTCCTTTAGGCAAGGAAATATCATTACCTTCCTGTGCTTTCTCCCCCGTTGCGGCCTTCGCTCCTTTGACCTCCAGGGTAATCGTATCCAAATAGACTTTATGTGCTGCAAGTTCTTCTCCATTAACTTTTCCAAGAAGGAACTTGAGGGCTCCAATACTGTTGCCCTTCATTGTGAACTCCAGGGTATAATGCTGAGTCGATGCATCTAATGCCACCTTTTCATTCAGAAAACGGACGTTGTCTGTACTTTCGACTACTGCTTCAATACTCCGCGGCAGTGTCGATCTCGCGAAGAAGGACAGCACGTAGGTTTTGCCTTTCTCGAGGGGTTTGTCACCCTGCATCAGCATAATGTCCCATGGATTAGCGCCCGTCTTATCAACGGTGATTTGGGCTGCATGCCCGCTGCCGTCAAAGTCGGCCTCTGAGGTGCCAGGATCATACTTGCCCTGCCAATGGGTATCCCATCCGTTCAATCCATCGGTGAATTCGCCGTTGTTCAGCAGGAAGGCTTTCGCCCGAGCGCCCTTCAGCTCTACTCTCACATTATCGACGAAGACTTCATGCTCTCCAGATACGGCCAGTCCCTCTACTTTTCCTAGCAGCATTTTAAAGGAGGCTATCAGATCTGCGGTAACCGGAAGCTCGTAAGTAAAGGTCTGCTTTTCCGGTGTCAGCCGCACCTTCTGATTGATATAGCGCTCATTAGCTGCGTCAACCACGATTTCAACGTCCCGGCTCTTGGTTGATCTTGCATCAACCGAGACGGTATAGGTGTTGCCTTTGCGCAGCGGGAAATCATTCTGCATCAGCATGACATCCCAAGGGTTATTGCCTTGGCCCGCGATATGGAATTTCAATTCTCCACCTTCCACGGAGAACTTCGTGACCTTATCCCAACCGTCATAACGTCCTTGCACATGCTCGTTCCAGCTCGCTGTACCATTGGAGAAATCGCCGTTTTTAAGCGGGAATTGCTCTTCCAGCGGCAGTTCGCCCATGTTGTTATTGGTCAGGCGTAGCACAGAGATATCATCCAACACAAGATTGCCGCTATTGCCGCCAAGCAGGAAAATCAACTGTCCTTCAGGATCGGTGACTTCCGGCATGTCGAAGGTTACTGTCTTCTCTGCCATCGTCTCTGTCAGAGAGACCTTCTCAGCTTCCAAGTAACTTCTCAATCCATCTTTACTGCGAACAGCCACCTGAATCTCACGCGGCACATCCGCTCTTCCTTTGAATGTGAGCTGGTACTTGTTCTCTGCGACAAGATTTATACCCGGTTGGCTCAGTGTAACCGCTTCCGGTTTATCGCCTCCACCCTTGATAGCTACAGACAACTCACGGGCTTCAGGATCTACTGATGCTGACGCTACGGCCTGATCAGCATTGAAATGCCAGTAAGTCATGCGATCCATACGTCCCAGATCAAAAGAACCGTTGTATACATGGTTGCCATCGGCCAGTGGCTCTTTAGCCTGATCAGGGTAGGCTTCAGGTGCTTCTGTCTCCACCAGCTTCACATTGCCGATCCAGACTGTGGATGGGCTGAGGCCCATATTCAATTCCAATCTCGCTAACGGATCTGAATCCTTATCCATCTGGAAAGTCATCTCATAAGGCTGTACTTCTGTGCCTAACTGAGCCTCCAGCACTCTGGAGTAACTGCTCCAGCCTCTGTCTGCCCCGCCGCTAAGCTTGGCGCTCAGAGCACGGCTGGAAGCGGCTTTGGCATCAAAGCTCAGCTTATACCATCTGCCTTTGCCCAGCGTAACATTCTGAATGAGCTGAACTGCATGCACGGCATTACCAGGTTTAGAAATCTCGATCTTGGCAAACTTGCTGCCATTCACAGTATCGGCGCTTATGGCACCGTCACCACCAAAGGTATCCATATGAACGAAATTCCAATACCGGGTATCCAGTTCTACCGAAGAATCCGGTACATTCGTAAACCCTTGCTCATAACCGGGGTCATACACGTAGCTTCCATTTATAGCAGACTTCGTACCTTCCGGTAGCGGCTCCAGGGCAACGCTCGGTTCAACCGGAGTCTTATACGGTCTTCCGGTCAAATCGTACGCGCGAACATAATCGACTACCATTTCCGCAGGAAGCTGAGAAGCATCCGGCTCCCGATTGCCGTCATATGTTCCACCTACAGCGAGGTTCATAATCATATAGAAATCCTGATCAAACGGGGCTGGGAAGGCGTATTTGGCTGGCATATTCTTGCCCCAGCTATCCCAATTGTTGAGGATCTGGTAGATCTCCCCGTCCACATACCAACGAATCTCACCCGGCTCCCATTCAACGGAATACGTGTGGAAATCCGTGATATCGGTTCCTTCGGCAAAATGATAGGCGGTTCCTGTTGCGCGGTTGTTCGGCCAGCCCTCACCGAAGTGGATCGTACCGTCAACCTCGCCCGGCAGGCGTCCTCTCACTTCCATGATATCCAGCTCACCGGAGGAAGCCCACGTCCCGTATTTGCTCTCGGTCGGTACCATCCAGAATGCCGGCCACAGACCTTGACCTTTCGGAAGCTTGATTCTGGCTTCAAATTTGCCATAAGTTTTATTGAAGGTGGGCTCAGTATACAGTCTGGCTGAAGTATAAGGCTTGCCCTCGAAGCTTTCCTTCTTGGCCTGAATTACCAGCTTGCCATCTGTTACTTTGACATTCTCTTTACGATAATATTGCTGCTCGTTATTGCCCCAATCCGTCAACCCATATTGCGAACCTGTGCCAAGCTGGTATGCCCATTTATCCAGATTCACTCCGTTGGTATCCAGATTGTTACCCTTGCCGTCAAATTCGTCACTCCAGGCGAGTGTCCAATCCTTCTCCTCGGAAGGATTCTTCAACACTTCCTGCACAACGCTGCTGTCGCTGTATCCGGCGGCTGATACAACAATCCTGTTCTCCCCAACACTAAAGGTATCGGCCTTAAATGCGATGCTGCCTGCTCCTACTTTGTAGTGTCCGGCATCCAGGGACACGCCATTAACAGTGATCCCGCTGATCGCACTACGCCATGCCGCTGAATCTGCAAAGCTCAATTCAATAGTTTGGCTTACGAAATTAAACGTCGTATCCGTTGCCAGTACAGGTGGCTCCGTCGTCGGCTGACTTGTCGGTGTTGCCGTCGGCTGACTTGTTGGCGCCGTCGTCGGCTGACTTGTCGGTGCTGTCGTCGGCTGACTTGTCGGCGCTGTCGTCGGCTGACTTGTCGGTGCTGCCGTCGGCTGACTTGTTGGCGCCGTCGTCGGCTGACTTGTTGGCGCTGCCGTCGGCTGACTTGTCGGTGCTGTCGTCGGCTGACTTGTCGGCGCTGTCGTCGGCTGACTTGTCGGCGCTGTCGTCGGCTGACTTGTCGGCGCTGTCGTCGGCTGACTTGTCGGCGCTGCCGTCGGCTGACTTGTTGGCGCTGTCGTCGGCTGACTTGTCGGCGCTGCCGTCGGCTGACTTGTTGGCGCTGTCGTCGGTTGACTTGTCGGGGACGGTGCCGGCGTACTTACCGGTCCCGAGGTTGGTTGGCTTGTCGGCGACGTACTCGGTACGACATTGCCGTGAATAACGGGAGGCTGCGAAGGAGCGCTACTGCTCTGAGCTGCTGCTGCTAACACGCCTTTATCCACTTTTACGCTGCTCTCAGTTGGCAGCGCAGTATTATTAAGGGTAACCGCTTGGGCGGCATTCCTGATCTCCAGGATCGTGCCTTCTGCATCGATCTCGTTGTTAGCCGCATCAGCAGCAATATTTAGTGACTGGATGACGGCGTCTTGCCCTACTTCAAGTCGATTGCCAGGCGTAAGAATGTCTACGTCCTCTACCTGGCTGCCTTCGGAAATAACAACGCGTACAGGACTCTTTTTCTCAATGGATACTTTCCCGAGCTTGGAATCCTTCAGATAGACACTGAACTGCCCTCCACCATTAATATGCACACTGCCCTTAACGGTGGAATGCTCCAGGATCAGATCGCCTTCCCCTACGCCAGGAGCTACATACAGATCCCCGGCGATGTCGGCTCCGGTTAGAGTCACACCCGGCACATTTACCACTACATTCCCAGAGCTCTTGATTCCGGGTACCTTGGCATTCTGCTTATTAACGATCTGACCCGCCAAGCGGTCCAGCAGCGTCACCGCCTCAGCACGGGTAATAACATTCTGGGGCCGCAGTGTATGATCACCGTATCCGCTTACATAACCACCGGCTAGGAGTCCGCTCACGGCTTCGCGTGCATAAGCGCTAACTGCTGTGCCATCTCCAAATCCGGCCAATACAGAATCGCCGCTGTGTGGAAGCTTAAATACCCCAGCCAGCATCCGGGCAAATTGCTCCCGGTTCACCTTCTGCTCCGGCTTGAAGCTTCCGTCCGGATAACCTGTGATATAGCCTGCCGCTTTGGCAGCGGATACCGTATCCGCATACCAGGCATTGTCCTTCACATCACTAAAGCTCCCGGACGAAGAAACCTTAAAACCAAACAGCTTGTTGACGAGTGACGCAGCCTCTGCCCGGGTTAAAGCTTCATCCGGTCGCAGGGTGCCATCCGGGTATCCATGAATCAACCCTTTTTCTACCCATGAAGCCAGCGTTCCTTCGGCCCAATGGGCTACGGAAGCGGTTTCGTTTTTGGCTGCAAAAGCAGCCGGAAGATTGCTGAAAACCATCAGGAAACATAGTACCAGTGAGATCCCTTTTTTACGCAATTCCTGTAAGCCTCCTTTTGTCTTTGAATGATACCGCTTTCAATGTCTTCTAAACTGGACTGCACAGATTCTTTCCTCCGCGCTGTCGTCTCGCACTGCTGCGCCCGATCCAAGCGGCTGAATAATTCTATGCTAGCGTATACTGCCATAGGATTCCATTACACAAAATAACGAAAGCTATACAATATTAACGGTTTTAAGTATTTATATCTGCAAAAAACCTGCAGTCCCCTATTATAGGAGAAGGCAGGCGGAGAACGTATCCTACTTATGATCCCCATGCAGCTTGTGGAATTCCCCGCTTCTGCGGAATGCCTTGGGGGTCATGCCGGTGTACTTCCGGAACAGCTGGGTATAATAGCTTTGGCTACAGAATTTGAACATGAATGAAATCTCGGAAATCGACTGATTGCTGTGGGCTAAAATGGACTTGGACTCTTCGATTTTACGACGGTTGACAAACTCCGTGATTCCCATCCCAGTTTCCCGCTTGAAGCGGTCTGATAAGTAGCTTGGATGCACACTCACATGGCGAGCGATCATTCCGAGAGTCAGGTCCTGAAACAGATGCTCACGGATGAAATACACGGACAGATTCACAATATGCGAATAGTGAAGGGTCTCTTTTTCTCTTTTCATAACAGCAATAAACTGCAATACCATCTCGTATTCAAAACGTAGCAGCCACTCGATCTCCGTTGCCATCTCAATATCACGGATCAGTGTATCACTTAATTGAAAAGCGGTCTCCGGGTCCACACCACCACGGATAATCGCTCTCGTGAACAACGTACATGAAGCGATCATGGCATTCTTCTTCGAACGGAGCGGATAACGGGCCAGCTTGGCCGCTTCCAGCGCATTAATCTTTCGCAGCGCCTCCAGCGCCCCGTTCTCATTCCCTACACGGATGGCTTCCAGCAGCTCATGCTCATAATCCAGCGGAGGATGAACAAAACCCTGGTTAAGGTTCTCGGAACGGGTGGATAAATAGGACGGCAAAGGGGTTGCTTTCTCCTGTCTTGTCATACTTCTACCCCCACCTTAAAATTTTGATAAAAAGTTAAATATATTAGTATAATCTTAGACTTTCCCGCCTTAAAATTCAATCCATAACCACCAAGGGAGGACTTAAAAAGCATGAGCTGGAACATTTCCAATCAGGGATTAACCGCAGAGACACTGCTTAATTTAGAAAGTATTTTCGCGCTGGGCAACGGGTATCTGGGGGTTCGCGGGAATTTTGAGGAAGGGTATGCCGATACTGGAATTCAAAGCATTCGTGGCACATACCTGAACGCCTTCCATGATGTTATTGACATTCCATATGGCGAGAAACTGTACGCTTTCCCGGGCACGCAGCAGAAGCTGGTGAACATTATCGATGCACAGGGCATCAACATATATATCGGTGACGAGGATGAAGCTTTCTCATTAACCGAAGGCAGCATTGTGAGTTATGAGCGCAGCCTGCATATGGACAAAGGCTATTCAGAGCGCAAAGTCCACTTCAGAACACCTTCCGGCAAAGAACTGAAGCTTCATTTCCGCAGACTGGTCTCCTTCACGCACAAGGAACTGTTCGCGATTAACCTCACGCTGGAACCAGTAAACTTTACAGGGGCAATCAAGATTGTATCCCGAGTGAACGGGGATGTCAGCAATTACAGTAACCCTAATGATCCGCGGGTCGCTGCCGGACACAGCAAACGGTTGTCTGTAGTCGGCTGCGGTATTCAGGGTGAGTACCTGCATGTCGAGAACGCCACTATGACTTCTGGTCTGCGCACGGCCTGCGTTACCCGGCACGAATGGGACGGATCTTGGACAGTTGAGGCACAGAGCAACGATCTGGCAGGCGAAGTAACAGCCACGGCTCAGCTCACGGGTCCACTGCAACTGACCAAATGGAATGTATATACCGATACCCTTCGTCATTCGGACGCTCTTGTTGAGACTGGAATCGCTCTGCAAGAAGGCCTTAAAGCTCTCACGTTTACGAATTTGCTGGAACAACAGCATCAATATCTGCAAGACTTCTGGAAGACTTCTGATATTGTGATTGAGAACGACGCCCAGCTTCAGGAGGGTATTCGTTTCAACCTGTATCAGCTTCTGCAATCCGCGGGACGCGATCCGCACAGCAATATTTCTGCCAAAGGTCTATCCGGTGAAGGATACGAGGGCCACTATTTCTGGGATACGGAAATTTACATGTTGCCTGTCTTCTTAATGACCTCTCCTGACCTGGCTCGTCAACTGCTGCTATACCGTTATTCCAAGCTGGAGCAAGCTCGTGATCGTGCTAAGGAAATGGGACACTCCAAGGGCGCATTGTTCCCGTGGCGGACGATTTCCGGCACAGAATGCTCGTCGTTCTTCCCGTCCGGAACCGCTCAATATCATATCAGCGCCGACGTTGCCTATAGCTACATTCAATATTATCTGGCTGAACAGGATAACGCCTTCCTGCTGGAATACGGCGCTGAAGTATTGTTCGAAACCGCCCGCTTGTGGATGGAAATTGGCCATTACCATGAAGGCAAATTCCACCTTGACGAAGTTACTGGACCAGATGAATACACTTGCCTCGTGAATAACAACTATTATACGAACGTGATGGCTAAGCATAACCTGAAATGGGCGGCACGCAGTTTCGAAATCCTTCATTCGCATGATGAGACAGGCTTCCGAGCGCTGACTGAACGTCTTGGTGTGACAGCTGAAGAAGTTGCAGAATGGAGTCAAGCTGCCGAAGCCATGCTGCTGCCGTTCGATGAGAAATTGGGTATCAACCCGCAGGACGACACTTTCTTGCGTAAAGCTGTTTGGGACTTCGAAAATACTCCAAAAGAGAAGCACCCGCTGCTGCTGCACTACCATCCGCTCACACTGTATCGCTACCAAGTGTGCAAGCAGGCCGATACCGTGTTAGCCCACTTCTTACTGGAAGATGAGCAAAGCGACGAAACGATCCGTCGTTCTTATGATTACTACGAGAAAATCACAACCCATGATTCCTCGTTGTCATCCTGTATTTTCAGCATCATGGCCTCCAAGATCGGCTATCACGAGAAAGCCTATGAGTATTTCATCGAGACTGCCCGTCTGGATCTCGACAATACACACGGCAATACCAAAGACGGTCTGCACCTAGCCAACATGGGCGGCACCTGGATGGCGATTGTCTATGGCTTTGCCGGCACCCGCTTAAAAGAAAGCGGATTGTCGCTTGCACCTTCCATCCCGTCCGGATGGGAAAAATACGCATTCCGCCTGACCTTCCGCGGACGTCTGATTGCGGTAACCATCACTACCGGAAACGTGAAATTGGAACTGCTGGAGGGAGAAGCGCTGTCGCTGAATCTGTACGGACAGTCGATAGAGCTGGACAGCTCGAAGCCGGTGGTTCAACCTTTGAAAGGTTAATAACCATCTCAGCCGTTCCTCCGCTCTGCCAGTCTAGGCAGCAGCCTACAGCTTAAGGGGCTGTCCCATAACAAGGCATGAGCCTTGTTATGGCCCCACCTGTTAAAAAATCATGCAAAAAAAACAGAAAATGGCGGCTCAGGAGTATTCCTGAACCCGCCATTTTCTGTTTTCCGCCCACGACTGCACTCTTGAACAAATGATGAGCAAGCGATAACCGCCCGGCCTTCAGGCGTGTAGAAGCAATTAAAGGCCAAGTGGAAATCCTATAGTCACTGAATAACTGGAAATACTACCGTTAATTGTTCAGAAATCGCACATTTCGCAAAAATAACTGGAAAAACTCCTGTTATTCACTTGGTTTGGACTCTATTTTCACCGAAATGGAAGGATTAACTGGAAAAATTCCCTTTAATCCGAGAAAAACACTTAAAGAGACAGCGTTAACGGTATATTTTCCAGCTAAATCACGCACCGCAACATATTTTTAACTATATAAGACGAACAAAAGAAATTAACAAAAACCGAAGATGAGTGAACGGGTAAGGTTGGACTTGTAGGCACAAAACGCTCGCTTGAAAGCTTTCCATAGGAAAGCTAGCACCGGAACATAGATTGTCGTCGGATTTCAACTACTAGAAGCGGTATATTCCCCTTCACCAATCGTCTTAAGAGTGAAAAAGAGGGGCCACCTCTCCAACTAAGAGCATTTTTGTACCTTATTTTTCATTATTATAGTCAATTTAGTCAAATAAGGGCATTATTGTATCTTATTTTCCGAAAAAGCACGCTGGACGGGGGCTGGAAGATTTAAGGTACAATATTGCACCTAATCTCCAATAACCCCTAGCTGCAGAGGATTTAAGGTACGAAAATGCCGTTAATTACACTTCGATCCTTCCTTCTTATATAAGCTCTCTTTTCGCTTGGCTATGTTTTGTTTTTTTAATGTGTTCTAAATAGCATGAAAAAGCCCTCTTTGCCGTTACTGGTGTTGCACCTGTACCGTAAGGAGAGCTCTCCGTTTAAGATCAATGCCGTTTCATGGATTTTTGTTTCATCCTATCCACTTGAAAGGGCCGTTAACTTTTCGAATAGCCCCTCTAGGTACAGTCCCCCTTAAAGGTATCTCAGAGTCAGTGGAACAGGTTATTTTGCAACCTTCACTTTGGAGTACTGCCCTACTCTCTTTTACAGAACTGCTCGATTAATTCTAGATTATCATTCACGTGAATGATCTTGTCCTTATAATTACACTGGGCAATAAAGTGAGGTAGCTTCTTCAGATTGTATTCTCTGTTCCACGTTATAAGCCTCTGAACATCCTCTAGCGTCTCGCGTTTCTTACCAGGAACACTCCCAAAAATCCGCTCCTCATATCTCTTCCAAATTCTCGATTCTTGAACAGACAAGGGAGGCATCAGAACAACGATCTGGTCTGCAGCGGACAAACTTGGCTCTACCCATGATCTGTATACGCCCTCAATAATCCATGAGTCTTGGCTGACAATTTCTCTTAGCCTGTGATCTCGTTCAACCTCTGAAGCTTTTACCCCATAATCTGCGGATTCGTTATCCCAAAACAAATCGTCCAAATCATAGTGCGGAATATGGAGCTTTTGACTTAATAGCGAGGCTATATAGGATTTCCCGCTTCCTGAACCGCCGATAATATGGATTTTTATGATAATCGCCCCTATGTTATCGAGTAAAACTAACCGCCCACCTCAATACAATTCAGGCTCTTCTTCCACTACTTCATTATTCGCCTTCACCCGCTCTTCGTACAGGTATCCCCATTCTTTCATCATAAGGAGCATTGGCTCTAGCGTCCGCCCGAACTCCGTTAACGAATATTCCACCTTGGGTGGAACTTGATTATAGACCTTTCTTGATATGAGACCTTCCCGCTCCAGCTCCCTTAATTGCAAAGTAAGTGTATGGTGGGTTACTTGCGGATAAATCTTGCGAATCTCATTGAAACGCTTGGTCCCGCCGAGCAGAGAATATATAATGACGCCTTTCCATTTACCACCAATTACGCCTAGGGTGGTTTCAACCGGACAGCGTGTACTTGAGGAGCTTATCACAATATTCATCCCTTCTATAGTATCTAACTGGATACTTGGTATGCTATTTTTGCGTACTTTTTGTATATAACTTATTAAACTATACTAAAATAGTACAGCGCAATTCCATAAGAAAAGAAAGGATTGTTCCCATATGCAAAACTCAAAATCCATGCGAGCTGTTGGATATTATGAGTATTTACCAATTACACATCCAGATAGTCTGTTAGACCTCGAAATTCCTGTCCCTACACCGCAAGGCCATGATTTGCTTATCCGAATCGAAGCCATCGCTGTCAATCCTGCCGATACAGTTGTACGTCAATACAATCCAGCGACTGAAGGTCCTTATATTCTCGGATGGGACGCGTCAGGCGTCGTCGTTGAAGTGGGTCCTGAATGTACACTCTTCAAGCCAGGAGATGAAGTCTTCTATGCGGGTAGTGTGATTAGACCTGGAAACAATAGTGAATTTCATTTGGTGGATGAACGAATTGTAGGCCGAAAGCCAAAGACGCTCGGCTTCGCGGAAGCTGCTTCATTGCCACTAACGACGATTACCGCTTGGGAGAGTTTGTTTGATCGTCTGGGGATTCCACATAATCCCGAAATCAACCGAAATAAATCCATTCTTATCATCGGAGCTGCCGGAGGCGTGGGCTCTATCGCAGTTCAACTTGCCAAGCTGGCAGGACTCACTGTCATTGGCACAGCATCACGTCCAGAATCCGCAGAGTGGGTCAAAGAGCTTGGAGCCGAGATTGTGATTAATCATTACGAGGACTTCCTGCCCCAATTGCAGCAGCACGGATTGGATACCGTTGACTATATCTTTTGCCTGAACAAAGTAGACTGGAACCGTTTAACTCAGGTCATTGTTCCGCAGGGAAAAATCTGTTTTATCATTGATAATGATCCGCCTGTTGAACTGGGTCAATTTTTAGGCAAAAGCGTTACAGTGGTCTGGGAGAATATGTTCACTCGCTCCACTTTTCAAACGAAAGATATTACCGAACAGCATCATTTATTAAATCAGATGGCTGAGTTGATCGACGAAGGAAAAATCCGGACTACAGTCACCGAGCGACTGTCCCCGATCAATGCCGCGAATCTCAAGCTCGCTCATGCCAAAATGGAATCAAGAGTAGCTATTGGCAAGATTGTGCTAGAGCATTTTTAAAATAAAACACATGAGAAAGTCGACCGACGACCTAATTCGCCAGGCCGGCTTTTCACTTTCATTTTAGAAAAAAGGTTAGTACTACTCCCCCATCGGGCTTCATCCCCTCTTTCCTATCTGGATAACTTTTCTTCCCACAGGACAAGCTAATCCATAACCACTTTCACAGTTCGACAAAATCCGCATTTTATGCTTGACAGAAATCTAAAATTTAAATATAGTAAGCCCATCGGAATTAACCAACTGACTAATCAGTCGGGTTGAGAGGAGCGATGGAATCTGCCTGCTGTAGAGGAACAAGATCAGGATCGCCGCCAGCAACTGATGGCCGCGGCACTAGACTTATTTGCCCGTAAGGGATATCACGGAACCAAAATTTCTGATGTGGTTAAGGCCACCGGAGTGTCGCAAGGCACGTTTTACTGGCATTTTAAAAGTAAGGAACAACTCACGCTGGAGCTGATTGAAGATGGCAAAGAAAAGCTGATTCAGGTCATCCAGCAAGGTTACCGCAAGCATGCGGGTACGGTAGATGACATGGTGGGCTCATCTGCACGACTGCTTACAGATTTGTTCACTTTTGCACACCAGAACCGGGATTTGATGGCGCTGTTGCTTATGAAAGGCCAGGGCGCGGATCAACCGATCCGGGAAGCCGTCTCTCAAACTTGGGTTGCCTTTGAAGCAGCGTTCAAGAGTAATATCGAGCGGGCCGTAGAGCTGGGTATGTTGCCTGAAACAAACAACCTGGCACTGCGAGCTAACATTCTTGTCTGTTTAATTACCGGGGTGCTATCCAAGTGGCTGTTCGGGCCAATGCACGACGTTGATTACCAATCACCCTACTCCCCCGCTGCCATAGCCGAAGAAACCGCTAAATTCGAATTCCGGGGTTTGCTCGGATAACTTATAGCAAGATCGTGTATAACAACATCAAAGAGTGCCAAGGAGGCCATTGTAATGACAATCAAACTAAACAAGTTTTTAAAATCTGCTTCACTGCTGAGCGTGCTTGTGATCGCACTTGCAGGCTGCGGAACCAACAACACAGCGACGCCAGCTGCTACAGATGCCAATGCCGGCAACAAACCAGCTGAAACAGCAACCGCCGACAACTCACTTGAGCAGATCAAGAAAGCAGGCAAAATCAGAATCGGACTCATGGGCACCTATGCCCCATACAACTTCCTCAATGACAAGCATGAGATCGACGGCTTCGATGCGGACGTTGCCAAAGCTGTAGCCAAACGCATTGGCGTTGAAGCTGAATTCATCACTGGCGAATTTTCCGGGCTGATCGAAGGATTGCAAAAGGACAAATACGACGCGCTCGTTAGCCAAGTAACCATCACAGATGACCGCAAAAAGACGATGGACTTCTCTACCCCTTACATCAAGAATGCCGTCAACGTAATCGTCAAAAGCGACAACACAACCATCAAAAGTCTTGAAGACTTCAAAGGTAAAAAGATCGGTGTCGGACTCGGCACGAACGATGAGAAATATTTGCGCGATGAAGCCATGCCGAAAGTCGGCAAGTTTGAAATTGCTACGTACAACGATGTGATCACCTCGCTCAAGGATCTGAACGTTGGCCGCATCGACGCTACAATCAATAACACTTTTGCCATCCAGCCACTGGTTGAGAAAAATCACTTCAACGTCAAGGCGGTCGGTGAGCCGATTAAAGAGGACTTTGCGGGTATCGCGATTCGCAAGAACAATCCGGAGCTGCTGGATGCCATCAATAAAGCGCTGGATGAAATGAAGACGGACGGGACGTTCAAAGAGATTTTCCAAAAATGGTTTAAAGTCGACCCTAACATCTAATTAGTGTGAACGTGGAGGATGTACGGCATGGAACTGGTGTTACAGAACTTCCAATTTCTATTGACAGGCGCGTATTATACGCTGCTGATCACAATCGTCTCAATGTTCTTCGGCTTGATTATTGGGTTGCTCCTCGCCCTAGCCCGTCTCAAAGGAAATTGGCTGCTTAGCGGTCTGGCCAAAGGCTACGTGTCCATCGTTCGCGGCACCCCGATTCTGGTTCAGATTTTCATTATCTATTTCGGACTCCCCGACTACGGGATTACACTCGGGCCGCTCACTGCGGCCTTTATTTCACTCAGCATCAACATTGGTGCTTACTTGTCCGAGACCTTCCGTGGTGCGATTCTATCTGTACCTAAGGGACAGACGGAAGCTGCGCAGTCACTGGGCTTAACGTCTTGGCAAACGATGCGGCGGGTTATATTGCCACAGGCAGCCCGGGTGGCTATCCCACCGATGGGCAACACGTTTATTGGGATGCTGAAGGAGACATCGCTGGTGTCCGTCGTGACGGTAACCGAGCTTCTGCGCTCCGCACAACTGTTAATTGCACAGTATTATGTAGCTATGCCGTTTTATATCGCTATTGCTATTATGTATTGGGTGATGAGTGTGTTCTTTTCATTCATTTTGAACCGTATCGAAAACCGTTTATCAAAAGCTTATTAAGGGCGTGTGATGTTCATGATCGAGGTTAAGCAACTCGGCAAAAGCTTCGGCGATCTCGTCGTATTTCGCGATATCCATCTACATATTCATCCCCGCGAAATCGTGGTGCTGGTCGGTCCCAGCGGCTCCGGGAAAAGCACACTGCTGCGCTGTCTGAACGGACTGGAGGAACCGGACGCGGGATCGGTTGTGATCGGAGATGCGTCATGGGACTTCTCGATGGATGTGAGCAGCAAGAAGCAAGCGATCCGGAAAATTCGCACTTCCACAGGTATGGTGTTCCAGTCGTTCAACCTGTTCCCCCATATGACTGTCCTGGAGAACGTCATTATGGCTCCGACGATTGTCAAAAAAATGAGCCGCACAGAGGCCGTCGAAATCGGAGAAGCGCTGCTGGCCAAAGTAGGGCTGCTTAACAAAAGGGATGAGTACCCTTCCCGTCTGTCCGGCGGACAGCAGCAGCGGGTTGCGATTGCCCGGGCACTCGCTATGCAGCCAGAAATCATGCTGTTCGACGAGCCGACATCCGCACTGGACCCGGAACTAACGGGCGAAGTGCTGGCCGTTATGAAGCAGTTAGCAGAGGAAGGCATGACAATGATCGTCGTCACTCATGAGATGAAGTTCGCACGGGAAGTGGCGAACCGGGTTATTTTTATGAGCGATGGTGTGATTCAGGAAGAAAGTACGCCAGAGCAATTTTTCAAACAGCCAAAGACAGAACGGGCACGCAAATTCTTGCGTCAGATCGAAGGCGTGCCAGACATAGAGTATCAAGTTTGATTCAAGGGAGTGAACAATGGGATGCCCAGCAAAGCAGAGCATTTGAAAGACGTCGCGGAACGGGCGCGGGCAATCATGGAAAAAGAAAATGTAGAAGCGCTCGTGGCGACAAGCTGTGAAAATTTCTACTACTTGTCCGGACACCCCAGCACGTTCATGTATACGCTACGTATGAGCGAAGTCGCGCTGGCTGTCATGTTCCGTGATCCGAACCGGCCTACGGTCATCATCATGAACGAATTCGAAGCGGCCGGTGTTCCGGCTGACTTACCACAATGTGAGCTGCGTACGTACCCGACCTGGGTCGACGTCGACGATCCGCTCGGACTGCGCGGTGCCAAGTATGAAGGGCGACGGCCGGTGAACCACCAAGTGCAGGAGATGTTCGGACTGCTCGGGCAAGTGCTGGCGGAATATGGTGTAGACAGTGGCAGTATTGCTGTAGAGCTGAGCGCCATGCGCTATCCTGCTGTAACTGCGCTACGCGAAGCCATTCCCGGTCTACAACTGGCCGAAGCAGGCCCGATTCTTACCGAGCTGCGGTCGCTCAAGACACCTTGGGAAATCGCGCAATTGCGCAAGAGCTGCGAATACGCAGAGATCAGCATCACTCAGACGATTAAGGGGATTCGAGCTGGTCATTCGGCAAAAGAAATTGCTGATGCGTTCCGGCTCGCTTTGCTGACCCATGCGGACGGCTTCGAATCCCGTTTTCATATGATTTCGGTCGGAGATCACTTTGCGCCTGCACATGTTTTCGATAATCGTCCGAGCAAGCCAGGTGATCTCATCAAGTTCGATGTCGGCGTCGACGTGGCTGGATATGGCTCAGATATCGCGCGCACCTTTGTGCTTGGCTCCCCATCGGATACAGTTAGGCGCATCTATGGCGCACTGCGGGCCGGACACGATCGGCTGCTAGAGATTATCGAACCCGGCCTGCCGATGAAAAATGCTTTTGGCGAAGTGATGCCACTGATCCGCCGTTCCGGAATCCCGAATTATAATCGTGGTCATCTGGGACACAGCGCAGGACTAAGCCTTGCCGCCGAGGAAGCTCCCTTCCTCAGTCCATCGGAAGAAACCGTCTTCCGCCCGGGTATGGTCATTTGTCTGGAGACCCCGTACTACGGCTACGGCATCGGTTCGATCATGATCGAGGATATGGTGCTGGTGACAGACAACGGCTGTGAGCGGCTCAACAAGCTGTCGCGCGATTTGATATCGTTGTAACTGAACTTTGCTATAATGAACAAAAGGACAAAAGGCGCTCTTACAAGCTCTTTTGTCCTTTTCTTTTGCCTGTCCAGCCTCTGCTGTAATTATTCTAACATTTAGCCTCAACAAGACATGGTATATTGTAAACGGATTCCAATTTAAATATTAAGGAGGTACTACCTAATGCAGGCTTACTGGGAAAAAAGATTTGAGAGTGAAGAAAAAATTTGGGGCGATAAACCAAGTAACAGCGTCTACAAAGCTATTTCATTATTCAATCAAAATCATCTTAATAGAATTTTAGTTCCCGGAGCCGGGTATGGCAGAAATACAAAAGAGTTATCCAAACATTTTCATGTGGACGGGATTGAAATCTCCTCGCACGCGATTAGACTTGCTCAAGAATTTGATAGCACAACAACGTTCATTCATGACTCTGTGTTAGACCTCAAATTAGATGAGCAATATGAAGGGATATACTGCTATAATCTCCTTCACTTATTTATGCAAGAGGAGCGACACCTCATAGTAGATAACTGTAAAAAAGCGCTGAAAGACAACGGCATTGCCTTCTTCACCGTTTTTTCAGATAAAGACCATAACAATAAGCAGGGACTTGAAGTGGAGCCAGGTACATACGAATATAAACAAGACAAGATCGCTCACTTTTTTACCGAGCAAGATTTAAGAGACCATTTTGTTCATTTCAAAATCGTTGACTGCGGAGAGCTAAAAGAACAACTAAGCTACCACAATCAAAGTCATACCTTCATTGAATTGAGATATATTGTGGTCAGGGCAAATAACTCTATCTATATAGAGTGAAATTATGATCCAAACACAAGACTAGATGCCTCTCCGGTGAAGTCTGAGGCTTTAGGCCGCAGTTGGCCATACCCCCAGCCTTCTTCACGATGAAAAGTATCCTTGTATCACCAACTAAGAGCATTTTCGTACCTTAATTCCCCTCAATCCACCCAAAATAGGAATATAAGAGCATTTATGTATCTTAATTTTTGAAAAATGCACTGAAGAAGATAATATGGAAGAATTAACATACAAAATTGCACTTAATTAGGAAATATTCTTAGCTGCAACCGATTTAAGGTACAAAAATGCCGCTATTTACTATTTGGAAGGGATTAGAAGAATCTCCTTCCCAACTCAGGCAGGGATTGCTTTTAACGCAACCTATCAAGTTAACTCTTCAACTCAAATAAATGTGAGGTCTCGTTAAAGATGTGCAGCTCATGTTGTTGATAGCCATTTGTCTGCAAAAGTGAAATACTGCCCACCGAAGCCTTAAAGTGTGCTTTCTCCAACATATCGATGTTAAAGCCCATCCACCAAGCAATGATATAGCCTAATGTTCCGCCATGCGTCGCTATAATTAGATTTTTCTGTTCCGTATGAATGATTCGTTCCATACAATCGGAAACGCGCACATAAAATTCTCTCCAGGTCTCCCCGTCCTGAAACTCCTGATAATCGATGTGGAAGCCGCGTTCCCCCATAGGGTTTCTATTCGCTTTTGCCCACTCTTTTGTTTTGCCAATTGCAGCTCCAGTATTGATTTCCCGCAGGCCTGCCTCTTCAATCACATTTAGTTCTAGATGCTTTCCAATAATATCTGCCGTTTGCTTGGCCCGCATTAAATCTGAAGCGTACAAAACATACTCTTCTCTAGCTAGTTCACTCTTTAATTTTAGTCCAATCCGCTCAGCCTGCTTCTCCCCTAATTCAGTCAGAGGCGTATCGGTCCAACCGCCCGACATATTGTTGATGTGATGCTCTGACTGGCAATGTTGAATAATATAGATTTTTCTCATCTCAAATCCCCTCTCTATGGGTCAGTACAACATTTTTAACATAAATTGATAAAATCCTCAATCGAACCGTAAATAGAGAATGCCTACACTTTAACCCTTCTTGTTGTACCAATATTAATTATGTTTATTTTTTGCCTACTTCAGACTCAACTATTCTTTTACAATTATACTGGTTATTAGAATAGGGGGAAGCTATACAGGTGCAAGTGGTTTTAGACAGAATACAGTCATTATTTGTTGAAGAGTTGGGTGACAATTTAGTTGGGGTCTATTTGCATGGTTCTTTGGCGATGGGTTGTTTTAATCCTTCAAGGAGCGATATTGATGTATTGATTGTGATAAAAGAAACATTATCCCTCTTCTCCGCAAAACAGATCTCACAAAGACTACTATTCCTCCATGACGATAGCGGAAATAGTATTGAATGCAGCATCATTCTGGAGGAGCATTTAACTGAATTTGTGTATCCAACACCCTGCGAGTATCATTTCTCGGATTTTCATAGAGAGCAGTATCGGAATAACGAACATTATTTGTGTGGAGGGTATGAGGATAAGGACTTAGCCTCTCAAATAGCCGTAGCCTACCACAGAGGTAGAACTTTATATGGCAAGCCACTTTCAGAGCGTTATCCGCCAATTAACAGACAACACTATCTTGCCTCCATCCTGTACGACATTGAATGTGCATCCGAAGAGATTTTGGATAAACCGATGTATGTAACGTTAAATTTATGTAGAGTGCTTTATTTTATTAAGGAAGGCAAGATCTCTTCAAAGAAAGAAGGGGGAGCCTGGGGAACTGAGAACTTGCCAAGCAAGTACCAGCCCCTGGTTCAAAATTATTTAGAGGAGTATGCAGGAGTGAGAGCAAATAAGAGTATAGCTCCATCCCAACTTTCGGAGTTTGCCGAATATATGCTGTTGGAAATACATCAGGAGCTCACCGGTGATCGAACATGATATTTTTTGTGCAAGGAATGCAAGGCTCCTCTTCTTCCCGCACCCTATAATCAAACTTGAAAGGAGGATCTGAATGGAATGGATTGGATGGACCGCATGAACAGCGCAATGGAATACATCGAAACACACCTGTCTAAAGAAATTGATTACGATCAGAATGGTTTCCGAATTCCAATTACGAAAACACGAACGCTCCCGAGTTTGAAATGACGTACGATCGTGGAAACAACATGTATGAAATGGAAATTTGGATTCCTGTCGTTAAAAGACCTGTTTCTTAGAAAAAAAGAGCAACACGAGTGTCTCGCACTTCGTGTCGCTCTTTTTTATTTGCAAAAAAACAATACAGTTCCATAGTGCTTCATAAAACTTTTATAATCGGCATTTCCGTTCAACACAATAATGGTCGGGTAAGCATTTACTTTGCGCTGCTTTAATATGGCCAATAGCTATGTCTGTGCAATGCAATAAAATTTACCTGCTTCGTACCGAATTAGCAAAGGAGGATGAGTCACTGCATCATCGATGATATGATCGTCTCCCCCACTCTCCACCCCGTCCCGCTGAATGAGCCGCAGTGGAAACTTGACAACACCATAATACCGGGGTTTTTCCTCCTCGAAGTCATGCAAGATAGAAGCAGCGTTTCGGGTAAGCAGCAGATAACAGTGAATCCATTCTTCCAGCATCCCGGCATTCGAATACTGTACTGAAGATTCTAAAGTGGGAACGTACGTGATGTGTAGGTCATTTTTCTTAGAATAGATGATTTTTTTAATGGAATCCAAGGATAAAAAGTATTCATCCGCAAGCTCCGACACTGTCACTCCATGACCATACTTATTGCGAATCATGAGATTGCGCTTCTGCAAGGTCTCCCGGTAACCTGACGTTTCGCCCCAGGCTCTTTTTTCCTCCCCGGAGGGAATATACAGCAGCTTGCCTGCCGCATATTTCTGCAGTTCTTTGAGTAGCTCCGCCGGCAGTACATCGCCAGCATTTTCATATTTCATCTCATCACCATCTATATAGAGATAGCATCCATTCGGTCTTTCAATTCACTGATCGACTTCACAATCGAGCTGCAGGATTCCGTGTCATCAATAGATGCATGCCAGCGCAGGACATCGATTCCTTTATAATACGCCATACACAGGAATCTTTCCTTGTAATCCGGGATAACGATTCCCCTTTTCTTACTATACTCGGCCAACAATTCTGGAATTCTTAAGTATGGCTTATTCAAATCCATAATGGCAAAATCCAATAGGAAATCGCAAATGCCGGACCGGCTCCAGTCAGGGAATCCCACCGTAGTCTTTCCATCTGTGATCGTATTCTCAAAAAACGTATTATTATTCACCAGATAACGTTGTCCTTCACAATAAGGAATCCGCTTCTCCATTTCCTTGAAGTAAGTCTCAAAGAATTCGCGTTTCAAGACCGTTGTTTCGAACATCTCTCTCCAGTTCAGCCAATACCCCTCACGATCATCCGCAAAGTTATCAATCAGGTACTCCCTGCAGGTTCCATAGGCCACTTTGCATTCCTCGTCGAATTCCCCATACCCCTCTATACCCGAAATATCGGATGAGCTGATGTCAAATATCTTGTCAAAAAACAATTCGTAGTGATCCGCAAACTGCTGCGGGCTTAACTGATCTGCTATAAAGCCGGTCGGTGTCATACTTACCTTTTCCGAAAGTATCGACTTAAGTGTATTGTCCTTGCTCATCTTATAACTTCCCCTCTCGTACTCTAATTATTGGGTTATCATCTGCGCATCTAATATTGAAATCTTAACATTGGAAACAACTAGGAGATAGGCAATGAACATCTTAAATGAACTTTACATACTTTTAGAATTGGATTCTTTTCACACAGCATAGTACGCTTGTCTTATGGGGTGAAGCTCTTCGCCAAGTGATCGCGCATGTGAAAAAGAAACGGAGTGAGACTGATGAACGTTGTAATTGCGGCGGGTCGCCGTCATACCGTTGGGCTTAAAGCGGACGGAACGGTAGTTGCCGTGGGTGATAACAAATGTGGTCAATGTGATGTAAGCGGCTGGCGCGATATTGTCGCGGTTGCGGCAGGTAATGTTCATATGGCGACGAACACGGGTAATGCTCATACAATCGGTCTTAGATCAGATGGCTCGGTGGTTGCTGTGGGTTGGAATAAGCATGATCAATGCAATGTTAGTGATTGGCGCGATATTGTGGCCGTTGCGGCGGGTTGGCGTCGTAGCGTCGGGCTTAAATCGGATGGCTCGGTGGTTGCTGTGGGTCGAAATAATGAAGGCCAATGCAATGTTAGTGACTGGCGTGATATTGTGGCGGTTGCGGCGGGTGACTGGCATACTGCCGGACTTAAATCGGATGGCACAGTGACGATTGTAGGTAATAACCAGTAGGGCCAATGCAACGTTAGTGACTGGCGTGATATTGTGGCGGTCGCTGCGGGTTACCTTCATACGGTGGGGCTTAAAGCGGACGGCTCGGTGGCGGCTGTGGGTCGCAACAAGCATGGCCAATGCGATGTTAGCCGTTGGCATGATATTGTGGCGATAGCGGCGGGTAGTTATCATACCCTCGGGCTTAAATCAGATGGAACAGTCATGGCTGTGGGCGATAATAAATATGGCCAATGTGATGTGAGCAACTGGTGCGATACTGTGGCGGTGGCGGCTGGTTGCGCTCATACACTCGGCCTTAAATCGGACGGCATGGTAGTTGCTGTGGGGGATAATGAATATGGCCAATGCGATGTAAGTGGTTGGCATCTATGAGTAATGTAAAAAACAACGGGCGTTAATAAGTTGCCTGTTGTTTTTTTGTGCTGCAAATATGAAAAATATGGAATTTTGTTCCGATAATACAAATAGAGTGAATTTGTCTGAACAAATAAACGGGAGAGGTGTTTAAGGAATGCAAATTGTTAGCTCTACCCTGCCGGAGTTAAAACCATACATAAACTTAAAACAGCAAGCGGATAAACCGTCTTTGGTGACAGGTACAATCCCCGAACTTTCACACAAGGACGACACAGTGGAGATCAGTCCAGCGGCCAGACAATTGGCTGCATCCGATATTGTGAACCATTCAGCCATCTATTTTGGAACCACTCAAATCAATGATTCATTGAACCGTCTGCTCAAAGATCAGCCCTCGGAGGTAAAAGAAGCCGTCTACGGCATCATTCAATCCAACCTCATCACAAACGTAACTGACAAAGACGACAGAGCAGCGTTATTAGATTTAGGGCTTACTCAAGCCAAGTTCATTGCAGACAACTACATGAAAGATAATGAAGCGGCGGAATTTATGAAGACCTTCCGGCAAATTGGAGCCATCTCCACAACCAGAACCGTAGTTCCTGACACCAAACAGATCCACTATGCTACCCCTCCCCAGCGGCCTGTTGGAGCTCCGGAAGACTATATCGGCTTAACCGCGATGATGCAGACCTTTGAGCCACAAACATTGAACAAGCTGCAAGATGCGATCAATAACGGCAAAGACTGGGGAAGCGTCCTAATCGACTTCGCTAAGAAAGTATCGACTCGTAACGATTGGGTAAAGCAATACAGAGAGGACACTGCGAACCAAGTATGGGATTTCACTGGCGTGAACAGATTCGAGAAGGCTTCTACCGCCAGCCGGACTGCATTTGTCAAAGATATTAACGATCTGATCGACCAAGCTGGACTGCGAAATGCTGATACGTTAAAAGAGAATATAGACGCTTTCGTACGAACATTAGGGAGCTCGAAGTCCATCTAAAGTTCGATCTGAGTATCTCCTGTAACTGTTGTGAATCATGTATTGGTGGTGAAGACACAAAACTAACCACATCTACGATCATCAATAACAAAGTGGCTGCCAAGAAATTGGCAGCCACTCTGTTCCCTTAACTTCTTTAGCTTTCGAATTCACTCTTCGTTAAGCCAAATACATATTCATCGAAGTGTTGTCCTTTGGAATAAATCATATTCCTTAGTCTGCCCTCTTGTACAAATCCAAGACGCTCCTGGAGGGCAATCGAACCTTCGTTAAAAGCATAGACATGTGCGGTCACTTTCTGATAACGTAACTCCTCGAAATAATAGCGTAACAGGATCGTAACTGCTTCAGAAGCATAGCCCTTACGCCAGTGTTCTCGAAAAACGGCTACACCATACTTAAAAGTCCCATGCCGCGTATCACAGCCATGCGTATTAATACTGCCTACAAGATTGCCGTCGAGCGTTTCAATCGCTAGCATGATGCTATCACCCTCTGGCCCTTTTGACGCTTGATGCTCCGCCCAATTCTTCGTACCTTCTTCAGACCTTGGAAAGTAGATCACATCGCAAAGTCTGGCACTATCAGAATCGAGATCATTATTGTGGAACTTTTCCCAGTCGGTAGGTACAATCGCTCGTAATCTAACTTTATCGCCAGTCCAAATGTTATTAATCATATAAACCCTCCTGAAGTAAATTGAAAATCTTCCAGCCCTCGCAAAAAAAGAGGTGGAGGTCTTGCGCGAGGATTTATATTTCTGGTTGTGAACTACATTGTTCTCATTCCCTTCATATATGAAAATTATACCATTTTATATTAGGAAGGTAATGCCGCGAGCAGCGTCTTGTACAATTTAATAGCAGTCAGGTGCTGGCCTTCATGGTACAGATTGAGGCTGAGGAATTCCGCAACTGATCCTAGTCTCATCCCGCCAGATGTGGTATACGGTGGCACGATCGATTCTTGCAAGCGATCTTCCAAAATGCGCTGAATGCGCTGCGGCTGCTCCCGCAGAAGTAACTTCAGTTCTTCAAGACTCGGAAATGCCAATGATACAGGTTCATTGAGCGGGGACGTGCCGTTCTCAAACAATTCCAGAAAGCCATCCGGCAAATGCATTGGCAGCCCGATATTTTTGAAAGCAAAACGTTCATTCAATGTGTATACATGTCCCAAATGCCACAGAATGTGATTACGGAAGCCCTGCGGAATGCGTAAGGCTGTAGCCTCATCTATTCCGTCCAGGCTCTTTAACAGTTGTGTCCGTACATAAGCCGATTGATAAAATAAGTAATGTTCCATTGATCTTACCCCTTAGCATTATTGATCCCTATCTATTCCATGAACGTGCTGGAAAATCCTTTTATACGATTGGCAAGACATTCAAGGACGCCGATGACTATAGAGATAATTCTCACGCAAGTGGCACAGTGAAAGCATTATTTTATAAAAAAAGAGAGCGCCCGTGCCGGACCCTCTCCTCTGCATTTTCAAGTGGAAAATGAGGTTGTTGCACCATTCCCTGGTAGCGGAGTGCCGGCAGGTTCAAGCCGTTCGGCTTCGGCCTTCCGCAGCACTTTCTGACCGCGCCAGCGCAGCAGGACGCACAGACCTCTAACCAGCTCATCGGCAATCATGCAGCAGTAAATGCCAATTAACCCCCATCCTGCCCAAATCCCGAATACGTAGGAACAACCAACGCCAATCAACGACATAGAAGCAATAGACGTATACATCATATACCGGGTATCGCCAATGGCACTTAGGGCGTTGCCCATGCCCATGTTGAGCATTTTGGACGGCTGCAGAATCAGATTGATTGCCAGCAGCGACACACCAAGTGCAAGGATTCCCGGGTCTTGAGTAAAGAGCCCTAATATTTGTCGTCCGAACAGGAAGAGAAGCAGCATGTTGCCCATCACAACTGCAAGCCCAATGAGCAGGGTGCGATAGGCCAGTTTGTAGGCTTCCCTCGTCTTTCCTCCTCCGTACAAGTGGGCGATTTGAATCTGTGCCGCTAAGGCGACAGCGTAACCCAAGGTGAAACAGTAGGATTCTAGCGTATTCAGATAGGTGCGTGCAGCCAGAGCTTCTGAGCCAAGCACCGCCAGGAAAGAGTATACGATTAGCTGCGAGAACACCCAGCAGGATGAATTGACGCCAAGCGGCCAGCCAATCTTCAGGATTTCCCTGAACAATCGCTTGTCAAAAACAAGAAAATCCTTCAGCCCGATTCTGATCTCAAATGCGCGTCTGAACATCACGAACAGCATGATCAACCCGATTGCCCGGCTTATAATCGTGGAAATCGCCACTCCCGCAAGTCCCAGCTTCGGCATGCCCATTACACCAAAAATAAAGAGATAATTCAAAATAATATGAACGACATTCACCAATATACCCGTATACATCGGCCCCCGGGTGTTCCCGGTATTACGAATCGCTGTTCCAAGTGAAGCGATCAGGCCGACCATGAACAAGCCGCCGCCCACGTGCGAAATATATATATTGGAAAGCGGAAGAAGATCGCCCGAAATATTCAGCAGTCCTCCGATCGGAGCAGCAAAGAACAATAGAAAGATGCTAACGGCAATACCGAGAACAAAGCTCGCTGACACCCCCATAATCGCCAGGGTACGTGCCTCTTTGATCTTCTTCGAGCCCATCCGTTGGGCGATCAGAATACCCGCGCCTCCGGCAAAAGTCGTAAATAACGTGGTTAAAGCACCGAATAATTGGTTCGAGATCCCGACAACCGCAACGGCATCATCCGAAATCCGGCTGACCATCAGCGTATCCACCGTCCCCAGCAACGTCTGGAGAAAAATCTCCAGGAATATAGGCCAGGCCAGCATCCACAGTCCAAATCCCCCAGTATTCTTTTTCACAAAACAAACCCTCCTTGCAAGTATACCAACCCTGATGTTCTGTCTACATTGACATGATTTATCTCTGTGGCTAGTATATGATTATAGAGGAAAACGATCAGATGTAAGTACACATAATCAACCAAAACTTTCAATATTCCAACCTGAACGAAAGGAGTTGTCCGGGTGACTATTCTGCATTTCACCGTCCCGCCGATGCTGCATTATATTGTAAGCGGGCTGCATTATTTCGAAGCGGGCCACCGCCATATCGGGCGCCATCACATCGGTGTATTCGATCTGTTAGTCGTGAAAAGCGGCTGTCTATACATGGGAGAAGAGAACATGCGCTTTGAGGTGCAGGCGGGGGAGATGTTGATCCTTCGTCCGGGCAACCATCATTTCGGCACAATGGATTGTACGGAACGAACTACGTATTATTGGCTGCACTTTCATACAGGAGGCTGCTGGAGTGTGTCGGATGAGTACGAGCCTCTGAAGGGTGGTAGCCCTATGGGCAGTGAGCTTCAAAACTCGCAGCTATTCGAGGTCCGCCCGTTCACACTCAGCTTGCCGCAGTACGCTGCATTGCGGCAGCCGCAGACCGTTCAGAGCCTGCTGGACCAGCTCATTCAGCTCGGACCCAGCGCCCATCTGAGCGCTACACCGCTACGTCAGCAGCTTTTGTTCCAGGAGGTCATTCAGCATCTGACGGCTTCCCTGAATAGTGAACGAAGCACGCCCTCCCGGGCATGCGCCGAACAGACCGCCTCCTACCTGCGCACCCATTATCGTGAAGACATAACCGCCAAGCGGCTGGGTGAGCATCTGAATTTCCATCCTGTCTATATCGCACGGTGCATGGGCAAGGAATACGGCTGCTCGCCGATGGAATATCTGCTGCATTACCGGATTCAGCAAAGCAAGCTCCTCCTGATGCAGACCGATTATCCGGTGGCCCGCATTGCTGAAGAGGTGGGCTTCAATCATGTTCCCTATTTCAGTTCCAGCTTTGCGAAAATCGAAGGAATGTCGCCGCGGAAGTACCGTCAGCAGTTCTCGTAATGGTACTTTCTCTTAGGGTCTGCCCCTTTACTAACGAAGTCTTTGTAAGCGGCAATTTTGTCTTTTAGGATTTTCTCTGTGGCTGTTAAGTTTTCGATTTGACTCTGAATAGAGTTTCTATGATCTTCAAGATTGATGAGTCCCCATGATTATAAAAAAACATTTGACTTAGAGTAAACTTCAACCTATATAATCAAGCTACTGTTGGTTCATAATACAATATCATACAAAAATAGGGAGAGGATCACATGAAATATACTGTAGTTACCGGCGCCAGTTCAGGTATAGGCTATGAAACTGCTCTAGCTTTTGCAGCTCGTGGAAAAAACCTAATTCTTGCGGCCCGAAGACAGGAGCAGTTGGAGGAATTAAAGTCTGAAATCGCTCGTACTCATCCTGATGTAGATGTTGTCATTGTAACGATTGACTTATCCGTTGCCGAGAATGCTTATAAGCTGTACGAAAGCCTTCAAGGGTTCCAAATTGAGACCTGGATCAATAATGCGGGATTTGGCAACTTTGCTTCAGTGGCAAATCAAGATTTAAATAAAATAACTGCAATGCTCCATCTGAACATTGAAGCGTTAACTATACTATCCTCTCTTTTCGTTCGTGACTACTCCAATGTTGAAGGAACACAGTTAATCAATGTTTCATCTGGTGGCGGCTATACGATTGTGGGAAATGCCATTACTTATTGCGCGACCAAGTTTTATGTGAGTGCTTTTACTGAAGGGCTATCTCATGAGTTAAAAAGTCAAGGTGCACCTATGCAGGCTAAAGTGTTGGCACCTGCCGCAACAGAAACAGAATTTGCAAAGCGTTCATTCGATGTCACGGAGTTCGAATATCACGGCACTGTGCCGAAGTTCCATACCGCAAAGGAAATGGCTCATTTCATGCTTGACCTGTATGACAGCAATAGCGTTGTGGGGATTGTGAATGGTTTGACTTACGAGTTTGAGTTGAGAGATACAATTTATAATTATATAGAGCGCACGCGATAGGCTTGTCTTGCAATCGTAGTGGAAAGTTATGGAACATGATGGGTCATCATGTTCCTTATTTCAGCTTCAGCTTTGCTAAAACCAACCGAAGGAAAATCGCCGCGGCAGGCCCTCTCGTTATTTATAAGCTATGAAATTCAAACTAAGTATTTATTATAAATCAACGGATAGGCGCATACTCTCCTGTAAAATTATAATGATAACCGTTGTCTATACGGATGTATCCCAGAATACAATGACCTCTATCCCTGTATAGAACACTGGAATAGTTTTTATTGTCTTTGTTACCTTCTGCAACCAAGATTTTGTTGTCATGACATGCCAAAATAATTCCAATATGATCGTGAGAATTATCGGACAAAAGCTTTTCGTACACGACAATATCACCACGCTCTGGTATAAATCCATCTTGTTTATCTTGATAGAAAAATCCCGTTTCAGGCAGCTGGGCCCAATCCAGCCATGCACCAACCCCTGCTAATCGAAACGTACGATTCGGATATCGGATTGGCAGTACTATTCCTACCTGCATACAGCAGTAATAAACATTTGTGGATACAATGATTTTCCCCACCTCATTTTGAGTGATTCTATTGACCGCTTCTTGAAGCTGTATTTTGTCATACCCATCTCTTTTTTGAATTCAATACTCATGTTTTAACTCCCCCATTTCATCACTTGTCCTCACTCATGGAATTCACAATATTTATGAATTTGTAGCAATCAATTCTTTAACACTACAGTTTCAGTTCATGCGCAAAAATATCATGCCCAGCAGATTTGGATGATCCTAAGAGCACGAGAGCAGAATAACTCTGTAAAAGGAGGTATAACATGCTACAGAAAAGATGGGTAACTGTTCTTCTCGCTTTCTTCCTTACTACATTTATTCCGGCAGAAGTGCTTGCATCAGGATCAATAAATAGACCTCAAGAAAGTGCTCAGTTGCCTTGTGACGTAGTGAAGGACGCGTTCGTCTCTACTTTATTCAAACCAATCGGGACAGTCCTTGCCCAATACAACGATGAAAGACAGTTCATGGTTGATAAAGTGGTTGAAGTGAAAAGATTAGAAGAGGTGTTGCTGTTATGGGCAACGGTGTGAATGATGAGCTAATGTTTCGAGAAGCAGATCTCTCCATTGCAGTCATTGGAAAAGAAGGCTGCGCAATGGTAACGTTAATGTCTAGCGATATAACCGTGACAGATATAATCGACGGATTAAACTTGTTAATCAATCATCATCGCCTAATTCCAACACTTAGAAATTAAACGGTGAACCCATATAAACAGGCTAAGATAATGATCATCACTGATCTATCTTAGCCTATTTATGTTTTAATTCATTCGGAAAGGTGACATCAGCTTACTTGTCATTAACCAAATGAAAACTTAGTCAATAATGCTTCCCAAATTATATGTTAGATTATATAACATATAATCCATAAATATATCAATAAAATAAGATTTCATCGTCAAAAAGCTAAATGACACAAGAGAAATTCCGTTAATTCATTTGAAAAGTTTTTTTAGCAATAAAACACTATGAAAACCCTCTACAAAGCAATTATTAGTGTCATTTTATATAACTCGATATGATATTATACTTGACTTAACATTTTACACGATGCTAGAATTCCACTAGATTACATAAGGGAGATGATACATATTGATTAAATCCAAGAACAAACAGAGAGAGACAAGAAATCAAGCGCACAGAGACCACATCAAAGCCTCCCCAACAGCAAGCCACCGTTTGAGTAAGAAATCTATTTTTGCAGCTTCACTTTCACTATCCATCGCTATCACCGGCCTGCTACCTATTAATAGCGCGCATGCACTAACGAGACTTACAGCGGATAGCGGCACAAGATGGGATTTCCACGATTCCTTCGCACCAAACCTTGATACAGGTAGTGTTCGCAGTGCGACTTCTACACCGATGCAAGGCTTCGGTAATATTTTCGTACAAGTATCAACCCAGCCAGAACCTCGCATGAATGGCCAAATGATGCGTGACTTTGGACTGGTATACGATGGCACAGATACATTTGTTAGCACTCGCTCGGTTAATCTCGGCGATGTACACGTTACACGAGATGTCTACTTTGATAGCACAAATAACAGAACTCGTTTCTTCGATACGTTCACCAATACAACCTCTTCGCCGGTGACAGTTGATGTATCATTTGGTGGATCACTAGGCTATGGAACAGGTCCATACCACGCCTCCATTCAACAGACGTCCAGTGGTGACACCATCATCAACAATGAAGACTCATGGGTGCTAGTAGATAACGCCAGACCTGCAGACCGACCGATTGGTATTGTTCTTGGTACCCCAGGTCCCTTCGAAGGTGCTCTTAAGGGGACTGGTAACCAACAAAAAAATCCATTCACAACGCCAATGGCCGCTTCGGGCAATGATTCCAACTTTTACGGCTTCATTCATAGCCTATCCCTCGAGCCTAATCAAACCAAGTCACTTGCTAGATATGTAGTAGTAGGCGATACGGACGCTAATAAGTTGACCACAGCTGCCGATTCGATGAATCAACTAGTGCTTGAACCCGATTTCACCCACCTAACAGCAGAACAGGTGTGCACAATAAGCAACTGGGATCTAACTAAACTACCAGGCTATGACCCTAGTGCTTGCTCCACAGTTACCACCTTACCTATCCCACCAGCTCCAGCAGTACCACCAATGGTTACAACCTCCAAATATGATGTAGTGAACAAAACCATTGCAGAAATGCAAGCTGATATGGAGAATGGTGTTACTACCTCAGCAGCTATCACACAAGCCTATCTAGATCGTATTAATGCCTATGACTTGGGTCAGCTTGGCTTCCACTCTTTCCTGCATGTTGGAGAAACAGCCCTCGAGCAGGCTAAGGCAGCAGATGCAGCTCGGGCGAATGGTCAGACAGGACCATTGCTAGGTATTCCAATTGCAGTCAAGGATATCTATGACACGAAGGACATGCCAACGACAGGCGGGTCCAAAGCGCTTGAAGGCTGGCAGCCTGGATCAGACGCTTATCAAATACAGAAGCTAAGAGAAGCAGGCGCTATCATCATTGGTAAGACAAATACATCGGAATTTGCCAATAGCGGCAGCATGAGCGAAAGCGGTTGGATGCAGACATGGAATGCAATTAATCCGTCCAAAACATCGTTTGGTTCAAGTGGCGGTTCAGCAGTATCTATAGCAGCAGACTTCGCCGCAGCAGCTATGGGTACACAAACAGGCGTTTCTCTGTACGCCCCTTCCGTAGGCGCAAGCTTAACTACATTCCGCGGTACAGACGGCATGTCCAGCACGCGCGGCGTTATGCCACTGACATGGGGTCAGGATTATGCAGGCCCAATTGCTCGCACCATGACTGACCTGGCTATATTGCTTAATGCTACAACAGGAACTGATCCAGAAGATATCCTAACCAAGGATGCGGATCGATTAAAACCGGAGGATTGGACTAAGGCGCTGAATGCTAATTCCCTACAAGGCAAGCGTATCGGCTATATCCCTTCGTCATTTGTTTCTTCGTACGCAGATGATGGTACAGGCGAGGCGGTTAAAGCGCATTTTGCTGATCTGATTGCAGCAGGCGCCACAATGGTCGAAATGAGTTCTCCACCTAGCGGCGGATCAAATCCCGGGGGCAACGTGGGTAGCGAAGGCTGGGCACGTTACATCGAGCTGCACAAGGATTTCCCTTATGAGACCGGTGATCATCTACTCGCTTCACCACTTGTACTGCTGTACAACCAAAGAAACCTGCAAGTTCGCCCACGTATGACTGAAGCTCAAGTACAAGCCTATATCAATTACAGAACCAACTATAAGAGTATCATTGCAAACTGGATGGATCAAAGCGGTGTTGACAGCGTGGTGTATCCTGGGTTCATCAGTGACGTATACAACAATGACGGCGCAGCTAGTCAGCTGAGCTCAGATAGAGCCACTGGTGTTTTGACATCCAACGTTGGTCTACCAACCGTTGTGGTACCTGTAGGCACTAGTCCAAATGGGTACTCATTGTCTATGCAACTGGTGGGCAAGGCTTGGGATGATGCCAACATTCTCGGCATGGGCTACGCGCTAGAGCAGCAGACGAAAGCTCGCGTGCTTACAAGCTTTGCACCTAAGCTAACTTACCTGCCGAACGACACAACTGATCCTCAGGGCGGCACGGGCGAACCAGGAACGAAACCTACTGAACCGACAGAACCTACTGAACCTGGGCCTACTGAGCCTACTAGCCCTACTGGCCCCACTGGCCCTGGACCTACTGAACCTAGCGGACCTACCGGACCTACTGGACCTACTGGACCCACTCCCACTCCTGGCCCTACCGGAACAACCGGACCTGTTGGACCAACTGAGCCTCCAAAAGGCTCCACTGGAAAAGATGACGCACAGACAGAAAAACCACCAGTAACCATTTCATTCACTGATACAAATGGACATTGGGCAAAAGAAAGCATTGACTTCCTGATTCAAAAAGGACTGATCAACGGCTATCCAGATGGCAGCTTCAGACCTAATCTGGGCATCACCCGTGCAGAAGCCGTGAAGGTTCTGACAACCGAGCTCGGATTGACGCCACAGACGAACAGCTTTACAGATGTTACCGCCAGCCACTGGGCTGCTGGATTCATCGGAGCCGCACAACATGCTGGCCTTATGACTGGATACACGAACGGTACGTTTAAAGCAGATGCTCCGATAAGCCGTGAAGAAATGGCCGCTTTGCTGGTAAGAGCATTCAAACTGAGTGACGGCACTACCGTTTCGTTCCCAGACATTCCAGCAAACTCCTGGTCATACAACTATATTGCAGCACTAACAGCTAACCAGATCATCACGGGTTATACAGACGGCACGTTCAGACCTGCCAATAACATCACTAGAGCAGAATTCTCCACAATGGTGACCAAGGTATTGAAGCTAATCAAGTAGTAATTACATCTATCAGCTCTAATCATTCAGCTATCATTTAAGGAATCATACAAGAAGAAGCTATCCCAAAAATAGCTTCTACGACTGGTGTTCCCCATACAGTAACAGGTATTAATAATTCACCTGTCTACTGTATGGGGAGCATTTTTATGATCCAAAAGAAATCCTGAATTTGTTGATTTTCCTGTAGACGGAAGACCTTCCAAGAGGATTGATTTAGTTTGTTTCATAGAGTAACCTCCAGACGCGTCAAATCAATTGGATTTGCCACCCCATCTACGTGAACTATCATATATTCTCTTGCTTTAACGCATCAATAATATTTTCCTTCCTCACTTTTGCGCTGGAATATAACATGGCGGAACCGACAATGACAAATACGGCGACAATGACAGACACAATGCTTATCCATGGTAGGGTGAACCCGTAGCTGAATTTATTCGCAAATGCCCTATAGATTACATACATCACGACGAAGCTGGCGGGCAGCCCGAAGAGCAGCGACTTGATCCCGTAAAAAACACTTTCATAGTTCATCATTTTCGCAAAGCTTTTTGGCGTCATGCCAACGGATTTAAGCATCGCAAATTCTCGTTTTCTCAGGAATATCCCCGTGGAGATCGTATTAAAAATATTCGCAATGGAAATCGCTGAGATTAATACGATAAAACCATAAGAAAAAACGGACATCAAAAGAATTTGTTGCTCTTCGCTTTTTCTGGATTGATATAAATTACTGACATTCAGATTGGTTTCATGCATCTCTTCGATTTCCCGCTGCGTTTTCATCGGTTCCGTACTTTTCAAATAGAGGGATGTATGAACGTTAATAAGGTCCTCGTCGACTGCCAATGTATTCAAGATCCGTTCCGAAACGATAATATCTAACCCGCCTATACCTATCGCGTTCATCCCCATAGGTGCTTGATCCGTCAATGCGGCAATGACTACTTTCTTTATCTCCGTTTCTCTCACATTTGCTTCATAGATATTCGTTAATTCGATGACTTGACCGACCTTCGCATATATGGCCTTCGTCTGCACATATTTTCCTGTGTCCATATCATTGTAATGGATCGTATCCCTCACGATCGCGGCAGGATGCTCCGGGTCTGTGAGCCGTTCGTAATCTACGCCGACCGCTTTGGCATAGGCTTGCAGACTGAAATGATTCAAGGCGTGGATCTTAATATCGTAAGGATATTTTCCGTCTTGCAGCAAACTCTTATCTTTCTTAACCTTCTCTTGCAGTTCATCGGCGATGATCGCTTCATCAATCCAAGCGTTCTTATACAAATCATGCATCACGTTGTATTCCGTTACTCCATCCAGGGATGCAATGTCTTGTACCAAGGAATCGTCTATTCTTTTTCCATTGCTATACGATACGCCAATATCGAAATTGACGCCTTCTTGCGATATATTCAGGGATTGTTTCACCCCGGCAGTAAAAAAGGATACTGTCAAAAACAAAACAATGCTGATCACGAGCGAAAATACGATGGCATGATATCTTCGTTTGTTCCGTTTTAGGTTTTTCAATCCGATTTCCGCTTCGATGCCGAAGAGCTTGCGAATGAATTTCGATGTTTTCACGGCTTTGACTGTGAGCTTTAAGTCGCTTGTTTGACGAATGGCGTCCATGGCGGATACTTTGGATGCTTTGATTGCCGGGAAATACGTCGAAATGAAAATCGTCAGTATCGAGACAACACAGATGATCAAAAGCGTTAACGGCGTGACGATGAGCGTCAGCTTTTCAGTGGTCCATAACGCGCCTTGAATCATGGCATTCATGAACCAAAAGATAATTCCCATCCCGGCAAGACCGCATAAAATTCCAATGGGAATGCTGATCGCACCAATGACGACCCCTTCAAAAAGCACAGAGTTTCTCTTCTGCCTTTTCGTAGCCCCTACGCTTGCGAGCATCCCTAAATGGCGGGAACGTTCCGAAACGGATATTGCGAAAGCATTATAGATGAGTGAAACCGAGCCGATCATAATAACGGCTATCAGAATCACCGATAAGGAGTATATGGTGCTGTATGAGGCTTTATTTTTGGACAAGCCATAATAATGAAGTAAATCGTTATTAAATTGGACCCTCTTGATGTGGTTTCTTTCAGCCAAGTTCTCCGCATGCGTGAACAAGTTCGGATTAATTTTCTGAAGGACTACGGCCGCATTGACTCCATCGTTTGCCCCGATAAGCTTGTCATCGAGATAGCTAATAACTGTATATCCTGGAGCCCAAGCCGTTTCCCACACGGGACGTTTGATGAACCCCACCACCGTATAATCCTTTGTTTTCATATGCTGTAGCGTTTCGGCCAAAGTATCGTTGACCCTACGAAGCGGATCTCTATCATTCAGGGGATGATCGCCCCCTTGCTGAAATCGTTCGCCAACGCGAAGGGTCAAGTGATCGCCAATTTCGTATTTCACTTTAGCATTCGTTGCAACAGCTTCGGAAATAACGACTTCCTTGTCACTTTTCGGCAGACGCCCTTTGCTTAATCCAATTGGAAGTTGCGTGAAAGCTTGTGCATCATATTCCTTGATGATCAAATACGGCTTATTGGGATCCTGCCCGCTTTCTAATAAGGCATATCCAAGATCTTTTGTGACCGCAACCGTTTTGGTTGCATCATCGGCGCGTATCGCCGCGAGTTGTTCTTTGGTTACATCTTGATATTGGACATGCCACTCCCCTCTTTCCGCAATGGTTTGCCTAATCATTAAATTGGAAAAGGAAAAAACAAATGTTGAAACCGCTGTCACCATGGCCACCGAAATGATTACGCCGATGATGGTTACGAGCGTTCTTCGCTTGTTTTGCTTCAAATGCCGGAGGGTGAGCGTATTGACAATATTCATCGCCGGATCACCTCGTCTTTGGCAATTCTTCCGTCTTCAATCGAGATGATCCGATCGGCTTGTAAGGCGATTTGTTCGTCATGCGTAATAACGATCAGCGTTTGATGATAGGTTTTATTCAGCATTTTCAAAAGCTCGACGATCTCGCTGCTATTCTTGCTATCCAAATTCCCCGTTGGCTCGTCTGCCAGCATGATCGCAGGATTGCCAATAATTGCTCTGCCAATCGAGACCCGTTGCTGCTGTCCACCAGATAATTGATTCGGCAGATGGTTTAGCCGATGCTGCAAATTCAGCGTACTGACAAGACTATCCAGATGCTTTTTATCTACTTTCTGCTTATCCAGCAGGAGCGGCAGCGTAATATTCTCCTCCACCGTCAGGACAGGAATCAGGTTGAAGAACTGGTAGATCAAGCCGATTTGCCTGCGCCGAAAGATGGCCAGCTGTGTTTCGTTCAAAGCATACAGGTCCGTATCCTCGACAAAAACTTTACCGCTACTCGGCCGATCCACGCCGCCCAGCATATGGAGAAGCGTCGATTTCCCCGAGCCGGACGGGCCGATAATCGCAACGAATTCGCCTTTTTGAACAGAGAAAGAAACATCGTCAAGCGCCTTTACCACAGATTCACCTGTGCCGTACACTTTAGATAGATTCTCCATTCTTAAAATCTCCAAAGGTATCCCTCCTTTCCTTGATACTCATTCCCAGAAATACTTCATCTTGCTATATCCAACATCCCATAGCGTTCCTTCTCCCTCAATGGTGATCCTAAGCTCATTTGCCTTCGGGAGATACATTTCAGACTCACCTATCTCACCTTGATCTCCTGCAGATATGTGAAGATACTCATCCCCATCGACGGAAACACTGACGCTTCCATAACTACCCTTTTGGTCAGGTATGCCATAATTTATGAAGAGATACATCTCCTCCTCAATGCCTAACGTGTACGTATACGTTTCCTTCATTTTTCCTGCGGTGCTATACACATTATAATGGGGTTTCACAGTATGACCGCCAATGATGAGACTGGATTGTTTCGTTCCCGTTGATAGATTGCCAGCGCTGTCTTTCAATTCATCTATAGCTATAAAAGGACCCATTTCTTTGGTGAACACTTTATCAACCACTACAAAGCACCCCCAGATCCCGCTCATAAGGACAACTATGGAAATACCTGTAGCCGCTATATTTCTCCAGACGTTTGTTGTACGAAATCCAAGCTTATACGCCCCGAATCCAACGGCTGCGCCTATTGCGTTCTGAATGACATCGTTCGTATCGAAGCTGCCAAGCATCGTTATTCCCTGAATGGTCTCCAGTACGAATATGGACAAGATGAACAATGTAATAAATCGAACAAAGCTAGTCCGGTATAACAACGGAATGAAGATTCCAAAAGGGGCGAAGGCTATGAAGTTTCCAATACCCACAAAATCCATCAACGTTGGGTGCAGAAAATCAGGTAGACTTGGCATCTTGAAAAAACTGTCTGGTAAAAAAATAAAGGTGTGCTCAGTAGCGTACCCTGCCTTACCTGCTCTACCGAAAGCGAAAAACAAAAAATAAAGAATTACAATAGAGTAGGATATGGTCAGGAACAAAAGAATCTTACGTTGTTGTTTCAATTGCATTGTGGTACCTCCATCGCTTATCTGATGGATATCATTCTATCTGTCTAACATGACTTTCCGGTGACGATAAAGGTGACAATTCAGTCACTTACGGAGTGTCCTAAACGACTTGCTTATAAAATTTAATCCGAAACTGCGTGCCTTGCCCGCTATCGCTCGTCACATCGATCACTCCGTTCTGGCTGGCAATAATGCTGTGAGCCATCGCAAGCCCTATCCCGATACTCCCTTCGCTGGCATTTTCCCCTTTGTAAAAACGTTTAAAAATATAGGGCAAATCTTCTTTTGGAATGCCTTGTCCATTGTCAGCAATAATGATTTCTGTAAATAAAACATTTTCGGAAAATGTGATCGAAATGGTTCCGCCTTCCTGTGTGTGCTCTACACCGTTTTTCAAAATATTGAGGACTGCTTCGACAGTCCAATTGAAATCGCCGATAAAAGAAACTTCGTCATAACCCGTGATGGAAAGACTTTGTCCCTTAATATCCATCGGAATCATTACCGGCTCTAAGGCCTTTTGAATAAGCTTTTGTATGGGAATTACATCTTTTTTGAATGGGATGGTTTTCGCGTCCATTTTCGATAGTTTTAATAAAGAGGAAACAAGCCAATCGATGCGTTCAAGCTGAATGCGAATATGATGGGTGAACTCTGTTCTTTTGGCAGGAGGCAAGTCAGGGGCGCTTAACAAATCCGCCATTACCGTCATGGAAGTGAGCGGCGTTTTGAGCTGATGCGAAATATCGGATATGGCATCCGTTAGCTGAATTTTGTCCCGCTGCAATAGCGACCGGTGTTCCGATAGCATGAGCGTCACCTTATAAATATCATTTTTTAGAATGCTAAGCTCACCTTCCTGATTATCGCGAACGTCAAGCGTATCATTGCCGTTGCTAATTTCCCGCAAATAGATCGACAGCTTCTCTAGCTCGCGATATCTCCATCTCGTGAATAACAAACTGCTGACAATAAGCACAATGGATAGAATACAAACAAACGCTGCTGTGACAAACGAGATGAACGCAGACACAATGATTGCCGTTACGCTAATGGAACCCATGATGAGCAATAACAATTGAATTTCCCTATTACGCAGCATCTAATCACCAACCTTATAGCCTAAACCACGTACGGTTTTGATCAAAGCCGGTTGCCCTGGATCATCCTCCAGCTTTTCCCTCAGCCTTTTAATATAAACTGTTAAGGTATTGTCGTTCACGAACTCGCCAGCCACGTCCCAGATTTGCTCTAAAAGCTGATTTCTTGTAAGAACCTGTCCAAGGTGGTTACCGAAGATCAGCAATAAGCGATATTCTAAGGCGGTCAGCGAGACCTCGACGCCGTTTTTATGCACTTTACCTTCCAGTGTATGGATACGGACATTGTCGATATCTATGATCGCTTCCGTGTAGGGCGACTTTTGGTATCTCCGCAAAACCGTCTTGATCCGGGAGAGAAGCTCACGAACCCGAAAAGGCTTTGTAATGTAATCATCAGCCCCCATATCAAGACCCATCACAACATTGACCTCATCGTCGATCACCGTTAGGAAAATGACCGGAATGTCCCGCCGCTCTTTCACCATCCTGCACAATTCATAGCCGCTTCCGTCCGGAAGCTGTAAATCGAACAGGCACAAAGCGAACTGATCGATATCTTCGGCAAGCACCTTTTTAGCTGAAGCGACATCATAGCATAAAACTGTTGAATATTGATCCTGCTGTAGTGAATATTCGAGACCTGAGGCGATCGTCTTATCATCTTCGACTAATAAAATTTTCATGTGGGGATCATCCTTACAGTTATTATTCAGATTTTTTTAGGCTTAATTGATCTATCGGCGAAAAATGTGAAATATATTCAAGGGCAGTTGTTCCATATACACTTTTAAAGTGTTTATTTAAGTGGGTCAGATCAAAGAAACCGCATGCAGCTACCGCTGAATAGATATCTCTATTTTTCTCAATCAACTGCTTTGCCCGTTCTACTTTGCAATTAAGGAAGTATTGGTAGGGTGAAATTCCAGTGTGAGCTTTAAATATGCGGATAAATTGATATTTCGATAAATCAAGCTCTGTACAGATCTCATCAAGTTTGAGGACATGTTCCAGGTTCCCATAAATCATATCCTTTGCTTTTCTTATGATCGCGCTATCCTTTTTGTCGTCCGATTTGTCGTCCGAAGAAAGATTGGTCTGCATAAGACTATCCGTCAGAGATAAGAACAATTCACAGCATAACGCCTCATCTTTTTCACCTAATATTGCTTGTGACAGGCTTACAACTCGTTGTCCAAGTCTATCATCGTACACAATAGGTGTTGAAAAGCGTACAATATCCTTTTTTCCTATACCCTCTAGAAGCATTTGCGTATCAATATATAACATTACATAATCTAGACCTGACTTATCATGTGCCATACCGTCATGTACCTGTTCTGGATTGAAGAACATCACACCATTTTGATGAGATAATTGCAAGCTGCCATCTATGTGATAATGTTGAATGCCGCGCAAAGTTACGCCTATTGCATACTCCTTGTGAGCGTGCTTCTTATACTTGAATTCCGTCATACTTGCCGACAATGCGGTAATACCTGCCGATTTTTTATAGAGAAATTTCTCCATTATAGCACCTCTACATGAACTTATCTAAACCCAGATCATGATGCCAGCATAAACTAATAAAATGGCCATCATAACACTAACAATCTTATTGTGCTTCTGTAAGAACTCTTTAAAGATCGTGCCGAACAGCACCCATGTTATAAAAGCTAAAAAGCCGATCAATGTTATCACAATGACACTTAGCATTATAGCAGGGGCTCCACTGTAATAGGGCAGGACAAATGTTGGAATTACAGTCAATGTGAATAATACTAATTTGGGATTTAAAAACTGCATCATGAAGCCAGACCAAAAGGTGGCTGCTTGGTTTTCAGATGGATTTGACGAATCCTTTTTGCAAATTAGATAAGCTAAACAGAGCATATAGAGGCTCCCGATGACCTGCATAATAACTAATACTTTCGGAAGAATCGTTATTAGCAAATTATTCAGAACAGCGGAAATAACAAGTAATAAACCAAAACCAACCGTTGCTCCATACGAATATTTCAATGCTTGCTTTGCCCCAAAATGATTCACAGTAGACAAGATGACGATATTCGTAGGTCCTGGTGTAAACGTGGCTATCATACAGTAAATCAAAAAAGATGTAGTGTCCATGAGAAGGCTCCTTTCAAGCAGTTCTCACATCCTACATCTTATAATGAGTGACATATAGTATATTATTGCTGATCATGAGTTACTTGCGCCAGGTGTACGAATTTGCTCAGCACATCAGTCCCGGCCCGCCTCGTACAGCTTCTGCGCTACCATGGACGGCCTTACGAATGCATCTGTCATGTGGTCACCGTCACCAACAATCAGGCGGAACATGCCGAGCCGCGAAGCCATATGCGGATACCAGCCGAAGCCCTCTGCTCCTGTAAAAACGTTGTCTTGGTAAAAAAACAAATAGCTTTTAGGCGTAGGCAGAGCATAGAACGCCTTAAGATCCAGCTTCTCAAAGAGTGGTTTTGCCGGCTCTGGAGCAACGCCTGCGTATATCCACTTGGCTTGCTCCAAAGTCGCTGTATTAACGAATAGAGCCCGGAAAAGCGAAAACGGAAGCATAATTGTATCGTCATGCGATGCGCCTCTGAGCTGCTCGAACCCTTGCCTCGTTTGCGGTGGCAACTCGTCGGCAACAGACTCCCCGTCTTTTAATACAAATGCGTCCCAGAAGACAAGCCGCTTGAGGCGGTCCGGTATCTGTTCCGCAACTTTCTGAATAACGCTTCCTCCGAAACTATGCCCGACGAGAATGATTTCATGCAGGTTCAGCCTTGTTACATAGTCGACGACAGACTTCGTAATCATGTCATGCGTTACCGCTTTGTTTGGGTCTTTGCCGTGTCCTGCGTACTCTGGCGTGTAGACGGTATGCCCTCTCTTGCGCAGCTCGGCTGCTATACCGTCCCAGAAGTGCGCGTCGGCCCAAGAACCATGTACAAGCACAAAGGTCAGTTTTTGCTCCGGTGGCAACCGGTGACTTTCAAAGGTTTCACGGGCATCATATTGCCCAAACCATCCGTTTGCAGGATATGGGGAGTTATAAAAGCTTGGAAGCATTAAATGGTAATTGGGATAGGGAAATTGAGGAACCTGCGGGTAATAAGGATACATGCTAAAACATCCTCTCAACATCGATATAACTCAGCTTATGCCTAATGCTTTTGAGAGGTTCCTCAGCTTCAACTACTACTTTCAATTTTTCCGATACACCTTAATTCCTTCCCCATTCAATTAGGTTAAGTGCAGTTTATATTTTTCATACCATTTATAAATCGGTAACGCTTTGTCAAGTATTGAATCAGGATCATGAGTTTTTTCTAATTCAGGAAATTCTGAAAACCTATTTAAATATCCATTAACACACCAACGAACAGTCCAGTTTAAATCTGTAGCCCAGGGGAGCCAGAGGTCCACCTCATTTTTCGTTGCATCTTGCAATAAACCATACGTATACCAACCACGCACCCCACCTTCTTTCTCTTGCTTTAAATTCCGCCAATAGATGTCACGCTCATCAGCATCTTTCGGTTTTTGCAAAGCCCAGATGGCGATTTTTCTTACCACAGGTGAATCATCATATGCAAATCTCCATAACTCTTCTCTACTACATCGTTCTTGTCTAACCAACATTGAGAAAGCTAATCCTCTCTCTATGGGATCACTTGAAACAATTGAAATGTATGGATTTGTAATAGCAATTGGGGACGGACGGTTCGGAACACCACTTTTTACGTAGCCATCGTTAAGTGCTTTAATGACATCCGAAACATTAATCCTCGGTGCCAGGTTATCATAGCCGACTAAAGGAATTCCAAAATTAACTAACGCATTCCGTAATGTATCTATCTGGAGATTCGGGTATTTAGAAAGTAAATATGCGCATACCCCTGTCACAAGTGTAGATGCCCCAGAAGTCCCTAAGAAATACGATAATTCATTAGGTTTCTCTAGTGTCTCGCAATAAGGAATTGGCAAGTATAGTCTTGGCGCTAAAACATCCGGTCTAATATGCCCGTCGCCATTTCTACCCCAAGGCTCATCTGGATAAGCTGAATGAACATCTATGTTTGCAGAGCCATGATCATTATAGCCGCCAACTGCTAAATATTCTGTGGGAGGCATTATATTATCTAACCTTGTATTACCGTTAGCACAAATTACAAGGATTCCACTCTTAACAGCTGAAGCCAGTGCCTGAACTGTAGAGTTCTCACTCGTGTTTTTTAACAAAACTGAATTATCCAATGCGTGCCAACCCATACTTAGAATTATTTTTATGTTCCACTCTTGACTTCGTTCAAGAATATAATCTATACCACGTTTTAACCGTTCACCTTCACCCTCTTTAAAAGCTAGATGATTGAGTACTATAAAATTTGAAGCAGGTGATAAACTTGTATATTTTATTCCTTTAAATTCAAAAGGCTCATGAGACAATGCTAGTACAGCCATTAGCCCATGCTCACCTTTATCACCATCCGAATCGTTAGGCTCTTCAAAAGCAATTTCTCGACACTCAACGGATAAATCGTTATGGACTGAAACATATTTAATCCGTGAACCCAAATGACGAATTGTATGATGAGGTCTTATCGTATCAATTATTACAATACCAATATCTTTACCTGCATCCTCTCCAGGTGGGGAAGTAAAGCCAAGTCGTGACCATGTCGGCTCATGTAATTTCTGATGCAATGAATCCTCATCCTCTCTATACATCAATGACGGAACCGGAGAGTGTCTTTGGACAGCTGAAGAACAACCCGGGTTTTCGGCGGTTTCTGCTTCGCGGCATAGAGAAAGTAACGCCACGGTTGGATGACTTTCGCTTGCCCATAACGTGTTGAAGCAAGCTGCAGTAGTCCAAAACGCAGAGCAGCGATTCTCCAATATCGGGGGAATCGCCGTTCTGCGTTCTTTTTTTGTCGTTAGAATGAAAAAAGCTGTCTCCTGTCGTTAGAAAAACTACTTTTGGGACAGCCCCTTTTCGCTATTACAAGTATTATCTATGCTCAAATCATTCCTTAAACAGCTATATCTTTTTTACTGGCCGCAACACCGCATAACCATATCCCTCTGGGAAATGCCGTTGGTAGTCCTGCTTGGTTCCTTCATCCCATACGTATCCCATACCTTTAGGGTCGAAGTTCCATGCTACTCCCTCAACTGTACTCATAACAGCGCTATTATCTTTTAGGTAGTCGAACGTAGGGTGGAAAAAGACCAAATATTCCGATTCTGGAATCTCCCTGCATTCCATCCCTTCCGGAATAGGCCCATCATACTCCAGTGAAACGGGGATTCCATACAAGTACCCCTTCTGCCCATTCTGGTAAAACCATCCTGCCGTCTGACCAAGTTGTCCCGGAAGAGCATGATTAGACATACTCTCCAACGTACCGCTAACCTCATCACAAGAATGTCCGTTTCCCCAGAAGTCCCCATAGTTTGTTACGGAAATGTCCCAGATCCCGATAAATTTGTGTGCTGGAATGAACTCGACTTTGATCTCCGCTGGTTGCAAATGTACTTTACTCATCTTATCCCGCTCCTTGATCAAATAATGATAAGGTGAGAATACCTCCTGACGAATAGCCAACGGAATAGGTCGGGGAGCTTTTTGATATGCTGCAGGGGTGAGCCGAAAAGCCTTGTTGAATGCTCGTGTAAACGCTTCTTGTGATGAGAATCCATACTTTACGGCAACGTCTAAAACCCGCTGATCACTATCGCGGAGCTCCAGGGCGGCACGGCTGATCCTTCGAGTCCAGATGTAATCCCGTAAAGTCATCCCGGTTAATTGATTGAACTGTCTAGAACAATAATAGGGTGAATAGCCTAGCTGTTCTGACATCTGAATAAGAGATGCGCTCTCCGTAATATTGCTCTCCACCCAGTCTACCATTAGCTGGACCATTTCATTCCATTCGTACATGGAAGTCCTCCCTCCTTTCGTTTTGATCATATCACTGGTGATTTTTGCATACTTGATTTGAGTTGTACATCAAAGCTCCCCTATTCTTGCTCCAACTCCTCAAGTTGTAACAACCTTCAGTCCCTTCATACGCATCCACCAGCCCCCAACCAAGACAGTAACCACGTAGATTACGCCACAGGTTAAGAACAAAGGCTTCAAGTCACTCTCAACATAAAGCAATGAGCCAATCATCGGGCCAAGCGCACTGCCTATATACCGGACCAAGTTAAACACGCCGATGACAGTAGCACGCTCTTTCTGGAAATTGTTCCGCCAGAATAGTCGTTGGCATGGACGTAGTCAATCCCATCGTAAAGCCGAATAGACAGACGTCCACAATTAAGAACGGTAGCGATAGCTGGGCGGTTAACGCAAACAGAACGACACTAAACGATTGAAAGAGAAAGGCATATAATAAACCTTTTCCGCTTCCCATAACATTACGCATCCAACTACCCATTCTAATACTCACAATCGTACAGACAGACATCAGGAGGAGTATAGTACCGACTTTTCCTGAAGACATGCTGTAAAACGTACTTAGGATTTGGGGCACGAACACGATGTATACCAAATAAATGACAAACTGGATGAATCCATACAATACGACGACAGCACCAAGATGATTGCGAAAAATAATTGTGAGCGATTTTAGACTAAAGCCTTGCGCAGATCCTGTCTGTGACTTAGTCTCGGGCAGGAACTTCATGTTAGCGAACAGAAGCAGCAGTATGATGAGTGTTAAAAAGATAAACACACCTTGGTATCCGAACTTCTCTCCAATCACTCCACCCAGAAGTGGCCCTATAGCGGGCGCAAGTAAAAGCATAAGCTGATAAGTTGCCATTCCCTTTGCCAACTCTTTTCCACGGAACAAGTCCCCAATTACGGCTGCCCCTATAACAGGAACTGCTGCTGAACCTATACCCTGCAAGACGCGAAACACCAGGAATAAACCAATGGAATGTGAGAATGCGCAGCCTAAAGATGCCACACAATATAAGACAAGCGCGGGTATAAGCACTTTTCTTCTTCCTTTAGTGTCCGCCAGTGGTCCGAACACGTCTGCATAACAGCTAAGGCAATCAAAAATAATGAGACCGTCAAACTCATTAAATAACTTGTTGTATTCAGCTCATTTTGCATGTCGGACAACAGAGGTGTATATAAGTTTTGTCCTAAGGATCCTGTAAAGGCACTGAAGCCAACAAGATATAAAATAAGGCGTAGATTCATAATAACTTTCTCCCTTTCCTCTTAACTGACTAATAGTCAGTTTTATGATGTTCAGCTCATTATATTGACTAACTGACTAATAGTCAATAAAATAAAAAATACAAAAGGGAGGATAAATACCTTGAAAAGAGTCAACAAAAAACCAGAGATACGGCGCCATGAAATCATAGAGACCTCATTGGAACTCTTTAGAGAGAAGGGTTACGATCAAACTGCTGTAAGCGATATTGTCAAAAAAATGGGCATCGCTCAAGGTACGTTTTTTTATCATTTCAAAACTAAAAAAGATATTATGATCGCCATAGTGGAGCGCTTGGTCGATGAAAAAATCACCAAGATCAAAGCGCTGTCAGAAAGCGAAGAAATGAGTGCTGAGGCCAAACTCTATGCCATTTTGTGGAGACAATCCTATGATGATGAGAGCATCATCGAATTTCTTCACCACGAATATAATGCATCGATTCACCAGAAAGTCCTCGTACAAATCGTCCAGGAAAGCGTCCCTTATGTGATACAAATTCTGGAGCAAGGGGTATCCGAAAAGATCTTTCAAATTCAAGACCTGCAGGAAACCGCTGAATTCATACTCGTTGGAGTTAACATTATGTTTGATACAGGGATTTTCTCGTGGCAGGAAAATACATTAGACCAAAAAAAATTAGCATTCAATCGAATCGTCGAGCGTATGCTCGGGAATTCTTTTAGCTTCTCTAACCCTAATACGCTGGGAAAATGATAATACCGTATGAAACATCACTCTATAAATAACAAAACCACTCCTGCTAATATTGGAGTGGTTTCATTATTTTAAAATCGTATTAAACTTTCTTAATCCTTAACATACTGTCAGCACCCTTTTGAAACTCATAACCAACTTTAATTTCTTCTGTAATATAGCCTTGGCTTTGTATAAAATCAATTATCTTATCCAGATGCTCATATCGATTGCAGGATAGGTCCACCAAAGGGAATATGCGTATCTCTTCCTTGGTAACACGCATTAACTCTTGTATAGCTTGCAAGTGGAAGTCATAGTCCAACCGATCAGCGTACATAAATAAGAAATGGGCAGATAGCGTTAAATCAAATTCCTTATCGCTAAAAGGCAATACAGGTAAAACAGCAGGAACATAACGCTCAGGTGACTTTTTCATATCATTGGCACAATCAGTTAACGCTTGTAGCCTGTGGGCTCTTAAACCCTCTACAGACTTAAAATAATCCCATTTGTAATTCCCCTGTGCCTGTTCCATGTTAAGCATAGCATGCTCAATATCTTCAGCCCCTTTTTCAGCAAGCTGTTCAAAAGGATGATCATAAGCAATATCAGTGGCAGTAACATCTGCCCCTAGTTGGTTGGCAATTGCAGTGAACGAACATGCACCCGCCGGGCAATCAAGAATTTTTCGTCCTTTTAACTCCTCTTCAGACAAACCAAACATCAACATGTACTCATCAAATGTTCTTCCAATAAAAACAATCCGACTTAAATCTAATTTAACCTCTGCTCTACTCATCTCGGCTCACCTGTCCTCTTCTCAACTATTCTCATCTAACGGGACTGCTCAGGAAAAATTATACCAATAAATGTTATAAAAAACCATGTTATTGTATAGCTTTTGTAGAAATGCTCTAATTAGCGGGTGAACCATATTTTTTAATGCTGAGCGTTCAGGCTGAAATAGCGTCCCAATAAAGAAAGGATGATCCATTAGTTCCATAATACGAACTTCTCCATCTGTACCAACTCCTGCAATCCGCATACCTGCTTTCTCTAACAGAGGAGCAAACTCAGGGTTTAAGCCATAATTACAAATTCCATACTGCTCAACAATCTCGTGCTCGCCATAAATTTCAGCTACTTTTAAGCCAGGTGTAAGTTTAAAAGTATGCGTTTGCTCGCTTACGAAACAAGTCGCATGTCCCTAGAAATGGTATATTATGTTCTCTTGCAAATCGGATACCATTTAACGCTCCTTGCATACTCTTATAAGGACTAGCCGGAACTGTCCAAAGCGCTTGAAATGTTGCTAGTTTTTGTTCGTAATCCTGCTCTAATGAAGTAGTTGGGATCCATTCGATCTCTATCTGACAACCAAGATCTTGCGAAGCCAATTGAATAGCTTGAGGTATAGCGATATGAGCCACAACTTCTGCGTCGAAGTCACCAATTAATCCAATCTTACTCATAAATACCCCTCCCATAATTTTAAAAGTGTTTATCATAAAAAAGCTGAATTATAATATTCACAACACTTCCCGTCAACTAATTCTAATTCATCGAACTCTTTCAAACCCGTCACTATCCCTGAAGAGATTCAGCTATAGATATTAGATATTCACGACTGCTATGTTCCGCCAATATTTCATACTGCAGCGCCTTCCCCAGTTTCGGACCTAATTCCGCCCAAATCAATTGCTGCTTGTCACTATCCCCAATATAAACAGCTTCGTTTGCACGAATCATTAAGTTATCGATCGTGTGTTGCTCTATATCGGATACATGAACCCTGCTTTTTGTAGTTCCAAAAATCCGAAATTCAAATCTTGTTTCTCCCTTACGAAAAATCATGTTCAAACCTATCAGCGTGTCGTTAGGCTTTAGGTCACGTACAACATTTTTACCAGTCGCTTCACTCTCAGCGGACATCTCATCAATCTCTTCTTGGGTCAAATTATCAAATCCATAGTAGGCATGAATATCCATAATCTCAGCATTGCCAGGAAATACAGGTTCCCATAAAGGCAATTGTGCCTTTAATTCATCTAGACCTTTGAGCCATTTTACCGCCTCGTAATTTGTTTGCTGCGTAATCTTCTTCTCCTCGGCCATATAGATCCCCTTACCCATGCCAGGTTCTAATGACTGAATAACGCTATCAAGATCGTGCTCCTCTTGACAAGAGTTAATATTTAAGATTGCCAGTACCTCTCCTTTTTCACTTTTCATCTCCATGTTCTACACTCTCCTCAATAGATTGAAATATCCGTTCCGTAAAGATGAAGATCAAGACGTTTGGCAATAGACAACGAAGAATAATTATCCCATGAGGTACTATATAACGCGATTCTCTGAGAACGTCGTATCGCTTGTGCCCATGAGGACGTTACGGTCATCGCATATCCTTTTCCACGATAATCTTTCAATGTCTCGACTCCGGCCTCTGCTGCTAGTTCGTTACTTCTCGCACTAAAACAGACAGATACAGCCATGTTATTCTCCGTTACCATATAACAAGGTCCTCGAAATTTCAGTTCCGATAATAGACTAGGGTATCCTGGTTCCAAGCAGTATTTATTGTGTTCCGTAACCAAGGTAGCAGTTGTATGCTCCTTTTCCGTTTCTTGGAATGTAAATGCCGGACCTAGCCATAAGCTCCTGATTTCTTTATCTTTCTCAAGCGCACGAATAACCTTGGCAAGCTGGACAGTTGAATCGCCCTGGTCTATAAGCTGTAGAATGTCATGGACTAAATGGTCAGGTACATCACTGCGGAATCGCACAATACGGCCCGCAATAGTCTGTCCCAAAAAAAATCGCGGAGCAGGCTGATTCATTGGCTCATTAATCGTTGTCATCCGTCCAGCCTGATTATGCAGATAAAGTACATCTGCTTGTATACTCATTAGTTCTAGATGGTTATACAAAAGCTTACCTCCTCTATTGGTTATAGCTCACCCGTTCTCTATACCATTAGATCATCCTTAAAGATCACTCGCTCGTAGTGTAATACATAATCTATGTGTTCACCGGCAGCACCCGTGATATCTTGGCTCTTCCCCTTGCCTTTCAAAATCTTGCCAATCAGCATTACTACTTTGTTTGTATCTGCAATCAAATGAATACGCATCTGTCAATAATTCAAAGAAAGTATGCCTCGATTAAAATCGCTCACTTTTTTGAAATTCAATTCTCATATCCCTCCAAGTAGAGCGTCGAGCTGCTCCCAATGCTCCGCAGTATAGATCATTTCTTCGGCAAAACGGACAGGAACTACGCTGGACGATTCGAGCGACGGCTGAATCCACCAGAACGATTCGATACACCAGACATACTTGATTGCCCTTAAAAGCGAGCCCGGTGGCAACGGCCGCACCTTGCGGTAGCCTTCAGCGAAAGCGATCACCGCATCCTTATGGAACCCGCGCCCGCTGAGCGTACCGGACAGGATAGCCCGCCCGAGGTCCATCTCAGGAAACGAATAGCGTGCTCGGTCGAAATCAACGATGGCTGCCAGAGCGTCTCCTTCGAAAAGCAGGTTGTCTGCCCACAGATCAAGGTGTGCCCAGCCCGCAGTCAGTGGCGCAAAGTCTTCATCTCCAAGTGAATCAAGAATTGCTTTCTGTAATTGCATTGCGTTCCGGACACGCTCAGACGAGTTACGAGCCGTGTCCCAGCTTACCTCCCAGGTGCGCTCAATCTCCTCGCGAGACAACTGCCAAATCGGCTCCTCCGGCGGCACTGCCGCTTCGAACCCTAATGTCGCCGCGGAATCCCAGAAAGCATGCATATCCGCAGCAGCTCTTCCGAGTGAATACATTTTACGCTCACCGATTATGCCAGCAGGCACCATAGTACCCGGACAACGCGTCATGACGGTTATGTACCTTCCGCACGGCAGAATGTGCATGCAGCGCCCTTCCAGCATCAGTGGCTCAGGACACGGTCCTCCAGATTGATAAAAAAGAAGCTGCAGCTGCAGCGCATTTTCAATCTTGCCGCGAAACTCCGGATCATGGATCTTAAACCGCCCGGGATGATAGCTTTTGACGAACAGCCACCCTTTGCTTGTCTCGATGATCCACTTCTCGTTCATTAGCCCGCGCCTTACACGCCCGGCGGATAGAATTTCAGTCGACAAATACTTTTTCAGCCAGTCATCGATTTCGCCAATTAATTGATCCTCAGTCGTTAATGGCATTCAAAACCAACCTTTCTAATCGACAGTTTTAATCCCTAACCTAACCAAAGGAAACATCTCACAAGCAAAATTTCTCTTCCCGCTTCATCAGGCATCACCTGTTCCAAAGGAGCAAGCGTGTGACCGCAAATAAACTTTTTAATTAAATTCCATTTTGATAAAAAAATCCCTTCTTATCACCACCAAAAACCTGCCCTGCTTAGGCTAGGTTCTCCAGGCTGTATGTAACGGCAATAGAGGCTGTCCCAAAAGTCGTTTTTCTAACGAACCGGCCTCAGCTCCCTTCTTTCACTAAAAAAAGTAAGAAGAGCAGCAATTCTCCCGTTATTGGAAAATCACTGCTCTTCGTTGTTGGTCCACTGCGGCTTGCTTCAACACGTTATGGGTAAGCGAAAGCCATCCGACCGGAGGCGTCACTTTCTCTATGCCGCGAAGCAGGAATCGCTGAAAATCACAGTTGTTCTTTAGTTGTCCTGACACACTCTCGGGTTCAAGATTGAAACTCCTGCATGGGGGCTAACGGACCCTATCGTCGTTATTTGCACATTAAACAGCATGTGGAATATGTAACGGACTGAGGGGACGCTATTTCCGCCCAAACCGTGGATTTCACACCGGATTTCTACTCATAACGTCTTTGGAGTCCGTTATTTTCTGGAACCTGTCGGTTACTGGGAAATAACGTCTCTGGGGTCCGTTAGCAGACGGAACAGGGAGCATTTCGTGTATACAACTTATTCTAAAAGCACACACAAATTACTTTTGCGCATCAAGAATAAACATCGAAGCATCTTGTCCCATGAATATCTTACTTCCGGTATAAAAAGTTTTGGATTGGATATTCCCATACCCGATTTTCGTCATCTTGCCGGTTAACTCATCTTGCTGGAATCCGTTATGCACGAGATCTGAAGCGACATTTTCATTTTTATCAAAATCAACGATCAGCAAATGTCCCCCTTCATTGAGAACATCATATAATCTTGATAAAACAAGTTCATAATCAGCAATGTGAAGCAAAACCTGAGCCATAAAAATATAGTCCACACGCAAATCCGATAAGTCTTCCTTTTCAAAATCAAAGCATAATGTATCTGCATTTTGAATATTGAACTCGGAGATTTTTTGCTTAATTTGATTAATCATATTTGGTGAGGTATCAAGAAAAAGCACGGAGTGAAAATCGCCCAGAAGGTTCATGCCAAGGAGACCGGTTCCGCTCCCAAAATCAATAGCCGTCTTGCCTTTTGCATCTACTAAATATTCACGAATGGCATCAGAGGATACCTTGGCAATCTGAATTCTTTCAGGAGTGTCGTATGTGTTCGCTATCATTTCAAACTTATCTGTATTTCCCATTCGTATCTCCCCCATCTGCTTAGATCAAAAACCTGAACCCTAAAAACTTACCCTCACTTAGGGGAGGGTTCACCTGGATTTATCTCTGAGCGATCTACTCCGTATAGCTCATTCATATGCTCCATATGAGCCGCTCCCCAATCATTCATGGCCTGTAGCACTGTACTTAAACCTTTTCCGTAATCCGAAATCGAATATTCTACCATTGGTGGGATTTGGTTATACACTACGCGAAGTACAATATCGTTGTACTCAAGCTCTCTTAATTGCTGGGTGAGCATTTTTTTGTTTATATCGGGGATTGCTTTTTGCAGCTCGCTGAATCTCATTGTACCGTTTGAGATCAATTGCAGCAGAATAGCCGGCTTCCACTTTCCAATTAAAATATCCAGAGCTGATGTAAATTTACAATATTCTTTCATTGCAACCTCCCACTTCTCTTTGCTCTGTTTAGGTAACTTTTTATTTACCAGGTTTAGAAAAAGTGCCTACTTCCTTCATTCAAGCACTACAGCTTATTATACCTTTAGAAAATATGAAAAATAAGGAGGTTGGCATCATTCATGAATATCGCATTATGGATCGTACAAGGACTTGCAGGCATAGGGTTTGTCTACTCAGGCTGGTTGAAGGCATTTCAGTATGAACAAGCCCGCGCATCTTGGGGTTGGGTCAAAGACGTTTCCAAAACGCTCGTCGTCTTTATCGGGTTAGCAGAATTGCTTGGGGCCCTCGGAATCATTCTACCTTTAGCGTTGAATACCACGCCTATATTGACGCCAATTGCTGCGGTTGGACTTGCCGTGACTGTTTTATTCGGTGCTCTATTCCATATTACACGCAAGGAATATCGGGAAATTGGCGTGAATATTGTATTCTTCGCGTTAGTTGTATTTGTTGCTATAGGCCGTTTTTAATCGGCGTTATGATGAAGTCTCTTCGAAATCCTCATTCAGTAGTGGATATAGCCTATGGGGACTTGATGAAGTCACTTTTTATTTTACCCTTAAAAGCGATACGGCTCCCTGCGCTGTCTGTAACGGTAAGTATTGAAAAAGGACCACCCTTTGCGGGATGGCCCTTTCTTTTATAGATCAAGTTTACTGACTAACGAATTTTCATTCGATCACTCATCTGGCGACAGTTCCCGCATGGAGGGACTCAACAGTTACGTGCTTTATCGTGAGCGGCGACTAATGGTACCAAGTAGCTCCCCCGATTGCTATGTACTCTGCACAAGAACCATTTTTCGTTCTTATTCCCCGCAGTAAAAACGATACGCTGCCACCTTTTCAAAAAAAGGTACGAAAAAACCGGTTCATCACCGGGCACTTTCCGCGCCTTTGCTCGCTTGCCTAAATTAATGCGTCGAAATGGCCTTCCGAGTCTACCGTCGCGGTCCGGGGATCGGTCAGACCGATGCCCTTGAGACCTCCCATTCCTTCATTTCGCCAGAGGGGGAGGTGATTTTGAAGCGGAGAAGCCGGTACAAAATTCACGCGGGTACTACTCCCGCTTTTCTGTACGAGTTGGGACTCCAGCAGCCGGATTTGCCGCTGCAGCTGCTCCCGGCGATACGGAGTCTGCATCTCACTTCCCTGCGCCGCGTTCACTTTATCCAGTTCCATCATCAGCCGGTTTCGCTGTTTCTCCAGGGAACTGACATCACTCTGTGTACCACCGTAGGCCGCAATGTCCTGTACCGGACTGATGCCTGCTACTGTCTGTGCCGCCATGATCTTTCCCTCATTTCCTTGGCTCCACTCCAAATCAGCCAAATTCGAAAGTTCTAATCATCTTCATTACCCGGCCAGCCCCGTCATGACAACATCACAGCCGCAATTGGACAATAATCGTCGTATAGTCTCAGTCGGCCGCTTGTTTCGACCATACCAAAGACCTACCGAAGGCTGGCTAAAGTCCCTTCAGAACTCCCCTGCTCGTCCTTCAACCGCAGCAATACAAAATAACAGACACTACTGTTAGTACAACCTAGGGTGCACCAGTAAAAATGAACGCCACAGAGAGTATAGATAATGATGCTTCGAGCACCGTCTTGGAGAATAAACCGCCGATTGTGCCGGCTGCTGTGTATAGAATAATCGACAGGATGATTGCTGCCAAAAACGCCCATATATTAGCAGGCTCATAGTCCAATATGCACGTAGAGATAGCCAGAACAACAGCAGACATGACAAAGACCAAACTGCTTTTACCGATCAGAACATCCTTTCAATGAGTAGGCATAATCATCATATGTATTCGCGGAAAGGCCGCTTAGGCGGATGCCCATTTTAAATATGCGCCCGACGTAAATTCAAACTTCACAAAAAAAGAGCCGCACCATCATCCGGTGCAACTCTTTATCCGTAATTCAATCTTCAAGCTCAGTATAAATTTGAAAGGTCACGCCGAATTTGTCCGTTACATCACCAAACCCAGGGCTGAAGGGTTCTTCTTTAAACGGCATATTGACTTGACCTTCTTGCCGCAAGACTTCATATATCCGCTTGGATTCTTCTACATCATTCGTTGTAATGCAGATGGTGACGCGTTTCCCGTTTTCAGTAGGCGAACCGCCTGGAGTATCCGATAACATGAGCTCCGTTACTCCGACCTTTAGCTTGGCGTGCGCTACAAGACTCCTCAGATCGTCAGTGAACGTGCTGGGCATGTCAGGCATTTCACCGTAAGTCACCATGGAGAGGATTTCTGCACCGATGGCTTATTCATAGAACTGAATGGCTTCCTTTACCCGGTCCTCCAAAGTAATATAAGGGGTAAGTTTTACCGTCATAAGATTGTTCCCTCCTTAAATTTAGATTTATTTCGATGTGGTTCATTAGTATAGACGATCCGGCCACCGTAAAATCATCGGCATTTGATGAGCTCCGCAATCGTTGCTTTCGGCGTGCCGCTTTCTTCTCCTTGCCTGGCTGCTTCCCGCTCCAAAGCCTCCCATGACCAGGCGGAGAGGCTTGGCGCATGTCCCTCGCGAGTAGTATATAGCGTACAGTAATAGTAACGTTCGCCATTATCAAAAAGAGCGTGAAAAGACGTTCTGACAGCATCGACAATCGTAACGCCAGCGTCTCTATTTCTTGCATCGGCTTCATGACCATGGCCCTCCTTTCCGTTAGTCGATCAGCTCAGGTTATTTAAGAACGCTCGTCAATCAGCCGTTCCAGAAACTCCGCAAATGTTGAAGCATACACGTCGATCAAATCATTCATGAGATCATAACACATGACCGGAAATTCTCCCTGATTATCTCTAGCAGACGTATCAAAAAAATAAAGCTCGTCGCTATCCGGCACGAACAAGTCCAGTCTGTGGGGAAACCGCCTTACCCACCATTCCTCAGTTAAATTCAGTCTGTGTATATAAAGAAGGTCGCCGTCGTAATACTCTCTGTGTTCGGGAGCAGCGATGGCTAGAATATTCCCGTCACCAAGCCCGGCATCACCATAATGAATCAGCCACCAGCGATAAGATGGCGGGAGGAGGAATCCTAATTCCTCTTCTACTTCCGCTATCCAGCTCTCTTCCGCACCATGACCAGGAAACCATTTTACAGCGGAAGTTGTTTTCAGTTTTTCTGCCAATCGCTCATACATAATTTTTATCCTCTCTTCCCACTAGATGAGTTTATTATACGTTCAGGTTGTTCCTGGTAAACTGTATTCCGCTCTTTTTACCGGATTAAAGTGAACAGCACAGAGGTAAGCATCCCAAGAACCTTTTTTGGCAAAGGCAGCGTTATTACGTATAATCGCCATAAGAGCTGTGCATCAGAGGAGGATCTATGTTGAACAAGAAGTCACTCATTGCAAGATGGAACCATGACCAGCTTAATGAATTGAGTCGGATGCTCGCCGCTGTTACAGGCAAACATAATCTGCATCGAAAAGACCGCTCTTTTCCATCCTCCCCCTATGGACAAAATGAGGCTGGACTAGAGGATTACCAGGGAGTTACCCTGACCGAGAGCATACAATACCTTACAGTACAGGATGTCGATCTGTCTTATGCACGTTTCGATGATTCTGCAAGCTTGAACACCTCAACCTTTACAAATTGTTGCTTTGACGGGGTCAAACTGAATAGCAGATATGTGACGCATACCTTCAGCCACTGTTCTTTCCGGGGAGCAAAGCTGAATAATGCCAGGATCAGCAAGGAGTTTATCGATTGCGATTTTACAGGCTGCAATTTAAGTAAAGCGATAGCGAACGATGTATCATTCACACGCTGCCATTTTTCCAACGCCAATTTTCGCGGTGCTTTATTATTGTATTGCCGGTTCGAGGAATGCAGCTTTGATGGAGCTTTCTTTCAAGACGGCTCGTTAGCCGGAAGCCGCTTTACGGGAGGGACAGGTTTGCTCCCTGTTTGGGGAAATACGATACTGGACAATGTCAAAATCCAGGAATGATGTCTGTTAGATCACTAATCTATTTTAATCGCCTTGATATCAAGCTCGATTCTCACTTCATTTCCGACGACAATTCCGCCTTTTTCAAGGTGTGTGTTGAATGTCAAACCAAATTCATTACGATCGATACTGGCGGTTGAATTGAATTCCTGCATGCTCCCGGCCGCGGGGGTCTCAGTTCATATTGCCGTTCGCCAGCAGGGACGTAGCTGGTGCTCTGAAACGTAATGGCTGGATACTTGGCAACATGAAAGAATTCGTCGCTCCTCAGGTGTTCATCTCGTTGCCGCTGGCGGGTTGTGATACAGGTGGACAATCAAAACTATTTTAGTCACCAGTAGTTAAACACAGCTAATTCTTTAATTTCCATTGAACTCTCCTAACTATCATGTGAATACAATATGCTGCTATCTCTATACCAGCCTACTACCATTAATCATAAATTAAGCGCTACAGTTAAGCTAGACTACAGCAAAACGCACAAGCGAGTGGCTTGTGCGTTTTGCTTATACCGGCTTTATCTGTTAATAAATCTTGTTCAGTAGCCCAATCACTTCATCAAGAGTGAGACCAAAGGATTTGTAGTAGTAGGTGTCGCTCTCCATTTGCTTCAGGACCATTTCGTTACGTATCCGCAGCATCTCACCCCGCGAGAATTCAGCTACAAAACATCCTTTACTTGTTACCATATTGATCAAACCGCTCCGCTCAAGTTCCTCCCAAGCTTTCTTAACAGTGATGACACTAAACCCCTCTAAGAATTATCATCTCTTACAATCCTTTCATCCCCTCTCAACGCACTTCCTCATACAAAGCCGAATCAAGTCCCTGAACCAACGGTGTCCAATCCCCTGTCGTATATAGCAACAGCCGATGCATCGCACGAGTACATGCCGTATAAAAATGCTTGCGTTCGCTCTCTCGCTGATACGTTTGCGGAGATGCATCATAGATCAGCACGGCGTCGAACTCAACGCCTTTAGCCAAATATACAGGAAGCACCGATACTCCTTTCTCGAAACGCTGGGTCTCCTTCGTAATGAGCCGCAATTCTGCGCCTCCCTGCGCCGTCAACGCTCCGTACGCTTCTCGGCTCTCGGCTGCGGTTTTAGTAATTACAGCGATGGAATCGTAGCCTTCCGCTTGAAGCGCTGCAAGATCCTGCAGAATGCGGGTTGCTCGCTTTTCCACAGTATCCGTAACCACTAGCGAAGGCTTCTCGCCGCTTCTATTAAAAGGTACAATCTCTTCGCCCGGCAGCAATGATTTCGTAAACTCCACAATTTGCCGAGTGGATCGATAGCTCTGAACAAGCCGGATCAGGCTCGTGTCCTCCGGACCATATAGACCGATTAGCGGCGAATTGACATCATGCAGCTGCGTAGCTTGCGGAAAAATCGCTTGCCCAAAGTCGCCAAGCACGGTCATGCGGGCACGAGGAAACAAACGTTTGAGGAAGACATACTGGAACGGCGAATAATCCTGGCCTTCGTCAACGAAAATGTGCCGCACTACGGTGTTCGTCCGCGTACCTTCGAGCAGTTCTTTTAAATACAGGAACGGAGTTGCATCCTCATAAAAAAGCTCATGCCGGCTCAGCTTCTCCTTCGTTTGTCGACAAATCTCTGACCAATGCTGAGGCACTTCGGCCTCACCCGTCATCTGCAGATATAGCGCTTCATCTCCAAACAGTTGACTGTAGAGTCCAATCACATCAATAAACTGGAGTCGCTTCACCTCCCGCCGCAGCGGTTTGAAATGCGCCTTCACAATCATCCGGCGCAGCATCTCTTCTTCCTGTAAGGCAAAATCGAAGATTTCCTCTTCACCCTGCTCTGTCTCCGGACGATCTCCGTAGAGATCCACATACTGCTGCGTAAAATCAAAAACCGCCTGTTCCCGCTCGTACTTCTTACGGAGCATGCTGTAGGCTTCCGCATATTGATCTGTATCGAGGTAATCCAGTTCATCCTGCACCCACTCCGCTTCCTGCTCCTGTCCCTCAAGCGACGCCAGCTCTTTCAACAGCCATTCCTGCAGAAGCAACACGCGATTCATCAACCGGATGGAACTGTCATAGCTGTAGAATTGAGCTTTCATTTGTTCAGCGGTAATCAGCTCACGATCCCGGAAAGTGATACTTTGGAACAACATACCTTCCTTCCCTAGCCAAAGCGCATAGTTCTGGAGTGCATGCAGAAAAGCCTCGGAAGCTTTATACTTCATACTAATCAGCCTTGCTTCAGCCCCCTCGGAACCCGCCGCTGTCAGTACACATTCAATCTGTTCGAACGGATCTTCCAGGGTCATCGTGCCGCCCAGCCAATACGCGAGGTATTCCTGAAAGGTCGTCTGCTGCATATTCTCCTCACCAAGCTCAGGCAGAACAGTCGATACATAGCTGTTGAACATCGGATTGGGCGAAAAAAGTACAATCTGGTCTGCACTGAGCCGCTCCCGGTGCTTATACAATAGATAGGCTACCCGCTGTAGCGCTGCAGAGGTTTTGCCGCTCCCCGCCGCCCCTTGCACAATTAACATATGGCTCTTATCATCGCGGATAATGACATTCTGTTCCTTTTGGATTGTCGCCACGATGCTCTTCATTTGATTATCCGCACCCTTTCCAAGCACCTGCTGAAGCAATTCATCCCCGATCGTTACGCTTGTGTCGAACACATTCTGAAGCTTACCGTCCCGAATCTGATATTGCCGCTTCAAGGTCATGTTCCCGGTGATTTGTCCGCCCGGTGTGTCATACTGAGCAGCCCCTGGGGAGTGATCGTAATACATGCTTGCAATGGGGGTGCGCCAGTCATAGACCAGAAAATCCAGGCCATCTTTATCGATAAAAGAGGATACCCCGATATAAACTTCCTCACTATGCTTCAGGCCGTCCCCATGAAAATCAATCCGCCCGAAGTACGGTGACGGCAACAGACGTTTCATACTTTTATAACGCTGCAGCCGTAATTTATGACTGCGCTCGCGCTCATTCAACAGCGCTTCTTGCTGCTTGATGCTATAGAAGGTCTCTTCGAAATCTTCGTCCGTACTCGTATTGACCGTAACTTCCTCCCAAAACTGCTTGCGTATGTCCACAACCTGATCACGCAGTCCGCTCACTTCCGGCTCCACTTCAGCGATTCTCGACTGTAATTCTTCCGTAACGGCATCCAGCCGTTCCTGTTCTTGCTGCCAATCCTTACCGTTAATCATCTCCTGAACACACTCCTTTTCGTTACCGTTTGAGGATGAAAAAAAGACATTTGACAAACCCTGAGTCACCATGGTAAGATTAATGTGTAGATAAGATGCAATACTTATAACTTATTACATAAAAGTTCAGTAGTGATCTAACTATATCATAATGCTTAAATGGACGCAATCCATTTATTCAGCGAAAGAACCCGCGAAATTCGTCGGGTTCTTTTTTTGTTATCCTGAGAGTTAGAGTCATTCTGAGAATTCCCTCTTTCACCCCTCCGATTTTCCACTATTTATGATATAGTTCTATTAAATTCATTGGTACTAATTATTTGATAAAGTGAGTGAGCAGATGAAAGTTTCAATTGAAGAAATAAGCCAAGACCAGGAAGAGGAAATTCTCATCCGGTGCCATGAGGTCGATGAAGAAATAGACGAAATCGTAAATAAGCTACAATCAGAGAACCTCACTGTGCTTGGACATCATAACGACAAGGTTCATCGGATCAAACTAAGTGAGGTCTATTATTTCGAAGCCGTAGACGGAAAGGTGTTTCTCTACAGCAAGGACGATGTTTTTGAGGTAAAGCAAAAGCTTTATGAATTGGAGGAATTGTGCAAAGAAAAGAGCTGTTTTCGCGCTTCCAAATCAACGATTTTGAACATAGCTAAGATTTCAGTGATTCATCCGACCCTAAGCGGCCGATTCCAAGCGGTTCTGGATAACGGTGAACGCGTGGTGATATCCAGGCAGTATGTGCCTGTGCTTAAAAATATGCTGGGATTGTAAGAGGGAGAGATACCTATGAAGCTTTCCGAATTCGCAAAAAATATTATACATAGTTTCTTGATGATTTTCGCATTAATCATCCTCATCATTACGGTATTACGAACCATTTTTTATCCCGGTCTTGCCTTTGACTTGAAGTCTATTTATATCATCATGGCCTTTTCACTTTTAGGGTCATTAATGAACATTATTTTGTATTCTTCTCATGATTTAAGCGAGCAGCAGATGCGTGTAAGAATTATTATTCATTTCGGGGCTTTAGAATTGATCTTGATTTCCCTTGCTGCTGTCCTTGGTTTTGTGAATAATGCCTTACAAGTCATCATTATGGCATTAGAAATTGCGGTAATCTATGTTATAGTTCGTCTGCTATCGTGGCAAAATGATAAAAAAGAAGCCAAAAAAATCAACGAGAAATTAAAAATGATGCGGTGAGCGGATAGCTTATCGCTCTTTTTTTGCAACTTATTCCCCTGTAGCTACAGCTTATTGTTTTTCTATATACTTCCTTCTATCCGTTTTTTATGATGATGTCATAAAAAATGAACGCGAACTCGAAGGGAGTAACAACGATGGAACTATTGATATTTTGTTTTGCTGTGATCTTAGAGATCGCCCTTGCAATTTATTGCCTGATCACGAAGCACAACCATCAGAAATTAAGAAATTGGGCTAGAATAGCTATCTTTGCTGTCTTTACCACACTTACCTTGACCTCAATCATCATGTGGAGTTTCCGCTGGGTGTTGCTTGCTATACTGCTGTTCCTACCCGCGGCATTTAGCGCGGTTTCTCTTCTCCGCAATAAAATAACTACCAAAGCCTACAAAAGCACGCGGATTGTCAGAAAAGCAATTGTGATGATACTCACGTTGATGCTGGCCCTTGCACCTGCACTTGTTTTCCCCCAGTATAAACCTCTGAAAGTAACAGGTGAATATAAAGTCGCAACCGCTACTTACACCTACATTGACAACAACCGGATTGAAGAATTTAATGACACGGGGAAGAACAGATTTGTTAATGTGGAATTTTGGTATCCCGAGCATGGGAATGGCTCCTTCCCACTTTTGGTGTTCTCGCATGGTGCATACGGAATTAAGTCAAGCAATGCCTCTACCTTTACTGAACTCGCAAGCCATGGTTATATCGTAGTTTCTATTGATCATCCCTATCATTCCTTCTATACAACTTCAGAGGATGGGTCAACTGTTATGATCAATAAAGAATTTTATCAGGAAGTCAACAATGCCAACAAAGATGGTATTTACACGGTAGAACAATTCTATGAACTCTTTCAAAAATGGATGAAGCTGCGGACAGATGACATGAATTTTGTCATCAATACGATCCTGCAAAAAACCAAAAGTGATCCTAACCCACTTTATAAACAAATTAACACGGATAAAATAGGTGTGTTCGGACACTCCATGGGTGGTGCAGCAAGTATTTGGCTTGGCAGAGAGCGTGGTGATGTGAGTGCCGTTGTCAATATTGATGCCCCGATGTTCAGTGAGTTGAATTACGATAAAAAGACTAATGACCTCGTCGCAAGTGGCCAGCCCTACACAACACCCGTTCTTAATATTTATTCTGACGATGTTTGGAAACAGCTTGATAACGGATCTGCTTATGCAGCTAATAAAGTAGCGGACTACAACTTCTCAGAGATCTATACCATTCATTTTCAAGGTGCCAAGCATTTAAGTCTGACGGACTTACCGTTGTTTTCCCCTCTACTGGCCAATATGCTTCAGGGCGGAACAGCAGATATTGATACGCATTACTGCATTGAAACAGAAAATCAAATTATTCTTAATTTCTTTGATTATGTATTAAAGGGAGAGGGCACATTCACACCTAAAGCTACCTATGGGTTAAAATAGAAGAGAGAGACACCAACCCTGCTATCACATAAGCTGCACACTTGGGAGGACACCTTGAATGATTGATGCTCATATTCACCTTGAACAATATGAACCGGAGTTTATTACAAGCACACTGCGTGAGCTGCCCGGCGCGGGCGTCGAAGCGTTACTGGCCGTCTCCATGAATTACGAATCCTGCCTTCGCACGGAAAAGCTGGCCGCTCAGTACCCCGGAATTGTCCAGCCAGCTTACGGCTTCCACCCGGAGCAGCCTGTGCCTTCACCGGAGGAGATCGCCTTGCTGCTGGAATGGATTGAAGCCCGTGCAGACAGACTGACAGCCGTAGGCGAGATTGGGCTGCCCTATTATACGCGGGCAGAAGCGCTCGAACGCGGCGAATCTTTCGAGATGGCGCCATACATTGCGCTGCTCGATAAGTTCTTGGAGCTGGCGGCGCGCCTTCGCAAGCCGGTTGTGCTGCATGCCGTGTACGAGGACGCCATGATCGCTTGCGATCTGCTGGACAAGCACGGCATTACCCGGGCCCATTTTCACTGGTTCAAGGGCCCGGAAGAAGCCATCGCACGGATGATCCAGCGCGGCGATTATATCTCTTTCACGCCCGATCTCCTGTATGAACAGGAGATCCAGGATCTGGCCCGCCGCTACCCGCAGGAGCTGGTGATGGCGGAGACGGACGGCCCTTGGCCCTTTGAAGGGCCATTCACAGGCCGGACCACCCACCCGGCCATGATCCATGACGTGGCCGCTGCTTGGGGGGCATTGCACGGCTATTCGGAGAGCCGGGCTAAAGAAATATTAACCGCAAACACCCTGCGGTTCTATGGGTTGTAACGCCGCTAAGACAAGAGAGGCGTGACGAAAGAGGGAGTTGCCTGCGATCGGCAACTCCCTCTTTTGTCATACAGTATAATTCCAATGCTACTCGCGCGCAGATAATTAGCTTATTATACGTTTCAATATTAGTTGGTGCCGCCCTATTACCATCATGTTTTTACTCCTGAAAACGTTCCGGGCCGTCCGTGCACATAATAGCGATGTCATACATACTTTCTCTTGAAAGATTCCATCAACAAACTTTCTCCGCAAAAGCAGAAATACAAGTGCAACAAGCAATCTGAGTAATACTTGCAACAATACTCTACACTCTATTCTCCTGCAAAATCCCCTGCGGAAACAGGGATATTTGCCTCTTTCGCTGCAGGCCATAGCACCCGCTGCAACAGAAAACCTAGCAGCCCGATCCCCGCAATAACGATCCCGAAATTAACAAAAATGGCGCCAGGGCCAGCATTTTGTACTAAAATTCCTCCAAGCAATGGGGCGATAATCATAACGGCACTTAGAATGGTACTCTGGATGCCAAATATCCGGCCGATGATGTGCGGCGGCGTCTCTTTTTGCAGACAATAATTAAAGGTGATCATCGCCATCCCATTCCCCAGCCCCAGTAGTCCCCCCATCATTAGTACAGGAAAAAGCCCAGCACCCGGCGAGAGGAATCCCAGTCCAGAAAACGCTGCTCCAATCAGTATATAACTACAGCCCATCTTCCAACCGTATCCAGCGCTAGAGTTCATCTTGTTCATCACCATAATCATCAGCAAAGCTCCTGCACCCGAAGCTGCTACCATCCAGCCCAGCATCGCCTCCTGCTCTGGAGCAATGATCCGGAATAAACTAGTGAACTGAAAATCAATCATCTGGATCGCCAGCGATCCGATAAGACCAAATATCATGGTGCTCAGCAGTAAGCGACTGCGCAGAATAAAACTCCAGCCTTCACTCCACATCTGGCTAAGCGGAATTTGTTCCTCCGGAATATCCGAATGCCGCTTCTCTGCAATAGCCCCAGCATTTTTGACAGTGAGCAGCAGCAGGTAAGATCCGGCTCGCAGGCAGGCATTGAGCAAGATACACCATTGGGGCGAAAGTACTGACAACGCCAGCCCGCCGAGCAGCGGACCGGCAATCTTGGAGCTTTGATTCACGATCCCATTCAGAGACGTAGCCTGTAGCAGTTGGTCCTCCCGCACAATGCTGCGAGTCAAGGATTGCTGAGCGGGAACATTTAATGTAGAGAGTCCCGCACGCAGCATCAGTAAGGGGAGCAGCCACCACATATTCGGGGCCAACAGCACCAGAACAGTCAGGATGGCGGTAAGCAGATCACAGATGCGCATCAGCTTGAGCTGGTTCAGCCGGTCAGCAGCCACGCCTGCTACCGAGCCCAGCACAATGCCGGGCAATGCCAGCGATACCGGGATCAACGCAAGCATCAGCGGGCTAGCCTGCCAGCGATAGCCCACAAGCACCTGAATCGCGAGTGCATCGAACCAGTCACCGAAGGTCGCAGTAGCGTAGGCGGTGTAGACGCGCAGGTATACTTTATTGCGCAATAGGCTTGGTTTGGCTTGAGATATAACTTGCATAAGACATTCCTCCAGTTGCTTGAATGGATCCAATTGATCCTAGTGTCAAAGTAACAGAGGAATGTCAGAGAAAGATCAGAGGGGATGAATTGCTCCACGAATAATGGCCTCAAGCGGCCTTAACCATCGGTCCAGTCCCCGGGCCACTTGTTCCGCTTCGAACATTTTCCTGTATTTATCCTGTAGAGCCTGGGGAAATGAAAAAATCACCCCACAGTTCACGATTCGGTGTAGTCCTTGCAGGAATAAGGGGACAAACCCTGAAATCTCCAGGATCTGCAGTCCCTCATCCAGGAGCGCTTCACCGTCACGCCAATTCTTTTGCCGCAGCTTCCATAATCCCTTGGTGATGTTGTAACTGCCACTCTCACGTAGAAAAGGCCTTGCTCTCAGACGCTCCTCTATGTCTCCCAGCATTGCTGCCACTTGTACGTCAGGCGTTCCGGCCGCCAGGTGAACGAACATCTCGCTTATAGCTACTGGTAGTTCAAAATTCTCGTACTCCGGTTCCTGGATGACTGTATAGGTGAGTTTTAAGCGTTCCAGTGCTTTATCCGTCTTCCCAACCACGGCATAAAGATCAAGTATATTCAGGATTTTCAGTTCCTGATGCTGAAACTGTGGCAAAATCTCACGTTCAAGCATTAACTCACAGCTAGCCAACCGATCTACAGGATCGCCAGTAAACATGAAGAACAGCATCAAAGAGTAAAGCCGATCCCTCAGCGGGGCTTCAGTTGTGTGCAGCAGCCATTCCAGATCACCTTGTACAAAATGAACGTAGACAGCATAAAAAGGGTCTAATTCATAACCGAGCACATCTTGCTGCCGCGCCAGGGTCTGCATAGATATGCCCTGTCCATATTGATGATATTTCACGAAAACCTCTCGCATTGTCTCATGCAGCGCTGTATCTTGAATGGATGGAGGAATGAGCGATCCGGCGGTATCTATTACTGCCAAACTGTAGCCGAGACCACGGATTGTTCGGATCGTCAGCCCGCGGAAACCCCCTAGCTTTTTACGCAGTCGGTAAATATGATCATCCACCGTCCGTTCCACCGGATACTCCAGTGGCCACACCTTGTCGAGCAATTGTTCCCGGCTGAAGGTGCGCCCTCTATTCAGATAGAGAAATCGCAGAAGGGCGAATTCTTTGGGCAGCAGCTCCACTGTAAGACCTTCGGCACTAACTTTATATTCATTGTCATGCAATTCAAGCCGCATCCAGGAACCTTCCTTCTCACGGTCACTTTATTTGCCTCATTATATCAGTTTGACCTCGCCTCACTCCAGCGAAAATAGGCATGTAACTTCCTTCTCTCCCAAAAAAGCCTCTACATCTGCTGCAATCAGCAAATATAGAGGCGTAAGCCCAGCTTTATTCTTTTATTAGATCAAATCTGATTTCTGCAACAGTCTCTCGATAATCGCAGCTACTTCTGCACGTGTAATGCTTGCTTTTGGAGCCAACTCAGTGCTGCTTCTACCGGAGACAATGCCTGCTTGCAGGCTGTCTGCAATGGCACTCTTCGCCCATTCCGATGCTTGCCCAGCATCTGTAAAGCTGCCTGCCCCGGTTGCTGTAGCTTGTGTTGCCAGCTTGTCTTTCAGACCGGTAATCTTCATAGCCTTGGCAATGATGTTCATCGCCTGTTCGCGCGTGATTTTGTCTGTTGGACGGAAGGTACCATCTTCGAAACCATTGATCAGATTGTAAGAGACTGCGGTTTGGACCGCACTGCTGTACCAAGCTGAATCCCGTACATCCGTGAACGCTGATCCGCCGTTCTCAAGCTTCAGGCCCAGTCCTCTGACCACAATCGCCGCAAACTCGGCGCGGGTAATATCTTGTCCAGGGTTGAACATACCGTTCCCAACACCGTCAATAACCATCCGGGAGCCCATGTTGTTCACTGCATTTTTAGACCAATGATTGTCAACATCTTTGAACTCTACCGGATGCCATACAATGGAGTAGGTACTGTTGGTGAGACTGTTTACCTTGGCAAAATATTTGCCGTCAATAACAACAATTTTGGTTGGTACATGACGGACAGTGCCATCCGGATCGACAACGATTCCGGTAGTGATTCTGTTAGGGTCTACACCATCAGGGATCGCAATCATACGTTCTACATAGGCGTTGAACTTGGAAATTTCGATCGTTTTGTCGCCATGAATAGCTACAACCTTAAATTCAAGCGGTGGTGCAACTAAAGTGAACTGCCCTTTCGCCGCTGAATTCTCTACAACTTTTAACGTTTCCGGAGTAGATTTATCGACTTCAATTAGGACCTTAATATCCTGAAGGGATACCGCTGATCCGAATTGACTCGAAATGGAATTGATATTAATTTGCTGTGCTGGCAATGTATAAGTGGCTTGCTCTGTTTTAAGCTGCAGCACCGCCTGTTTTTGTTCCATCTCCTTGATCATTTGACCTGTCAGTTGACCAATGGCCACATCTGTATTTGTGACCACAGGGATCGTAATCACAACCCCTTGTGGCTCATTCGCCAGTTTCTCTTCCAGCTTGGACTGGTCAACCGAAATTGTAGTAACCGTCTGATTGTTCACTTGCGTGGATTCAGCCGTACCAATCTTCTCAACCTTACCGTTCACAATAATATCCACACCTGTGCTTCCCGGATTAGGGGTGCTAGGAGTGCTTGGCGTGCTCGGAATAGCCGGTGGTGTAGGCGTTGGGTTGTCCCCACCACCAGTTGAAGGTGCGCTTGGCGTTACGGCGTTAGAGCTTGCTGAAGCTGCGCTGCTACCCTCGCTGTTGACCGCTTTTACTGTGAAGCTGTACGTTGTTCCGTTGCTAAGACCTGTAATTGTGATCGGGCTGGCAGTTCCAGTGCTAACGATTTTACCCGCTGCATCCAGAACGTCATACCTCGTAATCTCGCTTCCCCCATTGTCAACTGGAGATGTAAAGAACACTGTTGCTTGACCGTCCCCTGCAGTTGCAGTTACGTTCGTTGGTGCTTCTGGCGCGCCTTTTGGCGTTGCACTAAGCTCATTGGACAGCGAACCTTCTCCTTCCAAGAGGCTGGACCGTACTGCAAAATAATAAGTTGCGCCATTAATTAGGCCTTTTACATCATAGCTGTATACAGAACTGCTGACAGTCGCCGCTTCAGTCCCGAAGTTGCCTGAAACGAGACTATAGTAGATTTTATAATCGGTAGAGCCTTTAACAGGCGTCCAAATCAGGTTAACCTCCGTATTGCCTGCAACTGCGGATTGCAGCACCGGGGGACCCTCTACGATTGGAGTGGAATCAGTAATCGTAATCGCCAATACTTGTGGCGTGCCTGCACTGAATTGGAACGCCAAGTTGGTTGTGCCAACTGGCTGAACAGACAGGTACTCTTTTTTAATAGAAACTGTGCTGCCACTCAAAGTGTAATCTGTGCCTTCGATCAGCACATTGTCACCGTTCTTGATGCCTGTGAATGTGTTGCCGTTCAGCGTCAAGGTGACCGGTATATCCGCTTGCGCTGAAGTCTTCTTATCAAAATTCGCGCTTGTCGGACCAATGTCACTGTTGTTTGGTGTGCTGTCAGTGACGGTCACTATTAATGTCTGCGCTGCACCTGCACTGAACTCGAAAGTTAGCGTTGTCGTGCCTACCGCTTGTGATGCCAGGTACGATTTCTTAATCGCTACTGTGTTGCCTGTTACCGTGTAGTCCGTTCCGGCCACTAATGTTGCTGTTCCGTTCTTAATGCTGGATAGCGTATTTCCATCCAACGTCAGAACAGTTGTTACATCCGCTTGCGCTGAAACTTTCTTATCGAAGTTCCCGGTTGTCGGTGTAATTGCACTGTTCTTCGGCGTGCTATCGCTCACTGTGATTGCCAGTGTCTGCGGGTTGCCTGCGCTGAACGTGAACACGAGATTCGTAGTTCCTTCAGGCAGCGTAGCCAGATACTCTTTCTTAAGCGTAACTACGTCATTTGTTAGCGTGTAGTCGGTTCCTAACACTAGAGCCGTTGTTCCGTTTTTGATGCTGGATAGCGTATTACCTTTCAGCGTCAGCGTTACGCTCACATCCGCTTGTGCAGAAGCTTTCTTATCGAAGCTTCCGGTTGCAGGCGTGATCACACTGTTCTTCGGCGTGCTGTCGCTCACTGTGATTGCCAGTGTCTGTGGGTTGCCTGCGCTGAACGTGAACACGAGATTCGTAGTTCCTTCGGACAACGAAGCCAGATACTCTTTCTTTAGCGTAACTACGTCATTTGTTAGCGTGTAGTCGGTTTCTAACACTAGAGTCGTTGTTCCGTTCTTGATGCTGGATAACGTGTTGCCTTTCAGCGTCAGCGTTACACTCACATCCGCTTGCGCTGAAGTCTTCTTATCGAAGTTAGCGGTGTTTGTGCTTAGCTCACTGTTCTTCGGCGTGCTGTCGCTCACTGTGATTGCCAGTGTCTGTGGGTTGCCTGCGCTGAACGTGAACACGAGATTCATGACTCCTTCAGGCAGTGTAGCCAGATACTCTTTCTTTAGCGTAACTACGTCATTTGTTAGCGTGTAGTCGGTTTCTAACACTAGAGCCGTTGTTCCGTTCTTGATGCTGGATAACGTGTTGCCTTTCAGCGTCAGCGTTACACTCACATCTGCTTGTGCAGAAGCTTTCTTATCGAAGCTTGCAGTGTTTGTGCTTAGCTCACTGTTCTTCGGCGTGCTGTCGCTCACTGTGATTGCCAGTGTCTGCGGGTTGCCTGCGCTGAACGTGAACACCAGGTTTGTGATTCCTTCAGGCAGTGAAGCCAGATACTCTTTCTTTAGCGTAACTACTTCATTTGTTAGCGTGTAATCGGTTCCTAATACTAGAGCCGTTGTTCCGTTCTTGATGCTGGATAACGTGTTGCCTTTCAGCGTCAGCGTTACGCTCACATCTGCTTGTGCAGAAGCTTTCTTATCGAAGCTGGCAGTGTTTGTGCTTAGCTCACTGTTCTTCGGCGTGCTGTCGCTCACTGTAACGGCTAGTGTCTGCGGGTTGCCTGCGCTGAACGTGAACACCAGGTTCGTGACTCCTTCAGGCAGTGTAGCCAGATACTCTTTCTTAAGCGCAACTACATCATTTGCTAGCGTGTAGTCAGTCCCTAACACTAGAGCCGTTGTTCCGTTCTTGATGCTGGATAACGTGTTGCCTTTCAGCGTCAGCGTTACGCTCACATCTGCTTGTGCAGAAGCTTTCTTATCGAAGTTAGCGGTGTTTGTGCTTAGCTCACTGTTCTTCGGCGTGCTATCGGTCACTGTGATTACCAGTGTCTGTGGGCTGCCTGCACTGAATTCAAAGGTTAGTGTTGTCGTACCAACCGTTTGCGCCGCTAAATACGATTTTTCAATTGTTACTGTGTTGCCTGTAACCGTATAATCTGTGCCGCTCACTAATGCTGTTCCGTCGTTCTTAATGCTGGTCAGCGTGTTGCCATTCAATGTCAGCGTAGTCGTTACATCCGCTTGTACTGCAACGTTCTTGTCAAAGCTCGCAGTATCCGGGCTGATTGTTGATGATACAGGTGAAGTCGTGGTCATCACCAACTGTGAATTGCCGGAGATGATCACTTGACCATTCACAGACATCAGTGAATACGCTTGTGCATCTGTTAAATCAACGTTGGCATTCTGCCAAGTCGTTCCCTGATCATTGGAATAATAGACTTCTGGTTTATAGGTACCGGAAACTGCACCAAGTGCATAGATATTATTCCCTTTTGCCCCCAATACCGGTGTCAAACCGAATAAGGAGTCATTCCCTATTACCGTTGGCGCAGACCAGGTGGCCAGATCCGTGCTGGTACGGGAGAACATTTTATATGAGGGATCATAGCCTAGCAAAATATATTTGGTGCCGTCATAGAGAATATCACTGATAGCATCCGTCTGGTTCGGATAGCTACTAGAGCGATTGGTCCAGTCGGTGCCGTCCGGGGATGTCCAAATGCTCAATCCGTTCACATTAGCGGAGTTATCGTAGGAGTAACCCAGCGCAATAAATTGATTGTTGGTGAAAGTCACAGAGAACAACGCCTGAATAGCTTGATTTGGCACGACAGGATCACTCCATGTGACACCATCTGCTGATGTTTTAAGAGAAGGACTCGTGTACCCCTTCGTACCTACCGCTACGAACTTGCCATTTCCAAAAGCGATATCTGAAAAAAGAGTAGAGTCCGTAACACCCGTCTGCACCGTCCAGGCGGAACCGCCCGTGGAAGTTGCTATTGTGGTTTTATCCTGGTTCCAATCGCCTACCGCAACGTATTTACCATTACCGTAAGCAACGGCATTAAAACTGTTAGCTCTTGCCGACACGCTTGCCGGGTTCCAGGAAGTCAGATCATTCGAGGTCCATATTGCCCCGTCGCTTCCTTGTTTACCCACTGCGACATACTTCGAGCCGTCATGAATGACTTCATTATAAGTTCCGCCCCACTTGTAGCTCCAATCGGAGCCGTTGGAAGAAACCATAAGCCCCTCATTGCCAAGACGGAAATACTTCCCGTTGAGGAAGGATGAACTTTGAGTCACGAAAAAATTGTTATAGGGCTGCATGGTCCATGAGTTACCGTCTGTAGACGTGTAAACCGCCCCATAACCATAAGGAGCTTGAAAGCCAAACAAATAATATTGGGTGCCATCGTAGAATCCATTGAACATCTGATTATTTACTTGTGAGGAGTTTTGTTTAAACGGAGCACCCGCTAGCGTAAATGCAGACAAATTTGTAGACGTCCACATATAACCCCAAGGGTCTGAAATGTAGTACTGGTCTTTCATCCAAACCAGCATATTGGTACCGATAGAGGGGTTGCCCTCTGGATTCACCGGACGTGCAGACGTCCATGTCGTACCATTGGTTGTAGAGTAAATGAATCCTGAAGTATCACCAACTGCAAGGCGGTTACCATTATTGCCTACGGTGATTTGTGTTAGCGCTGTCGTAGCATTCAAACCTGTTGGCACAACTGCGGTCCATGTGATCCCATCAGCGGACTTCAGCAGCTTGCCTTCCGTTAGCGCATAAAATGCAGAGACCCCATTATGATCCAGGTACTTCACATTCGTGATTGTTTTGGTCACACCTGAAGTCCGTTGTGTCCAGTTCGTACCATCTGTAGAGGTGAGTATCACACCATCATTTCCGGTAACAACGAACTTTCCACTTCCATAAGCTGCTCCGTAAAAGACAAAAGAGCTGGGATTGCCCACGCCGGTGTAATTAACATCCGCCTGCGTTTTTACATTACTCCAGTTTTCTGCGTCCGTCGATTTGATAATTGCACCATAGTAGCCGACTGCAATATACAGATTATTGCCGTAAGCAATATTGGTCATCGCTGAACTGGGCAAATCTGATTTGCTCTTGGTAATAAAGGTGTCGGGTGCAGCACCTGCTGCGAATGAACCGGGGGGATGAATGCTGTAAAGTATAAATATGCTGAATAACAACAGGCCTATTTTCGCTAACCTTGATGCCGTGAAGCCTTCTCCCATAAGGTAACCCCCAATATTTTTTTCAATAAAATATAATTAGTAAAGAAGCCGTATACTCCTTCCTCTCATGAATGAAAATCAAAACAAACTAGACTTTGTTAAATCAATCCTATATTTCGACAAAAAAACCGAAATTCCTTCACGAATTCGACCTATAAACAAAAATATTTATGATTATTTTCATAGCAATTTCCGATTAATCCGATTGAAAAGCAAATAACCCATAAGAAGACCACTTTTCAAAGGGATTCACCTTACGGGCTAGTGTTCAATGAGCTTATCCGGTTCTATTCTTGACGCCTTTCAGTATGTATGGGTACCATAGGAATAATATAGTTTATATTTTGATTAACCTAACTGGATAACCGTGGCTGGAGCAAAAGAATAATGCACCCTATTGGGTTCTTGCGACATCATAACCAGCTTAGACATAGGAGAGTGAGAATTTGAGTAGTTTGCAGCATTCATTCCAAGAGGTCTTTACCATTATGGAGGCTTCTTTCCCCATCTCGGAATTCAGAACGCGTGAAGCACAGGAGGCATTGCTGAATCATCCACGTTATCGCCTCATTACAGACAAGAATGACACGGGTAGTGTTATAGCGTTTATGGCTGTGTGGGAATTTCCCGAATTCCGCTTTGTGGAGCATATCGCCGTCGATCCGGCTGCTCGGGGCAAAGGTGCAGGGGACAAGCTCATGCGCGCCTACATCGCAGCATCGGAAATACCGGTACTGCTGGAGGTGGAACCACCGGCTGATGAATGGTCCCGTAGAAGAATCGGTTTTTATGAACGTCTGGGCTTCTGTCTAAATACGTATGACTATATGCAGCCACCGCTCAGAGAGGGTCAGGATGACCTGCCTTTGAAGATCATGAGTCATGGCCGTCCTATAAATGAAGATGAATTCAATCACTTCAAAGACACGGTGTATAGACATGTATATAAGGTCTTGCCTATTGTGTAATATGTCTTAGGGGAGCTAGAACGAGGCATGAAAAACAGCTCTCTACTGTCAGAGAAGCCAAAAAAGCCGGCAAGTCTTCGTGTGGACGAAGTCTCCCGGCTTTTTGTTCTTTTAACGTATGATTAGCACCCTACAGGCTCATATGGAGAATAGGGAATGGTTTACCGGAAGGATCCAGCTCCGAACGGCTCTGCTGCACAAAACCGAACTTAGTGTAAAAAGCACAGGCACCTGGATTTTGCTCATTGACATCTACCTGTAGCTTGTCACCCTTCAGGCTGATTGCCTGATTTAACAATCCCTTGCCAATTCCCTGACCATGCACCTTAGGGTCCACGAACAGCATCTCTACCTTCGGTCCATCCAGGCCGATAAAACCCGTCGGTTTCCCAGCCTCGTCTACTGCCATCCACACTTCCACGCTGGTCAGCGCTTCATCACGCACCATTCCATGGAAGAACTGAATGTCCTCCTCCGTCAAAAAATGATGTGTAGCCCGCACAGCCTGCAGCCAAATCTCCACCAGTTGTTCATGCGCTTGTGCTTCATAAGGAATAATCTTCATCGTAATCTGATCCTGCTTTCATAATATTAATAATAGAAAATAAGTTCGTTATTATTTCAAAAGCGTTACCGACTGCTGCTGCGGGTTCCATTTCACATTAATCCCGAACAGTGCAGGCACGCTACTCAATGGAATCAACAGTCGGTCATTCACATTCCGCGAGGGCAGCATGGTAACACTTGTACCATTAACTACAGCCTTATCAGACAATGGCTTATGCGTCACCGATCGGTTTCCGATCGCTATGGTCAGCTCACCTGTTCCGGCGTTACGGTTCATCGTTCCTCCGCTCAGAGTCACCAGTTCTTTCAACGGAACGTAGACCCGGGATTGTTCGACGACAAACGGTTCTTGCAATTTCGTGGAAACCCCGCCCACGATGAACGTTCCGGGAACAAGAGTCTTCCCTACAGCATATCCATGATTGACCGCAATGCTCTCCATATCGGCAGAAGTCGAAATAATAACAACCGTAGTATTCTTGGAGATCCGTGGATACAACCAGCGAATATCTTCATTATGCATGCGGATGCATCCGGCACTTACATATTTTCCAATAGATGATTCGTTATTATTGCCGTGAATCGCATAAGTAGTGCCTTTCGTCCCGTTCACTTCCAGCCCGAGCCAGCGGTCACCCAGCGGATTGGAAGGATCTCCTCCAGGAATCTTCTCTTTATAATAGGGTCTGTTCTGGATTTTGACAACAATCTTGAAGCTGCCTTCCGGGGTTAAAGCTTTGGTCTTACCTGTAGCTACCGGGAAAGTCTTCTCCAGCTTCCCACCGCTGAAATACGCCAGCTTGTTGGTTTTCTTGTTCACAATTAGCAGGTCCGTGCTGGCGGATGCTTCCGCCACGCCCCCTATGCAGGCTGTGAACAGCAGCCCGAGCACAAGCATAAGCCCAAGGGTCCGCTTCAGAGAAAGCCGCAAACGGCCTTCCGTCAAACAAAAATTCATGTACGCACCTCCGACAAGTCTTTGAGTGTTTCCAGATGAAACACTTTTATTTACATACGAAAACCAGCCGTAATTGTTGCACCACGACCTGTACCTATTTCGTTGCCCTTGTCCACGTTGGATCTACCGCTTCTTTCCCGAACCAAATGCGATAACATAACCGTCCACCAATCCGGCACCACAGGGCTAGTAAATAATGGGGCTACAGAATAATCCAAATTGCTGCAAGTCATAATAAAAGCGCATTATAAACCGAACCCGCCAAGGAGGCTACCCAATTGAATTCAAATCTTTCCAGCCAGATCAACCAATGTGAGCAAATTATTCAGCAACTCGTGAACCAAACGCAACAAGCCAGCCAAAACTACCAGCAACTGCTGCAACAGGAGCAGCAAAATGCAGTAAGACTCGAAGAAATTGCTCAGCGTGAACATAAAGCTGCCCAAATGATTCAAAGTGCGCTGCAAGGTCATCAAACGGCCATCCAGCAAATGCAACAGATCTCTCAGATCTGTAGACAGCTCGAGAGCAGTGCACAGACCAGCAGCTACAATACTTCAGTGCCAAGCTACACTCCATCCTTCACCCCGTCTTATAACCCGTCGTTTAACCAGCAGCAACCCCTGCATTCATCACAGCATTCTCCGATGCATTCAAGCAGTAATATGGGGAACAATTCAGGGTATTCGAGTCATTCCGGATACAACACAGGTTACAGTTCCGGCATGAACCATTCCATCCCGAGCAATTCCATGCAAAACAACAACAGAAGCTATCAATAAACAGCTTACTGCTGTAAAAAAGGGCGAACGGGTCACCGTCCGCCTTTTTTCTAATGCTGATCATCTGGTCAGCGTTCTACCGATCTACCGACCTGCTAACCTACTGACCTGCCGGCTTTCATAAAGCCTTCTACTATACAACCAGGCGGCCTCTCTTCTCGGCCAGACTAATCGTTGCCTCCACTCCGGAGTTGAACTCCAGAAAGTCACTCTCCACACCGTCACTGAAGATTACCCCGTTCTCCGGCATCTGCGAAGTGATGCGCAGCGGACTCTCCTCACCAATCTGTCCAAAAACCAATTCGGCAGAGGTGGCTCTGCTGGGAAATGGCTCTCTTACCGTGAAATACAGCTTGGAATGATCCCAGGGCAGCCTGATTTCCGGCGGATCCTGAGTTCCTGTAGCAGCATTACCTCTGCTGCTATCCGTATCTTCCAACATAGACATTACCTTCATTTCTGCGGCCCTCTTCGATATACCAGCAGCCCCAGCCAGCACGCTTTTGAGCCAGCCAGTCGAGCCAAGCCCAGTCGATACGATAACCCCGCTGGAGGATTGCTGCTCTGTCTGCCCGCTAACCTGCAACTGGTAACGGGCGGACACATGTGTATTTCGGCCAATGAACAGATCGTTGACGCCGTAGAGACTTTGCCCATCGTTAAGCTGAGCCTTGGCTAGTGTTACTTCTGTCAGCTGACGTCTGCCGCGAAGTACATCTGGAATGATCAGTTTCAGATCCTTGACCGTAAAGGGCAATAGCACTCCGTCCCAGCGGCCTGGGTCGGGATTAACTCCAATCAGCGGCTGGCCGTTCAGGTATTTGAGGATGTTAGCGACAAGTCCATCCTGCCCGACAGCCACCACTGTATCCTCTTCTCCAAAGATAAAATTCGGGACATGCTGGCGGTCCAGCACCTGCACCCGCCCCAATGCGCCAAGCTCAATTACGGCTTGTTGCACGGCTGCCCGATAATTAAAGTCTTCAGACACATAGTCGCTGAAGTCTGCCCCCAGCCGCTCAATATAGAACTGGGCTTGCTGGATCGTATTGTAGCGGACGACCAACTCCTCCAGCCGGGTCTTGCGTTTCACCAAAACAATCTTGTTCTCCGATCTTGCGCCACTCATCGGCCTCCCGCCCCTCTGCCCGCTGGCGCAGCGATGCCGTCAGGCTTCGCGATCAGTCCTTGCAGCAGATCCGGCGTGATATTAAGCTGCCCGATCTTTCCGGCATTGCCGGCCAGATCCTGGAACGCGATGGCGATCAGCTTCTCGGGATTCATGCCGACCTGGGTCAAGGCCTGCAGCACATTTGGTGCCACATTTTGCAGCGAGTTCATGATGGCCGACAGCTCATAGGCACGGGCATCTGCTTCTGCTTTTTTATTGGCAATGGCCAGTTCAATCAGTTCCTGCTTCTTCTCTTCCAGTGCCGTATCGAAGCTGAGCTGTTCTTCCTTCATCTGATTCTGCTTCTGCTTCACCGCACGCTCGGCGTCCAATTGCGTCTCCCGGATCTGTTTTTTCTTCGTCTCTACAGCGATCTCGGTGCTCAGCTCATTCTCCTTAACCCGTCTCTCCTGTTCAATCGAAGCATTGCGCCGCTCGTACAGCGCATTGTCGGCATCGCGAAGAATTTCTTCTCTAGCCTGCGCTTCCAGCGCCCGCAGCGTCTCCTTGTTCGGCACGATGGCCAGAATCGACAAGCCCATTAGTTCAATACCCAGCTTCTCAATCTCATCATTCCTGGCGATTTCCTGTGTAATGCTCCGGGCCAGACGTTCACTGGATTGAATGGCATCCCTGAGCGGAAGCTGCTCCATTTGCTTTTTTGTCAGCACTTTGGCGATATTAATGACCCGTTGGGCCAACTTGCCGGGATCATCGGAGAGGTACGTATTTTTTTTCAGGTTATAGGTGTAATTCAAAATTTGCGTTGTTTTACGGTAATCGACGATCCGATAAGTAAGCTGCCCCTGTACAGTCACAGTCTGATAGTCATGGGTAATTTCCTCGAATATGAACGGAACATCTATCGACGATACCGGAACAACAACCACCGAGGTCGTAGGCGCATAATAATGAAAAGAAAGACCGATACCTTCACGGACGACTTTGCCGTTCTTCACCTTCAGTACATATTCACTGGGCTGGAATTTCACAAATCTGAATCCGAACATGGACAAAACCTCCTGTTATTAACTTTTTGTTATTATCATCATGATATCACGTTATTTTGTTATTATCAATATGTTATTAACATTTTTATTGTTGAGTTGTTCATGTTCACTCTTTAAGTGACTCATCTCCACTATTTTGCACAAAATCAATTGTCCGCTTTAGGTTTGTCCATTGAGTCATGAAGCACATTCCTTTATGATATTTTCTATCGAGAATGATTATCATTATTGTTGATGGTCTTATATCTATGTGGGGGGACAAAATATAATGAAGCAAGTTAGACAATCCATAGCCGTATTATGCATGATCATACTGATGGGCACGCTGCTGCTGGCCTGCACCAGTAAGAACGAATCACAAACCAGCAATAATAAAGGGAACAGCACTAGCAACACCATTGCAGAGGCATCTTCGTCACCGGAAGCTACAACCGATACAGCTACAAAAACTGGCGGTACCCATTCGTATACAGATTACAGAGGACATACTGTAGAAATCCCAGATAACCCGCAGAAAATTGTCTTCTTCGGGGAGACATACGGCGACCTCCTCACTTTGGGTGTACAAGCCGTTGGCGCGTCCAAAGGAATGTATGAACACCAAATCTATGAAGATAAAGTTCAAGGCGTAGAGGATGTGGGCTTCCCAATCAACCTGGAAAAGACACTTGAACTGCAGCCCGACTTGATCATTTACTCCGTTACGGATGAAGCAGATTTTGAAGCGTTGTCCAAAATTGCGCCTACCGTCATCTTCGATACCTTTGCGCCGCTGAAGGAACGGATGCTGGAGCTCGGAACAATCCTGGGCAAAACAAAGGAAGCCGAATCCTGGCTGGCCCAGTACAAGGTAAAGGAAGCAGCTATGTGGGAACAGCTTAAGGCTTCCGGGATGAAGCCAGGTGAGACCGCATCGGTCTTCACATATTATCCCGGCGACCGTCTGTTCGTTATGGCCACTACAGGACTTTCACAAGTGTTGTATGAAGAGAATGGCTTTAAGCCGACTCCATTAATCCAGAAGGTGCTGGATGATAACAAAGGCTTCGAGGAAATATCCATGGAGCTGCTTAAGGAATACGCTGGTGATCGTATCTTCATCCTGAATCCGGTAGCGGACGAAGCCAAAAAATCCACGGAACAGCTGATTAACAGCCAGCTGTGGAAGAACCTCCCTGCTGTCAAAAACGGATATGTATACTTCCAGGATATCGAGCAGACATCTGCTGACGCCTCCACCAGAGAATGGCTACTCCAGCAGATTCCGAGTCTCATTTCTAAAAAGTAAAGCGGAGTCACTGCTATAGCAAACGACTCGAAGCCTATCAACATCTGTTGATCGGCTTCTTTATTTTATATACAATAGATATAATTGATAATGATTATCACTGAATCAAGGAGGACACTACCTATGCTTCACCCCACACCCCCTACCGCCCCACTGCATTCCTTACTGTTTCAACTGTCGGATGTTGAACTAAGAATGCAAACTGCCGGTACATCCTCCCAGCCAGCACCTGCTAAGCAGTATACTCTGCTCGTCTTTACCAGCGGTACAGGAGAGCTGCAAGCAGGCGACGAGACTGTGATGCTAAGAACAGAAGCATGCGTTCTACTCTCCCCCGGGGAGACTCTCCATATCTGCGACAACGAGACTAAACTCTATTACTATGAGGTTTGCTTTACATCTATTTATACCAGTGAAAGCAAGACACCTGTAGTGTATTCCCGCCGGTTGCTGACAGGCCGACGGGAACTGGTCGCCTATCCGTTCTCCAAGCTGATCCGGCTTGTGGAGGAATTGTACTCAAACCGCGTATATACCGATGAAATCAGCCACATGAAGCAGAACCTTAGGCTTCAAGAGCTTCTGCTGTTCTTGTTCGAGTATAATTTCCGTTCTGAAGACATAGAAAGTCCAACCCAGTCTGTTGAACGCACGATACGTTACCTTCAGGACCACTATATGGAGAACATTACAGTGAAGCAGCTGGCCCAGATTGCCGGCATGTCCATCTGGCAGTACACCCCAATCTTCCAGAACCTTACCGGGAGCAAGCCGTTAGAGTATTTGACTGATCTGCGGATTCAACACTCCAAGCAGTTGCTGCTCCACTCGGGTGAACCGCTGCGGGAAATCGCCCGCCAGGTCGGTTACACTGATGAGTATTATTTCAACCGCCGCTTCCGGCAGAGAACCGGGATCGCACCGGGTCAATACGCCCACTTCCATCGCCCAACCCGCCGGGTAACGGATTGGACTGGTCATGAAGTAGAGATTCCGGAGAAGCCCAGACGCATCATCTATCACGGCGAGACGATCGGCGATCTGCTGGCACTGGGGATCAAACCTATCGGTGGAGAAGATGCCTTCTCCTGGAATCGGGTCTACAAGCACCGACTGAAAAAGCTGGTCAATGTTGGCTTCCCACTGGATACCGAGGCGGCCGACTCCCTGAGTCCCGATCTTATCATTCTGTCCAGTGCCAATGATGAAGAGTACAGCCGCATCTCTGCCATCGCGCCGACACTAGCCTTCGACTCATTCGCTTCGCTTGAAGAGCGCCTCCGTATACTGGGAAGCTGGCTACATAAAGAAAGCGAGGCCGCAGCCTGGCTGGACAGCTTCAGCACAAAAAACGCTGCCTTGTGGCAGCGCCTGCATGCTGAAGAGCTGGTGAGACCGGGTGAAACGGCCTCTGTTCTGATTCACGACCATGGCAACCGCCTGTTTGCCATGGGATGCACAGGTTTGGCCCCGGCGCTCTATGCGCCAGGCGGCTTTAAACCTGTGGACAGGATCAGAAAAGAGATTCTGGACCAGGATCTTGGCTTCGGTGAGATTGAAGCTGGTGACTTGGCTTCCTACACAGGCGACCGTATCTTCATGCTCATCCCCGAACGGGAGGATTCCCGTTTGGCTATGGAAGAACTACTGCACAGTCCCGAGTGGGCAAGCCTCCCAGCTGTGCAAAACGACTTCGTTTACTTGCTGGACGAGGCTAAATGGAACACCGACGACGCCCTAACCCGGGAAAAGCTGTTGACATGGCTGCCCAAGCTGTTACAAGCTCCTGCTCCGGTAAGCCGATTACTTCAATGATCCCAGAATCCTGCGGATCTCGGTGACCCGCGACGCGTCCACCGGGCGCAGCGGGTCACCGTTCTTCCGAGCGGCGGAGCCAAAATGCAAACGGCGCACGCCCGTGTCGCGTACAAAATCGCTTAAGCCACTGGCGGTCAAGCCGCTGCCAGCCAGAATACGGAGCGGCTTTCCAGCGGTCAGCCGCTCCAGTACGGCTAACCGTTCCGCCCCTTCCGGGGCTGTCCGGCGGCCACCGGATGTCAGAATATCCGTAATCTGTGGATATCCAAGCAACACCTCCAGAGCCTCCAACTGGTCGGTCACTTCATCAAACGCCCGGTGGAAGGTAACCGGCACACCAGGAGCCTCCTCCAGAAGCGAAGCCAGTGCCCGCTCATCAATGGTACCATCAGGGCCCAACACCCCCAACACCAAGGACAACCCGCCCACCGATGCAATGTGACGGATATCTCTGCGCATAACTCTAAGCTCGGATTCATCATATACAAATGAGCGGGCATGCGGACGAATCATTACCCGGACCGGGATGTTAACGGCCGCTCGCACCTGCTCAATCAGGCCAAGACTTGGCGTTAAACCGCCTTCAGCGATGCCTGCAATCAGTTCTATGCGGTCAGCACCATAGCGCTCGGCTGTCACAGCATCCCCTAAGGTTGTCGCAATCACTTCCAATAGCATAGTCACTCTTCCCCCTATCCATGTCTTCCTGATGAATGCTGCTAATATGGCTTTATTTAATTTCTCTATAAGTTACAATAATCTACATTCATTGTACTGCGTTCCAAGGGACTTTTACAATTTTACAACAATTCAGGACTTTATTAGGTAAATAGTCGCCTCATAAATTTATATATATTACATACATATAACACAAATTATCTTGCTATCGAATTTTATTGTAAATATAGTTAACGTCAGTATAATGACAATTAGTATATTTCATCATCGTCATATTGAAAGGATGGGTCGCCCATGACTACCGAACCTATAATCACACTAGTAGAATCATTGACTCCAGAAATTGAACTTGGGTTAAGTGAAATGCTGATCTCTGTTGTGAATGATGGAGCTTCCATCGGCTTCCTCCCGCCATTAGACAAAGCCGAAGCCTTGGATTATTGGCGGAGCGTTTTGAGTCCTGGCGTCTTGCTCTGGATCGCGCGGGAAGGGGATACCATTACAGGTACGATCCAGTTGCAGCTGGCTAGAAAGGCCAATGCGCTCCACCGTGCGGAGATCGCCAAACTGATGGTTCACCCGGATCATCGCAGAAAAGGCATTGCCGGGCGGCTCATGGATACCGCCGAGGCTGCAGCTGCTGCAGAAGACCGTGAGCTGTTGACACTGGATACCCGTGAGGGTGATCCCTCCAACCTGCTCTACCAGTCGCGCGGTTTTATTGAGGCGGGCAGAATCCCGTATTTTGCCCGCTCCGGGAATGGAGAACTCCACACCACAGTGTTGTACTACAAAAAGCAATAACGAAGCACGATTTTATGAATAAACGGCAAGCCCCGGGAGTTGGGGCTTGCCGTTTATTCATGAGGATAAAGCTGATGATCTGCAAGCAGCGTTGCTGGGTCTTTGGTCATTTGACTCCCCTTTCGCCAAATGATAGGGTAGTTTCGAAGTAAAACTTTTTCCGGGAGGGAACATCATGACTGAAGTGAAGCTTACGATTGGCTACGACGAATTCGAAGAGGGTAAGCGGATTGGTGAAGAGATTGAAAAGCTCAGCCAGAGCGCTGAAAGTGCAGCACTGAGCAGCCTGATTATTGGCGATTGGGGACAGACCTATGAGAACAGCTCGGAAGAGGTGGTAGAGGCCCTTGTCCAGCACAGTGCAAGCTTCCCACTGCTTCGTAAGCTGTTCATCGGCGAGATGGACTCTGAGGAATGCGAGATTTCGTGGATTACCCAAAGTGATCTGTCGCCGCTGCTCACTGCCTTTCCGGAGCTGCAATCCTTCACCATTCAAGGCTCGAACAATCTGAGCCTGAGCCATCTGAAGCATGACAAGCTGGAGGAACTGAGAATCATCTGTGGCGGCCTGGGCAAGGATGTTCTTGCGCAAATTGCCGGCAGCAGTCTGCCGAATCTACGCAAGCTAGAGCTGTACCTCGGTGTAGATGAATACGGATTTGACGGCAGTCTGGAGGATATTCTCCCACTAATTGAACCCGGCAAGTTCCCCAAGCTCAACTATCTAGGGTTGAAAAATAGCGAGATGCAGGACGAGATCGCAGCAGCGATCGCAGATGCTCCAATTCTGGATCAGCTCGACACACTCGACCTGTCCCTTGGCACTTTAAGCGATACCGGTGCTGAAGCACTGCTCGCCAGTGATCGAATCAAGAAATTAAAAGCGCTGAATCTCAGCTATCATTATATGTCTAATGAAATGGTAGCCCGCTGGCAGCAGAGCGGACTGCCTGTCGATGTCAGCGATCAGCAGCAAAGCGATGATGACGAGGACTGGCGTTATCCGTCCATTACGGAGTAACGCCGAGATGCAGCCGCTGATCGTCATCGGCCATCCTGGCGACCGGCGGACCGAGGGCATCCGGCAGGCCAGGGAGAGGCTTGGCCTCCCGCCCGCCATCATCCTGCCCTACGCCGGACTGCTACAGGGCCGGTCTTTAGCTGAGCTGCTGGCAGAGCAGCAGCCAGCAATGGCCGACGCTGCCGGCAGGGGCAGCGTTTCCCCGCTGCTGCGCCTGGATTCGCCAGGCGGCAGCTTCGAGAGTGAGCGCGCCCTGATTGCCCTGGGCGCGCCGGACGCCCCGGATACCAGCGATGCGCTGTATCCAGGCTTCGAGCGGCAGCAGCACAGCTCGCTGCCGCCAAACACCGAGCAGCGACAACTCGATTCGCTGCCCCATAGCGCTGAGCGGCCACAGCTCCGCCCGCTGCCGCTCAGCGTCAAGGCGGCGCTCCGGCTGCAGGACCTGCCGGGCGTGCTGCACCATCCTTCCCAGTGGTTCCGCGGCTACTGCCGGCTGCTGGGAAGGTTGAAGCGCGAGGCGGCGGAGGCCTGGCCCGGCGCGGAATGGCTTAATGATCCGGCGGAGATTATCGCCATGACCGACAAACGGGAGACACAGCGAATTCTCGCAGCAGCGGGAGTTCCCGTGCCGCGCCCGCTCGGTGGCACTCAGCCCCCTGTGGACTATGCTTCGCTCCGTAAGAAAATGGCCGCGGAACGAATGCACCGTGTGTTCATCAAGCTGGCCTGCGGCTCTGCCGCTTCCGGCGTGATCGCTTATCAGGTGAACCCTTCCACTGGGGCGGAACTGGCGATAACAACCGTCGGGGTAGAATCCTTCATTACCCGCCCTCCGATCTATTATAATTCGGGGAAGCTGCGCCGCTATACCGATCGCAAAACCATAGAAGCCATTATCAACTGGCTCTATCGGCACGGGGCCTATGCCGAGCAGTGGGTGCCCAAGGCTAGTCAAGGCGGACGATCCTTTGATATCCGTCAGCTTGTCGTCTTCGGAGAGGCCTGCCATGCTGTGGCCCGCTGCAGCACGACACCGATCACAAATCTGCATCTGCGCAGCCAGCGGATGACACCCACCGAAGCCGGGCTATCCGAAGAGATGCTGGAACAAGTGCAGGAGACTGCCAGGCAGGCACTTGCTGCTTTTCCAGGCTCCGCAATTGCGGGGATGGATGTACTGGTATCTGGCAACCCGCAGCGCACATATATTGCCGATGTTAATCCATTCGGCGATCTGCTGTATGATGTGGAGTACCACGGCTACGGTACCTATGAATGGGAGATGAAGATGCTGGCTGACAGACCCCAGCCTTCCCTCCCTCAACATCGTTTATAAAGGACGGATCATCATGACAGATATGAACACTATTGTTGGCACCCATGACATCCTAATGATTACACTCGATACTCTACGTTATGATGCTGCCGTTCTGGAGGAAGAGAATTGTCCCAACCTGTGCGGAACCGGATCATGGGAGAAACGACATACGCCGGGAAGCTTCACTTATGCGGCTCATCACGCATTTTTCGGCGGCTTCCTGCCAACGCCTGCAACAACAGACAAGTCGGAACATATTCGCATGTTCCATTCCAAGAACACCGGGATGAAGACCCATCCCCATACCTGGCTGTTCGATACACCGGACATCGTCTCCGGACTGGCGGCTGAAGGCTACCGGACGGTTTGTATCGGGGGCGTTATTTTTTTCACCAAGAAGAATCCGCTCGCCCGGGTACTGCCCGGTTATTTTCAACAAAGCTACTGGCGTATGAACTTCGGTGTGACGAACCCCCGTTCTACAGAGCATCAGGTGAATCATGCCCTTAAAATTCTGGATACTGTGGATCGGTCACAGCGGTTATTCATGTTCCTGAACGTATCCGCGATCCATGGACCGAACCATTATTTCCTGCCAGGAGCCAAAAAAGACTCCGTCGACAGCCAGCGCGCTGCGCTCCGCTACGTCGATGGAGAACTCGGCCGTCTATTCCAGGCCTTCCGTGAGCGCGGCAATCCGACATTCTGTCTGGCCTTCTCCGACCATGGCACAGCCTATGGCGAAGATGGCTATCAAGGTCACCGGCTCGCGCATGAGACGGTATGGAATGTTCCATACCGCGAATTTATTTTGTGATACCAAATGGATTCCGAAAGGATGGAGAACAGTCTATGGCGTCATCGTATCATCCCCGGTTGCTCCATGGCGACGTTAGCCCGTCCCCCTCATCGGAGGAGCTTCTGCAATGGAAAAGCGGAATTACCGCTGATCCTTATCGTTCTTATCTGTATTCCTATCCGCATAAAACGGCTTACCGTGATTTGGAACCGCCGCTGCCCTTGAATGAACTATGGCGTGACGAACCTGCCGAATCGTTCTTTCTATACATGCATATCCCGTTCTGCGGTGCCCGCTGCGGGTTCTGCAATCTGTTCACACTGCCTGACAAACGGGCTGATGTGCACGCCCGCTATGTGGATGCTCTGGAGCGTCAAGCCCGGCAGTGGGCGCCGTTCACGGCCCATAAGCCATATGCCCGGTTTGCCATTGGCGGCGGCACCCCGACCTTACTTGCCCCGGATCAGCTCCGCCGCCTGTTCTACATTGCCACGGACATCATGGGGCTCGCAACAGACAAAGTCTCGATCTCGGTAGAAACTTCGCCAGAGACCCTTACTGTAGAAAAACTGGAAATTCTGAAAGACGCAAACGTAGACCGGGTCAGCATGGGCATTCAAAGCTTCGTCGCCTCAGAGTCGGCAGCAATTTACCGGCCTCAAGACCCTGACGTAGTGTACCGGGCGTTGGAGCTGCTGGGTCGATATGATTTTCCAATTCTGAATCTCGATCTGATCTATGGACTTCCAGGTCAAACCGTAGAGACTTGGCTGTATTCGCTGAACCAGACGCTGTCTTATAATCCAGGTGAAATCTTCATCTATCCCCTCTACACCCGTGAGCACACGATTGTGAAACCCGGCGATCTGGAGCGACAGGAGGATATCCGGCTACAGTGCTATAATGCTGCCCGCGAATTGCTTGAACGTCATGGGTACCGTCAGTACTCTATGCGCCGCTTCGCTAAAGAGACAGCCGAAAGTCACAAGCCGCTTCTGGATTACAGCTGCCAGGAAGAAGGGATGGTGGGGCTGGGGTGCGGAGCCCGCTCCTATACCCGGGGCGTACACTATGCCTCTCGTTATGGAGTCAGCCGCAAGGCTACGGAGAGCATCATCGCCGATTATGTAGCCGCAGAACGTTATGATACCGCCGATTACGGGATTGTGCTGGAGCCGGAAGAACAGAAACGCCGCTTTATCCTGAAGGCTATTCTGCACAGCGAGGGCTTGAAGCTGTCTCAGTATACTGAACGTTTCGGCACCCTGCTGTGGAGCGATTTTCCTGAGCTAGCTCTGCTCACCGACTCCGGATTTGGCCTTGTGGAGGACGATGTGCTGCGCCTGACCGGCGAAGCTCTAGGCTACTCTGACTCTATCGGCGACTGGTTTATTTCATCCAGCATTCGGGAGCGTATGGAAAGGTTCGTCCTCCCATGAAGGCCGTTCTCTATTACCGCGGGACCCTCACCTCCTGCAACTATGACTGCCCTTACTGCCCCTTCGGCAAAACACGGGATAGCGCCGCAACACTTGCCAAAGACCGTGAGGGCGTCGAGCGGTTCGTACAATGGGTAGGCGATCAGGGAACGTCCGGTCACCGCCTTTCCATCTTCTTCAATCCGTACGGAGAAGGCCTGACTCACCGCTGGTACAAGGACGCCATCACGACCCTTGCAGGTATGGAGCATGTCGATAAGGTGGCGATCCAGACCAACCTGTCGGCCAGATTGGATTTCACTTCCGGGCTGAACCCGGCCAAAGTCGCATTCTGGGCGACCTACCATCCCGGACAAGTAGAAGAAGAACGTTTTCTCGCCCAGTGCATGACCCTCTACAACAGCGGAATTCCTTTCAGTGTAGGCAGTGTGGGCGTCCGCAGTGCCTTTCCCGCTATAGCTTCGCTGCGTACCTCGTTGCCTGAGGACGTATACTTGTGGATCAATGCCTACAAGGATCGCCCGGATTACTACACGGCAGAAGACCTGACCTATCTGCGAGGGTTAGACCCGCACTTTGAAATTAATGCAACAGATTATGAAAGCCTCGGTAAATTCTGCAGCGCTGGCAGCACCGTCTTCTATGTCCAGGGAGCCGGACTGGTGAAACGCTGCTACAAAGACCGGGGTGTAATCGGCAACCTGTACCGGGACGGACTGGAAGGCCTCTCGGCCAAGCGGGCTTGCCGAATGAACGTTTGCGACTGCTATATTGGCTACATCCACATGCCCCATCTGGAGCTGCAGGAAATCTATGGCTCCGGGCTGCTGGAGCGAATCCCATACGGAGATATGAACCTATGAATGAGAACAAGAATACCGGATTTACATTGTGGCTAACCGGCTTGTCCGGTGCCGGCAAATCAACGATCGCCTCCAGACTGACGGAAGTGCTGGAAGAGCTAGGCCTACCTGTGGAATGGCTCGATGGCGATGACCTCCGGCAGCATGTCTGCAAGGGTCTGGGCTTCAGCCGCGAGGACCGGTTCGAAAATATCCGCCGCGCTGTCTATCTCGCAGGGCTGCTGAACCGTCATGACGTAATCACAATCGTATCTGTGATCAGTCCTTACCGCGAGATGCGGGAATACGCCAGGGAGACCCTGTCAGGCTTCGGCGAGATCTATGTAGACTGCCCTTTACAGGTTTGCGAGGAACGGGATGTCAAGGGACTATACGCCAAAGCGCGCCGTGGCGATATCCCCCTGTTCACGGGCATAACTGATCCCTACGAAGTCCCGGAACATCCGGAGCTAACCTTGCATACAGCAGAGCAATCCCCCGAAGAAAGTGTGGCTACTCTGCTGGAATGGCTCAAAAACAACAAGGGGATGTAATGGCCGCGTTAAATTTGCGAAATAGGAGCCCTGCCGGCATTTTCGGACAGGGTTTCTTTGCTGCATGTGGAAATAGAATGGGATAGCCTGACTAATCAGGTACACTAAACAAACCATTGGAGGGACAGCATACCGATGACTTCAATTATAAACTTTGCCCACCGCGGCGCATCCGCCGTCTGCCCGGAGAACACGATGGCGGCCTTCCGCAAGAGCCTGGAGCTGGGAGCGACCGGAATCGAAACTGACGTTCAAATGTCTAAGGATGGCGCACTCATTCTCATTCATGATGAAACGCTGGAACGCACCACAAACGGCACCGGTGCTGTGAAGGATCACACGCTGCGCGAGCTGCTAAGCCTTGATGCCGGCTCCTGGTTCGGCAAATCCTTTGCGGGGGAACCACTGCCGCTGCTGGAAGACCTCCTCGAGCTGCTCCACAAGACCGACACCATTCTCAATATTGAGCTTAAAAACGGAGTGTTCCCGTACCCAGGCATGGAGGAGAAAGTTATCGCCGCTGTCCGCGAATGGGGAATGAGCGACCGGGTTGTCATTTCGAGCTTTAATCACTACTCTCTTGCTTATTTCCACTCCCTGGCACCGGAGATCCGCACGGGTATCCTGTACATGGAAGGCCTGTACCGCCCTTGGGATTATGCCGCTACACTTGGTGCTGCTGCGCTGCATGCCAACCACTATGCAGTACTGCCGGAATTCGTATCAGAAGCTGCGGCACGCGGTGTCGTCTACCATCCATTCACCGTTAATGATCCTGAGCGGATGAAATACCTGATCGATGCAGGTGTAGCCGGCATCATTACGGACCATCCTGACATTCTGGCCGGACTGCTGGCTGCCAAAGGAGTGTGACACGGTGAAAAAGGTCTGGCTGCTCGGCTTCGGCTTTTTCAGCATCAGCATTACGTGGAGCTTATATAACGCGTTTGTTCCTTTTTTCCTGGAAAAGTATGTGCACAGTGTAGCTCTGATCAGCTTTATGATGACCATTGATAATTACTTTGCGCTGTTCCTGCAGCCGTGGATCGGCAACCGCAGCGACCGTACAGTAACCCGCTATGGGCGCAGAATGCCCTATCTGTTAATCGGTATGCCCCTGGCCGCTGTACTGACGATGCTGATTCCGTTCCACACCGGACTATTCACCTTGCTACTCTTCATGATGCTCATGAATCTGGCGATGAGCCTGTACCGTTCGCCTACTGTGGCGCTGATGCCCGATATTACACCAGATAGCCAGCGGACGAAAGCGAACGGATTAATCAACTTCATGGGTGGAATCGGCTCCATCCTGGCCTTTGGTGTGGGATCTATCCTGTATGATTCCAGCCCGGCATTGCCCTTTATTGTGGCCGGACTGATTACACTACTCTGTCTGCTAGTTGTATCAAGATTTATTAATGAGAAACGGGACCGGGTGAAACATACAGCTATGCCTCCTGGTGAAGCATCAGCCGAACCCCCTCTTATCGGCGAAGAGAATTCAATACCGAGTTCTGTACCACTCACTGCCAAAGCTAGACGCATCTCATTTAAAAGCCAATTGGACCGGACCACCCTATTTCTGCTGGCTGCGATTTTCTTCTGGTTCGTTGCTTACCAAGGGGTGGAAACGCTGTTTACGCTGTATGGCAAACATCACCTTGGCCTTAGCGAAAAGGCAGCATCCTTCTCACTCACCTTCTTCTCACTGGCCTTTGTGCTCTTCGCCATTCCCAGCGGCTGGCTGGGGGGGCGGTTCGGCAAGAAAAAAGTCATCATTACCGGTGTATGCGGTCTGATGACTGTGTTTGCGCTTGTAGGTGTGGCAGAGAATCTGCTTATACTGCGGGGACTGCTAGTGCTGGGGGGCATCTTCTGGGCCTGCATCAACATTAACTCTTATCCTTATCTCGTTGCTACAGGAACTGAGGAGAGCATCGGCACACGGACAGGAATGTATTATCTGGTATCCTCCCTGGCCGCCGTCGGTTCTCCGCCAATTCTCGGTCTATTAATTGATCTGCTTGGATATTCTGTTCTGTTCTATTGCGCAGCCTTTAGTATGGCGGTGGCTCTGCTCTGCCTGCTATTAATCAAGGGACGTAAGAGTACGGCCAGTCCCTACCGCGCCCCCGGTGCCTGATCAACGGAAACCCGTGGTGTTACACTGTGAACTATTAAGATGTCATTCTATTTGACATTCAATGTGTTGCTGGCCGGTTTATATACGGAGTAACGTCCCGTCCCGAGCTGCTTCGCATTATACATGGCGATGTCGGCCTCCCTGAGAAGCTGGTAGCGGTCTACCTTACCGTGACTCATGGCGATACCTATACTTGCTGATACGAACAGATTATGCTGTTCCAGGCTATATTTTTTGGCGGTCTTCTCCAGAATACGGACAGCGAGCTGCTCCGCTTCCTTCTGGCTGTAGCGCTTGGCAATAATGACGAACTCGTCTCCACCGATCCGATAAATATGACGCCGCCCCTTACTAGAGAACTGGGCCAGCTTGCCGCCGACGGCTTCCAGTAATAAGTCACCTACATGATGGCCGAGCCTGTCATTGATCGATTTGAAACGGTTCAGGTCGATAAACAATACCGCAATCTGTTCATTTTCCTTGCAGTGGTCCCAAAAATGGTCCATACCATTCTTATTCAGCAGCCCTGTTAACGCATCCTTATAGGCCAGCTCCTTGAGCTGGTCTCTTTCTGCCATAATCAGCATGATTCTGGAGCACAGGAACATTAGAAAAGCAATGGTTATGGCGTAAACCGCCGAAGAGATCATTAGATTCTGTCCGGTTTCGTCAGTATGTGGACTGCGCACGCGTCCGAGGATATGCATCCCCCATATGCCGCAGCCGTTTATAATAATGACTATGCCGGTGTACATGGCCCGGACTCGCTGGGACTTGCCTGCATAACCCTGAAGCAGCCGCAGTGATGCATAGGCGGCTGACACAGCAATGAGGACGGAGCACACAGTTAATATAAATACTCGGGTTTCTTCCATGCTGCATCCACACAACCTTTATTGAATATTAAAAATGCGGATAATAATATTTAAGTATAACATAAGCCATCTCAACATTTTCTGAACAAGTCTGTCAAAGGGAGCTGAAAGAGTGAAACTGGAACCCCGGAGAAAATCACGGCTGGCCTTACTGCACAATGGTATTTCGAAATAGATCCGGCTGCTCATCTGAACGTTGATGCATTGCTGTAAAAAATGGCAGTCCGCTATCAATCGCGGACTGCCATTTTAATAATTTCACAAGGGAATTCACTTATTGTGTGAACAACTACCTCTAGCCACTCAGATGCTCGATACAGTTGTAAAGCTCGCAACTCCAGATGCCATCTGTTTTAACTACCCGAGTAATAGAGGTGTTCTTGAGCAGATCATTAACATCCAGACCGGGAATAAGCCCACGCAACGTGTGGCGCAACAAAGCGCCATGGCTGACTATCAGCACATTTTTGCCCGGGTGTCTCTCCGCCAGTTCTTCGATTGCCTGCCGGCCTCTCTGCTGGGCAAAATCAGGATTCTCCAGACCAAGATCAAGCGCTTTCCAGTCTTTTCCCCAGCGGTCCACACGCTCCTGTTCATTGGTGCCTTCAATAAGTCCCCCGTCCATCTCGCGCATACCTGGTACGAGACCGGCAATTTCCATACCTAGTCTCCGGCTGATAGCCTCCGCCGTCTGTCTTGCCCGGAGCAAATCACTAGAGTAGAGATAATCCCATGTCTCTCCGCTGAGTCGTTCAGCAATCGCTTCTGCCTGCTCCAGCCCCTCCTCATCGAGCGGGTTATCTGTAATGCCCTGGACCCGGCCTTCCTTGTTCCAGAACGTGCTCCCGTGCCGTATCAAGCCAATTGTGGTCGTCATTGCATTACCTGCCTTTATGCATTATATATTCCATGATTACTTAAAGTATAAACTATGACGGCTGCGGTTGCACATGGCGGTTCCCCTAAGCGGTTCTCTAAACCAAAATACAGGGGGTTCTGCCTGCGCTCCAAACGGTATGAATTGACGGTTGCGGGGACCAGTTATATGATAAGTACGCCCAAGATTATGCAAATTGGGCCATATTATCCTAATTGACAGCATTAGATGCTGCACAGACCAAAGGAGATACATACGGATTATGAACATGAGAAAAACATGCAGTTCACTGATTTTGACCGCCGCCCTTCTACTTCCAACGCTCACCTCGGCGCCTTCGTCCGCCGGTGCGGCCCCCGCACCCAAGACTCTGGTATACGTTGACAAGGGTAACCATTCTTACATTCCCCTCCGCTTCCTGAATGGCTTTGATGGAATTAAGGCTGGATGGAGCGCTGCCGGAGACAAAATTGAAATTACCAAGGACGACAATGTCCTCACGCTTGCACCTGGACAAGTCGGAGCCTCTTTGAATGGTAAAGCAACAACCACTACGGAACGCGCTTTTACAGATAACGGCACTTTATATGTCCCCCTGTCTGTAGTCAGCAAATCACTGGGATTGGGGCTAAAGTGGGACGCGCCATCCTCTTCCATTACGATCGCTAGCGGGGACGTTTCCTCCACCCTGCCTGTACTTAGTGGCGCACTGATCCCCGCGGAGAGTCAAGGGGTAGTAGCGGCTGCCAAGAGCGTTAAGGTCGGAAGCCGCAGCTTCCAAATCCAGACGGTCACCGTCTCTCTGCTGCATCCCAAGGTCAGACTGGATATGGTCCTGGCTGGAAATACAGTTGGAAAAGTAGAGGATCTGAACAGCATTGCCAAGCGCAGTGGTGCCATTGCTGCTGTCAACGGAACTTTCTTTGATGCCTATACCAAAGGATCATATAAAGCTCCTTACGGATATATCGTGAGCAACGGTAAGCTGCTCAAAGACAGCCCGGCCGATCGCAGAGCCGTCTTCGCTTACGATAAGAATTACTTGGCCGGACTGGTAGCTGGTCTTGATTTCAAGGCTCGCTTCAACGCCGGACAAGTTGAGGGTGCTGTTCAAGCTGGCCCGCGTCTGCTGCTTGACGGCAAGGTATCCCTGAATGTGGCGGCCGAGGGCTTCCGCGATCCCAAGATTCTGACCGGCGGCGGCGCGCGCAGCGCACTGGGTCTGACACGCGACCATAAGCTGATTATTGTGACCACAGGCGGTGCTACCATTCCGCAAATGGCAGAGATTATGAAGCAGGCTGGCGCTTATCAGGCGATGAATCTGGATGGCGGAGCCTCCAGCGGGCTATTCTACAATGGAAAATATTTAACCTCGCCTGGGCGCCAGATCAGCAATGCCCTGATCGTCAAATATCAATAATTTCTGCTGTTGCCTTTACTCTGAACCAAAGGAGACCTGAACATGGAGACGATTTTCATTGTTGAGGATGACGCCAAGCTAGCCACCCTGCTGAGTGCCTATCTTACCAAATATGAATTCCGGACCGTTATCGTAGACGATTTTAACAGTGTCCTGGAGGACTTTAAGCAAAGCGCTGCCGATCTCGTACTCCTGGACGTCAATCTGCCTAGGTATGACGGGTTCTACTGGTGCCGCCAAATCCGCAAGTTCTCTCTATGTCCCATTCTCTTCATCTCCGCCCGGGACAGCGGAATGGATCAGGTTATGGCACTGGAGAACGGCGCCGACGATTATATTACGAAACCCTTTCACTACGAGGTCGTACTAGCCAAAATCCGCAGCCACCTGCGCAGGGCCTACGGTTCCTATGCGCAGACCCAGGAAGAACGTACACTGCGGTCGGGTGGGCTGATCCTTTATCCGGAGCGGTACGTTGTGCAGTATGCCGGGGAAACTGCCGAACTGACTCAGAAAGAAGCTGTTTTGCTAGAAGCACTTATGCTCAAGGAAGGCCGTGTCGTCAGCCGGGAGCGACTGCTGGACCTCATGTGGGAAGACCAGCATTTCATTGATGACAACACTTTGAACGTATATATTACCCGGGCCCGGAAAAAGCTCAAGGAGCTGGGGCTAGAGGACATCGTGGAAACTGTGCGGGGCGCGGGCTACCGTCTCAGCCTTGGTGACAGCAGCCTATGAAGCTGTTCTGGAAGAATCAACTCCCCTTGCTGCTGTTCTACCTGCTGCAAATGCTGCTAGTACCCGTGCTGTACTGGATATCCGGGGAGAACAGGCCGCTCTCCATTGTGCTGTACGGTATGCTGATTAGTAGTGTCATTCTGTTGCTTTACCTGTGCTACCGTTATGTACAGCACCGCCGGCTATATGCTGTACTGAGTCTGCAGCAGGAGCCTCCTTCCAAGGATCACCTTGCGCCGCTCGGTGACTCTCCACTGCCAGAAGCAGTCAATGAGTTGATGCAGCGGATGGATCGCCATTATCAGGAGCAGCTTAACATGCATGTCACGCGGATGGATCAGCATATCGTCTTCATGAACCGCTGGGTTCATCAGATGAAGACGCCGCTATCCGTGATCCAACTCACACTCCAGGATTTGGAGGACGATGCTGCTGCCAGCATCCAGGAAGAGGTGGAACGGCTCCGTAAAGGGCTGGAGATGGTAATCTACACTTCCAGGCTGGAACGTTTCGAAGAAGACTTTCAGGTGGAAGCGCTACTCCTGCGTCAGACGGTGAGCACGGCGGTCTCCGAGAACCGCCGGCTCTTCATCCGGCGGGGCATTCATGCCGAGATTCGGGTAGACCCGGACCTCTCGGTGTACAGCGATGCCAAATGGCTGATGTTCATGCTGAGTCAGCTGCTGACCAATGCTGTTAATTACACCTCCGGCTCTGGTAAAACGGTGATCATCACAGCAGAGCGTCAGGGCCTGGATACAGTCCTTAAGATCTCGGACCAAGGTATCGGTATATCCCCGGAAGATCTGAAACGGGTATTCAATCCTTACTTCACCGGCGAACGGGGACGCCAATACCATGAATCTACCGGCATGGGTCTCTATCTCGTCCGCGAGATTTGCGCCCGGCTGGGACACCAGGTAAAGCTGGAGTCCCGGGTTCAAGAGGGAACGACCGTACAGATTATTTTCAGCGGCACTGCCCAAAGATAGTACCCCAAGGGTCATCCGTAAAAAGCCACTTGCGGCTTTTTACGGATGACCTCTTTTTTAACGCTGGATTCAGAGATTAATCCCCTATGCAAAACCTTAATCCAGAATGAGGAATATGATCCGGGGAATAATACAGCCGCACATCAAAACCCGCCTCAAGGAACGGCCTTGCCAGTAATACGAACATAACCTTAAAGGATATGTAAGATTATGTTAAGGTAATTCCATAGCACACACCTGCCCCATTCCTGTACATTGATAGCAGGAAGTCATGCCTCTTGTCCCTTTAAGCGGCAAGAGCGACATTAACGCTTGAGACAGGAAAGGAATGAAACGTCATGAACGTATTGGAAGTTAAAGCACTTAATAAAGTATATCCCGGTAAAGTGCTCACCCAAGCGCTAACCGATATTCATCTCAGCATCGAAAGCGGTGAGTTTGTTGGCATTATGGGCCCGTCCGGCAGTGGCAAAACCACCCTGCTAAACATGGTCTCCACCATTGACCAGCCCACTTCGGGCGAAGTGAACATCAATGGCAGCAATCCCTACCGGATGAACAAGAAGGAGCTCGCCCATTTTCGCCGCAGACAGCTCGGCTTCGTCTTTCAGGACTTTAATCTGCTGGAAACGTTGACCGTAGCGGAAAATATTGTGTTACCGTTAACCCTGGATAACCGTAAGCTCAGTGAAATGGAAGCATTACTGCAAAAGGTGGCTGGACAACTTAATATTACGGGTATCCTGAACAAGCGCACCTATGAAATTTCCGGTGGACAACGGCAGCGGACGGCCATCGCCCGCGCCATTATCACCTCGCCCGCAATTATTCTGGCCGACGAGCCAACCGGGGCACTGGATTCAAATTCCTCCCGAATCGTGATGGAGTCGCTGGAAGAGATCAACCGCAAAGACGGCGCCACCTTGATGCTCGTGACCCATGATCCGCTGGCAGCAAGCTATTGCAACCGGATCGTCTTTATCAAGGACGGAAAGCTCGCAGCCGAGATTCATCGCGGGGATAACCGGCAGGCGTTCTTCCAGAAGATCATCGATACACTTTCATTCTGGGGAGGGAATAGTCATGAACTTTCCTCAATTCGCGTTTAATAATGTCCGGCGCAATGCCAGGGCGTACATCGCCTATTTTCTGAGTAGCGCCTTTATGGTCATGGTCTTTTTTGCATATACCGTCTTCATTTATCATCCGGATGTAGCCAATAATTCCATGGGACCTAGTGCCGCAATCAGCATGAAGGTAGCAGCGTCTATTGTATATGTGTTCGCCTTTTTCTTCGTTATGTACTCCATTGGAACGTTCCTTAAATCGCGGAATCTGGAATTCGGGCTGCTGACTATTCTGGGTGCACGTCCGGGGCAGATCAATAAGCTGGTCTTTCTGGAAAATATGCTGATTGGTCTGCTCGCAATTGTCACGGGAATTGGAGGCGGCATGCTGCTCTCCAAGTTCTTTCTGCTGCTCAGTACCAAAATCATCGGCATTGATGAGCTTCCGTTCTATCTGCCTCTCAAGCCAATGCTGATCACAGCGGCTTCCTTTGTCGCTTTGTTCCTGGTGATCTCGATCTTCACCCTGCTGTTCATTCGTAAAAACAGAGTGCTGGAGCTGCTGCAAGGCAACGCAAAACCTAAAAAACCGCCTAAAGCCTCCATTCTGTTATCTCTGTTTGGCGCCGCACTGCTTACGACCGGATTTTTCGCGCTGCGCATAGAACTGAACCCTGTGACCATTATTCTTGCCGCCGTAACGGGAATCGCTGGAACGTATTTCTTCTACTCACAGCTGTCCGTACTGTTCATGCGCCTGCTCCAGCGCAGCAGGAAGTCAACTTGGCGCGGTACACGTCTGCTCTGGGTCTCCGAGATGAGCTATAAGCTGCGCGATAATTCGCGGATGCTCTTCCTGATTACAGTGGTTACCGCACTCGCCAGCATGGGCGCGGGCGTCGTTCTGTCGATCAACCAGGCTGGCAGAGATATGTATTTTGGCAATCCTTTTGCCGTGACCAAGACCTTCTACAAGGCGCCTTCCGCCGAACCTGACCGGAGTGAAATCCATCGCGAGCTAAAAGCGGCAGGCGTTGCGTATACAGAGACGAGAATCGATACGCTGAATGCCACACTAGCCAATTCTGGCGGGGACGGAAATAGACCCAAAACCCTTTATTTGCTGGGTTTGGCCCAATATAAGGAGCTTGCAGGGGTACTCGGATTCCCGGCGATTAATAGCCTGGGTCCCAATGAGGCTGCTCTGATCGCCAGTACGGACAGCATCATCTCTGATTATATCCGCAAGGGCGGAATCACTATGAAAGAACATCCAACAGAGACGCTTGCCGTTAAAAAGACCATTATTTCAGATCAAGCGGATTTCCTTAATAAAAGCACTCCTATTGTGATCATCCCAGAATCCACACTGGAAACGATTCGGGCCGCCAAATCAGCCAAGGTTGGAAGGGAAATTACGCCTTATATAGAGTATCTCTACAAGGTTCCGGCATGGGATAACGGATCTCTGCCTACAGCAAGCAGCCAAGAAGCTATTGTCGGGGAGAAGCTGGGTAAGATTAATGCCGAAAATCGGAACAATAACAGCGGTGGGTTGACTTCCTACCTAATGGCTCGTGGGGAAAACTATCTATTATTGAAGCAAAGCACAGCCATGGTCAGCTTCGTCAGCATCTTTGTAGCACTAATCTTCTCGGTCGCATCCGCCAGTTTCCTGTATTTCAAACTGCACAGTGAGCTGGCCGCAGATATCCGCATGTACCGCGCGCTGTCCAAAATTGGGCTAAGTACCGGAGAGATGTCTGCAGTTGCAACCAAGCAGATTGCTATCCTGTTCTATATCCCTATCTTCATCTCGGCCATTCAAAGCCTAGTCGTGATCAGTCCAATTCTCGGTCAGATGGGGATCGTTAATGTAGTTGAGCCCGTCCTCGTCACCTTTGCCGCCTATCTCGTTCTGCAAAGTGTGTTCTTCCTCATCGTGAAATCACGCTATATTCACAGTCTTAAGAAAATGATGGTTTAATGGTAAACTGAAAAACCTCCTGCTAATGCTACCTACCCTATCTAGGGCCGTAAGCACATGTTAGCAGGAGGTTTTCCTTCTATTTCTACAGCTTACCCCCGCATTATAATTTTCGCGCCAAGGCCGTCAGCTTCTGCATGCCCTCACGCAGCAGCGGTTCGCTTACAAAAGAGTAGCAGAGCCGCAGCCATGATCTCATCTCGCCAAGCGGATCGAAAACCGATCCGGGCACAAAAGATAGGGAATGCTCCAGACTTTTGCGAAGAAGGGCATCCACCGGCGTTCCATCCGGCAGCTTTACCCAGAGCGTCAGCCCGCCACCGGGAGTCTCCCATTGCCAACCGCTTTGGGACAGTTCCTGTTCCATAATTTCCTTTTGCACCTGAAGCGCGATCCGCAGCTTGCCGAGATGCTGCTGCAGCCGGGGCGAAGTATAGTAATGCAGGAAAATCTTCTGGTTTAATAGCGGCGTGCCGTTATCTTCAAGCGATTTGATCTTGATCAGCCGTTCCATCAGCGGATACCGGCAGGCGACTGCGCATATCCGCAGACCGGGCGCAACGTATTTGCTGAAGCTGCCAATATAGACGACCCAACCCTCAGTATCGTAAGCAAAAATAGGCGGCGGTGGCTCTTCTTCAAAATACATATCCCGAAACGGATCATCTTCTACCAGCAGGCAGCGGTAGCGTTCCGCGAGCTCCACCAGCAGCTTACGCTGCCGTACAGGCACCGTATAACCTGTGGGATTATGATGCGTCGGATTCATGTAAAACATGCGAGGCTTATGCTTGGCCATCAAGGCCTCAACCTCATCCAGATCATACCCTTCCGGAGTAATCTCCACCGGAACCAGCCGTGCACCCGCCCGGCGAAAAATATCCATAGCTACGCTGTATGTAGGTCGTTCTATCAACACCGAATCCATAGGTCCGAGCATCATCCGGGCAATCAGATTAATCGCCTGCTGGGCCCCAGAGGTTATCAAGAGCTCGCCAGATGACAGTTGCAAATGCTGCTGCTTCCGAAAATGCCCACTAAGCGTTTCCCTCAGTTCTTCGTCACCCTGTACGCTGGCATAAGTCCCCATCACCTTGGGGTACATGTCGAACACTCTTTTCACATAGTCAGATAAGAAAAGATTAGGCAGCAGCCCCGGATCAATGAGAGCCAAGGAGAACTGATATTTCACAGGAATGCGCTGGATGTCATACATGGGATTGCTGTGCAGATACGAAGAGACCCCGCTTCCTTCGTCAAAACCTTGGACCAGCATTTGCCCGTGGCCCTGAGACACATAATAACCCGACTTATCCTTGACATACACCTTGCCGTCCTCGGTCAATTGACGGTAAGCCTTAAAAACTGTCAGCCGGTGTACTCCTAATTCTTCGGCTAACAGCCGGATGGATGGCAGCTTGTCATGACTTTTCCACTCTCCCCGTTCTATACGATTCAGGGCGTACTCATACACTTGACGGAACAAGGGATGTGCCTGCTCCGTTTCCCTCACTTTTTTCATCAGACACAAGCCTCCTTCTCATTCTTTCCGTTCTTTCTATTCTTGCCGCACTTTCTATATTTCCTTATACCGTATTGTACATTATCTCCGTAACCATCTGTTCTGTATTTATCAATCTGTTCTGTTCTCTTCCTTATATGATTAACGAATACTTCAAGCACGACTCCACAATATTTCCAAAGGGGAACTGAACATGATTCTTTTAGCTTATACTCTTGTTTGTCTGATCTTCGCCACGACCTTCCTGGCCATTAAAATCGGCGTGGATGCCGGAGCGCCGCCTTTCTTCTCCGCAGGACTGCGTTTTTTCCTGGCCGGTGTCATTCTGTTCCTATGGATGGTCTGGAAACGCAAAGCCAGCTTCTCCCTGCTGCTGCGCAAGGAAATGCTGTTCACCGGAGCTGCACTGACCTTCGCAACCTTCGCTGCCCTTTATTGGGCGGAACAATATGTATCTTCAGGATTGGCTGCGGTACTGTCGGCAACCGGTCCGATTATGATTCTGCTCTTGCAAACTCTCGTTCTGCGGCAAAAGACCCCCGCACTCTCCCTGTACGGCTGTCTCATCGGATTCACCGGTGTTCTGCTGCTGGTTCTGCCTAATCTTACCGTGGATGTCTCTCCCTTATGGACTATAGGCTGTATCGTCATTCTGATCGGAGAGCTCTGCTATGCGGCAGGCGCAATTTATTCCAAAAAAGTCATCACCAATATGCCCGAAGTCTCGCCTATCGCCCTGAATGCCGCCCAAATGATGTACGGCGGAGCATTCATCTTTATCCTCTCGTTCTTTACAGAGAATGTGCAGCCAGATTGGCTGTTCTCTTTCCCTGTAGCTGGATCAGTCCTGTATCTTATTGTGATCGGGTCCATGGTGGGTCATACGCTGTTCTACTGGCTCGTCGCCAAGACCAACCCGGTTTTCCCATCAACCTGGCTGTACGTTTCACCGCCTATTGCTGTAGGGGTGGGGGTTCTTTTTTACAATGAAACGATCAACTGGGTGACCCTTCTCGGCATAATAACCATTATTGCTGGAACCATACTTATTAATGGAAAAGCTCTGAAGCAGATGATTTTCAAAGCCAAGCGCACACCAGCGTTACCAAAAAAAATATAGCTTACATTTTCAGAAAAATGACTTTTTTTTCACAGAATTTTAAGCGAGATATGATAAATTGGGGATGGTCCAAATGCCGGAATGGCAGGGGCCATCCTTTTTTCGCTGAATACGGTCAGAACATCTGGACGGAATCAGAATTTTTTCTACTATTTATCTGTTGCCAAGGAGGATTCATCTATGAAATCGAGTAAAGTTAAGCTTTTGACACTCACCGTAATCAGCGCCGTCCTGCTTGTCATCTTGTACCGAATGATTTTTCCGATACAGTACAGCTTTCTAGTGGAGGGCAAGGAAAGTCCCCCACCCAAATTTCAGCTTAGCCACGGTGAATTATTCGTTCCCGCATCTTTTCTGGAGAACAGTCTGGGCTTGAAAATCAAATGGGACCCGTTGCCGCAAGAATCGACTCCCACCGGTAAAGGGATCTATTACCGCGACAAGGTGCTTACGCTGATGTACCATGCCATTTCTCCAGAGGTACAGAAGGGAGCCTCATCCATATCTACATCAGAATTTAGAACCCAGCTTGAATTGTTAAAAAAGAATAATTTCCACATCATCACAATGGATCAATATGCTGATTTCATGCTTAAGGGTGGCAAGATACCGGATAACGCGGTATTGCTGACGTTTGACGACGGATACGAATCCTTTTACACCTATGCTTATCCGATCCTGAAGGAATTTGGGGATACAGCGACCAACTTTGTCATCGTCGGCGCAGTTGACGGCCATGTGCCAGGCCTACCCAAGCTAACGTGGGATCAAATGCGGGAGATGAAAAAGTCCGGCATGAGCTTCTACAACCATACCTACGATGCGCATCATATGATCGCTGTTGACCGTGAAGGCGATCAGAAGCCTGCGCTGCCGCATTTGCAATATCTGCCCAAAGAAAATCGGGTAGAAACCGTGCAGGAATACCGAAACAGAATCGATGCTGATTTACGGCACGCGGATAACCGCCTGCAGACGGAGCTCGGCAATACCCGTAACATTCTGTGCTTCCCTTACGGAAAATATAGCCTGACTGCCCTCGAAGTGGCACAGTCACAGGGCATCAATCTTTTCTTCACGATCGGAAAAGGCATCAATACGAAATTTGACCGAATCGGCTACCGTTTGGACGCTTCCAAGGCGGGAGAAACACCGGAGCATTTGATTGCCAGAATGAAACGGGGAGGCAAAGAATCGGAGAATGCTGAAACGAAAGGGTTGCTCATGGTCAACGACATTCCGCTGCCTTTTTCCGGCTCCGTACCTAAAATGAAAGACAACGAGCTGATGATTCCCTTACGGGAATTTAGCGCCGCTACAAAGGTCAACATGACACTCAGCAACAGAGACCGCAAAGTGACCTTGAGCATGTTCTAATACTATTGATTCAATTAAGGCATATCAGAAAACAAATTAAGGCGATCTTGCCCAGATCTAATACCTGCATGCAGGATATTGGATCTGGGCAAAGGTCGCCTTTTCATTGTTGACCCTGGGTTGGATTGCTAGGGGGGATGGAGGGGGTTTTGTAAAAAACCTTACTTATACGTGAATATTTCTACCTCTCCGGTATCGCTGCCTCCTTCCCCGCTCATGATAACCTTAAACGTGCTATTGACAGACTGTTTACCTGGAATAAAGATAAATCTGTTGCCGCTGCCTAAATAGTTGTCATCCATTACAGGTTTTCCTGTCCTTACATTAATAACAGAAAAGTAAATCTGAGGCATACTATCTGTAGTTTTCTTGAAATCAATGGCCAGCGTTTCTCCGTTTTTGATGACAAATGAGTCGCCAATCTGCTTGCCCTGCTTCCCGTTGATGTTAGCCGCTAATTTTACTTTTTGATTAAAGATGCTCTTCACTTTTGTTTTGGCGTCATAGCGAGTTAATGGCTTCATTCCCCATTGATCTCCATTTTTCTCTGTGGACATGATGAACTTGAAATCCTTTGGTTCCGTCACATTTTGAACCACCATCATACCTTGTGAGATAACCTCATTAATGAAAGCCAGGTGGTCATGGTTCCACTTCGTATTTTTATAAGTCAACTCATACTCAATTTGGTTGCGAACCATCTTCTCGATAACCGAATCGTCCTGATAAGCAGCGGTTTCTTTGGTGAACGCCACTGTGACATTCTTCCCGTCAATGCTAAGCACCTTCTGCTCCAGTGCATTGTCTTTCAGCTTCCATGAACGATTAATCATATAATACGGTTCCGTCCGGTTATAGTAATCCACCTTTAATCCATTGGCATCAATGCAAAAGGGGCCATCAATTACACCTATATTTCCTAATCCAAAGGTGCTCTTTATATTCTGGTCAAGCGTACTGTATACGTTATAGTAGGTAAACATTTCTCCTACATATTGCGTCTTCGTCTTAGGTGATTCTGCGAACACCATGGTCGTAATCAGAAGAGAAGCAGCCGTCATCGCTGTGACCAACAAGACACCTAGATATCCCTGGCCTTTGGATACTGGACTCATAATTAGTTCAAACCTCCTGAGTAGTTGTTTCTTGCTCTTGGCGAGGTTGCTACTTAGTGCGGGGGTGGATCGGGAAGCAAAGGCTAGAATCATCTCACTGTAAGCTCTCTTGTCATCAATGCTCATCTTCCGGGTTACTTTCTCATCACAGGCATATTCACAGGCTTCGCTTAAGTTGGCAAGCATCAGATAGGTGACGGGATTGAACCAGTGGATAGAGTTGATTACCACAGCTAACAGTTTGATCCACGCATCCCCTTGTCTGTAATGGTTCCACTCATGCAGAATAGCCAGATGGCAATTACTTTCCGATATCTGTTGCTCAGGAATAACAATGACCGGTTTGAAGAAACCAATGATCAGAGGAGACAGGACATACTTGCTAGTTACAATATTTAAGCGTCCAATGTGGTCAATGAAAGCTGGCTTATGGGCCAGTACCTTCCGTTTAAATCGGTAATAGCTTACAAAATAACGGGATAACATTATTAGACAGCCACCGGCCCACAAGGCAGGTAGATCGATCAACTTGGATAACAATGGGGAGGCATGCTCAATGGAAGTAGCTTCTAGCTGTGGAGACAGGATGTGCTCACTAGGTGGGGGATCTGCTGAGGGTACCTTTTCATTAACTCGAACAACCTCCTGGTTGTGAATCATCTCCAGCGAATTATTGAGGATTTGACTGGAGAAATCAGATGGAAAGACTTGATGCCAAGGAATAATAAATAACGTTAACATTATTACACTAGTTAAATAATAGCCGGCTGTCCCGAGCCTCTTAATTAATTTTCTCTTGAAGAGAAGAATCAAAACGGTGATCAGACCGCCAGTTAAAGTCGTTGCTAAGAGCCAGCTAATCATGCTCTTCCGCCTTCTTGTTGATAAATTGTTGAAGTTCCGTGATGTCTTGTTTGGTTAATTGGTCACCCTGGAACAAGCTGCTAATCAGACTTTTGGCTGATCCTTTGTGAATGGAACGAATAAACTGCTGGGTCTGTAACTGCTGATACTCTTCTTCGCTGATGGCAGCGGAGTATTCATGAGCATGAGAACGTCCAATTTTGACTGAAGTTAGTGCACCTTTATCGATCAAACGTCCGGCAAGGGTGACAATGGTTGTAATTTTTTTACCTTGCAGCTGTTCCATGATCTCCTTTGTCGTCATCTGACGATCGCTATTCCAGATCACCTGCATGATTTCCATTTCCGCTGCTGTAATATGCATGAACTCCCCCCTTCGATTCTACAATATGTTTTTTTATTATACATTACGTTGAAACGAAGTCAATATCTGTCCTTTATGGCATAAAAAAAAGCGCATATGCGCTTTAAATTACTACTTAGATACGACATCTTATCTGTTAACGGACTGCTGTCAGCCTTCCTTTTCACCAACGCCCTTCTCCTCCGCCTCGCGCCGCCGCTCCTCACGGATCTGTTCGCCTACAGTGCCTTTACCTCCATGCTCGCTTGGGAGCGTGTCCATTGCATCCATCGTGCCTGTTGAATAGGCCAATGATCTGGCATCTTTCTGGTCAGCTGCGGCAAGTGCATCTGATTCTTCAACGGAGCCAGTCATTCCTGACCGATGGATGTCTTGCGCCGCCCGGTCCTGTGGGAGCTTGTCTTCGGAAGATGCGTTCCTGGTATCCAGTCCTGTATCGTTCTTACCCTCCAGACCAGAACCATCGAAAGTGGCATCTACGGTATCTTGTACGGAATCATCCGTAGCTTCCCGGAGATCCAATGACCGGGCTTCGGGTAACTCCTCCGCAATCTCCCTATCCGAGTAATTGGCATTCACGGCATGATACCGTCCGAAAATACGGTGGACCTCTTGTTCATGCTCGCCTCCAGCATCTACCATCACCAGGATATGTCCGGAGCCTACATACCTGTCATAGCTCTCGGCCTCGTCCTCCGGAATGCCAAGTCCAATCAGGCCTCCAACCAGACCGCCGGTCCCGGCACCCACAGCCGCCCCTGCCAAAGTTGCCGCGATGGGTCCTGCAGCAATAATCGGCCCAATGCCGGGAATAGCCAACGCACCGATCCCGATCAGCAGTCCTGTCACGCCTCCAAGCACGCCTCCGGTTGCTGCACCTGAAGCCATGCCCTCTGGCGCCCTAGTTCCTGTCCCTTCTAGGATCGTATGGGCATCCTCTGGATTACGGGCAATGACGGAGATATCATCGGTCCGAAAACCATGTCTTTTTAATTCCTCAATGGCTGCGGAAGCCTCATGTTCGGCTGTAAAAACACCCACAATTCTTTTATCCATAACGGTACCCTCCTGTTGTTGGTTCTCATTAGTTTGCCCTGCTTCATAGCTTAATTAACCAAACTTTCAGCAGATAAACGAATGCCTGTTCATCCCACCAGGGGTGTACACAACCATCTATTCAGGAATTGGGGTATAATGAGGGTGCTGTTCTTGAATCAGAACTATTCTTTCGCAGAAAAGAGGCTGAAGCAGCCATGGCGATCTATAACTATAATCCGGAACGTCCCTTTCGGAGCAATCCAGATCTGCACTTGCACTACTGGGGGCGTGAACAATGTGTTCCAGGACATACGGTCGGTCCCGGTGTGCGTGATCATTACAAAATTCATTTTATCCATGGAGGCACCGGTATGGTCGAGGTTGGCGGATGCAGCCACACCCTTGGCGCCGGACAAGCCTTCCTGACGTATCCACATATCGTTACTTATTACGCCGCTGATCAAGATGATCCCTGGTCCTATTCCTGGATCGGTTTTACCGGTGAACAGATGGAGTCTATTCTGTCCAAAACTTCTTTATCTCCAGGTTGTCCTGTATTTCCGATGGATGATCAGTTAATGCCCAACTTGTATACGCAACTGACCTCCACAGCAGAAGCAGCAGACTGCCTGGACCTGTCTTTAAAAGCGATTATGTATGAGTTCTTTTCTTTGCTGATTAAGACCGTCCCGGCGTCTCCGATCCAATTGCCCGTGCTACGGCAAAAGAGTGCCTATGTGGAGCAATGTCTGCATTTTCTTCATTCACATTACTGTGAGACGATTACTGTGGAGATGATGTCCTCCGCCTTGAAGCTGGACCGAAAATATTTATCAGCACTGTTCAAGCGCACTGTCGGGCTACCGCCGCAGCAATATCTGCTTCACTTCCGCATCGCTAAAGCCTGCGAGTTGCTAACAGAGACACCCTGCAGCATAGGTGAAATCGCTAGGTCAGTCGGCTACCAGGACCCGCTTCTCTTCTCCCGCATGTTCAAGAAGGTGAAGGGCTGCTCTCCGAAGGATTTCCGGCTCCGTCATGCCAAAACGGACATTGTACTATAATTCCCTTCCTTTCTGACATACGCTTGGAAGACACCTTTCGCTACAATAAGAACGTAGCCCAAACCTGAAAAGAGCGTGGATTTTCTGAAAAATCCTTCGCCTAACCTTACCATTGACAGTGCTTTTCAGAGTCAGTTTTATTTTGAAGGATCTCAAGTGAGTAAGCTTCATAAAACATTTAGGAGGAACTTTCATGTACAACGCCAGTTCTACCCGATACGACAACATGACATATAACCGGACAGGCAACAGCGGTCTCCGTCTTCCAGCTATTTCGCTCGGCCTTTGGCATAATTTTGGCGGCATCGATACCTTTGAAAATGGCAGAGCCATGGTCAGACGCGCCTTCGATCTTGGGATCACTCATTTCGATCTCGCTAACAACTACGGGCCGCCTGCAGGTTCTGCGGAAGAGAGCTTCGGCCAGATTCTGGCCAAAGACTTTGGCGCTTACCGTGATGAGCTGATTATTTCTACAAAAGCAGGCTATTATATGTGGCCAGGTCCTTATGGGGAATGGGGTTCCAAGAAGTACCTCGTCTCCAGTCTCGATCAGAGCCTCAAACGGATGGGCCTGGATTATGTAGATATTTTCTATCATCACCGTCCAGATCCTAACACTCCGCTGGAAGAAACAATGGCCGCACTGGATCTGCTTGTCCGCCAGGGCAAGGCGCTCTACGTGGGAATCAGTAACTACAACGCGGAGGATACCCGCAAGGCTTCGCAAATTCTTCGTCAGCTCGGAACTCCATGTCTAATTCATCAGCCGAACTACTCCATGTTGTCGCGCTGGATTGAAGATGGACTGCAGGATGTGCTGGCCGAAGAAGGCATCGGCACCATTGCGTTCTCTCCCCTGCAAAAGGGTATTCTGACCGATCGCTATCTGAACGGAATTACCGCCGATTCCCGGGCTGCCGGACCAAGCGTGTTCCTCTCCGAGAATGAAATTACGGAGGAGGTTCTTGGCAAAGTACGGAAGCTGAACGAGCTTGCCGCCGCACGCGGCCAGAAGATGTCGCAGCTTGCCCTCTCCTGGGTTCTTCGCGGCGGAATAGTTACCTCTGCCCTGATCGGTGCCAGCAAGGTGAGCCAAATCGAGGATGCCGTAGCTTCCTTGAACGCGCCTGAGCTTAGCGCGGAAGAGCTGGAGCAAATCGAGTCCATTCTCCGCGGATAATTCCATCCAAGCGTCCCAAAGACGGCAACTGGAGCCGGGCAGCTATACGCTGCACCGAGCTTCAATTGCCGTTTTTTTGAGACTTGCATAACGAAGGGGCTAGCTGATAAGCACCTATTTTATTGCGTTGAGTGCATTATCCCTTTCTTTCTCTCTTTCCCTCTTTCTCTCTTTCTCCCTTTCTCCCTTTCTCCCTTTCTCCCTTTGATCAATTGTCCCGGGCTTGGAAAGGAAAAAGAGAGAGCTTTTATAAGAAGGATTGACGTGTAATTAACGGCATTTTTGTACCTTAAATCCTCTGCAGCTACCGGTTAGTAGAAATTAAGTGCAATATTGTACCTTAAATCTTCTAGAATACCCCTTCCAGCGTGCTTTTTCAAAAAATAAGATACAATAATGCCCTTATTTGACTTTTTTACCTACATTGAAGAAAAATAAGGTACAAAAATGCTGTTAGTTGGGGAGCAGCCTCCTCTTTTCCACTGTTAAGGCGACTGGTTAAGGGGAGTTTACCGCTCCCAGTGGTTGAAAACTGTCGACAGTCTATATTCCATTGCTAGCTGTCCTATGGAAAGCTTTCAGGCGGGAACGGGCAGGAATAGAGCTGCGGAGCGCAGAGGGTACGTGTTCTGGAGGAGAGCCGACGAGCGACCAGCCAACGAGCGACCAGCCAACGAGCGGCCAGCCAACGAGCAGCCAACGAGCGACCAGCCAACGAGCGACCAGCCAACGAGCGACCAGCTAACGAGCGACCAGTGAACGAGCGACCAGTGAACGAGCGGCCAGCGATCGAGTTTTCAGCCACCGAGCCCACATGCCACCAACCGCCATCATCCATTCTTTTGGGGCGGATCATGCCAAAGAGGATGTCCTTAGAGCTAATAGCTTTAGGGACATCCTCTTGAGTCATAGCATAATTCAATTCAGTCACGCCTTAGCACGAGCAGTGAGTTACAGCTTAGAGATCACCATAACGGCTTCAGCACGAGTAGCTTTCTTATTCGGCTCAAGTTTGTTATCGCTACCCTGAACCAATTCAAGCTTATGGGCAGCGGCTGCATAAGGCTTGGCCCACATAGATATCTGCGCCTGATCGGCGAACGGTATTCCTTCATCGCCTACATTAAATGGCAGCATATATTTATAGGCATAAGCCTTCATCACCATAACGACCATCTCCTGGCGTGAGATCGGGCGATCCGGTGCAAACAGCGTTTCGGACTGTCCGCTGGCAATCCCCGCCCCCACTACGGCGGCTACGGAATCGCTATACCATTTGGTAGAAGGTACATCGGTAAAGTCAGATGCACCGGAAGCTTTCAAGTTCAGCTTGCGGGCAATAAAGGCTGCAAATTCCGCGCGTGTCACTTGCTGATTAGGGGAGAAGCGGGTATCGCTTGTTCCTGTTGCGACATGCTGGGCAACCATGGACTTGATCGCAGATGAAGCCCAATGGCCGGCTGGCACATCCGTGAACGATTTGTCATATTGCAACACGGCGTATTTGCTAAGATGACTGACATCTATCGTCAAATATCCGTCACTTAAACGTCCTCCTAAATATTGTATCCCACCCAGCTCATTCAGATAATAGATTCCCGTAAGATTGGGATTGCTTCCTTCTGCAACTTTGAGCTTCAACGTTACCGGATAGCTGAACTCGCTAAGCTTACTTTCCTTTCCATCATTTGTGATAAGCGACAGCGTAATGTTGAAGGCTGCACCACTTGGCGTGATTACAGAATTAGCAGACTGCGAAGCTGCTCTGGCTGTATCTTCAGCAAGCTCGATACTACCGATCGGGGCGAATCCGACAGAAATTCTTGAAGTGTTTAGCTGCGCTACAGGAACCAGGCTTTTTAGCTGTTCAAGCACCTGTCCAGGGATAGCCAGCGATAAGTCATCTTTTTCAATCACCAGAGTGTTGTCCTTAATTAATAACTCCCCTGCTGCTGGCAACAGAAGCTGCTTGATATCCTCTGCAACCGGTACTTTAACCTTGCCGTTCTCGCTTCTTAACGCAACACCCAAGGTCTTGGAGATACCATCCTTGTCCACTAGAGTGGCTAACAGCGCCGGACCTGCAGGGGCCGGTTCCAACGTTGCAGGTGCTGGAGCCGTTACGCCACCACCGCCGCCGTTACCATTCCCAGGGCCTGAACCTCCCGGTTCCGTACCACCACTTCCATCCGGTACCTTAGGTACGGGGAAGATGAAGGCCTGCAGCGAACGACCACCGTCCTTGTTTACGGCAGCTACGTTGACATGATACGTCTTTCCGTTGGTCAATCCATCAATGAAGAAGCTGGTCTTCTGAATCGGAGATTGCGTCAGCAACTTGCCATCCAGCCATACCAGATACCCATCCAGATCCTCCTCCGTATTACGGTTCCAGTTCAAGCTTAGTGTCCCGTCTCCTGGAGTAGCTCTTAAGCCTGTAGGAGGTTCTGGAAATGTACCGATGAACGCCTCTACAGATGCTTCGAATCTATAGCTCAAGGCATGTTCAGGCAGGGTTTCCACATAAAGATCAATCCCGGCGCTTCTTGTGTTCACCTTGGGCAGGGCAATCTCATCACCAGAAGCCTGTTTGGAGAGACGCAACGTATAGGTTGCTCTACTATCTAAAACCTGTTGGAAAGAAAGGCTAATCGTCTTATTCTTGGGCGTTAATCCTCTCACGGGAATGACCGTGCCGTCCGATTTTACCAGCTCGAAATCACTTGCCTGGATTGCATTATAGTTGAGTGTATATGGCACGGCATTGTAGTCGTAATCTAGCGCATCCGTGAACTTCAAATCCAGTTGGAATGCGTCCGAAGAGACACCTGTCAGCTGCTCCGAGCTTGGTGTGAAGGATACAATGCTATCAAGTGGCTGGAGCTTCGTCCCTGCTTTGGCTCCTCTATATTCTGCCTTAGCTTCCTTCATCAAACCTGGGGCTCTCATCATGTACGGGGCCGACCTTTCCGTCTCATGACCAAGCCAGTCCACTGCACTTACCTGAAATTGGTGAAAAGAATGGTACGGAAATACCGGAAGCCGATCATATCGTTCTGTTATCGGAAACATAGAGTTGTCACGGGTTGAGAATATAAGCTCGTTATTGTCGTATACCTTGTAGTGAGAAAAGCCGAACACGCTACCCCGGTTTACTGGCGACCAATTCAGAAAAAGATGAGTGCCGTCATTATAGTAATCATATTGAAAATTCCGATAGATATCGGGAGCATGAAACAACGGGGCGAAATTGAAGTCATAGGTGGTTCCCGTTACACTGGCCGGTATCAGATTCTCCTTCCCAGCTCTGACCTTAATGTTCCAGGGAGCCAGTCCCGTTCCGATCTGCCCATTCACATTCGCCCAGAAGATATTGGATGAATAGGAATGATACACTTCTCCCACCACGTTCGAAGAGACGGGAACTTCTTGTCCTCCCAGGTCAAGACTCAAAGAAATATCCCTCTGATCGGAATAGATAATTCCCGAGATCTCCCCGGTTGACGCATCATACTTCAATTTGAGAATGCTAGCCGCATATGTCAAGACCGGAGCGCTCAGAGCCAGCAGCATGACAACTGCCAGGGAAACGCTGATTTTTCGCATAATCTTGTGCAGAATAATTCCTCCTAAAAATAGATATCTATGTATTGGAAATCTTTCCCCATAATAAGATGAATTCCAACAAATAACAATATGTATTTGCTATAGATATATTCCTATTTCTTACTTTTCTCCACCTTTTTCAGCATCTCCTGATACTTCTTGTTAGCAGGGACCTTCGACGCAGCGATCCTAATCTCGTTAATTGCCTTTTTCATCGTACTCTCATCCCCTTGAGATTGCGCGAGACCGGAATATACAGCCGCCAACTGATAGTGCACCTCATGCGACCAAGGTAGTATTTTCTCCGCCGATTGCAGGCTTTGCAGCGCGCTCTTCCACTCCCTCCGGGCACTTGCCGCTTCTCCCTTGGAGATCAACATGTACCCTGCCGTCATCCAGACAAAAGTGCAAATAGCGATAAGGCAAGGTAGCACAACTGCAGTAGTTCTTAGGCCGGCGAGCATGATCTCTTTTCCCTTGTATCCCTCTAGCTCCATTTCGGACAACAGCATCACAAACAAGCCGAAGAGGAGCGGATAGGCCAGGTCGATGTCAAAAGCAAGATGGGCGCAGAAAAGCAATACTGCCAGCATAATGTTTAAGCCTTCCCGCCCCCGGCGCCAGTTGGCCCGGAGTGCAGTCAAAATCATGGCTATAAACGCCAAGGCTCCGGCAATGCCCGTATCCAGTGCCATTTGCAAATACTGCTGATGCACATATTTTACGAAAACTGAGGGATACAGCACGGCCCAGCCGCCCCCGCCGGTACCCGTCAGCCAATGCGTCTTCCATAACCGGAGGCCATCACTCCAATAGATACGACGCAGAGAAAACTCCGTGGCGTTCCAGCCAATGCTGCGAATGCTGCCAGTGCCGCCATAGAGTACGCCGACGACAACTGCTGCCAATAGGACCACAAGCATAATAATTGCTCCCCATACAGCCCCTTTGCTTCTTTTATTTAAAAATAAAAGAAAGGCCGTTCCGGCAGCTACAAGAATCAATACTGCTCTTGAACCTGACATCAACAGCCCGCACAGTTGAATGGCCATCAGCAGCCAATATCTCTGCTGACTGGACCGTCTGTAGGCATGCCAGCCAGCGGCCAAGCCCGCTGCCATCACGACAGCGTACACATTGGCATAGCCTAACGTGGATTCCAGCCTGCCCTCACGGAAGAGGCCGAAGAAGAGCCCCCAAAGTGTGAGTCCTGCACCGCCCCAGGACCATGCCGCCCAAAGCCGGTCACGCTGAAGACTGGATAAGCCTGAGAATAGCAGCGTGACCGGCAGCAGCAGCGACACTTTAACCGCTTCCAGAACAGCTTGCTCAGGATCAGCGGCATATCCGACAGCCAGCCAATATAAAACCATAATAATCAGTAGAAAAATATGCACCGGTAGCAGCGTAAACTTTTTAACCCCTGCCAGATATACCGCTGTTACAGCATAAAGAACCGCAGCTAACGCCAAAAAGGAACGGGGCTTAAAAAAACCCGCTCCAAGCATTCCAGCAATAATAAATAACAGCAACGTATAAAATGGCAATTTTTTCGTTTCATATATGGTCATCATAAATGTTCTTGTTCGACAGACTTTACCAAAAATCCTTTATCCACCCTATTGGAAAATCTGTGTGATATACACCATGATGAGAAGCCCGATAATGAACGAATAAGTCGATGAACGCTCGTAGCCATGGCCGTGACTCTCCGGAATCAGTTCCTTGTATACGATAAAGAGCATCGCCCCTGCAGCAAAAGCAAGACCGTAGCCGACTACATTCTGCAGCGAACTGGCCGTAAAATAACCGATCACCGCCGATACCATCTCCATCAGTCCGGTCAAAGCGGCAATCCCTAACGCCTTCCATCGGCTTGTCCGGGAATTCATCATAAATACAGCCAGAATCAGCCCTTCCGGAATGTTCTGTGCACCGATAGCCAGAGCAACCGTGGGCCCAAGGCTGGCCTGCTGACTGGCATAACTAAAACCTGTACTAAGCCCTTCTGGGATGTTGTGGATAAAGAGCGCAATGATAACGAGCAATGCCTTCGAATCCATATTGGTGTAGCCGGGCTTGTTCTCCACATCAATGTGGGGAATATGGCTCTCGATCAAGTCCAGCAGCAGTACCCCGGTGATCAATCCAAGGGTCAAGGATATAATTCCCGACTCCTGGATTGCCTGCGGCATTAAGCCAAAGGTGGCAGCAGATACCATAATTCCGGCTGTAAATGCGACTAGAATATCCTTCCATTTTTCCGATAGTCTCTTCACGAACAGAATAGGGATTACGCCGAGAACAGTCGCCATTGCCGATAAAAAACTGCCTAGAAGCGCAGTAGCCAAGTCTTCAACTCCTTTGGGACAAGTCGGATAGACCAGCATATGCTCTAGGCAGGAATGTTATTACAATTATTTGTAGCTCCTCGGATTCAAAATGTTCTCCGTTCACTTAAATCCAGGCTCATAAGCTCATCGTCGTAGTAAGTATCACCGATCTTAACCGCTTTTTTCTCCTTGCCATAGCAAGTGAACCCTAGCGACTCATACAGCCTTACCGCTGCTTCATTCCCGGACATCACAGCCAGGTTCAGAATCTCCACGCCCTCAAGCTGTGCCGCTCTGGCGATAAGTTCCTCCATTAAAGCAAAACCGAGACGAAGCTTCCGGGCTTCCGGGCTCACATACACCGCTACTACAAGCCCTTTGTGCTTGACCTTCTCTCGGTTCTCCCGAATAAAAGTCACTATACCTGCAAGCTCACCATTATCGTTAAAAGCTCCGAGAGTGAACCTATTCTGATCGGCCTGCAGCCTTGTTTGTACCATAGCCAGCGGCATATCCTTTTCATCTTCATAGCTGCTTAGAAAGGCCTCGGGATGATCTCTTAATGCTCTTAACCGAAGCTTCTGATAGGTCTCAGCATCATTAGCATCTAAAATACGAATAACCAAATCTACCACTTCTCCTTCTTAAAGCTGCATTCTCCACTTCCCCTGTTATATTATCGCAAATTCGAAATCCTTGTCTCAATATAAATAAAACTCACACAGAATCTAGCTAGTGTGAGTTTTGTCTTGTAGCTTTTTGTGTTTACACCAAACGCTTCCGAATCGTACCTGAGATAATATCAATCACCGTAATCATCACAATAATTCCGAGCAGAATGATACCTACCCGGTCCCAATTTCGCGCTCCAAGCGCGAAGATTAACGGCGTACCAATCCCCCCGGCACCGATGACACCAAGAATCGTCGCTGAGCGGACGTTGATCTCGAATCGGTACAGTGTATAGGAAAGGAACCCGGGCAACACCTGAGGCAGCACCGCGAACCACAATACTTGCATGCGGCTAGCACCCGAAGAAATCAGTGCTTCCAGCGGTCCACGGTCGATATTCTCGATTTCGTCCGCGAACAGCTTCCCCAGCATCCCTATTGAGTGCAGCCCCAGAGCCAGTACACCGGCGAAAGAACCCGGGCCTACGGCCTTGATGAACAGCAAGGCCATAACAATCTCGGGAAAGGTGCGAACAAAGCTCAAGACCAGCTTACCGGAACCCGAGATTACTTTTCCCCGGCTCATATTCACCGCTGCCCAGAAAGCAAACGGAATACAAACAAATGTAGAAATAAACGTTCCCAATACTGAAATCGCTAAGGTCTCTAGCAATCCGTGCAGCAGATCCTCACCGTCCGGCAAATAGACAAATCCCCAGTCCGGGGAGAAGATTCCGCTAAAGATCGCCTTCGTAATTACCCCGGCTGTCTCCTTGAATCCGTTAAACGGCACACCGGAAAAAGCCCAAATATAAATTGCAGCCAGCGCTACATAAATCAGCCAGCGGAAACGATTCTTTCGTGGCTTGGGAACAATCTCACTCCATGGTTTACTCATAATAATTTCTCCCGCAGCTTTGTACTTGCATAATCAATAATCAGCACCACTGCCAATGTGAACAGGATGATGGTGCATGTCTTGTTGTATTCCAAAAAGCCCAGCGTCACCTCATAGTAGTGGCCAATGCCTCCTGCTCCTACCAGACCAAGCACAGCCGCCGCACGGACGTTGATTTCAAAGGCATACAGCACATAAGACATGAAATGCGCTTGCACCTGTGGAATTACACCAAAGACAATGCGCTGAATTTTGTTCGCCCCCACGGAAGTCATGGCTTCCAGCGGTCCTTGATCAATGGTTTCCAGCGCCTCATAGGTAAGCTTGGCAATCAGCCCTAGCGAGAAGACCGTCAAAGCGAATATCCCCGGAAGTGGTCCTAGACCAAAGATGGCTACAAAAATAGAAGCTAGCAGCAGATCAGGGATTGTACGAATCAAATTCAATAACAGTCGGACCGGGTGATGCAGCCAGCGGCTAACGGTGATATTGCTTGCACTAAGCAGTGCTACCGGCACGGCCAGAATAGCGCCCAATGTAGTGCCGACCAGCGCCATCCGGATCGTCTCCAGCATCGCATCCACGATTTTTTCAAAATAGGACCATTTCGGCGGGAACATCTCCTTCAGCAGGTCCAGCATGTTAGGCAGACCGGACAGCAGCTCGCCCAAGCTGGAATCTGTCAGAACAGCGCTTCTCCACAGCAGAATAATCAAGATCGCCGCCGTAAAATAGTGCTTCAGCTTCCTCGGTGCTTTCGGCCGAATTTTCTCCGTATTGGTGCTCATGACACAGGCACCTCTGCCACAGGCTCGCCAAGCAGCTCGTCCTTCTGGATGGGACGTCCATAGATTTCTGCGAACCTCTCATCTGTCGCTTCAGACACCGGCCCGTCGAATACGACCTCTCCAGCCCGCAGCCCGATGATTCGGGTCGCATATTGTCTCGCCAAATCAATAAAATGCAGGTTCACAATCGTAGTGATGCCTAGCTCTGTATTGATTTTCTTCAGATCATCCATAACCTGCTTCGTCGTGAGCGGGTCCAGTGAAGCCACAGGCTCATCGGCGAGAATCACCCGCGCCTCCTGTGCCAATACCCGGGCAATCGCTACCCGCTGTTGCTGTCCGCCCGAGAGCTGATCTGCACGTGAATAGGCCTTCTCAACAATATTCACCCGATCCAGTGCCTGAAATGCCAGTTCGATATCGCTTTTAGGGAAACGTCCAAGAATCGTGCGCAGCGTAGAATGATAACCAACTCTTCCGGCCAACACGTTACGCAGAACCGTGGTCCGCTTCACAAGGTTGAAGCTCTGAAAAATCATCCCGATGTCCCTGCGAATCCTCCGTAGCTGGCTACCCTTGGCCTTCGTAATGGATTGACTGCCGATGCGTATATCGCCCTCTGTAATGTCATGTAGCCGGTTGATCGAACGCAGCAGCGTTGATTTCCCCGCACCGGAGAGTCCCACAATCACGACAAATTCACCGTGAGCGATGGTGAGATTAATCCCATTCAGGCCCTTGGTACCGTTCGAATAAGTTTTGGATACATTGTGAAGCTCTATCAATGGAATCATTCCTTTATGTTATCGAATAAAAGAGATAGCCAGACCGGGGCAAGACCCCGGACCGGCTATCCTCATGTCTTATCAGTAAGATTGTTGTGAAAGACCCGACCTACTCTGTTTTAACCTTCTCGTTGTATTCGCGAACGATATCGAATTTGCTGTCATCGGATTTTACATAACCTTCGTGGGAATAAATATCCTTGATGATTTCATGACCTTCTTTGTCGGCCACAATATCGATGAAGGCATTCTGGATTTTCTCCACCCACTCTTTGTTCATGTCGGAACGAACCGAGATGGTGTCATTAGGAATCTTGTCCGTGAAGGCCAATACCCGCGTGTCTTCAAAGACTTTCGGATAGTCTTTCAGAACGATGTTACGGGCATCCTGGAAAATAGCAGCGGCATCAACATCGCCGTTCAGCACGGCCAGTACGCCTTGGTCATGCCCCTTCACTGTGATCGCCTGAACATCCTTCAACGGGTCAAGACCTGCGTCCATCAGCGTCGCAGCCGGCCATACAAAACCTGCAGAAGAGGTTACGTTCTGGTAAGCAATCTTCTTTCCTTTCAGATCGGCAACGGTTTGGATCGGAGAATCTTTTTTAACAATAATCATCGATTTATAGAAATCCACCAGTTGATCGGTAGGTGCGCCTGTATCGTCATTCACCCCGAAGCGTTGTGCTTGCAGGATAACTTCAGCGGCGCCTTTTTCCTTGGCAAGAACATAAGCGGTTGGCGGCAAGAAGCCTACGTCCACTTTCTTAGAAGCCATTGCTTCGATCACGGTGTTGTAGTCAGTGGAGATGCTAACTTGGACAGGAATTCCAAGTCTGTCGCTCAGCAATTTTTCTAGCGGCTTGGCTTTAGCTTCGAGCGTATCCGCATTCTGGGATGGTACAAATTGTACAGTCAGCTTCTCGGGAACATAGCCTTCCGCTACTGGAGCCGTCGTTTCCTGTGGGGCATTGGTAGCATTAGCCGATCCTTGGTCTGCGGAGTTGACCTGGTTCGTGTTGTTAGATCCACAACCACTAAGTAATGCAAAAGACATCATTAGCGGCAAAACGAATTTACTGATTTTTTTCAACCTTAAGACCTCCAGATTTGTCTATTTTTTGTACTTCTAAACTATAAAGGGATTCTGTTAAAAGTAAGGAGGGGGATTGTCAATTCTCCGTAAAATCTTCCCCCAACCTCTTAAATCCACTTTTTTTTCTGTTAGAATGATAGCGAAATGATCTTGGGGAGGCCTATTACTCATGAAAAAAAACGATACTATCACCTGTGAAATTCTCGTCACAAGTGATCTGCACGGCCATATCCAGCCTGTCGATTACCGGACTCGCGAGGTGCACCATCAAGGCTTGGCCCAAATCGCAACCCTCATTCACAGGGAACGACTTCATACACCTGAACTGCTGCTGATCGATAACGGTGATCTTATCCAAGGTACGCCGCTGGCATATTATTCATCTACTCAAGGCAAAGAGAACCGCCATCCAGCAATTTCTGTCCTGAATGAGCTGCGCTATGATGCAGCAGTTTTCGGTAATCATGAATTCAACTTCGGGATGGATGTGCTCGGCCAAGCAGTGCAGGACTCCAACTTCCCGTGGCTCTCGGCGGGGATTACCAATAGGGATACCGGCGAACCGGCCTTCGGCAAGCCTTATATTGTCAAATGGATCGATCAGAAAATCAAAGTTGTGATTCTTGGCGTAACTACACACTATATTCCCCATTGGGAGAACGCTCTTCATCTTGAGGGATTGGAATTCCATGACGCCCTTGAATCTGTAAAAAGGTGGTGTGCGGACATTCGGACGAGCGAACAGCCCGACCTTCTGGTCGTTTCGTATCATGGGGGATTCGAACGGGATCTGCTTACCGGGGAACCCACAGAAAGACTGACTGGAGAGAACCAAGGTTATGCGATGTGTATGGAGATTGAGGGACTGGATGTGCTGATTACCGGTCACCAGCACCGTTCCATTACCAGTGAAATCAATGGAGTAACTGTGCTTCAACCCGGCTTCAATGGGCAGGCGCTAGGCAAGATTACAGCCACCTTCACCGAAGAAAACGGTAAATGGAAGCTTCGGGACAAGCAAGCAGAGTTGCTATCCGTAGACTCCACTATTGCTGTGGATGAGCGTATTATTGAGCTGACACGTGCGGTTGAAGCTGAAACGCAGGTCTGGCTTGACTACACCGTGGGACAGGTTCAGGGGGACCTCTCCATTGCTAACGCTGCTGAATGCCGGTTGGCCGATCACCCGTTCATTGAATTCATGAACAAGGTGCAGATGGAAGCGGCGGGCGTAGACATTTCGACAGCACCGCTGCTTCGCAATGAGTGCAGAGGTTTCGATCAGACCATTACACGCCGGGACATTCTGGCCAACTTCATCTATCCCAACACATTGACCGTGCTGCGACTGAAAGGAAGCGATATTCGGCAGGCCTTAGAGCAGACCGCGAATTACTTCCAGCTTGATGAAAACGGCCAGCTTGAGATCAATCCAACCTATATCGAGCCTAAACCGCAACATTACAATTATGATATGTGGGAAGGCATTGAGTACATCCTCGATATTGCCCGGCCAGTCGGCGAGCGCGTCACTCTGCTGAACTACCATGGCAAGCCGCTGGACAATGACGGCGAATACGACATTGTCATGAACAATTACCGTGCAGTCGGCGGGGGCGACTATGAGATGTATCTGGGAAAACCGGTCATTAAAGAGATTCTCATCGATATATCGGAGATTGTGACGCATTATATTGAGCAGAAGGGGCATATTGAGGCGACTTGCGATGGGAATTGGCGAGTGATTGTGGGAACTGGAGAGTAACTGTGGGATCCTATAAACACACAACGTCATTCGATAATGACTTCGATATCTCAATAAAGAACTTCCTCTAGCCTAAAGTACAAAATGACCCCTTCGTTCTAAGGAGCTCCCTCAGCCAGATGACAATTACGCCAGAAAGCTCCACTTCACTCGATCGGGCATGGGAGTAACGGGAATAGTTCCTGTTATTTTGATTAAATTTACGTCTTTTCTAAAGATAACTGGAAAATATCCCGTTAATCACCTCATAGCTGGACAATTACAGCGAAAAGAGGTTTTTTAACGGGATATTTCCCCTTTATTTAGGACGAATAAACCGAAGGGAGCGAATTAACGGTATATTTTCCTGCTATCAAAGCCCCGATCAAACTCACACGTGGGCTTAGGTGAATATTCTGGTGAAGTGTGGACCAAGGATTTCGCCCGCCCATCCAGGACGTTAGATTATTAAGTTAACACTATATACACAGTAATGTTTAGACGTTTTTTTGCATATTTTTGCATAAGTACAGTGTTTCATTAGAGGTTAATATAGAGGTTAATAGGAATAATAATACTCACTAATGAACGCTTCGCTATCCAATTTAGGTCCTGCGGATAAACTCTGCAATATCTTCTTCGATCAAACTGAGCGCCCCTCTCCAAAAATCAACGGAGTGAACATCGATGCTCATTTTGGCGGCCACATCAACGATGTTATGCTTGCTTGTAGCACTCAGGAACAGACGATACTGATCCACAAAGTCCTCGCCTCTTTTTAAATATTCCGCATAAAGCCCCTTGGAGAACAACAGGCCGAATGAATATGGAAAGTTCAAAAATTCATTCCCTGCCATAAAATATCCCGCCTTACCCAGCCACATATACGAATGAAGCGTGTCCGGATCAATGCTCTCTCCATAAGCTTCCGACATACATGCAAGCATCAGCTCATTAAACTCCTGAACAGACAACGTTCCTGATGCCCTCCGCTCATACATACGTACCTCAAATAAATACCGGGCATAGAAATCCACAAGATAATAGCCAGCGTCGGAAATACTTCTCTCCAGGATCGGCGCAATATCTTTCTCTGCTGCACCAGCAATTAAGGTCTGGTTAACCAATGTCTCACAAAAAATCGAAGCCGTCTCGGCAATCGGAATCGGATAATCCGTATTCAGCATCGTCTGCCCCGCCAGACAGGAGCTATGATAGGCATGGCCAATCTCATGAGCAAGCACAGCAATATCCATAGAATTACCTGTAAACTGCGTCATAATTCTGCTTTCCTGAATCGGAAAAATATCAATACACATTCCGTAGCCGCCTTTTCCAGCTCTCGGCTCCGCATCAATCCAATGCTGTTCAAATACCTTCCGGGCGAAATCCGCTAGCTCTCCGCTAAAAGCTCCGAAACTGGATATTATGGTGTTCTGTGCGTCTTCATAGGCGATTCCACTCTTCTCTTCATTTATTGGTGCAAAAAGATCATAGAATGGCAGCTTGCCGGAATGACCCAGCAGTACCGCCTTCTTCTCATAAAATTTATGAAAGCTTGGCAAGCTTTCTTGAAGTGCCGAGAGCATGACGTTCAATGTCTCACGGTCCATTCTTGAAGCTGTCAGCACCTTGTCCAAAGGTGAAGCGTAGCCCCGCATTCCGTACACGGTTAGCGCCTCACCACTAATTCCATTGATGCAGGCCGCACAGACTTGGGCAATCGATTTACAGGTCCCAGTCTCTGCCTCATAAGCTGCCTTTCTTAGCATGGGATTGTGGTCATAGGCCATACTTCTCAGCTCTGCCAGTGTTACTTTGCGCAGCTTGCCTGCAACTTCAAGTTCCGCGAGTGCACTCGAAGCTGTCTCCATATAAAGCCTTTCCCAGGCTTTGGACCCGGTGCTCTGCATTTTAGTAATAGTAGCCTCTACTTCTTCACTAAGCGCATAACTCGACTGGGCAATGAGTTCCTTTAAGTAGAAAGCATGCTCCTGAAGATACGCAGAGCTTTCAATAAGCTCATCCATGTTCGGTTCTGCAGCCAACCAGCGTTTAAATCCTGCAATCACGCTAGCAATTTCTGCATTCACTTTTTCAATATCATCCAGAAGATTTATTGCTTCCTGACTGCTGCCGTCAGCGCTGAGTACTAGCTCTGCGTAGGCCATCAGGCAAACATATACACCTTTATATTGATTATATATTCGCAAAAAAGCCTCGGTTGCAGTAGGGGTTGGCCCCTCAATATGCAAATTTGCCGCAGCCCACTCTTTTAAACCCTCTATATATTGGTCCAGACGATTGCGATCTTCCTTCAGCTTCTCGGACTCAAAAGAAGGATACAGGCTGTCCAGATCCCATGTCATATTCATTGATGAACCTCTCCTTAGTACAGTCATGTATGTTAAGTTCAATTCCTCAATAATACCAGTAGTCAATGTCATTTTTCATTATCCTATTTCAAATTTTCCTATAAACTCTTCATTAGGAATTTTAAAGAATAATATGGATTAATATTGAATTTATTAGGATTACCACTAAATGATTACTGGAGAATAACATGAGAAATTTTACGAACAGCACCGCCAAGAAAATATTAGCCAATGAAATTAGCATGGAAGTATTATTACAACAATATCCGGAGTATCAAGAAGAGGTTCTGCAAGAAATTAGTGTGCTAAGAAACATCAGAGAATCACAGATTATTACGGCCATCCTTGATAAATACACGGTAAGCGCAAAGATTGCTCATACTAAAATTCAAAAAAGCAGGTTCAATGAAACAACAATAAATGCTTTTTTGCCCGATGTGATTAAGGCCCGATTTGCTATTTATTTGCTAGAGCAGCTTAATATCGCCGTTTCATCCAAAACCCCGGAGAACAATGTAAAGTTCAACCTTTGGGATGGCACTATTTTGCAGAAGCTTTTGTTCAGAAAAGGTCTTGAGAGGAAGCCCGTCTCCCTCGGACTTTTTAAGTTCTGGTGGAGGTTCGTCATCCATAAGAAGATATTAATGCCTCTGGTCAATAAAAAAGGGATTTATTGTTTCTATTCGCGAGCGTTCATTAAAGAGCTTTCCAGTCTGATCGGAAATCAATCCTGTCTTGAAATCGCTGCCGGTGACGGCACCTTGGCTAATTTTTTGAAGAGTGAGCATATAAACTGCCAAGCTACCGATGACTATAGCTGGAGCCATTATATAGCTTACCCTTCTTTTGTGGAAAAAGCGGACGCCAAAACGGCCCTGCTTAAATACACTCCCCAGGTAGTGCTATGTTCTTGGCCTGTACCTAAAAATGCATATGAAAAACATGTCTTCAAGACACCCTCAGTTGACCTATATATCGTTATCGGGACAAAGAATCCCGCATTTACCGGAGATTTTGAAGCTTATTATAACGCTGATAAGTTTACTATGGAGCTAGACGAGAAGCTTTCTTCTCTCATTCTGCCCCCGTCGGATGAAAATGCTGTTTATCTTTTTAGGCGGAAAAAGAGTCCTTCAGCATAGCATTTCAGCCGTCCTCCTCAAGGTGGAGCTTGAGGGATAGCTCTACTCATCGCGCTGGAAAAGGAATGGTCGCCTTTATTACATCATGTAGCCCATTCCTTATACAGCGAACCGAACAATGTCTAGAAAATTGAATTCATTAATTTAACCGACTCAGGAAGCCTCTTCCTCCTAACTATAATTCTTAATCCTTATCTTTCTTCTTTATGTATTTATTCCAGCATAACAAGCCCACTACTATTAAAAGCAATATAAGCAGACCATAGATTAGTGGTTTCAAATGCGCAATGATAAAATATGTATTTCTAAATTGATAATCTTCATCTGCTAAAAACATGTTATATCCCCTTCAGTCGGCACTTTATATGTAGCTAGAAAAATTGCTGACGCACAAAATGAGACACCAAACTCTCTGAATATTTTTTTCTCACTAACACTCCTTATGTAAAATGCCCCGCCATTACTGGCAGGGCACGTTGCTTCCGTTGCATTTATTCTACTGGATGCTTGTATGATCTGTAAACCATATTTACCCAAAAATAAAAACCCTTGAAGGGCCCGTAAAACCAGGCCCCTCAAGGGTTTTCTAAAACTTGCTTACATCATTCCGCCCATTCCACCCATGCCGCCCATGTCAGGAACGCCAGCAGCGCCTGCTGGTTCTGGCTTGTCAGCAATAACAGCTTCGGTAGTCAAGAACATGGACGCTACAGAAGCAGCGTTTTGCAGTGCGGAACGAGTTACTTTGGCAGGGTCAACAATCCCTGCTTCGAACATGTTCACCCACTCACCAGTAGCAGCGTTGTAGCCGATACCGATAGCTTCTTTTTTCAAGCGGTCCACGATAACGGAACCTTCTTGACCAGCGTTCGCTGCGATTGTGCGAACTGGCTCTTCCAACGCGCGAAGCACGATGTTTACGCCGGTTTTCTCGTCGCCGGATACATTCACTGCCGCAACAGCGTTATATACGTTCACAAGAGCTGTACCCCCACCGGATACGATACCTTCTTCAACCGCAGCGCGGGTTGCGTTCAGGGCGTCTTCGATGCGCAGTTTTCGCTCTTTCAATTCAGTTTCAGTTGCAGCGCCAACTTTGACAACGGCTACGCCGCCAGCCAATTTAGCCAGACGCTCTTGCAATTTCTCTTTGTCGAACTCGGAAGTAGTTTCTTCAAGTTGAGCACGGATTTGGTTAACGCGAGCAGTGATGTCTGCTTTGTCGCCGCTTCCGTCAACAATTGTAGTGTTCTCTTTGGTTACGCGCACTTGACGTGCGTTACCCAGTTGCTCAATGGAAGTGCTCTTCAGGTCCAGACCGAGCTTCTCAGTGATCACTTGGCCGCCAGTCAGGGCAGCGATATCTTGCAGCATAGCTTCACGACGGTCGCCAAAGCCAGGAGCTTTAACAGCAACAGCGTTGAAAGTTCCGCGCAGTTTGTTCACGATCAGCATAGCTTGTGCTTCGCCTTCGATATCTTCAGCGATGATTACAAGCGGTCTAGCTTGTTGAACGATTTTTTCAAGCAGTGGCAAGATTTCTTGCGTGCTGCTGATTTTCTTGTCAGTGATCAGGATGTACGGGTTCTCCAGAACGGCTTCCATTTTATCCGTGTCAGTGATCATGTACGGAGAAATGTAACCACGGTCGAACTGCATACCTTCAACCACTTCAAGCTCAGTCAAGAATCCACGGGATTCTTCAACGGTGATTACGCCGTCTTTACCCACTTTTTCCATAGCTTCAGCAATCAGTTGGCCTACTTCATCATCAGCAGCGGAGATTGCCGCTACTTGAGCGATGGATTGTTGACCTTCGATTGGCTTAGCGATCTTTTGCAGTTCTTCTACTGCTGCACGAACTGCTTTGTCGATCCCTTTACGGATAACCATAGGGTTAGCGCCTGCAGTTACGTTCTTCAGACCTTCACGGATCATGGCTTGAGCCAGAACAGTTGCAGTTGTAGTACCGTCACCAGCAACATCGTTGGTCTTGGTAGCTACTTCTTTAACCAGTTGAGCACCCATGTTCTCGAAAGCATCTTCGAGTTCGATTTCTTTGGCGATGGTTACACCATCGTTAGTGATCAGCGGGCTACCGAATTTCTTCTCCAGTACCACGTTGCGGCCTTTCGGTCCAAGTGTTACTTTTACCGCGTTTGCCAAAGCATCAACCCCGCGCAACATTGCGCGGCGAGCATCTTCACTGAACTTGATTTCTTTTGCCATTGTGTAATATACCTCCCAAAAGTTTTGTGAATATACTTCCTCGATCTTCTCCGTCAAAACTAACTTCAGAAGCATTGTCCTAGTTTTATGAATATACTTCCTCGATCTTCTTCGTCAAAACTGGCTTCGAAAGCATCGTCCTAGTTTTGTTAGCGTACACTTCTTCGTGCACTATTCATAAGTAATTGAGTTCAATCTTATAAACGATTCTTAGTCAAGAATCGCGTGAATGTCGCTTTCTTTCATAATCAAATATTCTTTGCCTTCGTATTTGATTTCGGTTCCGGCATACTTCGAGAAGATTACACGGTCGCCTTCTTTAACTTCCAGTGCCACACGTACGCCATCTTTCAATGCGCCGCTGCCTACTGCGATAACCTTGCCTTCTTGCGGCTTCTCCTTGGAGGAGTCCGGAAGCACGATTCCGAAAGAAGTAGTTTCCTCCTGCTCGCTCGGTTCTACCAATACGCGTTCACCTAAAGGTTTGATCATGAAAAATAGCCTCCTTTAAAATTATGTGATTGATCTTGAAAACAGAGATTAGGAATATCGCTGTAGTCTACAGACTGCGATATTTTGAAAAATATGAATCTGGCATAGGAAATGCCCGTCATTCCATATTTTTCAGCTGCATTAGCACTCGACACTCCGCAGTGCTAACAACAATTTTTATGATACTCAACTTGAGAGCGGATTTCAAGTCCTTTTACACAAATTCGTATTTTGTTTTCGGGAAAAAATGGTTTTGGGAGGTTGTCCGACACACGCCCCTTTACATTCTATCCAGCCATCGGAAAAATATGCCTTTCTCCTCTATCATTCACCCGTAACAGCATCTTGTCTGTGCTTGCGGATATAAGCGAGGCCGAGTCGCATGAATTCAGCTGCCAGCGGCGGAATATCGAGCTCATTCTTGACCGCCATCACGATTTCCTGCATGAGTGCAGGAGCGAAAGAAACAGCCGGCAGCTTGGCGCCGAGTCTGGAAATATAGAACCGGGGCAGTATAGACAGACCCAAGCCTTCCTGTACCATCGCCTGAATCGTGTTGAAGTCCTTCACTTCCATCACAACATTGAAACCGGGATGGCGGGACTGCAACAGCTTGCGCAGATCCTCGTCCTTCGGCATAAGGAAGTGCTGATCCTTGATTTGCTCAAAATTTAGACGGGATTCCTGCCTCAGCAGATGATTCTCCGGCAAGAGCACCACCATCTCATCGCGGATCAGAGGCACACTATGCCACTGCGGATCCGGGAACATTGTTATGCCGATATCAATAACGCCACTTGCAATCCATTCATTAATCTCCTCGGATTCTCCCTCGAAAACCACAAGCTCCGCGCAAGGGAAAGACTGCTTGAACGCCTCAGACAATTGCGGTACAAACCGGCAGGCAATATCCGGCGTAGCACCAATCCGCAGTGAACCGGCCTGCATTTGCACCACAAGAGCAGCTTCTTCCTTCATAACCCGGGTTGTATGCAAAATAAGACGGGCATGCTTCAGCATCGCCTCTCCGTTCCCGGTCAGGACAATGCCTTGGCGGCTGCGGTGAAACAATAGAATGCCCAATTCTTTCTCAAGACTCTGAATCATCTGCGATACGGCAGATTGGGTAAAACCAAGATCTTCGGCAGCACGAGTGAAGCTCCTCGCTTCGGCTGCGGCCGCAAACACTTGCAACTGGAGTATAGTCATCTTCCTCCCTGCCGGAAGCCGGCAGAAGAATCCTCCCCTCTGTGACACATCTGTTCATCTGGTCCAAATCAGCATTAGTAAAAACTAATATCAACATCATCAACCTTAATTTTACTAACAAAATAGCGGCATGTATACTCCAGTTGTGCAGAGCGGGAAGCGAAATCGAAAAGACAGGACCTTTGAGGGACTGAAGCCTGGCATACGAGAATTTGGAACTACAAATTAATGCACAGCAGGTGAAAGAAAGCGGGGAAACACCTCATGTCAGCTAAAAAAATCAACCTGTTATCATTCTTCCGGTCCTATGACGGGGCCGTTTGGCTCCAGTTCACAGGCACTATTCTCAGTTCATTAACAATGTTCATGATCCGGCCCTTTCTGGTCTTATACCTGCATGACCAAATGAACGGCTCTGTGCTACTGCCGATCCTGATTGTCGGCCTGCAGCCCTTATTCGGCATCTTCGCCGGAATCGGCGGCGGAAGCCTCAGTGACCGGTATGGACGCAAGCCGGTTATGGTTGCTTCTCTACTGTTACAAACCCTATCCTTCGCCGGCTATGCCCTGGCAGATGGAATCATCCTCTTTGCAGCCGCCTCCATCCTGAACGGGATCGGCTCTGCCCTGTTCCAGCCAGCGGCCAGCGCTCAGATCTCCGACATTGTCCTGCCGGAGCAGCGGGCGGAGGTCTATGCGCTACTGCACATGGCGCTTAATTTCGGCGCTGCCTTCGGTCCTGCCCTCGGACTCATGTTGTTCTCCTGGAACGTGCATATCGTCTTCTGGATCGCCGCACTGCTGCTGGCTGCCTATTCAGGGCTGCTCTGGCTTCGCCTGAAGGAATCGGCACCGTCCAGGCTGCCTAGAAGCGGGCAAACTAACGGGGCAGCCGTACCTTGGCTGACGGCAGCAAAACAGCCAGAGAACCGGATGATTATCTGGCTGACACTCTGCTACCTGCCTGTCGGCTTTCTGTATGCCCAGGTGGACTCTACATTACCTTTTCAGCTGCAGACGTATTTCGATAACTATAAAGCCGTACTGGCCACGATGCTGACCTTCAACGGTGTGACCGTCATCCTGCTCCAGCTGTGGGTCGCCAAAGTGACGTCACGCTTCACAGCACGCCGCATGCTTAGCATCGCCTACCTGCTCTTCGCTGCGGTCGCACTGGGCTACGGATTCGCCCCTACGCTTGTCCTGCTGCTAACCGCAGAGTTTATCTTCTCTGTCGGCGAGATGCTGCATGGACCTCATGCGCAGAAAGCCGTGGCCGAGATGGCTACGGCCGATCAGCGAGGGTATGCCTTTGCCATCTATGGCATGGGTCCTCAAGTCTCCAGGGCGCTTGGCCCACTGCTGGGCGGCATTGTCCTGGATCTCTGGAACGGCACCGCCCTGTTCGTGCTGATTGCCTTTTTCACCCTGATCATGGGCAGAATTCAGTCACGCTTGTTACGCAATGCTGCTTCAGGAAAGCATCACTCTACAAGCACTCCCGTTAATCCTCCTGTCGCTTAACGTATCGATCCTCCAGCTCCTTATCCGCAGCAAGCTGTTTGCGGTATACAAAGGCAGAGAGGAACACGCTGAATTCATACAGTATCAGCAGCGGAATCGCTACCAGAAAGTCAGAGATGAAATCCGGTGGAGTAATCACAATCCCGATAAAGACCAGAACGAAATACGCATAACGTCGCAGTTTGCGCAAGCGCAGCGGGTTAAGAATTCTGATTTTGGTCAGGAACATGACCACCAGCGGCAGCTCAAACAGCAGCGCCATCGGCACGACCAAGCTGAACATAAACTCGAAATATTGAGCAATGCCATAGGTTTCTTCGAGTCCCATATCTCTTGTGATGGAGATTGTAAAAGAAAGCGCCATCGGAAACACAATGTAATAAGCGAATAATACCCCGAGGATAAAAAGGATAAATACGTACGGCACATAACGCAGCGCCGCGTTCCGCTCCACCTGACGCAGCCCTGGGCTAACGAATGCCCATAGCTGATAGATGATAAAAGGAACGGAAATGGCCAGGGATACGGCCATGGCAATCTTCATGTACATGCCAATCCCGTCCCAGAAGGAGAAGGCGTGCAGCACGAAGCCTTTTGCCAGATCGGAACGGATCAGATATTCGTAGATCGGTTTAGCGCAGAACAATCCGCCCACCAAGCCCAGAACAAAGACAATCAGCACATAAATAATCCGTTTGCGTAATTCGGTGAGATGATCTACCAACGACATCTCATCACCCTTCACAGACATGCGAGACACCACCCATGACACAAAATAACCCCACAAAGTACAGCAGGGAGCTCGCTGCTCTGTCACCATACTTTGTGGGGTTTTCTGATACCAATTTAAAAAAAGGGGGCGCTCTCCAAAGTCACTAGTCGACTTAAGAGAAAACCCCCGCCTTAATTGTTCTATTATTCCGGTAGACGTCTGTCCTGCGGAACATTGGCCGCTGCATTCTGCGGGGCTTCCGGCGCTGGTGGAGCTTCGCTCTTCTTGGCCGGCTCAGAATCACCGACGATATCACGTGCGCCTTCCTTGAACTCGCGGAAGGTTCGTCCAACCGCCCGGCCCAGTTCGGGAAGCTTATTCGGACCAAAGAGCAACAGCGCCAGTATCACCAGCAAGATAATTCCCGGAGTACCAATTCCACTTAACATTGTTTATCCTCCTTGTCATTCTGTCCGTTCATGATACCGTTTACGACGATTTAATAATACCATAACTTATATCACACATCCATCGATTTTCTTCGAGTGATAGGGTGACACGACAAGAAAATGACTCGGGAAAACAACGTTACTGACGATACTGTCCAGTCACCATTAACAATGCCTCAGGAAGCTGGTCCATGATGGCCGCCAGATTCTCGTGAACACCCTTCGGCGTGCCTGGCAGATTCACAATCAGCGTACGACCGCGGATCCCGCAAATGCCGCGAAACAGCATCACTGCGCGATTCTTCTGCATGACCGTGCTACGCATCGCCTCGGAAAGCCCTGGCACCTCCCGCTCAATGACACGCCGGGTGGCTTCTGGCGTTACATCGCGGATGGCAAGATCTGTCCCCCCGGTAGTAAGCACCAGGTCCGCCTGAAAGTAATCAGTCAATTCTATTAAAGCCGCAATAATCTCATCCTGCTCGTCAGGGACAATTCGATATTCAACAATCTCCCCTCCAAGTTCTTCCTCTACCAGCTCCCGGATCACCTGGGCGCTCGTGTCTTCCCGTTCGCCCCTGGCCCCTTTATCGCTGGCCGTCAGGATTGCTGTTTTCCACGCCATAGGTTCGCCCTCCCTCTCTTATATGCTATGTATCGTTATGCAGTGCAGCGCTTCTAGAGCTTCTGCACTTCTTGCTGTCAGGGGTTATCCCTTGAAAAACTCTCCGTTATGGCAATTCATCACGCCATGCTCCGTAATCAGCATGTCCATAATAGCATCATGATCATCCATCGGTACTTCTTCCACGATCTGCATGTCGTAGGCCAGCCCGATCCAAAGCGGGGGGCTCACTCCTTCATAAAGACCGCTAGTCTCCCAGGATGCACGGAGACGGTCATAGTAACCCCGTCCATATCCAAGGCGTCCGCCCCGGATATCAAATGCCAGTCCTGGTACGAATACTGCGGCCGGAAGTTTGCGGGAGACCATGGTTTCCGCATTCTCTCCGGCCGCTGTCGGCTCCATGATGCCGTACGTACCGACGGACAACTCCTCCCAGGAAGTGACACGATGCAGTGTCATGGCTCCGCTGCGGGGAACAACCCGGGGCAGTAGCACCTCGCACCCAGCTTCCCAAGCGCGTGTGATTAACGGCCTGGTGTTCAGTTCTGAACGGAAGGATACATAGGCCATAATTGAAGACAGAGTCTCAGACTCACTCCATGCCCAAGCTGTGCGGCAGACCTTAGCGGACAGCTCGCTGCGCTGCCCCAGGGACAGGTTGTCCCGAGCGGTAGCCTGCCGCACCCGCAGCTCGCGCTTTCTTTGCGCGAGCTCTTCATGCAAGCCCGTCATAAGCAGCCGCCTCCCTCTTCTGTCCGTCGTTTCTCCTAGTTTGTAAGATTAGTTTACCACTCTTCTCCCCGGTTCGCCAAGATAGCCCGAAGACATGGTTTTGCGCACGGGCGTTCCCCGTGTCCCGGGCCCTGTTCGTGAAACGTTCGGGTCTGCTTCCCCCGGCGGACTCTCGCACCGGAAACGCTTTTCATGTAAACTAAAAGGAATACGTGATTATAGCGGCTGAGGCGACAGCGCCAAGGCGTAATATGCAAGGGTGGAGGTTTCATCATTATGCTTCTTCAAGCAACAGGAATTACGAAATTATATGGAATACAAAGCGTGCTGGACGGTATCAACCTTCAGGTTAACGAAAAAGAGCGGGTCGGGCTGGTCGGGGTCAACGGAGCCGGCAAATCCACTTTTCTGCAAATCCTGGCGGGTGAACTGTCCTTTGACAGCGGGCAAATTCATAAATCCAAAGAAACGACGATTGGCTATCTGGCCCAGAACAGCGGACTGCAATCGGACAAGACCATAGAAGAAGAAATGCTGGCGGTCTTCGCTCCGTTAATAGAAGCAGAATCTGAACTTCGGCGGCTGGAGGAACAAATTGCGGATCCCGCACTCGCTGAAGACCCCAAACGGTACGAGGATCTGCTGGAGCGCTATGCCCGTCAGTCCGACTGGTTCAAGGACCACGGCGGCTATGAGATGAATACCCGGATTCGCAGCGTCCTGCATGGTATGGGCTTCGGCGACTTCGCACCGGATACCCGCATCTCTACCTTGAGCGGCGGGCAGAAGACACGGCTTGCATTAGCGCGGATTCTGCTTCAGGCCCCGGACCTGCTCATGCTGGATGAGCCGACCAACCATTTAGACATCGAGACTTTGACTTGGCTGGAGGATTATCTGCGCGGATATTCCGGCGGCATTCTCGTGGTTTCCCATGACCGGTATTTCCTCGATCGGCTGGTGACAACGATTGTAGAGATTGAACGGCACCAGTCCCGGCGGTACACGGGCAATTACAGCCGTTATGTAGATATCAAGGCGGCTGAATATGAAGCCAGGCTCAAGCAGTACGAGAAGCAACAAGGCGAGATTGCCAAGATGGAGGAGTTCGTACAACGCAACATTGTCCGGGCCTCCACAACCAAGCGGGCACAGAGCCGGCGCAAAGCACTGGAGAAGATGGACCGGATCGACAAACCGCTGGGCGATCTGAAAAAGGCCAACTTCGCTTTTGAGCCAGACTTCATGTCAGGCAAAGAAGTGCTGCAAGTGCGGGATGTGGCCGTTGCCTTCGGTGAAGGACAGCCGCCTCTGTTCCGCAATGCTTCTTTCGAACTACGCCGGGGTGAGACCGCCGCGTTAATTGGACCGAACGGGATTGGCAAGTCCACGATGCTGCAATGCATGATGGGCACACGTGAGCCTTCTGCTGGAACGGTAAACTGGGGCACCAAAGTCAAAATCGGGTACTATGACCAGGAACAAACACGCCTGAATCCGCGAAATACGGTACTGGAAGAGCTATGGAGTGAATATCCAATGCTGGAGGAAGCCAGAATTCGTACGATCCTCGGCAACTTCCTGTTCAGTGGTGAAGATGTTCTAAAGAAAGTCTCTGCACTGAGCGGTGGGGAAAAAGCGCGTGTGGCGCTCTCCAAGCTGATGCTGCGCGGCGCTAACATGCTCATCCTGGATGAGCCGACGAACCATCTGGATCTCGTCAGCCGTGAAGTGCTGGAATCAGCCCTGATTGATTTTGAAGGCACACTGCTGTTCATTTCCCATGACCGTTATTTCCTCAATAAAATGGCAGAGCGTGTGCTGGAATTGCACCCGGACGGCATCGACCCGTATCTCGGTAACTACGACGACTATATTGAGAAAAAGCGGGAGCTAGAGGACATCGCCAAGGAGGCCGCCGAACAAGCTGCGCTCAAGTCTGCTGCTAAAAACATCGACAAAGAGCCACCTCCCGCCGAGAAAGGCACGGCCTCTTCCTTTGAAGCAGACAAACAGGCCAAGCGGGAGGAACGTAACCGTCAGCGCCGGATCACTGAACTGGAAGAGAGCATAGCGACAGTGGAAGAAGAGATTGCTGTTATAGAGAATGAGATGACCAAACCGGAAGTCTACCAGGATTATTTGGCGCTTCAGCAGCATGAAGAAGAATTGAAGGACAAGAAGGAACGATTGAGTCAATTTTTTAGCGAATGGGAAATCCTTGCTGACGAATAATGTAAATCTGCTTCAAAAAAATATTTTTACAGTTCCCAATTTGTTCAAATATACTTATCCACAACTCTATCCCCAGTTTTCGTGCATAACTCTTTGTTAAACACAGCCCTTCGGGGCTTTTTTTATGGATTAAATCGCCCTTTCTGTTGTCAAGGAAATATTATCCACTATACTATCCACATTATCCACAATTTCCACAGAATAACCTCACATCCCCCCATCTAATCAAAGCCCTTAAAAAAAGAGCTGGTATTGCTGATTTTACGCACTTTTTACACAATTCGGCCGGAATATGTGGATAACGTTGTCCACACCTTGACAAAGGCAATTCCCCTTAATATTCCCCGTGATTTTATGGCAAAAAAGAACCCGCTATCTCCAGTTCAGACAGCGGGTATAGTCAATATAAGACAGCTAAGTGGGGGCCATGCCTTCCCTTTCGCCGAAACCTGAAGAACTATGGAGCTGAGAATCGCGGATAAAACGGCCTCCGGCGCAATCGTAAAGCCGATTTCTAGCGGCGATCCGCCGAACAGGTTGGCCAGCGCACATCTTTTGGCTACTCCGCTTCTACATTCCGTACGGACAGAAGCGCCGCGTTGCAGGCTGCAATATAGGCCAGTCCGGCAGCCATTACGATATCCTGGTGAATCGCCGTCCCCCTGAATTTGGCGCCGCCCCATTCCACCATCACAGCGGCCTCAGCCTGGGCATTCTCTCCGCTGCTCAGCGAGTGCAGCTCCAGCCCGGCAAAATCAATATCCTCCGCAATTCCTTGCCCAATCGCAGCAATAATCGCTCCGAGCGGACCATCACCTGTGCTGGTATGAGAGGTCTCGCTGCCGCTCTGCAAATGGCGCACGGTCACAGCAGCTACACGCCGTGCTGCGCTTCCCGCCAGCACCTGTACCTCGCCCAGCTCATAGACCTGGGCTTGCTGTCCAGTGGTACTGCTCACCATCTGCAGAAGCTGCTCGTCACTGACAACCTTTTGCCGGTCAGCTGTCTCTTTGAACGACTCGTACAGGGCGTCCAGCTCCGCCGGTTCCAGAGCAATACCGTATTTGGCGGCTCTGTCCTTCAGCGCATGACGGCCGGAATGCTTGCCCAGGATAATCATGCTGCGCGGAATACCAAGGCGTTCCGGGTCCATGATCTCATAGGTGCTGCGATCCTTCAGCAAACCATCCTGGTGAATACCCGACTCATGCTGAAATGCATTTCTGCCGACGACTGGTTTATTGTAAGCAATGGGAAAATGCATCGCGCTGCTGATCAGTCGTGAAGACTCATACAGCTGATCCAGTGCAATGCCAGTCTCTGCACCCAGAACATCGCCACGGGTCTCCAGCGCCATGACCAGTTCCTCCAGGGCACAGTTGCCTGTTCGCTCACCGACACCATTGACGGTGACCTCGATTTGTGTGGCGCCTCCCTCAATGGCCGCCAGGCTGTTAGCCACGGCAAGCCCCAGATCGTTGTGACAGTGGGCACTGTAGATGACTTTATCTCCTCCTCTGGCCCCCAGCCGCACCCGCCGGAACATTTCACCGTATTCATGTGGCAGCGCGTAACCAACCGTATCTGGCAGGTTAATAATAGTAGCGCCTTCTTCGATGACAGCCTCCACCATCTCAATCAGGTCATCAATATTAGTCCGAGCAGCATCCATCGCCGTGAACTCTACAACATCTGTGAATTGACGGGCGTATGCCGTCATCTCACGGGCTTTTGCCACCACTTCGGGTCTGCTCATCCGCAGCTGATGCTGAAGATGAATGTCCGAGGAGGAAATGAACAAGTGAATCCGCCGCCGCTCGGCATCACGGGTCGCCTTTACAGCTGCATCGATATCACCCTTGACTGCACGGGCAAATCCGCAAATTTCCACGTTCCGTATCTTGCGTGAAATGGTCTCCACAGCATTAAAGTCACCAGGGCTGGACACTGGGAATCCCGGTTCCATCACATCTACGCCCAATTCTGCAAGCTTGTAGGCCAGCAGGATCTTTTGCTCCGGTGTCAGACTCGCACCCGGTGCTTGCTCGCCGTCACGCAGCGTGGTATCAAAAATCTGAATTCGTTTCTTGACTGGAATAATCATGGTAAATCCCTCCTGATTTATGTGTTAGATTTGGGTTTACTTTGGGTTTGTTTTGTTTTGCTTTGCTTTGGGTTTGTTTTTTTCAGCTTTGCTTTGGGCTCGCTTTGGGCTCGCTTTGGATTCGCTTTAGATTTGCTTTCGGCTCTCTTTAGTTTCGTTTTGGGCTCGCTTTAGATTTGCTTTGGACTCGCTTTAGATTTGTTTTCGGCTCGCTTTAGATTCGTTTTGGGTTTGTTTTGGCTCGTTTAGATTTGTTTTGGATTGCTTCTTGTTTTGTCTGGTAACGGACCACAGAGACGTTATTTCCTGACCATCGACCGTTCCAGAAAAATAACGGACTCCAGAGACGCTATGAGTAGAAATCCTGTGTAAAATCCATGATTTGAGCGAAAATAGCGTCCCCTGAGTCCGTTACATGTTCCAGAAGCGGCTTAACGGGCAAATAACGACGTTAGGGTCCGTTAGCTCATCGTTATCCCATCATTAGCCCCATGCCCTTATGATAGTCAGCATATTGGTATTGGCCCTGATGCTGTACTAGTCGTGTGGCCACGACACATTCTGCACTTGCTTTGCACTTGCTCTGTACTCGCTTACGCCCCACTGTGCACCCTCTGCGCAACACTCTGTGCCCACTAAACTTACTGCACTCGCTCTGTACACATATGCCCCTCTGTGAGCGCTCTGTGTACCCACTAAACTTACTTTTGCACTCGCTTCGTATCCAACTATGAAGTCGCTTTGTGCACTGTGTACCCACTGTTTACTCACTGCGTACGAACTTGCTGTGGACTTGCTTTGTACTCACTGGACATTCTTCTTTGTGTATATTCGTTATGTTCATTACGCACAGCCGCACGTCGACTTGCGGCTGTGCTTATTCCCACCCACTGCTGCCGGCAGCTAGATGACAGTGTGAATTCCGCTGTTTATGCAGCGGAACTCCCACTCTCCGCGCCCTGCAGACCGGATGCAGCTATGCCCCATCCAGTCCGCAGGAACGCAAAAACCCGCCGTCTCATATAAGAGACGGCGGGTTTCCCCTCCGCGGTACCACTCTTGTTGACGCACAGTCGAACAGCATAACATCATCTGCTCGCTGAATGCATCCAGCTCCTCTTCCCGGCAGGACGCTGAAGTTCATCTTCATCCTGCGGGAAGGTCCGGTAACGGGGACGAACCGTAACGGCCTACTGTTGTTCAGCCGTTCCGCTCCCGGGCGAGCTTCAAAGATTCTGGTGACTGCGTCGCACCTTACCGCAGCTCTCTGAACACCATAGCCTTCTACTACTCCCGTTCACAGCGTATATCTTTTGGAAAAAACCATACAAAAAAGCCTGCCATCTCATTCAAGAGACGACAGGCTATTAACCTTCGCGGTACCACTCTTGTTGATACTCCTGATACCGGCTATCTGCACCGACATTGGAATATCCACTTAACAGCCAAACAAATCAACCGGACATGCTGCCCTTTCCTTTGTTTGACCACCCTCTCACGGAGGTTAACCGTAACGATGTATGAAAGGATCCGGCGTGCACTGCCGACCAAATACCCAGTCTAGGGTTTCCTTTGTTCCACCGCTCCGCTCCCGGACGAGTTCAGGTCTCCTTCGACTGCGTTGCACCATCCCGCAGCTCTCTTAACCCGGAGTTTCCTTACTGCTTCCATTCATTGCGTTTGCGTTAATTTATAATTGAACTGATTATACCCAGACAACGAACTGAAGTCAATAGGTGGGAACAGACCATTTTTCCAGCGAAAATCCAGGATCAGCCACCATATCGAGAGGAATGCCACCCTCATGCTTCCATTTCACATAGGCAGCCGCACCGATCATGGCCGCATTGTCCGTGCAATAAACCGGCGGAGGTACAATCAATTCGATGCCCTCTTTCTCACAGCGGGCTGTCAGTGCTTCACGCAAGCCCTTGTTCGCAGCCACACCGCCACAGAGCAGCAATTGTTTGGCACTGTTAGCCCGAACGGCCCGAACGGCTTTCTCGACCAGCACCTCTACAACCGACTCCTGAAAGCCCCGAGCAATTCCGGCGACATCCGGCGTCAAACCTTTCATCTTGCTCTGGTTGACTACATTCAGAACCGCAGATTTCAATCCGCTGAAGCTGAAATCATAAGAGTCCGGCTCGAGCCACACTCTAGGCAGCGTTACAGCTTCTTCGGCTTCCCGAGCCAAACGATCCACATGAGGGCCCCCTGGATATGGGAATCCTAACGCACGTGCCACCTTGTCGTAAGCTTCGCCCACCGCATCATCACGAGTGCGGCCAACTATATTAAAGCGGCCTTCCTGCTCCATATGGACCAGTTCAGTATGCCCGCCAGACACCACCAGTGTCATGCAGGGATACTGTAGTTCAGCAACGAGGCGGTTGGCATAGATATGCCCGGCGATATGATGTGTGCCGATCAGCGGCTTGTTCCAGGCAAGCGCCAGGCTTTTGGCAGCTACTACACCTACCAGCAGTGCGCCCACCAGACCCGGCCCCTGTGTCACAGCGATGGCTGTCAAGTCCTCAGGTGTTACGTTCGCAGCCGACATCGCCTCTTCAATGACCAGTGTCATTACTTCCACATGCTTGCGCGAAGCAACTTCAGGGACTACCCCGCCGAAGGCCCGGTGCGTCTCGATCTGGCTGGAGATGATATTGGACAACACCTCATTGCCGTCCTTAACCACAGCCACCGAGGTCTCGTCGCAGCTTGTCTCAATTGCCAATATAATCACAGGCTGAAGTGCACCCGTTTCAGTCTTCATTTATGGTCCACGCTTCCTTCCAAAATGCTTCGCTCCTCGTAAGCCGGCAGGTCGGCCCACATAATGAGCGCATCCTCACGGTTATCGGAGTAATAACCTTTACGGGTACCCGCCGAGCGGAAGCCTTTTTTGCGGTATAAATTCTGGGCAATTTCATTGGTTACCCTGACCTCAAGTGTGATCGACTGCATGCCTAAAAAAGCTGCCGTTCTCATCAGCTCGTCCAGCAGGCGTTCTCCCCATTTACGGCCACGATAGGCCTCCAGCAGGGCAATGTTTGTCACATGGGCCTCATCCACAATCGCCCACATCCCAGCATAACCGATAATATGGCCGGCCAGCTCCATTACCATATATTTGGCAAAATGATTGTGTGTCAGCTCGTTGCGGAAGGCTTCCTCCGTCCACGGCATAGTGAAGGCTTCCCGTTCGATAACCAGAATATCGGGAATATCCTCCACCTTCATCAGGCGAAAAACAAGACCGTCTCCCTGCCCTCTTACTGACTCCGCTTCCGTCATCGTTTATTTATGCTCCCTTCTCTGCTTAACTGCAGATTGGCTTCCGCTTCCGAAAGCTGGGTATAGTTAGGTATAATGCTGTGCAGATCATCTCTCTCTCCCTGCGCCAGTCTTGCTTCGCCGAGCAATCCTGCCCAGCGTCCTTCCAATTCATAAGGCACCGCCTCTAAGCTCGCGGCCTCTTGCAGCGGCCGCAGCGAGTCTTCGCTGGCATGCAGCGCCGTCTCGCCGACAAACCAGAGCCTGCGCGGCTTGGTGCCTGTCGCGGCGGCTTCTTCCAGCCGTTCGCCGAGCCGTTGCACCCAATCCGCCATCAGGCGGATGGCGTCCGGCTCGAGGCGAACCGGCGCACCGCTGTCAGCAGCTGCGAACAGCGCCGTATAGGCTTGCCCGCGGCGAGCATCCAGCAGCGGGATGATCCAGTCCGGGCCATAGGTACCGGCCCCGGACTCCGCTGGAACGCCGGCATCGACATCGCTGCCGGCGTTATTCTGCCGGTTCGCCGCAGCCTCTCCGGCGAGACCGGCCTGCCAGCCGCCCCATGCCAGGGCATGCAGGCTGGACACACCGGCCACGGGCAGTTTCCAGGCCCAGGCCAATGTCTTGGCTGCGGTCACGGCAATGCGCGTCCCGGTATAGGAACCCGGCCCAACGCCGACCGATATACCGGCCAGGCTAGCAGGGTCCGTTCCTGATGCAGTCAACGCCTGCTGAATGATCGGCAGCAGATGAACGGAATGATTCCGTTCGCCGGATGCGTTGATCTCATGCAGCACGACGCCTCCTTCTGTGACGGCAACTCCCAGTGTAGCCGTCGATGTATCAAGCGCCAAAAACCGCTTGCGCGGCTCTACATTTTCACTCGTCATTCTTCTTAACCCCGTTCTGTTCCAGAGTCCGGCACCATTCATCATAAGGCTCGCCGGTTCCCGTTACCGTGATGATACGTTCGTTCGGGCCAACCGTCTCCATGTATATATGCAAATGCTTCGGAGGCATCAGTTCAGTGATGATACTGCTCCACTCCACCAGACAAACCCCTTGCCCGTAGAAATATTCATCCAGACCCAGCTCGTCCGCTTCGTGAACCGATATCCGATATACATCCATATGATACAGCGGCAGACGTCCCGCATATTCCTTGATAATTGTAAACGTAGGGCTGTTGACGATTCCCTCTACACCCAGATGATGGGCAAAGCGTTGGGAAAACGCTGTCTTTCCTGCTCCCAGATCGCCATCCAGTCCGATTACGGTACCAGGTACCGCCGCAGCCGCCAGAGCAGCCGCAAGCCTCTCGGTATCCTCCAGGCTGTAGGAATGGTATTTGAGCACCGATTCGACATTATTGTCCAACTTCAATACCACCTTTAAATAAGTCCGTAATCGTCAGATTACCCAAGAAATCTGTCGAAGTACAATACAATTAATTATATCGGTATGATTGTTTTACCGCAACAACGGTGTCACTTTTGAGATTCGCAATTAGAGACGGATTTGCCGTCCTTTGAGGGGACGGTATCCGTTTCAGCAGAAATATAAGGATAATTTATAGCGTAAAACATATAAATTCTTATATGTGCAAAAAGGCCCTTGCCCACAAAAGGGGCAACAGGCCTGCAGCAGATCAAGCCGTTAGACAGCATGATACTGTTCTTTACTGGGTAGTTCTTCACCACGTAATTCTTACCACGTAGTTCTTTACAACGCAGTTCTTTATTACACAGTTCTTTATCCCGCTCTCATTATTACGACGTTCCTTGTAAGACTAATTCCTTAACGCTTTTCTTCCAGCCGTTCCACGCCTACGGTATGCGTATTGGTCGGACGTGACCCCACCTGCACGGTAGCCATGCCGTTCTCGGCATCCACATGCTCAATCCAGACCGGCTCGCCGTCCAGATGAACCGAAATCATTTCCTTCGAAGCATAAATATCCTTAGCCCGTTGTACATCCATGTCATGTCCTCCTCCCTTGTGAAATTGGATCATTTACGCTTTATCCTTTTGTTTGGTGACCGGCGGGACTTCGCCAATGGTCTGCTCTGCATCCAACTTGTCCCCATCCGCGCTATCCTCATTCTCTGGCGTGTTCGACGTGACGGCATTCCAGTCGACTACCTCTGCAGGAATGTCCTGCTCACTCAAGCTGTCGCTCCACTCGTTCCAAGATTTGCCCATCTTTTCCCCTCCGCCGTACGTCATATCAGCACACTGATTGCTGAATTCCAGCCTCTTGCCTGGCCTTATTTTTTCCCATCGTTCACAAAAAATGCACCCGGCTAGAAAAACGTATCCAGCACCATACTAAGCCAAAGCAAATCCATGCCCTTATGCTCTTATAACATTTAAAGCAGTAACATAATTGTTCAGGAGGCGATATCATGCATACCGTGTGGAAAGGAGCCATCAGCTTCGGACTTGTACACGTTCCGGTCAAAATGTTCTCCGCTACGGAGGATAAAGACATCTCGCTGCGTTACATTCATAAAGAATGCGGTAGCCCGCTGTCATATGTGCGCAAATGCCCGGTCTGCGACAAGGAAGTCGCCTGGGAGGAGATCGGCAAGGGTTACGAATATGAGAAAGGTAAGTTTGTCACCTTCGATAAGGAAGAGTTGGATCAGCTGAACGAAGAAAGCAGCAAGAACATTACGATTCTCGATTTCGTCGATTTGACAGAGATTGACCCGATTTATTTTCAAAAAACTTACTACCTCTCCCCCGATCAGGCTGGAGGCAACGCCTACCGGCTATTGATGGAGGCTATGCGGCAGACGGGTAAAATCGGCATTGCCAAAATCTCCATCCGCTCCAAGAGCAGCCTGGCAGCGATTCGGGTGCTGGAAGAATGCATTGCCATCGAGACCATTTTCTACCCTGACGAGGTTCGTCCGGCTTCTCAAGTTCCCAATCTGCCGGGTACCGGTGCCGTGAACGACAAGGAACTGGAGATGGCCAAGCTGCTGATCTCCCAGCTGTCCACGCCGTTCGAGCCGTCCAAATATACGGACGATTATCGCCAGCGAATGCAGGATCTCATCTCGCATAAGATTGCAGGGGAGGAATTTCATATTGCACCTACGAAGCAAGAGAGCAATGTAATCGACCTGATGGCCGCACTACAGGCTAGTATCGAGGCCGTTCAGCATGTTCCCACAGATCCTGGGCCCTCCCTGTCCGGCACCAAGAAAACGAAGACTGCCGGTACAGGTAAAAGAAAAACGGCAAAGACCTCTGCGGCGGAACCTGCGGTTACGCCTCTGGCCGGAGCTGCGCCATCTGCCCAGACTACACCTGTGGTTACGTCCGGTGCCGCACCACCTGTTGGAGCTTCTCCTTCCGCAACACCTGCAACCGCCGGAGCTCCGAAGGTTGGCCCCATCCCGGTCATCGCACCGACTAAAACTAAGCGCCGCAGCGCTAAGTCTAAAGAAACGATTTCTTAGAGGACCGGCAGATGAAGTTGAAGCCAGTGATCCCTTTCGAGCCCATACTAGCTGATCAGCTTCCGCAGGGTAACCAGTGGATCGCCCAAATCAAATGGGATGGCGTTCGCATGCTGTCCTATTATGACGGTAATAGCACCGAACTGGTTAACAGGCGTGGGAACCGCCGCACGCTCCAGTATCCCGAACTCGCGGATGCTGCTGCCTATTCTAAAGCAAATTCCATCATTCTGGATGGCGAGATTATCGCCCTCAGCGGCGGCAAGCCTTCTTTTCACGAAGTTATGCGGCGGGACAGTCTGCGGACAGAAGGCACGATCCAAGCTGTAAAACGGCAGGTGCCAATCATGTATATGGTCTTTGACATCCTGTACTGCAATGGCTTGTGGCTGCTCGACCAGCCATTGCATAAGAGGCAGCAGCTTCTGGCTGAAATGCTGCTGCCTCATCCACATGTACAAAGTGTCCCCAGTTATACCGATCCGGCAGAACTGTTCCATGCTGCCCAAAAGGGCGGGCTGGAGGGCATAGTCTGTAAGGACATCGACAGTACCTACGCCTTGAGTGGCAAGGACAAGCGCTGGCAGAAGCGCAAAATCATTCAGGATCTTGTTGCGGTTGCCGGAGGTGTGACCTTCCGTGACGGGATGGTCAACGCGCTGCTGCTCGGCCTGTATGACGATGAGGGCAAACTGCATTATATTGGCCATGCTGGTGCAGGCAAGCTGACCGTGCAGGATTGGCGTGAGCTGACCCGGTATGCCCAGACATCGGCAGCTCCAGCCATGCCTTTTACTGCGTTGCCCCAGCGGAGTAAGGCAGCCTTCTGGATCAAGCCGCAGCTCTGCTTCAAAATTCATTTTCTGGAGTGGAATACATCCGGAACACTGCGCCAGCCCGTAATTCAGGCCCTGGTGGATATTCCACCACAGGACTGCCTGTTAAGTCAGCGGGGTACAGCCACGTTGACTTAACAGAAAAAAGCGTTCTTCCGGGGCTGCCGGAAGAACGCTTTTTGACATGATTACGGATTGATTAGGCTGGCTGCGATCTCTTCCAATTGTTCTTTAGTAAGAGTGCTCTTATTGTTCACCGTCAGCTTGTAATCCTGACTTTCATCCTGCCTGCTCCATGTCAGCTCAGCCTTGAGATCATAGTGATGTGGACCAAAGACAGTATAGACCGCTTCACGGCCATTAATAATCAAATCCTCATCCTTATCTCCAGGCAGCGAAGCGTACGTTACACCCGGAGGCAGCACGACCGCCGGCCCTGAATGAAGGCAAATTCTCTCCCCACGCCGCGTAAAGGTCAGTGTAGCCGACCCACTGGTCCACTTATATTTTTTGGCAATGACTTTTTGACCAGATTTCACAGCTTCGGCTTTCAGCTCATCTCTGAGCTTCTTGTAATCATCACTCAGAAAGAACGGGATTACAGGATCAATGACTGCTTCCTGAAAATTATAACGTTCCGGGAGATTTCCCGGTTCCTCCAGTGTTTCGCCTGTCAAAGCTCGCAGCTTCTGTGCAGCCTCGCTAATGGTGTTATACCTGTAGGGCATGTAGTTGAAATTCAGCATGTCATCCGGATTCGACTGGCCATGATTAATGTACATCACACGGATTTCGCCGGGTTGCAGCTTGACGGCATTTTCCTTGTCGATTAACTGTTGAATGGACAGAGGCGTCTTGATAGGCTGCTCCACAGGTGCAGTGGCCTGACTCTTCTGCTTCGTGAATGACGAGGCTGCATTAACAGCTCCGCTGGCTGCCCCCAGCAGTAATACCATGCTCATGGCTGCAATGGCGGCTGGCATGTTCTTTTTCATTGTTTTTTGCACTCCTTCGGGACATTTTATATAGAAAATCTTGAGATTTTACAATATTGCAGTGGACATACCCGGTTTATCTTTGTGTAATCAGACTGGCAGCCATGGTTTGCAAATCTTCACCTGTCAGCGTGCTCTTTCGATTGACAGTGATTTTATAGGCCTGCTTCCCATCCTCACTCAACCACCGAAGTTCCTCTTTAAAATCACTGCTCTTCGGTCCAAATGTCGTATAGAGCACCTCACGACCCGCAATCTCCAGCGTCTGGCTCTGATCCCCTGGCATGCTTACATAAGTAGCACCCGCGGGGAGGATCAGCTTCGGTCCGGCATGAATACGAATTATTTCCCCGCCCCGCGTATAGGTCAATCTAGTCTCTGCTCCTGTCCATTTGTATTTCTTGGCAAGAAATTTTTTACCGGAAGCTATAGCCTCCGCTTTCAGTTGATCCCTGAGCTTCTTATAATCCTCACTCAGAAAGAACGGGATAGAAGGATCAATTGCCGCACTTTCAAATCCAAAGCCTTCCGGAATACCTCCCGGGGCTAACAATTTTTCACCAACCAAATTTTGCAGTTTTTGAGCGGCATCATTAAGCGTATTGAAATTGTAAGCCATCCATTGAAAATCAATAGCGTCGGTTGGATTGAGTTGTGGATTATTCACGTAAGATATTCGAACATCGCCCGCGTTCAGCTTCAACGCCCGTTCCTCATCAATCAGCTGTTGAATCGATGGTTCCTGCTTTGCGGGCTGTTTAGCTGGTTGTGGAACAGTTTGCTTCGCAGTTGTCTCTCGCACCTTCTTCTTGGCCGATGCTGCCCCTGCCGTTCCTCCGGCTGTCCCCATCAGTAAAATAAGACTCAACGTCACAGACATTGCTTTGGTATTCCATTTCATCGTTTTAGGCTCTCTCCTCTGGCAGCTATACCAGCCGCATTTGATATCTTAGTTCCATTCACTCTTACAACGCCGATCATTGCTAAAAAGGGACACCATCAAAAAAAATCCTTCCGCTTTTAAGGCGAAAGGATTGAATAAAACCTCATCTGCTCTGCTGAATGAACACAGGCGCCAACGCCAGCCATTCGTTCTTGGTCAACGGTTTACTGACATCGCTCAGGGTGTACAGCATATTGGAATCTTGGTCATAATAAACTAACCTGTTGGCCGCTAACCACCCTCCCTGATTGCCAGCAGCTTGAGAGATGGAGATAAAAAGCGCTTCTTTTCCTCCTATCGACCATTTCTCTTCTGACTGTCCAGACAGAATACTCACCTTAGTAGAGCCGTTAGTCATGAGTTCAGATACACTCAACCGAATTGATCTCTTGGCCCCATTCTTAATGTAGTCCAGGTTGACCTGAAGATGTTTTGCCCGACTCTTCTCCAGCTTCCTAATAAAGACCTGCTTTCCACTGGTATCAGCCTGGGCCTCGGCTTCCAACTGTTGAAGTACCGTCAGGTATTTCGGAGTCGTCTGGTTCAGAAAAGTTTGGTCGGTAATCCTCCCCTGATCAAATTCATATCCGTCCGGCAGGCTGGAGGGAATCCGGATTCCGGAATGGTCAATCTCACTCCATGCCTTATCGAAAGCAGTATAATCGTTATACACCTGTGGCCGCGCAGCATCAATTAGCTTAGTGCCATATCCAAGCCCTGTCGCTAATTTATCAAGCTCGGCATCCTTGACGTAAAATACCGCCCTTTCGCCGGGATTCAACGCAGCTTCTACCTGATCTCTATAAGTATTCATCCGTTCGGAATATTTCAATGCTGCTGGGGAAGGACTCGGTAGGGGAGTATCTCCTTGAGTAATATTCTGTACTCCCAGTACCACTTGACCAGCGCTGTTCTTAAGGACATGCGGAGTCCCGGCCTGAGATTCAATAATCTTAACGGCAGTAAGGGGACGCTCTGGCGTAGCGTAGTCCCCGGCCAGCTTGAAGATCCCAAAACCAGTGACTGCAATGAGTAACGCTGCCGCAACTCCCGACACCGCAATCTTAGCTTTGAACCGGGGCTGACGTTGATGCGCCTCCTGAGTCCTCTGCATTAATGGCTCATTAGATTCTTGGGAAAATGCAGCCTCATCCTGTGCCTTCTGGACATGTATTGTACGTATCCGTTTCATCACAGCGTCCTTGACATCGATATCCTGATAGCTGTCATTCCGGCTCATTTTCTTTACATTTTCTTCTTCAGCAGTGAATCGTTCCTGTTCCATGTGTTCCCTCCTTTCTGCGCCTCCAGCATCTTGCCAAGCTTCAGCAGCGTTCGCCTATACTTCTTCTTGACTGCCTCCATATTTTTATCAAGAATCTCGCCAATCTCAGCAAAGCTCTGCTCTTCAAAAACCCGCAGCACCAGCAAGCTTCGTTCCTCCGGACTTAACCCCGCTAGTGCAATCGCCAGTGGTTCACTGAAGATACGCCTTTCCATCGCTTGCTCTGGACTTTCAGCAGGTGGTCCAGGCTGGAAAAGCATGAGAATTTTGTTCTGGCGAGTCCGCTTGCGCAATAGGGCGAGACAGTGATGATAAGCAATTTTGTACAACCAGGAAGAAAAACTAGTCAGCGGACGATATTGTCCGATATTCTGATAAGCCTTCACAAGAACTTCCTGCACCGCATCCTCAGCTTCCGTCCTGCTGTTTAGCAGCCTGCAGCAGTAGCGATAGATAGGCTTTTGAAAGGTCTCCACAATGAGAGCATACTGCTCACTTTCACCGTCCTGCACCCTCATAATGGCTTGTTCAACCCCCTCCAAAATGGCAATGACCCCCTTTAACCATATTCCTCTACTTTTATAAGCAACAGAAACGTCTGTACGGGACATATTCAGGGAAATTATGATGCGTCTGTTTCCAAGATACTCCGGACTGAAAAAAATCCTGCAGCACATAATATCTCTAATCAAGCGAAGGAGGAGTCCAGCATGCCCACTGCAGTCAAAGGCTCCATCACAGTAGACGGGCAGGAGATCATCATCACTAATCCCGACAAGCCGCTGTGGCCTGAGGTCGGCATCACCAAGAAGCTGTATCTGCAAAAGCTTGCCGCTCTCTCTCCCTATCTGCTCCGTTACTGCCGGGACCGGCTGCTGACCGTTATCCGCTATCCGCATGGCGTAACCGGCATGTCTTTTTATCAAAAGAACGCGCCTGAGCCGCTCCCGCCATTCGTCCGGACCTTCAACCACGACGACATTACTTACATTACCTTGCAGGGCTTGCCTGAACTGCTCTGGCTCGGCAATCTCGCAGCGCTGGAGTTTCATCCGTCCTTACACCTTGCGGGCAGCACGTTGCCCTGTGAATGGATGATTGATTTGGACCCTTCCCGCGAAGAGGAGCCGCGCATTATGGAAGCAGCTTCGATTGTAGGTAAGGTGCTGAAATCCCTTGGCCTCAACTCAGTTCCCAAAACTTCCGGGGCAACCGGCGTTCAGGTTATCGTTCCGATTACCCCGGGCGTAACCTTTGACGACCTTCGAAGGGTAGGACATTTTGTCGGACGTTTTGTGACCGAGAAGCACCCGGAGCTGTTCACACTGGAGCGGCTGAAGAAGCATCGTGGAGACCGGATTTATTTTGACTATCTTCAACATTACAGCGGCAAAACCCTTGCGGCACCCTATACCCCCCGGGCTCGTCCGCTCGCAACCGTCTCAACACCTTTAACCTGGGAAGAAGTTGAACGGAACGTCTCTGTTACGGATTATCATCTGCTCAATATTGAAGAACGCCTTACCCGGACAGGTGACCTGATTACCAGCGTACCCCCGCAGCCGGTGGAAGTCATTGCCCGGCAGCTTTCCTAAAAAGATAAAAATTTAAGAAGTCCTCCTTAAAAAGAGGGCTTTTTTGCGTTTCATCTTACGTCAAAATAACTTTCCTACCAGGGATTGTCCAGAATACGTTCAGCAGCGAGTTGTACAATTAGCCGTGCAGATATTGTCGACTTTTCGAGGGAATTGTCGCATGTAGCAATTTTAAGGGGGAAAGAAGGCTATGAGTAAGAAACAATCGTTAAAGAAGAAATCAATAACCATGTTATCTACCACTGTGCTGCTTGGTACTTTAGTACCTCACACATTTGCTTCGGCATCGTTTACTGATATCTCTAATTCTTACGCGAAAGATGCCATCTTAGAATTAATGGACAAAGGGATTATAAATGGAACAACGGATAGCAAATTTAATCCGACTGGCTTAATTTCCAGACAAGACTTCGCCATTATTCTGGCAAAAACACTGAATCTCGATCTGACTTCCCCGCCTGCATTAGCTACATTTAGTGATGTACCAAGTAATTCATACGCTTTCAATGCCGTGGAAGCTGCTGTGAAGGCAGGGCTCGTGAAAGGCATTGGCGGAGAGCTGTTTGGAGGTGCGAATACGCTGACCCGTGAACAAATGGCTGTTATTTTTATGAATGCCTTAGCTGTTGACATCACCGGAAAAGGCAGAGACTTAACCTTCAGTGACACATCTTCCATCTCTGCTTGGGCTAAGGATTCCGTCGCCGCTGCACTGGAATTAAACTTAATGAGAGGTAATCCTGACGGTTCCTTCCGGCCGAAGAGCAGCGCACTTCGTCAGGAAGTTGCTCTAGTCGCTTCTAAATTCCTCGTCGAAAAATCTAAACAGGATGCCGAGAACCCGAGCCAGCCAGCAACACCGGAACCGGTATTAGGGGTGGTCGTTCCACAATCCACACCAACTACCACCAGCACTAACAGCAGCAATTGGACTTCGCCAACGCCGGTGGCACCTGAGCCGACGCTGACGCCAACTCCAACATCGACTCCGACACCAACATCGGCACCGGAGCCAACGCCGACACCGACACCAATACCAACACCAACACCGACACCGACTCCAACGCCGACACCGACTCCAACGCCGACTCCAACGCCGATACCAACGCCGATACCGACACCGACACCAACGCCAACACCAACACCGACGCCAACGCCGACTCCGGCGCCGATCTACGAGACATCGTCTGCGTTTGCACTTAGTAAAAGAATCTACAATAGCAACTTTACGGAACAGCCAAAGACATTTACCGTTAGCGACGGTGTAAATACAGCTACGATCACAGCGGATCAAAACTATGAGGACATGAGAGATTTTGTGCGTGTCTTAAATGCGGCTTTGACCGAAGGTCATGTGAACGCCAAGGCATCGGTCGTTGATTTATTTAGCTTTAAAATTGTCTCAGATGTGACGGGACCAGAGGCTGTACTTTACATCGGAGGTGAAGATGCGTCATATGCGTTTAGGAAAGAGGAGTATCGCGGCTCAAATCTATCCGGCGTAAATGAAGCTCCGACCATTCAGGATTTGCAGATTATTTCACGAGATGAGCCTGCTGTGGGAGATCAACTCCTTGCTGATTTTGACTATATTGACACAGAGAACGATGAGGTTGATTCCTTGAATTATCAATGGTATCGCTCTGAATCCCTAGAGGCTTCCAACAAAACAGCCATCCCCGGAGCCACCAATCAATTTTATCAATTGACCGACGAAGATCTCGGGAGCTATCTCACACTTGAAGTTACGCCTATAGCCAAAACGGGAACGAAAACAGGAACCACCGCTACCAAAACACTGGATCAGATCATCAAATCAAATGTGCCAACGGTCGATATCTCACAATTTGAAGTGATTGATAACTACAAGGGTGAACAGGATCAAATTAAAGGCTCGGCTGGCGCGGTTAGTGAACCAGACGCTGTAGTAAAAGCTTATCGTTGGGAGGATCTTAACGAGAATGGCATCGTGGATGAAGAGGATCGCTTGGGAAGCCCGCTTAATCTCGGCTTAAGTCAGGCGGACGGATCACTCCCTGCCGCCAATATCGGAGATCTGGATGCAGGTGGATACAGCTATATCCTTACCTCCACGAATGATGATGGTAAAGAGTCTCCACTCGATGCTGAACATGCCTTTACATTCACTTTGCAAAAAGGAGCTCGTCCAGCCGTACCAACACTGCCTTCAACTTATTATGGGTTTCCTGACCCAGCCGCGTTCGTACCCTCCAAGTCATTTTTAGCAGGATCTCTTCCATTCTTGATCCGCTTTGACTATGTTATGGGGGAAGCTTATTCGAATGGAACCTTGGAAGTTACATTGGAAGGACTGACGTTCACCACAAATGATCTTATATTCGTGAACGGGTGGAGGAATATAGCCTCGGATCAATTAAGTAATGATGGGCACACCCTCACTATTAAAAACATAACAGGCCCTTCACAGGACATCGCCTTCGAACTGCATGATAAACGAATTCCGTCTGCCGGGGATTATCTTATTCGCTTTAGAGCAGATGCCGATGGCACAGGAACCCAGAAGTCTTTTTCCGAAGAACAACAGATTACATTGAAATCGGTACAACCGTCATAACAACACTATAACAATACAAAAAAGCGCAAGCCCCAGGATGCAGTATCCCTTTCAGCTTGCGCTTTTTCTCATGCCTTTAATAAAAAATCTAGAAGGTATTCTATATAAGAATACGGCACATAAAGATGGTTCCGCCGTATTTATTGAGCGATCGTTCGTAAATATACCTTCTTTCAGTGAGTTAAAGCCCGCACCCGAGCTTCGCTAATGGATGGATTTTTTCTTAAAGCGTCCACCCTTGACATCATGGATATTACCGATCGCAACGAATGCGTCAGAATCCCAATCCTCTACAATGGCTTTCAGCTTAGCTTCTTCCAGACGAGTAATAACAACAAAGATCACTTTCTTGTTCTCGCCGGAGAAACCGCCTTCTCCATCCAAATAAGTAACACCACGCCCAAGGCGCTCTGTCAGCGCTTCTCCGATATCACGGAATTTCTCGCTGATAATCCATACCGACTTCGACTGATCTAGACCTTCAAGTGTAATATCAATCAATTTGAACGCTATATAATAGGCAATAAGTGAGAACATTGCATTATTCCAGCCGAACACAAAGCCTGCACCCGATAGAATAAACAAGTTAAAGAACATTACAACTTCGCCTACAGAAAACGGTAATCTCTTGGCAACCAGAATCGCCACTATTTCCGTACCATCAAGCGATCCACCGTAACGGACAACCAGCCCGACGCCTACGCCCAGAATGATACCGCCAAAGACGGCAGCCAGTAGTGGATCCGAGGTGAAAGGTTTCACAGGATGCAGCAGCTGGGTTCCTATGGACATCAGGACTACGGCAAATAAAGTGGACAAAGCGAACGTTTTACCGATTTGCTTATAGCCGATCACCAGAAATGGGAGGTTAAGCAGCGTCAACAGAATACCGAGGGGAATATCAAAGATATGCGACAGCATGATCGAGATCCCTGTAATACCACCGTCAATCATCTGATTCGGTACAAGGAATATCTCCAGTGCAACCGACATCATCGCTGCCCCTATGGCCAGCATAACAACTCGTTGCGCGAGCTTCGCCGTCTTGATTGCTCCGGACTTTTGTGGTCTGCCTTCTTTCGCAAACAGTTCTTGACTCACATTCATAGAACTCCCCCTACAATTACAGTATAATTTTGAAACATAAGTTATGAGATTCATCTCTTACATTTCTGATTTGTACACTTTATTATATCATAAATAAACGTTCCATAATGAATGCTTCATGTAAAAAACGTTCAAGAATTTTGTTGTTTGTCACTTTTCCTGTCATAGAAGTGGTGATAACAACTGACAAATACCCTCACCCAGCTTGACAAGCCGGCCTCTCTCTCTAAATTGCTCCGGATTTATGAACTCACTGTGCTTCAAATCCCGCTGAAATCCATCTGCAACCGCTGATATAGCTTTAAGATCCAGCAGCACTGCTGTCAGCTCAAAATTGGAGTAGAAGCTCCGCATATCAAGGTTTACGCTGCCCACCGCAGCCAGCAATTCGTCGGCTACCATGATTTTGGCATGCATGAACCCCTTGGTATAGCGGTAGAATTTCACGCCTGCATCCTGCAGATTCTCCAAATAAGACAAGGATGCATAATAAACTACCCAGTTGTCTGGCTTCGCCGGGATAACAATCCTGACATCAACCCCTTTGAGCACTGCACTCTTCAGCGCCCGGCAAATGGCGGGATCGGGAATAAAGTATGGCGTGGAAATCCAAATCCGGCTCTTCGCAGCGCACAGGGCTCCAAAATACATCTCTTGCGAGGCATCCATTTGACCATCTGGTCCACTCGGCACAATCTTCACCGACTCCTCCCCCGCGCAGGCATGAACCGGAAACAGACGGGGATGGCTTACTCCTTCACCGGAGGCCAGCTTCCAGTCCTTTAAGAAGACGTATTGTATAAAATAAACAGCGTCCCCCTCCAGACGCAGCTGTGTGTCGCGCCAGTAGCCTATTTTGGGATCCCGGCCGAGATACTCGTCCCCCACATTCATCCCGCCGGTAAACCCCACTAATCCATCTATGATCAAGAGTTTACGGTGGTTGCGATAATTGAAGCGTCCTTCCAGCAGCGAAAGCAGTGGCGGCAAAAAGAAATGCACCTCGACACCGGCCCTGCGCAGCGTCTGGATATATCTGCGGCTTAGGGCATGACTGCCCATCCCATCACACAGCAGGCGCACCTTAACCCCTTGCCGGGCTTTGCGAATCATCACATCCTGGAACCGATCCCCGATCTCATCGTCCCGAAAGATATAGAATTCCATATGAATATGCTCACGGGCTTCTTCCATCGCTTCCAGCATGGAGGTATATGCTTCCTCTGTGCTGGAAAGCAGCCGAGTGGTATTACAGCCCGTAATTGGGCTTTTCGACAGTCCAGAAAGCAGAGATAACAGCTCTCTTTGCTGGGCGAACTCCGGGTTCCCGCATTCCTCCAGCTTTTTGACTACACGGCTTTTGCCGGAGACATGAGCGTGTATTTCAGGCTGCCGGGTAATGCACTTCCGGCTCAATGAGCTTTTTCTCCGAAAATCGCGCCCTAACGCATAATAGAAAAGCAACCCTAACGGGGGGCAGCAAAAAGTGAGGAACATCCAGGCTACTGCCCGCTGCGGGCGCCTAAATTCAAGCAGCAGAATTACAGCCAGCTGAACAATAAAGAGAACTAGAATTATGGCAAGCACCTTCATACAGCCGACTCCCCCTCAGTAATTAGAGCATAGCCAATGCGGCCAAAGCTCTTCTTTTTTTCAACAAACCATTGTCATGTTCCCGAAAGATATGGAATACATAGAGTAATAGGACAAATCGGATAGAACTGCGGAACGTTCCATTGCCTGCCCGCAGCAATACAGGAGCGGCTGCCTAAAGCCGCAGGAAGGAGACGCTATGAAAAGTCAGCCAGATAAGAGCGGGATTACACTGCTCGTTGTCCGGGATGCCGGGCGTCCGGTCCGACAGCTTCAGCTATCCAGGCCGATGGCGTTGGCCCTGCCGGCTGCAGCCGCTCTATCTATCTCCAGTCTGGTCACCTCCATGCATTTTCATGCATCGAAGTCGATTGCCGAACTGGAAGCAGAAGCTGCTGCGCTGTCCTTGAACAATCTTCGTATGGAAATGCAGGTCGCGGACAAAGACCAGACATTACTCCACCTGCGCAGTCAGGTCGCGGAATTGTCGGAGGAAGCTGAGAATATCAGGGACCGGTTAAAGAATGTAAGTGAACTGGAGAAGCAACTGCAGTCCCTTCTGGACAAAGAGAAAACTACGCCAGCTGGTGCACCGTCCGCAGCAGCCTCAGGGAGTCGTTCTGGGATGAATAAGGATAATTCTGTTGCTTCCAATGCGAATTCTTCCTCTGCTGCTACTGCGAGCAAAGGAAGCTCTGCCTCAGCTGCAGTTAATCTCAGCTCTGCATCCAAGGCTACTGCCAACTCGGTCAGTAAGACAGCGGGCAGTCGGCAAGAGGATTCATCCACTACTACAGCATCCTCTGTAATTTTCGTACCGGAGCCTGCTAATTCACCCGCTTCCACCGCTATCCGTTTCCGGATCGGAGCCATGAGCGGCATCATTGGCGATACGGTAACCCCACAGGTAGGCGGTGAATATATCGCCGTGCACCAGAATGATCCTTTTCAGCTGATAGAGGATACCAAGGATGATTTCGAGGAAATTCACAGTATCCTGGATGAAATGCTGGGCCGGATCTCCAATACCATTCATCAGGCTAAAGAAGCCAGTACCCAAGCCGCTCAGAAACAAGCCAAACAAGTGGAGGCCCAGAAGCAAAAACTGGATTCTGGGGTAACGTGGCCGACGCTCTCCAAAGTCATCTCCTCAAATTTCGGCTACCGCTCTGATCCTTTCAAAAGTGTATCTGCCTTCCATTCCGGGATCGACATCGCGGCTAAAACCGGAGATCCCGTCTTTGCAGCCCTCTCCGGCGAAGTTGTTGCGGTGGATCAGCAGAGCGCCAGAGGCAAATATATTGTCGTCAAACACCCGAACGGATTGGAAACATGGTATATGCATCTTAGCGGAATGAACGTCTCTCCTGGAGAGAAAGTAGCCAAGGGACAAAAAATCGGACTGGTAGGCAGTACCGGACGCAGCACCGGTCCCCACCTTCACTTTCAAGTAGTCAAACAGAACAGCCCGGTGAACCCGCTGACCTATGTAAAACCTTAAAACTGTGTATTCAGGCCATATGGAATGGGAGGAAATAAAATGTGGAACAAACGAGGAAAAGCTACACCCATCAAGGCTACGGATTCATTGATCGGGCACGGAGGCACCCTGGAAGGAAAGGTACATTGCGACACCAATTTACGGATTGAAGGGACCTTCAGCGGAGAGATTGAGTGCAGCGGTACAGTCACTGTGGGCGAACAGGGAACTGTTCGCTCCAGCATTACTGCGGAGGAGGTTATTATTGCCGGAAAAGTATACGGTGATGTCACCGCGAACCGCAGGCTCATCATGACGGGCAGTGGCCAGCTGCATGGCAATATTTCAGCCGCCACGCTTAACATTATGGAAGGCAGCCTCTTGAACGGCTCGGTAGACATGAAACAGCCCGCCCCGGAATCAGCGGGCGGGCAAGAACAGCAGGCAAAGCCGGACAAGGCCGCCGCACGTGCTGCCAAAGCGCAGAATGCACGTGAAGCTGGATGATCGCTTGGGCCTAAGCCGCTACATCCCGCTTGCGGAACACAATCCAGGAGATCAGCAGGAACAGCAAATAATACGCAGCCAGCACGGCAATCGAGAAGCCTAGTGTGACTCCTCCGGGACCAGTATCCGAAGACAGATATACCCGCAGGTCCATGTGGGTAAACAGCAGATACTTCGCCCACTCATATCGGTCTGGGTTGAAGATGATCACAATCAGATTTTTGGCAAATATAATAAACAACGATAGACCGATAGCCAGGCCGCTGGCCCGGAATACACTGGATACCATAAAGGCCAGCGTCGCGGTCAAGAACAGCTCAACATAACGGAACAACAAATCCATAAAGGAATAGGCTGAAGGACTCCAGCCCGTCAGGGAAGTCATAACGTCTCCCGTTTGAGAAGAGAACAGGTATGCAGAGCCCAGACCAAACGCAATCAGCACCACTGTACTTAGCAGACTGAATAACACCATGGAAATGTATTTGGATAGCAGTATTTTAGAACGGCTCCACGGGCGAATCAATAACAGCTTGATGGTCCCCCAGGAGAATTCGCCCGCTATGGAGTCTGAGGCCACAACAACTGTAAATATTGTATTCAGGAAAAAGGCCACACTCACAGTCATTTGGAAGGTCTCCCAAAGCCCCATGAGATGACTCTTGTCACTAGCTGAGAAGTAGAACAACACTGGCATCAGCGCACTCATGACTGCCAGAATCAACAGCATCACCCAGGTACGTGCTCTGCTGTAGATTTTGATATTCTCATTATGTATGAGCCCCGAGAATTTACCCAATGCCTTCACCTCCGGTCATTTCCAAGAATTGATCTTCCAGCGAACGGGACAAGGCCCTGATCCCGTACACCTTAACCCCACCGTTGACCAGCAGCTCGTTCAAGGCCGGAATTTCCTCGCGTGTTACTTCCAGCACAAGGCCTCCCTCCTTCACAATCCCCCGGCCAATCAAGGCCATTGCAGTTTCCGCCTGATCCACTTCGAACAAGGTTTCCGCCGCCGCTACCACTGTATCGCCTATATTCTTCAGCTGTCTAACATCCACCAGCCGGCCATTTTGAATAATGGCCACACTATCACACATCAGCTCCATCTCGGAGAGCAAATGGCTCGATACGAAAACCGTCGTCCCCTCCTGCTGGCATAACCGGCGAAGGTAATCCCGCAGCTCGCGGATGCCCTGAGGATCTAGTCCGTTAGTAGGCTCGTCCAAAATCAGCAGTTTCGGCCGATGCAGCAGCGCCTGAGCCACACCCAGCCGTTGCCGCATTCCCAGGGAGTAAGTTTTCACCTTATCATGAATTCGGTTATCCAGCCCTACCAGCTTTATTACCTCATCAATCCGCTGCTTCGTTACGCCGCTTACCATTCTCGCATATTGGCGGAGGTTCTGATATCCGGTCAGGAACTTGTACATCTCTGGATTCTCAACGATAGCACCGACATGGGACACCGCTTCTTCAAAATGATCTTTAATGCTCCGGCCGCAGATCAAAATATCTCCCCGGCTGATCGAAATTAAGCCTACCATCATGCGAATCGTAGTGGTTTTACCAGCGCCATTCGGCCCCAGAAAACCGAAAATCTGGCCTGCCGGGATATCCAGTGTCAGATCGCTTACCAGCGTCTTAGAGCCGATTTTTTTGGTCACACCCTGTAGCCTGGCAACCGGTTCGGCAAGTTCTGTCGTCAGCATAGTCTCACTTCCTCTCTCGTATAGAAATACCTTTTCTTTTCTAATTAACCATTCCAGTGTACCACATATCCCATTTTTCCTAAAAATGTAATATGATATGAAATTATAAAAAAAGGGATTTGGCCCCTCCTGCACTGCGGAGCAGGACCAAATCCCTCTATTATTTATTTCATCATTGCAGTTGCAGTGACCTGCATTCCCCTTAACCGCCTACACGGGCAAGCTCACGCATATTGGCTTCAAAAGCGGCCATCAGAGCAGCTTCCCCGGACAAGCCGGTCTGCTCCACCTTGCGAATCTGTTGCATCATCCGTTTGTAATCCTTCGGAATGACACGAACAAACTGCGGCAGATTGTCATTCCATTGCTCAAGAACCCGTGCACCAATCGCACTACCTGTCAGCTCATTATGACGGGAGATCAGATTGAACAATTCCTCAGCTTCCTCAGGCTCTTCTACCCGTTCCAGCAGAACCATCTCCAGGTTGCAGCGCTGGATGAAGCTATTGTCCGGATCGTAGACATAGGCAATACCGCCCGACATTCCAGCAGCGAAGTTGCGTCCAGTCTCACCCAGGACAACTACACGCCCGCCGGTCATGTATTCACAACCATGGTCACCTACGCCTTCAACCACTACATTCGCTCCGGAGTTACGGACCGCGAAGCGTTCACCGGCGATTCCGTTGATATAGGCTTCCCCGCTAGTAGCTCCGTACAATGCCGTATTTCCGATGATGATATTATCCTCAGCTGCAAAGGTAGCTTGCGGTGACGGCTTGATGATCAGCTTACCACCGGACAATCCCTTGCCGACATAGTCATTGGAGTCCCCTTCAACAGTAATCGTGATCCCCTTCGGCACAAACGCTCCCAAACTTTGACCGGCAGAACCGGAGAAGTGAAGACGAATCGTATCTTCCGGCAGACCCGCCGCTCCGTATTTACGGGTCAGCTCACTACCCAGGATCGTACCTACTGCACGGTTCACGTTCGTAATCGGCAAGGAGGCTTCAACTACAGTACCATTCTCGAGTGCCGGAGCTGCCAGTTCAAGCAGCTTGGAGACATCGAGTGTTTCATCCAGGCCATGGTTCTGATACTGGCTGCGGAAGCGCGTGCTGCCTTCTGGAAGCTCTGGTGTATGAAGCAGGCTGCTAAGGTCAACACCCTTCTTCTTCCAGTGGTACGAAGCCTTCACAGCATCGAGACAATCGGTACGTCCCACCATCTCTTCAATGGTACGGAAACCAAGCTCAGCCATGATTTCACGCAGATCCTGTGCTACGAAATTCATGAAGTTAACCACATGATGCGGGTCACCTGTGAAATTCTTACGCAGATCAGGGTTCTGGGTGGCTACACCTACCGGGCAAGTATCCATTTGGCATACACGCATCATGATACAGCCAACAGCCACCAGAGGCGCTGTCGAGAAGCCGTACTCTTCTGCACCTAGCAGAACCGCTACAGCAAGGTCACGTCCGCTAAGCATTTTGCCGTCCGTCTCCAGCACTACACGGTCACGCAGATTGTTCAGAATCAGCGTCTGGTGCGTTTCAGCAAGACCAAGCTCCCATGGGAGACCGGCATGACGGATCGAGTTCATCGGCGAAGCGCCTGTACCGCCATCATAACCGCTGACCAGAATAATATCGGCCCGGCCTTTGGCTACTCCAGCTGCAATCGTTCCTACGCCCACTTCGGAGACCAGCTTCACGTTGATATTTGCACGTGGATTAGCATTCTTCAGATCGTAGATCAGCTCCGCCAAATCCTCGATAGAGTAGATGTCATGGTGAGGCGGCGGCGAGATCAAACCTACACCTGCAGTGGAGCCACGAACCTCGGCAACCCAAGGATACACCTTGCGCCCCGGAAGCTGTCCGCCTTCACCCGGCTTCGCGCCTTGCGCCATCTTGATCTGAATCTCATCGGCATTCACCAGATAGTTCGAGGTAACCCCGAAGCGTCCTGAAGCGACCTGCTTAATCGCACTACGACGGGAATCACCGTTGCTGTCAGGAATGTAACGTGCCGGGTCTTCACCGCCCTCACCGGTGTTGCTCTTGCCGCCAATGCGGTTCATCGCGATAGCCAAAGTCTCATGCGCTTCCTTACTGATCGAACCGAAGGACATCGCACCCGTCTTAAAGCGTTTCATGATCGATTCTACGGATTCGACCTCTTCCAGCGGAACCGGCTCATAAGGGGAGTTGAACTCCAGCAGAGACCGGAGGGTCAAATGCTTCTCACTCTCGCCTTGAACAAGCGCAGCATATTTCTTGTACATCTTATAGTCACCACTACGCACAGAGTGCTGGAGAAGGTGAATAGTCTGCGGGTTGAACAAATGCTCTTCCCCGTCGCTGCGCCATTGGTAGTCACCGCCGGAATCCAGCACCTTGTCATTCCCGTCCTTCTCAGTGAAGGCCCGGTGATGATGAGCCAGTGCTTCCGCGGCCACTTCCTCAAGGCCAATACCGCCGATGCGGGAAGGCGTCCAGGTGAAGTAACGATCCACGAAATCGGAATTCAGACCGACAGCTTCAAAGATTTGCGCGCCACGGTAAGACTGGATGGTCGAAATCCCCATCTTGGACAGTATTTTAACTACGCTCTTCGTCGCAGCTTTGATATAGTTCTTCACGGCCTTAGCATGCGAGATGCCGCGCAGCAAGCCTTGGCTGATCATATCGTCCAGACTCTCGAACGCCAGATAAGGGTTCACCGCACTGACGCCATAGCCGAGCAACAGTGCATAATGGTGCACTTCACGCGGCTCACCGGATTCCAGCAGGATGCTAACCTTGGTCCGGGTGCCTTGGCGGATCAGATGGTGATGCAGACTTGCTACGGCCAGCAGGGCCGGAATCGCTGCATTCTCACGGTCCACACCGCGGTCGGACAGAATCAGAATGTTGTGGCCCTTGGCGATAACGCGGTCTGCCGCCTCAGCCAGCCGGTCAATCGCGATACGCATGCCTTCGGCGCCCAGCTCCGCCGGGAACAGAATCGGAATGGTCATCGACTTGAAGCCTGCACGGCGAACATGGCGAACCTTGGCAAAGTCTTCATTGGACAAGATCGGTGTCTCCAGGGAGATTTGCCGACAGCTTTCCGGTTCCGGCTTCAGCAAGTTGCGCTCAGGACCGATCGTAGTCGTCGTGGAAGTGACCAGCTCTTCACGAATCGCATCAATCGGCGGATTCGTTACTTGGGCAAACATTTGCTTGAAGTAATTGTACAGACGCTGTGGTCGGTCAGACAGCACCGCAAGCGGAGCATCGTAACCCATAGAGGTAACAGCTTCTGCGCCGGTGGATGCCATTGGCTCAAGCACCTTACGCAGATCCTCAAACGTATAGCCGAACGACTGCTGCAATTGGAGTACATTGTCATGCTTCGGATTAGGAAGCTCCGGCGCATCCGGAAGCTCATCGAGGCTAATCAGATGCTCATCCAGCCATTCACGATAAGGGCGTTCAGAGACGATGGCTGCCTTCACTTCCTCATCGGAAATGATGCGGCCTTCCCTCGTATCCACGAGCAGCATGCGGCCTGGCTTCAGACGATCCTTGTACAGCACGTTCTCTGCCGGGATATCCAGTACGCCGGCTTCAGAAGACAGGATAATCTTATCGTCTTTTGTAACGTAGTAACGCGCAGGACGCAATCCGTTACGGTCAAGCATAGCACCGATCTGCACACCGTCAGTGAAGCCCATTGCAGCCGGTCCGTCCCAAGGCTCCATCAGGGTGCTATGGTATTGATAGAATGCTTTCTTCTGCTCATCCATGGTGTCATGGTTGTTCCAAGGCTCAGGTACCATCATCATGGCTACCTGCGGCAACGAGCGGCCGCTCAGGTACAGGAACTCAAATGTGTTATCGAACATCCCAGTATCGGAACCATCCGGATTGATGACCGGCTTGATCTTATCGAGGGATTCGCCGAACACATCACTCTTGAACAGTGATTGGCGGGCATGCATCCAGTTCACGTTTCCGCGCAGCGTATTAATCTCACCGTTATGAATCATGAAGCGGTACGGGTGAGCGCGTTCCCAGCTCGGGAACGTATTGGTGCTGAAACGGGAGTGAAGCAGCGCGATTGCCGATTCCAGATTCTCATCCTGCAGATCAAGGTAGAATTGTCCCACCTGCTCTGTGGTCAACATTCCTTTATAAACGATTTTGCGACAAGATAAGCTTGGCAGATAGAAGGATTCTCCCTCTTCTGCACCGCTGTAACGGATAGCCAGCTCAGCCCGTCTGCGGATGACGTATAGTTTCCGCTCGAAGGCCAGCTCGTCGGATACCGCTGCGGAACGGCCGATAAAGACCTGACGCACATAAGGCTTGGCGGCTTTAGCCGTCTTACCCAGCATCTCGTCAAAAGTAGGTACGTCGCGGTAGCCGAGCACCTTTTGGCCTTCTTCGGCAATAATCTCGCTTAAGAGAGCCTCATGGCGGGCTCTGATCTCCTCGTTATGAGACAGAAAGATCATACCCACGCCATAATGGCCTTGCTCAGGCAGTTCAAAGCCAAGCTTCTTGGCTTCTAAGGCAAAGAAACGATGCGGGATTTGCAGCATAATGCCGGCTCCGTCACCGGAGTTCGGCTCGCTTCCCTGGCCTCCCCGATGCTCCATGTTAATGAGCATGGTCAAAGCATTGCTTACGATTTCATGGGACGGTACGCCTTTAATATGGGCGACAAATCCCATGCCGCAAGCATCTTTTTCGAACTGGGGATCATACAGGCCCTGTTTGCGGGGCAGTTCAGTGTGTCTCATCTTACGCAACCTTTCTATAATAAAGTGGGGCGGTATCTCGAGAAAATTCAACATATTAAAAATCTAAATAATTATTCCGCGGTGATTTGGTTTTACTAGTGTATCACCGGGGTTTATGCTGGGCAAATTATAGTTTTTTATGATGTTGATAACTATAGTTTTTGCTGTACAGCTTTACTTAACCAAAGATTTATTTGCATTTCCATGTAGAGTAATACATATTCTTTGCATTATTTTTTTCGCACTGAAAAATGTTTCATAAATTTTTCTAAACTAGCTCTTTTTTAACGAAAAATGTCACTTCTGAATGCGCAAGAAGCGCTCCACATGGGAGCGCTTCTTGTTGTATAGGCCAAACCTAAACAGCTTACCAATTATACAGTTAATACTTTTTCATTCTTCAAAGCCATTTCATTATCCTGGCTGCGTGTCATGAAGTAAGCGAGGGTAAGCAGCATGAAGATCACGCCATAGATAGCAAGTCTTCCCATATCGCCCCACATTGCACTGTAATCTCCGGTAGAGATCACTGCCTTTAATCCAGCGACACTGTATGTCATTGGCAGTATCGGGTTAAAGAACTGCATCCAGTCTGGAATCAATTCCAGCGGGAAGGTACCGGCGCTTGTTGTCAATTGGAAGATCAGAATGACAATGACAATGAAACGACCCGGGTTAGCCAGCCAGGTTACAAGCGCCTGGATAATCATCATGTAGGCAAGACTTGTGATGAAAGTGAACAGATAGAACAGAGGTACACTCTGTACTTCCAGACCCAGGCCATACAGGACAATCATAGCCGCCATCAACGACTGAAGCAGACTCATCATCGAGAATGTCAGTGTGCGGCTGATAAAACGGTTGAACCGGGTTGCTTCTGCAACCTCCGATTCACGCGTAGGAATAACCAGCGTGCAGATTAGTGCCCCTACGAAAAGACCAAGCGACAGGAAGTATGGTGCAAAACCTGTACCATAGTTAGGTACTTTGTTGATTGCATGATCTTCGATAACTACAGGCTCAGCAAACATTTGAACCATAGCATCTGTTTTGCTCACGGCACTTGTCTTCTCCGCAGCATCATCCAGTTTGGTAGCCAGTTCATTGGAACCGGATTTCAGATCAGCCATCCCGTTCTTAAGTTCCCCGGCACCGTCGGCCAGCTTCTTGGAGCCATCTGCTACAGCGCTGATGCCGTTACCCAGCTCGCCAACTCCGTTCAGAAGCTTCGAAGTACCTGCGCCCAGCGCTTTGCCGCCATCGGCCAGCTTGCTGCCGCCGGCTGCTGCTTCACTCAGCTTCTCGCCAAACTGCTTCATACCAGCGGTCAGCTTATCGCCGCCCGCTGCCAGCGCAGAAGCGCCTTGCGCCAGCTTCTGCTGTCCTTGCAGCAGCTGTGTGCTGCCTGCGTTCAGCTGCTTGGCACCGTCATGCAGTTGGCTTACGCCGCCTGCCAGCTGCTGCGAGCCCGCGTTCAGCTGCGCCGCACCTTGGGCGAGCTGTTCTTGGCCGCTGTGCAGGGCGCTTGCGCCCTGTGCCAGCTGCTGCTGGCTTTGCTGAAGCTGTGCGTTGCCGTCAGCGACCGCTTTACTAGCGGCGAGCAGCTTTTGCACTGCCGGATTCTCCGCAAGCTGCGGATTCGACTGGGCCAGCTGTTGCAGGCCGTCAGATACTGCTTTTGCGCCTTCAGTGACTTTGGCGCTGCCTTCTGCGGAAGCCTTCAGACCGGCTTCCAACTGCGCGCTGCCTTCTGTAGAGGAGTTCAATCCCGCCTGCAGCTTGCTGCTGCCGTCAACCAGGGATTGTGCGCCTGCTTGCAGCTTGCTTGTGCCGTCTACAGCGGCCTTTGTTCCTTCTTGCAACTTCGTTGTACCAGTAACGGCCTGCTGGAGACCGGTGCTGAGTTGCTTGCTACCGGACGAGCTTTGGTTCAAGCCGTCTTGAAGCTGCTTCTGTGCAGCGGACAGCTGCTGCAATCCGCCAGCCAATGTGCTTGTGCCTGATTCCAGGGCAGCTGCACCAGTGTTCAGATCAGTGACGCCTTTAGTCAGAGGCTCTACGCCATCTTTCAATTTGCCTGTGCCATCGGTCAGCACCAGCAGGTTCTCTTTCAATTTTAGCGCGCCGTCATCCAGCTTGCCTGCGCCGTCGGCAATCTTGCCCGCTCCCTCTCCTGCGTCACCAAGACCGCTGGAGATTTCAGTGATTTTATCAAAGACGGATTCAGTATAAGCTTCGGTAATCTTAGCAGATACTTTCGCCTTGATTTCCTTCACGGCCGTTCCCCCGATTTGTCCAGCCAGGAAGTTGTAGCCTTCATTCGGCTCATAAATAATTTTGGCCGGCTGCGGATTTTTATCCAGCAGCGTTGTTGCCTTTTCGGAGAAATCCTCAGGTACGATAATGGACATGTAGTACTTGTTGTTCTTAAGACCGGCGTCAGCTTCTTCACGACTTACAAAATTCCACTGAAAGCCATCCGTCTCCTTAAGTACTTCTATCATGTCACTGCCGGCTGTCAATTTTTTTCCTTCATAATTGGCGCCCTTATCTTGATTCACCACGGCGACCGGCAGTTCATTCATTTTGCCGTACGGGTCCCAGAATGCCTTCAGGAACAATCCGCTATACATCACCGGAATGAAGAGGACAACTATGATCGGGATCAGCAACTTAGGATTTCTAAGAGCCGCACCAAGGTCCTTGATAAACACGGATAATGATTTCATTCTGGTTCTCTCCTTTTGAACATATGCTCTTTTTAAATGTGTTTGTTGTGTTTCTTTAATGCTGTACGTATGAAATATTGCTGTAACACCAAGTGACTGTTTTCCCCATTCAGTCACTCAAAGCCATAAAAAAAGCACCATCTCGGTGTGCTTGCGACGAAGCAGGAAACCTTTTTGCAAAAAAATTATGAACATACAAGGTATGAGGAAATAGATGATAGGGAAAGCAGATATGAGGAGTGCCATCCCTATGCCGATTCTAAACATTACTGTGCCAGCCCTTCAGCGAGAAACAAACGAAAGTAGTCCTTAATTTGCTCTTTGTCCAAAGGCGTGTGCGTTTTGTTCAGCTCGGCAGTCAGCACAATGTACAGCCTGAACATTACCACCGATACAATTTTAGGGTCGCAGGGCTTGATCTCACCCTGTCGGATTGCGAGTTCCACCTCCCGTTCGATATATTCCAATACTACGCTCTCGATCTTATCGAGTCCTTCTTGAGCCTGCGGCGTTCCGAATTCGCGATTTTCCTGGGAAAGCTTGATGAATAGCTCGTGTTCGCTTCGAAATTCCAACAAGGCATCCAGCACGCGGTGCAGGTTATCAAAGAAGGGCTTGTCGCGCCTGATCTCCCGCTCGGCAATCATCTTCATCTCAGTCATCATGTCACGCAGGATTTCATCAAACAGCTGTTCCTTGTTCGTAAAAAAGGTGTAGATGGTTCCTTTGCCGACATTCGCTATCTTGGCCACCTGATCCATCGTGGTCGCTTTATAGCCGAATAATGAAAATGATTTGGTCGCGGCCTGAAGCACCTGCTGCCTTCGATCTACCACAGCCACCCGTACACATCCCTTCTCAAGAAATAATGGTTACCATTGAACTTCTGACCATTTTACTAATACGGTCAATTGGTCATTTCCTACTTTAGCACTTTGCCTATATATTTGCAATACCTTAAGGCTAAACATTTTATTTTTTTATTTTATTGCAGTGTTTTAACTTTCTATTTACGTCTTATTTGTATAATGTGAAAAGAGTGAGGATTTGCCACGTATATATTATAGATAGATTGCCGCAATTCTACTCATGAAGGAAAGTAGCAGGTGAACTTATGCGAAAGAAAAGAGTACTGCTGTTTTCGGAAGGCTTTGGAACAGGCCATACAGGGGCAGCCTATGCTCTGGCCGAAGGAATAAAGCTGCTGAATCCGGATGTGCAATGCCGGGTAATCGAGCTGGGCAGATTTCTTAACCCAACGGTCGCTCCTTGGATTCTTTCCGCTTACCGAAGAACCGTCAGCAGCCAGCCCAAACTGGTCGGCATGATGTATAAGACCCAATACAACAAATCACTGAACCGGTTGACCAAACTAGCCCTTCACCGGATTTTTTATACTCACGCTGCACAGGTCATTGAGCAGCTCAAGCCTGACCTGATTATCTGTACCCACCCCATTCCGGCTGCCGTCATCTCCCGCCTGAAGCGACAAGGTCTTAATGTGCCACTGTATACGTTGATTACGGATTATGATGCGCATGGAAGCTGGGTGAACGACGAGGTAGACCGCTATCTGGTGTCCACTGCCCGTGTTAAGGCCATTCTTACCGGCCGCGGCATTCCTGCCGAGTATGTGACCGTGACTGGCATTCCGGTGCATCCCAAGTTCTGGGAAAGATCGAATAAGACCCAGCTTCGCAAAGAACTCGGCCTCGCTGACATCCCCACCGTACTGATTATGGGCGGCGGCTGGGGTCTAATGTTCGGCAAGGATGTCATGACCTCGCTCACCTCACGGATGAACGAGATTCAGCTTATCTTTTGTATGGGCAGTAATGACAAGCTCGTGTCCAAAATGCAGAGCAACCCGCTGCTGAGTCACCCTAATGTCAAGATTATCGGCTACAGCAAAGAGATCAACAAGCTGATGGACGCGTCCGATCTGCTGATCACTAAGCCCGGTGGCATGACCTGCACGGAAGGCCAGGCCAAAGGCATCCCTATGCTGTTCTACAAAGCGATTCCTGGTCAGGAGGAAAAGAACTGCCAATACTTCGTGGAACTGGGGCTAGCGGAGGTCCTGGACGCCGCAGTCGTGGACAAATGGTTCACCCGCATGATCCGGGAGAGAGGCTCGCTGGAGGAGCAGCGGAAGCGCCGGCTGGCTCCTGACCGGCACCAGCCGCGTCACTGTGCGGCCACGGTCCTGGAGATGCTCGGCAAGCCGGCAATCGGCCTGTCAGAGAGCCGGGGATCACGATCACAGTCTAGAAGCGAGGAGGCCGTTCTGCTGACGCCCTGAGCGGAAGCAGCTACTGCCTGCTCGACTTGGCTGTCTCGCATATTATAGAAACGAAACAATAAGAGGGTGTCCGGCAAGCCATTGGCTGCCGGCACCCTCTTATTGTTGTGCAGAAGCTGAAATTATATATCGACACTCTCTCCCGGTTTAAGCGGAAAGCCTGTGATCCCTTCCTGGCGCAGCCGATTGCAGAAATCGTCGCCGTCCTGGGCAATGGCAGGAAACGTATTGTAATGAAGTGGAATAACTTTATCTGCCCGCAGCCAACCAGCGGCCAGCAGCGCATCGTCAGGACCCATGGTCAGCATATCCCCAATTGGCAATGCAGCCAAATCAATGTGATTGCGCTCCCCAATCAGGCGCATATCGCTAAATAGTGCGGTATCCCCGGAATGAAACAGCGTCTTGGCGTCAGTGGTCAGCAGGATTCCTGCCGCTTCACCTCCGTATATCCATGAATCCCCCTCTGCAATCGAGGAAGAATGAATGGCCTGGGTGTACTTGACGGTAAACCCGCCGTACGTATGACTGCCGCCAATGTTCATATGCTTAACCTCTGCTCCCTTGGAACGGCAATACTCCGCCAGCTCATATACAGCAAAGATAGGACATTGATTACGCGCAGCAATAGCGAGCGCATCGCCAAAATGGTCGGAATGGGCATGGGTAAGTAAAACTGCATCTACCGTAATTTCATCGGGAGAGATACCGGAGTTTGGATTCCCTGACAGAAAGGGATCAAAAATAACTTTGCAGCTTTCGGACTCTACCAGCAAGGCTGAATGTCCATAATAAGTGATTTTCATGACAACAGTTCTACCTCCAGGTTCATAATAGACTACTTACCCTATAATGAGCCGAGGTTCCCAAAAAAATCAAATTATTTATAAAAAGTATGATTGCCGATTGTTTTGACATACTTCTGGGTATGATGTACCGTCAAATCTTGCGCAAGTTTTAGCGACAAAAAGAAGTAGGTGTCGTCTGCAACCTCCTTGATTCCCGATAGTGCGGCGTTAACAGCCTTGATACAATCCTCATTAGGCTTCACGCGATTAAGACGACCGTTCGCCACTGGACTGAACTGTCTCTTCTGATAGATTACTTTATGCATCGTGTCGGGGAATTTGGCTGACCGTAGCCGGTTCAGAACAACGTTGGCAACTGCCACTTTGCCCTTGTACGGTTCGCCTTCCGCCTCTGCCATGACGATTTTTTGCAGCAGAAGCAGGTCTTCTCCGGAAACTGTGTAGCGCCAGGTTGCTTTATCTTTCTGTTCCTGGCTTAGTAGCTCCGTCCGGGAGAAGTACAATATGATGGGGGGATGTTGCTGAGTTGCCGCGACCTTCTTTGCTTCGGTCTGACTCCCCTTTGATGCCGTTGCCGTTTTTTGCAGCGTATGTTGCACCGCTGGTGTGACTGGTACAGCTGCAGCCTTTGTTTTGACGGCGGCTTCCTTGACCACAGCAGTTTTAACCGTGTCTGCTGCGGCAATGGTTTGTCGGTTTAACCACTCAGCCTTCTGCTGAAGGCTCCACTCTGGCTTGGGTTGTATCACAGCACTGCTGATCACCGGATGTATCGTGCTTTGTATCTGTATCCTCGTATGGTTAGAATCTGTTGTCTTTGGTGCCAGCTCCAGCGCCGAGGTCACTGGGGGCGCACTCAGTTTGCCCTGGACTTTAGTTAACTTCCCTTCTGTCGTTGGTTCGGGATGCAGCAAGTTTATCGCTGAGAAACTCACCAGTATCACGCCAATAAGCAGCGCAATATAGCGGTTTTGTTTATAAATAACCATAATTCTCCTCCTATATCACGGCACATTCCTATTCTATGTAACCGAAAATGGAAGATTTGAAAACTGTCCTTTGTCGAATTTTTTAGAAGAATGTCATGTTTTCAACATTTTCATACATAGGAATGGCACACATTCTGGTAGCATACAACACAAGGCTATCTACCGTCCAGTGTCGAATAGAGGACAAATGTTCCCGTTTTTGCCGTAAAACCTCCGAAAATTCGACAAATTCGGCCTTATAAGGGATGTCACCGCGATATTTCCGGGCTAACGTCAAATGCGGCTTATAGGATCTGTCCTCTGCCACAAAGCCTAAAGGCACTGTAGCGGTAGTTACCGCGCTCTGTAGAGCATTAAGTTTCTCTAATTCACCGCTGAGGCCCGCCCATAATACACGTGGTGAAGCCGGGAGGCCAAAAGTATCAAAGCCCTCCAGAGAAAGTTCAAACGGGGTCCCTGCAGCGGCAACTTTTTTAAGGGCTGCAATCAAACCCGGGATGTCCTGCTTCGCTGTATCTCCCAGAAATTGCAACGTAATATGATAATCTTCGGGGTGTGTCCATTTGGCAAATGACACTTCCGTAGCAAGCGACTGACACAGACTCCCGAGAGATTCGCGAATCGCCGGGGGCACAGGAACTGCAACGAACAGGCGCTCTTTATCGTGGCTTTCCTTCTCATTCTTCATGGTCATTTCACCTTTCGTGGTAGATTTGTTATCCTTAAACATATCTATTCGTTCAACCATAGAGCATAACGGGAGGGAACCAACATGACTAAATCCATTGTATGTCTTCAGCCCCTGACACCTAGCCAGCAGGCAAAAATCAGAGAGGCCGCCCCGGGCTATACACTTGAATTGGGAAGCGCCAAGGAACCAGACCTTCAGCAGCTCGCGGGCGCCGAAATCGTTATTGGCTGGGCTAAGGGAATCGGAGAGGCTCTGCTTGACGGAGAATCGCAGCTGCGCTGGGTACAAAGCTGGTCTGCCGGCATCGATAAAATGCCGCTACCACGCCTGCAGGAACGCGGTGTCCTTCTAACCACAGCTAGTGGCGTACATGCCGAACCTATCGCAGCCGTGATCTTCGGCTTCATCTTGAGCTTCACCCGAAACCTGCACAAGGCTGTGCTTAACCAGAGCAAGCGTGAGTGGCATTCCTATGGAAATGAAACCGAATTGTCCGGCAAGACAGCAGTCATCTTCGGCACCGGAGCGATCGGAGGCGAAACGGCGCGAATCGCCAAAGCCTTCCGTATGAAGACCATCGGTGTCAGCCGTACAGGCAAGCCGGCAGCAGATTTTGATGAGGTCTTCCAGATCAGCCAATGGCAGGAGGCAGTTAGCCAAGGCGATTTTGTGATCAACACATTGCCGCTTACAGACGATACACATCATTTATTCAACGCTGCCCTCTTCTCGGCCTTCAAGGAAGGTTCCTATTATATCAATATCGGCCGCGGAGGCACCACACATACCGGCGATCTGATCGAAGCCCTACAATCGGGTCATATCCGCGGTGCCGGTCTGGATGTATTCGAGACTGAACCGCTGCCGCAGGATCATCCGCTGTGGGGAATGGAGCAGGTGATCATTACACCGCATTCTGCCGGCAATACGGATCGCTATGCCGACCGCATTGTTGATATTATCACCGAGAATCTGAAATCCTATATTGCTACAGGTTCACCTTCTCTCAATAAAGTTGACTATAGTCAACAATACTAGGTCTGCATGCTCAATTAAGCCTCCGCATTACTCTTTACAGACTTCGTAAAGGGTGCGGAGGCGTTTTTTAATACTAATTACACTTGAAATCTGGAGACAGACTCCTTCAACTCACTAGACAAAGATTTGAGATATTCAACACCGGCAGCGACCTCGCTTGTGGCGCTTACCTGCTGCTGGGCTGAAGCCGAAGTCTCTTCCACCGAAGCAGCCGATTCCTGTGACAGCGCCGAAATATGCTGGCTAAATTCATGCATCGTCTCACTGGACTGCTTCATCTGCCTCAAATCGTTTCCGATTTCCTCCATCGTTTCAGCCATTACCTGAACCGATTGATTAATGTCTGACAACGCAGCCCCGGTCTCCACAATTTGCACATTGCCTTCTTCGGTCTTTACCACCCCGTCCTGCAAATATCTCACTACTTCCTTGGAGTCATGCTGAATCCCTTTCGTAATGCCGGTAATCTCCGTTACCGTCCGCTGTACATCCTCAGACAGCTTACGCACCTCTGTGGCAACCACTGCAAAGCCGCGTCCACTCTCACCAGCTCTTGCTGCTTCAATAGCTGCATTAATGGCCAGCAGATGGGTCTGCTCAGCGATATCACGGATCGAACCCACAAGCCGGAAAATCCCCTCATTTTTCCTATTGAGTTCTTCCAGGGTAGCCATAGACTGCAATACTGCCTCTGTGATCTGTCTCATATATGTAACAGAGCTTTCCATCAGAACTTTGCCACGTTCGCCTTTATGTAGTACTTCCAGTGAATATAGTCCCAGCTCATGACTTTTCCCAGTAAAATCTTCAATCAGCTTGTTCAGGTTCTCAATCGCTTTGGAAGCATCCACTGCGGCCTCAGCCTGACTTCCGGAAGCCGTTGCAAGTTCCTCCATCGTAACGGCAATCTGCATGCCGCCCTCTTTAGTCTCGGTGATGGAGCGAACCAGCGTTTCGCTCTGATCACCAATGATCTGGGATACACTACGGATTCTTTTAACAATATCAAACAACGCATGATTCATTTCATTCACGGTATTCGCCAGCACGCCGATTTCATCCTCGTTGCCAATCAAAGTGTCCTCGACCTGCAAATCTCCGGTAGCAATTCGTTTCAAATGCACCGTCACTTTCTTCAGAGGAACAATCATCGCCCGGTTGATGACCAGATTAATGATCCCGATCACTACAAGCACAAGCAGCATGGTTATGATCGTCACCATAACGGAGCCCTGGAAAATGTTTGCCGAAATCTTATCCTTGGTGTTACCTTCTTCCACGCTGTGTTTTACAAGGGCTTCCATATCCTCTTGCATGTTATTAAAAGCAGAAATACCCTTCCGGGACACTTCCAGCGCTAACTGGTCATCGTTCCCCTGACTTAGTTTCAGTACCTGGTCATTCATCATCATATATTCCGTCCATTTGCTGCTTAGGGACTCGAAGCGTTTGGTCTGCTCCTCACCTTGGAGCTTGCTCTGATAGCTCTTCATGGCAGTAGCTACTTTACGGATATACGCGTCGCGTTCCTCCTCCAGCTTGCTCATCTCTGTCTTGTCAGAGCTTTGGATATGCTGCAAAGTAAGCGACATAATATGCTCCGTATAATAATTGATGCTGTGAATCTCGTTTAATTCGGGGATTAGACCTCTTATGATTTCACTGCTATTTGACTGCATCCGGTTCATTTGAAAAAGAGAGAGTACCCCACTGATCACCACCAGCAGTGCCAGAGCCACATAAGCCGAGGTGAATTTAAAGCTGATGCTTCGTTTGCCGTTGGATATGATTGTCTTGAGTCTGCCTGCCGGCAAGCGGGAAGCCGAGTTTTTAATTGTATCCTTGAATCCTGAAGCTTTGTCCATACCCTTGAGCCCCCTCATCTTTTTTCAACATTTTACATTCTGTTTACAATACTTTCTTTTCATTTCAAAAATGACGAAAAAAAACGCCCCTCCCTATATTTTCGGCAGGTGGCGTGCATTAATTTATATGGTTTTACCCGGGGATAGTACACTTTCTGCAAGCAGGCGATAAGAAGCCCGCCGCTTCTCATAGTCTTGGAGTGGTGTGAAAATCAGCAGCTCACCAGTGCCGCACCGATGGGCCATCTGCTCCAGATTCTCCTTAAGCTGCTGCGGTGTACCGCTTAGCAATGGCGGTCCCGATTTGTCTTCGCCAGTGCCAGCTCCTCTGTCACCCTGCTCCGCATGATCTGGCCATCTGCTCTCTTCAGCCAGCAGCGCAGCTTCCTCCGCGCTACTTGCACATATCACAGCCACCGCAACCATGCTACGCGGCTCTGGCATCAGCAGCGAAGGCTCAAAATTACGCCGGTATTGTTCCAGTACCGGCTCAGCTTCTTTGTCGCTCATGTAGCTGCCAAAAACATAGCCCGTCCCAAACCGGGCAGCATATTCCCCGCTGCGCACACCTGTGCCGAGCAGCCATGGCACAGGTGGCACGGCTGGCAGCGGCCGGGCGGTAACGGGCTGCCCCTCATAAGCGTAGCCGTCCTGAAGCAATTCCATGACCGCCCTGATCGTCTCGGGCAGCTCAGCTACTGCTTTCAGGAAATTGCCGCTCAGCGCCATCGATGCATGCGGCGGCCCACCCGGTGCCCGACCGAGACCAAGCTCGATTCTGCCCGGGCACAGCGCTGATAGCAGGTGGAACGATTCCACGACCTTCAGCGGGCTGTAATGGGGCAGGAGCAGCGCGCCGGAGCCAAGCTGAATCCGGGAGGTCAAGGCGCCAATATGCCCCAGCAGCACTTCAGGCGATGGACAGGCCAATCCCTGAATATCATGATGCTCCGCTACCCAATAGCGATGATAGCCCCAGGCTTCTGCTGACTGAGCCAGCAGCAACGCCTCTCGCAATGCTGTTTCCGCGCTAATCCCAGACAAACGCGGAGCCAAATCCAGCACGCCCAGCCGCAGTGATTCCATAACTGCCTCTCCTTTCAAATTCCTGTACCTCTCCTAATCAAGATCATAAATCGAGCCGACCTTAAGACCGTACAATTCGTTGTATATTTTCTCGGCAAATGCATCTGTCATGCCGGCGATATAATCAATGACCATATGCTCCCAGGTCCAGATCGGCTTCGCCTGCCGCTGGTCCTTCTCGAAGCGCTGCAACCAGTCGGATGGAATTATCGCTTTAGAGGTATCCGGGTCCAGGAAGGCTCCCCAGAGCCGGCGAAGAATCCATTCACTTCTTTTTTGAAGCCGCTGCACCCGCAAATCGCGAATCATGGTGACCCATGCGAAACTTTTCAGGACACTGACTGTACGCAGCATATCCGTATCCTCCTGCCCCTCTTTAATGAAGGTAACCTTCTTCCAGTCTCCATCCGTGATCACGCCAAGACTGGCCACAAAGGTGCTTACCCAGTAGGCCTTTACTTCCCGGCGGGTTCTGGAATAATCATTCTCACAGGTCGGCAGCTTCTCCTTCCAGACACGGAGGAATGCACTGAGAACCTCCTCCACCTTAGCCCGAATGCTCTCGGTCTCCCAGCCCTGCCAGAAGAAATCCTCCAGCGTAGTGATCTTCTCGACAATCAGACGCTGGATATAGTCATCATGCATGAAGTGTTCATGTACTTCGATCTTACCAGCCTTAATGCCATCCTCAAGATCATGTGCAGAGTAGGCTATGTCGTCACAGAGATCCATGAGCTGGGCCTCCAGTGTTTTCTTACCAGCAGGAATTCCCCAATCGCTGCGGATTTCAGAGATGTATTCCCATTCATGCAAATACAGGCCTTTCTTCAATACTGTACCTGGAAAAGGATATTTATTAATGCCCAGCAGTACAGCATCGGACAAGTTTAAACCGTCAATGTTCTCCCGCTTTTCCAAGAACATAATCAGACGGAAATTATGAGCATTCCCTTCAAAATGCTCGTAGCGCTGCTTCATCTCATCCTGAATAAACAGCTTCTCTGCAGGATCAGCACCTGCCAGACGGGCTGCTTCATTCGTTTTATTCTCGATCAACTGCTGCAGAATGCTATCCAGCACCTCTTCTCCTTTATGTCCAAAGGGCGGATGGCCAAAATCATGAGCAATCGCCGCGCACTCTACCACCTCCGGATCAATCACCAGACCGGGATTGTCAGCCTGTCCGGTCTCCACTTCCGGATAGGATCGCAGCAGGCTTTTAGCGGCCTCGCGAGCAATCTGGGCGACTTCCAGCGAATGGGTCAAGCGTGTACGGTAATAATCACCAGTGCCTGCGCCGAAGACCTGGGATTTGCCCTGGAGCCTTCGAAACGTCGGCGAATGAATCAGGCGGGAATAATCTCGCTCATAAGCAGCACGCGACGTCTCCAGGCGTGTAATCTCCGGATACTGCCGGTGTTCTCTTTTATCAATCAGTGTCATGTTCCCCACCCTATCCTGTAATCTTTATTTAGTAATTTATTATAGAACATATTACCCCGAACTTTCACCTATATAAGCCAAAGATAAAAAAGTAACAAGAAGCGAGATGGTTAGGAATTAACAACTGGAAACAATTTAACAATCTAATAACTATGCGGTCTGGAAATATTACTGTGCAGGGGAAAAACACATTTTGAGGAGGAAATACATTGATGAAGAAATTAGCTGTTGCCGCCATTTCTGCCTGCTTGTTGATGTCCGCTGTATCAGCTGCTAGTGCGGCTCCGGTTGAGCCTACGAAACATGAGAAGAAAGCACATGCTCAAACCAAACACAAAGCTAAGGCACACCATAAAGCTCATGCCAAAGGAACACATGCGAAGAGTCTAAAAGCCAAAAGCTTGGGACACAAAACTTTAAAAATCAAGAGCCTGAAAGCCAAGAGCATTAAGACAAAAGGCATTAGCACCAAAGCCACTAAATTGCCGAAAACAGGCTTCGGCGGCGCGAGCGAACAAACGGAGTAAGGAGGACGAAAGGGGGAGGACAACTCCCTCTTTCTCTTATAATTATGAAAAGATGGATCCTTGTCTTGCTACTCACCAGTATCGCCTTCTATGGCTGTGGTTGCGCAGCAACAACGCCCGCACCTGCACCTAAAGAAAATCTTCATACAAAATCACAGACGAATACAACCGAAAATGACATCACAGTTGAACCAACCAAAGAACCCATACCGGTCCATTCCGCTCCTCCACTACCTGAAAAACCTTTTATGCCGACCCGGCTTTCCATTCCCGTTATAGAAGTCGCTGCAGAAATTGAACCGGTGTCTGTTTTACCAAGCGGGCAAATGGGCGTGCCAGAATCAACTGATCTGGTTGGGATTTCTTATCCAGGCGTCCTTCCGGGATCAAAGGGCAATGTGGTATTGGATGGACATGTGGACAGCTATACCGGTCCTGCCGTTTTTTTTAAATTAAAAAAATTAAAGCCAGGCGATAGCATTATTGTCTCAAACAACACACACAGGCTTACTTACACAGTCGAATCTGTTGAGATTTACCCCACCGAACAGGCCCCATTAGAACGAATATTCGGGGATACCGCGGAACACCGGTTAACCCTTATCACCTGTACAGGGAAATATAGCAGAAAGAAAAAAGAACATGAGAAAAGGCTGGTCGTTTTCACGAAGCAGAAAGGTGAGTTATGATTGTGCTTAAAAAAACCAGGATCCTGTCCCTCATCCTTATTCTTCTGACCTCCTTTTCTTTGCCCTCTGCTATGGTGAATGCAGAGGAAAGCAAAGAAAATCAAGAGGTAGATGCCGCATTAAAGCAAATCTTCGCAGATCGCGCACAGACGCTGACCGACCAGCAAACGGAACGGTTAAAGGACGTTTATCTGACACAACAGACATTAAGCAAAAATGCCTACCATAACGAGAGCAACCGAACCGCTTATATTAACGCATGGGCCGCGAAAAGGTCCGTTAAGCTGGTCAAAGCCAATAGTAGCATTCGAATCATACGCCGGAATGTAAACGGAGATACGGCCAAGGTGTCCCTGGTGCAATCACTCAAGCTCAGTTATGTGTATTTAAATGAAGTGATTCCGCCACAGTCCTTTGGCATCGGCACACGACATTTTATGACCCTGAAGAAAATCAATGGAAGCTGGAAAATCGCCCGCGAATGGTATTTGGACCCGCTGGACGAGAATCCAGATACGATTGCCGACAGTCCAGACGGGTTGGCCCCTTCTGTAAAACCTGCGTCAGCCGCATCGGGTAAAAGTCGCTATAATCGTTCTCGTGCCGTAGCTTACGCGGATAAATATGCAGGAACCGCATGGGGGGCCGGCAATCATCATCGGTATAACCGCAAATATCTCGACTATACAGGTAAAGGCGGCGATTGCACTAACTTTGCCTCTCAGGCGGTTGGTGATCCTGAGGAAGGCGGAGGATTGCCGATGAAGTTGGGCTGGCGATATTTCTATCAGACCGGGGGGACGCAAACTTGGGTGCAGACTGATGCCTTCCGCAACTTCCTGCTACGCTCCGGCTATGGCACTATGGTCGCCAAGGGTACCTATAAGGAAATAGTAGCCCCTTCCAGAAAACATGCTCATGGTGCCATCTCCCAGCTGCAAGCCGGTGATCTGATCGGCTATATTCTGAAGCATAATGATACGGATCATTTTTCAGTTATCACAGGCTTTGATGAATATGGGTATCCCCTGGTCAACTCTCATACGGCAGACCGTTACCGTGTTCCTTTCGACCTTGGATGGGACAAGTACACCAAATATGAGCTGATCCATATCAGAGATTAAGCTTGTCAGCATAACGCCATTTCAATGTCATACAATTAAAGATCACGACATTGAATACGTTACGCTGGAGGTAGCGCTGTGCCCCATCTATTCAAGCAATCTGCCATCCGGGCGGCTGCCATGGTTGCGGTCAAGCTGTTCGGGCTGGCGGGACGAATCATCCTCACCAGAATTGCTGGCGCGGAAGGAATCGGGCTGTATCAGATTGCCTACTCCTTCTACGGCTTTATATTGATGCTGGCCGGAGGGCTGCCCACCGCGCTCGCTCTGGAAACCGCCAGAAAACCCGCACAGGGCTGGCAGTTTCTAAAGATTGTTGCTGTGCTTCTGATGTTTGGAGGCGGAGCCGCTAGTCTGGTCGTTTTCCGGTACTCGCCATCCCTCTCCACTTTGCTTGGTAATCCCGGTCTGGAGCATGCGCTGCACAGCCTGGCCCCTGCCCTGTTTGCTGCTCCATTGCTCGGATTACTGCGAGGTTATTTGCAGGGACTGGGACGTATTAGCATCATTGCTTTATCAGAAGTCACTGAGCAAGCTGTTCGCGTAACCTGCATGGTGCTAATCACAGCACAGCTCCTGCCGCTCGGCATGAACCAGGCTGTGGGTGGAGGATTATACGGCACCTTTCTTGGTGCATTTGTCTCTTTTTCCCTGTTAACCATATACCTTTCATTGGACACCCATTCGCCGCGCCCGCAGGGCCGCTCCAAAGTATTGCCAGTTACGATATTCTTTAAAACTTCGCTCGTCATCTCCATGACGCGTATGTTCATCCCGGCTTCGGAATTTATTGACGCTTTGCTAGTTCCCAGCCGTCTGCTCGCAGCAGGCCACAGCACTTCCGAAGCAACCGCCATGTACGGCGTTATTTACGGGATGGCCGCTATTGTCGTTTATGCCCCTACGCTCGTAACAGGAGCACTCAGCCATACGCTATCGGTCCGTATCGCAGCTGAATGGCAGCAGGGCACTTTGGAAAAATTCAATCATCTGGCAAGCCTGGCCTTGAAGATTTCCTGGTTGTGGGGAATCGCCTCCGGGCTGTTTCTGTTTGTTCATGCTGACATGCTTTCCATCCTCATCTTTAATACGACGGCAGCGACTGCACCGATCAAATACCTGGCCTCTATCCCGCTTCTGGTAGGCTTCCGCGAACTGACCACCAGCATTCTCTGGGCACAAGATGTCAAGAAGGCTCCCTTCTGGGGTCTGCTTTCAGGACTGGCCTGCTCCACTTTTACGCAATATATGCTCGTAGGCATTCCCGGTTTTGGGTATGCCGGAGCGGCAATAGCCATTGTATCCATGGAGCTGGTGTCTTCGCTCTGGAACCTGAAAGCTCTACATATTCATAAGCGGAAGCTTCACGGGATCCTGCTTTTGATGCTCTGTGACATCGGAATTCTACTCCTGGCTGCGGCGGGGGCTTCACGCTGTCGGCAGCTGTTGCAAGGTCTATTTTCCGAACTATGGATCTTTATGCTGGAGAGCATCTTATTCTTTCTCGTTGCGGGTTTATATTTTTATCTGCGCTGTTTTTACGGCGGCAAGTTCAGAAGGTCCTGATCCAGCACAGTTTTTCCCATCTCGCCCTCCCTCTGCATATTTCCTCCTGCCAAAGGTGCATTCTATATAACTGAACCTAAGAAAAAAAGGGGGGGCATCCATGAAAAGAGCGTATAGGGTCATTTCGGCTGCATTAGCCCTGCTGCTCTGCTGTACGCCATATACACTGGCCAGCCCGATAGTCAAGAACCGCTACTATTTTGAGAAACGGGGCGACATGATCTGGGAGGTACATACCAGTCAAAAGGTGATTGCCCTCACCTTCGATGACGGTCCGGATCCAGCGGAAACCGAGCTAATTCTGGATTTGCTGCAGCAGTACAATGCCAAGAGTACATTTTTTGCAATTGGAAAACGGATTGCTGCTTATCCCGATATCGCCCGGCGGGTGGTTGCCGAGGGTCATGAACTGGCTAACCATACTTATAATCACGTGTATTTCAAGCGGCCTATTTCCGAAAAGCAAGTGCACGAGGAACTGGATCTAACGGAGAAAGAAATTATCAAGGTCTCGGGCAAGCGAAGCAACCTGTTCCGTCCGCCTGGAGGAATGTACGATGAGACTCTGATTAATGTGTCCAATCAAATGGGGCTGAAGCCCATCCTCTGGTCCTGGCATCAGGATACCCGTGACTGGAACAGACCGGGGGTCTATGCCATCTCGAACAAGGTGATTCGGAATGCCCACAACGGCGATATTGTGCTTTTTCACGACCACGTACATGGAAAATCGCAGACAAGACAGGCGCTGAAGATCATTCTGCCAGAGTTGGAAAAGCAGGGGTACCGGTTCGTCACCGTCTCCGAATTAATCAAGCTCTCCGACACACAGCGGGCAGGCAAGCAGCAGGTCGGACGAAACCCCTGATAGATAATAAAAATCTTCTACTATATAGGAAGCTCAATTTGAAGTATAAAATAGCCCTTTCGGTAATGCGCACCGAAAGGGCTTGCTTCATAGTTTATTTTTTCATTCTGGGGTCCAGCACATCACGCAGACCGTCACCTATAAGGTTGAAGCCCAGCACGGTCAGCATAATGGACAGACCCGGGAAGATGACTGTCCACGGCGCTTTCTGAATAAACTGCCGAGAGTCGGATAGTATCTTCCCCCACTCCGGATCAGGTGGTTGGGCTCCTAGACCCAGAAAGCCAAGTGCGGCAGCTTCAATAATCGCATGTGCGATACCGAGGGTACCCTGCACGATAATCGGTGTAAGACTGTTCGGCAAGATATGGGTGATCAGAATGCGACTATCCTTCATGCCTATCGCCCGAGCTGCGGTGATATACTCTTCCGTTCTCAGACTGAGCACTTTGGCTCTCACTAACCTCCCATAGGTTGGGATGTTGACGATGGCAATGGCATATAACGCATTTTGCAAGGAAGGGCCCAGAATCGCCACAATGGCAATAGCGAGCAGGATGCTCGGAAACGCCAGCAGAATATCAAACATACGGGAAATCAACATATCGATCCATTTTCCGTAAAAACCTGCGAGCACCCCCAGGATCGTTCCGGCAATCATGGAGCCGATGACGGAAAAAAAACCAACCCATAAGGAAATCCGCGCTCCATAGATCAATCGGCTGAACAGATCCCGGCCGAGATCGTCGGTACCAAGCCAATGTTGGGCCGAAGGTGGCTTCAGACGGTTCACCAGTTCCTGCTCCTTGTAGTCATAGGGCGCAATCCACGGCGCCAAGAGCGCAATCATTACGAAGAATAGGATGATCCCCAGTCCCAGCATCGCCGTCTTGTTCTTACGGAAGGCCCGCCACGCATCGCGCCAGGGGCCGGATGCCTCCTTAGCGGGAACATTACTGGGAGACGTTGCATGGATTGTTGGCTGTGACATAGATTCACCCTCACTTGTAATTAATGCGCGGATCAATAACGGCGTATAGCAGATCGACCAGCAGATTAATGATTACGAAAATAAAAGCAATCACCAGAATCCCCGTCTGGATGACAGGATAGTCGCGTGAACTGATGGCTTCAAAGATGTAGCGCCCTACACCCGGCCAGGCAAAAATGGTCTCGGTGAGCACCGCACCGCCCAGCAGTGCGCCTGTCTGCAAGCCGATTACGGTCAGTACAGGAATAAGCGCATTCTTCAGTGCATGCTTGTACACGACCAGAAACTGCGACATGCCTTTCGCCTTGGCTGTGCGGATATAATCGGAATTCATAACCTCAAGCATGCTGGAACGGGTCATCCGGGCAATAATTGCCATCGGAATCGTTCCGAGTGCCATACTAGGCAGAATCAAATGCTTGATGACGGTCCATAGCTGGTCCCAGCGTCCTGCCAGGATCGTATCGATCACATAGAGATTGGTGATGCTCTCCACCGGATTACGCTGGTCCATCCGCCCAATCGAGGGAAGCCATTGGAGCTTCAGGGCAAATATTAATTGTTCCATGAGCCCTAGCCAGAAGATCGGCATGGAGACCCCGATGAGCGCAATAATCATGGCGCTGTAATCAAACCACGAGTTCTGTCGCCAGGCACTAAGGATACCTGCATTCACGCCCACCAGGGTAGCAAACAGCATGCTGGCTACCGTTAATTCCAGCGTTGCCGCCAGATAGGGCAGAATCTCCTTCGCAATCGGCATTTTGGTGCGGATCGAGGTACCGAAATCTCCCTTCACCAAATCTCCCATGTAATTCAAATACTGCTGAAACCAGGGCTTATCGAGACCGAGTTGATCACGCAGCGCCTGCTTGGACTGTTCCGTAGCCTTCTGGCCGAGAATCGTCTCGGCCGGATCACCGGGAATAGCATGAATAATAGAGAATACGATAATCGTCATGCCAATCAATACTGGAATTAAAACCATGACTCTTTTTAATAGGTAGGCATTCAAAGTCGGCTCACCTTCCAAAGGTGTAATGGTACTCTAACGACGGTTAAAACCATGCACAGATTTAATACAGCTATTCGAAGTACACTTCGCTGTAATATTCCGTGCCTGTCGGACCCGGTACAAATCCCTTCAGATTAGCCTTGCCGGCCAGAAGCGGTGTCGTGTGCACCAATGGAACCCACGGAGCATCGGCTTTGATTATTTCCTGTGCCTTCTGATATAAGTCGGAGCGCTTGCCCTGATCCGTTTCCTTCTGAGCGCCAACTAGCAGGGTATGCAGCTCTTCATTGACATAGAAGGTCCGGTTATTGCTTGGAATGGCGTCTTTATCGAGCAGAGTGTAGATAAAATTATCCGGATCGCCGTTGTCTCCGGTCCAGCCAAGCATATAGATGTCGTCTTTCTCGCCCGCCTTAGTATCATCCAGATACGTAGCCCATTCTGGTGATTCAATCACAGTTTTCACACCAATCTTCTCCCAATCCGCCTGAATGGCTTCTGCTACCTTCTTGCCATCAGGCATATAAGGACGAGGCACAGGCATAGCGTAGAAGGTTACAGGGTCAGGCAGACCATTCGGATACCCCGCTTCTGCAAGCAGTGACTTCGCTTTGTCCAGATCAAATTCATAATCCTTCACGCTGTCATTGTAGCCCCACAGTGAAGGCGGCATCGGGTTCACGGCCGGCTTGGCCTGGCCAGAGAAGAAAGCATCGATAATAGCTTGTTTGTTCACCGCATGATTCAGCGCTTGTCTAACTTTTACATTGTCAAACGGCTTCTTCTTGAAGTTAAAGCCTAGATAAGAAACATTAAACGGCGGACGCTCAATTTTTTGCAGATTACTGTTGCTCTCCAGCGTAGACAGATCATCTGGACTTAAGTCTTCCATCAGATCAATCTCGCCGTTTTGCAAGGCCGTGAACCGGGCCGAATTGTCCGGTATGGACCGCACAATGACTTTGTTCAGCTTCGGCAGTCCCGATTTCCAGTAGCCGGCATTCTTCTCCAAGGTGATGGAATCATTGCGTTTCCATTCCTTGAAAACAAATGGCCCCGTGCCGACCGGCTCATTCTTGAAGTTCGCCTTCTTCTCCTTGATCGCTGTAGGGCTGGCAATCCCAAAGGAGGTCATCGCGATGTTCTGCAAGAAAGGCGCCTGCGGCTGGTTCAGAATAATTTGCACCGTGCCGTCATCTACTGCCTTAACTTCTTTAATGACACGGCTGCCTTCTGGACCGAACATAGAATCATAATAATCGAACGAGTCGCCCTCGAATTTGAATTCACTCTTCGGATCATTCCAGCGTTCGAAGTTAAACACGACAGCTTCGGCGTTAAGATCGGTGCCGTCATGGAACTTCACCCCGGGGTGCAGCTTGAATGTATAGGTCAAGCCGTCCTGAGTCACTTCCCAGCTGTCAGCGAGGGAAGCCTGAACTTCGGAAGTACCCGGCTTATATTCCAGCAAAGAGTCGAATACTTGATGGGAGATCTTCAGGGACTCGCCATCAGTGACAATCGCCGGATCGAGCGAAGCAGAATCTCCACCTCGTCCCAGAACTAACGTATCCTGAACCTCTTTGGGCTTGTCCGTGGCCTCAACCGGAGCATTGGTTGCTGCTGCGTTGCCTCCAGTATTGCCGTCCTTACCCGCATTGTTGCTACCTCCGCAGCCGCTCAGCGTGAATGCCAGACTAAGCGTTAAAACCAGTACAAGACTACCCCATTTCTTCATCTCATCGAAAACTCCCTTCTGCTATTGAAAGTATTAAAGTGTTTATATAGAGCTGTGCCAAAGCGCAGCCATAAACCGGTATCTATGCTTTCTAAGCTGTCGGATTAAGCGAGCTGTGAGTGGATTGTTCCGTCATACAAGTGACAAGCGGTGAAATGGGCAGAGTCCGTCTCCAGCAGCGGTGGTCTTTCCTTGCGGCATACCTCCATCGCCTGTGGACAACGGGTATGAAAAGAGCAGCCAACCGGCGCATTAGCCGGGCTTGGCACCTCCCCCTGGAGAATGATTCGCTGCTTGCGGATATCAGGATCAGGTTCGGGAACAGCAGATAACAAAGCCTTGGTGTAGGGGTGCTGAGGGTGGGCGTATAACGAGTGTTTGTCCGTGATTTCAATGATTCTACCCAGATACATAACGGCAACCCGGTCGCAGATATGCTTGACGACACTAAGGTCATGGGCAATAAAAAGATATGTCAATCCAAATTCATGTTGTAAATCCTGCATGAGATTAATGACCTGAGACTGTATGGATACATCCAGCGCAGAGACCGGCTCATCGGCCACAATCAGCTTGGGCTGAAGCGCAAGCGCCCGGGCAATACCAATCCGCTGTCGTTGCCCGCCAGAGAACTGATGCGGATACCGTTGCAATTGACTTTTCGCCAGTCCCACCACATCAGCGAGCTTGTCCACGGCGGCACGGCGTTCCCTGGCATTGCCGGTACGGTGCACAATCATGGGCTCCTCTAGAATCCGCTCTACGGTGTGCCGGGGATCAAGTGAGGAGAACGGGTCTTGGAACACCATCTGCATCTCGCGGCGCTGCTTGCGCAGTTCTCCAGCAGAGAGCTTTGTAATGTCCCGGCCTTCAAAAAGAATCTCCCCCGCCGTCGGCTCCATGAGCCGCAGCAGCGACCGGCCTGCGGTCGATTTGCCGCAGCCGCTTTCTCCTACGAGTCCGAAAGTCTCTCCTCTGCGGATGGAGAAGGAAATATCATCGACCGCCTTCACGTACCCCGCTGTAGAATTTAGAAATCCTTTTTGCACCGGATAGTATTTCTTCAGTCCTTTGACTTCCAGCAGATTTCCGCTCATACCGCATCCTCCTGACTTCTTTCATGCAGCCAACAGCGGCAGCTGTGCTGTTCTTCCTGCTGAGTGAGCTGCGGAAGCGACTGGTGACATATCTCCATGGCCTCCGGGCATCGCGGTGCGAACCGGCAGCCCTGCATCTCTGTACTGAGTACAGGCACATTGCCCGGAATGGAGTATAGGCGCTCGCGGGTCTCGTCCATTCTCGGTACGGATTGAATCAAGCCACGTGTATAAGGATGCAACGGGCGTTTAAAAATATCATGCACACTGCCCTCCTCCACTACTTTGCCTGCATACATAACGGCCACACGATGGCACATCTCCGCAACTACACCCAAATCATGGGTGATCATCATGACAGCCGTTCCCTGCTCTTCATTCAGCCTGCGAATCAAGTCCAGGATCTGGGCTTGGATTGTCACATCAAGTGCAGTGGTTGGTTCGTCGGCAATCAGCAGCTCCGGATTGCAGGAGATTGACATTGCGATCATCACTCTTTGGCGCATACCGCCCGACAGTTGATGGGGATATTCGTCAATAATGGACTCTGGTCTTGGAATGCCAACATTGCGCAGCATATCAACGGCGTGATCCCGCGCTTGTCTTTTCGACATCCCCCGGTGCAGACGTACAATCTCAATGATTTGCTGCCCGACAGTAAATAGTGGATTAAGCGAGGTCATCGGCTCCTGAAAAATCATCGAAACCGCATCTCCGCGAATCTTGCGCATCTCCTTTTCCTTGAGCGTTACAAGATCCTGGCCTTTCAGAAAGATCCGGCCTTCTATAATCCGGCCAGGGGGACTGGGAACCAGCCTCAACACGGACAGCGAGGTTACACTTTTGCCACAGCCTGATTCTCCAACTACACCCAGCACCTCGCCAGGATTAATGTAAAGATCAACGCCATCAACAGCCGGAATTTCTCCGCGATCCGTAAAAAAATGGGTATGCAAATTCTCAATTTTTAAAATGGGTTCAGACAAAGAATGATACCTCTCTTCTGTTTAAAAATTGAACAAAGGTCAAATAAGGGTGAACAAAATAAAAGAGAATCGGGAAGTTTAAGTAACCTGAAGTTAACATTTCGTGGAAGAATAAGGTCTTATGAAGTAATTATATCTAATTAATGTATAACATTACTATATAAACCCAAGGTATACAAGAAAAATTTGTTATATAAAATTACCCTATAAGGTTAGTCAGAATAGATCTTATGCAAAAAAAAGACTGCGCTATTTATACAGCGACAGCCCTTTCTCTAATTGATGCCGCATGACTTCACGGTAATATGAAGGTTCCACAATCTCTGCTTCCTCTTCAAAACTGAGAATCCAGCGGACGAACGTGTATTCCTGATCCACCGACACTTTAAAATGATAACAGCGGTTGTCTCGATCTACCTTGGCGGGCTTTACCAGCAACCCCTCTTCCCTAATCCGCTCCATGGACCATTCAGAAAATTTAATTTTAAATTCCACCTGCAGGCTATCCTTGTCCAGGGCCCATTTATGTTTCATAAAAGCCTGCAGATCAAAATTGTCTTTGGAAAATCCGTATTTGAGGGGTTTCACATTAGAGAGACCGTTCGTATGAAAGGTACGCATGACCCCAAATTGCTGACAATAACCAATTAAGTAAAATCGATTTTCCAGCAATATAATATAATAGGGATCAATAGCGATCCCCTTTTCTTCGTGCGCATTCTCGCTATAATCGGCCTGGATGCTTTTCTGCTTCAGCATGGCGACGAACAGCTCGATCAAAAAAGCAGGCTGCTCTGGCTGCAAGCCGCTCCTTTCCATCCAAGTGTTCCCCACCTCTCTTCCCACGATCTCCATCTTCTCTTCTTTTTCAGCTCTATGCTTATATTCAGCCGCCATCACTTTCTCATAGGCACTCTCAAAGCCCGAAGGTAATAGCGGTTTAATGTCATCCATAAGGTTGCGAAGCTGGGCAAATGCCATCGCTTCTTCGTCTGACCAGTCCAAGGGGTACAGCGCAAAATTACCGATAAAGGCATATCCTTTCCCATGACCCAAATGAGTGATCGGAATATGCATGGCACTGAGGGCATCCATATCCCGGTAAATCGTCCTTTCACTGTTGCCGCATCGTTCGGCTAGCTCCCGGGCCAGAATGCCCGGTTTGGCCTGAACCAGCGTAATAATGCGCATCAGCCGGATTAATCGGTCTGTCATATTCAGTTCTCCTTGATTCATGGTAAAATAGACCCATTATTTTTGAATTAATTAGTCGTATATATCTAAAAACCAAGGAAGTAATAACCGAGATTAGGAAAATATAATAGAACTATTTTACTATTTTACCGCAATTATATATCACATTCCCGGTTTTCCGTTCGTGAAAACTTAATAAGTAAAACTATTTATGTATAGATCATTTTGCGTATATATGCATCATCTATGTTCTGTTCCGGCATTTTCCCCCTGCGTCTGCAGCTCTCTGTCACTCTGTTTGTACAACGCTTCCGCTTCCCTGAGCAGAGACAAATCACCGGATCTTGCGGCCAACAGCAGCAAATTATCGGCATGACGGCGAAGGTGCTCTGCAGCCTCGATGTACTGTCCCTTGTCCTTTAGAAGCGCGATTTCTTCAAGCATGTTGGGGATTTTCAACAATTCCAGATGCTTCTCTACATGAAAGCAGACGGTGTCTCTGGCAACAGCTGTATGACGACTATATTCCAGGCTTAATTTCTGCAAGGGCAGTTCGCGTATTCGTCCTCCTGGCGGCTGTTTGTAAAGCCACTGCACCCATAAAGCATCATGCTTACCGGCAGGCATAGGGCTGGTTGAAAATTCCAGAGCCAGATACTTGTGCTGTCCGCAAAGAATATTTCCCAGGTTTAGCAGCAGTGAACGTCCTTCTCCTGCTTCTGCCCTGCAGCCATGGCATGCGGTGAGGTTCAGGTGGGGTTCAAGCCATATTCGCAGTTCGATGTCACGTGCGGCTATTTTATGGCTTCGTTTACGAAGTTGATCTTCTTTTACAATACCTCTCCATTCCACCAGCAAAACAATATTACGGGTCCCACCTGCAAAAATATGTTCTTGACTCCAAGTAAATATCGGCTGAATACTTGCTTGCATATTTCCACCTCTTTCTTTTTTTGGTTCTTCTATTAATGTACCAATAATGGCGGACAACTCCTTGTCATGGAATATATGTTCGGGTTATAAAATCGACAAAAAAAGAGCCAACTCCGTCAAATAGACCAGGTTGCCCCTTAAAAGTGAAATTTCAAATGTCGATATATGTAGAAAAATATTCATCCCTACCGCTAGCCTTTTCTTCCTGTACGCATCCGCTGGGCTTTAAAGAAAAACTCCAAGGCCCACTTCGCGCACAGCAGGGAGAACAGAAAGAACAGCGCCGCCCAGAAAATCGACGGAACTCCCGTTAACCTTGCCAGGTTGCCAGCATCACCAGCACGGGACGGTGAAGTCACCGATGCGGTCACCAGATAAAGAGTCCCAGTCACGGACTCCTCCAGAGTAAGGAACGCCAGCAGCAGATAGTAATACTTGCTGACTTTGTCCCAGAAGAATAGCATAACGATGTTCAAGGCGATAAATCCGCCCAGCCACAGCATGCCGAAGCTGCTCCGGACATACAACAGCAGCATAATTAACGCTACACCGGTAGCCAAGCCCAGACCGAAGCGTATCTTTCCTTTTCCATAGAGAAAAAACAGCAACAGCGCAAACAAAGACGCCAGCGGATATCCCGCCAATGCCACTCCAATCGCCCGGCCTCCCGCCTGGATTGCAGAATAGGTTACTCCACTATGATCAGCATACAACTCAATGCGTAGCACCTTGCCCGATAAGAGCAGCGTGACCAGCGCATGGCCGAATTCGTGAATCATCGTGTCCAGGTTACGGAACAGAGACGAGAACGGAATGAACCGTGTCAAGAAAGCCGATCCGGCCAAGATTAGCAGTGTTTTCACCCATTTATTCATCATGCACCTCCTCTTCCCGTCCACAGTATACGATAAACCCCTGCTGTTCTCAATGAAGGATGCTCAGCCAGGAAACGCTTGTCTTCTCTATACGTATTATCGTTTAAAATGTCTGCCGCTCCCTGCTGTAAACTGTCGAACACTGTAATGCTATGGTAAAATAAAAGAATAATAAGCCTATTCAGGTGGTGATGCAATAATGAGAAAAAAGATAACACACCAAGGATTTAGACTGTTATGCTCAGCTCTGCTGCTGCTCGGAATTCTCATATCTCTTCCGGCTCCTTCAGCACAGGCTAATTATTTCAGCGATCTATATAATGGATTCCAGAAGTTCTCCGAGCTTCCCGGAGAGGTCAATAAGTTGCAGGAAAGCTACCGTCAGACGGTGGAAGAGCTAGAACGAACCAAGAACGAGCTCGGCGAAGCTAAGGATCAGCTGGGGGCAACCGTATCACAGAATGCCGCCCTCCAGGAGCAGAACCGTCAGCTAAGCCAAATGGTCAATGAGTTAAGGGATGACCGCCAGGCGCGCGACAACAACTTTAATCGAATTAAGGTTACTATTATTACAGGACTGTGCCTGATCCTGGGCTATTTCCTGCTAATTCGGATGGTTCGCCTAGGGATGCGGAGCCGCTCCAGAAGAAGTGACCGCCTCAGGTAAAGCAGGAATGAAGAGTATGTGAATAATGATACAGAAGCAAGGGGGAAGACCCTATGAATATTGATGTCCAGGATGAAGGCAATAACACCAGCGGACAAGCCCTGTCCTTCTCCGTCGGTGAGAATGAAACGGTACATGTGCTACATCCACAGCAGATCATAGCTTATCAAGGGCCCTCGTCAGGCCGGGCGGACCGGCTAATGGATGTGAAGGGGATTTACCGCAAGCGCAAGTTGATCCGTTCCGATATGTCCGGACCCTGCCGCTTCGTAGCGGCACTGCCCCCGGGCTACCGCGTTAAGACGCTCGAACTGGAAGGTAATAATGATCTCCTCTACGATTTCAGACACCTCTTCTATTACAGCGAAGGCATAACTATGCAGACACGTGTGCTCAGCATGAAGAATATGTTTATCACACGCGACATCGTTAAGATCAAATTCTCTGGCATAGGAAGCATCGGCATTCTAACGGAAGGCACAGTATGTGAAGCCGAGCTGCATCCTTATGACCCTCTGTATGTAGACGCAGGCAGCATTATCGCTTACCCTGAAAATGCCAAGCTGGAGCTTACCGTGTACGGTAATCATCTCGCCAGCCAGCATATGAGCTACCACTGGAAAATGACTGGTCATGGACCCGTGCTATTTCAGGCTGGAGTCCAAAACCGGCGTTTTGAACGCGACAACAACGATGACGGGATTATTAAACGCTTCTTACGGGAAGCCTTGCCGTTCGGCGGCGTCTTCATTAAGTAGCCTGGAAGTTGGGGCTATTCATATGCAATTGTGCAGAGCCGGCCATAGTCTCTTAGACGATATGGGTCACATCACCCGCCTTGGAATCCAACTGCTGCGCAGAGGACAGTATGTTACTGAATTCATTCATGGCAACTTCAATCTGCTGTTGGCTCAAGCTCACGTAATGCTGCACCTCCGTCGTCCCTTTGGAGATCTTCGTTATTTCCCGCGCAATTCCCTCAACACTGTCTCTGATCTCAATGATGGACTCATGGGCCATATTCGACAGTTTCCTCACTTCCTTGGCGACTACATCGAAGCCCCGGCCATATTCTCCGGCATGTGCAGCTTCAATAGCGGCATTCAGTGACAGCAACTGGGTCTGGGAGGCGATGTCACGAATCGTCTGCACCACTCTCTGTATGGATTGTGCTTGTGACCGTAAACCTGCCAGTGTTGATGTATTATTGGAGGATACGCCAGCAATCACAGAGATACTGTCCAGCAGTTCCTGGCTGCGTTCAATCCCCTGCTCGGCCCGAGTATTCAGGCTGCTGGACATCTGCTTCAGCTCTTCCACAACAGTGGAGATATGATTTTGACGGTTCGTAATATTAGTCGCAATCTTGCATACTCCCAGCATGTGTTCGCCAGCATCATCATAGATTGGCATGTACGTAGCCTCCAGCCAAATAGGATGACCTTTGGCATCTCTACGTTCAATCTTGTCCTGAAAGCTTGTACCACCAATGATGCTATCCCAGAATTGTTCATACTCCGGACTGTCCGTGAACTCAGGAAAGCACAATTCCCGGTGCAGCATCCCTTGCATTTCTGCTGGTGTATACCCCATGGTCTTGGCGAATAATTCATTTACATACGTCACCCGGCGCTGCAGATCGAAGCGGATCATCGCCAGATTACGATCCAGCGCCTTGATTATATTTGCTTCATTAATTGAATCCTTAAGTTGTTCAATGCTCATTTTTAATCTCTTCCTCCATACCTCAAATCCAAATGATTTGTTAGCCTCTGTGCTGCTCTATTAATTCAGCCCCTGCCCGGCTCGGGACAAAAAACTGCTGCTCCACATCGATAGCGGATAAAGGACGGCTGTAAAAATACCCCTGAACTTCATTGCAATCCTGTTCGGCCAGGATGTCCAGTTGTGCTCTGGTTTCAATTCCTTCCGCAATAACGTCCATATTTAACTGTCTGGCCATCGTAATGATCGTGGAGACAATCGCTTTGTCATTTGAATTCACGGCCAAATCCTGAATGAAGGAACGGTCGATCTTCACCTTATGAATCGGGAACATTTTAAGATAGCTAAATGAACTGTAGCCTGTGCCAAAATCATCCAGACTGATCCGAATGCCATGTTCGGTCAACTGATTCAGAATATCGAAGGATAGCTTCGCGTCCATCATCATGCTCTCCGTAATCTCAAGTTCCAGATATTGCGGGGAAAGTCCTGTCTCTGACAGTATTTGCTTGATCTGTTCTACCAAATTGGGCTGATGAAACTGCTGGGAGGACAGGTTTACCGCTACTGGAACTAAGGGCCCGCCAGCTTGGTGCCATTCATGCATTTGGCGACAGGCTTCATACAGCACCTGATTCCCCAGCTCCATAATCAGCCCTGTCTCTTCTGCCAGTGAAATGAATACATCAGGCGACAATAATCCGCGTACGGGATGATTCCACCTCACCAATGCCTCAACGCCGACCATGTGGACATCACCTGTCCGAATCTGCGGCTGGTAGTACAGTACAAGTTCCTTACGCTCCAGCGCTTTTCTCAGATCGGCTTCGAGCTCCATTCGTTCCTGGAGAACAGCGTACAACTCCACGGAATAAAATTGATGGCCGTTTTTCCCATTCTTCTTGACTTCATACATCGCCGTATCAGCATTCTTCAACAGCTGTACGACATCTTGACCATGCTCCGGGAAGAGCGCGATCCCAATGCTAGCCGTGACGTAAAATTCATTATCCTTCAGGTAGTACGGTTGTCCAATCTCCTGAATGATCTTATCCGCCAAAACTGCGGAGTTCTCCACGTCGGTATCTGGATAAAACAATACTGCGAACTCGTCTCCTCCCATGCGCGCCAGCATCGCCTGATCACTATTTACAATTCGCAGAATCCGGCTGCTGACTTCCTGTAAGAAAAGATCCCCATAGATATGCCCCAGTGAATCATTGATTATCTTGAACCGGTCGATATCCATAACCATCACGGCGAAGGGCTTCTGATCCTGACTTCGGACTTCTATCATTTCCGATATGGTCTGATTGAACTTGCGCCGGTTAGGCAGACCCGTCAATTCATCATGAAATGCGAGATAAAGATGTTTCTCCTCAGCCCGCTTCTCTTCAGTAATATCGCGCAGGATAATGTAGCTCCCCACTACCTGCTCATCTACAATGACAGGCGCCAGTACGACACTGACATGAATTCTGTCGTGACTACCATGCCTGAGCACAGTCTCGTAACGCACTGCTTCACCATCAATCGTTCGCAGGAAGAGCTCCCGGATACGCTCCTGTTCTTCTTCGACGACCAAAGTCAGGAGCGACGATGCGGGCTTGTGCCTGAATTCCTTCTCACGAACGCCGGTTATCCGCGCAGCTGCAGGATTGATACCGATAATCTTTCGGTGCAGGTCAATGGAGACGATGCCGTCCTGATTATGCTCATAAAGCGACCTGTACCACTTCTCATTCTCCTGCTTCTCTAGCGCCTGTTTGGAAAAGAGCCTGGAGATGTAGAGCCCGATCAGCGACAAGCCCAGCGTAAACAAAGTGCCGGCAGCAATGATATAACCTAATTTTGTCTGGTCCAGGATCTGACTGAGGGGCGATAACATTCGATCCGCAGACGCCTCTGTCTCAAAATGGGCTGCCAGCATCCCGGTATAATGCATACCAGCAATTGCCGCCCCCATGATCAAAGCACTGCCGAACTTCTTTATAAAACTACTCCGTCTACCCTGCTGGACAAAATAAAGGGAAAGCCATAACGCAGTAATGGATGCCACAAACGCAACCAATATAGACAACGCCACATAGCCGATGTTATACGAGATATTGACTTGCATGGCATACATGCCGATGTAATGCATGGCTGAAATCCCGAATGCGAATAACGAGGCTCCCCCGAGCAATTGGCCCATAGACAGCTTTTGCCTCCCCAGAATTAACAAAGCCACGAAGGATGCTACAACTCCCACTGCTACCGAGAGAAGTACAACCGACAGGTCATAATAGACAGGAAACGGCAGGGTCATGGACATCATTCCAACAAAATGCATGGACCAAATCCCCATCCCCATAACAATGGAGCCGAAAAAGTGCCATAGCCAGCGCCTTCTTCCCTTGGTGTTGTTAATCCCCTCCGCCAAATCCAAGACATTAAATGAAGCGGCAACGGCAATCAGATAAGAAATGGTCACCAGCATGTAATCGTGCGAACTGTGAATATGATTCATCGTTAGGCCTCTTGTTTTCTTAATAATTATCAACATTATAAGGGATCGATTTGAAAGATTTCTGAAATTGTATCCCCATGCCAAAAAGACCCGCTTACCAAACAAGTGGGTCTAAAACCTAATGCATACACTATTCCGTGTCAGCATCTACCGGCCCTTCCCGTTTCCACGCCTCAAACCATCGCTGCACCTTCGGATGCGGCACCATATCCATGTCCCTGCGCAGCATCCCGGCCAGCAGTCCGTACTGATATTCAACCGAACGCCGCTCCCCCATGACGTTGTATAGATGCATCAATTCGAAGTAAATGCTCTCTTCATTCGGCAGCACCCGTTGGACTTTAAGATACAGGGAGACTGCCTCCTCATGCTGCTGTGTATCCATATAATAGCCTGCCAGCTGACGGATGTGCCGGACCCAGAGGACACGCAGTCTTGTCTGCTCCATCTCGGCCCATTCATAAGCATAATCACCAAAGTAGTCTCCCTTGTACAGCGAGGCAATCTGTAAGTGAGCAGGCAATGTGGATTCATTCAGAGCCGGTGCCATGGCCATCTGTTTTTCCCAAATCTCAATATCCACTACGGCGCCATTGAGTTCAAGCATGTATCCTTCCTCCAGATTGGAGATCTGAATATTAATATAATCGGTCTGCAGTTGCTTGCGAATCTGGTAAATGGCTGTGTAGAGCTGCGTTACACCACGCTTCCAATCAACACCCGGCCACAACCGTTCCAGTAGCACTTCCTTTCGGACAGGCTTGCCTCTATTTTGAAGCAAAAAGCAGAACAGCTCCTGAGCCCTGAATGTTTTCCAGCGCACGGCTGCCGGAGGCTGACCGGCTCGTTCAAACTTCAGGGGACCGAAGCAATGAATTTTAAATACCGGGTCGGTTGCAAGAGCTGTACCGGTTGCGATCTCAGTTGCGGCCAGCCGCGAAATCGTCTTGGCTAACCGTTCAGTCTGGAGCGGCTTCAGGAGATAATCCAAAGAATTCAGCTCGAATGCTTTCACTGCATATTCATCGAAAACCGTGACAAAAACAATGTGTATATGAGGAAGCTGCTGTAAAATATGCTCGGCTAGATCAATTCCGCTCATCTCGGGCATCTCGATATCCAGAAAAACAACCTCCGGCTGTTCCTGGAGAATATGTTTCAAGGCCTGCTTCGGGCTTCTAAACGTTCCGATAATCTCAATTTCACTTAAACGCTGCAGCTCCTCCGCCAGATGTGTCAGAGCAAGGGGTTCATCATCTATCAATATGGCTCTCATGGATACCCACCTTTTCGACCGGAAGTCGGATTTGAATTTCTGTTCCCTTATCAAGCTCGCTATGGATGAGAAGTCCATATCCGAATAGCTGCTTGAGCCTGCGATCAATATTGCGAATGCCTATGCCCCCTTCTCTGGAGGCTGTATCAAGCAAACTAGCTACCGTTTCCGGGGTCATTCCTATCCCATCATCCTTGATGGAGATCCAAATGTACTCGATGTCACGACTGACTACAATCCAAAGGGTCCCTCCCTCAGACCGGCGCATGATCCCATGCCGCACTGCGTTCTCCACAAGCGGCTGAATCGTCAGCGGCGGAATCCGGAATTGGGTGGATGTGAACAGCTCAATCTCGAATTTCAGCCAATCCTCAAAGCGGACCTTCTCAATATGAAGATAAGATTGGACAAGCTTCAATTCCCGTTCAAAGGGCGTCAACGGCTGAGAACTGTCAAACCGGAAACTTTCCCGCAAATAATGTCCTAATTCGGCCAGCAGCTGATTCATCTGCTCTGGTCTGCGCTTGCTCAGCGCAGCGATAGAGTTTAGGGTGTTAAACAGAAAATGCGGCTTGATCTGCGCCTGCAGGAAACCCAGCTCCATCCGGATCCGTTCAGTCACCAAGCGTTTCATCTGCACAAGAGTGCGGACACGGACACGCAGCTCGGAGGCCTCAAGCGGTTTTTTCAAAAAATCGTTAGCTCCGGCCAGGCCCGCTTCTATTGCTTGGTCCGCATGCCCCGGGGAAGTCAACAGGAGAATCGGTAGTTCGAACAATGTGTATTGCTCACGAATGGCACGACAGATCATAGATCCCGAGGTGCCCGGTAAAGTACGGTTAACGATTACCAAATCTGCCTTGGACAACTCGTGGAACCGGGCCCTCAACTGCTCGGGGTCTCTTATTACGGTAATCCGGTGTTGATCCTGTGCAAGGATAGCACGTACAAGTCTCAAATTCAGCACATCATCATCGATCACAAAAATGCTGCCTTCAGAGAAATCCATCTCGCTATCCCGATCCTTCTTATGAACGTCCCAAGGACTGTCCATCATAACGGCTTCGTCCTTAGATTGAAGCGTAGACAGGCCAGTGATTAACATATCAACCTCATTTCTCCCCACCAACGGGAACGTGACGATGAACGTGATCTCCTGGTCAAATTCTGTAACAATCCTTGACGTCCCCTTATGTAAGTCAACAAGTCTTTTAATCAGAAACAGACCGAGGCCGTCATTACTCTGCATGAAATTAGCATCCGCCGCCTGGCTCCATATCTCCCTGACCAAGGATTGTTCTACAGAGGTGATGCCTTTGCCGTGCAGATGTATACGCATTTCGGTAAATTCCTCGCGGGAAGTCCCATCAACGGTAATGGAACCCTCCATAATAAGCTTGATTCCCTGCTGAAGAAATCCCGTCAAAATCTGATACAGCCGCTGTTCATCGGCAATCATCGGAGACATCGTCTTCTCAATACGATTGTTCATCGTAATCGAATCGTTATAGATCATGTAGCGGGTGCGTTCCATAACCTCATCCATCACTGCGTACAAATCCACTGGACGAAGATGTAGTCTGATCTCCTGCTCCTGCAGGCGGGAGAAATCCAGTAGATCGTCAACCAGCCGCCGCATCGTCCACCCAACTGATGTTACAAGCTGCAAATCCGCCCTTTGTTCCGGGGTCAGCCGTTCATCGGAATGCAATCTGGCATCGGCGATACTGATGACCGCATTCAGCGGTATCATCATCTGTTCTGATACACTCGCAGTGAATTCATTCTTTAACCGTTCCACCCGCTTGATCCCGGAAGTCAGCGTCTTTAGCTTGCGATAGGCCAGCAGAAATTGATGCATAAACATCAGAATGAAAAAGCTTGTGAACAGGAGAATCTGCAGGAAATACCACACACCAATATGATTAACACCAATCTGCACCAGCATGTTGGAAAAACAATGCGCAGCAAATAGAAAAAACGACAAGAATTTATACATACTATATCGATCTTCATTCTTCATTCCGCGCAAAAGGATGAATAGAACATAAGCAAAAACGGCTATCGTTTCTAAAATTAACACCGGAATAAGCCGGGTTAACACCGCTAGCGGAAGCCCTAACATCAGACCAATAAACAGGACATTAAAGATAATAATCCCACGTTTAACCCACTGGCTTGTCCGCATGCTTTCCTGACTGTACACGAACATAAACATCCAGAAGGTGATGCTAAAGATAGACAGCCAATAGAGTATCAATATCATGCGGAATGAAATTCCCGGCCATATCGTAAATATCCATCTCGTCCCTTGGAACACGATTGGGAATATTAGACTCAGGAAAAACAGAGAAATATAGATCCATCCATTCCGCGGGGCTTGAAAGTGCATAAATCCGAAGAAAAAACTTAGAAAACCAAAGATAACGACTATACCGAATTCCAAAGCGGCGTCTCGCTGCTCTCCCTTATACAAGGAATCTAGCGTCCCCATCTGAAAGGGCAGAATAATTCCCCCACTGAATGAAAAATCATAGTTAGCCACCTGGACGTACAAATCCAGAATGCCACCTTTAAATTCAGTATGTGTTATGTATGGTTTGACACCGGACTTGTAGCCTTTTACCTCTGAAGAAACAATGCCCTGCGAGCCAATCTCCCGTCCATCTATGAACAAACGATGGGATGCACGGATAAGCGGAACCCGAAAACCAATCTCATTCTCGCCATCTTCCAGCAGTATCTGCAGCCGGTACGTGCCATATCCCAGTGCGTTCTTATGAAAAATAGGGTCGACGGCTTTCCTCCAGTTTCCAGGTACCTGAATGAAGTGCATATTAGAGTCTGTCGTCTCTTTCTCTGCTCCGGTTAAGAGTTGTCCAGGGTAGAACATCCACTCTCCCAACAGGGCAGTACTTGCACTGTTCAGACCTTTCCCTGACCGCAAATCCAATACGCCCTTTCGGGCCACTACCTGATCTGTGGGCTGGAGACAAGATAAAACAATCAACCCAAAAAACAACGCAACAACACCCACTATAAACCATCTATATTTTGCACGACTCAATAGGCTAACCCCATCTAGTAAAATATATTTATCGTATGTTTGCGTACTTATGAAAGTATCGTAACACAAATAAAGAGCCTGTTCATTAACAGACTGCACCATAGTATACTGCCAGCGGCTCTTGAAGTGCTGTCTGGAATAGGTTCCTTACCTTTAAGTCAACCTCAATAACTATATTGTAACAGTCATCTGCTCAAAAAATACCGTCATTGCAACTCTGAGATTTATAAATGCCCTCAATTCACGACAATCCCATTACTTACTTGTACGCAGCAAAAAACGCCCGTGCGCATAAACATCCGCAGGGCGCTTACTTGTTTATAGGAATTACAGCAGCAAATTTAGCCAAGATAAGCGTTCAGCATCCATGCATGCTTCTCTACACTGCTTCTGATACCAATCAGCAGGTCCGCTGTTGGCTGATCGCCAAGTTCTTCCGCAGCGTTAATCGCTTCCTTGGTCTCTTCCGCGATGGAAGCAAAGTCCTTGACCAGCTCTGCTACCATATCATGGGCATTCTCGCCGCCACGTGCTTCATCCAATCCGGAGAGGGCCAGGTATTGCTTCATCGTCGAGGCAGGTTGTCCACCGATAGCTAACAAACGTTCCGCTAATTCATCCACATATCCGGCTGCCTCATTGTAGAACTCCTCAAACTTTTCATGCAGGGTGAAGAAATTCGGTCCGCTCACATACCAATGATAATGATGCAGCTTCACACCAAGCAGGGTCCAGTTGGCGGTCTGACGGTTCAACGCTGCTTGCAGTTCCGTTTGATTCTTCAATTGTGTGCTCATAAATAAAACCTCCCAAATTATTAATTATATTTAGACTCGTTCTAAATCTATATTTAATTTAACATATCTTTAATGCTTTTGCAATCTATTCTCCTAGCTAACACCAAACGTAGCATAACTACCATCCATCGCATATTATTTGCGTCACACTAAAGAAAAATCCTTCCATTTTAAAAGTAAACTTAGGGCAATCCTATTGAGCTGGTCTTTGAGGATTAAACCCGGTGAGCAGTCCAATCTATACTGTACGCTCTCCAGCCGTCTTTCTCGGACCGCAGCGGAAAAGAGCCCGCATCTCCTCCCGCTTGGCCTTCGGACTAAGCACATATACCGTATCCCCGGGTTGGATCGTCGTGCTGCCATGCGGGGTCACGATGTTCTTGTCCCTAATAATCGCCGTAAACAGAATATCCTCCGGCAGGCCCATATCGGCGATCTGCTTGCCGGCAATGGGCATCAGTGAGTCGATCCCGATGTGATTGAACTCGCAATCCGTTCTTCCTAAAGCCACCAGTTCCATAAGCGAAGGCTGTGTGTTATCGTCTTGTCCGATCAGCTTCAGCCTTGAGGCCAGTGGAGAAATCGTCGTCCCCTGTATAACTGCTGAGGTCAGCACAACGAAAAAGACGACATTAAAGAACAAACGGCCATGATCAAGGCCAGCCAGCAGCGGATAGGTAGCGAGCACAATGGGGACCGCTCCGCGGAGTCCTGCCCAGGAGATTAGCGTCTTCTCCCGCAGGGAAAACTTGGCGAAAATCAGGCTCAGGAATACCCCAATGGGCCTCGCGACGACCATCAGAATGACGGACAGCAGAATACCCTGCCAGGCGATAGATGATAGCTCCTCCGGGAAAACGAGCAGCCCCAGCAGAATAAACATGGCAATCTGCATCATCCAGGCAAACCCGTGATTGAAATTCATAATGGTCCGGTGATACACCAGATCAGAGTTGCCTAAGGTAAGGCCCATGACATAAACAGCCAGCAGACCACTGCTATGCGTCAATGCCGCTACGCCATAGGTAAGTACGGCAAAGCCGATGGCCAGCACCGGGTAGAGCCCGGAGGATTCCAGGTTAATCCGATTAATGAGATAGACAGCCAGCTTGCCGAGCAGAATCCCCACCAGGAGGCCCAGCCCCATTTCCCAGATAAAAGAAAATATCAGACTCCACCACGCCGCATTCGGATGCTGAATCCATTCAATCAGTGTCACCGTCAGAAATACGGCCATAGGATCATTGCTGCCTGACTCTGCTTCCAGTGTAGAGGTAAGGCGTTTGTCGATGTTTTTCCCGCCAAGTACCGAAAAAACAGCGGCGGCATCCGTGGAACCTACGATGGCTCCGAACAGCAGGCTTTCCGTCCAGGGGACATCAAGGACAAGTCTGGCAAATACGCCAACTACGCCGGTAGTCACCAGCACCCCAATTGTAGATAACGACAGGGCAGGCCAGATCACAGGCCGGATATCTTTCAGACTCGTCTGCATGCCCCCCTCGAATAGTATGACAACCAGTGCAAAAATACCGGCAACCTGTGTCAGTGATGCATTGTTAAAATAAATGAAATGGCTCAGGACCATTCCTGCGGCAATAAAAAGCACAAGCGCTGGCATGCCAAAGCGTGTGGAGAACTTGGTAGACAGCACCCCAATCAGCAGCAGCGCCGCCAGCAACATAATAATTTGATCCGCCAGATGACTCATCGAGATCTTCACACCCCTCCTGTATTCGGCAGGCCGCACGGCTGCGGCTGTATCCTCCCATTATTACCCGCATATCCGTCTACTTGAGACACTTGGTAGTATGGACAAGACTGGATATTAAATCTCACTGTCCTTATACTTTAATTATTAAATTGCACCGATTACTTCATTCCATACCAGGGGGCAGACGATAAATGCAACTAAGATTAATCAGAAACAACGAGCTGGATCAAGCCGCGGCACTGGCAGACGCCATTTTCCGAAATGACGGTGATCTCTCCATGAAGCAGCTGTTCCCGGCGATCTTCCAGCCGGGAATCAGCCATTCTTATGGTGCTTTTACCAGCGACGGGACACTGGCGGCGTTCATGGGGCTTGTCCCCTCTGTTATTCAGGCAGAGGACATCCTTTTGGAGGTCTTCTCCATCGGGGCGGTGTGCACTGCCCCGGCTTATCGGGGAGTCGGCTTGGCCGGACAGCTGCTCAAGCTGTGCCAGGCCCATGCGGCCAGAGCCGGAGCGTCGCTGATCTTCGTGTCCGGCGACCGCTCCCTGTATGAACGCGCGGGCTGCGTACCCTTCGGAGCAGCCGTGCATGCCGAGCTGACGCAGGACTCGGCACAGGCCCTGGCCGCTGCGGCCGGGGACGCTTGGACGCTGCGGCCGATGCAGCCGGGCGACCTGCCCGCGGTCAACCGGCTGCTCCTGTCCCGGCAGGCCGGACATGTCCACAGTCCGGCCGAGCTGGGTCTGCTGCTGGGCGCCGCGGCTTATGCGGGTGTGCTGGGCTTGCCCCAGCGCACCCTCGTCGCCGAGCGGGACGGCAGCATCGAGGGCTTTGTCGCCGTTGCGGTGGCGCCGGCGGCGGGGGATGGCGCCGGGGCGGTGCAGCCAGCGGCGGGCGGTGGCGCCGGGGCTGCGCTGCCAGCGGCGGGCGATGGCGCCGGGGCTGCGCTACCGGCGCCAGAGAGTGACGCGCCGAACCAAGGGACGGCGCTGGAATGGGCCGGGCGGCCGGAAGCGGTAGCTGCGCTACTCGCCAAGGCCGCCCTGTGCACGGGCACCAGCAAGCTGCAGGTGCCCGTGCCGTGGCAGGAGCGCAGCCTGCTGTCGCTGCTGCGCGATGCCCGCGCCGCTATGACGGGCGGCGCGAACAGCGGCACGGTCTGCATCGCTGACCGTGGAGCCTTGCTGCGGCAGACCGAGGCGTTCCGGGCAAGCCGGAACATCGGCCTCTCCGCCGCAACAGACGACCGCGGGCTGATCTCATTGCTCTTCGATCCCGCCAGCCCGCTTCTCCCGGCTGGAACTCCGGAAGGGGACGCTACGCTGCCCCTTCCTTATATGGCTGGGCTGAACTTTATTTAACCCGGGATAAGGTTACCGGCCACGTTGTCCCTGCATTCAATCCAGCGTGCTAAATACAGCACGATCGTGATACCAAAAACAAATAAGCCTCCGATCCGCAATCTGCGGATGGAGGCTTGTTCGTTTTATTATAATGATATTTAAAACGCATCTAAAAACACAACGTCATTTCGAAAATAGACATCGACATCTAGATAACACGCTCTTTTGTCCTAAGGCATAAAATGAGACCTTGATTTACAAGAATTCCATTCTTTCAGGTGACAATTGCACCGAAAAGCCCGACTTTACTCCATAGGGCATGGGAATAACGGGAATGATTCCTGTTATTTTGATTAAATCCTCTTCTTTTTTTAAAATAACTGGAAAAACTCCCGTTAAATCCTCTGTAACTATGCAATAACGGAGCTAAGATGCTTTTTAACTGGAGAAATTCCCTTTATTTTTCACAAATAAGGTGTAAGAAAATAATTAAAGGTATATTTTCCTGTTATCAAAACCCAAAGCCCCTCTTATTCTCGAACGTGATGCCTCAAGTTACACCTTTGTATACCAAGAGTTTCTTCCTATCCATGATGTTAGACTGTTAAGTTCGTACTATATAGAATAATTTCGCATTGCTTTAATCTCTCGAGTAAATTTGCAGCTCGTGAATCGACCAGTAGTTTCCACCGCTGCCTGTCTGCAAGATCTTCACATAGCGTGCCTGGGTCGGAGTAAAGGTAATGGTCGTTGCTTCTGTTCTGCCTTTGCCTGAAGCAATCCTGCTCCAGTCCGCTCCATCTTCCGAGACATAGACTTCATAACCTCTAGGGTAATCATAAGGGGACAGGGTGTTATCAAGATCCAGTCTTTCAATCCTGTGGACCTCGCCCAGATCCACCTGATAATACTCTCCCGAGACTTGGTGTTTGCCGGTGTCCCAGCGGGTCCGGCGATCACCGTCAAAAGCGCTTCGCGGATTAGAAGTCCCGCCGCTTGCGTTAGAGGAAGCCTGCCATCCGCTACTGTCCAGCGGTACCAGTCCGGTAGCCGTAATCTGGACGGGTTCCGACATTACCGTGGAGCCGGTAACACGTACCTTGTAGGTATACAGAGTGCCCTCACGTAATCTGACATCCGTATACTGCGTGCTCTGAACACCGGAAGCGATGACCTGCAGCGCACCGCCGGAGCCTTCGCCCCGCAGCACTTCATAACTTGCACCCGGCGCTTCCAGCCAGTTCAGCTGGACGGCAGGGCCTTTGAGGGCAACGGCCTTCAGCTTCTGTGGCGCTGACGGTTTCACCTCAGCTGAAGGCTGCAAAATATATTGCACACCCTCCCCAGGCGCCAGCGTCTCCTTAAAGGTCAGTACCGGAGATGCTTTTTTCCCCGTTACATAACTCCGAGCTTCTTCATAGGTATTCCCGTTGCCGAACCGCTCTCCCTCATAGATTACGGCCTTCGGCATAGTCACATTCACGGACACCGTCTGCACCGTGTTCTCGAAATTCACGAGGTTCACCAGCACCTTGTTCGAGGTCGCCCCACTACCGGCAAGCGGGTCCAGCGTAGAGGTATCCACAGCACGGACGTAGACAAGTTTATCCGCAAGAGCTGCTTTATTTGTAACTTCATAGGTGAGTGGAGCCCCGTGTGTGGCATAGGCCAGACTCAGACGACGCATAATGCTGACCCGGGAGTCCTCATTATTTTTCGTATAATAAATCTCCGTCTTGGCAGGGTCATGCTCTTCTAGATTAAATCCGTATTTGAACAGGCTGAAGTCCTTGAAAAATGCAGCGTGCTGGATGAACATATCCGCATAACCGATATGCGCCCGCATTATCCGGTCGAATACGGCAGCCGTCCGCTCGGTCGCACCATATTGGTAGGCGTCCACATGACTGTCCGAGGTGCCAAATTCGGTGGTCAGCATTTTTTTGGCCAGACCGTCCGCAGCTCCGCCAAAGGTTTTCAAATTTTCCGTGAAGCTGCCGCCGTTGCTGAAAATATAAGAATCTCCATAAGAATGTCCATTCGTCAGATCCGTTACTTGTTCCAGCTCCAGCCGCTGTTTGGGATCCCGTTCCCACCCATCCGGATCTCCGCACTCGCGTACTCCCCCCTTCTGGTTACCGCAGGAATTCTGCTGGTATTCCGGCCAATACGCCCAGCCTGGGGCTACCGTCTTCAGGTACGGTGCTATCTCTTTCCCTTTAGTATTCAGCCATTGGGCGACAGCCAGGTTAACAGCCTTGGAACGATTGAACAGCCCCGGCTCGTTATCGACTTCATAATATTGAAAATACGGGCTATACTGGCGGAAATAATCCGTCAATTTCTTGGCCGCTTCATCGGACAGAGAACCATCGTCCTTCAGCTTGATGTCGCCGGTGTATAAATAGAGTGCAACTGCCTGCATGTTGTAATCCTTTAGCACCTTATAATACTCCTCCATGTTGGAGCAGGACCGGCCGACGTCGCTAGCGCAGCTGGCACGCATGATGTTTCCGCTGTAGGCCACTCCCAGCCATTTCATAACATAAGGCAGATGCGCAACCGCACCTTCGTCAAAATAAAACTGCTTGTTGTTCACCATCGTTCCCGTAAGCGTATAGCTGCCATGAATCGGTTCCTTAATCGGCTCATTCAATGACTCCAGACTAAGGTCATCCCAAGTCCACCAGTTGAACTTATCCTCTGCACTAGAAGAATACAAACCACGGGTCACCTGAAGCTTCAGTTCATTGCTCCCGACCTGTAGCTGTTCCTTCGGGATGTACAGCTCATAGGTTTTGCGGAAATTGTATTGCTCTTCTGCTCCCGCTACACCGGCAATCTGAATAATGCCTGACAACTGCAGATTGGAAAAGACGCTCATCTGCGGAACGGCTTTGTAGGCATCCAGGATACTAACGCGAAACAAGACCCCGTTCATCGGGATCTTGTCCAGTTGGTAGTCGATGCTCAGTTCGGGCTCTGTCGTCCCGTCCAGACCGGAGGGAATGCTCTTCAGCGACGTCGCCCTCACTCCGGAAGAAGCTACCTGGAACTCCGCTTTGGCACCGGATGAACCACTGACGGCGAATTCACGCGCCGAACCGTCATGCTGACCCAGCCTCCAAATTAAAGTGCCATGGGGAATTACAGGACCAGTATCATTGGCGGCGGTAAGCTTCGACATATCGACCTCCACCTCACCGCTGCGCGTGCCGTCCTTTCCAAACACAGAGACAGACAATAGAAATAAGACCGTCAAGGCAATAAATTTTAGTATGGCAAGTAAAGGTTTGCGGGTTGATCTTGTTACGCTCATTCCCTTGTCCTCGCTTTCTTTAGGTGATGTGCCCTGAAAGCTCTGCTTCCATTATGGTAAGAACAATGCATTCTGCGGTACAACGGCTTCTTTCAGGTGCGGTCCTGCCCACTTCAGAGAGATGCTGGCATCTCCACGATTCTCATAATACTCCACCTTAATATCATATAAAGTATCTTTGCGCAGCTTCATGCTGCCGGTCCGATCCATTCCGCTCCGGTTCTCCCAGCTGTCTATGATCAGCTTGCCGCCGACCCAGAGTCTGACCCCATCATCTGCGGACACCGAGAAGGTGTAGTCTCCACTGGATGGTGGTTTGATCTTCCCTTTCCAGCGTACAGAAAAGGTATCAGAGCCAATACCTGCCGCTGGAGAGCCTCCATGCCAATTAAAATCTATCACGCTGTCTTGGCGAAGCAGCACCGGCTTTCCCACCAGCTCTGCATTGTTAAAGTATGCTCCGCTCAGACCATTTGTCGCAGTGAGCTTCTCCGACACCGAGGCTATGCCTACTGTACGTATATAATCATCTCTTGATATCGTATACGGACTACCCATAAAGCTTTGAATCTGCCCGGCACTGTTGTTCCCGGTCAGCATCTTACCCCAAGTCATCATATATACCCAGCGGCTTTGGGTCTTGGACAGAAGCTTCGGGTCCGGCAGCTCGCCGCTTTCGCCGATACCGATCGGCTTGCTTCCAGCCAGCTTCAGCAGGTCGTCATAGTAGGCTTGCTGATAATCATTATTATAGATATCGGCCGCCAGCACATCCACAGTCCCCGGGCCTGGATAATAATCACGGTAAGGGCCCGCGGTTGGTCCCGGCGCGTTCGGATTCCACACCCATAATAGATTATTAAGCTTGTGGATATGGGTAAAGCGGTCATAAACCAGATTCCAGAGAGCAGCAAAATTGTTTTTGTTCCCCCACCAGAACCAGTCTCCATTCATCTCGTGATAAGGCCGCCAAAGGACCGGTACCCCTGCGTCCCTCAATTCACCCAGATACCCGGCGATATCGTCTAGTTCTGCAATCAGACTAGTGTATTGTGGGGTACCAGGAGTAACGTAGGCATTGAATTGCTCCTGGCTCAGCTTCATGGAAACATTGGACCATACTGGGGAAGTGCCCGGCAAGTTCTGATGAAAGGTCATAGCGACAATTCCGCCCCCTTCATACCACTTGATGGCGCTGTTTACCACAGCCTGGCGCTGTATAGCAATTGTCTTTGCGGACTGATGGTTCAATGCCCCTAGTTCATAGCCATGCAGCAGAGCATATTTCCCGCTGGCTGACTTCAATTTATTGTTGAATTCATCAGGACTTTCCAGATAATCATGTTGCCCGGAGATAATTCCCTGACCGCTAAGATCCGTCAAATATTGTAGCAATCGGCGTGCCTCCGGCGAAGCCGAAGGATTGACCGGGACTATCGCCGCTTTGTCCTCGGGAGAGGCACCCGAATCGGGAACATCACCCCAGGAGGGCAGGAGAGACAGAAGCAGAAGAACTGGAAACAAGGTCGTAAGCAGCCGAAAATTACGGGATGGCTTCATGTGTCATCTTCCTTTCGGTAGCCGGGATATCCGTCCGGTCGTAACTAAGCTGACCTTCATCTAGGTCAACCGCTCTCTTCTCCCGGAGGCTTATAGTTCAGTAGCCCTGCCAAAGAGCAGGGCTACCGATCGGCTAAAAAGAATCCTCATTGCTGTTACCCTTTAGACGCGTACTGACTAGATAACGGAATTCTCAGTTCCTAACGCACTCTTAAACAATGCGCTTTCCGGAACCGTTTCTTTCACCTGACTAGGACTCCCCCACATCAGGCGCACCCGGGCATCACCCAGATTCTCGTAATACTCCACTTTAATATCGTACAGCTGCCCGGCGTTCAGAGCGATGTTCCCCTGGTGCTCTGCTCCGCTCTGATTATTCCAGCTGTCAATGACCGCCAGCCCGTTGATCCATACCCGAATGCCATCATCGGATTCGGTGTAGATCTGGTAATCTTCGCTATACAGCGGTTTGATCTTCCCTGTCCAACGGATAGAGAAATTATCAACGCCGAGCAGGGCTGTATCTGGTGAACCCTGCCGCCAATTATTATCAATTACTGCATCATCCCGGGTAAGAACTGGTGCACCAGAAAGCTGCATATTATTGAAGTATTCCCCCGTTAACCCGTTAGCCGTCTTATGCGTCCCCCCCGTTCCAGCATTCCCTGTAGGGTTAGCTGGAGCAGGAGGTTTCGGTGTGTTCGATGGCGTAACAGTTGGTGTTGGAGGTGCCGGTGGTGGCGTAGGCGTAGGTGCTGGCAACGCTCCAGCCGCAAACTTGTCTCTGGTTATCGTGTAGCTGTTGTTCATAAAACCTTTAATATTATCAGTGTGGTTATTATCGTACAGCATTTTTCCCCAGGTCATCATAAAGGTCCATTTGCTCTGGGTCTCTCTCAGCTTGGCTACGTCTGGCATTTCCCCGTTCTCTCCGATACCGATCGGCTTCCCGGCTGCCAGCGCCAGCAGACTGTCATAATGGCTTTGTTTATAATCGTTCTCATATATATCCGCGGCGAGAATGTCTACTTTATCCGCCCCCGGATAGGTCAGGGCATACGGATCAGCCCAAGCATTCGGGGCATTCGGACTCCATACCCACAGCAGATTATTTAATTTATGAACGTTAACAAAACGGTCATACATAATATTCCAAAGTGCGGCGAAATTATTTTTCTTTCCCCACCAGAACCAGTCTCCGTTCATTTCGTGATACGGCCGCCATAATACGGGCACCCCTGCATCACGCAGGCTTTTCAAAGGTACAGCCACCTTATCCAGTTCGGCAATCAGGTTGTTGTACTGTACTGTCCCTGGAGTAACGTACTTGTTAAACTCCTCTTGGCTGAGACTTCTGTGGACATTGGACCAATCATAGCTAGTCCCAGGCAGGTTGGCATGGAAGGTCATGGCGACTATTCCACCGCTCTTGCTCCAGTTGATGGCGCTGTTCACTACATTCTGGCGATACCAGGCAACCTGGCTCTCATTCTGGCCGCTGATGGCCCCCATTTCGTAACCGTGCAGTGCGGCATATTTGCCGCTGGTGTCTTGCAGCTTGAGATTGAACTCATCGGGACTCTCCAGGTAGTCATGCTGCCCTGCGATAATTCCTTTTCCGGATAAAGAGTACATGTAATTAAGCAACTTTACAGCTTCAGGCGAGGCAGCGGGATTAACCGGAGTACCGGAGCTTGCAGCTCCTGCCGCAGACGGGACGATTCCCATTCCAAGGGGAAGGGCTGTCAGAAACAGAACAAGGGACAGGAGGGCTCGCAACAAACGATACTTACGGTAAGCTTTCAACATACATCTCCCTTTCGGTGGCCAGGCTGCCATTCTTGCGAAAGGCCCTATGGCTTTGCGTCCCTACCTTTCGATAGGTTTGCCTTTTGTCGAATTAGAGGGTTTATTCCTCTTACCGTAAATATCGACGCTATTTAATTATTTTTTAGTGCATTTATGAAAAAAATATCATTTTTGAGTCTTTATACCTGTTTTATAAACTTCGCATTTGGTTAAATAGATAGTTTGTTCTATTAAAATCCCTAACACCGGAATCCGGTCCTAGGAGATAAACTGATGCAGCCCAATATCTTCCCAATTCAGGGTGATACGGATATTATCTTCCTCCACCAGCTCAGAGCCTGTCTGTACTTCAATAAACTCCACATCCGTCAGAGCCAGGATGGCATGCTTGGTGCCCTCCGGAATACGGACCACATCGCCCGCCTTCACGTTGTGCATTTTCTCATTCAAAACAATACTGGCTTCCCCACTGATAATGGTCCAGATCTCACTGCGTTTGCGATGCAACTGGTAGCTGATATTCTTACCTTGCGAGATGCAAATCCGTTTGGTCAGCACCTCATTGCCTTCCTCATATTTCACATAATCAATGACACGATAATGGCCCCAACGGCGTTCCTCGTACATCGGGCGCTGATCAAACGACTTCAGCACCTCTTTGATCCGTGGGCTTTCCGCCTTATGGGTTACGAGAATACCGTCAGGACTGGCAGCGATAATTAGATCTTTCGCCCCAATGACTGTTATAGGAATATCCAGTTCATTCACAAGGCAGGTGCCTTCGGAATCAGCTGTGACAACGCCTTTGCCGACATGATTACTGCTCATCTCTTCCGTCAATGTATTCCACGTGCCGAGGTCCTTCCAGAAGCCGTCATACGGCTGCACAACAATTCGCTCTTCCTTTTCCACCACTTCGTAGTCAAAGCTAATAGAAGACAGTAGCTTATACTGCTTCTGCAGTTCCTCATAGTTGAGAGGCAGCCCCTTGCGTTGCAGAATATCCAGCAGATACCCGAGACGGAAAGCAAACACACCACAGTTCCACAGCGCATTGCGACTGATCAGCTTCTCCGCCTGCACGCGATCCGGCTTCTCCTGAAAATGGCTTACCTGCATAAAGCCGCTCGCCGCAGGCTCATCGGAGGTCGGGATGATATATCCGTATTTCTCCGAAGCATGCTCAGGCACCACACCCATCAGCGCTAGATTGGCGCCGCTCTCCTCCATCGTATGTTCAAGCTGGGCTACCGTTTCAAAGAAAGCAGCCTCAACATAAGGGTCCACTGGCAAAATAGCCACCGTCTCGGCAGGCGACACGCCAGCCACGGTATATAAATAGGCTGCTGTCAGCGCAATAGCCGGGAAGGTATCGCGGCGCTCCGGCTCAACGATAATCGGCACATGACCTCCCAATTGGCTCTGAATCATTTCTACCTGTCCACGGCCTGTAGCCAGATAAGACGAATCTGCGAGTCCAGTCTCTTCGAGCTGCCTCCACACCCGCTGCACCATCGATTCCGGCTCACCTTGCGGGCTTTCCAGTACCTTCAGAAATTGCTTCGAACGTGAATCATTGGACAATGGCCAGAGCCTCTTACCTGAACCGCCTGATAAAAGTACCAGTTTCATAAGTGAACCCTCCTCATTCGTATGGTAAACCGAAACCAATCCCATGCTTGCTGTATATGCGATATAGAAGGGCCAATTGGACCTCTATAAAGTAATCCCGGTAAAACAGACTTCAGCACATCAATCGCTTATGGCGAGTCTGCATGATGAATCTCTTAACGCCAAGATCAGCCTAGTCCGTCCCTTCCTGTCATCTATATTTCATAAGCGAATAAATAGAGAAAGTTCACAAGAAGTGTTAGGTTAAACGTATTGGCGGGTAAAATAAATAGATAGTGATAACCCGGATGTACTTGCTGACGCTCATCGGATCAAGTGTCATTTGGCACCCTTTGCTGGCGCTAATCCGACAACTTGTCATTTGGAACCACTTGCTCTCGCTATTCGGAGCACTTGTCATTTGGAACCACTTGCTCTCGCTAATCGGACAACTTGTCATTTAGAATCACTTGCTCTCGCTATTGGGACACTTGTCATTTAGAACCACTTGCTCTCGCTATTCGGACAACTTGTCATTTGGAACCACTTGCTCTCGCTATTCGGACAACTTGTCATTTGGAACCACTTACTCTCGCTAATCGGAGCACTTGTCATTTGGAACCACTTGCTGGCGCTATTCGGACAACTTGTCATTTGGAACCACTTGCTCCCGCTAATCGGACAACTTGTCATTTGGACGTTCTGGCTAGCTCTATATAAACAAAGTATCAGGCTAACTCTCGTCGGATGAAATGTTTATATTAACAACAGTGAAGCATGCTGATCAGTTACTCTCACTATTAAAATTCAAACAAAAGAGCATGCGTAAATTTGGTGAAGTTAGGGCTTTAGAACACAACTCTACCTGCCCCCTCCCTTTCTCCATCTTCTTAACCGTGAAAAAAGGTTCCCCCAAATAAGTGCATTTTTGTACCTTATATTTCTCAAAAATAAGTAAATAAGAGAATTAAGAGCATTATTGTACCTTATTTTTTTAAAAAAACTCTAAAAGGGGCATTATGGAATAATTAAGATACAAAATTGCCCTTAATTACCTCTAACCCTAAGTTACAGAATAATTAGAGTACAAAAATGCCGTTAATTACACTTCGGGAATATCTAAGTATGAGCGCCCACTAGCGGTTCTCCTATAACAGCTAATACGAACAGCCACTAGCGGTTCTCCTATAACAGCTAATACGAACAGCCACTAGCGGTTCTCCTGTACATCGCTAATACGAGCCCTCACCAGTGTTTCCCCTACATTTGCATCCGCCAGTATGAGCTCCCGATAGAGTTCCCCCTATGCGTCAGCCTCATCGACTCTAGGACTGCACTAGCATAGCTAATGCAGTCCCCTGCTTTGCCAAACCGGCCAAACTGGCGCAGCCTCAGCTTTATACCGCACCAGCTACGCTTGGCGAGTAGCCGCTCAAGCCGCCCATCTGTGGACGGCCCACGGAGTGATACTCCAGGCCGGTGCCTTCGATCTGCTCCTTGGAGTAGACATTGCGGCCATCGATCAGAACCTGGCGGCGCATGCTTTCCGCCAGCCCATGCAGATCGATATCCTTGAACACGCTCCAGTCTGTCAGGAGGCAGATCGCATCGCTGCCTGCGGCAGCTTCCTCTGGCAGTCCGCACCAGCGGAGCTGCGGATGGTCGTATTGCTGCCGGAAGTTGTCGGCGGCAATCGGGTCATACAGCTTCACGGTAGCCCCCTCGGCTACCAGTGCCTCTACGATCTCCCTTGCCGGAGCCTCGCGGACATCATCAGTGTTGGGCTTAAAGGCAAGACCCCACACGCCGATGACGGCCCCGCGCAGGCTGCCAAGCGATTCATGCAGCTTGGAGATGATCATGAACCGCTGGCCTTTGTTGACTTCGACAACGGATTCCAGCAGCTTGAATTCATAATCGACGTTGCCGGCGATTTGAATCAGGGCATTGGTATCCTTAGGGAAGCAGGAGCCGCCATAGCCGATACCCGCTTGCAGGAAGGAGGAGCCGATACGGCGGTCCATGCCCATGCCTTGCGCCACTTCAGTGACGTCGGCGCCTACCTTTTCGCAAATATTGGCGATCTCATTAATAAAGGAGATTTTCGTCGCCAGAAAAGCATTGGATGCATATTTGATCATTTCCGCACTGCGGATATCCGTCACGAAAATGTTGTCTGTAAAGCCCTGGTGAAGCTCGCGCATGAGCGGCTCCAGCGCAGGATTATCCAGGCCGACAATGATCCGGTCCGGGTGCAGGGTATCCTGGATCGCTGAGCCTTCGCGCAGAAATTCAGGTGCAGATACTACATCGAATGGATGCCGTGTATGCGTAGAGATGATCTGGCGGATTTTCTCGTTCGTTCCTACCGGCACAGTCGATTTGGTCATGATGATTTTATAGCCTTCCATCGCCTGACCAATCTCTGCGGCAGCCCCTTCAATATAACGAAGGTCAGCTTCCCCGCCTGGCAACGAAGGTGTTCCTACAGCAAGGATGACAATATCGGAGCGGCGCACCGAATCCCGGAGATCTGCGGAGAAGGACAGTCTGCCCTCCTGAGTGTTCATCTCGATCAGCGCTTCGATACCCGGCTCGTAGATAGGAGATTCCATTTGGTTCAGCTTGCTTATTTTCTCCGCATCCTTATCCACGCAGATGACTTGATTTCCATTGAGCGCAAAACAAACGCCAGACACGAGGCCTACATAACCGGTGCCGATTACTGCCAGCTTCATACAATCATCCTCCTTTTAGAAAATTGACATATGCCTGTTCCACATACTGCTTGAACCGGGTCATAAACGCCTGCTCATCGAATTTCTGGGCATGACCGATAATCCCGTCGATGTTCCAGGCATGAGCCTCCACCTCATTGATGGCTTCCAGCAGATCCTCAACCTCTTGATGACGGAAGAACACGCCGTTGACATAAGGGACTATTGTATCTAGCGCGCCCCCTGCCTGATAGGCGATGACCGGTCGTCCCGCAGCATTCGCTTCCAGCGGCGTGATTCCGAAATCTTCTTCACCGGGAAAAACAAACGCGCGGCACTGTGACATCAGCCCGGTAACCTCATCATCGGCCAGCCGGCCCAGGAAGGACACATTGTCCTTCGCCATGCCTTCCAGACGCTTGCGGTCCGGCCCGTCGCCAACGATATACAGCTTCAGTCCGTTCCGGTTGAAAGCTTCCACCGCCAGATCAATCCGCTTGTAGGACACCAGCCGGGATACAATCAGGTAATAATCTCCGATAGAGTCCGAGCTTGAGAAGCGGGACGTATTAATCGGTGGAAAAATCACATCCGCATCGCGCTGGTAATAGTTCTGAATCCGCGTCTTCACGACAGAGGAATTGGCGACGAACTGGTTTACATTTTTCGAGGTCCGCTGATCCCAGCTCTTAAGCTGTTCCATGTATACCTTCAGCAGCTTTTTGAACAGATTGGAATTGGACTCCCGCTCCATGTAAGTATCGTAATCCCAGGCAAATCGCATAGGCGTGTGACAGTAGCACAGGTGGAACGTCGCCTTCGGCACCTCAATGCTCTTCATAAAAGCGCTGCTGGAGCTTACAACGATATCGAATCCACTGAAATCCAGATCGCGGACAGCCATCGGATACAGCGGCAGCACATTTTTGAAATTGCTTTTCACACCCGGGATTTTCTGCAGCCAGGAGGCCCGGATGTCCGCGTCTTTGAGGTTATCGGTCAGACGGCTTCCGTTAAAAACCGTGGTGTATATCGGAGCTTGCGGGTACATATGGTGAAATACCTCCACCACTCTTTCCGCTCCGCCCATCTGAATCAAGTAATCGTGCGCTATCGCAATTTTCATGTGAATCATCCTCAAAGTTTTATGGAGCATCATGATCAGAAAGTCATTTCATCGTCAAATTGTCAGCTTCATGGGCTCGCTCCGGTCAAAGCCGAAGATTGATCAGGGGGTGTCAGGTACCTGCCACCAGGCCTTTGTAGTAATCTACAATATCCTTAACCGTATTCTCGATCACAAAATGCTCCTTCACACGCTTCATGCCGTGTTCCGCCATCACGCGTCTTTCTTCCGGATGATTCAGCATCCAGCTGATGGCCCCCGCTAGCACGACCGGGTCGCCGGGTTGAATCAACAGCCCTGTCTCACCTGGAACTACAATTTCTACCGGACCGCCTTCATTCGAGGCAATAACCGGCAGACCTGCTGCCATGCCTTCGACAATCACCTGACCGAATGGCTCAGGGGTCACCGAGGTGTGAATCAGTAAATCCGCTTTAGCCATGAGGCCCTGAATATCCTCCACATGCCCTAACAGGCTCACATTGGACAGCTTCTCGCGCTCAATGGTGGTGATCAGCTCATTCTTGTATTCCGCTTCACCGAATAACGCATCGCCAGCCAGCCAGAACTTCACCCGCTCGTCGTGTTTGAACGTCTTCGCAGCTTCCAGCACAATATGCTGACCCTTCCAGTGTGCCAGCCGACCCACCAGCAGAACGTTAAAGTCCTTACGATCCTTGCGGCCGATTCCGATCCCGCCGCCGATGGCTTTAGCAAAGGCTGAGTAGACCACCAGCGTCTTTTTCGACTTCGGCAGCTCCAATGCGCTGAGCGTGGAGTGGGAATTCGCAATAACGCCGTTCGGGAGCAGGCGGGACAGCAAGCGGATGGCTTTAGCAACAATTGGCTTCAAATAAGGGGCGCCGATATGGTCACGGATATGCCAGATCAGCGGAACTTTCGCTTTCTTGGCGGCGATTGCTCCATACAGTGCCGACTTCAGCGAGTTGGTATGCACACAGTCTACCTTCTCCTGCTTCAGGATCGGTGCTAGCTTGCGGCCATAAGTCAGCAGGCCCAGCGCCGCGGCCGGGGCACCCAGATTTACTGCATTGCGGCCCCGGGTACGAATACTCTCATCGAGCGGAATAATCCGCACGTCTATACCCTTTTCCCGCAATCGGTCTGCCAAGGTTCCCTCTTCGGCTAAAATAACTAACGGCTCAATCTGTCCGCCAATATTCGTAAGGATGTTGAACAGCGCGACTTCCCCGCCGCTCCACTTGGCGGTATGGTCGATGTAAGCAACTTTTAGCATCCTGCTGCCACATCCTTTTCAAGCGCTTGATGGAAGACGGATTCAACCTCATCCGCCACATGCTCCCAAGTATATTTCTCCAGGGCATGTTCCCGGCATTCCTCCCGGCTCGGGAGCAGCTTGCGGTTCCCAAGCATGTGGATGATGCCGTCCGCTATATGCTCGCTGGACGGGCTCTTGAACAGCAGCTCTGGCCGGAAGCCCTGCAGAATCTCCCGGTTGCCACCGATCGGAGTCGCCATAACCGGAAGTCCAGTGGCTAGTGCCTCGACTGTAATCAGACCGAAGCCCTCCAATGCCTGTGAAGGCACTACGAACATATCAGCAGCCTGATAATAGCCAGCCAGATCCTGGTCAGGAATATAGCCAAGCAGACGAACCTTATTGTTCAGTCCATAGTCGGCTATTTTCTCCTCCAGCTCTCCGCGCAGCGGACCCTTGCCGCCGATTAGCAGAATCGCATTCGGGAAGCGCTCCGAGACCTGCTTCCAGGCATCCAGCAGCTGCAGCAGCCCCATCCGGTTCACCAGCCTGCGCACGGTAAGCACCGTCGTGGCACCCTCCGGCAGATTCAGCGCCCGGCGGATCGCCAGCTTGTTGGTCGCCGGATGGAATCGATCCACATTGGCGGCTCCGGGAATGACGATGATCTTATGAAGCGGAACCCCGTGCAGTTCATGCAGAATGTCACGGAATGTCTCGCTGAGTACGATGAATTTATCTGCGAGCTTATAAGCTTTGCGTTCAATGGATTTGGCGAGCGTCGTTTTGACCCGGTGCTTGATGCCCCGGCCTTCGATCTTCATCTCTTCATTCCACGGACCGTGGAAGGTCATGATGACCGGAATACCGCGTTTTTTGGCCTCAATCGCCGGACCAAGACCATAGGGTGCAAAATGAGAGTACAGCACATCCACTCTTCCGCTGCCACTTCCCATCAGCTCCGCCGCTTTACGTTGGAATGCATCTCTGCGTTTCCATATGGATTCCTTGGGATCACCGGCGTTGTGAATAATGAGCTGGCCCTGAACCTGCGGCGTTTCCTGACTGCATATCAGGGCATGCACCCGGTTGCGTGAGGAGAGCTGCTCACAGATGGATTTGAAATACGTATTAAGTCCACCCGGCTGTAATGACGGCCAGCTAAGGCCTGTTGTCATAATGTTCAATCCGTCATTGTACGGCATAACTTCTCTCCCCTTTCTTATCCTTCTCCGCCTGGGTCTGGGCCTGAATTTGCGCCTGGACCTCAGCCAGTGTTTGATTGTGTGCCAGCTCATTGTGCTTCGCCAGCTTTTTTGCACTTTTTAGCTCGTAATGCTTGAAGGCAACCATGAATTCATACATCACCCAAAATACGGATACGGCGAAACCCGCCATCCCCTTCCTGAACAATCCATGTATAAAATACTTCTGCAGAAAACGCGCCGGGGGTCTCAGCAGTAAATGGCTGATCCGAAACGGCTTGCCGCTGGCATGGGCGCTTTGCGCCTCAAGGTCGGTATACTTGTTGAACCGGGCCACATGGTCATTAATGCTGCGGAAGCCCTGATGCCACAAGGTTCCTTGCAAGCGGACGGTATCCTTCTCTGACACATCCGGCATTTCATGGACCAGGCTGTTGCGGATGCCATATTGGGTGCGATTGTACAGCCGCACCAGACGCTCTCCGCGATCCAGCCATCGGCCGAGGAAATCTCCGATCCGGTATAACGAATAGGCCACGCCGGGATCGGACAGCCCGGGCTTGCGTTCAAGAATATCGGCAGCCAGTTCGTCGCTGACCACTTCATCGGTATCAATAAGAAAGACCCAATCATGGACGGCGCGTTCCACTCCGAATTCCCTTTGCTTCGCGTATCCGGGCCATGGATTAACGAACACCCGGCAATTCAAGCTCTCGGCGAGCCCTACCGTTCCGTCTTTGCTGCCTCCGTCGATGACTACAACCTCGTCGGCAAAAAGTCTGCAGGACAGAATGGCCTTGGAAATGCGAGTTTCGTCGTCCTGAGCGATAATGACAGCCGAGATCGGGTAACTACCCGGACTGCCAAGCACGCTTGTCACTGAATCCATGAGGGGTTCCTCCTTCTATTACTTAAGTTCTCTTGCCCTTAACCTTGGGCATCCGCAGGTTTCTTGCGAATGTAGGAATTCATCGTCGTCTTCATCCAGCGGATATCCTGCGCGTTGATCAGCAGCCGCGGAATCTTGACCTTCAGGCTGTAGCGAATATTCAGAATGATAAAACCAAACCGTAGAACAGCCGACGAGAGCATCGCCGCACCGGCACCGAACAATCCAAACCGCGGTACCAGGATAAACAGCAGTGGAATCACCAGTGCCAAACCTACGCCTTGAAGAATGGATACGAATTTCGGTTTGCCAAGCGCCATAAACGCCTGCGCGAGGATCAATGTACCGCCGCTGATCGTAACTTCCAGCAGCAGCAAGCGGAACACGGTCAGTGCCGTATTGAAATCCTTACCGTACAACAAAGGAATCACGAACGGTGCTACAATCATCAGGAACAGCGAGCCCAGAAGGGTGAACGTTGTACTGATGCGAAAAGCCCTGAACGTCAGTGCGATCGCCTCATCCTTGGACAGCTCGGAAGCTTTGGGAAACAGCACAATCGTAATCGAGGTCGAGAAGAAATTAACCATTCTCGACAGGCTGACCGCTACCGCATACAAACCGAGATCCGCAGGCCGCAACAGACCGGCAATGATAATTTGGTCAATATAGTACGAGAACTGCCCCAATAGATCATTGCCGTAAGAGCCCATCCCATAGGTGAACAATCGCTTGAAGTTCAGATAGGCATCTCTCATCTTCACCTTGTAGGCACGAAGCAGTGAGATCGTAATATAGATGTAGATCGGTACAGCTGGCAGCAGATAAGCCATTGCTGTAGTAAAGGGACTGATGGTTTTCGTGAATATCAGAATCCCGATCATCACCAGGGTGAGCAGCGGAACCAAATACCGCATCCAGTTGAATCGCTTGTAATCGCCTCTGAATTGGAACGCGGCATTGTTGATCTGTGAGATCACAATCAATGGACACAGCAGCATCGACCACTGTGCGAAATGGACGACTTCCGGACTGAAGGATTTCAGCCAGTAGGGCAGCACCACAACACCAACCACCGTAGCGGCTGCGCCGAAGCAAAGCCCAATCAGCAGTGACATCCGGTATAGGATGCCGGCATCCTCCGGGTTCTTCTTGGCGTTATAGATCAGCGCCGACGGAATGCCGAAGCTCATGCTGAACGCCAGGAACTGCGACCAGTTCACCATCGCGGTCTGCTCCCCGCGGCCTGACGGGCCAAGATAACGGGCGGTCAGTACTCCCGTCAGCATGTTCAGTACCAGGATCAGTACGCTAACGAACATGGTTTTCACTGCAGCCGAGCTATTGTCATTGCTCTTGGTGAACTGCCGGAGGGAGGACCATATCGAGCTAGCCGGAAGTGATTTTGCGTTCAATTGCTGCATGTGGTGCTCCCTTCTTTCTGCTCTCTATAATCTCTTTGCCGCTGAGGCCAAGGCCAATCAGCATCCAGATCAGGTATCCCTTGAGTCCTGGGAACCCGTTATCGGACATCAGCGTGGCGACCGCTCCCATCCAGGCCGCCAGGGACAACCGGGCGTAAGGCTGCAGGCTATCCCTGCTGGTCACCCTGGTCACAATCTGCTTCAGCACCGCTCCCAGCGCCCAGAAGAAGAACAGTCCGCCCAGAGCACCGAAGGTCAGCAGCAAGGCGATAAAGCCGTTGTCCATGTTGCCATACTCACCAAGCTCGCCGCCATTACCAATCTTCGTTCCCTGCCCGACACTGCCAATCCCCCGGCCCACCGGATCGGAGATGACCATAGGCACCATCCGCTGCCACAGATCAAGGCGTTCGTTGTAAGAATGGTCTTCCTGAACGGAGCCCAGGGTCTCCATTCGCGCCACCAGCCCTTCGGCACCGGGCAGCTTGGGAACGATCCAGAAGAGTGCTGCTGCGACGAATATGAGCTGGAGCAATGTCTTCCATTTCCCCTTGGAAGGGGAAGACGCAATGTAGACAAGCAGCATAACCAGCAGAACCAGCCAGGCTGCGCGAACCAAAGTCGTCAGCAGACATACTACAACAAGCATAACGCCGACCCAGCGGAGTGTTCCCTGCCAGCGTTTCTCCAGGATCATCGGCACCAGGGCGAAGACGAGAAAGGCTGCGGCTGGACCAGGAGAATTCAGCGTTGAGAATACTCGAATTTCCAGCGGTACCGGAAACCCAATCGAGATCATCTCTGCGTGGTTCATCCAAAAGGCATCCCACGGCGGAACAACCAAATATTGCACGATCCCGTAAATCGAGACCAGGACAGCTATATTCGCGTAGTCGTAAAGCAGCCGATCGATGTCCTTAGCCGTGAAACGCATGACCGCAAAGTACGGAATTAGCATCAGCGGGACCAGATAGTTAGCCAGATCATAGACGGAGCTCATGCCGTTCTTCGCCAGCCCAATCAGGGCACCGTAGATAAGTGCAGTTCCGAACAGAAGAATGATGCGGGCAGAAGGCTTCTTAATCTTATGAATCTCCCGCAGCACTGGAATAGCCAAGGTCGCTCCGGTCAGCAGAGGTGCCAGACTGAGCATGGATACGGAATGGTACACGCCCTCCGACCAGTCGGAGATCCGCCGCAGCTCCGGGGCAATGGCCCAGATCAGCAGCGTGTAGGCTAACAGCAGACGCGGCTTCAACAATGCCAGGAGGAATGCCGGGAATAATACGCCCGCCAGAATCGCCCCCTGTAAACTGTTGGCGGGACTTAACTTAGCGCTGGCAAAGCCAATGGCTAGCGGAAGCACAAGGCAGATAGCAGCCAGTGCCCAAGTATTCCCGGCCGTCTTTAAAGTCGCCAGTGAAGGCAAGGTCAGGCTGTTCTCATTCCGGCTCATCATGATTGTCTCCCCCTGCCTCCTTTCGCTTTATCCCGCTTCCGCAACTCCTTAAGGAGCAGGACCAGAAACTGCGCGTCATCGACCAGATATCTTTTCCACAATCGCCTTGGCTCCTGACTCAGACGCCAGAACCATTCAAGACCCGTTCGCTGCATAAAGTCGGGTGCCCGCTTCACCGAACCGGAGAGGAAATCGAAGGTTGCACCTACACCGATAGAGATTGGTGCCTGATAAGAGGTGTAATGGCGATAGATCCATTTTTCCTGCTTGGGCGCGCCTACCCCGACGAACACAATATCCGGCCGGCTCTCAGTCAACATTCTCACAATTCGCTCGTTCTCTTCCTCGTTATGCTCAAAGCCGTAGGAAGGAGAGTAAGAACCGACGATATTCATTCCGGGATACGCTGCTTTCAGATTACGGATCGCCTTCTCCGGCACGCCTTCAGCTGAGCCGAGCAGGAATAACCGGTATTTCCGCTGCTCAAAGGCATTGCCCAGCCGATTGAACAGATCCGCGCCGGATACCTTCTGCTTGAGCGGCTTGCCGAGCATTTTCGAAGCCCAGATAAGCGGCATTCCATCTGCAACCACCGCACCCGCCTTTGAGTATACATTCTGAAATTCCTTGTCCTTGCGCAGCTTGATCACATGATCGACATTGCAGGTCAGGATGTAGGATTGGCTCCGTTCCCGGATTGTCTTGTCAATGTAATCGAGCAAATCCATGAAATCATAGTTATCAAATTTGACATCGAACATATTTACTTGATTCATCGTATCACTTCTTTTTGTGGGGATCGGCCTACCGTGAAGATCGATACAGGCAGTTCAGGTACCAACAGAACGGGATAATAAATTGGACCGTCGACAGCGTGTTGTCGGAGAACGAATAGATCAGAAACGCTGCAATAAAAAACACATAATACGGTTTGACCGGCGGTGCCAAAGCTCTGTAAACCAGAAGAAATACAGCCAATAAGGAGAGCATCAACAGGCTGGCGCCGATATACCCGCCATCAAAATAAAACCGGATGTACTCGTTGTGAGGAACGACAAAGCCTTTGTATAAAGAGCCGTCATTCGCCACTGTTACTGCTCCCAGGCCTCTTCCTGCCCAAGGTGAATCCTCCGCCTTGTTCAGAAAATACGTCCAGGCCTCCGTCCGCCCTGACAGATCCACTCCTGTTTCTGTCGTCCGTTCAAAAGAACGCTTCTTGAGGTTGTCGAGCTGCATATATACAGCGGCAAAGATCAAGAGAAACGAGCAGAGCAGCGGAATCAGGTAAAGGGTCTTCCCTTTCAGATATTGCTTCAGAATATCGTAGAAGTAGTAGAGGACCATAAGGCCCAGGGCCAGAATCGGCCCCCGTGTTCCTGTTCCGATCAGAATGAAGAAATTCAGACCGAGCAGGGTGTAAAAGAACTTGGCGCGCTGCGGGTAGCGCTTAATCTCAATAAACGGGATGGCGACTCCCAGAAAAGCCAGCATCGCCAGATGCGAAGGGATGTTGGCACCCTGCACCCGCACCGCTCCTGTGAATTCAACATCAAAGAAAGAATGAAGATGTACAGCTTGCAGCAGTGCTCCAGCCAGTAAGCTGACCAGCGGCAGCAGGCAAATGATACGGATCTGCTGCTCGGCGACTTCTTTTTTCCAGTTGATCAAGAGAAACACAAAGGGAAGCGACAGACCGATAAACGCCTTGACAGCGATGGATGAAGTCATCTGTGGCAGCCAGATCGAGAACCCGAAGGTGATGAACACCAGCACGAGTAAGGCCCATAAGGGCTGACTCAGCTTGAACCGCAGACCATTTACCAGGATACACGGCACCAGCAGGGCCAGAATAGCCAGCTTGTAGAGCGATAGAATCTCTATCCCGAAGAGGCTGCCCTCATACAGAAAGTTGATAGAGATTGCTGTCGTCAGCAGAACGAAATAGCTGATCCATTCCGGACGCGCGATCGAGATTCCCAGCAGAATAATCAGTAGTACGACAGCGGCTGCAAGCAACGGCTGGTAGATCACCGCTGTGCCCAGAAGCAGGGCGGAGATGAGATAGAGCACCCCATACGGAACAGCGCCTGCTTTGAAGCTCCATCCAAAATTAGTCATGTCCTTCCCCTCACCCCGCTGCGGATTCTCTCTTCCGGTTCCAGATCATGTGCAGGGTTCCCCGGATGCTTTCCAGTCTGCACTTGTTCAAAAGCCGTTTTCCCCGGCTCCGGGAAAGCACCGAATCCGCCATGATGTACAGCACTTTCGCAGCCGTTGTTCCCAGCAGGACCACCCGGTCCTTCAAGCTTTCGCTTTTCATGGCATTGGAAATGCCCTGGCTGTAATACCGTTTCAGAATCCAGTCCTCGGACAGACGGCTCTTCGGAACAAAATGATCCACTGCCATGTCCGGATGGTACAGGATCGCATGCCCTTGGCGCTTGATTTGCCCGAACAACCAGGTCTCTTCGCCAGACAAAAGGGATTCTCCCTTCCGGCCCAGATCCAATGGAAACAGGCTGATATCAAAGACTGGCTTGCGCATCGCCATATTGGCTCCGCAGGGATGCAGACGACCCGGATACTCCTTAACCCTGTTGCCAAGATCGACAATGGTGTAAGGCAGCTCGAATGGCTTGATCAGCCATTCCGGCCGGCCTGTCTCGAAGATCGGGGCAATTTTACCTCCCATAGCCATCACTTCCGGCCGTTCCTCAAAGGTGGATACAATGGTTGTAATCCAGGTCCGGCAAGGTATAGCATCATCGTCCAAAAAAGCAATTAGCGGGGATTTGGAGGCCAGTATCCCTGTATTTCGGGCAGCCGACAATCCTTGCATAGGTTCGAAAATGTAGCGAATATCCATCTCTGTCCTGTAATCTTCGATAAACGTCCTGACCAGGGACGCCGTATCATCCTTCGAGCGGTTATCCACCACGATGATCTCTGCTTGCTCCAAATTCTCCAGCGGTACCAGAGAATGGAGGGTCTTGATCAGTAGAGCTGCCCGGTTATATGTGCAAATGATGATGGAAATCTTGGGAGCGACTCCGTGTTCACGCATCGGCATTCACCTAATTTCCACAAGATTAATAAGCGTCTTTGGACCCCAGAAGCATGAGGCCGGTCTTCAAGATAATTTTCAAATCCAGCATCGTGCTGCGGATATGAATATAAGTCAAGTCGAGCTGCACCATCTCGTCGAATCCGACACTGTTACGGGCATTGACTTGCCAGTAACCGGTGCAGCCCGGTGTGACAGTAAGGCGCTGTTTGTCATATTCTGTGTACTGTGCTACTTCTTCCGGTAGCGGCGGACGCGGACCTACCAGGCTCATATGGCCCAGCAGCACGTTCCACAGCTGTGGCAGTTCATCGATGCTCGTCTTGCGCAGGAATCTTCCTGTCCGTGTGATCCGCGGATCGTTCTTGATTTTGAACATCGCTCCGCTTACCTCGTTATAGGCCAGCAGTTGCTCCTTCAGCTCCTCGGCGTTAGATACCATGGATCTGAATTTGTACATCGGAAACTGCTTTTCGTGCTTGCCTACACGGTTCTGCCGGAAGAATACTTTCCCCTTGGGATCTTCCAGCTTGATCATAGCAGCCACTACCAGGAACAGCGGCAGCAAGACGAGAAGGCCAAGGGCAGAACAGAAGACATCGATCATCCGTTTCATTACCAGATAGGACTCGGAATCTTTCGCCTCCTCCTTGGCATGCAGCATGTAAAGTTTCGGCAGGACGTACTCATAGTCTTCCGGCAGTTTTTGCATGCTCAACTCTCCTCATGTTCACAAATTTTGTTAGCTTGCCGGATCATTCCGGCAGGCTTAGGCTTATCCTGTCAGGGTGGTTTGTCCGGCTTTGCTTAGCCATTCCGCCATAGCATCCATCACGGGGTAACGTAAATCCTCGTTTTGCAGCGCGAATTCCAAGGTAGTCAAGATATACCCGAGCCGTTCGCCAACATCGTACCTTGTACCGTCGAAGTTATACGCGTACACTCGCTCACTCTGGTTCAGCTTCTGAATGGCATCCGTCAATTGAATCTCGCCACCGGCACCCGTTTCCTGCAGATCCAGGTATTTAAAAATCTTCGGCGTAAATACGTAACGGCCCATGATCGCCAGATTAGAAGGGGCTGTGCCCAGCGGCGGCTTCTCTACAAAGTTGTTCACCCGATACAGCTGTCCATCCTGGAAGTCAGGCTCGATAATTCCGTAGCGGCTCGTTAATTCTTCCGGAATTTCCTGCACGCCGATTACCGAATTCTGCGTCTCTTCATATTGATCAATCAGTTGCTTCAAGCATGGAGTTCTGCCAGTGACAATATCGTCGCCAAGCATAACGCCAAAGGGTTCATCGCCAATGAAACGTCTGGCACACCAAACGGCATGACCCAGACCCTTCGGTTCCTTCTGGCGAATGTAATGAATCTCCACCTTGGAAGAACGCTGAACCTCTTTTAGCAGCTCCAGCTTACCGTCTTCAAGCAGGCGGGACTCCAGTTCAAATGCATTGTCAAAATGATCTTCAATGGCTCTCTTCCCTTTACCGGTAACAATGATGATGTCCTCAATGCCGGAGGCAATAGCTTCCTCCACGATGTACTGAATCGTGGGCTTGTTGATAATGGGAAGCATCTCCTTAGGCATGGCCTTTGTGGCAGGAAGAAAGCGCGTACCCAGACCTGCTGCAGGGATAATTACTTTTTTCACCTTTTTCATCGCACTCTACCTCCTAAAAGTTTGGATAGCCTGAATGTATCGTTATTTACTCTGGTTCATAGTAATACCGAGAATGTTGGAGCCGGTCTGCTCCAGCAGCACCTTCACCTTGCGTAATGAGTCACGCTTGGTTCTTCCGTATTTAGCGACAAGGATCACTCCGTCCGCCTGAGGTGCCAGAATTCGGGCATCACTGTAAGCAACGGCTGGAGGCGAATCTACCAGGATGAGATCATGACTGTCTTTGAGTACCTTCAGCAAGGCGGCCATCTTATCACTGCCCAGTAGATCCGGCGGACTAACTGGGGCGTGCCCTGCCGGGATGACGGTAAGATTGTCGAGCTTCCCCGGAACAGGAATCTCATCCGCTTCTTTCAGTCCGTCGAGGTAAGCTGCCAGCCCTTCGCCACCGTCGACCCCGAATACAGTGTGCAGTCCCGGATTTCGCAGATTGCAGTCGACCACCGCCACTTTCTTGCCATCCTGCACAAAGGACACCGCCAGATTCGACAAAATCGTTGTCTTGCCTTCGCCCCTCTCTGCTGAAGTAAAGAGCAGCACTTGGCCACCATCTTTGTGTAGCAAACCCAGTTGCCGGATATAGGTACGTAGCGAACGGAACGATTCCGAAATATGTGAAGAAGGATTAAAATCTGTAATCAAACTGCTATTTAGCGGCAGCATAGGTGCCCTCCCCTACTCTCTCATTGAGACCCGCACCCTTGCTCAAATCGCGCTTGCGAATGGCCGGGATGCTGGCGATGACCGGAAGACCAATCTCGATCTCTGCTTCCTTCTCCGAGCGGAGCGTGCTGTTGAGCGTCTCCATCAGTAGAATGATGCCGAGCGCCGCCATGAGCGAAACGACAAAGCTGATGACAATATTCATCAGGATACCTGCATTTGCTGCAACTGGCTTGTTGGCCGGATCAGCCGGTGTCAGAAGCGTCACATTGTCCAGCTTCATCAGTGACGGCAGGCTGCGGATGAAGGTCTGCGACACGGCATTTACAATGCCGGCTGCTTTGATGTAGTTCTCATCCTCCACACTGAGATTAATCACCTGGCTTTTGTCCGACGACTTGATCTCCAGCTTCTTTCTCAGCTTCTCTTGCGTCAGGCCGAACTCAGGATGCTCAGCTACAACCTCCTTCAAGATCGTTGGAGATTTGATGATCTCCTTGTAGCTCTCGATGAGATTGAGGCTGAAGTTCAACTCGTTGAGGTTGCTACCTGCGGGCACATTTGCAATGTTGTTAACAAGCAACTGTCCGGAGGCGGAGTAGACGGGTACAACGAAGTTTTTGCTGACGTAGAGGGTTGTAGCACAGGAGATCAGTACAAATACCGTAATCAGCCATAACCTTTTCTTGATCAAGTGAATATAGTCCAGAATCGTCTTTTCCACAGTAACCCTCCTTCCGCATAAAATGCTTTGAAAGCATCCATGAAATTTTCAGTTATCTTACTTTTATTCTACCGATCACTTCATGTCCCCACATGGGCCATATCTTTACTTTCCTTTTCACTTTGGGATAAGGGGACATACGCCTTTAGAGGGGGGGACGGTATACTTTAGTGCCATATCGATAACATCAAGTAGTGTTCAGAAATTGTTCAGGTTAAGGTGCTAAGCTGTGTAGGCATAAAAAAAGAACACGGACTATAGTCCGTGTTCTTCTGGTGATTCCGCCTGAGGCGGGTCTCCTTAATCATATGACATTTCAAATTTCGTCAGTCCAACCGCATTGGCATACAGCGCCGCCTGTGTACGGTCGGCAACCTGCAGCTTCGCCAGGATTTGGCTGACGTGCTTCTTCACCGTAAATTCACTGATAAAGAGTCTTGAGGCAATCTCCCGGTTGCAGGCCCCCTGCCCAAGCTCGATCAGCACTTCCTTCTCCTTCGGCGTCAGCTCGTCGGTCGGGCTGCTGCCCGTCATCCGCATCTTGTCCTCCATTAGTCCGGGGTCATAATATTTCCTCCCCTTGTGTACCAACTGGATGGCGAACAGCAATTCCTCAGGTAGTGCCTCCTTAAGCACATACCCGTCGACGAGCACCTCCTCTGCCTTAAGGAAGTCTTCCCTGCTAGCAGACGAAGTTAATAAAATAAATTTGCTGGATATCCCGCGTGTACGTGCCGCCTTAATTACATCCAGTCCCGACTCATCGGCCAGCTTCAGATCAATCAGCACAAGATCCGGCTGCGTCTCCTCAATCACAAGCAACGCTTCCTGGCCATTTGTAGCCTCGCCTGCAAACTGCACATTAGGCTGCATCGAAATAACCGCTGCCAATCCTCTTCTCACCAACGGGTGATCATCTACAATGACGATTTTCACTCAAACGACCTCCTGCCTAAAATTTATGCATTTTTCAGTTCCGCCGCGCCAACAGGTATCAGGATCAATATTTTGGTACCTGCATTCCTACTGCTTGATAATTGAAAATCGCCGCCCAGCGACTGGGTGAGATACTGCATATTTTTCATGCCGAGTCCGCCAGTGCTTTCTTCAGATTCAGTGTGTAGCAGAGCCGCATCGAATCCGGTCCCATCATCAGAAATGGATAATCTGATCCACTTGGGCTTCAGAGACAGTTCAACTTCCACTCGGCTCGCCGCCCCATGACGGATGGCATTACCTGTAGCTTCCGAGATAATTCGGAACAACGCCTTATGGTAAGGGTAAGGAAGACTGAAGTCGTCCCCCGTTATTTTAAGTTCAATCTCCACATCATTCAACCTGGATAAGCTTTTTAGGTGCGAACGAACCATACCCAGCCAAGTAGGCCCACCGCTTTTCTTGGAACTGAGACTGTAGATGGTAATTCGCAGCTCCTTGGCAACCTTGGTGGCAGATTCATGAATCAGGTCTATCTGCTCCTCGAGCTGATAATCAGGTAGCTTCCTCCAGGTCTGCTTCAGAGAATGCGTTGCGTAGACGATGCCGAATAGGCTTTGCGACACACTGTCATGCATTTCGTCGGCAATCCGATTCTGCTCATTCGTGATGATCAGCCGGTTCTCGATTACACCCAGCTCATGGCGTTCCATAATGATCGCACTCAGCTCCGACAGGAACATCAACTGCTGAATGTACCATCTTCGCCCTTCCAGACCCTCCGCGTATTCCAGCTTCACCCCAATCATGCCTACAAACCGGGTACTCATACGGACAGGCATCAGCAGAAAGTCACCCAGTCCGGGCAGACTCTTGAATACGGGATCGCGCTGCAGTCGCCACTCATGTTCATGCTTCTCGAGTTCGGAGAAGAGAAACAACTCATCTTCCTGATGCCAGCCCGTCTGCCGGCTCTCCGGTGCAGGCTCCCCGCTTTTTTTGGCGAACCAGAACAACGCCTTATCCAGCTTCGTAAGCTTCACCACATAGTCCGTAATCACCTGACCGATATTCATGAAATCATGCTGGCTGGAGGTTTCAACGATATGGTATAGCGATTTGATCTGTTCGAGCGTTTCTTTGGTCCTAGCGTTGGCTTCCTCCCGCTGACGTTTGATTCTGGCCACCATCTGCATTACGATAAGAGTAAGTACTAGTGCTAGAAACAGGTTCCCATTCTCAAGAACAGCTGCGGCGAAAGACTTATTCGCAGAATTGAGAAAAAGGTAACAAAAAGCGATAACTATGCCGATATAACTAAGAAGCAGGCTCCAACCAAAGTATAATGACAATGATCCTGCAGCAATGAGGACGGGATTAAGTACATAAAGCCTAAATGGGCTGTCATAGCCCCCGGTAAGTAAAGTAAGCAGAATAATCAGTGTCATCTCTGTGCTCACAGCCAGCATTAGGATGCGCGGCCTGCTTCGAAGCCTTCGGTAACCCATAACGAAGCCTTGAGCCAAAATAAATAACAGAATGATGATAAGGGATTTGTATAATACGGAAGGTCCCGTCGGTTTAAACAGAAACATCAATGACGTAAGGGACAATGAGAAGCATCGGTAAAAGGCAATCATTTTGTCTTCCGCAGTTGATTTAATATTCATTCCCACCACCCTGTTCCCCAGTTTTGTGGAAAATGCCAGCTAAATTTGTGCTTTGATAAAAGCATCATACATGAGAAAAATCACAATAACAAGTTGACGGCATTGTTGTGAGCGTTTACATTACAAATAAATAACGCGAAAACGCTCTTTTTTTCTGGTGGATAAGCTATTTGTATCCAAATATCGAAAAGAAAGCGAATTCAATGTGAGATATATGTCAGATCTTCACCACAAACAGCCTATCCGATTTTCGGACAGGCTGTTTTAAGTTTATTTTCAATAATTCCCCAAAAAAACTCTCTTGGTATCCAACGGCTATTCCGATTGCTTGGCAACAGCATCATACAAATTCGAGGATTCACATATACAAATCTGATAACGTTGTCCCTCCACAATATGATACCCCGTGGACAGAATGCGCAGTGATGATGCTCTGGTGTCTACACTATGGAGATTGTGACAACGGATGCAGTAAAATTCCCTCATGACCTTCATCTCCGCTAATAGTACGTAAGCACTAAAGTGAACTCACTTATATAAACTAAACAGTAACATTGTTCTATAAAAAAAGTCAACAAGAAACTGCAAATTACGACAAAGTAAAGGGGAATAAACGGAATTAATGTCGTTTAATCATATGTTATTGCGACATAACAGTGGTGAAATGCCCATATACTTCTTAAACAACCGGGAAAAATAAAAAGGATCACTGTAATGCAGCAGTCCCGAAATTTCCTTCACCTGAAGTGAGGTATTGAGCAGCAAATGCTTCGCTTCAGCCATCTTCAACCGGTGAATATATTCCTGCAAGGGATACCCGCTACTGCGGCGAACCAGGCGGCGTAAGGTGGACATGGAGATGTGGTGCTTCGCGGCAATCTGGTGCAGGTCCATCGTGCCATAGACACAAAAATTTAGGTCCTCCCTGATCTGAGGCATGGGATCAACCTGAGATGGCCGATTTTTTTCTTCTATTATAAATGAACATTCCAAAAGCATTCGTTCGAGACCCAACGCTGCCCGGTCGGCATCTTCCGGAGCGCCCCCTTCCATCTGGCCAAGTACAGCTTCGAAAACCTCCTGCAGTCCCTTGACACCTTCCGCCTGAAATACGATGCCCCCGGCAATAAGACCTGATTCCAACCATTCAGCAATACGCGTTCCGCTAAAGTTGATATAGTATTCATCCCAGCTCCCGCCCGGAGCGGGGCCAAAGTTGTAGGTAAATCCCGGCCTAAAGAAAAACAGGCTGCCTTCGCGTACCTGCTGCATCTTGCCGCCGTTCTCCATATAAGTGCCACTGCCGGAGACGATATACACAATCGCCCACTGCTCGAACACAACCTCAGATCGAAATAGCGTTCTTCCCGGCAAATGTCCCACCTGCCCGACTCGAATAGTCTTCAGCTTCAACCGGGAGGCATCCACCTTGGGATCTATGATGACAATCGGATAAGGACTGATCGTATAGTCCATGTGCTTGGTCATCGTATGCATTCCTTCCTTGGTTTTCTAGTGTTATCGTTAAAGGGAAGATGATCATATTCTACATGAATAAGAGGTGGCTATGCTATGCATGAATTTGTCTCCTTACAGCTTCTCCCCCATCCCAAGTCCTTGGACGTGACCGAAGGGGCGTATGTCATCCCGGCCAACGGCCGAATCGTTATTGCCAATTCTACACCGACCGGGATTCTACCGGCTGCGCGCAGACTTCAGCTGTTGATTAAGCAGACTTTGAATTTCGAGTTGGCCCTGTCCATTGGTACCCGGTCGATGGTTCAACCGGCCTTCCTATTCAACCAAGATCCCGCTCTGCCCCCGCAGGCGTATGAGATTCATTCTGGAGTGACTGGTGTCCACGTGACTTACAGCTCTCCGCAGGGAGCTTTCTATGCCGTAGCAACACTGAAGCAGATTCTGAAGCAGACCGGAAGAAGCTTCCCATTCCTTACGATTCGGGATGAACCAGACTTCGGCGCACGGGGCCTGATGATTGATATTAGCCGGAACAAAGTTCCGAAGCTCGGCACCCTGTTCAAAATTGTGGATCTAATGGCGGATCTAAAGCTCAATGAATTGCAGCTATATATAGAAGGCGCACCTTTTGCCTACGAGTCTTTCCCTCAGGTGTGGGAACTGGAAACTCCAATCAGCGGTGAAGAAATCCTTCAGCTGGATGCCTACTGCAAGGAGCGCTACATCGAGCTAGTGCCTAATCAGAACAGCTTCGGACATATGGAGGGTTGGCTGACCCGGCCGGAATTCAATCACCTGGCTGAGATCCCGGAAGGCTTCTCACTACCGGAAAGCATGTACTACAGCGAATTTTATCCAGATGGACTGCCTATGCATCCTGGCACCTTTGATACAGAAGACCCTGAGGTACTTAAGCTGCTGGAGAAAATGTACGATGATCTATTGCCCTACTTCAGCTCTTCCAAATTCAATGTAGGCTGCGACGAAACCTACGAGCTTGGGCTTGGCAAAAGTAAGGCGCTGGCAGAGGAGCAAGGCAAGGGCTCACTGTACCTGTCCTTTCTGCAAAAGATTCAAGAACTGGTGGAAGCCCGCGGTAAAACCATGCAGTTCTGGGGCGATATTATTATCCAGCATCCCGAGTTAATCCCTCAGCTCCCCAAGAATATCATCGCGATGGAATGGGGCTATAGTGCCGAGCATCCATTTGAAGCGGACACACTGAAATTCCGCGAGGCTGGCATTCCATTCTATGTCTGTCCCGGAACCAGCTCCTGGAACTCCCTGACCGGACGTACTGACAACATGCTGGCCAACTTACGCAGTGCTGCTATTCACGGCAAAACCAATGGTGCCATCGGCTACCTCATTACAGATTGGGGCGACCATGGACATTGGCAGCAGCTTCCGGTCAGCTATGCCGGATTTGTCTACGGTGCTGCACTTGCCTGGAGTGTTAACAATAATTTGGAGGTCAACGTTCCGGAATATCTGAATCAATTCCTCTTTACGGACCAATCCGCAAGTATCGGACAGCTGCTGCTGGATCTCGGCAACTACTATACACTAGAAGCCACCTATCACGGCAACGACTCCGAATTGTCCATGCTGCTGCGCAGCGACCTGGATAATCTGCGGATTATCGGGCAGTTGACCGCAGAGCATTTCGACAAGCTGGAGAACTACGCTAGAAATATTGCTGAACGGATCGAAGGGCTCGCTCTACAGTGCGAGCATGCAGAACTCGTGCTGCGGGAACTGCGCAGTGGGGTGCACTTCATAAGCCATGCGGTGCAGCTTGGCAGACTGAAGCTGCAGCTCGCAGCGGGCCGGGATCAAGTGGACCGCGGCCTGCTCGCCGCGCAGATCCATGATCTGGATCTGCTGCTCCACGAGTACCGGTTGCTCTGGACGGAGCGCAACCGGCCGGGCGGCTTGGCGCTAAGCACCGCCAAGCTGGTCCGCCTGCGCGGCCAGTACGCAGCGCTGGCGTCAGACCTTGCGGAGCCGGCACGCGTGTAACCGTGCCGCACGCCACAAGCTGTGCCTGATGCATCGGCACAGCCATACAACACAGCAGGCCAGCCTCCCGCGTTCGGAGGCTGGCCTGCTTGTGCAGCTGCAAAGCTATCTTGCTGCGCAGATGCGCTTGTGACCGCTACATCTCGCTACGCAGATGCGCTTGTGACCGCTACATCTCGCTGGGCAGATGCGTTTGTGACCGCTACATCTTGCTGCGCAGATGCGCTTGTGACCGCTACATCTCGCTGCGCAGATGCGCTTGTGACCGCTATATCTCGCTGCGCAGATGCGCTTGTGACCACTACATCTCGCTGCGCAGATGCGCTTGTGACCGCTATATCTTGCTGCGCAGATGCGCTTGTGACCGCTACATCTCGCTGCGCAGATGCGCTTTCTTGCTGCTACCGCGCCATCTGCTTCAACTTTCAGCAGATCGCTTGCAGCAGGTCCGCCTCACTGCCACAGTCCGCAGCAGTGAGATCGTAACTCAGCCTTACAAGGCCCAAGGCTGAGTCTCTGAAGTCACAGCTGTGCCTGTGGCGACAGCCTGATCCAGCAGCAGGGACAAGTAATGATCCTGGCTGCCTTCGGCCAGGCTGTAGAAGGATGGGCCGCCCCGCACATAGTGTGCCATCCGGGACAGACTCTCCGCAATTGCGATTTCGTCGTCCGTCAGGCGGGCCGGGATAAAGGGATTGCGGTAGAGCCATTCTCCGTCCGCGATAATTCCTTTAAGGTAGAAGCCTTCCAGGTTTCCGCCATGTCCGGCATCCATGCGACGCAAGTTTGTGTACACCGGATTGTCAAAGCTCTCTAGCCAAGCGACGTCATGATTGACAATCTCCCCGCGGTCACCCCGAACAAGAATCCGGTTGCTGCGGATCCAGGAGAAATATTGCTCACCCGTGAAATCGAACAGTCCCAGCTTGTCCCCGAAATCGAAGAAAGCAATCTTCTGATCCGCTTCCACTGTCTCTTCCGCTGCCGGCGGGCCACTACGTTGCGGTCCGTTGATAATCGGGGAACGGAATTCCCGGCCGCTGATGGTCACATTTTGAAAATCGATACCGAGTAACTGCCGCATCAGGCTGATCCCGTGGTAGCCATGTGCCGCCGAGATCTGAGCTTGACTGATCTCTCCCAGCCGGCCGGATCGGGCCAGCGCAATTCTGGCGGCATGCATCGGTTGGAACAGATATTGCTCGGCAACCTGGATTTTGGCCGCAGCCCCGCCTACTGTCTCCCAAAGTGAGATCAGTCCCTCCAAATCTGAGGCGGGCGGTGTTTCCGTCAGCACAGGAATCTGTGCTGCAGCAAGTTTTGCTATAAATGACGGACTGACCTCCCGGCTCAGAGAAACTACCGCGAAGGAATAACCTCCTGCCGCGATGAACTGCTCCAAATCCGAATATACAGTCACGCCCCAAGCTCTGCTCAGGTCTTCAGCCTTGTCCGGATTCCGCACGTACATCGCACCAACCGAGAAATGTTCCGGTAGCGCTTTCGCAATCCGCAAGAAAAACTCGGCCCGCCAGCCGCCGCCAACCAATCCAAATACAACCTTATCCATGTTCTCCACCTCTTCCTGTATTGTCCGCTCCACCACGCCGCTCAATCAGATATTCCCAGCGCAGCTCTTCGTATTGATTCTCAAGCATCTCCCTTTCCTTACGCTCCACTGCTTCGCGCTTCCCGGCCTCTTCCCCACTCTCTTCATCTTCCTCAATTCTCCAGAGATCAGTGAAAAGATAGTCCCTAATCTCTACAATTTTACCGTCCTGGCGTCCACCCTTCCAGAACAATCCTCCGGAGGAACGCCGTAGAGTTCGTCCATCCGGCGTCACAGCTTTCTGGCCGATCCGGATGGCCATCAGCATTTGCCCCAAAGTATACCATTCCATGGTCCTATGTCTCCCTAAATTAAGATTGAAATCGTCACAGCAGAACGCTATAATCAGGACAAACGTCCCATTTTATTACATAATATTTAAATTTATGACAGGAGATATGCCTATGGACTGGCTTTATGCTTATGAGGAAGAGCTTCGCTTGGTGTTTGAAGATAGCAGGCGTACCATCTCTGCATTTCCAGAGCCACTGCAAGGTCAGGGCATGTCCTACCTTGACCATTTTAACGTATTTACGGCTGGGAGTCACAAGAACTATATCTGTTATCTGCTCCCATTCTGGCTGCGGGACGGCTACGGCCTGCCGGCTGAGGTCACCCGTCAGATGTCACGGGGCAATGTGCTCCTCATGCTCTACTTCTTTATTCAGGATGATCTAATGGACAGTCATGAATCCTTTGCCCATTCACATTTGCCACTGGCTAATTTATTCTATGTAGAATTCCTCAAGATTTACCGGCAGCTATTCCCTTCAGATTCCCCCTTCTGGTCGTTCTTCAGTCGCTATATTACCGAATGGGCCGACAGTGTCAGCAATGAACACACAGGCGATTACTTCAACAACAACCGGGTGAAAATCTCCCATAAAGCAAGCCCACTTAAGCTCAGTAGCACCGCCGTCTTGCTTCTGACCGGCCATGAAGAAGTCGTGCCTTCTGCCGAGGCGATGATGGATGATGTATTGCTCACCTTGCAGATGCTGGATGACTACGAAGATTGGGAAGAAGATTGGAAATCGGGCAGCTACAACACGTTGCTCTCCCTCGCGAATAGCCACCGGCAGGAAGCACAAAGCGAACTTACCCTCGGGGAGATTAGGGACTTCATTTTCACGACAGGGGGAATGGAACATTTCGCTGACATCGCAAGAGCCACCAACGACGGACTTTCAGCCTATGCTCTAAACGCTCCTCATTTGTATAGCTTTCATCAGTTGTTATCAGAAAATTTAGATCATATTTCTGTTGCAATCGAGGAGGAAAAACGTCTTTTACAAGGCGGAGGACTCTCTTACTGGCTCTCCAAAAATATGACAGATATGCATAAATAGTAATAGAAACAGAGTAGGCCTTATGCTATACTAATGAGGAAAATATAACCATTTTGGGAGGGTGATTATTTTGTCAGAAGCGATTCTTAGAAATCAAGTGATTCAAAAGGCATGGGAAGATCCGAGTTTCAAACAAAGACTGCTCAGCGATCCGAAGTCAGCCATCCAAGAAGCTCTGGGCATCATCATTCCCGACAGTGTTACATTAAAGGCAGTAGAGGAAGACTCCAATGAATTCTATCTTGTCATTCCTCCAAGTCCGGCTTCCGGCGCCTTGAAAACCGACGTTAAGCCACTGGGTTCCTGGTAATACATCGAGATCAACTTCATAAGGAGCGGGAAGCATCCGGACGTTCTGCCAACGGCAGTGTCGTAATGGATTCGGTTCCCGCTCCTTTTTTGCTGGAGAATACAATTTCCCCCTGCATGGCCTCAATAATACGGAAGGTCACCATCAGCCCAAGTCCGGTCCCCTTCGTCTTGTTAGAGAAATACGGCTCCCCCAACCGGTTCAGCACTTCAGGCTCCATCCCTTCTCCGTTGTCTCTTATATGAATGTGCACCTTGTTGCCTTCACCGTATGCCATGATCTCGATGTGACCGTCCTCACCCATGGCCTCGATGCTGTTCTTGATAATATTGATAAAGGCCTGCTTGAATTTAGAGGAATTCCCCTTCACCCACAGCTCACCTCTTACATTCAGATCCATCTTCCCGTTACTCAAATGGCATAGCGGCAGCATAATACTCTCGATATGATGAAATTCCTCGTTCATATTCAGTACACTGATCTGTTCGAATTCCGGCTTTGCAAAGGTCAGGAAGTCAGTAATGATATTAGATGCCCGGTCCAGCTCACTGATGGCCATATTCAAATATTTCTTCTCTGCCCCATGTGATTTCCCGCCAAGAAGCTGCAGAAATCCTCTTGTTACCTGAAGCGGGTTGCGCACCTCGTGTGCCACAGAAGCCGCCAGTTCACTGATGATCTCTAGTTTCTCCGAGCGCTGCAGTTCATTGTTGAACAATTCAAGCTCCCGTGAATACTTGATTACCATCTGGTGGTTCAGCATCAAGCGGCGACCTAAAATAACAATGAGAGACATGATGAATACGACTAACGCCCATTTCCAATAAACTAAGTCATAGTCTCCCTTGCGGACATAGTACCAGATCAGCTCCACTGCCCCGGTTAGCGCAGCTGTACCGAAGCCGATGGCAAAAATAATAGCTTCCTTATTGCCCTTGACCGAAAAAATGATGACACAGGCAATGAGCAGGATGAACTGAACGATGAGGATAAGTCCCACAATATTCGTGGAAATAAAATAATAGAACTCCACAAAGCGATTCCCGGATAACCCGTTAATCACTAGCCAAGCCAGACAAAATAGAGAGTAGGCGACCTGGAACTTGCGGAACCGCCGAATTACCGCACACTTGCCGCTTCCGAAGATTCTCTCGAACAGGAAGGTCAAGGAAGGGAGCAGTGATAGGAGCGCTATATCCAGCATGACGATACTTACATTGCCAAGATAGCTATAAAAGGTATAGATAAACGGAGAATAGGTAATGGATAGCACACCTGTGGAGAAGATAACGATGGCCAGGGCCACGATACTGGAGAAATATGCCTGGTTCAGATAAAACACACATACAAAAAGAACTAAAGCTACAAAAATAAAGGCGCTGCCCAAAATGACATCCATCAGTCCGCTCTTGACATAATTGTTGATCAATTCGCTATGCTCGCCAATGACCACTTTATCCTTGATGCCGATTCGGTCCTGCAGCGTTTCCGTCCATATATATAACATTTTCCCGCTGTCTCCGCTATCCAGCGGTAGAAGCAAAGAATAGTTATCCTTGATAAACGAGCGGTCCCCTTCAAAAATTAGTCGGTTATCCACGAACACTTTGACATGCAGCGCATACAGAGTCTTAATGTACAGCGAAGGAGAGGTGAAATGTAATTCTGGAATAATCATACGGCTCCATGCAGCAGAAATACCTGGGGGCAGGTCCATACGGCCCTGACTACCATCCACGGTTGTCCAGGCTTGCCCGTCCGCGATTTCCGAAGGCATTTCTGTCCCCGGGGCCGGAGCTTGCGGACGACTCGCCCATTCCATCTGCCACTTGGTCAGCTCATACGTTGTTCCGGAATTCGTCGCAGATGCCACCAGAGAACTGTTCAACATCAGAAGAAGGAAAAGTGCCGCTGTTATATGAAGACTTTTCACAAAGACTCGCATTCAAGCACCTCGCGGGGAATATTGAGAGACTCATTTATGTTCTTACCTTCTATTTCGCGCAAGCGGCCGCCCAATCCTTTAAATACGGAATAAAATCTATTCCGGGTCGACCGCTGGAAATTTGATAATGACCTCTGTGCCCTCGCCCTTCTTGCTCTGGAACTCCAAAGTGCCCTGCATCGCCTCAACGATACGGAACGTTACCATAAGCCCAAGTCCCGTCCCTTTGGTCTTGTTTGAATAGTACGGCTCGCCCAGGCGAGACAGCTCACTGACCTTCATTCCTTCCCCATTGTCCTTCACACTAATCAGAATCTGATCCCCTGATCTCCAGGAGGTGATGACAATCATCCCCTCTTCGCGCAAAGCTTCAATGCTGTTCTTGATGATGTTGATAAAGGCCTGTTTGAATTTGGAAGAACTGCCGAGCACATAGAGGCAAGGCTGTAACTTCAGCTCAATCTCCCCGCCCTGCATGTGGGCCAGCGGAAGCAGAATACCTGACACATGTCTGAGCTCTGCGGAAACATCAAGCTGGACTACCGTCTCCATACCTGGCTTTGCGAAGGTGAGGAAGTCCGTAATAATTAGCGAGGCACGGTCCAGCTCAGCCACCGCCATTTGCAGATATTCCTTCTCCTTCTTACCGGAGCGTTCCCCTAGGATCTGTAGAAAACCTCTAGTCACCTGTAGCGGGTTGCGCACTTCATGTGCCACCGATGCAGCTAATTCACTGATAATCTCCATTTTCTCAGAACGCTGGAGATCGTTATTGAACATCTCGAGCTCGCGTGAATATTCCACCACTTGCTCATGGTTTCTGGCGAATCCTCTGCCCAGGATCACGATCAGTGAGATAATGAATACCACCAGACCCCATTTCCACCAGTAGAAGTGATATCTCTGATTGGTGGCAAAGAATAGAGATAACTCTGTCAACGACAGTAGGGCAAAGACGGCAAAGCCTATAGTGAAAATAATGGCATCCGAATTGCCGCGATAGGCATAGATAGCCGCCAGGGTTAGTAAAAAGACAAACTGGATAATCATCAGAATCCCGACAACACTGACCGTCATGAACCGATAGATATCGTCCAAGCGATAAGATGTGGCCGCATTCAATATCCAGAGCGACAGACTGAATAAGGAATAGCCTATCTGGAATTTCCGGAAGGGAACAATAAACCTGTTCTTACTGCTGTCGAATATTCGCTCAAAGTAAAGAGTAAAAGTCGGAAGCAATGTAAACAATGCCAGATCAAACAGCAACTCTGTTAGCCGGCCCTGACTTCTTAATACAAGTGGCAGGAGCGGTGAATACACCACGACCAAAATTCCGCATGATAAAATAATCAGCATCAGCAATAAAGCGCTGGAGAACGGCTCCTTCTTGAGAAACAGGGAACACACGATCAAGATGGACGCCATAAAAATAAGCGCCGTACCAATGACAATATCCATAAAGTCCTGTTTGATATAGTAATCCAGCAGTTTCCCGTAGTTGCCCACCAGAATGCGGCCCTCAATGCCAGGTCCTTTGCTCCCGCCTCCGCTACTCCACAAATATAGCTGTCCTCCAGAGGTCTCTTCACTTAGAGGAATCAGAATTTTATTCCCGCTGAAACTGTTCTTTCCTTGCAGATCATAAACAAGCTTATTATTCAGGAAGGCCTTAATATCCTCTCCGAATACTTTATCAATTAGCAGTGCTGAATTCTCTGTCAGCCGCGGGACTGTCACCCGCAACCATGCTGCATGTGCTCCCTCCGGGGCCACTGGCATTGGTCTTTGTTCGATTACTTCTATCCATTCATCACCCTTGGATGCCGCCGCTTTCATGGCATCGGGTGCAGTTGTATTCTCCCATTTCAGTTCCCAGCTGGGCAATGCTCTGCCTGATGGCCCTCCCCATTCCAAGGCTACCCCAATAGGAACGATGGCCGTCAGTAGTAACAGCACAAGAACTACCGCCGCTGTTTTTTGTAGTGGCAACTTCATCTCGGCACCTCAGTAAGTCGATAGTTGTATGTATAGTATGTACGCTTCTTAATTTCGACAGCCTTCGAGCTATCCCTCCCTCTATCTGCAAATAACCTCGAAATTAGACGATTTCACCCCAAATCTGGTTAATGCCGGGCCGGAATGAATATATTATGGATAGGGCCTGTCCACCTGTCAAACGATTCGCGCCCGCATATAAGGGTAAAGAATATACACTGGTATTTCACACCATATTTAGGGAGCTGAGATGCATGGGCAATGAATTCAATAAGACAGAAGCCGATTTCGCTTACGAACGATATCGTTCAAGCCGCGATACCTCTCCTGAAGAGGAGATTCCTACAGACGTTATTCGTCCCGTTGGAACAATAACCACGCGGGGCAACAGCGGAGAGCCTACCCCAAAAGACCGGGTCCCGCTGGAATCAGCGCTTGCCATCCACAGGCGCGTCGGAGCCATCCCCGTAGATTTTGACGGGGTTATCGATGAAGGATCGGACCCGGTATTGGTCGGGGATGAATATTTGGCCGCAGATATTGGCCTGAACGTTCAGGAGCCGGAACTTCGCCAACGAGAAAGTCGCGAGCGTCCGATTCTAGCCTCTCCAGCACCAAAGCGGGATGATCTGCTTGAATCTGACGCTGTGTTGGCGGCCGACGCAGCGGGCCTGACCGGAACAACCATTGATTATGCAGATGAGAACGAGACTTCAGCAGAGATCGACTACGACGAAGAGGAACCGCTGGAGGACATCCCGGATGCAGATGATCTAGAAGCGGGAACTCCCGTCGACCCTGTCTCTCCCCCAATTGATGCCATGCCGGGAATCGATGTATTGAATGGTTCACAGGGAGAAGAAGACTAACCATCAGAATCTCCATGAAAGTTAAACGCCGCCAGACTAACCGTCTTGGCGGCGTTTATAGGGTAGGCAGCCTGGTCCAGGTGCTTCAGCCAATTATTGCGATGAAGCGGAAGTGCCTGGATGACCAACCTCCGATAGCCTAGCCTCCAGTCTGCGCGATTTCACCAGCAGCGCTGCACCCAGCAGCATCAGCCCGTTAATAACAAATACCCAGCGGATTGGAATAAGTCCTCCCAACAGGCCGCCAACAATCGGGCCTGCCATTGTCGCAAGCTGGGAAGCAGATTGGTTCAGTCCGAACGCCCGGCCACGGAAGGACGACTCGGTCACCTGTACAATCATGGCGTTAATGGAAGGCAGCACTCCGGCGTAGAACAAGCCATAGGCAAAGCGCAGCAGGGCAAATTCCACATAACCCGAGACGAAAAACTGCAGGATGTTGCCGATCCCTCCGCCGATCAAGCCGATGAACAAGATGGCTCCAAAGCCCTTGCGGCTACCAATGCGCCCCCACTGCGGCGCCATCAGCACGGTAGCAATGCCGACCGCGGAGAAGACAATTCCGGAGCTGAGAGAGGCATGACTCTTAGCTACACCCATACTGAGCAGATAGATCGGGATGAGCGGTTCCAGAATCATCACGGAGAACGTACTGATTCCTCCCAAGACAAGCAGGGTGATGAACACACGGTTGCTCGCCGCTTCCCTGATGTCGTCCCGGACATGGGATCTTGGGGCAGAGCGGTCAATGCTCTGCTCATGGGCAAAAAAGGTAGCGGTCAGTGCTGAGACCAAAACCATCACTGCAGAGAACAGGAACGCGCTCCGGTTCCCGGAATAATAGCTCACCACACCGCCGATCAGCGGCCCAATGATACTTCCGGTTGCCCCTGCCGTAGACATTATGCTGAGGGCATAACCGGTCCGCTCTTCGGGCGTATTGGTTGCTACCATGGCAATGGCCGCAGGAATGAATCCCGCCAGCAGACCTTGAAGAATACGCACAAGCAGAAAGACGTATGGATCATGCACAAAATAATTAATCAGATACAGCGCGGCCAGGCTGAATCCTGAGCGAATCAGCATCGGCTTGCGACCGTATTTGTCAGCCAAAGAACCCCAGTACGGTGCGATCAGAGCACTGGCCAGAAATGTAATGCCGAAACTGATACCGGACCAGATCTCCAAATGGTTCGTTACCCCAAGCTCATCGGAGAGAAAAATAGAGAGGAACGGAATCGAGATCGAATATGCCGTACTGCAAAAGAAAACCCCTACCCAAAGCACGATCAGGTTCCGCTTCCACGAAAAGTTCATCAAGTACACGTCCTTTCAGCGTTTCCTTGGAAGCATCCTACTATTGTAAACCTCTTTGCAACAGGTGCCAATCCCCAGTACGGGACCAGCATTTTTTTGCATGCAGCGGGACAAAGAGGTTATTATAGGCTAAGACAATGATTTTTCAAGCTAAAGGAGCGAATAAAAAGGTGAAGTTGACAAGAAAGAATCCTGCCATCCTTCTGGTAATGCTGTCCCTGCTGCTTATTGTAGTATCCGGTTGTGGTGCGAAGCCAGCAGCCAATAATAGCAGTAGCGCTGCAGGCAATCAGACGGGGAATCAGACCAGCAATACCGCACAGGAAACGGCAGCACCACAGGAGACCACCACATCACAAAACAACGCCGAGGGCAGCGGACTTCCCTCTGACACTGCAAGCCATCCTGTAGTAACCATCGAAATGGCTGATGGCGGAATCATCAAGGCCGAGCTGTACCCTGAGGTTGCTCCTAACACCGTCAACAATTTTATCTCCCTGATCCAAAAGGGCTTTTATGACGGAACCATCTTCCACCGGGTCATTCCAGGCTTTATGATTCAGGGTGGCGACCCTGACGGCACCGGCATGGGTGGACCGGGTTACAGCATCGCTGGCGAATTCTCCGGCAATGGGTTCAACAACAACCTGCTACATACGGAAGGTGTCCTGTCGATGGCCAGATCGCAAGATCCCAATTCCGCAGGCTCCCAGTTCTTCATCATGACAGCTGATGCTCCACATCTTGATGGAAGCTACGCTGCATTCGGCAAGGTCACAGAAGGTCTTGAAGTGGTAGATGCCATCGTGAATTTGCCCCGCGACAGCTCTGATCGGCCAGAACATCCACCGGTCATGAAAAAGGTAACTGTCGATACCCTTGGCGTCACGTATCCGGAACCACAAAAAGTACAGTAGTACCATTAAATCAACAAAAACCCGGCAGAACGTTAGCGGTAAGATTTACCGTGAGCGCTGCCGGGTTTCTTATTATTTATGAGACCTGTAATCTACCAATATCTCATCAATGAATAACGATTCAATCTTTGATACAATTTTATAATTGATATCAATAGGAGGAATCTCGTGAAGAGCATATTCAGTAGATTCATATTTGCCGCCATCGTTATCATTTACGCAACAAGCTCCTGGAGTCAGCCTATGTTGGCGGATAAACTGCCGCCTTTTGAAGATATAAGCACCAGCTATGCTAAAGACGAAATTATCGATTTATATAATAAAAAGATTATTACAGGAACCTCATTAACGAATTTTTCACCGGCAGAGTCTATTACTAGAGCCGAATTTATAACGATCCTGGAACGTTTGCTAAAGCTTGATCCTGTGGCCAGTCCAGTAACATCCTTTAGAGATGTAGCGAAAAACGCATGGTATTACGGCTCTATCCAAACTGCTGTGCAGTTGAACTTGGCAACTGGAACCTCACCGACTACTTTTGCTCCTAAACAAGCAGTGACAAGACAAGAGGCCGCTGTCTGGATGGCAAAAGCCTTGAAACAAACCAATGTGAATTCTAGTAATCTGACAACCTACAAGGATGGTAATCATATCGCTGCTTGGGCTAGCGGTTCTGTTGCTGCCGTTAGTAAGCTAGGATTAATGAAAGGCGATGAAACCGGATATTTCCGGCCTACGGAAGCCATAACCCGGCAGGAAGCCGCTGTACTGATGTATCGGGTGTTACAAAATAAAAACTGGGCTGCTGCACTTGAGCGTGCACCAAACGAAGGAATCGTCATCGGTTGGCAGTATGGATCCACTGCAGAATATGAGCGTGATATCCTAAAATCCGATGTGAACACCTTGTCTCCACGTTGGTATTTTGCAGGGAAGGACGGGGTCGTATCGGATTTAACGGAAACCTCACTGATTTCGTGGGCAAAGGGTAACCATAAAAAGATTTGGGCAATGGCCGGTAATCGATCCGATCAAGAAGCTACGCATCAACTGTTGTCCAGCACTACTGCCAGAAATACAGCCATTACGCAATTAGTAGCTATGGTGAGTAAATATGGCCTTGATGGGCTTAATATTGATTTTGAAAATGTAGATGGTGCTGATCGGCGGTATTTCACTGAATTCATTACATTATTGGCGGAGAAGCTGCATACCGTGGGGGCTACACTGTCTATAGATGTATCACCTGATCTTGGAACTGATTGGACTGAGGCATTCGATTATGCTGCTCTTGGCAAACAAGCCGATTATGTTGTCATCATGGGGTACGATGAGCATTACGAAAGCAGTCTCTATCCTGGCTCTAATGCTTCGCTTCCCTATATTACAAACGCAATAGATACTCTACTGAAGGTCGTCTCTAGTAAAAAGGTCATCTTAGCGATGCCATTCTATAATCGGGACTGGACGCTCCTGCCAAATGGAACAGTGTCCTCATCACAATATATAACGTTTCCTGAGCAGAACCAGCGGATCAGCATCTATTCCATGCGACCGGTGTGGAATGATGCCTTGGGCCAATATGTTGCTAGCTACACGAAAAATGCTATTAAACACACAATTTGGTTGGAAGACGGGCGCTCTTTAATTGCCAAATATAACGTTGTCGCTAATAAAAAATTAGCTGGTGTCGCCTATTGGTACATTGGCGGAGAAAGTCCAGATATTTGGACGAGCCTGAGGAATGCCGAGAAATATTATGGTTATGCTTTCTAAAGATGTGGAATTCAGAGGACAGTTAGGGATATGACTGGATTGTGCCGCCACGGATCGGGGGGGTCTTCCAACCACTGTTAAAGCCTGATTTCTGAATTGAAAGTCTCTACAAAACAACTTCATCAACACAACCGACCCAATCGGTTCAAGATATCGTATGGAGCTAACATTGAGTGCTCGCGGATGAGACCTAACATTGGAGTGCTCGCGGTTGTGACCTAACATTGGAGTGCTCGTGGTTGTGACCTAACATTGGAGTGCTCGCGGTTGTGACCTAACATTGGAGTGCTCGTGGTTGGGGAGCTCCCATATAGGAGCTAACGGACCGTATCGTCGTTATTTTCGCATAAAACTTCTTTTTAAGCAGCTAGCGGACTCAGGTGACGTTATTTCCTCCCAAGTAGCGGATCTTGGGCAGGATTTCTGCCCATAGGGTCTCTGGAGTCCGTTATCTTCATGAAAGATTGAATAGATAGACAATAAAGCCTCTGGGGTCCGTTACTTGGCGGCAACACGAAGCAAGCAGAGATTTTGAAGGTAGTTACAGAAAAAACAAACAAAATCCGCAATCATCAGCAATTGGAATAATGCCCCCTTCGCGCAGCATCCACTCTAAACTCTCACACCGATCCCCGTACTAGATATGAAGGGGCTCCCAATCAGCCATTTCATGGCGCTTGAGACCCCCTCTATTTTCAAAGCAGTAATTCGATTATTTACAAGGAAAATGATTACCTTGCCGACAGATTTCTTCTGCTGAGGGTGTGATGCCCGTTCTGCAGGAATGTGCTGCGGGTATTTTTGAGAGACGCTATCCGCTCCTCTGCAAGCCGGTCGGCTGCAGCGTAAGTTGGAATTCCATGGTGCCGCGAAATCTCCAGCACTTTGGTAATGTTGTCGTAGATTTTTGCAACCTGCTGATAGGCACGTTCCCGGTTATACCCGTTCAATTCATCAGCAATGTTAATAACACCGCCAGCATTGATCACATAATCCGGTGCATACACAATGCCCATCTCATGCAGCGCATCACCATGCCGCGCTTCCTTCAACTGATTATTCGCCGCACCAGCAATAACGCTGGCCTTGATCAGTGGCAGGGTCTCGTCATTCAGAGTCGCCCCCAATGCGCACGGCGCATAGATATCACACGCTACACCGATAATCTCATCAGGATCAACCGCCTTCGCACCGTAAGCTTCAACAGCACGGCTGACTGCCTCCTTGTTGATATCCGTCACGATCAACTGAACGCCTTCCTCATGCAGATGCTTGCACAGATTGAAAGCGACATTGCCAACACCTTGAACGGCAATCGTCTTGCCCTCCAGTGAATCCGTACCGAAAGCCGCCTTGGCTGCTGCCTTCATTCCCTGATAAACGCCAAATGCTGTGGCAGGCGAAGGGTTGCCCGAGGAACCGAAGGTTGGCGAGGTACCGGTGACATAATCCGTCTCCTGATAGATGATGTTCATGTCTTCTTCCGTTGTACCTACATCCTCAGCCGTGATGTAACGGCCGTTCAATCCTTGTATGTATCGCCCGAAAGCGCGGAACATGGCTTCACTTTTATCTTTTTTCGGATCGCCGATAATTACAGTCTTACCTCCGCCCAGATTCAATCCAGATACGGCATTCTTGTAGGTCATCCCTTTGGCAAGGCGAAGGGCGTCTATGACAGCTTCCTCTTCAGAAGCATACGTCCACATCCGTGTACCCCCTAGTGCTGGCCCGAGGGTAGTATCATGAATCGCAATTATCGCTTTCAGGCCTGATGCCTTATCTTGACAGAATAACAACTCCTCGTAGTCATCCCGTTCCATTGCTGCAAACCATTCCATGTCTTCAAGTCTCCTGTCTCTTGATCTAGTTGTTCCAAGCTACCCTAACAAAGCTAGTATAAGCGGAGAAAAATGTCAATGTGATACAACACGGCGATCATACCCAATAGTGGTGATGGGACCAAACCCTGTATTGTCAGGATCATAGAATTTTCCGAATGAAAAAACATGACTGCCTTTCACCGAGCCGTAGTCAAATTAAAAAACTCAAAAAAGCCGGCCGGATTTCACCGGTCGGCTGTTATTTATGTTTACAAGGTAGAATTATTTCTCCCCTTGGAATTCATTCCAATATGTCACTTGTTCGAGCGGCAATCTTGTGGTTGGCCGTCCTTCAGCAGCGGCTTTACCTAGCGCGATCAGCATTACGGGAACATAACGCTCCGGAATCTGGAACAGTTCACGGAAAGCAACAGGATCATATCCACCCATAGGAACAGTGTCATAGCCTTTAGCTTTTGCTGCCAGCATAAGCTGCATGGAGATCAGACCGCCGTCGATTAGGGCGATATTTCTGCGCCGTTCCGGACTGAAGCTGGAATAATTATTCCAGGTGTTGTTGACCATCGTTTCCTTGATTTCTGGCGTGATGAATCCCTCAGCCTGCGCCTTATCATAGATTGTATGCACATTGCGATAAGCCTCGGTATCACCCAGAACGGCGATTATAGCCGATGCATCCACAGCCTGCTGTTGATTATAAGCAATCGGCAGCAATTTTTCTTGCAACGACTGGTCGTTAATCACGATGAAGCGCCATGGCTGAAGATTGGAGGATGAAGGTGCCAAAATGGCCTCATTGAGAAGCTCCTCGATTTCCTTCTTGGAAATTTTCCAGGATGAGTCGTATTTACGCACGGAGCGCCGCTCGGAAATCACCTTCTTAAATTCCTGCCCTACCTTTAATTCTGTTGTCATCATAACGCCTCCTCTTCCTATCCTATTTCTGTGCCCTTAAATACACAGTTTATCACAAAAAAAATATCTCTGTGTCTTCCCCTGCTGCGCTTGAATCTATGTCATCAGATTTAACTGTAATTTTATATGCACAGTATAATTCAGGAAAAACGCCTTTGTCAACAATCGGTTTTGGCTGCCAAATCTGCAAGTGTATGTTGCTCCAACACCGCGACTACACTCTGGTCCATTTCATCCAGAATATCATCGCATGCCTCCTTCATTCGGTTGCCGAATTTAGAGTCGCATATGGTTTCACTCACAGCCTTATTGCGTGATTCGCCTACTTCTAGTGCCCTGTAAATCTCTGCCAGCGTAATATCTTCCGGAGCCTTGTTCAATATATATCCGCCGTCCCGGCCTTCTCTTGTCACAAGCAATTGATCGCGGACCAGACTGGCTAGAATGCGTCTTAATGCGGTAGCTTCCGAATCTAATAGCTCCGCCATTTCACAACTGGAGCAGGTCGTAGCTTTGCGGGCGAGAATAACCATGGCCTGAAGCGCCAATCCGAACGACTTGTACTGCAGAGATCCTGTATTTCTCGTCTTTGTCATGATGGCCCCTCTTTCTGATGTGATCTCTATTTATGCTCTAAGTATAGGCTTCAATCACTATTTTGGCAAAATAAAAGCTCTGCCGCTACCCAAAAGGGTACGGCAGAGCTCTATATCCATGCACATTGTTCTTGTATGGCTAAAGCTTCCTACAGCTTGGCAATCGCCTCTGTCAGCACAGGTACGATTTGCGATTTGCGGGAAACAACGCCCTTCAGAACAGCTTTATTGTCATCCAGCTTCACATTGTAAGCTTGTTCTACAGCACCAGCTACGCGGCCTAGAGCTAGCCCGATGGAATCGTTGTTCAGGATATCCGTAACCACGAACAGGAACAGATCGAGCCCCTTTTCGTCAATAATAGCGGTCAGTGCAGTTTCCAGCTCAGCTTGACGGGAAAGGACATCATTGGTGTCAACCGCATTCACTTGTGCGATTTCGACTTTATATTCACCCATCTTGAATTCCTTGGCATCCAGAGAGATCAGTTGGGCAATGCTCTTGTCGCTAAGGTCTGCGCCAGCCTTCAGCATGTCGAGGCCATAGCTTTCTGCATCCACACCGGCGATTTCAGCCAGCTCACGGGCTGCAGCTACATCTTCAGCCGTGCAAGTAGGAGATTTGAACAACAGGGAATCGGAAATAATGGCAGACAGCATCAGACCAGCAATTTCCTTTGGAATGGCAACACCGTTTTCTTTGTACAGCTTGTTGAGGATGGTCGCTGTACAACCCACTGGCTCTGCACGGTAGTAGAGCGGATGTGCAGTCTCAAAGTTGGCGATCCGGTGGTGGTCGATAACTTCGACAACGCGCACTTGATCGATATCGTTCGCGCTTTGCTGACGTTCGTTGTGGTCAACCAGAATAACCTGTTTAGCTTCGGTAGCAACATTCTCCACCAGACGAGGAGCCTGCACTCCGAAATGATCCAGCGCAAACTGGGTTTCGCCATTAACCTCTCCAAGACGAACCGGCTCAGCATCCCAGCCCAGTTCTTTCTTCAGTGCAGCATAGGCAATTGCCGAACAGATTGTATCCGTGTCCGGATTTTTGTGTCCAAAGACCAATGTTTTTTCCATTTCCAATCTCCTTACTTTGGTTTATGTGAGATTAATATACCATACAATGGTAGGGACTAGCCAGTTGGTTCCCCTGACCGAAACGGACGAGCAATATTTTTTCACGGGATCTAACGGTACACTGGTTGTGTACGTTTGGTCTTAGGCAGGGGCAAGGGCTTGTCCTCCCCGTTCAGCGGCTCGTTGTCCGAGAAGAGGTCCGGCTCCTCACGCAGCATTCGGCTCAGCAGTTCCGTAGTCTCCACGGTTCCACACACCATCACCGCGGCATCACCAAAACTGCCTCTACGCAGGGCCCCTCCGTCTTCGAGCACCCCCTCCACCTTCCAGAAATGCTCCGACCAGGATAGGCCACAGTGCCTGCGGGAAGGTACGGCGATTCTCTCACCGCCGGGCGTCACAGTGATTAGATCCTCATGATCATCAGTCATCCGGCCCGGAATATCCAGCCATTCCTCGATACCGTGAATGAATGTGTTGCGCCGCAGGTCTACGCCCAGCAGCATAATATCCGCCTCACGGTCCAGCAGCCTGCCCCAGGCAGAGCCGCGGGCGCAAGGCGTATCCCACCGCTCATCCCCGGCGGTGAACTCAGCCGATTCCGTACCCAGCGCCGCAACGGAGTGGGTGGGATGCCAGGAACGAATTACGCCGGGACGCTTGCGGAACAATTCCGGCAATACACCGACGCAGGACGGCGAATCTGCAACAGAGAAATGCGGATTCTCAGCGTTAATATATGCCCATGTATGGGTGGGCAATACTAGCAGCCCGTCCGTCATATATTCACTCAAGGCATCCAGGACGGTGTCGGCACCGCCCTCAACCTGCCCGATGCTTTTCAAGGATGAATGCACCAGAACGGTTCCCCGCGGGTCAATTCCGAGCACCTGCAGCTGCTTCATCAAACTTTCTTTCGTATGCAATTTGCTTCCCTCCTTGTCTTCCGGGCCTAAGCCTCAAGTCATGAACCGTCCGCTAGAGGATCGCAGGCGTCTCGCCATGCCCGACAATCGCCAGCAGCTCCGATAGATCGCTGATTTCGAATTTGGGCTTGATGCCTAGAGTATTAGGCTTATTCAGCGGGTTGAACCAACAGGTATCAATACCGTAATTAATGCCGCCCTGGATGTCGGAGGTCAGAGAATCCCCAACAATCAGTACCGATGCCTTATCTGTAATGCCAAGCTTGGTAAAAGCGTAATCGAAAATACCAGTCTCCGGCTTCTGACATCCGGCCTCTTCGGAGATAATGATCCCCTCAAAAACATTGTTGAGCGGCGAACCCTGAATTCTGGACGTCTGCACCTCTTTATAACCGTTCGTGATAATCGCCAGACGGCAGTCTCCAAGTGCCTCGCACAGTTCCACCGCTCCCTGGATCAGAAAAGTCCCTTCTCCCAGATAGCGCAGGTACGCTTCACTGAACGCCTCCGGGTCAAGGGCCAGGCTATGAGCAGTGAACAGCCGATTGAAACGCTCTACCCGCAGCGCCGCAGCGCTGATTTCTCCCCGCTCCAGATCCTTCCACAGCGCATGATTGATCTCCTGGTAGCTAGCCGCATAATCCTGTGCTCCGGTCGGCAGACCGAAATGAGCAAAGGTATGACTCAGCGCATGGCTTTCTGCCATCCCGTAGTCATATAACGTATCATCCGCATCGAATAAAATAACCTCGTAGTTCATAAAGTCCTCCCGAAAACGTCTTTTCCCAAAGGTACTATAGGGTTCCGGGCAAGTCAATGACGGGGGTCCTGGACAAGATTCTAACGTAACAAAAAATGTCAAATGAAGCATATAATCGACAACCTGTCCCTTTTTACGGTATACTTCGAAAAGATGGGTGTTTTCAAAATAATCAACGGTGGTGAGCGTTATTTTATACGTTTTTTCGTTTCTGGTGTCGTTTCTCATCGTCTATTTTTTGATTCCTCCGCTGGGCAGGCTGGCTTTCAGGCTTGATTTTGTGGACAAGCCAAGAAAAGATGTTGAACGCAAAATACATAGAGAGCCTATTCCACTTACTGCCAGCTACGCTATTTTCCTTGGATTCTTCATTACTTACTTAGCATTTGCCCGTGAATTCAACATGGAGACCGTCGCCTTGTTCGCAGGAGGCGTTCTGCTTCTGACCATAGGAACAATAGACGACTGGTACAAGACCAAAGGCAAGGATTTCCCTGCACTGCCTAAGCTGCTGGTTCAGGTCACCGCAGCCATTCTGGTCTACCTGTCCGGTAATGCCTTTACCGGCTTCTACAATCCATTCTCCGGCGATTATATCGTTCTGCCGGTGATCCTGCAGTTCCTGCTGACGATCCTTTGGATCTTCGGCGTGACGACCGTAATTAATTTCTCGGACGGTATGGATGGACTGGCCGGTGCGCTGACAACCATCTCGGCCATCACCCTATTCGTAGTGGCCCTGGCCAAAGGCCAATCGTCTTCAGCCATCATGGCCATTGCGCTGGTGGGCGTGACACTGGCTTATCTGCGCTATAACAAGCCGCCAGCCAAAATCTTTATGGGCGATGCAGGGGCCACCTTCCTCGGCTTCATACTGGCCGTGATTGCGCTGGACGGTGCCTTCAAGCAGGCGACTGTGCTCTCGATCTTTATCCCGATCCTGGCGCTGGGCGTACCCATCTTCGACAACATTTTTGTTGTCATTCGCCGTCTCATCCAGGGCAAGGCCATTTATGAAGCGGATGCCACCCAGGTTCACTACCGCCTGCTCCGGGCAGGGCTGAACCAGAAGCAGGTTGTTGCTGTTCTGTGCTTGATCAGCATCTGCCTGTCGCTGTCATCCATCATTCTGCTGCTGATCCAGACTTAAGGCCGCAGTTGCCTTCCCTGGTAGCCAGGGAGGAACATTAGATCCAAGACAAAGCAGCCCATCTCCAATTTCGGAGATGGGCTGCTTTTTTAACATTCAGGCTTCGTTCTCTTCCGTGAATTGGGACAACTCCCGGTAGATGCCAACGATCTCATGCATCGGCATCCGCACCAGACCACTGGAAGACGGGGCCACGAATTCCCGCACCCCATCGACAACCGGCTCCACAGTATCCTGGAAGCCCCAATCCGCTTTACTTCTACGGGTAAACTCCGTATACACACCTTTGCCCACAAAGCAGGCAACCTTCGGCCTGTACTTCTCCAGCTTGGCCCTCAGCAGCTTCCGGCCTGCAACGTATTCCTCGCGGGCAATGTCCTCGACTCCACGGGTAGGCCGGGCAACAATATTCGTAAAACCGTACCCAAGCTTCAATAGCTCCCCGTCCTCGGAGGCATCATATAATCTTGGTGTCAGTCCCGACTGATGCAAAATCCGCCAGAAATTGTTGCGGGGATTGGCATAGTGATGACCCACCTCTCCCGATCGCAGACTCGGGTTGAACCCGATAAACAGGATCTGCAGCCCATCATCCAGATGGTCGGCAATTTCATTCATCAAGCACTCCTCCTTGATCAGCGAGCTATGATTTTATCGAAGCAGCTTCCTTAATTCAGGCGACAAATCGTCCGTTTCCATCAGTACATATTCCGGCGAACCATCTTCATAATTCTTTTTAACCAGATAAGTGCCCTTGCGGATCACGTACTTCTTCTGGTATTTGAGAACGTCTGTAATTTGGTCCTTGTCCTGGGTTACCAAGGAGCGATTTTGCTTGCGGGCAATTGCCAGGTATTGCTCAGGGTCGTAATAGTAAGAATGGTCACCCTGAAGGATTTTTGGTTCAAAGGCAGCGATCTCTACAGAGGCAATATTTTTGGCCGTTATCATAATTTTGTCGGAATACCCTTTGTCCGCCAGCCAGTTCAGCAGCCTGTGATAGGAGGGTAGTATGCTATAGCTGTAAAAAGAGATCACGTTCCTGTCTTCCATCGTTATCGGAATATCGACATCCGCAAGCGGAACATCGTCCCCAATCTGATCGGCATACGACATATCCAAAATTTCTTGACGTAAAAGTGCCTTGAATTCGTTAATCTCCGCAGAATGGGTAAGGACGACTACACCCTCCCTTGTGCTAATATTCATAGTCTTCACGTCATGCTCAAGCTGTGACAAGACATACTCCGACTTCTTGTAGCCTGCTGTCTCCATGATTGCTCTCAGCTCCGGCTCGAAGCCGACAACAGGCACCTGATATTGCCTGGTCAAAGTGTGTCCGTTCGTCAATCGGTATACAATGCTCATGCTGCGCACTCTGGAATCCTTATAGAAAGACTTCCCGGTGGGCACTGCAGGACGGATTACGGAGAGCGTACTGTGTAGTTTTTGAACAGCCCTGATATAATCCTTGTCACCTGAGAACGGATCGACTTTACTGAACGGACTATACGCCTCGTAGGGATTCGTTGAGCTCTCCTTCTGAGTGTACAGATTATACAGACTTCCGGCATACACCTGAGTTATTTCCCCTTCATCCGGCACTCTGGCTTCATATCCCGTCCAACCGGAGACAGGGATATAGAGCAGCAGACTCAACAGAAACGTATAGATCGCAAAGTCGAGCGGAATTTTGCGGTTCATGATATGCCAGGTTTTACGAATAACCATCTCAGATAAGATATAGCCGACTACTGCTCCAATCGCATAGCCCCCGAAGGTCCAGACCAGTCTGCCGCTCATATTAATGGAAAAATAGTTTCCGGCAATCAGCATGCAGCACAGCATCACTCCCGCTTTGAAGAGCGGATTGAAGTAAGTAAAGGCGATCGCCTGTCCGGCCATCTCGACATGACGCTTCCGGTACAGCAAGTAACTCAAGGCCACGACAACAACAGTCAGTCCGACATATACACATAATTCACGGACCTCGAACGCCTGGTTGCTTACAGAGAAAAGATGCACAAGGGGCGACCAGAGATCACTACGGATGCTATTGGTATAAATTCCGTATGGATATCCGTACAGATACAATGAAAAATAATATGAGATCAGTTGCATCAGCATGTAGGGCAGTATAAGTAATACAAAGCTTGCAATTCCCTGGAGAACGGTTTGTCCTGTACAAATTCCTACAAAGACACTAAAACAAAACAGGAAAATGGATAGCACGCTGACTGCAATAGCCCATGTCCAGATATCCTTGCCTGTAAAATCATAGAGATCTCCGGTCCACGGCCGGGTGATCGCCGTTATGGCTGCACAGAGCCAAACCGGTACAAGCACCAGCACGATCCCACTTCCCAAATGAGAGGTCAGGAGATGCTCCCTGCGCAGTGGTAAGCTATGCATTAGATCAGCAGAAGCCTTAACCTGAAGATAACGGAATAACATAAGCCCCGCAGACAAGGGAATAAGGACAATCAGCATCCCTTGCATCCCGTCACCAAGCTGAAATAGACTAGTGACCTTTTGATTGAACAGACTGGGGTTACCGGTCATGAACATTTGCAGCGGTACCGCAAAAATCAAGCCAAGTGTATAAATGATGCCGATCCAACCGTATTGCCGGAAATTCTGGCGGATCAGCGCAAGATTAAAGAAGCAGCGGGCGCGTGTCATACCCGGCATCCCCCATTTCATAGATAAAGATTTCTTCCAGCGTCAGCGGCAGAAGATCAAACACATAAGGCTGATAAATCCCGAAGGCTGCCGTAATCCGCTCACGGTCGCCTCGGACAATAAGCAGGCTGACACTGCCTCTGACTTCACGGTGCAGTACCTGCAGCTTGGACGATATCGCTCGTTCATGCCGTTCGTCTCGGAACGCGACCTGAACCTTGTGCGTATCTGCCTTGAGATCATTGAGATCCATCTCGACCCGCATCTTACCGCCATGCATAATACCAACAGGGCCGCATATGTCTTCGATTTCATGGAGATTATGTGAGGAAATCAGGACCGTCAGTTGCCGCTCAGCCACCTCTTGAAAGAGCAGATTCTTGATTTGGCGCCGCATCACGGGGTCCAGTCCGTCATGCGGCTCATCCATCACCAGCACATCAGGCATGCAGGCGAGGCTCAGCCAGAATGCAGCCTGCCGCTGCATTCCCTTGGAGAAGCGGCTTAGTTTGCGGCTCGTGTCCAGCCGAAACACATCACCGAGCTGCTCAAACTGTGCCTGATTCCAGCGCGGATACACCGAGCGATAAAAATTGGCCATACTTTTGATCGTTGACTGCGGGAAGAAGGCTGGGCTATCCGGTATAAATATAATCCGCTGCTTAACCTCTGGCCGCTCAAAGATGGATTTCCCCTCCATCTTAACAGTTCCCGATTCCGGCTGAATGATACCGGCTAGTATCTTCAGCAACGTGGTTTTGCCTGCGCCATTGGAACCTAGTAAACCGTAGATCTTGCCTTTATGTACAGTCAGGGAAATGCCGTCAACGGCGACTTCACCGCGAAAGGACTTTCTGACTCCCCGTATCTCTAGCACTTCGCTGTCTCCCTTCGAGCTTCTGTTGTTCCCATTGTCCATCATTCATTATTCCCCTGTTGCCCCGGTCGTATAAAAATATATGCTGCACCAGCAGCCTATTAATCTGAATCCACATGTATGAACTGTACTATAATTATTGTTACGGCCCTAACAACTGTCAATGAAAAAAGCGCATAGAAGTCTATGCACTTTTTCCCATTGTTCACTATTCTTTTTAATTTTTGCCCTGAAGAAATGTATAACACCCGTTAATTCATGCTAGAGTTTGAGAAAAGAACGAGTCCGCGCAAGCCTCGGGCTGCCAAAAATCTGCTCCGGGGTCCCCGACTCGGCAATCTCTCCCTTGTCCATAAAGATAATCCGGTCGGCCACATCGCGAGCAAAGTTCATTTCATGGGTAACGATGATCATCGTCATCTTCTCCTCGGCCAGTTGGCGGATGACCCGCAGTACCTCTCCCGTCAGCTCCGGGTCCAGTGCCGAGGTCGGCTCATCAAAAAGCAGGATGTCCGGACTCAGCATCAGCGCCCTGGCAATCGCCACCCGCTGCTTCTGTCCGCCGGACAGCATCGAAGGATAGACGTCGGCCTTGTCGGCAAGGCCGACCTTGGACAATAGATCCTTGCTTCTCGCTGTGATCTCCGAACTGCTCTCCCGCTTCAGTGTCCGCGGAGCCAGCTCCAGATTCCCCCGCACTGTCAGATGCGGGAACAGGTTAAAGTGCTGGAACACCATGCCCATCTTGGACGTAATTCCCTTGATCTGGGCATGCCCGGCGTAGCTGCCGTTGTCAACCAGCGCCTGGCCCTGAATGATGATGCTCCCGCCGTTAACCTCCTCCAGATGCACTAAACTGCGCAGCATCGTGCTTTTCCCGGAGCCGGACGGGCCGATCACCGCCACCGTCTCTCCCGGATCTACGGTGAACGTCACCTTTTTCAGCACCTCAAGCTTGCCAAATGATTTTTGCAGTTCTTTTACTTCGATCATACTGCTCATAGATGGACATTCCCTTTACTCGAATTTGAAACGCTTCTCCAGCGTCTTGAAGAATAACGTTAATACCAATGTCATCAGCAGATAAATCACGCCGGCCACCACAAACGGGGTCACCGTAAAATCACGGTTCACCGCTGTCTTCGCATAATTCAGCAGCTCCGGGACCGCTACGGCATATAATAACGCCGTATCTTTGACCAGTGAGATGGACTCATTCGCCACCGCAGGCAGCGCGACCCGGAACATCTGCGCAAGAATGACCTTACGCAGGGTCTGCCATTTACTGAGCCCCAGCACTTTAGAGGCTTCAAACTGCCCCTTGTCGATAGACAATAGCCCTCCGCGGAATATCTCAGCAAAGTAAGCGCCATAATTAAGGATAAAACCGAGGCTCGCCGCCGTAAAACGGTCCATGACCAGATACTCGCCGATGACCGGAATCTGCGGCAAACCGAAGCAGAAGAAAAGCAACTGTAGCAGCAGCGGTGTTCCGCGCATGACATAGATATAGCTGTGAGCAATCCAGGCCAGCGGCTTCATCGTGCTTTTCGCCATCAGCGTCACTACAAATCCCAGTGGGATAGACAACACAATTACAATTAGAAAGAGCAAAATCGTTGTCCGTGCACCCTCCAGCATAGGTCCGGCGATTTTTATTATATAATCGAGACTCATTGTACCCGCTCCCTGCCTAGTTTAGCACCTTGTTCTCTCCAAACCACTTGGTGGAAATCTCCGCTGCTGTTCCATCACTGTTCATCGTATCAAGCGCCTTTTGTAACTCGTCCAGCAACGCTTCATTGCCTTTCTTGATGCCCACCCCATATTGCTCTGGTGCCAAAGATTCGTCCAGCAGCTTGAAGGTGCCGGGTTCTTTAGACATATAATATCTGGCTACAACCTCGTCAATGACTACGCCGGCCAGACGCGAAGTTTTGAGATCCGTGAGGGCCAGGACATTGTCCGGATATTCGGAAATGCCAGCAACCTTATCCTTAATTGGGTTGGCATCCAAGGCATCCGCTGCAGAGGACAGGCTTTGCAGACCGATTTCCTTGCCGGCCAGATCCTCTAGCTTAGACAGTGGTGAAGAGGTCAGCACTACAACAACCTGACTGTTCTCCAGATATGGCTTCGTGAATAATACCTTCTCTTTACGCTCATCCGTGATCGTATAACCGTTCCAGATCATATCAATGCGTCCGCTATTCAGCTCCGATTCTTTGGCCGACCAGTCGATTGGCTGGAAGGTGACTTCCTTGCCCATTTTTTCAGCAGCTGCTCTTGCATAATCAATGTCAAAACCAACAATTTCATTATTATCATCCCGGAAGCCCATCGGTGCGAATTTATCATCAATCCCGATCACCAGCTTGCTGCTACCCGCTTTACCATTCGACGAGGAGCAGCCCGCCAAGAGCAGAATCGCTGCCATCGCTGTTACCATCCATAATCCCATTTTCTTCATCTTTGTTCTCCCCCTAGTAAATGAAAGCATCTCTTCGCTTTAATTCGTTAATACGTTATTAGAGTATCATGATAACATAGCCTATGAATGTCGTCGATAGAGTTGGGCCCCCGATCTGTGTCAAAAAAGAAAAAGCAGTGCCGCGATCCGCTGAGGAAGGGTGCACTGCTTTTATATATAAGATGAACTTAAGATCTGGATGTAAGACTCGGTCCTCACTTCGGTGGAATGTTTGGGCTTCCGTGTGTATAACTCCTAAAGTTCGTTTCCAAGAGGCTCCTCATTCAGCACGCTGCGCTTCCTCCGTTGATCGCTGAACAAGGCAAAGACGATGCCTGGAAGCAGCAGAATACTCGCAAAAGCATAGGTACGACTGAAGGCCTCCACTGACGCATCGCGCAACCCTCCTTCAGCCTGCTTCATCAGGACTTGAATTTCACTTAACTGGCGCTGCTGGTCAGCCTTGAAGGCAGATCGTTCTTCCTCAGGCAATGCTAAGACGGCCTTCTCCAGATCATTGTTAAGCCTTTGTGATATTTCACCACCCGCTGCTCTATTGGGTGCGGCAACACTGCCTGCTTTAACCATAGCGCCGAGCTCTTCCCCAAGCCTTTGCTTCACGATCGGCTGTAATACAGCATTCTCACGAATAGATTGCGCAGCATGCTCAGCAGCCGCCCCGATCCTATCATTGAAATTTTGTTGCAGCACCGTAACGATGATGGCTATACCCAACACACTCCCAAGGGCTTTCGTCATATTCGTAATTCCCGATGAGATCCCCACCTTCTCTTCGGGGACATTGCGGATGGCGGAAGACATGACCGGAGCCATAACTAGCCCCATTCCCAGCCCGGCGATGCCAAGCGTAATTAGCACTTGCGACAGTGAAGCCTCCCCCTGAAGACCGCTCAAAGCATACGTAGCCCCGGCCATCACGGTTACGCCTGCAGCTGCGAACCAGCGGCTTCCATATTTACTCGAGAGTGGTCCGGAAACCCCTGAACTCAAGATCGACCCCAGCGCAATCACAGACAAGACCAGACCCGCCTTCAATTCTGTCATCCCCATAATACGAGTCAGGAAAAAGGAAGTACGCAGAGAGAGATTCATAAGTCCCGCCCCGACAATCAATAAAGTCAGCGCCGCTCCATTAAATGGACGTATTCTAAACAGCGACAACGGCATCATCGGTTCCTTTCCCTTCCATTGAGTTACAAAGAAGAAGAGCAGTACAAAAACACCTGAGGTTAAAAGGCCATAGAATGCACCCGACTGCCAGCCATAATCCTGGACTTTAATTAACGCATACGTAATTAAAAACATACCTACCGAAATCCCTGCCATTCCCGCAAAATCAAGTGTGCGTCCAGCCGAGCTGTCTCTGGATTCCTTGATAAAGCTAAGAACAAGAATGATACTGAGAATGCCTAACGGCACATTCACCCAGAATATCCATTCCCAGTTCAATTTCTCTGTAAGAATGCCGCCAAGGGCCGGGCCGCTCGCCGCCGCCAGACCGCCTACCGCACCCCAAATCCCGATGATCAATCCATGCATCTCCTTGGGGAAGGTTGTCGTCGTCAGCGGAATCGTAACCGGCACAATAATTGCTCCGGCCAACCCCTGAATGACTCTCAGCACAATCAGCATCTCTAACGAAGAAGAGAATCCAGCGAACAATGAAGCTGCAGTAAAGACGAATATTCCAATCAAAAACAACCTTCTGCGGCCAAATTGATCGGCCAAGCGCGATGCTGTGAGGATAAGCGCCGCAAAAGCCAGATTGTATCCATTCATTACCCATGAAATTTGCGAGACAGTCCCTCCGAAATGCTTCGTCATCTCTGGCAAAGCAACGTTAATAATCGTAGTATCCAGCAGTGCCATAAAAAATCCCAATACGATAGCTGTAAAAGAAAAAATCCTTTTTGTTCGTACACTCATCATCCTCATCCCTCCAAATAACTGAACTTTAGTTCACATTTCAGATTATATGAACTACAGTTCATATTTGTCAACAAAAATTGAACCATAGTTCAACTTTCGTTGACACGCTAATTTCCCTCTACTACAATCGTTATATCAGGAGGGAATATACGCTATGAAGGACACAGACGATAAAACAAGAACGCCCCAGCAGGACCGGAGCATCAAAACCAAACAAGCCATTGTTACAGCAGCTATGGAGCTGTTTTCAAATAAGGGGTACCATCAGACTAATACCAAGCAAATAGCCGCCGCTGCAGGCGTTTCCACAGGAAGTTTCTACTCTTATTTCACAGATAAGAAGGCTGTGTTTATAGAAGTGCTGAAGTATTATAACGAAGCACTTCTGAGTCGTGTCGATGCTTCCCTTGCGGAGATTAACTTCGACAACAATTCTGACAAAAAGGCAGTCATCAGCCACCTTGTCGATAGCCTTATTTTATCGCACCAGGTCTATACAGGATTCCATAAAGAATTGTCTATCATGCAGCTTAGTGATGATGAAATCAAGCGATTAATGGACGAGCAATATAATGTGGGACGTCAGATTACACTCGGTTACTTACAGTTAGACAAGGAAGAGGTCAACGTCGCGGATGTAGAAGCGGCTGCCATAGTGGTGTTCGAATCCGTAAGCACGATTGTGGATGCCATCGTCTTTTCCAGCCGAAGCATCGCCGCAGAACGCTTGAAGTCAGAACTGGTCAACATGATTGCCAAATATTTATACGATTAATTATGTCATTGAACAGAAAAAAAGGATGTTCCGCAGCCTGTGTACATGGCCGGGAACATCCTTATTTATTCTGAATTATTGTTTAACGATAGTCTTTCCAGAAGTTATGCGGCTGCATATCTTTGGTGATAATCTCGAAGTGATACCCTTCCTTCTTCAGCGTCTCCAGAATTTGCGGCAGCACCTTCAGTGTGGCCTTCTGGTCATGCATCAGAATGATCGGGTTACTCTGCGACTTCTTCAGATTATGAACCTGACTCATAACGGTGTTGTAGATTTTGGCACTGTTCTCCTTGTACTTCCAGTCGTCCGAGTCTACATTCCAGTCCCAGAGGTGATACCCTTGCGTCAGAACCTTGTCTCTAAATGCATTGGTGAAATAAGGCTTACTGCCGTATGGCGGACGAATCAGGGAAGTACCACTCCCAGTGATTTTCTTCAGGATGGCATTGTCGTTGTTCATTTCACCAAGAGCAGCGGCCGGGGAAGCGTAGAACTTCTCCTTACGGTGCGTCATTCCATGCAGGCCAAGACCATGGCCTTCCTTCGCAGTACGCTTAACCTGTTCAGGATAGGTGTTCATTTTCGGACCCAGCATGAAGAACGTCGCCTTCACCTTATACTTTGCCAGGATATCGAGCAGTTGCGTAGTGGTAGCCGACGGCCCATCATCAAAGGTCATGTATACCGTTGTTCCTGGCTTTCCTGAATTAACAGGCGTAGTGGTACCAGACGTTGTTGGGGTCTGAGAGCCAGTCCCTGTCATCGGCTGCAATTCCTTCTTATACTGGCTAACAAATGCCGCATCATTAAGTTTGGCTGCACTGTTCTGTACTCTCAGTAAATATTGCTCCGGAACATAGGAAATAGTATACCCCAGAAGTGCTGATACTCGTACCGGAACCATGAGCTTGCCACCACGTAGAAAGGTATCCATCGCGACCTTGCTTCCATTATTCAGCGTAGCTGTGGCATGGTCGTTCAACAGCTTGAGCGAAGAGCCTCCTGCATTCACACTGATTCCATCAGACAGCCCGTTCAACGTCCAGCCCAATTCCTGCGCCAAATCTCGCAGCGGAACATAGTAAGAATCTTTTACCGATACAGCCTCGATTCCGGTCAGTTTATCATTAACCCCTAGCTTCAGGGCTTGCAAGCCAGCAGCCTCACTTTCATGAACCCATCCCAAACTCACAAAAAATGCAATGAATAATAGAAACAACTTTTTAGTAGACACCGGCAGGATCTCCCTATCTATGTATATTTTCTATTACTCTACCATAGATACATAGAATGAAATTTGAGAGATTGTAACCAAGTGCATAAAAAGTTGTTACCAATTAGACACTATATTAAGTTCAGCGTATTTTTTGAAAAAATAGCGCAACTTTCGTCGAATCCTGTCACAGCAATAAAAAAGCGGTTAAAAACCGCATATTTGGAGCAAAATAATTGTGGCGAAATTAGTAACATTAGTGAATTATTGAACAAATTTCGAACAAATAAAAATGTCCACAAAACAGCGTCACTACAGTGATCTATATCACATCATTAGAGAGTTGTAACAATTCCAACACAAATATTTAACGATATCGCCATATTTAAGGACGTAAATAGGAAAAATGATAAAATATGTCTTTTGCAATCTACCCTCGGACTTCTTACTATATATAGAGGTTAATGATTTCGGCTTAAGATGAAGAATTATTGAAGGAAGGAGTTCAACATGAACAAAAAAGGGCCGTTATACGCTTTGTTCCTCAGCCTGATTCTCCTCCTGCCGGGTTGCAGTTCCATAACTGTATTGAACCCGAAAGGTCCGGCTGCAAGAACGATCTCAGACACGATCATCCTCTCCATACTGGTGATGCTCGGCGTTCTGGCTGTTGTCTACATTTTATACATCTTTGTTATTGTGAAGTACCGGGCGAAAAAGAGCAACGAGGGGTACGTTCCACCACATGAAGAGGGCAATAAATGGCTGGAGGCGATTTGGATTGCCATTCCAATCATCATCGTAAGTTTCCTTTCTGTGGTAACAGTAAAATCAACAAGCGCTGTAGAGAACGTTGCTGCAGATTATAAAAACCAGAAACCGCTTGTCATTTACGCCTCATCCTCGAACTGGAAATGGCATTTCAGCTATCCGGAGGAAGGCATTGAAACCGTGAACTACGTGAACATTCCTGTTCACCGCGCTGTAGAGTTCAGACTGTACTCTTTCAGCAGTATCACCAGCTTCTGGGTTCCTCAGCTCGCAGGGCAAAAATATGCGATGAATGACATGCTCACAACCCTTCATCTTTCAGCTGACACCGTGGGTTCCTACCTCGGCAGAAACTCGAACTTTAGCGGTAAGGGCTTCGCCCACATGGAATTTGAAACACTGGTTATGCCACAGAAAGATTATGATGGTTGGGTAAAGGATGTTAAGGAAACCGCACAACCGCTGACAGAGGATGAATTCAAGGCATTGCTAAAGACCGATTTTGTTGGACGCAAAACCTACTCCTCTAACCACTTAACCTTCAGTCCGCCTCCAGGCAACCATGGTGACCATATGAGCCATGACGGCATGGAAATGGATATGGATAACGGCAATATGGAGCATAAGGAGAACAAGAAAATCCACCCATCTCCGGCGCCTTCTAGTGAGACCATATTTGACGGCAAACCCGATACAGAGGTTCAGCCGGTAGACGATAGTACACACGAAGGACACCACTAGGCTCTATTGCCAGTGTGAATACCTGAAAGGAGTCATCCCTAATGGATTTGGAAAAGTTTAAGGTTCACGGAGGGGTCCTAATCTACGGAGCTATGGTCAGTATTGCGCTGGCCACGCTGGCGATTATCATTGGACTCACCGTTTTCAAGAAGTGGGGCTACCTTTGGCGCGAATGGTTGACTACAGTTGACCATAAACGCATCGGGGTCATGTATATCCTGGCTGCCCTGCTGATGCTATTCCGCGGCGGTATCGACGCGCTTATGATGCGTCTGCAGACTGCAGCACCAGAAATGAAATTTCTCGACGCACAACACTATAACGAGGTCTTCACCACGCACGGTCTGATCATGATTCTCTTCATGGCCATGCCGTTTATCATCGGTCTGATGAACGTTATCGTGCCGCTACAAATCGGCGCAAGAGACGTGGCATTCCCGCGTCTGAACGCTGTCAGCTTCTGGCTCTTCTTCTTCGGAGCGATGCTGCTGAACATCTCCTTTGTTATCGGGGGATCGCCGGATGCCGGCTGGTCCGCATACTTCCCGCTGGCAAGCATTGAATTCAGCCCAACAGTAGGTAACAACTACTACTCGCTGGCGCTGCAGATTTCTGGTATCGGTACAATGTTAACAGGGGTTAACTTCATCGTAACCATCCTGAAGATGCGTGCACCAGGCATGAAGCTGATGCGCATGCCAATGTTCACCTGGTCTGTTCTGATCACTAACGTTATCATCGTATTCGCCTTCCCGGTGCTTACGATAGCACTGGCGCTGATGATGTTCGACCGGTTGTTCGGCTCTCAATTCTTTACGATGGCCAACGGCGGTATGGATATGCTATGGGCCAACCTCTTCTGGGTATGGGGACACCCTGAGGTATATATCGTTATTTTGCCGGCCTTCGGTATTTATAGTGATATCATCTCTACCTTCTCCAAAAAGAACCTGTACGGATATACATCCATGGTTGCAAGTATGGTCATTATCTCGCTACTGTCCTTCCTGGTATGGGCTCACCACTTCTATACCATGGGTCAAGGCGTAATGGTCAACAGCTTCTTCTCCATCACTACGATGGCGATTGCTGTACCGACAGGGGTTAAAATATTCAACTGGCTATTCACGCTCCGAAAAGGGCGAATAACCTTTACCACACCGATGCTCTACACCTTAGCGTTTATTCCGATCTTTACAATCGGTGGGGTTACAGGCGTCATGCTGGCAATGGCCAGCGCCGACTATCAGTACCACAACACCATGTTCCTGGTAGCGCATTTCCACTACGTTCTGATTCCGGGTGCCGTGTTCGCCGTTATCGCAGGCTTCCATTACTGGTTCCCTAAAGTATTCGGCTTCCGCCTCAACGAACGTCTTGGCAAGCACGCCTTCTGGTGGATTATCATTTCCTTTAACGTCGCGTTCTTCCCACTGTTCATTCTTGGACTCATGGGTATGACCCGACGGATGTACACCTACTCGGCAGAGACGGGCTTCGGTCCGCTTAATATGGTCTCCTTTGCAGGAGCACTTGGTCTGGCCATCGGGTTTGTCATTCTGGTCTACAATATCTACTGGAGTACTCGCTACATGCCACGGGATACCACTGGGGACCCATGGGATGCACGTACCCTTGAGTGGGCGACTAACAGCCCGATCCCGGCCTACAACTTTGCGGTGGTTCCTACCGTAACTGACCGTGATGCATTCTGGGTATCCAAGCAGGAGAACATTCCTCTGTTCAAGGACCAAATCAAGAAGATTCATATGCCTAGCAATACTGGCAAACCATTCATCCTTGGTGTAATCTTCTTCTTCTTCGGATTCTTCATGGTATTCAGCATGTGGGTTCCTGCGATTGTTTCCGGAGTCGGCATTCTGATCACGCTTTGTGCGATGTCCTTCGACAGAGACCACGGCTTCTATATTCCGGAGAAGGAAATTATCGCTACTGAAAAGAAACTGCGGGGTGAGACTGTATGAAAATAGATGCGTCCAAGCCGCTTGAATATTCAACAGAAGAGAATAGTAATAAGATTTTTGGCTTCTGGGTCTTCCTGGGAGCGGAAATCGCCCTCTTCGCTACATTGTTCACGGTTTACTTTGTACTTGTGGACCGCTTTGCCAGCGGTCCAAATGGCAGCGAGCTTTTTGAGATTGGTCCCGTACTGCTCGAAACATTCTTGCTCCTGACAAGCTCATTTACGATCGGTCTTGCCATTCATGCCATGCGGCATGGATACAAGAAAGCTATGATGTTCTTTTTCGGGATTACCCTGCTTATGGGTCTAGGCTTCCTTGCTATTGAGATTACGGAATTCTTCACTTATGTTCATGAAGGGGCAACACTGCAAACCAGTGCCTTCCTGTCCAGTCTGTTCGTATTGCTCGGCACGCACGGTGCTCACGTAACCTTCGGGTTCCTGTGGGGAACAGCCATCCTGATTCAAATAAAGCGTCATGGCATCAACCCAGCTACAGCGAACAAGTCGTTTATCTTCTCTCTGTACTGGCACTTCCTGGACGTTGTCTGGATCTTTATCTTCAGCTACGTCTACCTGAAAGGACTGATGTGACATGATGAAGCAACTGTTTCCAATTCGCCATGTGCTGGGTTATATCGCCTCTCTCGTCCTTTCTGCCGCAGCGCTGGCTGTGATCTACCTGGATCTGTCCAGAGCTGCAAACTTGGTAATTCTGGCCGTTACGGCGATCATTCAAGCATCCCTGCAGCTCTTCCTGTTCATGCACATTGGAGAGTCGGCAGATACCAAGAAAGAACTGTATCTCAATATCGCCTATGCCTTGTTTGTCGGCCTGGTAACGATCTTCGGAACGTTATTCATCTTCGTATGGGGCTGGTACGCTTAATTCCTTCAGAAGGAATTGCAGTATAGTTTGATAGTTAACAAGGAGTGTCCCACAGGCCGTGAATGGCTTCTGGGACACTCCTTTTATTTGTATAGTAAAGATAAGCAGAAAGCCGCGATCCCCTTAGTGGAGAATCGCGGCTTTAGTATCTCTTGCCCCTATTTCTTATATGAGATTATACTCTACCGTGTATGGCTCGTGACTTATAACTTAAAGCCGGCCAGACTCTTCTGCAGATCCTCCGCCAATGTCGCCAGGTACTGGGCCGAGGCCGACATCTCCTCCATCGCTGACAGCTGTTCCTGGCTGGCTGCGCTTGTCTCCTGAATGCCCCCAGCCCCTTTTTGCGAGATGGCATTCACCTGCTCCATAGATTCCGTGACGCCTTGGGACTCCCTAGAGATATGCCCAATCGATTCCCGGATCTCCTGCGTCTGCGAAGCAGCATCCTTTATAGAGCTTTGAATCTCGTCAAAGGCCCCGGAAACCAGCTTGCTCTGGCTTACACCGTGCGATACAATCAAGGACCCTTGCGCCATAGACTGTATTGCAAGCCCGGTCTGCTGCTGAATGTGTGTAATGATATCCGTGATTCTTAGAGAACTGCTACCGGTTGCTTCCGACAGCTTCCGGATTTCTCCGGCGACTACTGCGAAGCCCCGGCCATGCTCGCCGGCTCTGGCTGCCTCGATGGAAGCATTGAGTGACAACAGGTTGGTCTGACTCGCAATAGCGTTGATTGTTGTAATAATGGTGCTGATTTCCTCGGACAGACGCCCAAGATTGGTAACGATCTCCTGGCTCTCCGCCACACTGGTATCAATCTGAACCATCTGATCGATGATTTCAGCTACCGCTTCCGCGCCGCGGTCTGTCGAGCCGGCAGCGACATCCATGAGCGATGCCATCTCATAGCTGCTGCGCTCTACCGCTGAAATATCCTCTGCCATAGACTGCACCGATTGCGCGGTACGGGTAATACTGCTAACCTGCTCATCAAATCCGATGGCAATCTCACTTGAGGTTTCGGCAATCATCTGTGAGGCATGAGCCGTCTGTGCGGCGCTGGCACTCATCTCCTCGGAAGAAGCAGATAGCATCTCGGCACTCTCCGAAACGGATTGCATCATCCTTCTCAGGCTGCCCACCATACTGTTGAAGGAGCGGCTGATCATACCGATCTCGTCTTTGGAATCATATACAGCCGTCGCTGTCAGGTCGCCTTCTTCCGCCCGCTTCATTAACCCTTGAAGCTGTTTGAGCGGCACAGTAATCAAGCGAGTAATAATTACACTAAGCGCAACGCTGATCAACATAATACTCGCAATTAGGATACCATTCAGCAGTTTAAAATTGCTTGCATTTACTGATGTAGAAGTTTTGTGAGCTTCGGCTTCTTTAAGCAGCAAATCTACCATATCATTCAGTATCGAAATCATTCGCTGCCGGGATTCACTAAACTCCTTCCCGTTGAACAAACGGTAGGCTTCGGCATTCAGGTTATTGTCGCCGAGATGAAGAATGTTCTCCCGCTGACTCCGGTAGTCTGGAAGCAGAGCAGAATACTCATTCATTTTAGCTGTGATTTCTTCATTGCTAAAAGTTACAGTCTTGAGCTCAGCAAAAAGCTCATTATTCGTTTTCATCGTAGCTTGGATACTGTCTGACAGTTCCTTACTCTTTCCGTTTACTTCTGTAAGCATATTCTCCAGAAGAAAGGAATCAATCGCCCGTGAATTCCCACGGAGTTGGGTGACGATTGAGATCGGTATCAAATTCTCATCATAGGTTTCTTCGGAGCGTTCTGCCATCCGATCCGTGGTAATGATCCCCAGAATACCTACAGCAATCTGCATGCCAATGACAAGGATCATTAGCAATGTCATTTTTTGTTTCACTTTCAAATTTCTCATTATCCTATCCCGCCTTCTTGGTGACTAACTATCCTAATTATCGGCGAAAACCGTCAAATTCTTGATGTTATATTTGAATAATTTGTCGAATTTAAATATTAGTTGTCGGTTGGTGTCTATATAAAATTGAACTTAGGAATTTTCATGGGGTTAGGTCTGCATTGCGGAAAACGTTTGGACTTTCGGCCGCTGTTGTCTCCAGATTCCTTTAGATTGTACCGCTATTCGCGGGTAAAATCCGGAGAGTTTATGCTTTCGAGGCGAGCTTTCCTACGGAAAACTATCAGGCGGTCGCTTTCGCTCCTTCAGTTCCAAACCTTCCCTCCATTCCGTCCCCCTTATGCTAAATTTTTAGTTCAATATATAAAGCAAAAAAGGAGGAACTAATAGTAGTTCACTCCTTTTGCAATAATCCATATTTTTTACGAAAACGCTCCAGCACTTTGATCCAGCCCCCGGCGAGCAGCGACAGAAAAACTACATTAGACACCGCATGGGCGAGGTCAAAGTAAAAGCTCGCGATATATGCCGACACGACCAGCTTCCAGCTAAACGCATCCGGCAGACTGATCAAATACCAAATGTTCATAATCCAGCCAAACAGGAAGCCCCAGACAAAGCCGAAGATAAGCATTCCTGTCCTTTTGCGCATCCACCAGGTTCCCCGCAGCCAGCCTGCCGTCAGGCCGATCATCCCCCAACAGAACATCTGCCAAGGTGTCCAAGGACCCTGGCCAAAGTAGATATTTGAGACCAGCGCTGCTACAGCACCGATGATAAACCCCGCTTCTGCACCGAAGACATAGGCAGAAAGTATTACGATGGCCGATACCGGCTTAACACTGGGCAACGCGGCAAAGGGAATGCGGCTGACCGCTGCTACCGCTGACAGTACAGCGAGCAGCACCAGCTCCCGTGATTCAATCGGCCGGCGCTCCAAGCCTGCAAACAGCGGGAACAGCGCGGCCCCCAGCAGCACCAGACTTAGCAGAATATAATGACTGTCCTTGAGTGCTGCTGTCAGGGCCAAGGCAACGATGAATACGGCCAGGGCGATCAGGACCGGGAAGCGAAAGCGGGCCATTGCCGGGTCACCTCCTCTACCGTTAAGGCTTGCGGCAGCCAGTCCCGCACCATGCGATTCACTGCCGTCGTATAGAAATAATTAGCGCTGAAAAAGGTCTCCGGCGGGCCTTCTGCCGTAATCCCACCATCGAACAACAATGCGCAGCGGGTCGCATAGCTAGCCGCAAACTCCACATCATGGGTAACGACGATGATGCTCTTACCCAGTTCCCGCAGGTGAAGCAGCAGACTCGCCAGCTTCTCTTTAGCCGCGGGATCCAGTCCCTTGGTCGGCTCATCCAGCAACAGGATATCCGGTCTCAAGAGCAGCACCATCCCCAGAGCCAGCTTCTGCTGCTGACCTCCGCTGAGATCATGGGGATGACGTTCCAGCAGCTCTCCAAGCTCAAAGATGTCCAGTAGCCCATCGATTTCCTCCTGGGCCTCCGTAGCGCTTAGGCCGCCGTACTCAGCCATCTGCCGCAGTTCCGCCCGCGCCGTATCCTGGCTAAAGTATAACAGCGGGTTCTGGGCGAGATATCCCGTAGAGCTGCCTTTGGCCAGATCTATACGTCCCCGTTGCGGTTTCGCCAGCCCATTCAGGAGATGAAGCAGTGTAGACTTCCCCGCACCGTTACCGCCCAATATAGCCAGAAGCTCACCCCGGAAAAGACTCAAAGACAGCTTCTTCAGCACCTCCGGTCCTTCCTTCTCATAGCGGAAGGTGATCTCCCTGGCCTTTAATATCTCTTCCGCTAAGACGGATTCCTCTGAAGGTCTATCTGATGGGATGGATGAACGCTGGCTACCACCAGCCTCTTTGGCCGCTGAATGATGTTCTGCAGACGGACGGGCACCTTCTCCTTCACGATCAGTACGCCATTCTCTTTGCAGCCATTGCTTGCCCTCACGAACGGTCAGAGGGATGGGACCAGCGCCTTCTAAGGCCGCTTCAGCAGTCAAACCGAGATATACCCTTGTCGCAGCAGGAAAATACGCCAGGTCCGACGGGGAAGCGGCTCCGCCGCCAAGCTTCACGGCGATTTCACGCGGAGTTCCTTCGGCTTTCAGCTTGCCATCCTCCAGCATCAGTACACGATCCGCCAATGGAAGAACCTCCTCCAGACGATGCTCGCTAATAATCACTGTCACAGACATCTCCTCGTTCAGGCGACGCAGCATTTGGATGAACTCACGGGCGGCAATCGGATCTAGCTGTGAGGTCGGCTCGTCCAGCAGCAGCACCTTCGGCTGGAGAACCAGAACGGAGGCCAGATTCAGCAGCTGCTTTTGCCCACCGGAAAGCTCATGCACCGGCTTGTACAGCAGCGGCTCCAATCCGAACAGCCCGGCGATTTCCGCTAGTCTACTTCGCATTACCGAAAGCGGATAACCCAGATTCTCCATAGAGAAGGCCAACTCGTGCCAGACCGTATCCATCACGATCTGAGCCTCCGGGTTCTGAAATACCATCCCGATCTCGGCAGCAGCTATCTCTGGTGACCATTCCCCCAGCGGTAGCCCCCGATAGCACACGGTACCGCTGCCGGTCCCCACCGGAGTCAATTCACGCTTCAGATGGCGCAGCAGCGTGGTCTTTCCACAACCTGAGGGACCGCATAGCACCACGAACTCGCCCTCCCTTACCGTGAACGAGAGCTCATGAAGCGAGTCCCGGGCTTCATCGGGATAGCGGAAGGATAGCCGGTCCGCTGTGATGATCTCCATATCCATTTCTCCTTTCCTTCCAGCCCTGACGGGATCAGTACAAACAGGCAAAAGCTTGCGTATACAACCGCTTCCTGCCAGGTGTATTCCAGCGGCTTCAGCCGCGGATAAATCTGCATCGTGCCATAACCTTGCAGCCAGCCTAGCAGTGGAATCAGGCCACTAACTACTAGCATTACCAGGACGAAAATATCCTGCCGGTCCATCTTATAATTAGCGTAACTGCTGCGTTTGCTTACCCCATAGCCGCGAGCTTTCATGGAATCAGCCGTTTGCAGAGCTTCCTCCAGCGACCAGGTTAGAAGGACCTTCAGCAGCGTCATCCCGTCCTTCATTCTTTTGCGCACACTGCCTTTGCTGGTATCAATCCCTCTTGTTCGCTGGATCTCAGTAATCTGGCGGAGCCGCCGTTGAAACAAAGGCACAAAACGGAGCGACATCAGGGTCAGCAGGGCGCTTTTTGGAGCCACGGAAGAGAATAGATACATGAATTTGTCCGTCGTTACTGTGTAGTTGTAAGACACAAACACAATAAGGATCGTCAGGAGCACCAGCATCATCATCAGTCCGTACAGAATCGCTTCCAGCGTAACTGGCTGGTCCATGAAATAGAATAGAATATTGGAACCCCGATGTGAGAAAAAAGGATTAAGTACGGCCACCGACCCGGCCATCAGCAGGTAAAAAGGCAATCCGCGCAGCAGGGTCTTCCCCTGTCCTTGCAGCAGCAATAAACCTAGCACACCAATCAGTTCTGTCATCAGATATACGGGATGAAACAACAGCGCTGCGAACAGCACTAACCCGGCATAATACACAATCGCTACAGTAGGGTGCATGGAGCGGAAGCCGCTACTCATGGAAATTGGGCTCCCAAGTCCTTGCCCAGATTAAGTGTGTACAACCACTCGATCACATCGCCAGGCTTCACATCGTAGATTCCCGCGCTTTTATCCGGGAACACCCCGTTCACCCGATACATCCAGCCACTTTCCGAGCCCCGATCAAATTCATACAGGTTGTCGATACCTTCCACATAGGCAAAAGCTTTCGTTCCGCGGTATTCCATCTGCACCTTGTTCTTCCGCGTAATCCGCTTCAACAGGTCCAGCACGGTATCGCCCTTCTCTACTTCCATAGCTACCGGGGATAAAATCGTCCCCAGCTCCTTATCGCCCACAATGGAAATCGTGGCCGTAGCTGCTGCATCCGGCTTCGCCACCGGCGCTACAGTAGCCGGTTTGGCCGTAGCCGACGGCTTGCTCGTCGGCTTGGCTGTTGCCGCCGGCGCTGTGGCTACGGCGGTCGCTGCAGGCTTCGGCGAAGCCGTGGACCCCGCTGCTGGCACGGAGCTTGCAGCGGGCTTGGTTGGAGCCGCCGTGGCCTTAGCCGGCGGCGAGGTTACGGGCGCTGCTGCTGCAAGCGCAGCGCCTTGCTCTGACGTCGCCGCCGGAGGGGCCGGCGACGCTTTGCCGCCAGCCGGCGCAGCATCGGCCGGCGGCGGGGTCTGCTGCGGGCCACCAGCCGCAGCAGCTTTGTCTTCGCCGGCGACTGCGGAGCCGGCGGCCTCACCTGCGGCAGCGCTGCCTGGAGCGCCGCTAGTATTCGCGGCGTTACTCACACCGGTGCCGTCAGCGCCGCCAGTATTCGCAGCGTTACCCGCACTGCTGCCGTCAGTATTTGCCGCGACGCCGCCAGCGTTACTGCTTTCAGCGCCACTATCATTAGCACTGTCAATGGTGTTGCCGCTCTTAGCAGCTTCACTATTCTTGCTATCTTTTTCATTTACATGTGAGGCTTGATTGGACCCTGAGACTTGCTGATCCCCGGATGAGCATCCAGCGACCAGCAGCACTGCGGTCAACAGCGCAGCTACAAAAGCAAGCCAGCGCTTGGAATGGTTGGACATGGACCTGAGCACCTCCATAGAATAACGCAGTTTCGCGGCTCTATCAGAGCGGCACCTGCTACTTGCAAGTGATGTACAAAATTGGATTAGAAAAGGGAAAAGAACGAGGGCACTAACTTCTCCCCCGTTCCATCCTTTTCACTATATGATTCAAAATACTTTTTCAGACACTACCCGAAAGCTCCTAAGGCAGTCTTACCGCAACCACCGCCGCCATTTCTCTGGTTACTGGTGCGGATGGGTCAAACGATCCGTTAAAGCCGGTCATGTATCCCAATTCAGACACAGACTGCACAGATCCTAGTGCATACATGCTGATGCTCACTTCGTCTTTGAAGCTTGGCTTATTCACCGGAGCTTCAAGCTTGAAGGCTCTGGCAATCATCACAGCCATGTCCTGACGGGTAATCGTGCCGTTCGGATTGAAGGCCGTCTTGCTGACACCGTCAATGATGCCAAGCTCCTTCGCCTTGATAACATCTCCGTAGTACCAAGCCCCTGGTTGCACATCGCTGAATACCGAAGCTGAGGAAGCATTTGCAGGCTGGTTGCCTGTCAATCGGAGCAACAATGCTGCAAATTGCGCCCGTGTAATGTTGGCTTTTGGCGCAAATACAAGACTGTCAGCACTTACTCCCTGCATAAGTTTGTTATCAAATGCGGTATGCACTGATTTCAGAGCCCAGGCGGAGATTTGTCCTTCATCGGCAAAAGTCACGCTTGGAACCGGAGTCGTAACCACCGGTGCAGCGGAGAAGCTATACAATTTGTCCTTATCATTCAAGAAACGGTCGTAAGCTGCAAGCGCTAGTAACGCCTGTTCCGTCGCAATGCTATTGCTGGTCTTGTCACTCAAAGCATGTGCATAACCGCCGTCACCTTGTTTGAACGTCGCCAAATTGCTCAGCAGACCACCTTTAGCTTTCACAAAGCGCGGATCGTTAAGGCCTGTGCCTACAGACGTCAGGGCAATCATCACCTGTGACACGCTTTCGCTGTTCTCAGCGCCGTACGACTTGTAACCGCCGTTCTCCAACTGTTGAGCGGAGAGCCAGCCGAGTGCTTTGTCGATGGCCGCTTTTACGAGCGCTTGATCCTTGTAATTAGACAGGGCCGTTACGGCCATAGCAGTAATATCAATGTCAGCAGCACCGCCAACCGACAACGGGAAGCCGCCTTCCTTCGTTTGTTGCTTCAGAAGCCAATCTACCAGGCGTTCACGTGTCCACTGCGCATTTGCAGGTACAGCGTAAGCGCCACTGTCCAGTGCAGTCAAGGCAAAGATCACACCGTTACTGCCTTGAGCAATCATATTAGCATTATTGTAGATTTTCTCGATAAGATTGTAGCCGCTGATGCTTTGCGGATCGCTGCCCACAGCCGCTGCAGCCAATGCAATCCGTTCATAATCGGTCACTTTGCGGAACTCGCCTTTAGCCTCAGCCAGTTGAGCTTTCAGGCCGCTCAGGTATGAAGCAGGTACTGTGTTGCCAGAACGTGCCAAACCGATAGCCTGCCAATCGCTGATTGTTTCTGCGGATGTAATGTATTTTACAGCCCCGGCGATATCTTTCTTAATCTGATCTTGCTGTGGCTCCCATAGACTGCGGTCAATGACTGCATAGTCGGTAAAGTGACTAACTTTTCCTGTAACAATGCCAGTCTTCGCATCTACCGTAGTCGGAACCGGAATCCATTCATTAGTAGTCTTGTTCAGCCAAGCCATAGTCAAATTATCCAGATGTTCCGTAGTGATAGGTACTTTAATTGCCAGATCCACCGGCTTCGCGAACTTCGTGCCATCCGGCGTAAATTCATACAGTCCGGATACCAGTTCGGAACGGCTGGAGGAGATTTCTTTTACATTAATCGTAACACCACTGGACACTGCGCCAGCCGGAATACTTAACTGCACTTCTCCGGCATTATCCTTCAATGTCGCTGCTGCTCCGACTGGAATCGCCTGCGACAAGGATACTGTATTAGCTGCCAAAGTCTGCTTCAGTTCCGCTGCCTGGGCAGATGTCATTTTTTCATTGGCATTGCTTACTGTTGTAGTCTGTCCCACCTTGTTGAGCGGCAGAGCATTATCCGGGCTGATGACAACCGCAGTGCCCGTTCCTGGAGTACCGGTGGTTGGTCCCTTCGGATCGGTTTCAAAGGATGGCTCACCCAGATCGACTCCAAGATTTGTTGTATAGCGCCAGGCAACCGTATCCCCATCTGCAAGCGTAGTATAGGCACCTGCACTGTAGTTCGGGAATACTCCATTGACCGAGTACATCCAACCGCTTTTCTCACCACGGTCGAACTCTGCCAAGCCATCAATTGATCTAACATATAAGCTCGTGCCGGAACCGGTAGCAACCACTTTACCTCCCAACTGGCGAACCAGCAAGGTATAAGGTGTATCACCTGGATTTAAATTGACTGTTGTGCTAGGAACGATCGTACCGCGAATGGAATCGCCTTCCACCGAGAAGGTGACCTGCGATTTTGCTGGTGCAGGCGTTGGTGTTGAAGTGCCGTTATCCTTAGCAACGGATATTGGGCTTACTGTTCTAACCACAGTTGGGACCGCATCTTTGCGGTAACCCGTAACTTCTATTGCATAATCACCAGCAGCCTTACCAGAAGCAAAAGTTGCTCTGCCGTCATCCTGCGTAGTAGCCGTTTCTCCATTTATTGTAACTTGAACACCCTTAATGGGCAGGTACTCCGCCTGACCCGTGTTCCCGTCATTAACGTTCTTTCTAACTAGAATTTTGAACGGCTGTCCAGCTACAGGCTGTGCTGGTTCTACCTGAATGGAATCTATCAGGGAAGTAATACCGTAATCCCCATAGTAGAATACGATCTCTTCTCCGCTCTGCAGCAAGTATGCTCCCGCACCGGTATTCGGGCTGGTCCAGTGTCCATCTTTTTTCACAGCATACATCCAGCCATCGTAGCCGTGATACTTCCCTGCTTCTATTTTGTTAATGGCAGAGACATATTCGCCCCAAGCGCTCCCCGTCACTTCTAGAGGAATATTGTTAGATTGAGACAGTTTTCTTAGGGCCTGAAGTGGACTTGTTGCATCTACAGTTCCAGATGCTACAGAACCTTCCGGACCTTCAATAGTTATAGCAGAATGAGATTCTGCCGTTACGCTGAACGTTGAAAGTGTACGTAACACAGTTGGTGCCGAATCTTGACTATAACCCGTAACCTCAATGTTGTAAGTGCCTGCGGGCAGACCAGCAAAAACGGCCTTACCGTCACTGTCCGTAGTTACTGAGTTCGCTCCAATGACTACCTTTACCCCTTGGGCAGGTACGTTACTAGTCTGAGGCTGATTGTCAACCCAATTCGTAACATCTTTGTAGACTTGAATCGTAAAAGCTTCTCCCGGAGCCGGTAAATCTGGCAAGACATTTACGTGATTAATAAGGCTAGTGTTAGAGAAGTCGCCATAATAAAATACAACTTGTTGTCCCGGGTCAAGGACATAATCCCCCGCACCTACATCTGGCATTTCCCAATAGCCATCTTTTTGGACAGCAAACATCCAGCCATCCGACTTGCCGTACAAGCCTTGTTCAATACCATTTATACCAGCAACATACTTACCGTAAGCAGTATCCTCTATATTTAGCGGGATATTATTTTTTTTAGAAATTTCCTCCAGAGCCTTTAGGGCCGTCGGCGCTTCTACATTCCCCTGCGCAATCGTTCCTTCAGGGCCTTCAATTCTAATTGAAGCCTGAACGGCCGGTTTTTGAGAAGCCGGTTGCTTTAAGCTATAGAACTTCTCCCCTTTTAGGAATAACTGATACGAGATAAGTGCTTGCAGTGCCTGTTCAGTAGCAAGGTTATCAGATTTTCCAGACATAGCATGACGGAAGCCGCCATCAGGCATTTGGTAAGCTAACAGGTTGGTGATAAGGTTATTTTGTCCCTTAGTGAACTCCGGCCCTGTCGGGTCAATACCAGCAGTAGTCAAGCCAAGAATAGCCTGTGAGTTAGCCTCACTGCTCACACCCCAACGGCTGTCATAGCCGCCGTCCTTGTTCTGATTCTTGGACAGCCAATCTACGGCACGCTGGCCTGCGGTCTCTACTTCAGGAAAGCCATTGTAAGTGTAGAGAGACTGTAACGCCATCCCCGTTATATCTGCATTGGAACCAAAAGCCGAGAATACACCCGACGGATCTTGTTTCGAGATGAGATTATTCGCAATCCGTTCCTTGCTCCAGACTGCATCGTCAGGCACATTATATTGTCCGGCTGTTATAGCTAGCAATGCATATATAGGGCCATTTATACCTTGAGCCGCTACGTCCTTGCTATTATAAATCGGCTCAATAAGATTATAGCCGCCGAAGTTGGTTGCATCACGACCGATTGCCGTAACAGCAAGAGCCAACCGGGCATACGTAGTTACATAAGGAGGAGAAGAAGCAGTCATAGCACTCTTCACGCTCTTCTCAAGACTCGCAATATAACTATCCGGTATCTTTAACCCGAGACGCCCATAGCTAATTGCGATCCAATCCGTTGTAACTCCTTTAGTCTGAACATACTTTATAGCGTCTGTAATCGCTTGTTGAACATCTACGGGTTCTTGTGCAGCAGCAGTAAACGCCGCTGCGCCGTAGGTGGCGTCTGTCACGCTAGTTTCTGTAACTCCTTGATCAATAAGGCTTTGCTGTGCTTCGGCGAAGGCTTGTCCTGCCGGTATCAGCGAAGAGCCCAGAATGGAGATGACCAGCAGTAGTGCCAGTCCAAGCGCAAGCGCCCGGGATGATAACATTCTTTTCATCATGAACCTCTTTTCTTTATAATTTGGTTTATGCTGGAAAACAAACAACATAAAAACCGCCCTAACATGAAGGGCGGTCAGAACAAACTTGGCTTGAGGGCAGACGTACGGAAATCTCTTTCCTTGAAAACACGTCCATCTGCAGCTGGTTCCCTTCCTCACCCCCCGAAGGCATGGGAACACCTTGAAGAAGGCAGGTTTCCTGGCTCATGCCTCATCGCTTCTTTCCGCCTTCCCGACTCCTTTATAGGAACAGTGGCCTTTGAAAAGTCGCTCCGCATCTACAGTGGCGGGACCGCGCCGGATTTTGAACCGGACTTCCCTTTTAAGCAAACCCAGACGCTCTGAGTCTGCACCTTCTCCATTAAGTATACTACTATTAAATTTTAATATTCCTAATGATAGCTATAATCCCCCGGTATGTCCATAGAAAAACTGCCGGAATCGGTATTGGCCCATTTTCACAGCGAAAAAGCTCCTGAATGCTGCAGAGCCATAACTTGTCCAAGTCATAACTCTGCAGCGGTTCAGGAGTAGCAACTATTTTTTCGTCTTTGGTTTTGTTGTAGCCGTTGGTTCAGGGCTGGCTTCGTTCTTTGCCGAAGACTCATCAGTGCTTGGTACGGGCTCCTTATCTGACAGCTTCAGCTTATAGTCTCCAGCTTCAATCGTGCTACCCGGTGCCAGCACAGCTCCAGGCTCCAGTTCAAGGGTAACCTGATATTGGCCCTCTTTCTGGTCTATCAGTCCATCCTCTCCCTCTGGCGCAGGCGAAGGTGAAGCAGCAGGATCAATCGTTGAAGATGACTGCTCTTTCTGATTCGCAGCATTATTAGCTTGATCAGTCACAGTATCTTTGGTATTGGCAGATGAATGCGGGGAAGCATCCGTTCCCGTGACTTCTTCGTTTCCGGCTACGTTACCTGCATCTGAATTCTCTTCTCCGGAGGAATCTCCTAAATCCGATGATGGTAATGCACACGTACTGGTCGTAGCTGTTACTTTATACGTAGTCTTGGTGTCATCGGTATTAAGCACACTAATCTCGGCCGGCTTGAAACTATCGCATTCAGACGCAGTAGGGAAAACAAACTGCAGCTTGCTGCCCTCTTGCTCACCGCCAGGTACCAACAGATAGGCCATGACCGGCAGCTGATCGGTACCAGCCGTTTGGGTCGGACTTGGCTGCGGACTGACCTCCGGCAGCGTGCTCTCTTTCCCGTCGGGTCGCAGCATACTAATGGCTATAATTGCAACTATCAGGACAATTCCGATCGCGAGCCCCGAGATCAGGATTTGAAATCGACTGCGGCTGACCCACCGCGCCAGCGGAGAAGCCAATTGGGAGCGGGCTTCATCATATACATTTTGCAGAGCAGGACGTGCGGCTGCAAGATAAGTTTTGCGGAATTCACGATTCTTGAAAGCTTCCCGATCATTGCTGAGGAAATATTTTAGAATGGCCTGGCGGTATCCCGGCTGCAGCTTCTTGTTCGAGATTACAAACAATGGATTGCCTTGTGACCAAGCCAGGAAGCGGTAGACGGTTTCTTTATCCGAACCTGCCTTCTGGTTAACCATTTCCAGCAGCGCTTCGTAATCCAGCGGCCCGCCCTCACGGTGACTGCTATAATAAAAGCCCAGCGGCAACCGGTCGAAAGGTTCAGCGGACCTGGCCTCCTTCAGCCAGCGCCGTCCAAGAAGCTGCACATCATCCAGCTCCTTCGGAGTCAGTCCGGCGAAGATTCCCTCATCTGGATTCTCTTCCCCGAACCAGCGGTAAGCAGCCCGCAGGGCGTTCTCCTTCTGCTTGCTGATTTGATCCAGCGGCGGATACCATTTGGCAGCCCCCTTGGGATAACGCAGGAAAGCAATATCCAGCAGCTGCTCCTTCGTTAGTTCTGCCAGAGACAGACGGTTCAGCACAAAACGGTCAGCGGCCGCAGCCAATCCGCGCAGAAGTTCAAGCGCTTCAGGCTGGATACCACCGCTGCGCCGCCGGTCCTTCTCAGCTTTCTCCACACGCTCATGAATCCCGGCTGCAGCGGCAACAGGATTGGCTTCACGCTGAAGCTTTTCCAATAAATAATCCTTTGTCTTGTCCTCAATAAAGGTCTGCTGAAGCACTTCAGGCAGCGTGCGTCCCCAATAGAGTACAAAGCCAGCAATATCCGCTGCTGATGCGGCGGCAGCCAGACGGTTCTCCAAATACGGCTCCAACAACTTCCGGCGGAAGATCGGCTGACCCAGCACTTTTTTGAAAAAGGCCGCACTCAGCTCTTCTTCACTCTCGATAATGGCATACGCTGCCTTCAGGTCGTCCTCGCGCCCTTGGTTGCTGATGTTCAGCATCCCGTTGATGAAATAATCGACGATACGGCCCCTGTAATTATGTCCCGGCAGCACATAGTAAGCCTTGAAGCTCTCCATCAACGCAGGGATCAGGAGACCTCCTTGTCTGATCTGATCAAATTCCCGGTCAAATCGTTCCAGAAAAATATCGTTCAGCCGGACCCGTGACTCCAGCGCGCCAGGCCCTTTGAGGTAATCCAGCAAGCCGCCAAGAACTGCGTATTTGTTCTGTTCATACAAACCTTCATTACCTTGTTCAATCTCGTAAAATACAGCCAGTTCATTATAGAGCCCGAGCGATAGCTTGCGTTCCAAGCTTTCCCCGTCCAGCATCCGGTCGGCAAAATGACCGAAATCATTCATGCTGCCTCCGCTGCTCGTAACCTTCCAGGCCAGATCGGCATACTGCTGCCGTGAATCCCCGAATTCAGCATTAGTACTGCGCCCAGAGACCAGATCGAAAGTAAAATCCTTCTCCACATTGCGATCGCCGGGACGAAGTGAACCATTCTCGACGAAGGTCAAATGAATATATTTGCGGCTCTTCGGCTCATTGGCATACGTAATAACACCCAGTCTGCGACGGAACTCATGGGGTAGTGCGCCGAAAATAACCTCGGTCAGCTCTGCTGCCCGTCCCGACAACTCTCCAATAGGCACATCCAGCGCTATATAGATCTTCTTCTTGCCGGCCACGGAAGTCATTACCGCCTGCAGCAGTGACTTGAACAAACTCTCCCCAATATTCAAAGAAGACAGCACTGTCCCCGGGTCAACCTGAGTTCTGCCCGCCACCGGGATAGAAGACAGCTCTGGCAACGTACCACCAAGCTCACCTGTGTAGCTCTCCGCAAAATCCGCATGCAGCCAATCCCCATAATGCTCCACAATCTCTTCTGCACGAGCAGCAGGAACAACAAAGTTATGGGCGAAAAAAGCGCTCCGCTGACCCGTGAAATCTGCCGACTGATAGCGGCTGTTCCCGATGACGGTCTCCCCGTTCTCCGTATGGAACAGGTGCAGCGCTGAAGGGTAGGACGCCTCATCCTTCTCCCCGCGCGCCGTCAGCTCCGCTGGAGCATCATAGAGGCAGAAGGGATGAAGGATTTTTTTGACAAACCCGCCGTCCAGCCCCTCCGACTTCGCTACCGTATCGAACCCTTCTGTGGAGCGAAAAATCCCGCGCCGCTCCCGGGTGTACATCTGCTGAGTGATCATCGCCCCTGAATGATTCTTCACGGGCCGTCGCTCCCCTCAATGTAATTCAGCTTGTGAAGCAGCCAGATGAACGGCTCGTCCACCCGAATCGGGCTGACCACCCCTTCAATCTTCTGATTCACGGGATTGCTGCCGAGTGCGGATACGGCAAAATAAGCAGTGTTGGAGAAATACACATCCATCGTATCCTTGAACGGACGGTCCACCTTGCCGATAAACCGGCGGATTTCCCCGTCGATGTTATGGAATTCGTCCAAATTCAGCGTTTTACGGTGCACATAGTTATTGAATACGTTACTGTTCGACTTGATGTAATCGCCATCTTCATCTTTTAACGAGTGGAGCATGTCGCTCTTCGCCAGAACGATTGCGGTAGGAATGTCCGTCTTGCTCTTCTCCTGATAAGCAATAAAATCGCCGAACATGGTCAGAACAACATCGCGTGGCTCGTCATATTGCGAGACCCATTCGCCCGGACGGTCGCCTATGTTGATGCGGATCTTCTCGCGTACGGAACGAATCTGCAGCGGATCAACCATAAACAGGATACCTGCAGAGTTCTTGATATGCTGGCCATGCAGCCCCAGATAATCCTGGTCGACCATCCCTTCACCCGCAACATCGAAGAAGACCAGCGTCAGCGGCGGTTTGCTCTCGTCCTTGAAGACAAACTGGAAGATAAACGGCTCTTGCATCTTTTCCTTCTGTGTCGAAGCCAGCAGATCCCCGCGTTCAAACAGCGGCTCTTCATAGAGCGTACGGAACTTGCGGCTGATCTCGGCATTCAGCGGCATACAGGCAGCATCAAAATGCCCGGCAGTGGTGTGCTGGAGCGTATGAATCAACGCCGTCATGTACACCGACTTCCCTACTTGAGAAGCACCGATAATAGAGATAATATTGCTTGGCACCTTGCCGGCTGTGACCGGAAGCTCGTTATGGCAGGACGGGCATAGCCGTCTGCGTGTAAGTACCCCATAACGGTCCGTCAGACCGGTGAGTACATTGTCTGTATAATGATGATATTCCTCTGGGATATCAGCCGGACGAATAATAGCCTCGATGTCGTCCACGGTGTCCAGTCCAAAGCGTTCACGGTATTTATTCAGCGCGTCATCCTCGCCAAGCGCGTAATTCTCATCGTCCTCCCGGCTATGCATAGCCCGAAAGACCACGTCCTCCGGCGCAAATTTAGTAAAGCAGAAGGGACATACGATATCGTAATAGAGCGGTCGCGGCTGCGACTGATTCTTTTTCATAAAGCGGCTAAAAAAAGACATCTTTCATCCTCCTTAAAGCTTTACGCAGTAAAGCCCGTTTCGTTCACACTGGCCAGCCTGGACTGCGTGAAGTATTGCAAATCACCTTGCTCCTGGTGCAAAGCGCCTTACTCCGGTACCAGTTCATAGACAAGCCCATACTTCCGTCCATCTGTGAAAAAGATGCGTACAAAATCATCCTTGCCGATCTCAATCGGCGGAAGCTGGTTATGTCCGGCGGCAAAGTCCTGTACGAACGGAAAGCGAATGCCATCGTCTTTGCCCGCAGGATGACCGCCACGTTTCTTAACATAACACAGCACATCTCTTGCTACCGGGACCTCTGCCGTAATGGACATATGTACGGTCTTTTGCTTGGCGAACAACCCTTTTTTCTGAACAATAGAGTAATAGATCCGTGCCTTGCCCGCACTGACAAGCACGCGGTTGGCGTCGTCCCTCTGTTGTACCAGCACGGTCTCACCGTTCTCCGTATGACGAGCATAGACGGTGTAAGCGACCAGCCCGATATCATCAAGCCGGTCACGATAACCGTTATTGGATTTGTATTCTTCACGTGTATAGAGCTTCATTCCGCCGGGCGGAATGTCTCCGGCCACAGGCTTATCCGCAGGGCCTTTATGAATGCATACGGCCTGCACACCATCCGGCCAGCGCCATCTCAGCGTGCAGAACCGATCCTCCACCTGTGTTGTGATCTCAGTGATCAGGGGTGTGGATGAATCTGCTTCAGCATACCTCATGACAATAGCTCCTTTCCACTTCTCCTAGAATCCCTTGCTTCCCCGATTTCTGCGTGGCCGCTCAAAGCTGTCCGATGTCGTAACCGCGGCAGGCGTTCTCGTGCCTCTCCGGGTCAATCGGCCTTCGCCAACCGGAATGACTCCGGTGAACACCCCGATGATTGCAGCCAGAACCAGAACAGCCAGCAGTCGGATGAGCGCGTCACTGAAGGTGTGGCCGCTAAGACCGTATTCCAGAATCAAACCTGCCAGCAGACCAGATGCGGCGCCGCCGATCCCGAAGCTCTTGGCCAGATGGCGGTTGTCGAAGACAATGCCCAGTCCCAAGCCCAGTGCAGTCCCGATAAGAAGCAACGACAAGATCCGGACCACCGCATAATAAGGACTGTTCTCTGTAGCGTCGCTGCGCTCCGTCAGAAGCGTCCGGTCACCGAGGCGATCATAGATTTGCTGAAACACATCGCCAAGACGTCCCGCATCGGTCACATCATAATACTGGCCCCCGGTCACGCGGGCAATCTCCTGTAGCAACGCGGGACCAGACGGGTCCTCTATGCCCAGCCCAATCGTATTGACCGCAATGCCACGGTCCACAAAGTCCTGTAACTCCCGAGCAGTATCCATCTGGCTAAATCCGTCTGACAGTAGAATGACCATGGAGCCACGATCACTTCTGCTGTCGCTGTTAATGACATTCAGCGCCTCGTGCAGCGCACCACTGATATTCGTTCCGCCATCCGTAGTCTTGAGATTCAGGATAGCCGCCGACACCTTCTCCCGGTTCTTCGAATTCGAAAGAGATGTCAGCGGTTGGGCAATGGACACCTCTCCATTGAAGGTCAACACCGCCACCTGATTATCCTTATCCATCCGCATGACAAGACTCTGAGCAGCCGAATAACGACGATTGTCGGGATCGCTTTGGTTCATACTGCCGGAATCGTCGATGACCATGACGACATCTTTAATCGGTCTGATGCCGCCAAAGTTCAGTTCATACACGAACTCTGTCACTGCACCGACGCCAAAGGCCAGCACCAGTGTCAGGGGCAGCAGCTTCCAGGATAATCCCAAGTACCGCTGCTTCCAAGAAGCGCCGTTCAGCCTTGGCGAGATGATCTCGGCGATCAGGCAGCCTACCCCGATTCCCAACGCTACGACCGCAAAGTAAATGCCGACAAGCACGATGGATGGCAGGTCTGTGAGCCAGCGGCCCAGCAGCCATTCCCCGATCAGAAAAGCTACGGCCCCCCCGATCAATGCGAAGAAGAGCAGGAGCATATTAATTTTACGCTGCATGTTCATTCATCCTTTCCGGTGGAACATAAGTGAAACCTGATTGAAGCTGTTCTTTGCTCTTCCTTGCCTAACGCATGCATCTTTAACGCAGCTCGGGAAGATGTTCCTCTTCGATGGCATGCAGCTTGTAGCCGTTCTGAACGTAAGTCTCGTAGTATACACGGCCATTCCGGTAATACAGCAGATCCTCCAGATGGAAGCCGCCCATAAGGTTGAGCTTCTCTACCCCGCTTCTGCGCTGCTCATGCACAAAGCCCAACCGGTAAATCCGGGTCGTCTCATCCACACCGTAGACATAGCGCAGGAATTCGGAGGTGCTGTCACCAAAGAAATATTTCTCCTCATGCCGATGCTCCTGCGTATACTCGAATAGCCGCACATTGACAATGGCCCCTTCTTCCAGGCTGCGGTAGAGCCGCTTGAACAGCTCTTCCTTAGACAACACCTGCTTGTTGTCATAAGCGACAGCCACATTGGCCCGCCGGAGCAGCTCCTCTTCGAAAGAAAGTGCGAAGGCTTCAGCCGCCAGCAGCTCCCGCCGGCAGATCTCGATCAGGCGTTCTACAACCGCCTCCTGACCCTGGTCCAGCAGCTGCGACAGACTGCCCAGATACCGTTCACTGAAGAAGACGCCGGGACCACGCCGGGTCTCGATCTCCTTCATCACCTCTTCGGTAACTACACCATAGTACTCCATGATGTTCTGACCGATGTCATCGCGTGTCCGCTGAATGCTGTCCTGGGCAATGCCACGCAGTTCTTCCTCAAGCGTCTCCATGATTTTTACGCGGGCGATGCTCTCCGCATGAATCCGTTCCAGTGCAGCTTCCAACCGCCGGCATAGACCCAGCTCAGTTTCAAGCTGTAGCAGTTCATATTTCTTGCCATAGACGACTGTAAAAAGATACTGGATAAAGTTGCGTACCGTACGCTTGTCGAACAGCGGCACACGCTGGAATGGCTGGCGCTCCACAGTGTCACTATAGAGCTGCTCAAGTTCAGCCTTGGCATTCGCCAGTACTGACCGGAGACCGGCCATATGCTGGCGCAGCCCGTACAGCAAGCTGCCAGCATCATCGCGGTCAGCCGTCCACTCTGCCAGCTGATAGAAGGTCACCGCCGGAACAGCCTCTTCCTGCGCAGCCAGAAGCGGCCGCCATTCCCGCAGCGGTTCTATCGACTCCAGCCGCCCTGCAGCAGCGGCAGTGAAATTGCTGCGGAAATAGTCGCTTCCGCCGCTGCCGAACAACAACTCCTCAGCCTCCCGCAACGACAAATATTTCAATTCGTTGTAAGATGGACGACCGTGACTCATCAGTCCCGTCATCTCCTGCAGTCCTGCTTCATCCGGCAGAAGCTGCAGGGAGCGCTCCCGCAGGGTATCGGCGCCAAGTCCGAACAGAGCCTGCCGCTCACGAACACCCGGCATACTGCCTTCACGCATATTCACCGCCAGCCGCCGAAAGCCATGATACAGGACCGCCAGGGCAATCTGCATATTGGGCCTTCTTACGCCGGAGAAGCCTGCGGTAGCATAGCCCTGCCGGCCGGAGCTGCCCCGGATGCCGCTTTTAAACGTCATATTGTTATAGCCGCCATGTCCGCTGGCTTCGTCGGATGTAGGACGAACCCGGTTCTTCAGCAGACTGATGTGGGAGATGATCTCGTAATTGTCCTGCATGCCGCCTGTAGGCATCATGCCTCGCTCATTCTTGTCGGACAGCAGATAGACCAGATCAAACAGCTGGGAAGGACCATGGCTCACCGGAATGGATAGCCCGTCTTCAGTCACAAGCAGCGGCGCACGGAACGTGTAGTCCGGCAACTGCATTCCTTCCAGCTCACGCATAAAGGCCAGCCCGACCGAGCTGGAATACCCGAAGTTATCACCCTGCTCACGTTCGTTGATCAGAGCGTACAGGTCTGTCTGCACCGATTTGAACGATTGGCCCAGCACAGCGCGGGCCAGCAGCGTAATTTCCGGCAAGAACACATTAAGCGGGTCATCGACCCGCGTAATGATAGAAAGATGGATGACGTCAAAGGAAGAATACAGCCGACCGTAATCCGCTATGCTGTTGCTGATCCGCCGCAAGGATCGGTTCATCTCCGCCAAATAGCGGCTATCCTCCTGAAAGGCGCGATAAATATCCGCTCGGACGGTGCGTGGATCATGTCCTGCCGCAGAGGGCAGGGTCAAGGGCATAACCCGTGCGCTCCCACTGGCTCCGTATCCCACCGGACTTCCCCCTTCCGGCAGGGCGTGCATAGCCATAACGCCTCCAGCGTTATCCCATTTGCGTTCACAGCTGTCCAGCACCGGAGCAATGACTGGGGCAATTTTGTCACCTACAAATAAAAACAGGGCGGGGTAATGGATACTGCTGCGCCCATCCCCCTTGCTGCGCAGCGCTTCCTCCTGCTGCGCATATTGTTCTCCATAAGATAATGCTAATGATTTAATCATAGGATTATTTCAGCTTTCTGCGGATACTGCCAAGCTTGCCGGTCATGCTCTTGTAGAATCCGTACATTTCGTCGCCATTGGCATGCTCTACCCGCTCATACTCTAGGCTGTCGCGAGCCTCCAAGAAGGAGACATACAGACCTTCCAGCTTATACAGCAGTGGAGATACATCTTCAGCAGCAGTCATCTCGCCTGCACGACGCGCTGCCTTGCGCAGCAGCACACTGCGGCTCTTCTCGTCCAGACTGCGGAAATGACGATACACCGCATACTCCACATAACTGCGTTCCTTCATCAGATTGGCGAATGGCTCCCAAGCATCTTCTTCTTCATCACGATCATAGACATACAGCGCACCTTTCTTGATGATGCTGTCTGTATATAGAGCTTCAAGGAACTGGTCCATCCACTTCTCTTCATCCAGATATTGATGCAGCAGTGCATCCAGCTCTGCGGCCTTAGCCTCCAGCTCAGCAACCTTCGCCAATTCTTCACGAACACGGGTAATCAGCTGTGGTGTGCGAATCAGATTCTCCTTCGCCAAATCCTGGTTGACACTGCCAAAGATATCCTTGACTAGCTCGCGTTCCAGCCCCTTCTCCCGCAGCAAGCGCAGCTCATCTGCAGCCTTCTTGACCTCGCCAAGATTCGGGCGCGGCGCTTGCAGCTGCAAATCAAAGCCTTTCAAGAAGGCTTCAATATCAAACGGCTTCGTGAATATAACCGAATAGCGGCTGCTTGTGTTCTCATCCGTTCCCTTCTCGACAATCACACCTGACGCCAGTGCCTTGTCGAAATCGGCACGAACGCGGGCATTGTAATCACGGACACGGGCGTTAACATAGGTGTCGCCCCATGATTTTTCCGGAATTGGTGACGGCAGATAAGTCCAGTTGTTCTTGTCTGTCATCACCAAATGGCGACCAATGCCTTCTTTGTCCAGAATGGTCCGCTCGTAGTTCTCCTCAAATACGCGCAGCGGTGTATACACGAAGAGCGGCACCCCGTTGCGTGTGTTCAGCCAGAAAATACGATTCTTAACTTCGCTTTCCTTGATCGTAAAGTGCGATTTGCCCAGCGCATTATTCTGATAATTGCGAATACCTTTCAGGATGCCCGGCGCTTTGACCGGAACCGAGACGAAGCCCCAGGATGGAAAATGAAGATTGCCCGAACTGTTACTAAGATGGAAGGTCGGCACGGCCTCCTCGTCCAGCTTACCGGCGATGATACGCTCCACGAATTTGTCGAGCGGCTCCTCATGGCCGTATTTCATCACGAGGAAATCCTCCATCGAACGGGTGATTAAATCGCCGAACTTATCGCTTAGGAAATCAGAGATGGAACGAACTACATCAATCTCCTGCTCTCTGACCCAGCGCCCCGAGTGCTTAAGCATTTCCCGGGTGAAGTCACGAATCAGATCGTCGCCATCCTTCTGGTCCATAATTTTGGAGATCGTCGCGGAAATATCCGGTACATTGACGATATTCCAATAATAAGTTTTGTTACCTTTATGATCAGCTTGCTCTTCACCGTTGATGAGGATGTCCCCATTCTTGGCAAAAATCGAGCTGAGTGCACTCAGAATCTCTGTAAACACGCCATAAATCCGGCTGTTCTCTTCGTTCAGCAGCTCGTACAGATCCTCATAAAATTCAATCATTCGCTCAGTACGCTCTACATCAGCATGTAGCCAGTACTCATTGATCTTCGCTTCAATATAAGCGTTCTTCTTCTTCTCCTTAGAGACAAAGGCGCTCCGGGCATCCCCCAGCTTCTCGTCCGCACTGTCCTGCGCCGTCTCAATATCACGCGGGAGGCGCAGCAGACTTTCGCGAAGTGTCTCAATATATGACTGAATTGACTTCAGGATACAAAAGCCTTTTTCGGTATAAAGCAGCCGCGAAACATAGAATGGTCCTTGCTCTGGATGGAGGAAAATCCGCTCCAGCTCCTCACCAAACCGGCCGACAATCTCACCCGGAAGCTGCTTTCTCGCCTTGATATACTCCTCGCGCGCACGTGACAGGAAGTTCTGCTCCAGCTCCGTATCCATGCTGACGACCTGGTTCTTGATGACATTGGCATGGCTTAACCGTTCGCTGTTCTCGAAGCCCGGCAGCGGCTCAGGCACGCGGGATTCAAAGGTCTTGACCATGCTATCGAGGTCGATACCCAGCTTGCGGGCGAATTTTTCTACCTCTTCTTGACCCGGTGCTTGCTTGAACATTTTCTCCATTTTATCGAACAGGCGGTAAGCCAGATAGGTTGTCATTTCCTCAATCGGCAGGACAGCAGATGAAGCCCCAATAATATTGTATTCATAGTTGGCCGGATAAGCCTTGTTCATCTGGGCAATATTGGTGCGGATGTTACTGATATAGTCATGAATGGCGAATTCTTCACCAGACTGCTTCTCTTCACTAGCCATAAAGTTGGTGATATTCTCTGCCGTTACATTCATGCAGTAATCATAGGCGTTCTCCAGCAGCTTGCCCTCGGTATTGGTCGCGGAGATGAGATGACACAGATTAAATGGAGGCAATGGCGAATTCACGGTCAAAATATTGCCGTACTGCTGACGGAATCTTTCGCCCCGGCTGTCCACATTCATCCAGTAATCCAGTTCCTTCAGCGCCGCATATCCGTTCTTACGGATATATTCACGGGTATGTTCGCTCAGGCTCTTGTTCGAGAGATTCACGTCTGGGGTAAACAGATAACCAAGCGTATTCACCCGGTCAATCCCCGCAGAGCCAAAGTCGCGTTCAATAATACCGCGCACAATATAAGCGATATCCAGAAAAGCACCGCTGCCCGTTCCGCCAGACAGTCCTGTCAGCAGGAACACCATCAGCTTCTTGTTGGTGCCTACAGACAGTGTCTTGATCTTCTTGTCAATGGCACCAACCACTTGGTTAATCTTGGTGAACAAGAGCAGTCGTCCCGCCTGACGCACGCCGGCAGCGCCGTTCATACCGTCCGTAATGCTCAGTTCAGGCGACAGCCAATCCGTGATATACGGGTCCAGAATACTGCGGTTCTGCAGCAGTCCCCCGATTTCGGCATTGGCTAAGAGCACGAATTCATTCTGCGAATCGAGCCCGATGCCTTTATATTTTTTATTACGATCTTGTTCGTTGGTTTCAAAAGCTAAAAACTCTACATTATCCGGCTTGTCCCGCTTCTTCTTGGACAACGGATCTTCTGGCAGCTTGAAACGGCGGTTGATCTGGTATTTCAGGCGGAGGAGGGCGTCAATGCCCGTGCCCCCCAGCCCGATAATGAGTATAGGATTGTCAATCGTATCGACTCTGATCTTATCGCTGACAATTCCCCCGCCAAGCGATACATCCAGTTGCTGAATATGCTCTCGTACTACCGGTTTCATAAGCGTTCCTCCTGAACTGTACTAAAGAATCTGGTTAAACCAGGTATTCCAGTAAAATTGTTTTGTCCACGCTATGCAGTGATACCGAAACGCGGTCACCACTTTTCAGTTCCAGACCACGCGACGCATCAGCGGCGCGTCCGGATCTCTCCACGGTGATGCCTTCGCCGCTGCGGAGAAGCAGTCTGTCGTTCTTGCCCGGAGTGAAGACGAGCTTCTCACTTTCCTTAAGCTCAGGTGCTAACTGCAGCAGCTGATGCAAGTTGAACTTGCCTCTGAACGCAGCCAGCTTCTTATACTGCGGATACGTCTTCTCTCCGGTATTCTCGTCCCGCACCTCGATGACGATTTGGCCGGTAAAGCCGCGTGTCGCCTGCTTCCGCAGCAGCCACAGGGCTACTCCAGCCGCCAGCAGGAGCACAATTCCGCCAATGATATAATACAGAGTCATAGATTTCGGCTTGTCGGCGAGCGGGTTACTGCTCTCCGGGGCCGCTGTAGCGCCGCCAGTTCCAGCAGTGCTTTTCTTGGCGCTGACTGTCACAGGATCACTCTCACGGTAAAAGCTTCTTTCCTCCGCACGCACCTTCAGCTCGTAATCATGGCTCTCCTTCACCTCAAACGTCCCTTTGAAGACATCCCCGGTGTTATCCAGCGGGATTTCTTCAGTAGTGCCCGTATCCAGGTCCTTGGCCAGCAGAACGGCCTTCATATTTTGATACAAATTGCTGAGCGTTACCTGAGTACCGTTGCTGAATAAGTGGGAAGCAATATCGATCTTGTCGCCTTTTTTATAGGATGCGGAAGGCAGCGCATCTATTTTAAGTTCCAGGTCATAGTTGAAAACGAGATTAATATCAATTTTATCCTTGGGCACCCCTTTGATCTGGAGCTTCCAATCGCCCTGCTGCGGAGACAACAGCTTAATCAGGCTGTAGGTCTTCGACTTCGAGAGCAGAACATCGCCTGAAGGTATAGCTACTTCTTTCCCGGTTGGGTCCTTCAGCTTCGCAGTTACAGGCTGTGAAGACATAATGGAAATATTGGCCTCCAGCACGCTGGCGTTCGGGACGTTCACCGTCACCTCCTGAAAGCTGCCGTTCCCCGTAATCGACTGCACCGGTACAATCTTGAGCTTGAGATGGCTGGCAAAAATTTCGCTGAGGATTTGCGGCAGATCATCTGCCGAATCTGTAGAGAATGCCTTGCCTCCTGTCTTCGTGGACAGGTCAGCCAGAGATTGCTTGTTCAGCTTGCCATCCGCATTCAGACCAATGGTATAAATGGGATAGCCGCTCTTCTTGGCCTCATCCAGTGCTGTATTCAGCTCCTGATCCGATTGGCTCTGAGTCCGTCCAGTGGCTTTGTTAAAATCGTTGTTACCGTCGGCGAGCATGACGATGAGCGGTTCATGGGAAGGATCGCTGCCATTCTGCAGCACCTTCACTGCCTCCTTCACGCCTACGGCAATATCCGTATAAGCGCCGCGGTCCAGCCCGTCAATGAAGTCCTTCAGATCCTGCTTGTCGGTCGCCGAATTGATCTGCAGCAGCGCCTTTTCCCGCTGTACCTTATCGGTGTAGGCGACAATACCGACCTTGTCTCCCTGCGCGGACAGCATATCAATGAACATCTTCATTGCTTCGTTGGCAATCTTGTTCTTGTCACTCTTGTTCATGGAGTTGCTGACATCAATCAGCAGCACGGCATCAATATGAGATGGCGCCGGGGTTGCGGCATGAGCCAGCCCTGCACCTAGCGGGGCAACCGCGATACACAGGGTCAGCAGCAGCGCCGGAATAAGACGCCAAAAGACAATCTTCGATGTTTTTCTACGGTGGTCATTATGAAGCATAAAGATGGCTCCTCTTGTGTTATAGTAGGCAAATATGGAAATCAGCCAAAAAGCTAAAATCTGTAAATAGTATGCCATTATGATATAATTAAACCTTGTAAACTTCAACTTTTAGGACTGATGAACTGTTAAGAAAGAACGCTATAATTCACTTTTTTCGCTGCACTATCTTCCAGAAGAAAGGAAAAGTCACATGATTTCATACGTTATTCTTGGAGTTGCGTTCCTATATGTCGTAATTCACATTGCTATCTATGCCTCCCGCCAGCGAAACCCGCTAACCCGGGATGATATGGACGAGATGCTGCTCGCCACCTTAAATGGGGGTGACAAGGGTCATGAGTAAGAAGAAGCCTGTCACATTCCGACCCTTCAAGGCGCCCCGCTATTCCTTCGACAAGCTTCGCATCTGCAGGCGCTGTGGCCGCTATACGGCGCTAAACGAAGAGCGCTGCACAAAATGTGGCAAAGCCTCCCTAGTTTCGGTGGAGCACTATGCCAGCGCCCGTGCGGGGCGCAAAATGCATACCCGGTTACTGCTGGTCTTACTGCTTACCCTGGTTTCTGTTTATTTTGGCGACAGCACGCTGCAAATGGCCCTGTGTGGTGCAGGCGGACTCCTGCTGACCGGGCTTTTCTACTATACGCAGCGAAAAGTCCGGCAGAACGAAAATTTGCGTGCTCTGGAGCATCTGCTGGCCTATAACATCGGAATCATCAAGGAGGGGCTGGAGCTTAACCGCCAGGAAGCGGTGTCTGTCCTTCGCGAAAATGATGTGCTGGCCTATGAGAAGCTGCGCGAGATTGCCATTCTCCTGCGTGGCGACCGGGTAGCCCGGCAACGGGTCGCCCTCCTGCACGGCTTTCAGCTCCGTAAGGACATGGATCTCGAAATGGAACAGCTGCTTCTGAGAGAGTTCGAGCCGCTGCTGGCCGAATACATAGGAGAGATTGCCAAGGTGCGCCGGGATCTGATCAAGGACCGCACACTGCGTTATGTTCAAGCCTATGAGACCCAGATCCGGCAAATGGATAAAGGGATCGCTATCCTGACTGGCGTGGCCGGGGCGGCCGTTCGCATGAAACGTTATGCGCTGCTGCACTCCCGTTTCATCGGCAGATACGTGCATGAGCTGCCCAAAGACCGCTTCTTACGATTAGCCCGGCTGATCGAGGCCAATCCTTATGAGCCATGGAACGGGCTTGACCAAACCGTAGCTGAAATTCGTGAATTCAAGTACCGTTGGGACCCTGAATTTCAATAAACCATCGTATGGCAAAAAAGAGGCTATAATATATGACGATCAAAGAAGTAATATCCCTGCGAAATTTTATGATCATTTTGTGTATTTCAATGGTTTTACTGCTGGGGCAGAAGGCCCAGCGCATGTCTGACAAGGTGAATGCTGTGCAGGAAGGCAGTCGTCTGCATGCGGCAGGCGACCTTATCGGCGCAGAAGAAAAGTACCGCGAGGCGAGGGAAAATCACTCCTTTTCATACAAAGAAGAAGAGATAGCAACACAATTGGAGAAGCTGGCCCCGATCACAGCCATCCGTACGGGTCTGGACAACGTTGCCCGGTACGCCAGCTCGCAGGCCCTATCAGGTGACTTCGAAGGATTCATGAAGAGCTATGATGATCTTCTCCAGCTGAAATCCCAGTATATGAAGCCCGGAGGCCCTTACGAAGCCTATTACCGCAAGTTGTCTGCCGCGTCGGGCCTTTCAGAGGAATGGACGACTTTCTTTCAGCATTTCAAAAAGCAGTTTTTGGACACCCTTGCCCAAAACGCTAACGGAAACGACGGCGGGGATGACGTGAAATGGAAACTGCTGCGGATACCAGATGCTTTCTTTGGCGGTTCATCTGCTAAGCAGGAGCAATTGAATGCTGCGTTCCGCAGCCACGATACAGGTCAGTTAAAGGCCTTGGCCGCTGCCGGAAGCTTCGGTCCCTTGCTGGAAAGCACCTTGTCCATGCATAAGGCGTACGAGAGCCATAAGTATGCGGCGCCCTGGCTCAAGGAACAAGTGGAAAACAGCGGACGTATCATCCTGAAGAAAGATCTGGAGGGCAAGAACATATCCGCCTTCGCAGAACATGCTGCCGCCTATCGCAAGTTCGCAAGCAGCGCAGGCTTCAAGGCAACCCAAGTGCTGAAGTACATAGATGCTCAAAATGCCAAACTGCTCAAAAGTGCCGCGAGCAAAGCCAAAAACGGAGCATACGAGGACGCAATCAAGCTCTACACCGAGCTATATCCATTAAAAGACCATTCCGAGGACATTGCAGCGGTCCGCCTCGCCTGGAATATAGCTGATCCTGTACGGTTGCTCCCCGGAGGCGGGGAGCAGGGGCGCTACAATAATGTGATTTCCGGTAAAGGAAAGTACGGCGCCAAGGTCTATGTTGCGGCAACTGACAGCAGCGGGTCCCTTCATTATGCCGTAATGAACAAGGATAACGCTGTATCATCTTTCTCCATGGGCGTTATTCCCGGGTTCCCCTCCTTGCACCTGGTCTTCTTTGACGAGGCTCTTGAGGCAGCCACCGGAGAACCTGTAGTTGTTGCTGAAGCCGACAGCACAGATGACAACGGCAGGACACTTTTTACAGGTTATGCGCTTCAGATGCAAGGAATATCACAACTGTTCTCCTTTAGCGGGGATAGCTACGAACTTCAGCCAGATGGTTCCATCCTTGTGCATAATGTTGGTGCTGGTGCCGGAGAGGGTAATGCGGGGCAGACAGCCATTTATCGCAAATCGGGGGAAACCTACCAATTCTCCGAAATCGTACAGGCTTACCCGCCAATTCAGGCATCGGAGCTGGAGCTTCATCCTTTTCAGAATGTATCGATAGGCTGTGAAATCTATCTCGACAATTCAGGCAGTGCTGTCGCTTATGCCGATGGCCGCTACATCCTGCTTCAGGGCTATCAAGGGTCCATAACAGGCCCCATGCTGCTAAGCGGTCAGTTCCAGAATGACTACGGTATACTGCAGACCGAAACTGGTGAGGAGAGCGTCCCCGTATTTGTGGTAACTTCTGCCGGGAGTTTGAGTATAGTGAACTAAGCGAATCAAGTCAGTACAGACACCCTCCTGAATGCCATTCAGGGGGGTGTTTACTGCCAGCACCTTTTCCACCCTTCACAAAAGAGACAAGGATCATTTTAAATTTTTTTTACCCTGAAGTGCTCTCGCAGTTGCGTATTCTGGATCTGTTCCAAATCCCTTATTCCACCTGCCCTCCCGCTAATATTCTTCTCAATTCAGCTCTTTTTCTAGTATGAAATCTCGTGATTTGCGCGTTCTCCCTACCCCTTGAGATCTATTGACTTCTCCATATCTAGTGTTAAAATGATTAAGCGTCTCTAAATATAGTGTTATTCCAAAGAAAACGGTTTATATACAGGGTAAACCCTATCAGGGCGCGGTTTATCCCAAAATCTAATTTTAATAAGCTGGAACAATCGCTTCCACTAAGGAGGAAAACAACCATGCTGATTGCTTATGATTCCAAAACAGGCAACGTCAAACGGTTCATTAACAAGCTGAAGCTTCCGGCCGTACAGATTGAAGAGCATATGACGATAGACGAGCCTTATGTACTTGTTACATACACCACCGGATTTGGACAAATTCCAGAGAAGGTGTCTTCTTTTTTGGAGAACAACCATACAAGTCTGAAAGGAATCGCCGCCAGCGGCAACAAAAACTGGGGTCAACTGTTTGCGAATAGCGCAGATTTGATTTCAGAGCGGTACAATGTGCCGGTCATTGGCAAGTTCGAGTTGTCGGGAACTTTTGGCGATGTAGAACGGATTAAACAGGAGGTGAACCGAGTTGCGGCATATTGAGCTGAACAACATGCTTTTGAAGAGAGACGAAGAAGGATTCTTCCAATTAGATAAGGACCGCGAGGCGGTTGTGGAATTTATGGGAGAAGTGGAGCGGCGCAGCCTTACTTTTGCAGACACTAAATCCAAAGTGGATTATATGATAGAGAATGACTACTATGAGAACCTGTACGAACGCTACGCTGCTTCAGAGATTGAGGATGTTTACCGGATCGCACATGAATATGGCTTCCAGTTCCCTTCCTACATGGCGGCTTCCAAGTTCTATACAGACTACGCGGTGAAGACCAATGACCGGAAGCAATACCTGGAGCACTACCCGGATCGTGTGGCTGTGGTGGCTCTGCATCTGGCCCGCGGTAATGCCGATACCGCTCGTGTACTGGTCCGCTCGATGATGGAGCAACGTCTTCAGCCAGCTACACCAACCTTCCTGAACGCAGGCAAGAGCCGTCGGGGCGAGATGGTCTCCTGCTTCCTGCTCGAAATGGATGACTCTCTGAATTCGATCAACTATGTACTGAATACATGCATGCAGCTCTCTAAAATCGGCGGCGGCGTGGCGGTTAACCTCTCGAAGCTGCGCTCGCGCGGCGAGACGATCAAAGGCGTGGAAGATGCGGCCAAAGGTATCGTGCCTGTGCTGAAGCTCATGGAAGATGGATTCTCCTATGCCGACCAGATGGGGCAGCGTAAAGGCTCCGGGGCGGCTTACTATAATATTTTTGGCTGGGATGTACTAGAGTTCCTGGATTCCAAAAAAATCAATGCCGACGAAAAACTGCGACTCAAAACACTGTCCATCGGACTGATCGTGCCAAACCGTTTCTATAAGCTGGCTCAGGATAATGAGCCGCTGCATGTGTTCGCACCATATAGTGTGTTCCAAGCCTACGGCACCCATCTGGACGATATGGATTTGGACGAAATGTACGACAAACTGCTTACTGACCCGCGCGTTAAAAAGAAAGTCGCGATGGGCGCACGTGAGATGCTGACCAAGATCGCCATGATTCAGTTGGAATCAGGCTACCCATATATTATGAACAAGAGCAATGCCAACAAGGCACATGCGCTGAAAAATATCGGCCAAGTGAAGATGTCGAACCTTTGCACGGAGATTTTCCAATTGCAGGAGACTTCCGAAATCACTGATTACGGTCAGGCAGACACCATCCGCCGGGACATCAGCTGTAATCTGGCTTCACTCAACATCGTCAACGTTATGGAGCATGGCAAAATCCGTGAATCCGTTCATGAGGGCATGCTGGCGCTGACAGCTGTCAGCGATATGACCACCGTCTCCAATGCCCCAGGCGTGGCGAAGGCGAACAAGGAGATGCACTCCGTCGGACTGGGCGTTATGAACCTGCATGGTTATTTTGCCAAGAACAAGATTGCCTATGAGAGTGAACAGGCCCGGGATTTCGCCCGCACCTTCTTCATGACCATGAACTTCCACTCGCTGGAGAAGAGCATGGAGATTGCCGCCCAGACCGGTGAGACCTTCCATGGCTTCGCAGAATCGGATTATGCCACAGGCGTTTACTTCGATCGTTATCTGACTATGGATTATCGTCCGGTGACACCTAAGGTGCAGGAGCTGTTTAAGGATATCTATATCCCTACCCAAGCAGATTGGGCGCAATTACGTGATTCTGTTGTCAAAAATGGACTGTACCATGCTTACCGTCTGGCGATCGCGCCAACGGCCAGTATTTCTTATATCCAGAACGCTACTTCCAGTGTGATGCCGATTGTGGAGCAGATCGAGACCCGGACCTATGCGAACTCCACTACGTACTATCCGATGCCTTATCTGCAGCCTGACAATGTGTTCTATTATAAATCTGCCTATCAGATGGACCAGTTCAAGGTCATTGACCTGATTGCCGAGATCCAGCCCCATATTGACCAAGGGATTTCCACTGTCCTGCACGTGAACAGCGATGTTACCACCCGCGAGCTGGCCCGCTGCTATCTCTATGCGGCGCACAAAGGGCTGAAGTCGCTATATTACACCCGGACCAAGAAGCTGTCTGTCGAGGAATGTATCACTTGCTCGGTATAACCGTAGGCTTTTTTTGAACAGAAAAGGAGATTACAAAATATGAGCGCTATCCAAGCCGTAAACTGGAACCGACCGGACGATGATTTCACCCTGATGTTCTGGAATCAGAATATTATGCAATTCTGGACCGATGACGAAATTCCGCTTTCCGATGATAAAATGTCCTGGCTGACTCTCAGCGAGCTGGAGAAGGATGCCTACATGAAGGTACTGGGCGGTCTGACTCTGCTCGATACCGTACAGGGCGGCGTGGGTATGCCGCAGATTATGGAGCATGTGGACGGCCTGCAACGCAAAGCGGTGCTGGGCTTCATGGGGATGATGGAACAGATTCACGCCAAGTCGTACAGCAGCATTTTCACAACCCTGGCGAGCACTGAAGAGATTGATTCCGTCTTCCGCTGGGTGGAAGAGAATCCCCGCCTCCAGACCAAGGCAGAGACCATCTCCCAATATTACAAGGCTATCGAATCGAAAAAAGACTTGTACCTCGCCATGGCGGCCTCCGTGCTGCTGGAGAGCTACCTGTTCTATAGCGGCTTCTTCTATCCGCTTTATCTGGCTGGTCAAGGCAAAATGACCTGCAGCGGCGAAATCATCGACCTGATCCTGCGCGACGAGAGCATTCACGGCGTATACGTTGGCGTGCTGGCCCAGGAGATTTACGAGGAGCTGGAGGAAGACGAGCAACGTGATCTGCACCAAACCCTTGTAGGTTTGGTAAGATTCCTGCACGCGAACGAGGAAAAATACACCGAAGAGATTTACGCCTCCATCGGGCTTGTAGATGAGGTAAAGACCTTCTTGCGCTACAATGCCAACAAGGCGATGATGAATCTCGGACATGATCCGCTCTTCGATGAAGAAGAGATCAACCCGATTGTCCAGAACGGGATTAGCACCCATACGAAGCAGCATGATTTCTTCTCCAAAAAAGGCAACGGCTACGTTCGTGCGATGAACGTTGAGCCTTTGAAAGACGAAGACTTCCTGTTTTAAGTTATAATCCTGATTAAACATAAACAGCCAGGCCCCGTAAGGGGTCTGGCTGTTTTGTTGTGCGTGGCAGATGAAGTATTACTTGAATGCGAGTGCTATGGTCGCCCGCAGCCGCTAGATCGCCGCCCATTCGCTCGGCCTCCACGCCTATCCCCAGGCACGCTCGCGGTACAGCCTTTCGGCATAGTCTGTGATGACCTCACGCATGGCGAGCTTGTCTCGCCACGCTGCAGGAATGCCCGAGAGCCCATAGTAGGCTCCGGCAATCTGTCCATAGACGGCGCCGGTAGTGTCGGCATCATCGCCCAAATTCACTGCGAGCAGTGCACCCTCGGCGAAGCTTGTGGAGCGATGGAAGGCCCACAAGGCTGCTTCTAATGATTTCACCACATAACCGGATCCTTCGATAGACGGCGGTTCCTTGGTTTGGTATGAGCCTTGCAGGATTTCCTCTATTGCGGGTGCCAATGAACCCTCCTCCAGCCAATCCCGGTATGCTTCAGGAGCTAGCATCTCCTGCTTGCTCCACCCACTGAGCGCCCCCGCAAGGATGGCAGCCATCAGGCGGCACGCATGCAGACAGGCTTGGGCCTGGTGTGTCGTTCTTGCGCTGATCGCTGCATACGATATCGCTTCCTCCGGCCGCTCTGCGTAGTACATCACAGCCGGGGCCAGCCGCATGATTGGTCCGTTTCCGGCTGATGAAGGATCCACCGAGCCACTAAAGGCTTCGCCTGTGGCCTCATAATGAAGCAATGCCGCACGCGTGGCATTGCCAATATCGAAGCATTCACCCGTGCTGCTGAGATGCCCTTCCCGGAACCATCTTACGTATCGATCCATCTGATCTCCAGGATCAAAGCCGCCCTTCTCTAGCAAGCTCTCTGCCAGACAGAGAGCCATCGAGGTGTCATCGGTCCACTGACCCGCCTTTAGTTTAAAAACCCCGCCGCCGACCATATCCTTCATCGGCTCGAAGCTTCCCGGCGGTTTGAACTCCACTGTTGTTCCCAGCGCATCTCCCACCGCCAAGCCAGTCAGGCAACCTAGATAACGGTCCATTTTATCTATCATGCTCCCCCTCCTTGTGCAATCTTATGATGATCTATTATTTTTTATGGGCTATATACAACAACACCCCTCGGAGGCGACACAAATCGCTGCCCCAAGGGATGTTTAAGATTACGCTCCCGCTTGATTATTCGCCCGGATATTTGAGGCCCCACTGGGCGCGGATATCATCCAGCAGTTTTATAATCGCCAGCGACTCTTCTAGCGGCAGGATCGGGCTTTCCGTCAGCCCCTCCGCCAGGCAGCGTCCGACTTCCTCGGCCTCAAAGGCATAACCGTGGGAGACACGCTCGTCCTTGAATGTCTCCACTTGTACATCATTGATATACAGCTCGACAGATCTCGGATTGACCAATGTGTCGGGAATGACAATATAGCCTTCTGTGCCGAAGATATAGGCCTGTTCCAGCATTTTCAATCGGACGCCCCCGTTTATGGACGCCGCTTTGCCGTCCCCATAGGAGAGCAGCAGCGAGAAATGTTCATCCACGCCTGTCTCACCGATATGGACGGTGCTTTGAATATGTTCCGGATGCGGCCCGAAGATCATCGAAGCCAGGGAAATCGGATAGATGCCGACATCGAGTAGCCCACCCCCGCCAAGCTTGGGATCCAGCAGGCGGCTGGATGGATTCCAGTCGGCACGGAAGCCCAGATCGCCTTTAACCAGACGTACTTCACCGATTCTCCCTTCTGCAATCCACTCCCGAATCTTGGCATGAACCGGAAGGAAACGGCTCCACATCGCCTCCATAAGAAACAGCTTCTGCTCCCGGGCATAGGAGATTAGCTCTTCCAGCTCTGCCCTATTCACAGTAAACGGCTTCTCGCAGAGTACCGCCTTACCTGCACGCAGTGCCAGCAGCGCATTGTCCTTATGGAACGGATGCGGAGTACCGATATACACAGCATCCACCGCTGGATCGTTAACCAATTCCTCATAGGTAGCGTAGGCATGCGGAATGCCGTGCTTTTGGGCAAACTCATCGGCGCTTTCCTGGCTACGCGATCCTACGGCATGAGCGACACCGTTACTAGCGTGTATGAGATCCGAGACAAATTGGCTGGCGATTGAGCCGGTGCTGATAATTCCCCATTTTATCGTGTAAGCGTTATCGTTAGACATTGGCGTCTCTCCTTTGATGTCTTTTTCCTAGATACCTATGATTCTATCAAACCGTTGTTCCTAAGTAAAAAAGATCTCCATCAGTCGTTGCGCATAAGCCGTTCCACAAATGGGATATCTGCCGCCGCAAAAGTATATACCCCCAGTTCTCCTGGCTGAACCCAGCGGTACTCATCATGATCCGTTAAGGTGATCGTACCATTCACATACTTCGCCTTCCAAGCAATTAATGTAAGATGTACGCTCCCATAGCTGTGCTCATTCACCCCAAAGGCAGCATAGGGACGGATTTCGATCCCCATTTCTTCCTGCAGCTCACGGATTAGACAATCCTGTACACTTTCGCCTGCCTCCAGCTTACCGCCGGGGAATTCCCACAGTCCCCCTTGTGACTTGCCCTCACGCCTTCTAGCTATCAGTATCTTTCCTGTCTCATCATAAATAATGGCCGCTGCAACTTCGATCACGGCTTAACCCTCCCTGAATTCCCAGATACGCATCAGCTCTCTAAAGAGAGTATACCATTGCGCGCAAATAAAGGACGCTTTCCAATGCCGCGCGGGCCGGAAAACGTCCTTTGTTTATACGTCTTATGTTATTTGTTCAGTACAAGCTCCAAACGCACGTCCAGATTATTTTCAGTACTCAGCACAATGGTATGCGGATTACTTAGGCCGAAATCGCCAAAAGTAACTGTAGTTGTTCCCGACAACAGAAGCTGTCCTTTGCTGTATACGGCCTGTGTCTGGAAGGTAACGTCTTTTTCAATTCCTTTTACCGTAAGGGTTCCCTTCATCTCAACCGGGACAGGCTTGCCCTCACTCCATTCAGCCGGAAGCTTCGAGAATGACTTCACTGTAAAAGTAGACTCCGGATGCTCTGCAACCGACAGGAAATCCCCGGATTTAACATGCTCGTCTCGCTGCGCGTTGCCGGAATCCAAGGCATTCATATCCACAGTGCCCTGTCCAGTCATAGCTGTGTTGTCATCCAGATTCACGTTCCAACTGCCCTGTACCTTCTTATCCACAAAATTAACGGTTTCCTGTGAAGTAGTCACCGACCAGTATACCTTTGATGTGTCGGCAATCTTCCATTCGCCGTTTAATTGCTCTGCTGTAACTGCCGCCCCTGGGGCTTGTCCCTGCGCTGCTTCCGCGGTTCCCGATCCGCTATTAGAGTTGTTTTGCCCTGTAGCCGGGATAACTGACTCGATTGCGATCTTATTGCCCAGGGACTTGTTCAGCAGGGTGTACCCTGTAATACTTCCGGCGACAATAACAACGCCCACAAGAATCAGTAACGATTTCTTCTTCATTATACTTCCCTCCATCCCAAATTCCTTGTATCTATAAGGCCAGTCCTCATTCTAACAAAGGAATATGTCGGGAAGAAGTCAAAGCAGCGCCAGCACGATTATGATAAGATTGGTGTACTTTTTAGAAGGAGGCTCTGATCATGCAGTCCATTCTGATTGTAGAGGACGAAGAGGCCATCTCTCGTGTTCTCAGCGCTTATTTGCGAAAAGCAGGCTTCAGCGTCACCCGGGCGTCCGATGGACGCACGGCGCTGGAGTCCTTTACCCTAAATCCCCCATCTCTGATTCTCTTGGATGTGATGATGCCAAACATGGATGGCTTCGAGCTGTTGACCCATATCCGCGCCAAAAGCAGCTGCCCTGTCATTATGCTAACGGCCAGGGGCGGCATTAAGGACCGGCTCGCCGGGTTGAACGGCGGAGCGGATGACTATATGTCCAAACCGTTTATTCCCGAGGAGGTCGTAGCCAGAGTCAAGGCTGTGCTGCGCCGTCCTTCCCAGTGGTCCGATGGCAGCCGCAAACGGCATTTTGGCAGTCTGTTCATTGACTATAGCGCCCGAAGCGTCTTCCTTAACGGAGCTGAGGTCAGTCTCAGTCCCCGCGACATGTCAGTACTGCTATTCCTCGCCGAACGGCCGAATCAAATCTGCACCAGGGACCAACTGCTAGAGCATGTGTGGGAAATGGATTATGACGGAAGCGACCGCGCCGTGGATCTGTCGATCAAGCGGGTCAGACAGGCCCTGTCGCACTGGCCTGCCAGCGAAGGGGAAATCCGCACCTTGCGTGGTACGGGGTATCAGCTATGGACAAACTGAATAAAGGTACCTCAATCCTGCACTATTGGACCATCCGTTATCTGCTGATTATCAGCATTGGCCTGCTGATCACCACAGCTGCCACGTTCTGGTGGATTCGGCAGGAGGCTATGGAGAATCGAATGCAGACCATTGCACTGCTCGCACAGGAATTTGCCGACCTTAGTGCCAAGGATGACTCCATCGACATTTCCCCTCGGCTCAGGGATTTGTTTAATAATCGAAAGCAGTTCTTCAAGCTGAATACGGATATGTGTATCATTATCCTAGATCAAGATGGTCAACTGCTATTCTCCAATCCGGCGATGAGCGAGGAACGCATGCGCCTGGAGCTTAATGAGAGTCTGAGCAATGCCCGGAGCCCGGAATACAAGGCGGCCTCAGCACCGATTATCGGTTCAGAGGGTGTGCTGGGCAAAGTATTTGTCCTGCAGTCGGTGCGGTCACTCAAGTATATTCCACGAAATGAGGTCCTCTTCTTCGGACTGCTTCAAGTGTTCCTGATCATCCTAAGCTGGCTGACCATCTACCTCCTGTCCCGTAAGCTGGCCAAGCCGGTCCAGACCGTTGCTGCCGCCGCAGTCCAGATCAGCGGTGGAGAATACAATATCAAGCTTCAGAAGAGTGCCAAGGAGCGGGAAATCAACGAGTTGATCGTGTCGTTCCAGAACATGGCTGGCAAGCTTCAACAGTTTGAGGAGTCCCGGGCTTTTATGCTGGCCGGGGTCTCCCATGAACTGAAGACCCCGGTCACTTCCTTCAAGGGGCTTATTCATGCGGTAAGAGAAGGTGTCGTTGAGAACGAGGAAGCCGAGGAATTTCTGGATATTGCCCTATTGGAGGCTGACAAGCTGCAACGTATGGTCGAAGATCTGCTAGATTATAATGCGATGACTGCCGGCATCATTCCGATTCGCCATAACCGGATTGCGGCCAGTCCCCTGCTCTCCGAGGTTGTGTATCAATGGAAGCTGACGCAAGCGGAAGAGGTCTGTGAGCCGATGTTGATATTACCGGCTCATCCCTTGTACTTGCTGGGAGACCCGCTACGCATCCAGCAGATTATTGTGAATCTGCTGAACAATAGCGTACAAGCCGGGGAGACCGGTCGGAAGCTTCAGCTGACCCTGGAGCTAAGGGAGCAGCCGGAGGGCACCGCCCGAATCATCGTGACGGACAATGGTACGGGTATCGCGCCTGACATGCAATCCCAGGTGTTCGAAGCCTTTGTCCGCAGCCGGGAGAAGAACAGCATCGTCCGCGGACTAGGTCTCGGCCTCACCTTCAGCCGCCTGTTGGCCGAGTCCATGGGCGGTAGTCTAGACCTGCTGGAGAGCTCGGAGCAAGGCAGTACCTTCCTGCTAGAACTGCCGCTCGGGCGTTAGAAGTAGTCTGCTACAGGCCAGTCATGGTATAATCACTTGCACAATGAAACCGGAGGCTTATAGATGCTGACATTTGAACAGAAATTGGATATTCTTGATTCCTACCCGCAGCTCCAGCGCAACAATGTATCGCTCGGGCGCGTGAATTATCATTACGAAGAAAGCCGGCATGAGAAGAAAACAGTGGCCTATCACTTGCATCCGAACGGTAATGGCTTTGTCTATGGAGGACTGCTGCGCGGATATGAGACGGACAACAAGGGCCTGGTTAACATCCGCGACTTCTCGGAGGACGAACTGCGCACCCTGCTAGATGCCTCGATCGCCTCTTTGTCCATCAGCAAGCCGGAAGCTCCAGTGGTCAACAAGCGCAAGAAGAAAGCTCCTTCGGGCGAAGAGACCCGTTGGGTGAACGATGAAGGTCATACCCTTACACTGAGACTGGAAGATGATTTGTGGTATCTCTATGCGGATCTCAACTTGGAAATGGCCTTTGAAACGGTGGATGAAGCGGAAGAGTACTTGGTAGAAGAAGGATTTGCTCCGTCGAACGGATAAACCTGTTCGACAGCGATCCCTTTAGGAAAAAGCCTGCAAGCCCACAGCTTTATGCTGTTAGAGCTCGCAGGCTTTTTTACTGAAGGATGGCTTGCGTATAACTGAATATTCAACATGAAATAATCAGGCAGATCATCATATACTTAACGAAATAGTCGAATTTCCAGTTCAAGAAGGAGGTACATCCATGAATAATCCGGAAGGTGGAGCACCGTTCAATAATCCCGAAAGCCAGAGACCAGATCAGGAACCATCCCAGAAGCAGAGCTCGGTTACCGAGCAATGGAACACACTGCTTCAGGATGAACGTGTTCAACAAGCCAGGCAAGCGAGCAAACAATACTACAGCTTTTTTGCCAGCACCCTGGCCCGTCCTTACCGTACCATGTTATCCGTAGGGTCAGCACAATTGCAGCATGCCCTCATTACGCTGTCGCTGGTTGCGGTTCTATCCTCACTTTATTTTCTGACTTGGTTCTTAAAATGGAGCATCACGCCAGCCATTGGCCCCGGCTTTTTGAAGCCGCTACTGCTGACTGTATTGGGGCTTGCTATTGCGTATGGAGCCGGCTACGTGATCCTGCGGCTAGAAAAAGTGAGCTTTGACCCAAAGCTGCTGTTAGCACGGTTCGGCACACTACTAATCCCAGCGGTAGCCGCTCTACTGCTTGCTATTATTTTTCTTGCACTGAGTCTGACTACATTCTCTATGTATTTGCTGTTCTTATCGTATCTCTTCATCTTTGTTGCATTGAACGCGGTCATCTTCCAATATCCTATCAGGACATCCGCCGGGCCGATCGACACCCTCTTCACGCTAGTGATTGCCAATAGTATTACGGCTTACATCTTCTATAAGCTGATCGCATCTGTCATTGCCGGAGCGATCGGAGGCTTCTTCGGGGGCTTGTCGCCATTTGGTTTCTAAGAAGACACGCAACAAGCTGCCACAATACAAAACAGCAAGCCTCCAATCCTCTGGAGACTTGCTGTTTTTTTCTAGCGTAACGATTACTAGGCTGCCGGTATTTGCACCTCTTGTGCGTTCTTCGCTTCGTCTGGAACCTTGATTTCTTTGATCTCATTATGCTTTGAAAGGTCCCCGGTCATTTTCATGTCGAGGCTTATATTCTGGCCGGATGCTTCCATATCCATTACCATATCTACATTTGTTTTAGTAGGCAGGTAACTTTTCTTGTCGACAGCATACGAAATCTTCATGCTCTTGATGTTCATTTGCTCCATCAGTGCTGTCATTTGCGGATCCCCGTTACTCGCCTGGTCCAGATAGCTTTTAGCCAGTTCCTTCACGTTATCGCCGGATACTTCAGCCGTTAGCAGATAGGTATCTCCTTCTTCAGATATCTTGGTATCCTTGGCAATAGACTTAAACTGCTCCAGCTGTTTCTCCGGGCTACCCGATTCCTTTACCATTTCGGTCATTTGGGCAGTCATCTCGGACGGCAGTTTCATCCATTCTTCCCCAGTATGGGTATAGATCCCGTCTGCCGTAATATATTGTTCGATCTTCTGCTCACCCTGGCCCGCCAGGTCCATCAGGATCTCCTGATGCATCTGCATAGGCTCTTTAATGATTTCAGATGTCATCGTCATCTTCACTTTTTGATCCTGCGAAGTTTCGCCCTGCTTCATTTTGATGTTTTGCTCAATTTTTGATTCCATCGCGAAGCTCTGGAGACTTTGGCTGGCTTCGGTAGTTTTTTGAATCAATTCTTCAACCGTCGGCGTTCCCGATTTGGCATCCCCGTTTGTTGCCACTTCATTCGATCCTGTGGTTGCGACAGGGTCAGATGCGCCCGCCGTATTCTTGGCTCCCTCATTGTTTCCACATGCGGTAAGACTGATAGTTAAAATCGCCCCTAGTAATACAGTAGTCCATTTCTTCAAGTTCATGATCCTCCTGAGTGTTTTTGTATATGACAAATGCTCATGGAAGCATATGCCAACTATTTATATGTTAGCTATTACCCAGATAAGAACATTTTCTAACAAATAAATATTTTTTTCGCGTTTCACTCCCAATTAAACATAATATATACTCGGCAGAAACATACACGTAACTGATCACATATTCTGTTATTCATATTCGCTTCGGGCCTCTTCATCCGCAATATTCTGGATTTCATCCGCATGAATCAACAACAACCCATAATCACTCTCCGCATGAAGCTTAAGCGCCTTCTCCTTCATGAATTTCGGGCTGCCTTCCGCTGCCTCCTCATCATAGAACAGAAGAATGCCATCGCTCTTGCGGAACAGCAGATCATCTCTAGCACGGAACTGCCAACTTCCGTCATAGGGAGCGTTACTAACCGCACCGTAATAATCCGCACCAGCCACGATGCGGCGGTATTCATTCTGCTTATCTTCCTTCCACTTCTCCTCCGGTGCCGCATGGGCGGTAATGATGCCGAGCTTCAGGTTCGGATACTGCCGTTTCAACTCCAGCACCACTTCACAGGCCCAGAGATCGACACCATATTGACCCGGCGTGATTACCCATTCCAGCCCTTCCTCCACAAGAGGGAGCAGCCTGGCGGCGAGGGCTTTTTTGATATAAGGAATCCCTGGATGCTTGTTGTCAAAAATCCCGAGTTCATGCGCACGATAGCCTGTCACTAACAATGTTTTCATACCTTGCCTCTTTCTCTCCGCTGCTTTTCTTAACATTATATAATACATTAACTAATCCAAACCAACAGTCATCCCATAAAAAGAAGCACCAGCATCCACCTCACGGAGGGTACGAGTGCTCTCTATAAGAAATCCCCTGTATGTATCAGCCCCAGCCGCTTGGCTTCCATAATAGCCTCCGATCGCGATCGGACTCCCAGCTTCTCAAAGATTCGCGTCAAATTATATTCCACCGTTCGCTGACTCATCAGCAGCCGTCCGGCAATCTCCTTGTTACTGCTGCCCCCGGCCACCTGCTGGAGAATTTCCTGCTCCCGTTCATTGATCGAGACCTCCTCCAGACGCCGGTCCTCCCGGGAGGCCGACAGTCGCACTTCATTGCGCCGAAGCTGCCGCAGAAGAGGGATAGGAATTACCGCCTCACCTCTGAGGGAACAGCGGATAGCACTTAGTAGTTGTTCACGCGTTGCAGTCTTGCTGACCATGCCCGAAACACCGGCTTCCACCAACAGGTTAAAATGCGGGCTAAGCTCGTAGCCGGTATAGATCAGAATACAATAGTCAGGATTGATCTGCAGCATCCGTTTGGCCAGTTCAAGACCGCTAATGACGGGAATGTTCAAGTCGAACAGCATAACATCAAACTGCTGTGTTTTTACCATTTCTAACGCCTCAACGGAGGTGTAACAAACCGTAACTTGCATGTCAGGGTCCTGCTCAATCATATTTTTGGTTCCTTCGCACACAGACGGATGATCGTCAACCAGCAAGATGGTGATCATCTGAATCTCCTCCCTCCCCATTTCTCGATGTCGGCACCAGCGGGAACATTAGGCGAACCTCAAACCCCTTGTTCAATTCGGAGAAAAAGCTAACCTCTCCGTCCAAGCTGCGAACCCGTTCCTTGATCCCCGATATTCCCATATGCCTGAAGGAATCCTGCAGTTTGGACAATTCCAATCCGCGTCCATTGTCCTTGTAATGAAAAAACACCTGCTCCCCCCTCTGCTCCAGCTCGATCTGGATATCGGTGGCTTGGGCATGCTTGCCTGCGTTGCGAAGAAGCTCCTGCACAATCCGGTAGACCGCGAGAATCTGTGAATCATTTAATTCGATCGACGTCATATTCGTCTGCAATGAGATCGAATAATTCGAACGAAGCCGTTCCTCTGCGAACAACTGCTCCAGAGCTTCAATCAATCCCATCTCGTTCAGCAGCGGTGGACGCAGCTCATTACAGGTCTGGCGAATCTGATGAATCACATCGAGTAGCCCTTCCTTGATCAACTCCAACTGCTTCCATAGTTCGTCCTTCATCGGATAATCAAGCATAAGTGCTTCCAGTTTACGGTACCAAATCAGCTGATCCTGAAGAGCAGCATCATGCAGATCAGCGGCCAGCCGTCTCCGCTCATTCTCCGAGAGGGTAAAGATCAGGCGCAGCACCCAGGACGGCACATCCTGCTGATCCTTCATTTGTGCCTCAAGATCCTCAATCAGACCTTCTATCAGATAAAGATTCTCGTAGACAATTCCACAGTAATGCGCAACCGTCTGCAGCCAGGTACGCTCATCCAAATTGAGGCTCGTATGATTGTCTTTGTCATCGATCCATAGCAGCTCATGAGTCATACGGTAATGGCCGATGACAAGACCTACGCCTTGCGGCAACGCAATCAGTTCGCCCACAGCTGGATGCAGAGCCCGTTCCTGAAGACTACGAACAATTTCGGGCTTAAGCCGCTCCGTCCCCGTAAGCGAATGATATCCTGTCTCCTGGTCATAAGTAAGCTTCAGAAAGACCAGTTCCCTCACCGGAAGAATCGCCCGAATCTCACGTACCAGCACCTGTTCTAAATCGGAAATCTTCATGACCCGAGAGACCTGCTTGGAGAACCGTTCAATGCTGCCCTGAAAATTATAAGACTCCTTCAGAAAGCTGCGCCGCAAACGGAAATCTATGAATTCCTTGGCAAAGAGGAACACCGTCAGAATAAAATAGACCACCAGAAAAATCTGTACCCATTTCAGCCAGGTATACTGTGATTGCTTCAAAATTCCAACCATTAGCCCGATAATGAGCACCGCTGGAATAAACGAAATTGCCGTATAGTACAAAAAACGGTTCAGTACAAAATCAATATCAAAAAGACGCCGCGTCATAAACAGATAGAAATACACTACCGGTATAGCGAATAAAAACACGGCCGAAATCTCGGCTGGCACCACTGGAACTCCCCATAGCTCGGGTACGCTGTAAAATAGCAAGAACGGTAAAAAAGCAAGCACATGTCCAGTCAATGTAAACTTGAACAGGACCTGCAGCTCACCTGTACGGTGTTTGTAATATTTGGCGATCAGCTTGCAGACAATCCATACATTCGTGGAGCTGAAGAAGACCAGCAGCACCTTCGATTCCATTAAAAGCATAGAATAATTGGTTAAAGCACTTAGAGTGACAATGCTTCCCGCCACACAAGCCATGAAATATAGCACTCTTAGGCAAATAAGAGAGATGAAATCCTCCTTATAACGTGCGAGATATTCCCTCATGAAATGAGCGAAGAAAACCGGCAGCAGGGAAAAGCTCCATCCCAAGGTAATTCTGCCTACCGGATCGACCAGACCGGAAGCTGTGGAGCTGAAATAACTCAGACCAGTGCTCAGGAAGAACAGTATTAGGATATTGGCTGCCCGATCATGCTTTTGTCTGTAATATACCTGGAAAGAAAAGACGAGAAACAACAGCAAAGAGACACTTGGAAACACAAGGTGAAGGATCAGACTCCAATTGGATATCCTGCCTTCTACGATAAAGTGAAGCCTTGCGGCTTCCCCCTCATTTCCCTTGCGGATCACATCAAGCGTCTCTGCCCGTTCAATCACTTTATACTTCTGGACAAGCTCGTAATCAGCCGCTGCCTGGCCATTGATAGCGGTGAGAATATCCCCCTGCTGTAACTGGCCGTTGGCCCAACTATCCCCGTCAATCTCGGCCACCACAACTTGTCCAAGATCGCTTATGCGCACACTGACTCCAATCTTCTGCTGGTTCAGCACAACATTGCTCAAATAGAGTACCAACAGCAGCAATGGAAGCAAGAAAGTTATTAATTTAAGTTTGGTGCGCAATCTGGGCAAGGGGACAAGCCTCCATCACAGCAGTTATTATTTCTTAGTACCAATAGCGGTTGGTGCGCATAACATTTCCTGGCTTTTCGTTCCGGATAATATCCATCAGTGCCTTGCGCTCCCATGACGTCATACCTGCCAGCTGAAGCTGTCCACTCTGGAACTGAACTTGCGCCTGTGGGTTCTTCACGATATTCTGAAACATCTCTTTCAACATATTAAATTCCTCCTAATAGGATAGTAGACTTCACTTTCTGAACCCAATATATCAGGTTTGACTCTATCCTCAAACGACAACCTGTCCCGTATTTCCCGCAAACCTCTTTGCGGTATATTGCCCGGGCTATTCCGCAGCAGCAATCAGCGCCTGTTTCCAGGGGGACTCCAGCCCCATGCTATCCAGAATCTCGCGAAAATGATAATAGGAGGACCGCTCCCGGAAGGAAGCGTACATGGATGTTCCGGTTCGTTCCACAATGACCGCAAACTCCTCACTTCGGTGCTGAATATCGCTGAGCTCCAGACGGCCCTCGAAGTAATCAGCCACCCAACGCTCGTCCTCTTGGTTGATCGAGGAGAGCAGGAACAGGAGCGGAAGTGTTCTTTTACGCTGAAGAAAGTCACTTTTATGATCCCAGTTCAAAAGGTCCCGGAAATCATTCTTGATCTGCGCCGAAACGCCTATTTCCATTGCGTATTCCTCTACATGAGGGGAAACATCGCCCGTTGCCAGGATCACGCCGATCATACAGGCACAAACCAAAAGTGCAGCCGATTTTTGCTTGACCATGGTGATGTACTCTTCCTCTGTGGCGATATTGTTCAGCAGATCCAGCGTCTGGCCGTTGGTTGCTGTTATCACCTGGCGGCTCAGGTACATTGCGGCTTTATGAATATGTTCGGAGGGAAAACGGCAGCGTAGAAGCGTCTCATGGGAGAGCGTCAAGAAAGCGATCGCAAGATTTAACGCAATATTCTTCGGCAAATCATTCCATGGCATAGCCTTGTGGTCATCGTCCTGAATATCGTCAATAATATCGAGTGCCAGGATCATAAATTCCACTGCAGCGGCCGCACGATATATATCATCCCCAACGCCGCCGAACATCCGATAATGCAGCAGCGTCATTCTCCCACACATTAACGATTCCGTCGCCTTTACCTTTACGGAGGCTAGTGCTGCCTCGTACAGGTAGTCTTCAGCAAAACTGCGGAGTACTTGGGCTTCCATCTCTTCTGCCAGCTTCATAGCGCCATCTTCCACGATATTCCTCCTATATCGAACTATATAGATAGTATATAATCTCTATTTTATCTGATATAGTATTTTTATTCCATAGTTTTACTTATAAAGTAAAGTTATCTTCCTTAGAACTCTAGTGAACCATTCGTTCATTGGTCTCTCCGTTCATAAGCATCGCGCTGAGCTCCAGATATGCTTCGCGCCAGTTCAAAGACAGACCTTGCTCCACGGTCTCCGCAACCAGTCCTGAAATCCGCTGCTTCCGGACAGGCGATACTTGAAGAAGCGACATTAGAGAATACAGGATGGAGTCGATCATCCGGTAGATGATAAAACCTCTGTCGTGGCAATGCTTCTGGAAATCCTCCAGTGAATGATAGATCAAGTGAAAGTCATTGAGTGCATCATACCTCTGGATGAAGTCACTGCCCTCCAGCAGTTTCTGAAATGTTATCTCCCCTTCCTCGAACGCCTGATTAAGAATCGTAAGCAGGCAATCTATAAAAATCTGTAAGCGACTAAAGATGAATTCCCGCTCATATTTGCCTTCGGCAAACCGCCGCAAACCCACTTGAATAAACTGCTGCTCTTCTTCAGTCCGGCTGAACAGGTTCTCCCAAATATTCCATCCCGCGCCGTTTTGCTTGCTAGACAGCTCCACCTGACCTTTAATATATTCCAGATTGGCGCGCAGCGACAAATATCCGTATCTCAATCCTCCCGCAGAGCGATTGACATTAATCAAAAAGATTTTGGCGCATTCAATATTTTGCCGTTCTGCGGACAGGGCTGTCCATGTATCGAACAGGTCCACCAGCAGCTGGCTTTTGAGCAGCTCGATCTCATAATTCATCTTGAAGCTGCCAATAGCATTTTTGTGCTGAAACTCCTTTTCCTCCACGACAGTCACTTCGCCATCTATGCGTAGCGGAAGGTATTGTCCGGTGTAACCCTCCAACTGGGCCAATTTGTGCAGGATGTTCTCGTAATCATCGTATTCGGTCTGCGGTCTCGGCCGGCTGTAGCGCTCCGCCAGGCGACGAATAACAGATTCAAGCCCGTTGTCCGCTTCAGCGGCGGGAAAGCTTATTTTCATATGGAATCCGTGTGTCCAGCTCCTCTGAAAAATCACATTCATCAGCCTTCTGGCCTGAACAAAGCGAATTACACCCTGCAGCAAAAATGTAATAGCCTCGTTATCGTATAAATAGCAGTTGATCGTACGCATCCCCGTACCGCTGCCCTCTCTACTCATCTAACATACAACCCCCGTCGATCTGTGATCTTTGTCCTAATAAACCGTACCCGCTTACCTTAACACAGCTGTAGCATGACTCTCACCGAATATGTGATGTAGGAAAACCACATACTTTTTGCGGGGCTGAGAAGAAGATGCAGGCATGTTATACATTTGGGACACCAGCAAACGACTTTCCGTGCAGTCAAATTGGCTGAAAAAATGGGCAGCATCCAATTGCTGGAGACTCCCCACTCTTCATTCCGATATCATCAGACCAAGCGTATCTACATTTTCCGCAAAAAAAGACGGCTGCCGGAATGCGATAATTCGCATCCGTGAAGCCGCCCTTGTATAAATCTGTCTTACTTCTTGTCAGACAGGATCAGCACACCATGTGCCGGAATTGCCGCCGTACCACTGACTTTGTTGCCTGTCAGCAAGTCGGTACGCTCTGTAGAACCAATGTCAGCACTCAATTCGCCATTCGTATGGTTCAGCAGGAACAGATAGGATACGCCATTTTTCACCCGTTGTACGGATTCGATTCCCTCTGGTGCCTTCACCAGTGGAAGAATGTTCTGTTCCGCGCACAGGTTGCCAAGGAATCCGCGCAGGAACGCCGCATCCGGGCTGGTAGCCACATAATAAGCTTTACCTTCACCAAAGCTGTTGGCAGTCAATACCGGCATGCCTTGGTAGAAATCGGAACCATAGCGGGCCAGTACTTCTGCACCCTCAGCGTGAATCAGATCGCAGAGGAGGTTACATTTGTACGAACCGTTCAGCTCGCCCCAGCTCTTCTCCATCACAATCTCATTACTCATTTCAGGCAGCAGAGAGTCGATCTCTTCAGCCCAAATACCAAGCAGATTGCGCAGTTCACCCGGATATCCGCCCAAGGTAACAATGTCGTTCTCGTTGACGATTCCGCTGAAGTAGGTAGTCACGAACGTACCACCTGCTTTCACGAAAGCTTCGATCTTCTCTTTTACACCCGGTTTGAGCATGTACAACACCGGAGCAATGATCACTTTGTATTTGGAGAAATCTTCCTTGAGACCGATCAAATCGGCTTCGATGTTCTCTTGATACAGGGCGTCATAATACTTGTGAATTTCATTGACATAATCCAAGCCGACGGAAGGCCCACTGGACAATTCAACCGCCCAGCGGTTTTCCCAGTCGTACAGAATACCGACCTTAGCTTCGCCGCGCGCATCCAAGAGTTCATCGCCCAGTAGCTGAAGCTCTCTGCCCAGCTCTGCAGTCTCGCGGAAGACACGGGTGTGCTCATGACCTACGTGCTCAATTACTGCACCATGGTACTTCTCACATGCACCGACAGAACGGCGAAGCTGGAAGAACAGCACAGTGTCCGCGCCGTGAGCTACTGCTTGATAGCTCCACAAGCGCATTACGCCCGGGCGCTTCAAGGAGTTGTACGGCTGCCAGTTCTGCTGGCTTGGCGTCTGCTCCATCAGCATGAACGGTTGTCCACTCTTTAGTCCACGCATCAGATCATGCGACATGGCAGTAAAGCTAACCGGAGTATCCAATGCAGGATAGTTATCCCAAGAGATCACATCCAGATGCTCAGCCCATTCGAAGTAGTTCAGCCCTGGATAGAAGCCCATCAGGTTCGTAGTGATCTGTACATTCGGACAATGCTTTTTAATCGCATTGTATTCAAGCAAATAGCATTCCAGATGTGCGTCATTCATGAATCTGCGGAAATCAAGGGAGAGGCCCTGGAAGTTCGTATTATTGCCATCCCATTCTTCACTCAGCTCACTAGGGAGAACAATCTCATCCCAGTCGTAGAATGTATGTCCCCAGAAACGAGTATTCCACACCTTGTTTACCACATCAAGGGAGCCATAACGCTTCTTCAGCCATACACGGAAAGCAGCCGCAGATTGTTCTGAATAATCGTAGTTGCTAATCTCATTATTGATATGCCAAGCGACTAGTGCTGGATGATCTTTGTAGCGCTCTGCCAGCTTGCTTGCTAGACGTTCAGCAAATTTACGATAGATAGGGCTATTCATATTAGAATTATGACGTCCGCCGAATTTACGCTTTCTACCCTTCACATCGACTTGAGTAACTTCAGGGTATTTGCGTGCCATCCAAGCCGGGTGCGCAGCCGTGGATGTTGCAAGACAGACATACGTACCACTCTTATATAGACGATCCATTTGGGCATCGAGGAAAGAGAAATCATACGTATCTTCATCGGGTTGAAGCATAGCCCAAGAGAATACATTTATCGTTGCAACATCAATGCCAGCCAGTTTGAACATACGCTCATCTTCGGCCCATGTCGGGGCGTCCCACTGCTCAGGGTTATAGTCTCCACCGTACCAAATCTTCGGCAATTTATCGTTGATCATGCTTGGCACATCCTTTATAGTATAATTATATATTTATTGTAAACGGTTAATCACTCCCTTTAAATATAAAATTTCTGACCATCAGTATAATAATATAGAACTAAAGGAGGTGGGTGCTTTGGCAGCAGCCACGCACCGTAGAATTGTATTCGCCCCTGAGGGGGGACAGCATTTGCCGGTCTCGCTGGACAGCATGGGCCACTACCCGGATCAGGAGAAAATCGTACGCCCTGATGGCTACCATACGTACCATTGGATTCAAACCTCACAGGGTGAAGGCGTGATTCATTTTGACAACAAGACGATCGCCCTGACAGAAGGCAGTGGCGTACTGCTGCTCCCGCATATTCCCCATAGCTACGAAGGGGTTACCGATAGCTGGCACACCTATTATTTGACGTTCAGCGGTAATTCTATCCGTCAAATCCTGGAGACACTCGGGATGGAGGATAACGCCTTTTACCGCTGGGAGAGTGAAGCTCCACTCTCGTACATGCTGGAAGAGATGCTGGACCGCCATGACGCGGGCGGTGACATGTTTGGCCTCGAGGCCTCCAGTGACGCGTACCGTTTTCTCTTAACTCTGAGCAAATACGGACAGCTTCATAACAACACCACCATTTCGCGAAATCTCGACAAGCTACAACCTTTGTTAAAATGGATGGACATCCACTATGGCAACCCGGATATCGGACTGCTGGAGCTGTCCACCCAACTTGGGGTGTCCGGTCGTTACCTGAACAGTCTGTTCCTCCAGACCTTCGGACTGTCACCCTATGCTTATTTTGTCCGGCTGCGCATGCGCAAGAGCAAGGAGATGCTCCTTAGTGAGCGCCAGTTGACCGTCAAAACCATCTCGCAACGGGTCGGCTTCCGCGATGTCAGCCATTTCGTAGCGACCTTCCGCAAGCAATCGGGCACGACACCGGATCAATTCCGCAAGCTGCACTGAGTCTCATTGTGTGTGATATCAAGCCCTGCCGATCAGGCCCACCGGGCCATCAAACTGGCGACCCGAGCATTTGCAAAATGGTGACCCTGGCATTTGCAAAAAATCCGGCCTCACTTTCCGAGGCCGGATTTTTTAATGCGGACTATCTTCTTCTGATACCCGGCGTCTTACACTGTAATATCGCATTGCTTTGGGTACGCCTTTAATTTCCAACTCGCCGCGGTAGATTAAATGCCGCAGCCGATATTCATAATATATATCACCAATGTATTGTTCAGAATGTCCGTAAGCTTCCCCGATAACTCTTGCGGCTTTGATAAAATCACAATTCCCTCTGGAACGATGCAACCCTTCTGTGGTCTTCAAAATAAAATCATCGAAATAGGCTGCATCGACAGGGCGTATCTGTCCGTCCATCCAGATCCGTAGAACCTCAGTTTGTTGTGCCAAGCTTAACCACTCCTGTTCCAGATCCTGCCTGAGTTCCGTGCTTAAAGCAGGACTGGTCACAGCTTCTTCATAAACAGCTTGCAGTTTTTCAGCTGTAATTTCGCCAGAATGCATGTAGTCGATCCTATAATTCTCAGTGTTGTATCTTCGGCTACAGAGCTCAGCCGGATTACAAACATAAACCTTGTTTGGTTTATCTCTAAGCAGATAAGCAGCAAAGCGCAGCCCTACCTGCTCGTGGGCATTGCTACTGCTCCAGATCATGACTTCAGCCTGATCCGGAATATCGGCAATCTCCTTCAGGCTTTCGCGGCAGTATTCACCAAATTCACTACCGTCCATATTGTCACCGAGATTGAGATGGTCGTTGAACCATTGATACCTTCGTTCTTGCCCTGTTTCTTCATGAAGATGCGTGATTGGCCCAATAGACAGGAGATCAGGGATCGCAGTCACTACGTCCGTATTTACCAAACCCATTCCCTTAAAGGCCTGCTTCAAGCTCCCAGCCATGGATTCGCCGAATACGATGTGTACTCTCTTTGCATCACTGTCCGGCTCCCGAACTTGGATTTCCGGCTTAGGTGTCATCAGTTCGTCATGCAGCTGCGTTAAATTATCGTACAACTGTGCCTTGATTCCTTCGTCACTCTTCGCCAAATTTGCTTGTAATAGAATATGCTTCAGTGCCAGCTTGGCTTCTTTTAAAGACAATCCATCTACGGCCTTCCAGATCTCCGATACTTTATCCAATGCCACAGCCTGCCCTTCACATGTACTTACTACCTGCATACTACCCCAAATCATTCAGTTTTGCGGATAACGATAAAGCAAGTACTATCCGGTAGCGCTACAACTGCTCCATTCTCATCCATGACGGTTACACGGTCCTGCAATGCCTCGGTATAGCCTTCCTGCAAATAATGACGGAGCACCTCAATCGTGGCCCCCTCACCTAAAGTCCGCCCAATAAATTCGGCATAAGCTGATGGTGTGAAATAACCGAATTGCTCCTGCACCTCATGTACGTAAGCTTCTGCTCCCCAAGTATAGGTATACAGAAATTCCATAGCATCATTCACAGGCATATGTACCTCATGTTCATCCAATTGTTCATATTGGATCATACGGCCCTGAAAATCTTTGGCGTACCGTTCCAGCCACTTCATTCCGTCTGCCTCCAGGAAACGCACCCTCCGTATGTCGGTCACAGGTTCAGTCATAATACCATCACGGATAATGATAGCCCCGCCAGGGGACAACACATCGAAGGCGCTGCGAAGCGCAGCCGCTACTGTATCATGATTAAACTTGACACCATTCAGCGGTACATATGAATACAACTCATGTAAAATAGACGAGAAGATAACCGTATCTACTGATCCGGCTTCGACAAAATGCTTCAGGTTCAGCGCATCGCCCTGCAGTACCTCCCAGCGGCGCCCTTCCCGCTGCTTGCGCTGCTGGAGCGCCTCAATCACATTGCTGGAGATATCAATCCCCACCGGGGTTACCCCGGGCATGCGCTCTTCCAGCAAGTCCAGCAGCACACCACCGCCTGGACCGATATCCAGCACCTTGCTGCCGGTGATGTGTTCCAGAATCACGGCCTTGTAATCGGCCGTCCCGTTCATTTGGCTGAGATAGACATCCTCATTATGGAAACGATCAAAGGCATCCCGGCGCAGTTCAAACAGATCGAACAGCATAAGTACAGCCCGCTCATAAAGTGCTGATTTTTCCGCCTCAATGCAGAATTCGATCAGCTTCTCTGCAGCAGGGGAGAAGTTGAATTCAAAGAAAACCGTATCCGGTAAATGAGCTTTGCGATACAGACAGTGGCTGAGATGGGGGTTTCCAAAAGCCGCAGTGCCACTCGCCAGTTCCTCCCACTTCAGACCGGTGAGGTATTTCTCAATAATCCGCTTCTTGTAGACATTAATCTTCTTGATGCCCTTATAGTCGTAATAGATGCTGTTCATCACGGGTTCAAAGCTAATATGATTCAATGTCTCTATTGCTCCACTGCCCGCTGCCAGCAACATGATCTTCGCGAACTGCTCGAAAGAGAACGTCTGCAGGGCCGACTCGACATACCAGAAGGTGATATCCTTCAACAGCTCCAGGCGACTGGTGCAAAACGCTTCCTTTTCCAAACGAAGCCATTCTCCTTCGAAATCCTCTCCCCGGGCAATCGGACCAGAACGCATTCTGCGCAGTCTTTCCTGCATCGACCAATCCTCATACAGCATTCCTGAACAAATCGTAGCAATTAGCTCCTGCACCTCTAAGCGCACATTCTCCCACAGATCCTTTGAAACAGCCCCGATAATACATTGGTTCAGTGTCAGCAGCAGACGCTCCAGCTCCTCCGGAGACAGCAGCCCTTCCTGCACAATGTCATAGAGCGGCAAGTTCGCGGATGACGGAACCTCACCACGAATCTGCTGGCCGATCAATCCGTGCGTTCCGATCAAGCGATGGACGAGGGTAAATCTGGCCGGGTAAATATCCATTGCACCGTTCAGTTCATCGGCCATCCTCCCCACTGAAGTAAAGGTACCCTCATTATACGATTCACCTTCCGGTTCCTGGTTATTAGCCGTTTTGTGCTCGGATATATCCCTGGTGTGATCCTGTGGCACAGAGTCCATTTCATCGCTCCATGTCGTACTGGCCAGATGACGCCGGTATAGCTGCGCCGAGCCGACATTATGCACAAAGCAATTAATCCCTTCCTCCTGCCAGCGGTGGCGCTGACGTAGCGTGCCTCCTTTGGCTGTTTCTGACCAGACAAGGGTCTCTTCTACCAGGTCCTTGATCCAGTAGGATACGGCCAATCCATCCAACACTTTCAGGCTCCGCTCAACATACTGCAGCACCGGATTATGATTCCGTAGCTCCTGCAGCGAATCCACCCGCTCCAGATTCACGATCTGTTCCTCTGCTTCGGCAATATACTTCAGCCAGACGATATCCTTCAAGCTGTCCAGCTTGCCTTGGCGATACAACTCAATAGCTTCCAGCGATTTCAGCATAAGTGCCTCCCTCATCCCTACATAATGGGGCTATTTTATCACACCTTCTTGGGGCACCCAAACCCTCCTCTATCCATCAACACCTTTCCTGTCTCTTTAAACATACTCATTTCATTTGCATCATTTTTTGTTTAACTTCACTTCATCTTCATCTTCATCATCATTTCTTCCTCTATATCATTACTTCCTTAACTGCATTTCTTATTAATTATCCAAATTGTTCTTCCATCCCTCCCAAACCCTCCCTTCCTAAGGGAGGGCCCCAAAGGGCTGCACCCTCTGGACACCCGCTAAGAGCAACTGGCGTAAGCGATAGGGTTGAAGTGTCTTGAACTCTAGAAGTATGAACGCTTTCGTCCCTAGCGGGACACGCTTATTGTCAGCGGGGCTTAGGTACTGATGACATGAGATAAATATGTTAAGTGTGAGTGGGTGGGTGGGTGGGTGGGTGGGTGGGTGGGTGGGTGGGTGGGTGGGTGGGTGGGTGGGTGGGTGGGT